>NZ_LMLG01000006.1:405162-427563 GCF_001421865.1 Frigoribacterium sp. Leaf44
CTCGCGCAGCGCAGCGCCGCGCGCCGCGTCGCGCCGCCTGGCGGTGGTACCGCGTGCCGTCCTCGACAGCCGGCCCGCGCCTCCCCCTCGATGCACCCGGCATCGAACGATGCACCCGATTCCTCGTGGGTTCATCGTTCGGAACCGGGTGCATCGGCACCCGCTGCGCCGACGTCACGAGCCTGAAACACGCGTGCCGTCGCGACGAAACCCGCGTTTCGTACGCTGACGACGACCACCCGGCATCCCCACGATCAGGAGTCCCGATGTCCCAGCCCTCGTCCGTACCGGCTGCCGCCGGCGGCGCGTCCGTCGACACCGTCGAGAAGCACCCCGTCGACCGCGTCCCGCCGCTGCGGAGGCTCTTCCCGCTTGGCCTGCAGCACGTGCTCGCGATGTACGCCGGGGCGGTCGCCGTCCCGCTGATCGTCGGCGGAGCGCTGGTCGGCATGGGCCAGCTCGAGCCCGGCGACATCGCGTACCTGATCAGCGCCGACCTGTTCGTGGCCGGCATCGCGACGATCGTGCAGTCCGTGGGGTTCTGGCGCTTCGGGGTGCGGCTGCCGCTGATGCAGGGCTGCACCTTCGCCGCCGTCGGCCCGATGATCGTGATCGGCGGCGAGTACGGCATCACGGCGATCTACGGCTCGGTCATCGCGAGCGGTGTCTTCATGATGCTGCTCGCCCCGTTCTTCTCGAAGCTGGTCCGGTTCTTCCCGCCGATCGTCACCGGCACGGTGATCCTGATCATCGGCGTCTCGCTGATGGACGTCGCCGCCGGCTGGGTCGGAGGAGGCGCGGGTTCCGACGACTTCGGACGTCCCCTCGACATCGCCTTCGCCGCGGGCACCCTGCTGCTGATCATCCTGATCGAGCGGTTCGCGCCTCCTGCGCTCCGCCGTCTGTCTATCCTGCTGGGGCTCGTCGTCGGCACCCTCGTCGCCTGGCCGTTCGGGCTGACCGACTGGAGCGGAGTGGGCGAGAGCGCCTGGTTCGGCCTCGCCCTGCCGTTCCACTTCGGACTGCCGACCTTCCCGGTGAGCGCGATCGTGTCGATGTGCATCGTCGGCCTGGTGATCATGACCGAGACCACCGGGGACATCATCGCGGTGGGCGAGATCGTCGACCGGCCCGTGACGCCGCGACGACTGGCCGACGGGCTGCGGGCCGACGGCCTGTCGACCGTCATCGGCGGAGTCTTCAACACGTTCCCGTACACCGCGTTCGCGCAGAACGTCGGCCTGGTCAGCATCACCGGCGTGAAGTCGCGGTACGTGGCGACGCTGGCGGGGGGCATCCTCGTGGTGCTCGGCTTGGTGCCCGCGCTCGGGGCCGTCGTCGAGGGCGTGCCGGTGGCGGTGCTCGGAGGGGCGGGCGTCGCGCTGTTCGGCATGGTCTCGGCGAGCGGCATCCGGACGCTGTCGAAGGTGCGGTTCACCAACAGCAACATCCTGATCGTGGCGGTCGCCTTGGGCGTCAGCCTGCTGCCCACGGTCAGCCCCGAGATCTACGCGCAGTTCCCGACCTGGTTCACGATCGTGTTCGACTCGGGCATCAGCGCCGGGGCGATCGTCGCCGTGCTGCTCAACCTGCTGCTCAACTCGCCGCGGGTGCAGGCGCGCGACGAGGGCGCGGACCGCGACGTGTCGGCGCACGACGCCGTGCGCGGGCCCGCGGCACCGGCCGGGGTGACCGAGCGCGAGGTCTGAGCCGGGGCCCGGGCCCGGGGCCGTCCGCTCCCGCGTCGCACCGTCGACCGAACGTCGCACCGCGCACCTCGGCGGTGCGACGTTCGGTTCGTGGTGCGACTCGTGATCCGGTACGGACCGGATCAGGCTCGGAGGGAGAACGGATCGGCCCGACCTGGCCCGGCCTGGCCCGACCTGGCCCGGCTCGACTCGGCCCGACCTGGCCCGGCTCGGTTCAGCGACCGCCGGCGAGGCGCCAGAGTCGGTCGCGCGACATCGGCAGCTCGTACGGCCGCACCCCGAGGGCATCGCGGATCGCGTTCGCCAGGGCCGGGGCCACCGGGTTGTACGGCGCCTCGCTCATCGACTTGGCACCGAGCGGGCCGAGGTCGTCGTGCGTGGTCGTGAAGTGCACCTCGGTCTGGGGCACGTCGCCGAACTTGGGCATCCGGTAGTTGCGGAACGCCGTCGTCAGCACGCGCCCCTCGTCGTCGAGCATCATCTCTTCGTAGAGCGCGGTGCCGATCGCCTGCGCCGTGCCGCCCTCGACCTGGCCGCGTAGCTGCTCGGGGTTCAGCACCACGCCGGCGTCCGCCGCCTGCACCGAGCGCAGCAGGCGCACCTCGCCGCTCGCCCGGTCGACGGCGACCTCGAAGCCGTGCACGTTGAACGCCACCGAGCGTGGGGTGCCGTCATGGGAACCGTCGGCCGTGAGCGGACCGTCGGCCAGCAGCCGCTCGCCGGACACGAGGACGGTCGCATCGGCACCGGGGCCGACCCGCACCACGACGCCGCCCGCGACCACCTCGGGGGCGGTGCCGGTGTCGACGGCGTGACCCGCGCCTCCTGCGATCGCCAGGGCGCGGTCGACCATGGCCGCACGCAGCTTGTGGGCCGCGGCGAGTAGCGCCTTGCCCGCGACCACGACGCCGGCCGAACCGTAGGCCCCGGTGTCGTAGCGGGCCACGTCGGTGTCGGACTGCCGGACGACGACCCGGTCGGGCGTGGTGCCGAGCGCCGAGGCGACGAGCTGGGTGTGCACGGTCGTCGTGCCGTTGCCGAACTCGGCCGTGCCGACGCCGATGTCGTAGCGGCCGTCGGGCAGCAACTCGATCGAGGTGTCGGCGAAGTGACCGCGCGGCGGGATCGTCGCGATCATGGCAAGGGCCATGCCGCGCCCGGTCGACCAGGTCGGGCCGACGGGGGCAGGAGGCGCGCCCTCGGGAGCAGGAGACGCTAGCGCCTGCTCGACCAGGTCGAGGCACTGGTCGAGTCCGTAACTGCCGATCAGCAGGTCGCTCTCTTCGTCGGGGTCGGTGACCACCATCGGGTCGCCGGGGACGATCACGTTGCGGCGGCGCAGCTCGAACGGATCGATGCCGAGCTCGCGGGCCAGTTCGTCCATCGCGGACTCGACGGCGAAGACGACCTGCCCGAGCCCGTACCCGCGGAACGCCCCCGAGGGTAGGTTGTTCGTGTAGACCGACTCGGCGTCGACGCGCTTGTTCGGGCAGCGATAGACGCTGGTCGACTCGTGCACGGAGTGGTACATGACGCCGACGCCGTGGTTGCCGTAGGCGCCCGTGTCCATCAGTTGGTCGACGTGCAGCGCGGTCAGCACCCCGTCGTTCGTCGCCCCGACGCGCACGCGGACGCGCATCGGGTGGCGGGTCGGGGCGATGGTGAACTCGTCCTCGCGGGTGAACTCGTATTGCACGGGCTGACCGGTGCGCAGCACGGCGAGGGCGACCAGGTCTTCGGTGATCAGCTCTTGCTTGCCCCCGAAACCGCCGCCCACGCGGGCGGCGAAGACCCTGACCTGCTCCTGCGGCAGCCCGAAGACGTGAGCCAGCTCGTCCCGCACGAGGAACGGCACCTGGCTCGCCGTGCGGATCACGAGGCGTCCGTCGTCGTCGAGCCAGCCGCGCGAGGCATGCGTCTCGAGGGCTCCGTGCGAGACGCGCTGCGTGCGCCAGGTGCCCTCGACCACCGCGTCCGCCGCGGCCAGGCCGGCCTCGACGTCGCCGGTCTCGTCGTGCATCGCGGCCACGGTGTTGCGCTCGGGGAACGCTATGCGCGACACCTCGCTGGTCTTCTCGCCGTGCAGCAACGGGGCCCCGGGCGCGCGCGCCGTCTCGGGGTCGAACACGGCGGGCAGGGGTTCGTACTCGACCACGATCGCGGCCAGGGCGTTCGTCGCCGTGCGCACGTCGTCGGCGACGACTGCGGCCACGCGCTGCCCGCGGAACCGCAGAACGGGGTCGAGGACGAGCCCGTCGTCGGGGTCGTCCTCGCGGTCCTCGTGGCGACCGGTCGAGAACAGGGTCGCGGGGGAGTCGCGGTGCGTCAACACCAGGTGCACCCCGGGCAGCGCCTCGGCGGCGCTCGTGTCGATCGACGTGATGCGGGCGTGGGCGTGCGGGCTGCCGAGCACGGCGAGGTGCAGCAGCTTCGTCGTGCTGCGGAAGTCGAGCGTGTACGGCTCGCCGCCCGACACCACGCGCATCGCCGCCGGAGCCTTCACCGATTGTCCGGCCGCCTCGCCGTCGGCCGGGGACACCGTGTTCGAGACGCCGCAGATCGCGTCGCCGATCGCCCGGTACCCCGTGCACCGGCAGAGGTTGCCCTTCAGGAGGCGCGGCAGGTCGTCCGCGTCGGCCTCGGTGAACGTCGAGGCCGTCACCACCATGCCGGCCGTGCAGAAGCCGCACTGGAACCCGGCCGCGTCCGCGAACGCCTGCTGCACGGGGTGGGGGTGCTCGGGGGTGCCGAGGCCTGCCGCCGTCGTCACGGCCCGGCCCTCGAGCCGGTGCGCGGGATAGATGCACGAGTGCACGGGCTCGCCGTCGACCAGCACCGAGCAGGCGCCGCAGTCACCCGCGTCGCATCCCTTCTTGACCGAGTGGACGCCGTTCTCGCGCAGCACCGTCCGCAGCACCTGGCCGGGAGCGACGTCGGCGTCGAGGGGCAGGCCGTCGACCTCGAACGTGACGTGTCTCGGGGTCATCGCGCGCCTCCGGGGGTCGTGGTGGTGGGTGGCGTCCGCCTCGCGCGCGCGGCCGCGCTGCGCGGGTCGTGGGTCGTCTCGCGCACGGGTCGCTCCGGTGCGCCGGTGGCGGGCCGTCCGAGCTCGACGCGCAGCTCGTCGGCGAAGCGGACGCTCATCGCGCGGCGCCAGTCGGGGTCGCCGTGGGGGTCGGAGTACCAGCAGTCGACCCGGGCGAGGGTGTCGGCCAGGGCCCGCTCGCCGGGCACCTCGTCGAAGCGCAGCTGGACCGGACGCGTCGTCCCCGCCGTGACGGTGACGACGAACTCGCCGTCGAGGCCGAGCCGGGCCGTGACGAGCGTGCCCGAGCGGCCCAGGGGGCTGAGCGAGATGCGGCGGAACCCGGTGCGCGAGCGCAACGAGTCGACCGGCACCTCGAGGGCGCGCAACACCTCGCCCGGCTCGAGGGCGTTCTGCACCACCCCGGTGACGAAGGTGGAGACGGGCTGGCGGCGTTCGCCGCCGTCGGTGGTCCAGACGAGGGCCGTGGCGTCGAGCGTGGCCATGAGCGACGTCATTGCCCCGGCGGGCAGCCCGAGGGCGACGTTGCCGCCGACCGTCGCGACGTTCCAGATCTTGAACGAGGCGAGCAGTGAGTTCGCGCACCGGTCGATCAGCGGGTGGGCGACCCAGTCGGCGTCGGCGGGCAGCCGCAGCAGCTCGGCGATGGTGCAGGTGGCGGCGACGCTGACGACGTCGCGGCCGTCGGCGGCGATGCCGCGCTCGACCGGCGTCCACCCGAGCGAGGTCAGGTCGACCAGGCCGGTCAGCCCGGGCTGCCGCTCGGAGAACAGCCACGTGCCGCCGCCGAGGGGACGTTCGCCGGGCGCGAAGACGATCTCGTCGCGGCGTGAGGGGGTGCGGATCTCGCGAACGGTGGTCAGGTCCATGGGAGACCCCACTCTGCACGACCGGGGTTTCGAGCATGTGTCGGCTCGCTCGGCGTCGAAGGACCCGTGCCCGCGCGCTGCCGGTGGCCCGACGTCCGGGAGGCGCGGGTCGGCCAGCCACGTCCGTCGCGTCGGGGCACCGTCGCTAGGGTGTGCGTCATGATCGAGCTCGACGACGCCACCTTGCGTTCGCACCTGCTGGCCGCCCTGAACGTCGAGCGGTGGGCCGACGACGTCGCCGCGCAGTCGCCGTTCGCCGACGTCGACGCCCTGATCACGGTCGCGGCCGCCGCGGCGACGCCGCTCAGCGCCACCGAGATCGACGAGGCGATGGCGCACCACCCGCGGATCGGCGAGAAGCCGGTCGGCGACGGGGCAGCCCAGGAGTTCAGCCGACGCGAGCAGGGCTCGGCGGCCGACGCCGACGACGAGACCCTCGCGCAGCTGCTGGTCGAGGGCAACGCGGCGTACGAGCAGCGCTTCGACCGGGTGTTCCTGATCCGTGCCGCCGGTCGGAGCCGGGCCGAGATCGTGGGCGAGCTGCACCGGCGACTCGGGCTCGACGACGACACCGAACGGCGAATCGTCGGGGCGGAGCTGCGCGACATCGCCCTGCTGCGGTTGCAGTCGACCTTCGCCGAGCCGGCGCCCGCCGAGCCGGCGCCCGCCGCGCCATCGTCCACCGGCCACGACGAGGCCCGAGCATGAGCCACGTCACGACGCACGTCCTCGACGCTGCACTGGGCCGCCCGGCCGCCGACGTCCCCGTCGCGCTCCACGACGCACGGGGCACCGAACTCGCCACCGGCGTCACGAACGCCGACGGGCGCGTGCCCGAGCTCGGCCCGGACGCCCTGCCCGCCGCCGACTACCGACTCGTCTTCGAGACCGCCGCCTACTTCGCGGCGACCGGGCGTGACACGTTCTACCCGCGTGTGACGATCGACTTCACCCTCGCCGACGAGTCGAGCCACTACCACGTGCCCGTGCTGCTCAGCCCGTTCGCCTACTCGACCTATCGCGGCAGCTGACCCTCCTCGCACGACGGCTCAGTAGTCGGTGCGGTGGTCGTGGGTCAGCCACGCCTCGAACGGTGCCGGCGCGTTCGTCGGGCGCACCTCGTCGACGGGGAGGTCCCAGGTGGACCGGTCGCGCGCGAACAGTTCGTAGAACTCGAGGTCGTCGAAACCGCCGCGTGCGGCGTCGTGCCGGTCGGCGGCGTACACGACCCGGTCGACCCTCGCCCAGAGCGACGCCGAGAGGCACAGCGGGCACGGTTCGCACGAGGTGTAGAGGGTCGTGCCGGCGAGGGAGAAGTCGCCGACCACCTGGCAGGCCGCGCGGATCGCGGTCACCTCGGCGTGCGCGGTGGGGTCGAGGTCGGCCGTCACCCGGTTCCGCCCCTCGGCCACGAGCTCGTCGCCCCGGACGATGACGGCCCCGAACGGCCCGCCCCCGTTCGCGACGTTCTCGACGGCCAGTTCGATGGTGCGGGCCAGCCAGCGGGCGTCGTCGGCGTCGGTCACGGTGTCTCCTCGGGGTGGGGCTGGGACGGCTGATGCAGCGGGTGGGGGTTCGGTGGACTCGACGAGGCTCACGCGAGACCCGCGGAGGCGCGCCACGCGTCGTGGGCCGGCGGCGCGTCGTCACGCAGCACGGTGGCCTCGATGAGACCGTACGGGCGATCGGCGGCCCAGAAGACCTCGCCCGGGTTCTCGAGCCCGAAGGGCGACAGGTCGTAGGCGAAGTGGTGCTTGTTCGGTGCCTTGAGTCGCACCTCGACGATCGACGGGATCGCCTCGAGGACGGCGGTGCCCATGTGCCACAGGGTCTGCTGGAGGGCGAGCGACTGGAGGGTGGCGAATTCGCGGACCATCAAGCGCTTGACCTCGGCGTACGTGGCCTCCCAGTCGACGTCGGTCGTGCCGAAGCGCCACTTCGCGTCGAGGGCCGTCGCCATGACGCGGTCGTGCGTCTCGGGCAGGGTCGTGAACTCGTCGGTCAGGAACCCGGCGAACTCGGAGCCGGTGGACTTGAGCAGGACCAGGTCCTTCAGGCCGCCCACGACGTACTCGCCGGTGTCGTCGACCGTGACGGCGGCGGTCCGGACCTCTTGCCCCGAGCGCAGCCAGGTGTGGTCGTGCTCGGTGCCGTCGACCACGGCCCGCTGCCAGTCGTACTGCTCGATCTCGATGCGGGCCCCCGTCACGGGCTCGACGTCGTGGACGAAGTGGCGGGCGAGCTCGAGCCCGAAGCGCTCGACGGCCTCGACGCCTTTCGACTTCGCGAAGGCGAACGCGGTGTTCTTCTGGGTGTCGGTCGGCAGGACGGCGCTCTGGTCGCCGCGGAGGTAGGCCGCGTCGAAGGGGCCGCGCAACGCGGTCGTGACGTTGACGTCGCGGATCTCGTGCCGGGGCCCGTCGCGGTAGAAGCGCACGAGTCGCGACTCCGCTTTGCCGTACTGGTTGTCGCCGAGGATGATCGCCATGCGGCGATGATCACACAACCGTGTGAACGACTTGTTTCACGATCGACGAATTGTGAACAATTCGTTTCAGAAGGCTCATCGGGACGAGGCGTCCACTCGCTACTGTGCTGGGCATGGCGATCTCCGAGGCGACCCCAGCACCCCCGTCGGGCACCGTTCCCGCGACTCCGATCCTGCAGCCCCTGTCGCCGGACGACCGCGATGGGGCCGTCCCCTACGTGCCCGCGACGCTCGCCACCACCCTGTGGGGGCGCTTGCCCTGCGCCTCCGACGAGCCCGTGCTCACGATCGACCCGGGCACGGCCGTCCTCATCGACACCCTCAGCCACGAGGGCGTGCTCGACGACCAGGGCCGTGACCCCCGGGCCTTCTTCGCCCGCCACGGGGTGCCCCCCGAGCACGTGCTCGACGACGCGGTCGCCCTGGCCGCCGCGAGCGACGAGCGGCACGGCCGAGACCCCGCCGCCGACGGCCCGCACGTCGTGACGGGGCCCATCGCGATCCGCGGCGCCCAGCCCGGCGACGTCGTCACGATGACCCTGCTCGACGCGACACCACGGGTGCCCTACGGCGTCATCTCGAATCGTCACGGTCGCGGCGCCCTGGCCGGCGAGTTCCCGCTCGGGGCCGGCCCGGTCAGCGTCTTCGCGGCCGTCGACCACGAGCCCGACGGCTCACTCGTCGGCACCCTGCCGCTCGTGCCCGGCGCCGAGCACACCGTGCGGTTCCCCCTGCACCCGTTCCTGGGCATCATGGGGGTCGCCGTCGCGGGCGACGAGCGACCGCACTCGGTGCCACCGGGCCCACACGGGGGCAACGTCGACATCGCCCTGCTGACCGAGGGCGCCTCCCTGCACCTGCCCGTCCAGGTGCCCGGGGCCCTCGCGTACGTCGGCGACCCCCACTTCGCCCAGGGCGACGGCGAGGTCGCGCTCACCGCGATGGAGGCCAGCCTGCGCGTGACCGTCCGGTTCGACCTGGTGCCGCGCGCCGAGGCCGTGGCGATGTTCGGCGAGATCGCCGGGCCGCTGGCCGAGACCACCGAACTGCTCGTGCCGACCGGCCTCGACGAAGACCTCGACGAGGCGGTCCGCGCCTGCGTCCGGGCGGCGATCGACCTGCTCGAGGCTCGCCACGGCATGGACCGCAGCCTCGCCTACGCCTACCTCTCGGCCGCGACGGACTTCGACATCTCGCAGGTCGTCGACCTGGTCAAGGGCGTCCACGCCCGCATCCGCAAGGCGGACTTCGGTGGCTGACGCGACGCCCGCCGCACGGCTCGTCCCCGAGGAGGGGCGGGTCGGCTCGGGCACCGTCCCCACGACCGTCGAGGGTGACCTGCCCGACGGCCTGCTCGAGGCGTTCGACGCCTACGAGCGCGCGCTCGCCGCCGACGACCAGGCCGCGCTCGCCGCCGCCTTCGAATCGACCGCCACCGTGATGCGCGCCGACGCGGGGGGCCTGCTGGTCGGGCACGACACCATCACGGCCTTCCGGGGGAGGCGCGGCTCGGGCCCGGTCCGGCGTGTGGTCGAGTGCCACGTGCGGGTCGTCGACGCCGACACCGCCCTGGTCGTGTCGGTCAACGCCGCGGCGTCCGGCGGGCGCGGTGTCGTCACGCAGCTCTGGCGCCGCGATCCGGGTGCGGGGTCGCGGGGTGCACGCCCGTGGCGGATCGCGTCGGCGCAGGTGCAGGCGTCGCCCCCGGCGATGGACCGCCGGATCTGGCGGGTCGTGGGCGAGCCGTTGGTCCCGCGGAGCCGAGAGGGCGACGCGACCGGCACCGCGCCTCCTGCCCTCTCGGGCGAGACGGTCGCCGTGAAGGACTTGTTCGCGGTCGCAGGTCACGCGATCGGCGCCGGGGTGCCCGCGCGGCTCGCCGGTGCGACGCCCGAGAGCCGGCACGCGGCCGCGGTGCAGCACCTGCTCGACGCCGGAGCCGACCTGCGGGGCATCGCCCAGACCGACGAGTTCGCGTACAGCATCGCCGGACGCAACTCCGCCTACGGCACCCCGCCGAACCCCGCCGTGCCGGGGGCGATCTCGGGTGGTTCGACCAGCGGCCCGGCGGCGGCCGTGGCCCTCGGGCAGGCGAGCATCGGCCTCGGCACCGACACGGGCGGATCGCTCCGGGTGCCCGCGTCGTACCAGGGGCTCTGGGGCCTCCGCACGACGCACGGGGCCGTCGACCGCGCCGGGCTGCTCCCTCTCGCGCCGAGCTTCGACACGGTCGGCTGGTTGACCCGAGACGTCGACACCCTGCGACGCGCGGCCGAGGCGTCGTTGCCCCCGGCCGACCAGGTGTCGGTCGAGTCGTCGTACGTCGTCGATCCGGCCCTGCTCTCGCCGGTCATGCCCGAGGTGCGGGCCGAGTTCGGGCGGGCCGTCGGCGAGGCGACCGCGGCGGGGCGCATGCGGCGCCCCGAGCAGGTCGTGCTGGGCGACGTCGCACAGCTGTTCGAGCTGTTCCGCGTGCTGCAGGCCTTCGAGGCCTGGCAGTCCGACGGCGGCTGGATCACCTCGCATCCCGGCGAACTCGCACCCGACGTGGCATCCCGGTTCGCGTTCGGCGCGACGATCTCCCCCCGACGGGCCGAGGAGGCGCGGGTCGCCCTCGGTCACGAACGTCGCCGCCTCGAGTCCCTCCTCGACGGGCGGGTGCTGCTCCTGCCGAGTGCGTCCTCGGCCGCGCCCCCGCTGGGCGCGACCCCCGCCGAGGTGGACGCGGTGCGCTCGGCGACGCTCGGGTTGACCTGCGTCGCCGGCGTGCTGGGTGCGCCGGCGGTGTCGGCACCGGTCCTCGAGGTGCCCCTCGCCTCCGGGAGGAGCGCGCCCGTCGGGCTGTGCCTCGTGGGCCCCCGCGGGGCGGACCTGTCCTTGCTCGATCTCGCGGCGACCTGGGCGACCTGATGCCCGCCTCGGATGGCGACCGACGAGTTCACCTGGCTGAAACACGGGTTGCGTAGGGTGGGTCGGGTGAAACGCGTCTTCCAGCCGATCGACCCGCCCGCCCGCCTCTTGATGGGCCCCGGCCCGATCAACGCCGATCCCCGGGTGCTCCGCGCGATGTCGGCGCAGCTCGTGGGGCAGTACGACCCGGCCATGACCGCCTACATGGACGAGACCCAGGCGCTCTACCGCGAGGTGTTCCAGACCTCGAACGAGCAGACCCTGCTCGTCGACGGCACCTCGCGCGCCGGCATCGAGGCCTCGCTCGTCTCGCTGATCGAGCCGGGTGACAAGGTGCTCGTGCCCGTCTTCGGCCGCTTCGGGCACCTGCTGCGCGAGATCGCCGAGCGCTGCGGGGCCGAGGTCCACGTCATCGAGGTGCCCTGGGGGCAGGTGTTCGCCCTCGAGACCGTCGTCGAGGCGATCGAGCGCGTCCAGCCGAAACTGCTCGCGGTCGTGCACGGCGACACCTCGACGACCGTCGCCCAGCCGCTCGAGGGGCTCGGCGAGGTCTGCGCCCGCCACGGCGTGCTGTTCTACACCGACGTCACGGCGTCCCTCGCCGGCAACGCCTTCCGCACCGACGAGCTCGGCCTCGACGCCGTCAGCGCCGGCCTGCAGAAGTGCCTCGGGGGCCCCTCGGGGTCGTCCCCCGTCACCTACAGCGAGCGGGCCGTCGAGGTGATCCGGGCCCGCACGTCGATCGAGGCCGGCATCCGCACCGAGGGCGACACGACGAGCACCCACCGGATCGCCTCGAACTACTTCGACCTCGCGATGATCTTCGACTACTGGGGCCCTCAGCGCCTCAACCACCACACCGAGGCGACCACGATGCTCTGGGGTGCCCGCGAGTGCGCCCGCCTCGTCGTCGACGAGGGAGTGGACGCCATGGTGGCGAGACACGAGCTGCACGGCCGCGCCATGCTCGCCGGGGTGCAGGGGCTCGGCCTCGAGACCTTCGGTGACCTCGCGCACAAGATGAACAACGTGGTCGCCGTGGTGATCCCCGACGGGGTCGACGGCGATCGGGTGCGGGGCGCCCTGCTCGCCGACTTCGGCATCGAGATCGGCACCTCGTTCGGTCCGTTGCACGGCAAGGTCTGGCGCATCGGCACGATGGGCTACAACGCGCGTCGCGACACCGTCCTCACGACGCTCGCCGCGCTCGAGGCCGTGCTCCGCCGCGAGGGCGCACCGATCACGAGCGGCGGCGGCGTCGGTGCGGCCTACGACGTCTACCTCGACTCCGACCGAGCCGGAGGCGCGGCGTGAGCGACGAGGCGCGCCTCGTCCTCGATCGCTGCGACGCCCTGGCCGCGGTCTCGAGCAGCCCGACCGGCATCGAGCGCGTGTACCTCTCGCCCGAGCACGCCCGGGTCAACGCGATGGCCGGCGGATGGATGCAGCGGGCCGGCATGACGACGTGGCAGGACGCGGCCGGCAACCAGCGCGGCCGGTACGAGGGCACCGAGCCCGGCCTGCCCGCCCTGCTGCTCGGCTCCCACCTCGACACGGTGCCCGACGCCGGCCGGTACGACGGCATCCTCGGCGTGCTGCTCGGGATCTCCCTGGTCGCGCGACTCGAGGCCTCCGGCACCCGTCTGCCGTTCGCGATCGAGGTCCTCGCCTTCGGCGACGAAGAGGGCACCCGTTTCGGCACCGCCCTGCTCGGTTCCCGTGCGGTCGCCGGCACCTGGTCGCCCGAGTGGTGGGACCTGACCGACGCGTCCGGCACGACGCTGCGCGACGCGTTCGTGGCCTTCGGCCTCGACCCCGACCGGGTCGGCGACGCCGCCTACGAACCGGCCGACGTGATCGGCTACCTCGAGACCCACATCGAGCAGGGCCCCTACCTCGAGGAAGCCGACCGGGCGCTCGCCGTCGTCTCGTCGATCGCCGGGGCGCGACGTTTCGAGCTGACGCTGACCGGGGTCGCCGGTCACGCGGGGGGCGTCCCGTTCCACCGTCGACACGACGCGCTCGCCGGGGCCAGCGAGATCGTCCTCGCGGTCGAGCGACTGGCCCGAGAGGCCGACTGCATCGCCACGGTCGGTCGCCTGCAGGCGTTCCCCGGCGGCGTCAACGTCATCCCCGGGCTCGTCGAGTTCAGCCTCGACCTCCGTGGCGAGCACGACGACCGACGCGACGAGGTCTGGGCCGACATCCAGGCCGTCGCGGCCGAGGTCGGTGAGCGTCGAGGCCTGACCCTCTCGGTGGACGAGACCCACCGCGCGCCGGCCGTCGTGGCCTCGCCGCGCCTCCGGGGGTTGGTCCGCGACGGCATCGCCGCCACCGGCGACGCCGACCCGATGGTGCTGTTCTCGAAGGCCGGGCACGACGCCATGGCCGTCGCCGAGCTGACCGAGTGGGCCATGCTGTTCGTCCGCTGCGGCAACGGCGGCATCAGCCACCACCCCGACGAGATCGTCACGATCGACGACGTGGCCGTCGCTCTCGACGCCTTCGAGGCCGCCGTGCACGCGGTCGCGGCGGCACATCCGGCCCAGGCCCAGGCGCAGGCCCAGGCTCAGGCACGCGCGTGAGCGACCAGGTCGAAGGGGCGGGCATCCGCGACCGCATCGACTCGGGCTACGGCCGTCTCTCGCCGCGCGAACAGCGAGCCGCCGACTTCATCCTCGACCACCTGGACGACCTCGCCGTCTACACCGCGACCGAGATCGCCGAGCAGAGCGGCGTCTCGAAGGCGACCGTGTCGCGGTTGTTCCGGCGGCTCGGCTTCACCGACGCACAAGAGGTGCGCGACCAGGCGCGGGCGTCGCGCAGCCGGGGCGTCCCGGTCGGGCCGACCCGCGCCTCCGGGGGCCTCGCCGAGCACGCCGAGGCCGAACGTCGCAACCTCGACGTGATGCTGTCGGGGCTCGTCGACGGTCGACTCGAGCGGGCGGCCGCGCTGGTCGCCGGAGCCGAGCGGGTCGTCGTGGCGGGGTTCCGCAACAGCTACCCGGTGGCCCTCCACCTGCGGCAGCAGTTGGTCCAGGCGCGGGACGACGTGCGCGTGGCGCCGCAGCCCGGCCAGTCGATCGGCGAAGAACTCGTCGGGCTCGGATCGCGGGACGTCGTCGTGCTGGTGGGGTTCCGCCGCCGCCCGGCCGGGTTCGCCGGCGTCCTGTCGGCGCTGGCCGCCCGCGGTGTGCCGGTGGTGCTCGTGGCCGATCCGTCGCTGCGCGGCGTCGACGTGACGGTGAGGCTCGACTGCCCGGTCGAGACCCCGGCCCCGTTCGACAGCTACGCGAGCGCGATGAGCCTGGCCGCCCTGCTCGCCGGGGCGGTTCTGACCGAGACCGTGCGCGCCGGCCGACCCGAAGGCGGTCGCAGCCGCGTCGCCGAGATCACCGAACTGTACGCCGAGCTGTCCGAGCTCGAATAGGTCTGCAGTCGAACCTCGAGATGCAGCACTGACCGGCGGGTGACGAACGCCGAGGGGCTGGCGGTGCTCAGCGGCGCAGCACCGGCCCGTGACCCGGCAACACCACCCGTGCCCCGCGGTCGACCAGCCGCCCGTAGGTGCGCCCCGCCTCGGCCAGGTCGGAGTGGAAGATCGGGTGCAGCATCTGCACGCCGTCGAGCCGTGAGGTCGGGTGGCCGGTCACGAGGGCGTCGCCCGTGATCAGGACGTCGTCGTCGGGCAACGCGAAGACGGTGTGCCCGGGGGTGTGACCGACCGCGGCCGTCGGCACGACGCGGTGACCGCTGAACGTGCGTGACGCCCCGAGGTCGAGAGGCACGACGTCGGTCACGGCCACGTCGCCCAGGCCTCCGGCACGCACCGCGTGCAGCACCCAGCGGGCGAACCGCGGCTTGTACAGGTGCGGCAGGACGTCACCGACGGTGACCTGGTGCAGTTGCTCGCGGGTCACGTTCGGCACCTCGGCGGGTGCCGCGAAGACCTCGAACTCGTGTCGCCGGCGCAGGGCGGTGATCGTGCCGATGTGGTCGCTGTGCCCGTGCGTCACGAGCACCGACGTGAGCCGGGCGTCACCGTCCGTAGCCGACGCCACGGCCCGGAGCGACGACTCCACCAGCTCGAGGTCGGCCGGGTAGCCGGCGTCGACCAGCGTCAGGGTGCCGTCGCCCGCGAGGATCGTCCAGTTCGACGCGGGACCCTCGACGAAGTGCACGCCCGGTGCGACCTCGACGGGAGCCGCCGGCCTCGTCGGGCTCACGCCGCGACCTCGGCGGAGGCTCCAGGGCTGCCCTTCACGAGGCGACCCCGGTGTCGGGGCGGACGAGCAACCGCGCCGGAGGCGCGCTCGGCCCCGCCAGCCGGCCGCCCACCCACGTCGCGGCGACCTCGCCGAACAGGCGAGCGTCGTCGTACGCGGTCACGGGGTTGCGGTGCGAGAGGTCGTCGACGTCGATCGTCACGGGCGTCTCGGGGGCGAAGGCGACGAGGTCGGCGTCGGCGCCGACCGAGATCCGCCCCTTCGTCGGCAGGCCGACGAGCGCGGCCGTGCCACGGGACATCCATCCGACGACGGCCTCGAGCGGGATGCCGCGCTGCCGTGCCCCGGTCCACACGGCGCGGAAGCTCAGCTCGAGGCCCGAGATGCCGCCCCACGCCACGTCGAAGTCACCGTGTGCGGCGTCGGGGCCGCCGGCGAACTTGAGCTCGCGGGTCGACGGCGAGTGGTCGCTCGCGACGACGTCGATCGTGCCGTCGACCAGCGCCTGCCAGAGCAGTTCGCGGTTGGCCTCGCCGCGGATCGGCGGGCAGCACTTGAACTGCGTCGCCCCGTCGCCGATGTGCTCGGCGTCGAAGGTCAGGTAGTGCGGGCAGGTCTCGACCGTGAGTCGCAGTCCCTCGGCCTTGGCCGCCCGGATGGTGTCGAGTGCCGTCGCCGACGAGAGGTGCAGCACGTGGGCGCGTCCGCCCGTGGCGCGCAGGGCGTCGATCACGTGCTCGATCGCCGTGCGCTCGACCACGTCGGGACGCGAGCGGACGAACGCGTCGTACGCCGCGCCTCCTGCGGGCGTTTCGGCGGACGAGGCGCCGGCGCCGGCCTGGGTACCGTCGGCCGCGTCATCGTCGCCGGTCAGTGAGGCCGCGGCGGCGTCGAGCCCGTCGGGGTCTTCCGCGTGCACGATCAGCAGGCCGTCGAAGTCGGCCAGCTCGGACATTGCCCCGTGCAGCTGCTCGGTCGACAGGTGGGGGAACTCGTCGACGCCCGACGGCGACAGGAACGCCTTGAACCCGAAGACGCCGGCCTCGTGCAGCGCCCGCAGGTCGCCCGTCCCGAGGTTCGCCGGGATCGCCCCGCCCCAGAACCCGACGTCGACGACCGACTGGGGGCCCGCGGCGGCGCGCTTCTGCTCGAGGGCGTCGACGGTCGTCGTCGGCGGGATGCTGTTGAGGGGCATGTCGACGATCGTCGTGACGCCCCCGGCGGCGGCGGCACGGGTCGCCGTCGCGAAGCCCTCCCACTCGGTGCGGCCGGGCTCGTTGACGTGCACGTGGCTGTCGACGACACCGGGCAGCAGCACCTGGTCGTCGGGGAGGGTCACGTCGACGGTGGCGTCGACCTGGTCGGTGAGGCCGCCGACGGCGACCACGCGGCCGTCACGGACGGCGACGCTCGCCTCGCGCCAGGCGCCGTCGACCAACGCACGACGGGCCCGGACGACGAGGTCGTGGTGCACGGCGTCAGCCACGAGCGTCACCGTTCGCTCCGTCGGCCGCCGAGCGCGCCTCCTGGGCTGCTGACTCCGCGGAGGCAGTCGGGGTCGCCGACACCGTCGCTGCCGACGCCGCGGCCGCCTGGGCCTCGCGCGCTTCGACCTCTTTCCGCCGCTCGCGCAGCAGGTGCCCGGTCAGGGCGACGAGCAGCGTCAGCCCGCCCGCGACGCCCATGCCCACACCGATGTGCACCTGCAGCAGCAGGGCCCCGACGCCTGCCCCGGCGAGGATGAGCGCGACGGCGAGCACCCGCCGCGGGAAGTTCTTGCCCGTCCCGCCGGCGAGCTTCGACTCGGACGCGAGCCCGACGATCGTCGACGTGACCACCACGGTCGTGACGTCGGCCACGGCGATCTTGCGCGCGGCGGCGGCCTGCAGGCCCATGGCGGCACCGAGCAGGCCGGTGATCGTGAAGGCCCACGGCGTGTTCTCTTCGGGCACGACGAAGAAGGTCGAGATGCCGAGCCCGAGCAGCACACCGCCGGTCACCCCGAACGAGATCGTGCTGCGGCCAGACCAGCCGAGACGACCGCCGCGCAACACACGGCCGCCGATCGCGGCCCCGAGCAGGAACGCGGCGAGGGCCACGATCGGACCGACGATCGGCAGACCGTCGGCCTGCGCGATGGCCATGCCGAGGATGACCACGTTGCCGGTCATGTTCGCGGTGAACACCCGGTCGAGGCCGAGGTAGCCGACGGCGTCGATGATGCCGGTGGTGAACGTCAACGTCAGCATCATGACGAGGTGCATGCGCGCCTGGTTGCGGCGGAACTTCTTCACGGGGGTCCTCAGGTGCTCGGCGCCGCGGGGCACGGCGGGGCGGGCGACTACGGCGGCGTCGGCGCATCGGTTCTGCCGTCGATCGTATTGTCGCCGCGCCGTCGTGTGCGAACCCCGGGCCGTGCCTGTGGACGGACGGCGGCGCGGTGCGGTTGGGGAGGAGCCGTCCGACCCGCTCGTGACCGGGAGAGCCTGCCGAACCCGAGCCCGAACCCGAGCCCGAACCCGAGCCCGGCTTCGCGTCGCGGCGGGCCGAACCCGACCTATTCCAGGCGTTGCGGCGGGCCGAACCCGACAACGCCGCGAGGACACGCCGTCGACGGACGGATGTGAGCGGCGTGTCGCCGGCCCGGTGTCGCGATTTGCACAGAGGGCAGGGCGGGGCAGGGCAGGGCAGGGCAGGGCGGGGCAGGGCAGGGCGGGGCGGGGCCGGGTCAGGGGCGGCGGACGACCAGGGTGTCGGCGAGGCCGGCCGTGGCGTCGGCGGCGACCGTGCCGGTGCGGGCGAAGTCGGCCCAGACCTGACGCACCTTGCGGCCGCGGCGGTCGACGTCGTCCCAGTCGGTCGTGCCGACCAGGCGGGTGTGCGCCCAGGCCTCGCGGCCGCCGAGCAGCAGCGGCAGCTCGGTGATGTGGGCGGCGCCGAACGCCGTGCCCTCGGGCTCCCAGGTGAACTCGAACGTCGAGACGCGCCCGCCCGCGGCGCGGTGCCGCTCGGCGAAGGCCCGACCGGCCCGGTGGTAGACGGCCTTCGTCGTGGCGTCGATCATCAGGCGTCGGATCGCCCGGCCGACCACGGGCAGGCCGAACAACCGCTGCAGCAGGGGGGAGAACTCGGCGAACACCGCGGTCTCGTCGGCCGTGGCGCCGATCAGCAGGTCGATCTCGGGTGCGACCTCGCGCCACGCGTCGGCGGCGGCGGACTCGGCCGGCAGCGGTGCCCGCCCGTACTGGAGCCCGAAGGCCATGCCGCCGCGCAGGCCGAAGCGCTTCGCCGCCCGCTCGGCCACGGACTGCCCGGCGAGCAGCTCGTCGAGCGGGGCGTCCTTCCGCGGCGTGCCCACCGCCTCCGTCATCGCCTTCACCATGCGGCTGCGTCCGCGCACGATGCCGAGCGGGGCACTCTGCACGATGGCCCGGGCGAACAGGCCCCGGGCGCCCTCGCTGATCATCAGGTGCGCGATCGCGTCGCCGCCGGCCGACTGGCCGAACAGGGTGATGCGAGACGAGTCGCCGCCGAACGCCTCGATCGTGTCGTGCACCCAGCGGACCGCCGCGAGCTGGTCGAGCAGCCCCAGGTTGGCGGGCACCTCGTCGCCGACGCCGAAGAAGCCGAGCATTCCCAGCCGGTAGGTCACGGTGACGACGATGACGCGCTGCTCCGAGACGAGGGCGCGCGGGTCGTAGACGCGCAGGTCGCCCGCCCCCGACACGTACGAGCCGCCGTGGATCCACACCATGACCGGCACGCGCTCGTCGGCGAGCAGGTCGGCGGGCAGGGTGATCGAGAGGCGTTGGCAGTGCTCGTCGTCGACCATGCCGGCGGCGGCGCCCTCGATCAGGGCGTCGAGCCCGGGAGACGCGACCTGCGGCGAGGCAGGGGCGCGGTCGAAGGCGAGCAGCGGGGACGACCAGGGCGCGACCGGGCGCGGCGGCTCGAAGCGCTCGGCCTCGGCGTAGGGCACCCCGAGCACGCGGACGACCGCACCGTCGACGCGGCCCACGACGCGGCCGGACGGGGTGTCGAACTCGCGGCGGGCAGCCCGGTCGTCGGTGTCGACGACGGGTTCGCCCGGGGTGGTCGGCGTGCTGGCGGTCGAGCGGGGAGCGTCCTGGGTCACCCGACCATCGTGCCCCTCACCGCCCGTCTAGGCTCGCGGCATGACCGCCGACACCGCTCCCGTCCCGGGCCTCTACCGTCACTTCAAGGGCGGCCGCTACGAGGTGCTCGGCACCGCCCGTCACAGCGAGACGGACGCACCGCTCGTCGTCTACCGTGCGCTCTACGGCGAGGAGGGGCTCTGGGTGCGGCCGCTCGCCGCCTGGTCCGAACACGTGCGACGCGACGGGTACGACGGCCCGAGGTTCACACCCGAGGGCTGATCGGCGCGGTCGCGGCCCGTGCGCCCGCCACGCGGCGGTCGAGGACGAGCCGAGGAGGCGCGGGCCGGGTCAGCGAAGTCACAGCTGCTTGATAGCCGCGCGGCCGGACACTCGGCTCATGAAGTTCTCACGTCGCTCCCAGCGCTCCCAGGGTGCAGCCACAGACGGGAGCGCCACGGACGACGCGGCCCGCACCGCCGACCCGGCCGCGGCCGCCACCGTCCCCGGCGACCCGGCCCGCGCCTCCTCGTCCGGAGCCGCCCTCCCCGCGGCCGCCCTCCCCGGCGGCGCCCCGCCCGCAGCAACACCGCCCGCAGCCGCACCGCCCGCAGCTGCACTGCCCCCGGGCATGCTCGTCGCGGGCGCCTGGGCCTGGCGCCTGCTCGCGGTCGCCGCCGTGCTGGCCGTGCTCTTCTGGCTGATCGCGACGCTCGAGGAGATCGTCGTGCCGCTGTTCATCGCGATCCTCGTGTCGGCGTTCCTCGTGCCGGTCGCGGGGTTCCTGCGTCGGCACCGGTGGCCGCGCTGGCTCGCCATCGTGGCGGCGCTGCTGGCCGGGGTGGTCGTCGTCGGCGGGCTCGTGCTGCTCGCCGTGACGCAGATCCGGGCGGGACTGCCGCAGATCGAGAAGCAGTCCGTGGCGCAGTACGACCAGCTGACGACCCTGCTGCAGGGGCCGCCGTTCCAGCTGACGAACGCCGACGTCGACGGCTACCTGACGGACGCCCAGAACGCGCTGCAGACCGAGAGCAAGGCGATCCTCAGCGGCGTGCTGTCGATCGGCACCGCTGCCGGCCACCTGCTGGCCGGAGGCCTGCTGACCCTCTTCGCGACGATCTTCCTGATGATCGACGGCCGCGGGGTCTGGGCCTGGACCGTCCGCCTCTTCCCGAAGTCGGCCCGGCCGGCCGTCGACGGGGCCGGCCAGGCGGGCTGGCACACGCTCACCTCGTTCGTGCGCGTGCAGATCGTCGTCGCCGCGGTCAACGCCGTCGGCATCGGCCTGATCGCGTTCGTCCTCGGGCTGCCGCTCGCCGTGCCGATCGCGATCCTGGTCTTCCTGGCGTCGTTCATCCCGGTCGTCGGGGCCATCGTGACGGGCGCGCTCGCCGTGATCGTCGCCCTGGTCTTCGCGGGGCCGGTGCAGGCCGTGGTCATGTTGGCCGGAGTGCTCGTCGTGCACCTGCTCGAGGCCCACGTGCTGCAGCCGCTGGTCATGGGATCGGCCGTCCGGGTTCACCCGCTCGCGGTCGTCTTCGCCGTGGCGGGCGGGTCGTACGTGGCCGGCATCCCGGGTGCGCTCTTCGCCGTGCCGACGGTGGCCGTGCTCAACGTGATGGTCAAGTACGTGGCGACGGGGGCCTGGCGTCGGTCCCGCGTCGCGGACGACGTCGTGACGGCACCCGAGGCGTCGTGATCGCGGGTCGCTGACCTGCCCGACCCGCGCCTCCTTCGCTCGGATGAGGGAGGCGCGGGTCGAAGTCATCCGCTGGGCTGATGCGCCGGACTGCACGGTTCGACAGTGGATTGTGTGGTTCTACTCAGGAAGTGTCTGCATACTCGTCACTTCGCCCGGGCGCGTGCGCCCCTCCCGATCGAGTCCCGACTCGGCCGAGCAGCTGCGGCGGACGAGTCGAGGCCCCACGGCCTCGCGAGACCGACACCGACCTGTCACGGCCCCTCGCCCCGTCGCGTGGACACCGGCCACCCGTGAGCGCCCCGAGCGCCCGGCGTGGTCCGCCGTGTGCGCCCCGCCCGACCGGAGGCGCGGGTCGGCCGAGCACGAGGACCACATGACCACCGAGAACACCCCTGCCTCCGGCCAGGACTCCGTCACCGCCGAGTCGACCCCGACCGCCGAGGCCCCCGCCACGCGCCGCTCGCTCTCCGCGGTCCGCCGTCGCAGCTCCCGTCGCCGCCTCTCTCTGATCGGAGGCGTCGCCGCGATCGCCCTCGTGGCCGGGACCGGCTTCGCGGTCACCTCGATGTCGGCCGCCGGTGCGGACACCATCTCGGCCGAGCAGCACGCCGCCGACGTCAAGCAGCAGAAGGCCGACATCGCCACCTCGCTGGCGCAGGCCAAGGCGCGCTCGACCATCCAGATCGCGAACCAGGTCGTCGCCTCGACCTCGGGCCGGACCGACGCCAGCGAGCTGCAGACCCAGGTCGCCTCGCTCGCCGACTACGAGAAGCTCGACGCCTCGACGCTGAACGACCGCGTCGAGAAGACGGCGCTCTCGGCGCAGACCGTGCAGTCCGCCGCCGCCGAGGCCGACCGGCAGGCCGCTGCCGCCGCGGCCGCCGCCCAAGCGGCCGCCGAAGCCCAGGCCGCCGCCGAGGCGAAGGCTGCCGCCGACGCCGCGGCCGCCGCCGAGGCCGCCCGCGCCGCCGCCGACAACTCGGTCGCCGGGGCCAAGGCCACGGCGCAGTCCCTCGCGTCGTCGCAGTACGGCTGGGGCAGCGACCAGTTCTCGTGCCTCGTCTCGCTCTGGACGAAGGAGTCGGGCTGGAACTACAAGGCCTACAACGCCAGCGGCGCGACCGGCATCCCGCAGGCGTTGCCCGGCAGCAAGATGGCCTCGGCCGGCAGCGACTGGGCGACGAGCGCCAAGACGCAGATCACCTGGGGGCTCGGCTACATCAAGTCGGTCTACGGCACTCCCTGCGGCGCCTGGTCGCACTCGCAGTCCGTCAACTGGTACTGAGCGGGCCCTCCCGGGCTCGGGTCGCACCGCCTTCTGAACGTCGCACCGCGC
>NZ_LMLG01000006.1:427625-439135 GCF_001421865.1 Frigoribacterium sp. Leaf44
CTGCGGCGGGATCGTCTGCCGGTCGGTCGGTTTGTCGGTGGTGACCGGGGTGGGGCGCGGGCTGGGGCTGGTCGGGCTCGGCGTCGGCGTCGAGGTGCCGTCGGTGGGAGGCGCGGGTGCCGGCGTCGGGCTCTCGGGCGTCGACGACGGGCTCACGCTCGGGCTGACCGTCACCGCGGGGTCGTCGTCGTCACCCCCGCAGGCCGTCAGCACCCCGAGGGTGAGCACCGCCGTCGTCACGGCGGCCCCCACGCGAGCGGTCGTCGTCAGCAGCGTTCGCGTCGGTGTCGTCCCCATGTCGGGAGCCTACGCGCGGCGGCTTCCGTGCAGCGCGGACCGGGAGCCCGACGTCACCCGGCTCAGACCGCGCCCACCAGCGTCCAGGCCCCACCGTCGCGACGCGTCACCCGGCCCTGCACGACGTCGGCCAATTCGCCCACGGTGGCCTCGACGACGGCCCCGATGCGGTGCGCGGGCTCGTCGGCGGCGCACTCGTAGCGAACCACCAGGCGGGGCTCGCCTCGCACCAGCGTGACGTCGCTCGCCTCGACCGTGGTCAACCCCGCGGCGCTCGCGGCGGCCGCGGGCAGCACGGAGTCGGGCCGCACCCCGGGTCTCAGGGTGCCGACGGTGAGCGTGACGCGGTACGAGGGCATGGGCTCATCCAACCCGGCACCACCGACATCGAGCGACGGTCCCAGCAGGGTCGCAGCGCCTTCACGGCACACCCCGAAACACGCCCGACTCACGACCGTGCCACCCTCTCGTCATGAAGCGCACCGCGTCCGCCCGGCTCGAGTTCGACGTCGACGGCCCCGCCGAGTTCGTCCTGTCGATCGCCGCCTCCCGCGCCTACGCCGCGACCGGCACAGGAGCGGCGGCCGACACCGCCCGCATCACCGAGGAGGCGCTGGCCGTCATCCAGCACGGCGCGCCCGTCGAGGTCCGCGAGCTGCACGACCACCACGGCACCCTCCTCCACCTGTGCGACGTCGGTGCCGGCCGGGTCACCGTGGACTACCGGGTGGTCGTCGACGGACGCCTCGACGAACCCGCCGTCGACGAGCTGGACCTCGTGCGATACCGCCGCCCGAGCCGCTACTGCGAGTCCGACACGCTCGGCCCCACCGCCCGCGCCGAGTTCGGCGGGCTCGAGGGGCGCGAGCTGCTGGCCGCGGTCGCGACGTGGGTCGGCTCGCACCTCGCCTACGTGCCCGGGGCCAGCGCCCCCACCGACGGTGCCGTGCAGACCCTGCTCGACCGGCAGGGCGTCTGCCGTGACTACGCCCACCTCGTGATCGCCCTGTTGCGCGGGCTCGACGTGCCCGCGCGGCTGGTCAGCGTCTACGCCCCGGGCCTGTCGCCGATGGACTTCCACGCCGTGGCCGAGGCCTTCGTCGACGGTGCCTGGCACGTGGTCGACGCCACCGGGCTGGCCCCTCGGCAGACGTTGCTGCGCATCGCGACCGGTCGGGACGCCTCCGACACGGCGTTCCTCTCGAGCCACGGGGGCCGCGTCACGGTCGCGGGGATGCAGGTCGGGGCCGTCGCCGACGTCCTGCCGCGCGACGACGTGAGCACCTTCGTCAGCCTCGGCTGAACGCCCGCCGGCTGACCGCCCGCCGGCACCGCGCCTCCTGCGCTCGCGCCGGCCCTGCCGGCCCTGGGCCAGCCCTACCCCGCCACGAATTAAACAATCCGCCACACGATTGCGTGGCGGATTGTTCATTTCGTGGCGGGGCAGCGGGGCGGCGGGGCGGCCCGGCTCAGTCCTCGCGGTGCGCCAGCTTGGCGCCCTCGCGCGCGCGGACGGCGGGCTCGTTCTGGTGCACGCCCGCGGGCCAGGACTCCGGCCCGGCCGACCCCGCCGGGTACTCGTCGATCGCGACCTCGCCGGTCGTCCAGGCCTTGACGACGGGGGCGACGATGCGCCACCCCTCTTCCGCCGAGTCGCCGCGCACCGACAGCGTCGGGTCGTCGTCGAGGATTCCCTCGAGCACCTCGCCGTAGGCCGTCAGGTCGGCGGCACCGAAGTCGGCGTGCAAGGAGGCGCGGGACAGGTCGTACGAGTCGCCCGGCCCGTTGACGTTCAGTTCGAGCGACATCTCGTCGGGCGAGATCGCGATGCGCAGGCGGTCGGGGGTGCCGCCGCCGACGAACTCCTCGGGCACGTGGGTCGGCGGGCGGAACGTGATGACGATCTCGCGGCGACGCGAGGCCAGGGCCTTGCCCGACCGCAGCAGGATCGGCACGCCGGCCCAGCGCCAGTTCGCCACCTCGACGACGACCTCGGCCAGCGTCTCGGTCTCGAGCGACGGGTCGACGCCGTCCTCGTCGACGTAGGCGGGCAGGGTGCGTCCGTCGACCTCGCCCTTGCCGTAGCGGGCGCGACGGGTGTTGGCGACGGCGTCGTCGTCCCAGACGTGGGTGGCGCGCAGCACCAACTCCTTCTCGTCGCGCAGGTCGGCCGGGCCGAGCGTCGCGGGAGCGTTCATCGTCAGCACGGCCATGACCTGCAGCAGGTGGCTCTGGATCATGTCGACCATGGCGCCGGCGTGGTCGTAGTAGCGCGCGCGGTTCTCGAGGCCGAGCTCTTCGTCGTAGACGATCTCGATGCTCTCGACGTGCTGGTTGTTGAGCATGGGCTCGATCAGGCGGTTCGCGAAGCGCAGGCCGAGCAGGTTGAGCACGGTCGAGCGGCCCAGGAAGTGGTCGACGCGGTGCACCTGGTCCTCGTGCACGAGTCGCAGGACCTGCTGGTTCAGCTTCTTCGCGCTGGCGAGGTCGGTGCCGAACGGCTTCTCGAGGGCGAGCGAGGTGCCCTCGGGCAGGTCGACCTTCCGCAGGGCGGCACAGGCCTTCTCGGTGATGGCGGGCGGCAGGGCGAAGTAGATCGACGGAGGGGCGTCACAGGCCTCGACGAGGCTGCGGAGGCCGTCGACCCCGGTCACGTCGGCCGTGACGTACGTGGTCGACTCGAGCAACGCGTCGACGGCGGGGCCGCTCGCGTGGACGCTGTCGAACGACGTCTTCACACGCGCCTTCCACTCGGCGTCGGTGTACTCCTCGACGCCGGCACCGATCAGCTGCACGCGGCGCGTCGGCTCCAGCGCCAGCAGCCCGCCGAGGCCGGGCATCAGGAGGCGCGCGGCGAGATCCCCGCTCGCCCCCAGGATCAACAGGGTGGCCGGTTCGGGGGCCTTCTTCGCGCTCATGTCGTGCACGGTAGTGGGCCGCGCCCGGGTGCGCCCGGGTGCGCCCGGGACGGGGGTGCCACGGACCGCCTCGGAGCACCCGGCGTAGCGTCCACGCCATGAGCGACCAGACCTACACCGCCCGCTTCGTCGGCCACGACGAGACCACCACCGAAGAACTCACCCTCATCGACGGCCTGCCGCAGAAGAGCGTCACCCGCCCCGGAGCCTCCGACGGCGAGGACCTCATGTGGGAGCTCGACGACGACGCCAGCGAAGGCGGCGAGTACGTCTACCGCTCCCTCGGCGTCTCGGGCCACGACTACAGCTGACCCTCCGGCCTGGTGGGTCGCCCCGCCGACCCTCCGCACCACGGGATGGACGTCGCACCGCCTAGTGGGCATCGCACCGCCGAAATGGGTGGTGCGATGCCCGATCGGCGGTGCGACATCCGTCCGGCGGTGCGATGCCCGTCCGGCGGTGCGATGCCCGCCCGGCGGTGCGGCATCGGTCCGGGGAGGCGCGGGCTGCATCACCTTCGCGGGGGAGGGGCGGGAGGACACCCTGCCCTAGCCTCGTCAGCATGTGGTTGCTGCTGTGGCTCGTGGTGCTCGTCTTCGGGGCCGCCCTCACGACGAACGCGACGGCGCGAGAACTCGCGGCCGCCGGCGACCACCGCTTCCCGTGGTGGCGACAGTCCCCGCACACCCCTCCGGGCATCCGGTGGGCGCGGGGGTTCGGCACGGGGGTGACGCTGCTCGGAGTCTTCGGCATCCGCGAGACCACCGACCTCGGCTTCTCCACCGTCGTCGTGTTCCTGGCCGTGGCCGCCGCCCAGTGCGGACAGATCGCATGGCACAACCGCCGGGTCGCCCGGCTCGCCCCCGCCGAGCCGGGCGCGGCCGAGGCCCCGAGCCGCGCCTCCTGACCCGACCCGCGCCTCCACCGGCGTGCAATTCGCGACCACGACGCGACGACACGCCGACATCTCGTGGCGGGGTGGCTCGTCAGGCCACTCGAGGTCGGGTTCGGCACGCAGATCGGGCTCGACAGCGGCTGCCGAGGTCGGGTTCGGCACGGCGGCACGGCGGCGCGACGGCTGAGGAGATCCCTCGTAGGTCGCGCCCGGCAGGTCAGGCCCGGCGGGTGGGGCGCACCGAGACGACCTCGGCGGTGGCTCCGTGCGGCAGGTCGACGACGAGGCGTACGGCGTCGGCGACGGACTGCGGCTCGAGGTAGAGCGACGGGTCGTACGTGCCGCCCTCGGCCGTGACCAGCTCGTGCTGCATGTCGGTGTCGACGCGGCCCGGGTGCACCGAGCTGACCCGGACGCCGTGCGGACGTTCCTCCTCGCGGAGGGAGTCGGTGAGCGCCCGCAGCGCGAACTTGCTCGCGGCGTAGGTGCTGCCGTTCGGCCCGGCCGTGAAGCCCGAGCCGCTGTTGATCGAGACGACCGTCCCCTGAGCCGCCCGCAGGGCCGGCAGCAGCTGACGCGTCACCTCGGCCACGGCGAACACGTTGACCTCGAACACGCGCCGCCAGTCGTCGCGCTCGGTGTCGGCGACGGCTCGGCCGCCGATCACGCCGGCCGCGTGGACCAACACGTCGAGCCCGTCGAGCGGCGGCACCGTGACGGTCGGGCCCGAGAGGTCGGCGGCCCACGCCGTCGCGGATGGGAGGTCGGCGGTGATCGCCCGCAGCGCCTCCTCGTCGCGGCCGTGGACGATCACGTGGTGGGTGCGGGCGAGGTCGCGGACGACGGCGAGGCCGATGCCCCGCGAGCCCCCGGTGACGAGTGCGGTCTTCATCGCCCCAGTCTGCCGGTCAGGCCAGCGGGTCGTGCCCCCAGTTCATCAGGGACCAGCGCCACTTCGTGTCGGTGACGTCGCCCGAGGGGCGCTGCTTCGAGTGGCGCGCGACGTAGCCGTGGACCTTCTCCATGTGCTTCCAGTCGGCGTCGGTCAGGTCGGCCTTCTTCTTCTCGAGGATGCGCACGATGTGCCGGCCGCTCTCGTGCCCGACGGACTCGCCGCCGTCCTTCTGCCCCACCTCGCGCGACTCGTCGGTGTCGAGCCACTCGCGCAGCGTCGAGGCCGTCATGTTCACGTCGTCGTGGAACTCGTCCCAGGTCTGCCGTCGATCGTCGTCTGCCATGCGACGAGCCAAGCACGCCCTGCACCGCCCTGCACCGCCCTGCACTGCACCGCACCGCCCCGCACCGCACCGCACCGCCGGATCGGCGATGATGGCACGGTGCGCACCCTGACCACCGGCACCGCCGCCCTGCTGCTCGCCGCCTCCCTGGCGGTGACGCTGACCTCGTGCTCGGCCGACGGGAACAACCCGACGGTCGCACCGCAGGCGAAGATCCCGGCCGGGCTCGCCGTCGAGGGGTACGCCATCGCCTCACCGGACGCCGCGACGGCAGCCGCCGAGGCGTTCGACCGCAGCGAGGCGGCGATCGACACGGTCGGCGTCTCGGGCGTCGCGATCACGGCCGGCGGGGCCGGTGTCGCCCCGAGCGACGAGTCCGCCAACTCCCTGCGCGAGGCCGCCCAGTCGGCGGGCAAGAAGGCCGAGCTGCTGGTCGTCAACGCCGGCCAGGACGGATTCAGCGGCGAGCTCGCGACACAGCTGTTGTCGAGCCGGGCCAACCGCGAGTTCGTCGTGTCGGGCCTCACCGGAGAGGTCGTCAACGGAGGCTGGGACGGCGTCCAGATCGACTTCGAGTCGCTCTCGGCCGCGGACGCCCCGGGGCTGGTCGACTTCGCCGCCGAGCTGCGCGACGCCCTGCCCGACGACGCCACGATCTCGATGGCCGTGCAGCCCGACACCGACGAAGCGGGGTACGCGGACCTCGGTTACGACCTCGCCGCCCTGTCCGACTCCGTCGACCGGTTCGTGCTCATGGCCTACGACCAGCACGGCACCGGCTTCAGCGAACCCGGGCCCGTCGGCGGCCTGCCCTGGGTCGGCCAGGTGCTCGACGCCGCTCTCGAGCTCGTCCCGGCCGACCGCCTCGACCTCGGCGTGGCGGGGTACGGCTACCGCTGGACCGGCGAGGGCACCGCAGGAGGCGCGGTGTCGGTCGCCGAGGCCCGTACTGGTGCGCAGTCCACCGGTTCGTGGGACGCCGAGCAGGCCGAGTACACGGCGTCGCCCGGCGACGGCTCGACCCTCTGGTGGTCCGACGGCCGCTCGATCACGGCGCGCGCCGACCTGGCCGAGTCGAAGGGGCTGCACGGCGTCGCGATCTGGCAGCTGACGACGGGCGACCCGATCCGCCGCGGCTGACGCCGATCAGCGCGAGAGAGGGCTGCCCCTACGGCGTGACGACGCCGATCGGGCCGGTCAGCTGGGGGATGTCCCGGTCGCTCAGCAGCCAGTGTTCTCCGCGACCGGTGATCAGCAGCGCGAGCGGACCCGGACGGCAGACGACGAGCGCGCCGCCTTCTTGGTGCAGCACGCCGTCGAGCGCGCCACCGAGGTCGCGGTCGTCCTCGGAGCCCGAGGCCGACAGGACGGCGCAGCGACCCTCGGCGCCCATCGCCTGCAGCAGTCGGCGCATGCCCTCGGGGTCGCTGCGGTCGGGACCGAGCGGGTGGGCGACGGCCATGTCGACCCACTCGACCGAGCCGGTCAGGTCGGCGAGGGCCTGCTCCTCGGGGCCGGCCGGGTCGACGGCGAGGTCGTGCACGGACTGCTTGCGATCGGGCGCGGCGAAGGCCTCGAGCGCGGTGATGACGGAAAGGGGGAGCGACGCCACGGGTGTTCTCCTGTCGAGGGGTTCCCACCATCCTCCCACCCGAGCTGCCCTCACAGGTCCGTCCCCAGGCGGAAACCGGAGCGGGCTCCGAGTCGAGCCGTCGCACTACGCTGCCGGAGAGCGACCCGACGCGCGACGACGACCCGAACTGCCCACCCACGACGACGACGGAGACACCGTGAGCGACGCCCCCGGCCAGCAGCCCTGGCAGAACCCCCAGCAGCCCCAGAACCCTCAGCACTCGGCGCCGTACCAGGGCCAGCACCCGCAGCAGCCCCAGCAGCCCGGCCAGCAGCCACAGCACCCGCAGCAGCCCTACCCCGGTCCCGGCGGGTACACCGACCCGCTCAAGGGCACCAACCCCGGTGTCGGCACCTCGACCCCGTTCATCTGGGTGCTCGTCCTGCTGCCGCTGGTGCAACTGATCGGGCTCGCCTTCTGGGACGTCGGCGACTACCTGGAGCGCACCGCCACGATCACCCCGGGCGTCTACCAGTCGCCCTTCACGCCGGGCTACCTCGCCTACATGGGCATCGGCCTGCTCGTCTACGCCCTCACGGTCGTCCTCGCCTGGCTCGACCACCGGGCGTTGGCGAGCCGGGGCATCGTGAAGCCGTTCCCGTGGCCGTGGGCGTTCCTCACGGTCGTCTACATCATCGGTCGCTCGGTCGTCGTGAAGCGCCGCACCGGTGGCGGGCTCGCGCCGCTGTGGCTCTACATCGCCGTGTACCTGGTCACGATCGTGGTCGCGTTCACGGTGTTCATCGTGGCCTTCGCCGAATTCGTGCAGACGATGCCCTCCCTGCCGACCGCCCCGTAGCGGGCCCTGCTGCGAGGATGGTCGCGTGACCTCCTCCACCGCACCCCGCCTCGGCCTGCTCCTCGACGTCGACGGCCCGATCGCCAGCCCCGTGACCCGCAGCATCGCGCTGCCCGAGATCACCCGCGACCTCGTGGCGCTCGCCGCCCTCGGCGTGCCGATCGTCTTCAACACCGGGCGTTCGGACGCGTTCATCCGCGACGAGGTCGTCCGCCCGTTGCTCGCGGCCGGCCTGCCCGAGGGGTCGCGCGTGCACGGCGTCTGCGAGAAGGGCGCCGTGTGGTTCACGATCGGCCCCGAGCACGGTGCCGACGGCATCGGTCCGATCGAGGTCGACTCGTCGCTCGCCATGCCCGCCGACTTCGGTGCCGAGATGCAGGCGCTGGTGGCGGACGAGTTCGCCGACCTGGTCTTCTACGACACGACCAAGCACGCGATGGTCTCGATCGAGCAGCTCACGAGCGTCGAGTCGTCGACCTACCTGGGCCGGCAACGCGACCTCGACGAGAAGGCGATGCAGGCGCTGGTCCGCCGCGGGTTCGGCGTGCGCCGACTCGACGACGTGCGGCCCGACGCGTCCGGCGCCGTGCAGTGGCGCGTCGACCCGACGATCATCTCGACCGACATCGAGTCGGTGCGGCTCGGCAAGGACCTGGGGGCCGAGCGCGCGCTCGAGCTGCTGGCCGCCGACGGCGAGCCCCCGCTCGCCTGGCGCACGGTCGGCGACTCGCGCAGCGACTACGCCATGGCCGACTGGCTGCACGCGCAGGGTCACGCGGTCGCCCACGTCGACGTCCGCCCGGCCGACGGCGTGCCGACGACGCCGTACCCGGTGCTGACGAGCTCGACGGGCGCCATCCACGACGAGGCCGGGGCCGAGTTCCTGGCCGGCTGGCTGGCCGACCTCACCGTCTGACGCGTCCGGGCCGGCGACACGCCCGGCCGAGACCGTCCTCGAGGACGCCCCCCGCGCCTCCTCGGCCCGCTCGCCGTGGTCGCCCCCACCCGCCCGTCGGCGTGCCCCCCGGACGGGTGAGACGGGTGACCCTCGGGCCGCGACGGGTGTCACCTCCCCGCTGTCCACGCGGGCTGTGACCCGTTCGAGGGGGCGTACCCCCCGAACGGGTGTCGCGGAGCTGCTCGAACGACCCTGTACTGTTTCGACACGTCCCCGGAACGGTCCCCCGAAAGGCCCACACCGGAGACGAGCCCGTCGATCGAACGGCCCGAACCGTTCGCAGTCGACGGACCCGAAACGGGAGCCCCGGCTCCCACCCGACCGCCGCCCACCCCGGCGCGTCACCTCGAGTCGCCGCTGTCGCCGACGCCCCTCCGGACGTCCGACGGCGGTTCCCCACCGCCGTCGGCGTCCGGTCGTCTCTCAGACCCGAACCCGGAGAGAACACGCATGTCCCGAACCATGCGCGTCCGCGACAGCGACGCCGAAAACCGACCCGACACCGCCGCACCCGACACCGGCCCCACCCTCGACCTGGCACCTCGCTCGCGGAGCGAACTGAGGCGCCAGGCACAGACCGACGAGGTGCGGGGGTCGCGTGCACGCCCCTCGACGCGGATCACGAGCGACCACCACGCGTCGGTCGTCTCGCGCACCGAGGGGCGTGCCCACTCGCCCTTCATGGTGCTGCTCGTGCTCGCCTGCACCATGGGCATCCTGCTGTACGGGCAGTTCCTGCTGAACCCCGCGAACCGGGGCGACCTGCTGCCCTACGTCGCCGTCATCATCGCCGAGGCCGTCCTGGTCCTGCAGGCGCTGCTCGCGATGTGGACGATCCTCTCGGGGGGCCAGAACCCCCGCGACTTCGACTTCCACTCGACGCAGGACACGCTCTACGACGAGGACGCCATCGACCGGCTCGGCGTCCGCGACCAGCCGCACCTGTGGCCGATCGTCGTCGACGGGAAGACCGTCGTCGTCGACGTCTTCGTGACCGTCTACGGCGAGGAGCTCTCGAAGATCGCGATGACCGTCCAGGCCGCCGTCGCGATGCAGGGTGCGCACCGCACCTGGGTGCTGGACGACGGTCGAAGCGACGAGGTCAAGGACCTCGCCGCGACGCTCGGTGCCCGCTACATCCGCCGGTTGACCAGCAACGGCGCCAAGGCGGGCAACGTCAACCACGCCTTGTCGGTGGCCAAGGGCGACTACTTCGCCATCTTCGACGCGGACTTCGTGCCCAAGCCGATGTTCCTGCACGAGACCGTGCCGTTCTTCATCGACGAGAAGGTCGCCTTCGTCCAGACCCCGCAGTCGTACGGCAACCTCGTGAGCATCGTCAGCCGCGGCGCCGGCTACATGCAGGCCGTCTTCTACCGGTACATCCAGCCCGGCCGCAACCGGTTCAACGCCGCGTTCTGCGTCGGCACCAACGTCATCTTCCGCCGCGCGGCGATCGACGAGGTCGGCGGCATCGACACCGACTCGAAGTCCGAGGACGTCTGGACGAGCCTGTTCCTGCACGAGGCCGGGTGGCGGTCGATCTACATCCCGATGACGCTGGCGATCGGCGACGCTCCGGAGACCATCGAGGCCTACAGCAAGCAGCAGCTGCGCTGGGCGACCGGTGGCTTCGAGATCCTCTTCCGGCACAACCCGCTGAGCCCCCGTCGCACCCTGACGATGGACCAGCGCTTCCAGTACACGCTGACGGCGACCCACTACCTGACGGGCATCGCCCCGTTGCTGCTGATCATGGTGCCGCCGATGGAGATCTTCTTCGACCTGCGGCCGATGAACCTGCACATCTCGGTGCTGCAGTGGCTGCTCTTCTACTCTGGCTTCTACCTGCTGCAGATCGCGCTGGCGTTCTTCACCCTCGGGTCGTTCCGCTGGGAGGTGCTGATGCTCGCGTCGGTGTCGTTCCCGATCTACGTCAAGGCGTTGTGGAACGTGCTGAGCGGCAAGGACACCGCCTGGCACGTGACCGGCGGAGGCAAGGCGTCGAGTCCGTTCAACGTGCTCGTCCCCCAGGTGCTGTTCTGGCTCTTCCTGTCGCTCACGTCCCTCGTGGCGATCTGGCGCGACTGGGACAACCGGGTGCTCACGCTCGCCACGGTCTGGAACCTGATCAACACCGCCGTGCTCTCGGCGTTCCTGCTGGCGGCCCTGCGTGAGGCCGGGGCGATCAAGCGGGCGGCCCGCTCGGGCTCGAGTGCCCGCACCACCGTCGCCGGTCCCGTCACCACCGGCCCCGTGGCCGTGCAGACCCTCCGCACCCAGGTCGCCCGCCCGCTGCCCCGCAGCCACGACGAGTTCCTCGAGCTGTCGGCCGAGCAGCGCCTCGAGCAGCGTCGGCGCGACGACGAGCGCCGTCACCTGCTCGAGGCCCGACTCGCCGTGGCAGACGACCAGCACGCCCACGAGGCGCAGCACGGCGACGAGGCATCGCACACACCGCACGCGGGACCGGTGACCGGACCCGACCGACACGACACGAACGACCGAGAGAAGGTGGTCTCATGACCTGGGGCAACAGGATCAAGATGACCGTCGGCATCCTGGTGGTGCTCGCCCTCGTGGCCGTCTTCACCGTCGTCTTCACGCAGCGGCAGGCCCAGGTCATCAGCACCAGCGCCGCCATCGCGAGCCAGGACTTCTCCGTCGGCACCGACTACAGCGGCACGGTCACCTCGACCGACGCCGAGGTCGGCGACCGGGTCAAGAAGGGCGACGTGCTCTTCTCGCTGCAGAGCCCCTCGCTGCAGAAGG
>NZ_LMLG01000006.1:439173-445053 GCF_001421865.1 Frigoribacterium sp. Leaf44
CACCTTCATGGCCACCGTCGACGGCACGCTGTCGCAGCTCGACGTCCGTGAGGGCGGGTTCCTCGGCTCGGGCACGTCCGTCGCGACCATCGAGAAGGCCGGCACGCTCTTCGTGGACGCCGACTTCACGCTCACGCCCCGCGACTACGAGCGCATCCAGGACGGCGCGACCGTCGACGTCATGCTGCCCAACCAGCAGGTCGTCGAGGGCAGCGTCGACCTGGTCAGCGTGCAGACCAAGGACGGCGCGGCCGCGGCCACCGTCCGCGTGGTCAGCGACCAGCTGAGCGAGGGGGCCTACAACGGCCTCGTCGCGAGCGGCACGCCGGTCGAGGCGACCATGCACCTCCGCGACGACGGCATCCTCGCCGGGCCCGTGGACACCATGCAGGACTTCCTGCGCCAGATCGGGGTCTGACGATCCCCGGCGCACGGAGAAAGACGACGGGTCGGTCCGGCCGACGGGATCGTTCGGGATCACCGATCGGCTCCGGGCCGGCCCGTCACCCCCAGGAGGCGCGCGGCGGTACCCGACGCGACCCGCGCCTCCTGACCCTCCGCCGCGTGGTCGCGGGCGTCGCCCTCGGCACGGCCGGCGTGCTCGTGCTGGCCGGGTGCACCGGCGGCTCGGGCACGGACGGCGACACCACGGGACGGCCCGACGCCGGAGGGGACGTGTTCCCCGCCTCGCAGGTCGACCCCCTCGTGGCCGCCCTGCCCCACGAGTCGGTCGGCACCGTGCCGACCATGCGCCTCGCCGACGGGCTCGTCCCGCCGACCAACACCTGGTTCTCGGGGCTCGTGTTCGGCGACGAGCCGACGCCCGTGTTCCCGTTCCCGATCTCGTTCCAGCTGACGGCGGCCGGCTTCGCGACGGGGCTGCCGGTGCCCGTGGCCTCCGAGAAGGCGATCGTGTCGCCCGCCCTGCCCGACGTCACCCTCGACGTCGGGGCCTCGACGACCGAGATCAGCGCCTACGACGACGTGTCGGTGACGATCGCGCACCTCGACGGCGACACGGTGCTCGGTCACACGACCGTCGCCGAGGGCTCGCCGCTCGTCTCGTACACGGCCGCGACCGCGCAGACCGACACCCTCGGCACGGCCGTGACGGCCGTCGGCGAGGGCCGCGGCACGCTCACGGTCGGCAGCACGACGTGGGGTGTGGCCGTCACGGGCGGCAGCCTCGACGGCACGGAGGTCCGGCTCGACGAGGGCGGCTCGGTCGTCCTCGTGCCACTGCCCGACGGGGCCACCGACGCGCAGGTGGGGACGGTGCTCGACGCGGCCGCCTCGCCGCTCGCATCGGTGACCACCGCGCACCGCGCCTCCGGGTCCGGGTCGTCGGCGGTGTCGACCACCGAGCTCGGCTACGAGACGGCGACCGGGGGCGACACCCTGCTCGTGTCGGCCCCGCACATGGGCGACGCGGCGACGGGTGGCGGCACCGGGCTGGGGTACGACACGATCTACGGCACCGTCCCGTTGTCGATCGGCTCGACGCTGGCGTTCGACGCACCGGTCACCACGGCCTCGACCGAGCTCGACCTCTCGGGGCTGAGCGACGACCAGAGGACGCAGCTCGAGGACCAGGTCGAGGCCGACGTCGCGGCCACGGGGGCCCCCGCGGCGGACACCTACTTCGGCGGCAAGGCGCTCTACCGGTCGGCCATGCTGATGCAGCTCGCCCGGCAGCTGGGCGACGACGCGTCGGCCGAGACCCTCCGCACCTCGATCGTCGACCGACTCGACACGTGGACCGACCCCTCGGGCTGCGAGACGCGCGACCAGGAGTGCTTCGTCTACGACCCCGCGGTCAAGGGCGTCGTCGGCAAGGTGGCCTCGTTCGGCTCGGACGAGTTCAACGACCACTACTTCCACTACGGCTACTTCCTCTACGCCGCGGGCGTGGTCGCGGCCGACGACCCCGAGCTGGCCGGGCGGTGGAGCCCCGTGATGGACCTGCTCGCGGCCGACATCGCCTCGGGGTCCGACAACGGGTCGTTCCCCGACCGGCGTGCCTTCGACCCCTACTGGTCGCACAGCTGGGCCTCGGGCTACTCGCCGTTCGCCGACGGCAACAACCAGGAGTCGTCGTCCGAGGCGGTCACCGCCTACGCCGGGCTGTCGCTCTGGGCCGCGGCCACGGGTGACGACGCGCTGGGCGACGAGGCGTCCTGGATGCTCAGCGCCGAGGCCTCGTCGGCGCTGGCCTACTGGCTGAACCCCGACCTGACCGGCCCGACGTCCGCCGGCTACGACCACGAGATCGTGTCGCTGACCTGGGGCGGCAAGCGCGACTACGGCACCTGGTTCTCGGCCGAGCCGTCGGCGATCGCCGGCATCCAGCTGATCCCGCTCAGCCCGTCCTCGGTGTCGTACCTGACGTCGTCGGCCGCGGGCGGGGCCGAGCAGATCGCCGCCGTCGTCGCCGAGGCGAGCCCGTCCGGCTTCGACGCGCCCCTGGGCGACTACGTGCTGATGTACTCGGCGCTGCAGGGACCCGATCAGGCCGCGGCGGCCCTGCGGGCACTCGCCGCCCTGCCCGAGACGGGCATCGACGACGGCAACTCGCGGGCCTACGCGATGGCGTACGTCATGAGCGCCGGGGCGCGGTAGGGCCGAGCACAGGAGGCGCGGGTCGTCAGCCGACGACGCGCACCGGGTCGACGAGGCGCTGCACGCTGCCGTCGGGGTGGTTCGCGACGAGTGCGCCGCCCCAGAAGCCGAGCTGGTCGCGCTCGGCGTCGAGCTGCCAGAGGCGGCGTCCGTCGGACACGTCGAAGGCGGTGACCGTCGAGGTGCGACCGCTCGAGGCGGTCGTGGCGTAGCCGGTCGTGCGGCCGACCAGCGCGATCTGGGACTCGCCCGGCACCACCGCCCGGGCCACCTCGTGGCCCGACGCCGCGTCGAGCAGGCGGACGGTGCGCTCGGCCGCCTCGTCCGACGAGAGGTCGCCGGAGACCGCCGCCGCGCCTCCTGGTTCGAAGGTCTGGGCGAACACGAGCGACCCCCGGTCGCCGGCCGGGTCGGTGGTCACCCGGGCGAGCCCGTGGCGGCGGTCGCGGGGCGGGGCCGTCCAGAGCTCGGCGCCCGTGCGGCGGTCGACGCAAACGACCCCGGGCGTGGTCGAGAAGACGACGCAGTCGCCGGTCGCCTGCACCCCGCGGTCCTGGCGGAAGCCGTGCCGCCAGAGTTCGCGCCCGTCGAGCGAGAGCGCGACCACCGTGCCGTCCGTGTCGTCGGTCGAGGTGGGGATCGCCGGGTCGAGGCCCACCACGACGAGGTCGCCGTCGACGACGAGGGTCGTGGCGGTCGGCAGGTCGGGGCCCCAGTCGTGCGTCTCGCCGGTGCGCCCGTCGACCGCGGTGATGGTCCCGCCGTCGAGCACGAGCAGGCCGTCGGGGGTCAGTGCCTCGTCCTGGCTGCCGGTGGTCTCGCCCGTCCACACGGGGGTGTCGAGGTCGGCGGTGCCGTAGAGCGAGAACTCGCCCGTGCCGGGCTCGGAGTCGTAGTAGACGCGGGAGTCCTGGTACGAGAACTGCGGGTCGCTCGAGACGAGGGCCCAGGAGGCGGTGGCGTCGGTCAGGCGCGCGCGCCCGTTCGGCGAGGTGGTCACGTCGGTCAACTCGCCGGTCCCGAGGTCGAGGCGGGCGTACGACGAGGCGAACCCGTCCCCGCCGAAGCCCAGCGTCGAGACGAGGGCCGTGTCGCCGGCGTCGTCGGCGGGCCAGACCTGGACGAAGCCGCTGCCGGCGTCGAGCTCGGCTCCGAGGTCTACCCACCAGCGGACGGTGCCGTCGACCGGGTCGACGCGGGCGAGCCGGCTGACCGTGGGGGCGGTGCCGCCGAAGCCGCCGTCGAAGCGGCAGTCGGCGCCGACGTCGGTGGCGGCGCTCGTGCCCCTGCCGTCGTCGCCCGCGGCACCGCCGGCGCTGACGAGGACGTCGCCGCCGAGCCGGTCGGGGCCGACCGCGGGCTCCGCCTGCCAGAGGAGGCACCGGCCCTGGTCCGCCGGCACGCCGACGTCGGCGGGCGTGAGCGTCCACGACTCGGGGACGGGTTCGTGCCGCAGGTCGTCGCCGACGACGCCGTCGAGCGGCGCGGCCGACGAGTAGCGCGGGGCCTCGACCAGGCCGACGGTCGTGACGAGCGCCGCCGCGACGAGGACCGCGGCGCTCGCGAGGGCGAGCCGACGAGGGCGGGAGGCGCGGTGCCAGACGGCGGCTCCGCTGCGGCGGGCGCGGGAGAGCGGCTGGTCGCTCGGTCGGGCGTCGTCCGTCACCCGGCCATGGTACGAGGCGGGTGCGGGGGCGGGCCGTGAGCGGTCCCGGGGTCGGGACCCGCGCCTCCTGGGCTCCCGGGGTCGGCCGTTAGGCTGGTGCGGGCCGTCCGGTCCCGCCCGCCGGTGCACGAGCGCCGCCGTCCGTTCGCCCTCTCGTCGTTCGTCCCCTCTCGCCCGCCCCTCGAAGGAGCCGTGCCATCGAAGCCGTCGTCATCTCGATCCTCGCCCTGGCGATCGTCGTGCTCGTGGTCATCCAGGTGATCTACCGTCGCCGCGTGCTGCAACGCCGAGAGGCCTCCGGTCAGCGGGTCGTCGGCCGCGGCACCTACGTCGTCTTCGGCGTCATGGCGGCGTTCTTCCTCTTCGCGGTGTTCGTGTTCCCGCTGCTGGTGCGGGGGTAGTCCGTGTCGAACCGGGCCGTGTGGCACCGCACCGCGTGTCGTGCATCCCACCGTGTCTAGTCACGGTGCCGTGCAGGCACTGCGGTGTGCCGTCCCGGCCGACCTCGAGGCGTGCCTGACCGTCTGGGTCGCGGCGTGTGCTGCACGTGACTGGCAGGCGTTCGACGGGGTCGCCGAGCGGGCCCGGCCGAAGTTCGGCGCGGGCGTCGTGTGGCTGGTCGCGGACGGCGTCGACGGGGTCGACGGCTTCGTGCTCGCGACCCGCCCGGGCAGCGGCCTGCCCGCGGACCCGGCCGACGCCCCGGTGCTCGGCCTGCTGGCGGCCGGTCCCGGGGCACAGGCGCGAGGGCTGGGGCGTGCCCTGTTGAGGGAGGCGACCGCGAGGCTGGCCTTGCTCGGGTACCAGCGCGCCGTGTTGCACGCACTCCTCGACAACGTCGCCGCGGTCGGGCTCTACGAGAGCGAGGGGTGGGTGGCCGCGGGCGACCCGTTCGAGCACTCGCTGCTGAAGCGGCCCACGCAGCGGTTCGACCGGCTGCTCTGACCCGGCGGCTCAGCCGCCCTCGGGACGGGCGAAGCCCGAGCGGAACGCGAAGACGGCCGCCTGCACGCGGGTGCGGCCGTCGGTCTCGGCCAACAGGCTCGAGATGTGGCTCTTCACGGTGGCCGTCGGGACGAACGAGACGCGTCCCGGCCTCCTCCGAAGGGATGGTCTCGGGGCGATGCGCCCGAGTGCTCACCCGCCGCGTCGCCATTCCGCCACGAAATGAACACGCCGCCACCCGATGTCATGGCGGGTTGCTTACCTCGTGGCGGGTTGAGCCGCGTCACCCGCCGGCGGCGACCGCCGTGCCGTCGCCGAGGCGGCGGACGACGCCGTCCTGGGTCACGACGACCAGGTGCTGCCCCCAGAACTGGTAGGTCAGCACGTCGTCGCCGGACGTCCGCCAGAGCTCTCGGTGGCTGGAGCGGTCGAGGGCGACGACGGCCAACCGCCCGTCGACCCCGAAGGTCTGCTGGTAGACGGTCGTGCGCCCCTGGGCCAACGGTGCCGAGTACCCCGGCAGGGTCGCCTCGAAGACCACGCGCCCGTCGTCCGCGTCGAACGTCGTCACGGTCGACGTCTCGTCACCGAAACCGCTGGACGGTGAGACGGTGACCTGCACCTCGTCGAAGGCGGAGCTCGGCGAGGGG
>NZ_LMLG01000006.1:445096-448209 GCF_001421865.1 Frigoribacterium sp. Leaf44
CCGTCGAGGGCGACAGGCAGGTGACCGAGGCCCGACCCACGGGTTCGTCCGCCTCGGCGGTGTCGCCCGCCTCGTCCGAGCCCCTCGGCCCCGCGACCACCGGGTCGCCGACAGCGACCGTGGACGTGACGGCGACGCACCGGTCCGACACGATCAGCGAGGCGTCGCCCGACAGGTCGGCCGTCCAGTCCACGGTGCCCGGCCGGTCCTGCGAGAAGGCGACGAGCTGCTGCCCGGTGGGCGCGGCGAGCGTCACCACCACGTGGTCGCCGGCCGCCTCGGGCCAGCCGTACGCGTCGTCGTCGACCGGCAGGCGGTGCTCCTCGCCGGTGGCGGCGTCGATCACCCGTGACCCCTCGCCGGCCGTCGTCAGCAGGTAGAACTCGTCGTCGACGAGCCTCACGGTGGCCTGCGACGGTTCGTCGCCCTGCCACGTGACGGTGTCGGGATCGTCGAGGTCTCTGAGCTCGAACCGCGTCACGTCGTCCTCGTCGGTGGTCGGCCCCGAGCCGTCGGGCCCGAACCGCGACCGGGGCTGGTGCGAGACCAGGACGGTCGTCGTGGAGACCTCCTCGATGCGCGTCACCAGGTCGTCGTCGGTCGACTCGACGGACGCGGACCAGTCGGTCACCTCGCCCGTTCGCAGGTCCATCCGGGCCAGGGTCGAGCCCGTGTCGCCCTCGACGACCAGGGTGGCCACGCGTCCGTCGTCGTCCGGCGTCACCGAGACCGACCGCACCGCCCGACCGAGGGCCGTGGCCACGTTCGCGCTCCACACCACGTCGCCGGTGTCGCCGTCGACCCGGGCCAGGCGTCCCCCGGCACCGCCGCAGCGGTCGGACTGCTCGGCCGACTGGGCGGAGACGAGCGCATCGTCGCCGACCATCCCCGCGAACGCGTAGTAGGCGCAGCCCGAGGGCATCCCCGGGGTGGCCGCATCCGCCAGGTCGGTCTGCCAGACGGTCGCCGTGGGCTCGGACCGCAGGTCGTCGACCAGCATCGCGGGCCGCACCGGCTCGTCGTACCGCGGCTGCATCGCGAGGCCCGCACCGGCGACGAGCGCGGTCACCACGGCGACGGCGCCGACCGTCAGCCCCAGGCGGCGAGCCCGGGAGGCGCGGGTCCAGACCCGGCGCAGCGCACGACCCGTTCGGCGTCCGACCGCCTGCAGTGGTGGCGGCTGCGCGCGCCTCCCTCCTCCGGTCGGCTCCACCCCGTCGTACCCGTCGCGAGCACCGGCGTCGGCTGCGGGCTCGTCGGGGTGATCGGCCGCGGAGGCGGGCGTCGTCGAGGAGCCGGCCCGCGCCTCCCAGGCTGCCGCCGGGCGCTCGGGACGCATCGGCTGCCACGGTCGTCCGTCCACGATGCCCCTCTCGCCCGCCATGCTACGAGACGTGGCCGGTCCGCCGGTATGCTGGCGCGTCGTCCCCCGAGACGGGGCCACACCGACCGCCGGCACCACCCGCCCGCACCACTCGCCCGCACCACCCCAGGAGGCAGCATGAGCACCGTCCCCAAGGCCCGGGGGCTCAGCACCCTGTGGCGCACGAAGTCGGTCGAGTCGTCGCTCGCCGACTCGACGGGGCCCGAGAACGGGCTGAAGCGCTCGCTCGGCGTCACCGACCTGACCCTCATGGGCATCGCCGTCGCGGTCGGGGCCGGCATCTTCTCGGTGGGCGCCAACGCCGCCGCGAACTTCGCGGGCCCGGGCGTCACGTTGTCGTTCCTCCTCGCCGCCGTCACCTGCGGCCTTGCGATCATGTGTTACGCCGAGTTCGCCTCGACCATCCCCGTCGCGGGCAGCGCGTACACCTTCACCTACGCCACCCTCGGCGAGTTCCTGGCCTGGATCATCGGGTGGGACCTCATCCTCGAGACCCTCACCGGCGCGGCCGTGCTGGCCAAGTACTGGGGCATCTACCTCAGCACCGTGTTCTCCGGATTCGGCCTGGACGTGCCCGACACCCTGTCGATCGGGCCGCTCGAACTGAGCTGGGCGCCGTTCGTCATCGTCGCGTTCTTCACCGTGCTGCTCGTCCTGGGCACGCAGCTCAGCTCGCGCGTCGGCAGCGTCTTCACCGTCATCAAGGTCGCGATCGTGCTGTTCGTCATCGTGGTCGGCTTCTTCTTCGTCAAGGCGTCGAACTACACGCCGTTCGTCCCCGCGTCGCAGCCCCGCCCGGCCGGCGAGGGCGACGTCTGGACGCAGTCCCTCTTCTCGTTCGTCTCGGGCGCCGAGCCCGCGCAGTACGGCGTCTTCGGCCTGCTCGCCGGCGCCTCGCTCGTCTTCTTCGCCTTCATCGGGTTCGACGTCGTCGCGACCAGCGCCGAAGAGGTCAAGAACCCGCAGAAGACCATGCCCCGCGGCATCTTCCTGGGCCTCGCCATCGTCACCGTGCTCTACGTGATGGTCTCCATCGTGCTCACCGGCATGGTGTCGTACCGCGACCTCGCCGCCGTCGAGGCCCCGACCCTGGCCACGGCCTTCGACCTGGTCGGCGTCGGCTGGGCCGCTCAGGTCATCGCCATCGGAGCCCTGATCGGCCTGACCACGGTCATCATGGTGCTGCTGCTCGGCCTCGCCCGCATCGTCTTCTCGATGGCCCGCGACGGCCTGCTGCCCCGCTGGCTCGCGAAGACCTCGGCCGTCCGCAAGACGCCCGTGCGCGTCCAGGTCATCGCTGGCGTCGTCGTCGCCCTGATCGCCGGCTTCACCGACGTCGGCGTCCTGGAAGAGATGATCAACATCGGCACGCTGTCGGCCTTCGTGCTGGTCAGCATCGGCGTCATCGTGCTGCGGCGCACGCGTCCCGACCTGCCGCGGGCGTTCCGCGTGCCGCTGTCGCCCGTGCTGCCGATCCTGTCGGCGGTGCTCTGCGTCTGGTTGATGTTCAACCTGACCACCCTCACCTGGGCTCGGTTCGCCGTGTGGCTCGTGATCGGCGTCGTCGTGTACTTCGCCTACGGGCGTCGGCACTCGCGGGTCGGGCTCGGCGAGGACGCCGCCGCCCCGGCACCCGCCGTCGACGCCGGTGGCCGGCCGCGCTGAGCGGTCTGCATATCGACGAAGAACCCCGTTGCGTGCGGTGGACCCCGAATCGTCGGGGTCCACC
>NZ_LMLG01000006.1:448218-474854 GCF_001421865.1 Frigoribacterium sp. Leaf44
GGGTCGACGGCACGCGGGTCGACGGCACAGGGGTCGACGGCACAGGGGTGACCGGCGCAGCGGGGCCGAGCGCGCCTCCTCGGAGTCAGGAGGCGCGGCGCGGCGCAGGAGGCGCGGTGCCGGTCAGGAGGCGGGGGGCGTGTCGAGCGCGTCGACCGCGGCGACGACCTCGTCGACCTCGGTGCGGGTCGTGTAGTCGACGTGGACGTCGGCGAAGACGACCTTGCCGTCACGATCGACGACGAGGACGGTCGGGAACGGCACGTCGGCGGTCGCGTCGGCGTTGCTGTCGGCGACGTCGAACCCGAGGTCGGAGTGCACCGCCCGGGCGGCCGCGACCGGCTCGGTCTGGATGCCCAGCGCCCGGACGAGGACGTTGCCCGGGTCGGACAACACCGGGAACTCGAGGCCACCGTTCGCGACGGACCGTTCGCTGCCCTCGGGCGTCTGGGGGCTGATCGCGACCAGGGCGACGCCGCGCTCGCGCAGTTCGGGCAGCAGGTCGGCCTGGTAGGTCTTGAGCGTCAGGTTGCAGTACGGGCACCAGGCGCCGCGGTAGAAGACAAGGACGGCCGGACCCTCGCCGACGGTCTCCGACAGCGAGACCTCGTCACCGGCGGTCGTCACGAGCGTCGCGTCCACGATGGTGTCGCCCACCCGGACGGCGGCCGCGGGGACCCCCGAGTCGCGCAGTCCCGACTGCTCGTCGTCGAAGACCCTCGTGGCGTCCGCGCCGATCTCGGCGTTGAAGCCCTCGTTGAACTCGGTCACCTGGTCGGCGATGCGGGTGGGGATGGGGGAGTCGGCGTTCGACATGGGGTCCTCTCGACCGTGACGGGGTGCACCGGGTTCGGGCCGGTCACCTCGATCGAGGGTAGGCGGATGCGTGCCCGGGGGACCGCATGGTGAGGGGTGGTGTTCGCAATCGTCCGGGCCGGGCATGGCCGCGCGCTCGTCCTCGACGGCCGCGCGATCGTCCTCGACGGCCGCCCGTCGTCCCGCACGGGCGTGTTGGCTGGTGCGGTGCAGACGTTCCTCCCCTACGCCGACTTCCGTGCCAGCGCCGAGGTGCTCGACGACAAGCGGCTCGGCAAGCAGCGGGTCGAGACGCTCCAGGTCATGCGGGCACTCGTCGTGCCCGGCTACGGCTGGCAGAGCCATCCGGTCACCGCGATGTGGCGGGGGCACCGGCCGGCCCTGATGGCGTACCAGGTCGCGACCTGCGCGGCCTGGGTGGCTCGGGGCTTCGCCGACACCTGCCTCGACAAGACGCTCGCCACCCTCGACGAGGTGCCCGCCGACGCGGCGGCGTTCCGCGCGGACGAGTTCGAGCTGCCTCCGTGGTTCGGCCGGGAGGACGTCCACCGCTCGCACCGGTCGAAGCTGCTGGCGAAGGCACCCGAGTCCTACGCCGCGGTGTTCGGCGACGAACCAGCCGACCTCGACTACGTCTGGCCCGTGCCGACCGCGGGCGACGCGTCGCGGTGACCGGGCGGGGTCAGGCCGCGCGCGCCTCCAGCAGGTCGAGGGCGGCGACGATCTCGTCGACCTCGGTGCGCGTCGTGTAGTCGGTGTGGACGTCGGCGAAGACGACGACCCCGTCGTGGTCGACGACGAGCACGGTGGGGAAGGGGATGTCGCCCGTCGCGTCGGCGTTGCTGTCGGCGACGTCGAACCCGAGCTGGGTGTGGACGGCACGGGCGTCGGCACTGGGCTCGGTCCGGATGCCGAGGGCTCCGCTGAGCACGTTGCCCGGGTCGGACAGCACGGGGAACTCGAGGCTGCCGTTCGTCACCGACGCCTCGGAGCCCTCGGGGGTCTGGGGGCTGATCGCGACGAGCGCGACGCCGCGCTCACGGAGGCGCGGCAGCAACTCGGCCTGGTAGGTCTTGAGCGTCAGGTTGCAGTACGGGCACCAGGCGCCGCGGTAGAAGACGAGCACGGCGGGCCCCTCGCCGACGGTCTCGGCGAGTGAGACCTCGGTGCCCTGGGGCGTCAGCAGCGTCGCCTCGACGACGGTGTCACCGGGCTTCACGGCGTCGTCGGGTACGCCGGCCTCGCGCAGGGCGCTCTGTTCGTCGTCGAAGACCTTCGAGAAGTCGGGGCCGATCTGCGCGGTGAAGCCCTGGTTGAAGTCGGTCACCTGATCCGCGATGGTGGTGGCGGGGCCGGCGGGGCCGGCGGGGCCGGTGGTGCCGGTGGTGTCGACGGTGCTGGCGGTGTCGGGGGTGCTGGTGTTCGACATGGTCGTCCTCTCGCGCTGACGGGCTCGCCGGGTACGGCCGTCGGGTGTCGCCGATCGTAGGCACGTCGCCTCGGACCGACGCCGATCCGCGTCACGGGGCGTCACATGCGGCCGGGCGCTCGGGCTCTCGGGCGCTCGGACCCTGCCCTGCCGATCGACCCTGCATCCCGGCGCTGCTCGGCCACCGACCCATGCAGCCACGATGTGAACATCCCGCCACACGATTGCGTGGCGGGATGTTCACATCGTGGTGGCGTGGCGGCGTGGTGGCGAGGCGGCGTGGTGGCGTGGTGGCGCGGCGGCCTGCCGGTCGGGCAGGCGACCGTCAGCTCTGGCAGTGCGGGCACCAGTAGGTGTCGCGCAGCTCGAGTTCGCTCTCGCCGAGCTCGCCCCGCAGGATCTTCGTGCCACAGCGCAGGCACGGCTTGCCCGCCCGGCCGTAGACCCAGTCCGTCGTGCCGCGGAGGTTGCCGGTCGTGGTGCGGTCGACCCGGTCTTTGTTGGCCTGGATCAGCCGGTGCGCGAGGTCGATCATCTTGGGTCGGTTCTCGACCTCGCCGACGGGACGCGTCGGCAGGACGCCCCGGAGGAAGCAGAGCTCGTTGCGGTACACGTTGCCCACCCCGGCGAGCACCCGCTGGTCGAGCAGTGCGAGTCCGACCTCGCGGGCCGGGTCGGCCTCGAGGTTGGCGAGGGCCCGCGCGGCGTCCCAGTCGGGGCCGAGCAGGTCGGGGCCGAGGTACGAGACCACGCTGTCGTCGTCGTCGCGGGTCACGAGCTCGACGATGCCGAGGTCGAACCCGACGGCGACCCAGTCGGCGGTCTCGAGCACCACGCGCGCCTGGTAGGCCGGGCGCTTCCACTTCGTGCCGTGCCGGTAGACGTGCCACGAGCCCTCCATCTTGAGGTGCGTGTGCAGCGTCAGGTCGCCGATGTGGTGCAGCAGGTGCTTGCCGCGCGCGATCACGTCGTCGATCACCTCACCACTGAGGTCGACGGTGGCGAACGCCGGCACCCGGAAGTCGCTGGCGGTGAGCGTCTGGCCGTGCAGCACCGCGTCGAGGTTCTTGGCGGCGCGGTAGACGGTGTCTCCTTCGGGCATCGGTCAGGCCCTCAACCGGATGCCGCTCGGCGTCGGTGCGAATCCGGCATCGCGCAGGGCGTCGCCGAGGGCGGTGCCCAGCACGAACGCGCCGTCGACCCGTTCGACCGCGAGCTTGCCGATGCGGTTGCGCACGGTGGCGGCCAGCGAACCCGCGGCCAGGGCGAGTTCGCGCTCGTCCGGCTCGCCGAAGGTCAGCACGGTCTTGCCGCCGCGTTCGACGTAGACGACGAGTCGGCCGTCGACGAGCACCACGAGCGAACCCGCCTTGCGCCCCGGGCGGTGACCGGACTTCTTCTTGTCGCCCGCGCCTCCGGACGGGTCGTTCGTCCCGCGGTCGGAACCCCCCGAGGAGGCACGGGTCGCGGCAACCGCGGCGCCCGCCTCGGCGCGCGTCCCGGCTCCCGTCGCCGTGGTCGCCGCCGCGGCGGTGGCGGCTCGTGCCGCCGCGCTCGCGACGGCCGCGGCCTCGTCGGCCGAGACCCCGTCGAGCGTCTGCCCGGGCCACGGCAGGGCGGCGCCGTAGGGATTCGCCGGGTCGGTGGCGGCCAGGGTCACCACGGGCACGTCGCGCTGACGACCCGCGGCGACGAGGGTGTCTTCGTCGCGGCGGTCGCCCTCGTCACGGACGAACGACCGCAGGCGGTCGACCGTCGGCCCGGTCGCGAACTGCGCCGCTCCGAGGCCCTCGACGAAGTAGCCGCGGCGGGCGCGACCCGACTCTTCGAAGCCGCTGAGCACCTTGTAGGCCGTCGAGAAGCCCCCGCGGACGCCCTCGTTGACGACGGCGCCCCGGGTGACGACGCCGTGTCGCTCGAGCAGGATCTCGGCCGTCGCGGCGGCACGCACGGTGCCGTCGGGTTCGGCCAGGGGCAGCAGCGACCAGCGGCCGCCGACGGTGGGCGGACCCGCCTGTCGGGGCATGGCGACCCGGCCGCGGCTGCGGTACGACGAGCGCGACCGCGTCGGGGTGCGCGGCCGCGGCGTGCGTCCGCCGCCGACCTGGGTGCGCAGGGGAGCGAAGGTGTCGTTCGTGATCTGCCCCGCCCAGACGAGCTGCCAGATGGCGGTGACGAGCGAGTCGTCGTCGGTGCTGCCGACGGCGTCGGAGAGCTGCCGGAAGAAGTACGCCCCGCCGCCGGCCAGGGCGGCCAGCACCTCGCGTTGCAGGTCGTCGGTCTCGGCCCCGGACGGTTCGGGCAGGGTGACCTGGGCGCCGTCGGCGAGGTGCAGGCTGACCCAGCCGTCGTTGCCGGGCAGGGTGCCGGTGCCCGACCAGATGACGTCGCCGGTGGCGGTGAGCTCGTCGAGCATGGACGGGTTGTAGTCGGTCACGCGGGCCGGCAGGATCAGGGACTCCCACGCCGAGGCGGGCAGCGAGACCCCGCTGAGCTGGTCGACGACCTGCACCACGCCGTCGAGGCCGCGCAGCCCCGAACCCTTGAGCCCGGTGGCGACGTGTTGCCAGGCGGGCAGGAAGCGTCCGAGCGTCTCGGGGGCGACCGGTTCGACCTCGTGACGCAGGGCGGCCAGCGACTTGCCGCGCAGTCGACGCAGCACCTCGGAGTCGCACCACTCGCTGCCCTGCTGCCGGGGCCGGAACTCGCCCTCGACGACGCGACGCTGGGTGGCGAGCTTGCGCAGGGTGTCCATCACGACGGCGGTGCCGAGGCCGAGACGGTCGGCCACCATGGCGGGGGTGAAGGGGCCGTGGGTGCGGGCGAACCGGCCGATGAGGTCGCCCAGCGGGTCGTCGACCGGTTCGACGAACGCGGTCGGCACGCCGATCGGCAGGGCGACGCCGAGGGCGTCCCGGAGGCGCGAGGCGTCCTCGATGCCGGCCCAGCGGACCGTGCCGGCGTGGGTGAAGCGGAGGACGCGGTTCGACCAGGCGAGGTCGGTCAGGGCGGTCTCGAGCGCGCGGTGGGCGTCGTCGCGGGCGGCGACGTCGCCGGCGACGAGGGTCGCGGCGAGCCAGCTGCGGTCGATGATCTCGTCGGTCGTCAGCGGGCCGAGCAGGCGCAACAGGTCGACGACGCCCTCGATGTCGCGGGCCCGACGGTCGGCAGCGAGGCGCTGCAGTTCGAGCTCGTGCTGGTCGATGACGTCGGCGTCGAGCAGCTCGCGCAGCTCGGCCCGGCCGAGCAGCTCTTGCAGCAGGCTCGAGTCGAGCGACAGGGCGGCCGCACGCCGCTCGGCGAGCGGTGAGTCGCCCTCGTACATGAAGGCGGCGACGTAGCCGAAGAGCAGCGACCGGGCGAAGGGCGAGGGCACCTCGGTCTCGGTCTCGACGATGCGCACGGTGCGGCTCGCGAGGTCGCGGGTGAGGCTCATCAGGGCCGGCAGGTCGTAGACGTCCTGCAGGACCTCGCGGACGGCCTCGAGCACGATCGGGAACTGCGGGTACTTGCGCGCGACGTCGAGCAGCTGCGACGACCGCTGGCGTTGCTGCCAGAGCGGCGACCGCTTGCCGGGGTTGTACCGGGGCAGCAACAGCGCCCGGGCGGCGCACTCGCGGAATCGCGACGAGAACAGGGCGGAGCCGCCGACCTCTTCGGTGACGATCTCGTCGAGGTCGTCGAGCTCGAACGAGAACAACTCGGCCCCGGGAGGCTCGGCGTCGGTGTCGGGGATGCGCACGACGATGCCGTCGTCGGCGGCCATGGCCCCGCCGTCGACCCCGAGCTGGTCGCGGATGCGGGCCGAGACCGCCAGTGCCCACGGGGCGTGGACCTGCATGCCGTAGGGCGAGTGCAGGATGAGGCGCCAGTCGCCGAGCTCGTCGCGGAAGCGCTCGACCACGAGGGTGGTGTCGGTCGGCACGTACGACGTGGCGGCCTTCTGCTCGCCGAGGAACGCGATGAGGTTGCGAGCCGCCCGCTCGTCGAGGCCGCCGGCGGCGACGCGGGTGGTGGCGTCGGCCTCGCTCGAGTTCGACAGTTCGCGGACGTAGCCGCCGATGGCCTTGCCGAGCTCGGCGGGGCGCCCGATGCCGTCGCCCTTCCAGAAGGGGACGCGGCCGGGTTGGCCGTAGGCGGGCGAGACGAGCACACGGTCGTGGGTGATGTCCTCGATGCGCCAGCTCGTGGCCCCGAGGGCGAACACGTCGCCGACCCGGGACTCGTAGACCATCTCTTCGTCGAGTTCGCCGACGCGGGCGGCCTTCTCGCCGACCATGAAGACGCCGAAGAGGCCCCGGTCGGGGATGGTGCCGCCGCTCGTCACCGCGAGGCGTTGGGCACCCGGGCGGCCGGTCAGGGTGCCGTGAACGCGGTCCCAGACGATGCGGGGCCGCAGTTCGGCGAACTCGTCGGAGGGGTACTTGCCGCTGAGCAGGTCGAGGGTGGCGTCGAAGGCGGAGCGCGGCAGGGTGGCGAACGGGGCGCTGCGGCGCACCGTGTCGAACCAGGCGTCGGCGTCGAGCTCGTCGAGGGCGACGGCCGCGACGGTCTGCTGGGCCAGCACGTCGAGGGGGTTGGTCGGCACGCGCAGTTCTTCGATGAGCCCGGCGACCATGCGCTCGGCGGCGACGGCGGAGTGGATCAGGTCGGCCCGGTGCTTGGGGAACAGCACGCCCCGCGAGGTCTCGCCGACCTGGTGCCCGGCACGGCCGACGCGCTGCAGGCCGCTGGCGACCGACGGCGGCGACTCGACCTGGATGACCAGGTCGACCGCACCCATGTCGATGCCGAGCTCGAGCGAGCTGGTGGCGACGACGCAGCGCAGCCGGCCGCTCTTCAGGTCGTCCTCGATCAGGGCGCGTTGGTCTTTCGACACCGACCCGTGGTGGGCCCGGGCGAGCAGGGGATCGCTGCCGGCGGTCTGCCCCGACCCGCCCATGAGCTGGGCCGGTGCCCCGCCGCCGACGGCCGGGTTGCGCTGTGCGGCGGGCGCCGGGGCGAAGGGATCGACGGTGTCGGAGGCCGGGTCGTCGCCGACGCCACCGGCCGTGACCAGCTGGCCCCGTGCCTCCTCGGTGGCACGCACGGCGGCCTCGAGGTCGCCGCCCTGGCGTTCGATCCAGATGTCGTTGAGGCGGGCCGTGAGGCGTTCGGCCAGGCGGCGTGAGTTCGAGAAGACGATGGTCGAGCGGTGCGCGGCGATCAGGTCGACGATGCCCTCTTCGACGTGCGGCCAGATCGAGCCCTGCGGTGCGGCGCCGGCGGCCGACCCTTCGAGCGGGGCGGCGGTGCCGAGCTCGGTCATGTCGTCGACGGGCACGACGACGCGCAGGTCGAACTTCTTGTCGGCGCGGGGATTGACGATGGTGACGGGTGCCGGCCCGGCCAGGAAGCGGGCGACCTCTTCGGGCGGTCGGACGGTCGCGCTGAGCCCGATGCGCTGCGCGGGCTTCTCGAGCAGGGCGTCGAGGCGCTCGAGCGAGAGGGCGAGGTGGGCGCCGCGCTTCGTCGAGGCGACGGCGTGGACCTCGTCGATGATGACGGTCTGCACGCCCTTGAGGGTCTCGCGCGCCTGCGAGGTGAGCATCAGGTAGAGCGACTCGGGCGTCGTGATGAGGATGTCGGTCGGGGTGCGGGCGAGCCGGCCGCGATCGCTCGAGCTCGTGTCGCCCGAGCGCACGCCCACCGTGATGTCGGGAGCCTCGGTGCCCAGACGTCGAGCGGTCTGGGTGATGCCCACGAGTGGCGAGCGGAGGTTGCGCTCGACGTCGACGCCGAGCGCCTTGAGCGGAGAGATGTAGAGCACGCGGGTGCGGTGCAGCTTCTCGTCGGGCGGCGGCGACGAGGCCAGCGAGTCGATCGACCAGAGGAACGAGGCGAGCGTCTTGCCCGAGCCGGTCGGTGCGATGACGAGGGCGTGGTCGCCCTGGCTGATGGCCGTCCAGGCGCCCTCTTGCGCCCGGGTCGGCGCGGCGAAGGCCCCCCGGAACCACTCGCGGGTCGCGGGGGAGAAGCGGTCGAGCACGTCGGTCATCGCTGCCATCCTGCTCTGCACCACCGACATTCCGCCGAGGGGTCAGCCCAGCACGGTGGCCTCGCCCCGACGTCCTGAGCGCGTGGCGAACGCATCCAGCGCCTCGAGGACCTCGTCCGCCCGCCAGATCAGGCCCATCTTGTACTCGGCCTTCTGCTTCAGCACTCCGGATTCGACCAGCCGTCGGAGCAGGGGGTAGACGTTGCTCGGGGCGAGCGAGAGCCGGGAAGCGGCCGTCCTGGCGTCGAGGACGGGTTGGTGGACGAGCAGGTCGAGCAGGCGCCAGACCGAGGAGTCGCGTCGTGCGGTCACGCGGGCAGACCAGGACGCTCGGACGTCGTGGAGGTCGTCGACGAGCGTCCGGGCGTTCGCGACCGCCCGGAGGGAAGCCTCGGCCGTCAACCGCACGATCGGGTCGAGCTCGCCGGCCCGGTAGGCCGTCAAGGCCCGGTGGTAGGCGTCGACGTCGGTCAGCAGACCCGCCGAGACCGGCACCGTCACGGACCGCGTGACCCCCTTGGACCGCAGCATCGCCTGGGTGAGTGATCGCCCCGTCCGACCGTTGCCGTCGGTGAACGGGTGGATGGTCTCGAACTGGGCGTGGGTCACGGCGGTCTGGACGAGGACGGGTAGGTCGTCGCGTCGTGCGAAGGTCAGGCAGTCGTCGAGCAGGCCCGGGACCCGTTCGCTGACGGGGGCGACGAACTCGGCGCCGACGGGGCTGGCGCTGCTACGACCGATCCAGACCTGCTCGGTCCGAAGGGCGCCGGGGGTGTGCCGCGCGTCCGACGCCATCAGCGTGGCGTGCATCGTGAGGACGGAGGCGCGGGTCAACTCGTCAGCCAGGTCGATCGCCGCCGACATGGCCCGCGTGTTCGCCGCGATCAGGGTCGCGTTGCGCTTGCGTTCGTCCCCGAGTTCGGCCGAGAACACGGATCGGGCGTTCGCGGTCAGGTTCTCGATGCGCGACGAGGCGACGGCCTCGCTGCGCAGCAGGAGCGGAGCGAAGGCCGCCACCTCGCCGCCGAGGGTGGCGTCGAAGCGGGTCAGTTCGAGAGAGGCGTCCTCGGCGAGAGCGGCGACCTCGGGCGACGGAGCGGGGTCGAGTGCGCCGATCAGTGGGGGCACCGCCGCACGGAACACGGCCGAGCGGAACAGCTCGGTGCGCAGCCCGGCTGTCGGGCGCCCGGACGGCACCCATGCGACCTGCTCGTGGTCGAGTGGAGGCCAGTTGGCGGTCACGACACCTCACAAGTCAGAATCCGGTCGTACTGTTTTATGACTTGCGGCGCCAAGTCATAATCTGCTGCGACGAGGTTATGGTCTGTGACCCCGCGGCGCAACGTTCGCCGACCGTGTCGGCCGCCCGGCTACGGTGGGCGCATGCCGAACCTGCTCCACCTCGACTCGTCCGCCGACCTCACGACGAGCCGCTCACGCGCGATCACCGCGGCGTTCGCCGACGCCTGGCGCGACCTCGGCGCCGACCACACGGTCACCCGCCGCGACCTGCACGTCGACCCGCTGCCGCACCTGAGCGACAGCGCGCTGCACTGGCCGCCGCGGCTCCGGCAGCCGGGCGACGCCCCCGACCCCGCCCACGAGGCCCTGCAGCAGGCCCTCATCGCCGAACTCGTCGCCGCCGACGTCGTGGTGATCGGTGCCCCGCTCTACAACTACTCGTTGCCCTCGACGCTGAAGGCCTGGGTCGACAACATCCACCTGCCCGGCGTCACGGCGCCCTTCGACGGCGACGACCAGCAGCCGATGCTCGGACGACCCGCGGTCGTCGTGACCAGCCGCGGCGGCGTCTACGACGAGGGCACGCCCACGGCCGGCCGGGACCACGCCACCCCGGTCCTCGACATCGTCCTGGGGTCGACGCTCGGCATGCACGTCGAGACGATCGCCACGAACCTCACGCTCAGCGACCGGCTGCCGATGCCCGAGGCCGCCCGCGAGCGAGCGGCGCGCGAACTGCGAGAGGCGAAGGAGGCGGCGGTCGCCTCGGCCCGCCGCCTCGGCTGACCGTGTCGTCGCGTCGACGAGGCGGCCGTCGGGCCGGGGCCGCACGCCGCGTGAAGTCGGTCGTCGCGCGCGTGTTCGGCATGCTGGCCGCGGCTCTCGCGATCGTCGGGCTCGTCCGGCTCCTGCAGGGGCAGGCCGGGTTCGGGGCGGCGTTCCTCTTCGCGGCGTTCGTCTCGGTCGTCGTGGCCTACGCGCTCGTCCGCAGCGTGAACGCGTCCCGGCGCCGACCGCAGCGGCACCCGGAGCCGTACCTGCGCCTGCGCCTGCGCCTGGGCGAGCCGTCGTGCGGCGTGGCTAGGCTCGACGACATGCAGAGCCGCACCCTCGGAACCCGTTCATCCTTCCTCGCCGACCGTCCCGTCTCGGTCATCGGCCTCGGCACCTGGCAGCTCGGTGCCGACTGGGGTGACGTCAGCGAGAGCGACGCGCTCGACGTGCTGGGCGCCTCCGTCGAGTCCGGGGTGACCTTCTTCGACACCGCCGACGTCTACGGCGACGGACGCAGCGAGCAGATCATCGGGCGTTTCCGCGCGTCGAACCCCGACGTCCCGCTGACGGTCGCCACGAAGATGGGCCGCCGGCTCGACCAGGTGCCGTCGAACTACGTCCGCGACAACTTCGTCGCGTGGACCGACCGCTCACGCCGCAACCTCGGCGTCGACACGCTCGACCTCGTGCAGTTGCACTGCCCGCCCACCCCCGTCTTCGAGAGCGACGCCGTCTACGACGCCCTCGACGAGCTGGTCGAGAACGGGGCGATCCGCGCCTACGGCGTGAGCGTCGAAGAGACGGCGCAGGCCCTGACCGCCATCGCGCGCCCGAACCTCGCGACCGTGCAGATCATCTTCAACGCGTTCCGCCTCAAGCCCCTCGACGAGGTGCTGCCGGCCGCGCGACGCGCCGGCGTCGGCGTCATCGCCCGCGTCCCCCTCGCGAGCGGGCTGCTCTCGGGCAAGTACACGACCGAGACGACGTTCGCCGAGAACGACCACCGCACGTACAACCGCCACGGTGAGGCCTTCGACCAGGGCGAGACCTTCAGCGGCGTCGACTTCGAGCAGGGCGTCGCCGCCGCGCAGGAGTTCGCCGCGGCCGTCCCCGACGGCGTCACCGTGCCGCAGGCCGCCCTCGCCTGGATCGTCGAGCAGCCGGGCGTCAGCACGGTCATCCCCGGCGCGCGCAACGTCGCGCAGGCCACGGCGAACGCGGCGGCCGGCAGCGTCGGCGACCTCGACGACGGGCTCGACAGCGAGGTCGTCCGCGTCTACGACCAGTACTTCCGCGAGGCCGTCCACCCCCGCTGGTAGCGGCGATCGGGCCGTGGGGCGGTCCCGCTCGGTCTCGCCGAGCCGGACCGGGGACCCCGTCGGGTCAGCGCTCGCGCGGTGACACGAGTCGCCCGACCAGCGCGACGCCCGACCCGATGATCAGCCCGCCGACCACGTCGGACGTCCAGTGCGCCCCCACGTGGAGGCGCGACCACGAGACCGCGCCGGCCAGCGGCAACAGGGCTGCCGCGGCCCCCGGCGACTCGATCGCGACGCCCGTGACGAACCCGGCGGCACAAGCGGCGTGGCCGGACGGGAACGACGCGGACAGCGGCTGGCTGCGCAGGCGTCGTTCGATCGGGACGTCGTCGATCAGCGGACGGTTGCCGCCGAAGATGCGCTTGCCGACGATGTTGGCCATGGCGCTGGCGAAGCCGAGCGACAGCGTGCCCCGCACGGCGGCGCGTCGCTGACCCACGAGAGCGAGACCCGCGGCGACCGCGGCCCACAACAGCCCGTGGTCGGCGAAGTGGCTGAGGCGGCTGAGGTTGCGGTCGACGACCGGCACCCCTCGGACCGAGTTGATGCGTTTCGCGGCCCGTCGGTCGGCGCGCAGCACCCAGGCGGGCAGGACCTGACGGGGAGTCTCGGAAGGCAGTGGCAGCAGGGGCACGCGACCACCGTATCTTTCTCCGGGGGCCGCGCCGCGCCTCCTCGGTTCCGCTCGTCGCGCCGCGGCCGATGTGGTCGCCGTCGGCCGGGGTACAAGCTGGGCCGGCGCGGCGTCGCCGCCGCGTACACCGGGGGACATGGCAGACAACATGTACACCCCGCAGAACCCCGTCACCCAGTACCCGCAGCCGCCCTTCGAGCACCAGCAGCAGAGCGCCCCCGGCGACGTCCACGCCATGAAGCCCGAGCCCGACCACGGCGAGACCAGCTACGTCGGCAGCGGTCGCCTCGCCGGCCGCAAGGCCCTGGTCACGGGTGCCGACAGCGGCATCGGCCGCGCCACCGCCATCGCCTTCGCCCGCGAGGGCGCCGACGTCGCGCTGAGCTACCTCGCCGAGGAGCAGTCGCAGGCCGAGGAGGTCGCCGCGCTCGTCCGCGAGGCCGGTCGCACCGCCGTCCTGCTGCCCGGCGACCTGCAGGTCGAGCAGACCAACGTCGACGTCGTCGAGAAGACGGTCTCCGAGCTCGGCGGACTCGACATCCTGGCGATCATCGCCGGCGTCATGCCGACGGTCAGCAGCATCGACGACTTCGAGACCGAGACGCTCGACCACGTCCTCAAGGCCAACATCTACCCGCTGTTCTGGCTGACCAAGGCCGCGTCGACGCACCTGCAGCCGGGGGCGTCGATCATCACGACCTCGTCGATCCAGGGCTTCCAGCCGTCGCCCGACCTCGCCGAGTACGCCGTGTCGAAGGCCGGCATCGCCAACTGGACCCGCGCCATGGCCCAGCAGCTCGCCGAGCGGGGCATCCGCGTCAACGGCGTCGCGCCCGGCCCCGTCTGGACGCCGCTGCAGCCCGCGTTCGTGCCGAACGAGAAGATCGAGAGCTTCGGCTCGGAGGCCGCTTACGGGCGCCCCGGCCAGGCCGTCGAGCTGGCCCCCTCGTTCGTGTTCCTGGCCAGCCAGGAGTCGAGCTACATCAGCGGCGAGACCATCGCCGTGACGGGTGGCACGCCGATCCACTAGATCGTCGACGCACCCTCGAGGACGCCGTCGAGCGGACCGGACACCGCCTGGAGCCGCGGTGCGCCGTCCACTCGACGGCGTTCTCGTGCGCGGGGCGGACCGCTCGGGCGAAGCCCGTGCAGATCGTGCGGACCGAGCCCGGGCGGGCCCGGCTCAGGGATGCCGCACGCCCTCGCCCGCGATCACGGCGCGGTACCCCTCGCGGAAGGTCGGGTACGTGAGGGCGAACCCGGTGCCGCGAAGTCGTGCGTTCGACAGCCGCTTGTCTCCGCCGGCCTGACGGCCCCGAGGAGGCGCGCTCGGCGGCACGGGCACCCCCAGTTCGTCGGCCACGAACGTCAGCACGTCGTCGAGCCTCGACGGCTCGTCGTCGACCCCCACGTACAGGACGTCGGTCGGCGCCGAGGTGGTGGTGAGGTGCACGATCGCGGCCGCCGCGTCGTCACGGTGGATGCGGTTCGTGTGGGGGGAGCTACCGGCAGGCTCGGCCAGTCGCGCTTCTCCGTCACGCACCTGGGTGATGAGCCGCTCCCGGCCCGGGCCGTAGATGCCGCCGAGGCGCAGGACGATCCCGTCGGGACGGCGTGCGTGCAGCAGAGCTTCGGCCTCGAGGATCACCTCGGCCGTCGCGGAGGCCCCGGTCGCCGGTGTGGCCTCGTCGACGACGCTGCCGTCGTCGACGTCGTACACGGCGGTCGACGAGACGAACAGCACCCGGGCGTCGACCGCCCCGGCCTCGTCGAGTGCGTCGAGGACGTTGCGCAGGCCGTCGACGTAGGACGCCCGGTAGGTGTCGACGTCGCGCGACCCGGCCGAGAGGGCGACGACGACGACCTCGGTGTCGGCGGGGAGGGTGGGGCGGGCGGTGCTCAGGTCGATCGAGACGCCCTCGATCGAGGTCGGCAGCTTGCCCGCCGAGCGACGGAGGCCGAGGACGCGGTGCCCGAGGGAGACGAACCGCAGGGCGGCCTCGGTGCCGAGGTCGCCGCAGCCGGCGAGGACGACGGTCATCGGGTCGCCTCGTCGTCGGACGCGGTCGGCGCCTCGGCGAACCGGTCGGTCGCCGCGATCAGCGCGTCGAGGATGCCCGGCTCGTCGAACGCGTGCCCGGCGTCGTCGACCAGGACGAACTCGGCGTCGGGCAGGGCGGCGTGCAGGTCGAAGGCCGTGGTCGCCGGCGTGCACAGGTCGTAGCGGCCCTGGACGATGACCGTCGGGATGTGGGCGACGAGGTGCGCGTCACGGATGAGCTGGCCCTCGTCGAGGAAGCCGCGGTGGACGAAGTAGTGGTTCTCGATGCGGGCGAAGGCCAGCGAGAACGCCGGGTCGGAGTACCGCTCGACCAGGTCGGGGCGGGGCAGCAGGGTGATCGCCGAGGCCTCCCACGACGACCAGGCCACGGCGGCGGGCCCGTGGACGGCGGGGTCGGGGTCGGCGAGCAGGCGCGAGTAGGCCTCGATCAGTCCGCCCGCTCGGCGTTCGTCGACCGGCACCGGGGCGAGATAGCCCTGCCACCGGTCGGGCAGGACGTTCGACGCCGGGCCCTCGTAGAACCAGTCGAGCTCGCTCTGTCGCAGCGTGAAGATGCCGCGCAGCACGAGCTCGGTGACGCGGTCGGGGTGGGTCTCGGCGTAGGCGAGCGCCAGGGTCGAGCCCCAGGAGCCGCCGAACACCTGCCACCGGTCGATGCCCAGGTGCTCGCGCAGGGTCTCGAGGTCGGCCACGAGGTGGTGGGTCGTGTTCGTCGAGAGGTCGGTGCCGAACGTGCCGGCGTGGGGCGTGCTGCGACCCGCCCCGCGCTGGTCGAGCAGCACGATGCGGTACCGGTCGGGGTCGAACAGTCGGCGGTGCGCGGGCGACGACCCGCTGCCGGGCCCGCCGTGCAGGAAGACCACGGGCTTGCCGCCGGGGTTGCCGCATTCTTCCCACCAGACGTGCTGGCCGTCTCCGACGTCGAGCAGGCCGGAGTCGTACGGTTCGATCTCGGGGTAGAGCTGGCGCATGCCGACGAGCGTAGCCGTGGGTGCCGACACCGGCAGGGGAGGCGCGGCGCCTGGGGGCGACGACCCGCGCCTCCTCGTCCGGGGAGGAGTCGTCGCCCGACGGACGGTCGCGGACGGGCTCAGAGGCGGGCGACGGTCAGGTCGTCCTCGACGCCGTCGAACCATCGATCGAGCACGGCCCGGAACTCGGGTTCGGCCGGGTCGGCCCGTGCGAACAGGGTCATCGACGAGCGCAGCTTGAGGGCGTCGATCCCGCCCATCAGCTCGCCGGCGCTCGCGGCGTCCGCCCGGGCCGCGACGCCCGCCGCCTCGCACAGGCGCGGGCCGAGCAGGGGATGGGCGAGGTAGGCCCGCGCCTCGTCGAGGGATCGGATCGCGTAGGTGCGGTCCATGCCGCTGCGGCCGAGGCCGGTGATCTGCGGGAAGACGAACCACATCCAGTGCGAGGTCTTCCGGCCACGGCTCAGCTCGGCGAGGGCCTGGTCGTGGGTGCCTCCGGCGTCCTGCGCGCGGACGTACCGGTCGAGGTCGAAGGGGTCGCTCATCGCCCCGTTCTACGCGCCGCGAGTCGAACCGTCTCCCCCCTGGTGCGGAGGGCGAGGACGGCGCTACGCTGGTCGGCTGCCCTGCCGGGCGGCGGACCACGTCCCCGCCTCGACCCCGGAGCCCCCGTGACCGACATCGTGATCGACGAGATCGTCGTTCCCCGCACGCTCGAGCCCCGTCCCGTCGTCGACCGCGACGCAGACCCCGGCCCCGACCACGCCGACCGCGCCGACCGTGTCGCCGCCTACGTCGAGGCGATCGCCCTCGAGAACGCCGTCCAGGCCACGGTGCTCGGCTTCGGCGACCTCGACTTCTCTCCGGCCGAGCAGCTGCCGCAGTGGCACGACCCGTTCACGCCGCGGCGGCTGTTCGTGGTGCGCGCCGAGGGGCGCATCGTCGGCCAGGCCACGTACGAGACGCTCTCGGACCCGGCCGTCACGACCTGTTGGCTCTGGGTCGCCGTCGACCCCGAGCACCGCCGCCGGGGGCTCGGCACGGCCCTGCTCGACCACGTCGAGGCCGTCGCCCGCGCCGCCGGTCGGACCGACGTGATCTCCTTCGTCGCCTCCGGCCAGGGGGTGGCCTCGGGCCAGGACGCCACCTCTGGCCAGGACGCCGCCTCCGGCTCGGGACCCGCAGCGGGCCCGGGCCCCGCCACCGCCCCGGCCGACCGCCTCGAGGCCTCGACCGGTCACGGGTGGGTGCCCCGCACCTCCTCGGAGGTCCGGTTCGCGCTCTCGCGCGGCTACGCGCTCGGCCAGGTCGAGCGCATCAGCCGCCTGCCCCTGCCGGTGGACGAGGAGGCGCTGGCCGCGATCCGCTCCGAGGCGCTCGCCGCGGCGGGGGACGAGTACCGCGTCCACACCTGGTCGGGCCCCACGCCCCGGCGCTGGCAGTCCGACGTCGCGGCCATGGCGACCGCACTGAGCACCGACGCGCCCATGGGCGACGTGCCCGAACCCGAGGACGTCTGGACCGTCGAACGCCTCGTCGAGGCCGAGCGGCGACGCGCCACGAGCGGGCGTGCCTCGCTGACCGCGGCGGCCGAGCACGTGCCGACGGGCCGGCTCGTCGCGTGCTCCGACCTCGCGGTGCCCGACGACGCGTCGCGGCCCTTGATGCAGCAGATGACCCTCGTGCGGCGGGAGCACCGCGGGCACCGGTTGGGCTGGCTGGTGAAGGTCGCCAACCTCGACCGCTTGGCGGTGGAGAAACCGGGCCGCCCGGCCGTGTTGACGTTCAACGCCGAGGAGAACCGGCCCATGCTCGCCGTCAACGAAGCCGTCGGGTTCGTGCCGATCGGCGTCGAAGGGGTGTGGCACCGGCCGCTGTGAGGTGGGGGCCGGGCGGGGCGGGCAGGCGGCACGGCGGCGCGCCGGGGTGCGGGAACCGGAATCAGACCGGCGGGTCGAGTCGGTGTGTGCCGAACCCGACCGGTGGCGTGTGCCCACCTGTGCCGAACCCGACCGGTGGCGTGTGCCCACCTGTGCCGACCTGTGCCGAACCCGACCGGCCGTGCGACTCCTGGCGTGCCTTACCCGACATCACCGCGACGACACGCCGCTCAGGTCGGCCGCTGCCCGGCGTGTCGACGGCCGATCGTCGCGATTTGCACACCGGGCAGGGGGCAGGGGGCAGGGGCCGGGGGAGGGAGGCGGGAGGGTCAGGCGACGAAGTCGGCGCTGACGTCGGCGGAGACCTCGATGTCGTCGGGGTGCAGGTCGAAGGTGACGGGGCCGCCCGTCGAGAACGTCGCGACGGCTCGGGCCAGGCCGAACGGGTTGCCGCCACCCGGCGCCCCGGGTCGCAACCCCGGCTCGAACACCGACTGCACGGTCGGCTGCCCGAGCCCGAGCGCCTCGGCGTAGTCGCCGGCCCGGGTGACGGCGTCGGCGACGGCGGCGACCCGCACGGCCTTCTCGACCTCGGGTCGGCGGGCGTGGCTGAGCGACCACTCGATCCACTCGACCGTCACGCCCGGTTCGAGGGCGACGTCGCCCACCCACGACGCCAACGCGTCGAAGTCGCTGAACCGCACGTCGACGGCGGCCCGGGTACGGAACCGCACCCCCGAGGAGGCGCGGGTCTCGTCGACCCCGTCGCCCCCGTCGGTCGTCACCCCGGTCTCGACCGCGACCGTGACGCTCCGGGCGCTCCACCAGGTGGCGGCCTCCTGGCGGCGCCAGGCCGTCGCCTGTTCGCTGAGGCGGGAGTGCACGGCGGCGGTGTCGCGGACGACCTTCTCACGGTCGTCACCGTCGAAGCCCACGGTGAGGTGGACGACACCGCGCTCGGCACGGTGGCGGTGGGTGGCGGAACCGGACACCGAGAGCGTCGCCATCGCGCGCCTCCTTCGTTCAACGGGGTGACGGGCCGGGGCGGGCCCCGGATCAGTCGGTGGAGTCGCCGCCGGCGACCGACACGGGTGCGTCGGCGTCGACGACGGGAGCGGCGGTCACGCGACCGATGAACGCGTTGAGGTCGTCGAGTTCTTCTTGCGAGATGCCGTGGGCCAGACCCGGGTACACGGTCTGTTCGGCGTCGGCGTGCGCCTCGAGCCAGGCCGAGGTGCGCTCGACGGCGTCGGCGGGGATGATCTGGTCGACGTCGCCGCGGCCGTAGAAGACGGAGGGGCGGACGGCGGTCACGGCGTCGTCCCGTGCGGCTGCGCGCCCGAGCGTGGCGTCGTCCCCGGCGGCGGGGACCACGAACCCGGCGAGCACGGCGGCGAACGCGAACCGCTCGGGCGCGTGCCGCACCAGCTGCAGCGAGAGCGAACCGCCCTGAGAGAAGCCGAGCAGGCTGACGCTCGGGTGGTCGCTCGCGAGCGAGTCCAGCCAGATGAGCACGGCCTCGGCCGCGACGTCGACGGCACCCGGGTCGGGCGCCCCGGGCGTCGAGAGCGGGTACCACGAGAAGCCGTCACCATGAGGCAGAGGTGCCCGCAGCGACGCCGCGACGAAGTGCTGCGGCAGGTAGGGAGCGAGGCCGATCAGGTCGCCCTCGTGCGAGCCCACGCCGTGCAGCAGCACGAGCAGGGGTCGCCCGTCGCGCTCGGCCTCGACGGCGGACCACTGGACGAGGGACGGGTCGATCTGCACCATGGACCGAGCCTAGCGACGGGCGGCGACATCGGGGCCGGTGCTGTTCGCCCGTAGCGTCACGTCACGCGATCGGGCCGTCGAGCCGGTAAGAATGGGCCATGAGCTCCGTGCGGACACCCGACCCCGACCCCAATCCCGGCTGGCTCTCGGAGGACGAGCTCTTCCAGGCGCGGCAGCACCTGCCGATCCTCTACGTCGAGGCCGTGCCCGTGCGCACCGACGGCATGGGGGTCGTGACCGAGGTCGGGGTGCTGCTCCGCGCCTCCGACGAGGGGTCGATCTCGCGCATGCTCGTCTCGGGCCGGGTGATGTACGGCGAGAGCCTGCGCACCGCCCTGTTCCGCCACCTCGAGAAAGACCTCGGGCCCATGGCCTTCCCGCAGCTGCCGCCGTCGCCGGTGCCGTTCCAGGTCGCCGAGTACTTCCCGCTGCCCGGCTCGTCGGTCTACACCGACCCCCGGCAGCACGCCGTGTCGCTCGCCTACGTGGTGCCCGTGACCGGCACCTGCGACCCGAGGCAGGACGCCCTCGAACTCACCTGGTTGACGCCGCACCAGGCCGCCTCCGACGAGGTCGCCGCCGAGATGGAGGGCGGCCGCGGCACCCTGCTGCGCAGCGCCCTCGCCTCCGTCGGCGCCCTGCACTAGCCGCGACCCCGGCTGAGACCCCAGGAAGTCGCTCAAGCCCCCGGGCGCGAGCCGGGGTTTCGGTGACTTCCTGGGGTCTCGCGACGTTCTCCACAGGCCAGCGACGGCAGGAGGCGCGGGTCGCGTCGGTCCGCCAGGCTCGACACCGTGCCCACTCCCGACGACGACCTCATCCGGCGAACCGTCTGGCTCCGCGGCGGCCGTGACGACCACGCGCTCCGACGTCGCGCTCGTGCCGGCGACCTCGTGCGCGTCGCTCCCGGTGCCTACGTGCCCGCGTCGACCTGGACCGAGGCCGACCCGCGACAGCGGCACGTGCTGCGGGTCCGGGGAGTGGTCGGGCGGCTGAGCTCGGACGTCGTCGTGTCGCACGAGTCGGCGCTCGCCCTGAACGGGTTCCCTCTCCTGGGGCGTTGGCCCGAGCGCGTCCACGTCGTGGACCGGAGGCGCGCCAGCACCCTCACATCGTCCACGCTGGTCCGTCACGCCGCCGACCTCGGCGCCGCCGACCTCACCAGCAGGTGGGGCATGCCCACGGTCGTCCCCCTCCGCGCCGCTCTCGACGTCGCGCGTACCCGCGATCTCCGAGGCGGACTCGTCGTCATCGACCACGGACTCCGTTCGCAGGCTTTCGACCGGCCCGCCGCAGGGGCCCACCTCGAGGCTCGTGGCTCCTACAGAGGTACCCGGGTGGCCACCCTCGCTCTCGCCCTGGCTGATCCACTCTCGGAGTCGGCGGGTGAGTCGCTCAGTCGGGCGGGCATGTTCGAGGCCGGGCTGGCGCGCCCCGTCCTGCAGAAGTGGTTCCACGACGACGACGGACTCATCGGGCGGGTCGACTTCTGGTGGCCGTGCTGCGGGGTGGTCGGCGAGTTCGACGGGCTCGTGAAGTACCTCGGCCGGACCGAACGACGAGGTCGCACACCCGAGCAGGTCGTGGTCGACGAAAAGCTGCGCGAAGACCGCATCCGTGCCGCGCCCGGTGTCCGCGGTTTCGCCCGGTGGATCTGGGACGACGCCCTGAAGCATCGACCCATGCTCGACAAGCTCGCCCGTGCCGGACTCACCCGCTGCACGCACGGCGAGTGGAACGCCAAGACCCCAGGAAACCGCTGAGACCCCCGTGCGCGCACGTGGGTCTCAGCGACTTACTGGGGTCTGACGGTCAGCGACCGCCGCGCTGGCCGCCGCCGGTGCGGGCCTTGCCGCCGACGAGGCCGCCGACCTTGAGCGAGCCGGGACGGCCGCCCTCGGACGAGGCGCGGCGTCCGCCGCTGCGCTGGCCGCCGTCACGCTGGCCGCCCTCGCGCGAGCCGCCGAGCGACGCCGCGAACTCGGCCTGGTCGTTGCGGACCGCGTTGGTGCGGCTCTGGCCGCCGTCGCTCTGGGTGCCGGTGCTCTGGGCGCGGCGCCCGGTCTGACGGGTGCCACGGGTCTCGTCGCGAGCACCGTCACGTGCGCCACGGGCGTCGTCGCGGACGGGCGTGGACGAACCGCGGCCCGACTCGGTCGAGTAGAAGGTCGAGGCGCCACCGCGGGGAGCGGCGTCGCGACGCGCACCTCCGTCGCGGCCACCCTGGCGGCCGCCGTCACGCGAGCCACCCGAGCGACCGGCACCGGCACCGGCGCGACCGGCGTCGGAACCGCGACCCGTGCCTCCCTGGGCGGGGCGACCCGAACGGTCCTGACGGGCGATGGGGTTGCCCTGCGAGTCCTGACGGGCGGCGCGCTTACGCTGGGCGTTCGCGCCCTGCGAGCGTCCGCCGCCACCCTGCTGCTGCTGGACGGCAGCCTTGGGCGAGGGCTTGACGTAGGCGGCGACCTGTCCGACGAGGGCGTCGACCTCGGGCGAGTTCGGAGTCACGGCGGTGATGGTCGGGCGGATGTCGGCCTTCTTCATCAGCTGGGCGACGTCGCGCTTCTGGCTGGGGATGACGAGGGTGACGACGTCGCCCTCGGCTCCGGCGCGGGCGGTGCGGCCCGAGCGGTGCAGGTACGCCTTGTGCTCGGTCGGCGGGTCGACGTGGATGACGAGCTCGATGTCGTCGACGTGCACGCCACGGGCGGCGACGTCGGTGGCGACGAGCACGCGGGCCGAACCGTCCTGGAAGGCGGCGAGGTTGCGGTCGCGCTGCGGCTGCGACAGGTTGCCGTGCAGGTCGACCGAGGGGATGCCCGACTCGGTGAGCTTCTTGGCGAGCTTCTTCGCGTGGTGCTTGGTGCGCATGAAGAGGATGCGACGGCCCTGGCCGCTCGCGAGCTTCTGGATGAGCGCGTTCTTGCTGTCGACGTCGGGCGTCTCGAAGACGTGGTGGGTCATCTTGGCGACGGGCGAGTTGGCCTCGTCGACCGAGTGCAGCACCTCGTTGTGGAGGAACTGCTTGACCAGCTTGTCCACGCCGTTGTCGAGGGTGGCGCTGAAGAGCAGGCGCTGGCCGTCGTTCGGGGTGGCCTTCAGGATGCGCGTGACGCCGGGCAGGAAGCCCAGGTCGGCCATGTGGTCGGCCTCGTCGAGCACGGTGATCTCGATGGCGTCGAGCTTGACGAAGCCCTGCTTCATGAGGTCTTCGAGGCGGCCGGGGCAGGCGATGATGATGTCGACGCCGGCCTTGAGGGCCTGCACCTGACGGTTCTGCGAGACGCCGCCGAAGATCGTGGTGGTGCGCATGCCGTAGGCCTCGGCGAGCGGGGCGAGGACGGCGTCGATCTGCGTGGCGAGCTCGCGGGTGGGGGCCAGGACGAGGCCGAGGGGGCGTCCGGCGCGGCGGTTGCCGCCGGCCAGCTTGCCTCCGAGGCGCGCGGCCATGGGGATCGAGAAGGCGAGGGTCTTGCCCGAGCCGGTCTTGCCGCGGCCGAGGACGTCGCGGCCGCCGAGGGTGTCGGGCAGGGTGTCGACCTGGATCGGGAACGCGGTCGTCTTGCCTTCGGCGGCGAGGGACTTCACGATCGGGGCGGGCACGCCCAGCGAGCTGAAGGTGACGGCGTCGGCCGTCTCGTCGACGCTCGTGGCGCCGGTGGTGTTCTCGGTGTCGAGGGTGTTCGTTGACATGTGGTGCACCTTTCGGGGCATCGGTGTCGAGCCGGGCCGAGGCTGCCTGGCCGCCTGCTGGTGAGGGGGCACGTCGGGGACGTGCTCGCACGAGGGCGGGGCAGTGCCGGGAGGACGGCTGTCGTAGCCGGGCTCGAGGTGTGGCGACGGTGCAGGTGTGCACGATCGTTTCGCCGCAGAGTGAGCTTCGCGCGCCTGCTGGTCTGCCTGGGTGTGTGCCAGGACGGAGAGGCGGTGAGGGGCGTGCTACGACGCAGGGAGCCGATCGGGCCGGCTCGCAAGTGACCCCAGCCTAGCGGCTGAGGCCGGAAAACGCGACGGGTGTGGTCTGCACGGCTGCGCAAGGCGCGTCGCGCCCGCGCTGGGGACGAGCCGAGGAGGCGCGGCCCGGCCCCCCAGGACGCCTCGCCCCCACCGCGCCACGCTTGACTCATCGTGGATCGACCTGTCGTTCTACCGACCGGACGACGTGGTTGGCTACACGTCGGGGGCGCGAGGGCCGCGGCTCCGGGGGCACGCACCGCGGTCCCCTCCTCGTCCGGAAGGTCTGCACCCATGCGCACATCGACAGTCGTCTCGAGCGTGATCACCGCCTCCGTCCTGGCGGCGGCCCTGGTCGGATGCACCGCCTCGGCCTCGATCGACCGGACCGTGTCGTCCAGCGCCTTCGCCACCACGGTCGCCGACGCCCTCGAGAAGGAGGTCGGCATCCGCCCCGACGTCGACTGCGGCGACGACGCGGTCTCCGTCGTCGACCAGGCGGAGGTGCATTGCGACGTCAGGACCCCGGGCTCCGACGTCGTCTACGACTCGGTCTCGGTGATCAGCACGGACGGCGGTGACGACTACGGCGTCGCGGTGGAGGTCGACTCCGAGCCGAAGAACTAGGCGCGCGTCCCCCCGCGGGGTTCGAGCGGTGCGCGCGTCCGCCCGCGGGGTTCGAGCAATGGGCGTGTCCGCCCGCGGGGTCCGATCAGTGCGCGCGCCCGTACCGTTCGCCGACGGGGATCTCGACCGCGACCGTGTTGCCGGGCTGGGCGAGCGGGCAGGCCCAGGCGGGGTCGTAGGCGCAGCTGGGGTTGTACGCGAAGTTGAAGTCGAGCACGATCGTGCCGGGTTCGCCACCGGCACCGAGGTCGGCACCCTTGACCGAGTCGATCAGGTAGCGTCCGCCGCCGTAGGTGCCGCCGGGCTTGCCCGCCAGCGCGTCCTTGATCGGGATGAACAGGCCGCCCGCGTACTGTGCCAGCTTCCACACGTCGAGGCTGCCGACGCCGGGTACGTCGGCCACGCCGACGAGGTCGAAGAGCACGTCGCCGTCGGTGCCGGTCTTGACGACCATGCGTCGCGGTTCGGCCGGCTCGACCGCCACCTCGAATCGCCAGGCCGGGTCGTACGGCTTCGTCGGCAGGCCGGTGAAGTCGGGGCGGTCCTCGGGCAGCAGCGGCGTCGAGGGGTGCGTCGAGAACAACTCGTCGCGGGTGCGCCGCCACAGGTCGTGGGCCGCCGCCAGGTCGGTCGCCTCACGCACGTCACGGTAGAGCCCGTGGATCGTCCGCCGCCACGAGGCGATGTCGAGCGCGCCCTGGGCGGGCGTCGGGGCGGTGGTGTCGGCAGCGGCGTCGGCGGCGGCCTCGGCAGAGGCGTCGACGCCGATGTCGGCGGTGGTCTCACCGGTGGACGAGGAGGCGCGGGTCGGGTCGGTCACCTCTACCACCGTACGCAGGCGGTCGCCCCGCCGCCCGTGGCTCCCTCACAGGCGGGTCGCCCGTCCACAGCTCGCCGTCCCGACCGCGGCGGACGGGGCCCCCTGGCTACGCTCGCCCCATGACGACCGACACCACGACCACCGACCCCACCGTCACCCCGGCCGACCTCGCGCAGCTGCACCGCGCGATCGAGGTCGCGCAGCAGGCTCGTGACCACGGCAACCATCCCTTCGGCTCGCTGCTGCTCACGGCCGACGGCGACGTCGTCGAGGCCGAGAACACGGTCGTCACCGAGGGCGACCCGACGGGCCACGCCGAGACGAACCTCGTCCGCCTCGTCGCCCAGCGGTTCGACAAGCCGACGCTCAAGGCCGCGACCCTCTACACGAGCACCGAGCCGTGCGCGATGTGTGCCGGAGCGATCCACTGGGCCGGCATCGGTCGGGTCGTCTACGCGCTCGCCGAGCAGCAGCTGCTCGGAATGGTCACCGAGCAAGAGGGCGAGTCGACGCTCGACCTGCCCTGCCGCGAGGTCTTCGCCCGCGGGGGAGGCGCGGTGTCGGTGTCGGGGCCGGCGCTGTTCGACGAGGCCTCGGCCGTCCACGCCGGGTTCTGGAGCTGACGCCGGCCGCCGGTGTGGCGTGCTGCCGAGGTCAGACGTGCTTCGGGTGGGTCGGCGCCCCTCGCCAGGTCGGGGCCAGCGCCTTCATGCGCAACGCGCGCCACTGCCAGGTCGCCCACAGCCCGGGCCAGAGCAGCAGGCCCAGGGGTCCTGCGTGGAACTCGAGTCGGTCACGCAACAAGGTGTGGCCCGGCCCGTCCGGCACGACGGCCATCCGGTGGTTGATGCGCATGCGGGCGAACTGCCCGCTCGTGCCGCGTCCGGTGTCGCGTTGGATCCACGCACCGTCGCGCTCGTGCCAGTCGAGGTCGACGTGCGTGCTGCCGAGCGGCAGGACGCCGAGGATGCTCGCCGACACCGGGTGTGCCTCCTCGGTCCAGCGGTCGGGGAAGCCCGACGGCGACTCGGACCGGTAGACGACCAGCGGCTTCGTCACGGCCACCATCACCTGGGGGTCGCGCAGGGCGTCGGTCGCGACGTCGACGGGGCAGGCGAGGCGGAGTTTGAGCTGCACGTGCATGCCCTGATCCAACTCCCGCCGCCTGATCGCCTGTCACGGCGCGTCACGCACGGGCGACGTCCGACTGCGGCTGCCTACGCTGGTCCGATGAGTTCGCACGGCCAGCAGAAGTACCAGGTGAGGTTCGACCACGGCGTGGCCGGCGCCGCCCGCATCGCACCCGGGGCACACGTCGTCGTCGTGGTCGACGTTCTCGACGGGCACGGCACACTGACTCGGGACGAGACCGCGCGCGTCGTCGCCGCGCTGCCCGAGGTGGCGAGCGAGGCCGACGTCGTGGTCGTCACCGGTGCCGGGGCGGCGTCCGAGGTGGCCCGGCACGTGGTCGAGCGTCAGGCCCGACGAGGCGACCGCGCGCTCGTGGCGATCGTCGCCGCGGGGGCGGTCGAGGCCGACGGGTTCCGGCCCGCCGTCGAGGACCAGCTCGCCGCCGGAGCGGTGGTCGACGCGCTCGCCGCGGTCGGCATCGACTTCTCGTCACCCGAGGCGGCCCTCGCCTGCGCCGCCGCCGGGGCGCTCGCCCGGGCCTCGTCGCACCTGCTGACGGCCTCGGCCTCGGCGGCCGAGCTGGTCGCGACCGACCGGGGCGACGTGGTCGACGCGGCCCGCGCCTCCTCGTCCTCCGCTGCCCTCGCCGTCGTCACCACGACCGGTTCCCGAGGGGAATTCACCCCCTCGGCGTAGCGTTGCGGCCAGAGCGACCCGAACGTCGCCCCGACCGCAGGAGGAACCATGAAGGCAGTGCTCACCGACGGAACCGTCGTCGCCGAGGCCCCGAAAGACGAGCTGATCTCGATCGAGGGCAACTGGTACTTCCCGCCCGCGAGCGTGAACTCCGACCTGCTGACCGAGAGCCCCACCCAGTACCACTGCCCGTGGAAGGGTGACACCCAGTACTTCAGCGTGAGGTCCGGCGACGACCTGCTCCAGGACCGCGCCTGGAGCTACCCCACACCGATCCCGACCTCGTTCGACCGCGTCGGCAAGGACTACTCGGGCTACGTCGCCTTCTGGAAGGACGTCTCGGTCGTCGACTGACCGACCGTCGAGCGTCGCCCGTCGACCCCGCACCTGTCACGCCGCCACGAAGTAAACAACCCGCCACGCGATTACGTGGCGGGTTGTTTACTTCGTGGCGGGGAGAGCGTGGCGGGG
>NZ_LMLG01000006.1:474888-506967 GCF_001421865.1 Frigoribacterium sp. Leaf44
GGGGCGCCGGGTGGCACGCCGGGCTGGGTGCTTGGGCGGAGGCTGAGCGGGTCAGCGGGCTCGGGCGGTGGCCGAGCGGGCCGGGCGGGGTGGCCGAGCGGAGCGGCCGGGCAGCGTGCGCGACTCCGTCGTCAGGCGCGAGCGGCCCGGGCACGATGCGCCCGCACCTTGGCGCGGTTGCCGCACCGCTGCATCGAGCACCAGCGACGGCTGCCCGCGCGCGACTCGTCGAAGAAGACGAGCCCGCACGCCTCGTTCGTGCAGCGACGGAGGCGCGAGTCCGGTCCGCCTCCGAAGCCGACGGTCGTGAACAGGGTCACGGCGTCGCGCGCGACCGACGCCATCGCCTGCCCGAGCCGCAGGCGCCCCGCACCGGCCTGGCGTCGGCCGCCCTCGAGGGACGGCGGGACGTCGGGCAGGGCGGCGAACAAGTTGAGCGTGTCGACGTCGTCGGGGTCCGTCGACGTGGCATCGGCCGCGGCCACCGCGAGCCGCGCGATCGCGTCGCGCAGGCCCCGCGCGTCGGCGAGTTCGCGGTCGCCCGCCGAGCCCGCGATGCCGTCGAAGCGTTCGCCGATCCAGTCGTCGAGGTCGGCGGGAAGCAGGAGGCCGTCCCACGGGGTCGACCCGTCGGCGGGCAGGTCGAGGCCCGACTCCGGGCCGAAGCGCGATCCGGCACGGAACCCGCCGAGGTACGCGAAGTCGAGGCTGAGCGCGCCCGAGTCGAAGAACCACCGGGTGTCGGTGTCGGATCTGAGCCACTGTCCGGTCTGCACCTGACCACCCTAACCGGTTACGCGCCTCCTCGGCTTTCCTGCACCCTCGCCGAGGAGAAGGGGCGGCCGAGGCCCGGGGAGGCGCGGCGTCAGACCTCGCGCTTCGTCCAGGTGATCAGGTGCGCCGGGTCGTACCGCCGCGAGCACCGCCCGCAGGCGAGCGGCCGGGCCGGCTGCCGGTAGCGGTAGTGCTCGTGCCCGGCGGGGCAGACCCCGACCCACGGGGCGAGCTCGCTGGCGATGGCTCCGTCGTGCAGGCGTGAGCCGACGTAGCCCAGGTCGGTCGCGACGGCCTTCCACCGGGGACCGTGGCCGGCGCGCGAGCCGGCGAGGGCATGGGCGACCTCGTGCAGCAGCACCTGGTGGATCTCGTCGTCGTCGTAGCGACCGGCGAGGTGTCGCGAGACCGTGATGCGCTTCGTCGTGTAGTTGCACAGGCCCGCGCGGGTCTTCGCGTTGTCGAAGCCGAAGGTCCACACGGTGGGGTCGAGGTGCAGGTCGATGAGCGCGGCGGCCCAGCGCCGCACCCGGTCGAGGTCGGCCACGTCGAGGTCAGGAGGCGCGGGTCAGCGACGCGGGAACGGCCAGGTGGTCGGCTCGTCGTCGCGCGGCAGGCCGTCGACGACCCCGGTCACGCCGGTGCCGCCGGTGCGGGGTCGGTCGCCGGTACGGCCCTCGTCGGCGCCGCGACGCTCGGTGTCGCCCCGACGCTCGGCGTCGAACTCGTCGGAGTCCCGGTCGCGGTGACCCGCGGCACGCTCGGCGAGGTGGCTGATCTTGCCCCAGAGTCCGCCGTCGCGCGGCGCGGCAGGAGCGGTCGCGGCGACCTTCTCGGCCCGGGCGGCGGCGGCGTCGGCCACGGGCGACGCGGCGGCCTCGTCGGGCATCGACTCGGGATCGAAGCTGATGGCGGCGGTGCGCGCGGCGTCCATGGGCTGACGGACCGGCACCGCGCCTCCGTCGTCGTCGGAGGCCGGGGCCTCGGTGCTCTGCGACGACTCGGGGGCGGAAGCAGGAGCAGGAGCAGGAGCAGACGCGGGCGCGGGTGACCCGCCGTAGAGTGCGGCGATGCCGTCGAACCGGGGCACCTGGGTCCGGGCCGGAGCCGGGGCCGGGGCCGCGGCCGCGGCCGACGGCGCCGACGTCAGGGGCTGGACCGGCACCGGGTTCGTGTCGCCCACGGCCGGGGCCTCGATCCGTGGCTGCGGGCCCGTGTCGCTGAGGTAGGCGCGCATGACGCCCTCGATCGCGACGCGCAACCCGTTCGTGCGGTCTCGCGGAGCACCGGACGCCTCGTACGCCTCGAGTGCCTTGGCCAGGGTCTCGCGAGCCTCTTCGTTACGGCCGAGGTCGTAGAGCGTGTAGCCCTCGAGCTCGGCGGCGGCGGCCTCGAGCTCGCGCCACTCCTCGGTCGCGGCGGTGATGCGGCTGGTGTGCAGGTCGTTCAGGGCGCGGTCGAGCTTGCCCTGCTCGCGGAAGATGTGGGCGCGACGGATGCGGGCGGCCGTCGAGTCGGCTCTGTCGCCGGTGAAGTGGGCCAGGCGGAAGGCCTCTTCGGCGATGGCGAGGGCCTCGTCGAGTCGGCCGAGCAGGCGCAACAGGTCGGCGCGCTCACCGAGGGCGGCCGTGCTGCGGCTCTGGCCCAGGGCGGCGAGGCGGGCCTCGGCGGCGGGCACGTCGACGGCCGTGCGCAGGCTGACGGGGTCGAATCCGCCGGCGCCGCCGATGCCGCGCACGACGGGTGCGGCGAGCCCCGGCGGCACGGTCTGGGGGCGGGCGCTGCCGGGTGCTGTCGTGTCGGGTCGGTCGTGCTGGCTCATCGAGTACGAGGGTAACCGCCCGGCCCCCGAACAGGCCGCGCGGCGCGCAGCGTGTGAGCGAGTGTCGCGGGCCGGTGTGCGGAACCCGGCCCGCGCCTCCTGACGTCGCGTGCGGAACGCGACCCGCGCCTCCTCGCCCGGTGTGCCGAACCCGACCGGCGCCTCCTCCTGTCGCGTGCACATCCCGACAAGTGGCCGCTTCCCGCCACGCGATCGTGCTGGTCGGTCGGCGTGTCGCCCTCCGATTGTCGCGATTTGCACGGGAGGAGCGCAGGGGCAGAGGCAGGACGGCGGAGGGCCAGGAGGCGCGGGGCGACCCGCGGGTCAGGGGACGGGGGTGAGCGGGACGCTGACGATGCGGTCGTCGCCGGCGCTCGGCGTGCCCCGCCCGTCGGTGTTGTTCGTCACGAGCCAGAGGGTGCCGTCGGGACCGGGGAGGACGTCGCGGATGCGGCCGAGCGAGCTGTCTCCGGCGAAGAGCTCGGTCGGCACGGCCTCGGAACCGGGCGCCACCTGGATCTCGAACAGCTTCTCGCCGCCGAGCCCGGCCAGGTACAGCGTCGTGCCGACTGCCGTGAGGCCGCTCGGGCTGGCGTCGTCGGTGGACCACTGCAGCACCGGGTCCGAGAAGCCGGCGTCCTCGCCGCGTCCCTCGACCTCGGGCCAGCCGTAGTTCGCCCCGGGCTCGAGGGCGTTGAGCTCGTCGTAGGTGTTCTGCCCGAACTCGGCTGCCCAGGCCGCGCCCGTGGCGTCCCAGGCGATGCCCTGCGGGTTGCGATGACCGAGCGAGTAGACGAGCGACCCCGGCGTCGGGTTGTCGTCGGGCACGCCGCCGATCGCGGTCGCGCGCAGCACCTTGCCGCCGAGCGAACCGGGGTCCTGCGCGTTCGGCCGCTGGTTCGCGTCGCCCGTCGTCACGTACAGCATCCCGTCCGGGCCGAACGCGATGCGGCCGCCGTCGTGGTTGCTCGCCTTCGGGATGCCGGTGATGACCGCCTCCTGCTCGCCCAGGCCGTACGAGCCGACCTCACCCGTGATCGGCGCGCGCACCACCCGGTTGTCGTCGGCGGTCGTGGCGTAGGCGTAGAGGTACGACGGGGATCCCGCGAGCACGGCCAGGCCGAGCAGTCCGCCCTCGCCCTCGTGGACGACCCCGTCGATGGTGCCGGCCTCGCGCGTGCTGCCGTCGGCGAGGAGTTCGAGCACGGTGCCGGTGTCGCGCAGGCTGACGAACGACGACCCGGTGTCGAGTCGCACGACCGACCAGGGGGCCGCGAGGTCGGTGGCGACGTCGGTCGGCACGGCGTCGGCCGCGACGGTGACGGCGGTCGCGTCGGTGGTCGGCGCGACCGGGCCGGGCCCCGGGGCGGCCGTCGGGTCGGTCGGGGTCTCGGACGCCGGGCGGGTGGCGGCCTGACCGCCCGAGCCCGGGGCGTCGGCCCCGGCGGTGCAGCCGACGAGCAGGACGGCGGTGACGGCCGCCATCGTGCCGACGGCGAGCCGGTGCCGTGTGGTGCGGGGTGTCGTGATCATGATCGCGCCTCCTGGGGTCCAGGCAAGCCGACGACCGTGACGTCCGCACCGGTCGTCACCACACCGTGACCGCCTTCGCAGCCGGTGTCCAGCCGAGCGCGAACCGGGCCCCGCCGCGAGCCGGGCCGGTGCCCGGCCGCGAGGCAGGGCTACGCGCGCGGGTTCAGCTCGGCGCGCAGCGGCCAGTCCTGGCCCTCGAGGATCAGCTGGGCACCCGCGCCGGTGCGCACGTTGACCACGATCGGCGCGAGCAGGTTGACCGTCATGCCGGTCGACGCGGGCGTCGCGACGACGAGCAGCAGGGCCTCGGCGGCGTCCTGCAGGTCGAGGGTGGCGGACTGGTCGTCCGACACGACGGGCGAGTAGTCGGGCAGGTGCACCGATGCGTCGAGCACGAACAGCCGCACCTCGGACCCGCTCGCCCGCAGGGCGAAGAGTCCGGGGGCACCGTCGATGCGCTCGAGCGAGAAGTCGGTCAACGGCTCGAGACCGAACGGAGGCGCGACGAACGTCACGACGGAGCCCGCGACCTCGCGGGCGGCGTTCGCGCTCATCGGAGGAAGTCCATCAGCGTGGGCTGCAGCACCTTGGCGGTGACCGCGAGGGCCGCCTGGTACGACGTGTTCTGCATCTGCAGGTCGAGCACGGCCTCGCCGAGATCGAGGTCCATGATGCCGGCGCGCTGCGCCTCCAGCGTGGTCTTGGTGTCCAAGAGGGTGTCCTCGGCTCTCAGGATCTGGGACTGTCGTGCCCCGATGTCGGACTGTACGCCGCGGACGGCCGTCAGCCGGGCGTCGACCTCGGTGAGCCGCGTCCCGACGTTGACGCCGGCCCGCAGGTCGCTGCTGATGCGGTCGAGCATGCTGAAGACCGAGTCGGCGCCGGTGCCGAAGGCGGTGGCCCCGTCGGCGTCGACGCGCACGCTGGTCTCGACACCGATCTGGCGGGTGACCGACGAGCCCGGGGTGCCGGTGTAGCTGAAGTCGGGGCGGAAGGCGACGCCCGCGTCCGACGTGCCGGCGAAGACGCTGCGACCGTTGTACGAGGTGTTCGCCACGGCGAGCAGGTCGGCCTTGAGGCCGTCGATCTCGGTTGCGATGGCGTCGAGTGCGGGTTGTGACAACGCGCCGGTGTTGGCGCCCTGCACGGTGAGGTCGCGCACCTTCTTGAGCACGTCGTCGGTGGACGACAGGGCCGAGTCGGCCAGCGAGAGCCACCCGTTGCCGTCGCCGACGTTGCGGGAGAACTGCACGTTCGCCGCCTGCTCGGCCTTGACCCGCAGCGCATCCGCCGTGCCGGCCGGGTCGTCCGACGGCTTCGAGATCTTGTCGAGGGTCGACGCGCGCTGCTGGGCCTGGTCGACCCGGTACGAGCTGGTCTGCAGGTTGCGCTGCGCGGTGAGCATCGCCATCTGGTTCGTGGTGCGGGTGATCATCGGTTACCTCCCGACCCGTCCCATGCCGTTGATCAACGTGTCGAGCATCTCGTCGATCGCGGTCATGACCCGGGCCGCGCCCTGGTAGGCGTGCTGATAGGTGAGCAGGTTGACGTTCTCCTCGTCGAGGCTGACCCCGGCGGTCGAGAGCTGGCGACCCTTGGCGGACGTCGCCGCGAGGTCGGTGAGGGTCGAACGATCGGCCTCGGTGCGGGCCGTCACCCCGATCGTGCTGACGATCGAGCCCCAGGTGCGGTCGGGCGAACCGACCGACAGGCCGATCTGGCCGACGGCCCGGGCGACCGAGCCGTCGAGGGCCCCGCCCGTGCCGTTGCCCGAGGCGATGGTCGAGGCGCCGGTCGGCAGCACGGTGAGGCCGCGGGCGGCGGACACCCCGGCGGTGAACCCGAAGAAGGCGTGACCCGTGGTGCCGTCGGCCGTCGTCCCGGTGGAGTGCACCGCGTTGACCTGGGCGGCGAGCTGGGTCGCGAGGGCGTCGTAGCTCGCGGCGGCCTCGGCGAGCACGCCGCCGGTGCCGCCGGGAGCGGCCGGGGCCAGCACCGACAGCGAGCCGGCGATGCTGCCGCCGTCGAGCGAGATGGGGTCGCCGGCGCGGTGGGTCCATTCGAGCGAGACCCCCGAGGAGGCGGTGGCCAGGGTGTAGTCACCGGTCACCTTCACCTGCCGGGCCGAGTCGCCCGACACCAGGGCGTTGCCGCCGACCAGGACGTCGACCGTGCCGTCCGCGTTGTCTCGCACCGTGCCTCCGGCGAGGGTCGCGATCTTCTCGGTCAGCGCCGAGCGCGCGTCCACCAGTTCGTTGGTGCTGACGCCCTGTTGGGTCGCGGTGCGGATGCGCACGTTGAGGTCGGCGACCTGGGTCGCGGCCGAGTTGAGCTGCGAGGCGAGGCCGTCGAGCTGCTGACGCTGCGAGGTCCACTGGTCGTCGACGGCCTTGTAGCCGGTCGAGAGGGTCTGGGCGATCGTGTTCGCCTGGCCGAGCAGCACGGCGGCGGGGGCGGCGGCGGACGGGTCGTTCGAGACGTCCTGCCAGGCCGACCAGAACTTCGTCAGCTGCGAGGCGATGCCGGTGGTGCTCGGCTCGTTCAGGGAGGACTCGAGGGCGGCCGTGACCGAGGCGCGGACGCCCTGGTAGCCGGCGGCCCCGGCGGCGCCGCGCACCTGCGCGTCGGCGAACCGATCGCCGATGCGGGCGATGCCGTCGACCGACACGCCCTGTCCCGGCTGGGCGCCGCTCGAGAACAGGCCCACGCGGGCCGCGGCCTCGATCGAGGACTGGGTGACCCGTTGGCGCGTGTAGCCCTCGGTGTTGACGTTGGCGATGTTCTGGCCGACCACGTCGAGCCCGGTCCGGGCCGCGGTCAGCCCGCGGTAGGCCGTGGCCAGGCTGCCGAACGTGCTCACCACGTCAGAGCCGCCCGTCGAACAGGTGACCGCCGGAGGCGCTGGCCGAGTTCGCGTGACCGGTCTGGCCGGTCGCGTCGTACGTCGCGGTCGCGGGGCCGGTCGACGCGGTGGCCAACGTCTCCTGCGTGGCGCGGGCGGCGGCCCGGAGGAAGCGTTCGTTCTCGTCGCGCAGCTGGGCGATGCGGCCGGTCAGCTCGGTCATGGCACGCAGGTGGGCGGTGAAGATCTCGCCCCACGGGCCGGCCGGGGCCGCGGCGATGATCTCGCGCAGCGGGGCCTCCTCGTCGGTGCCCCACTCGCGGGCGACGGCCGACACCTCGACACTGCGCTCGAGCCCCGCCGAGCGGAGGCGACCGAGCACCTGCTCGACCTCACGCGTGGCGTGGTCGATCCAGCGGCTGCGGCCCGCGGTGAGCAGCAGTTGCTCCTCCTCGAGCTTGAAGGTCAGCAGCTCGAGCAGCTCGCGCTCTCGCCAGAGCAGCGCGGAGAGTTCGTTAGCGCCCATGGGGGCCTCCTCGGTCGGTCGCATCGGGGTGTCGGGTTCGTCGGTCGTCGGCGAGGAGTGCCCGGCGTCCTCTGCACCGGTGACTATCGGCGGAGGCGCGGAGCACGTTAGTCAGCGGCCCCGAACCGTGCTCCTAGCCTTAAAGCACCACTCGAAGGAAGGGCCGTTCCGACCCAGTCCGGGGGTGGGGGCACGGGGTGTGTCCCCCGAAGGGATGACGACCGTTCCCCCGCACTGGGGGCAGTTCCGGACTGCCGCCGCCCCCCTCTTGCTCGGTAGCGTTGCAGAGCAGCGACGGACCCCCGACGGGTCGGTCGCGCAGCACCATCCGCGGTCCGGACGACGTCTCGTCCGGTGCGCCGCGCCTCCTCGGCGAACCCTGTCGACGTGCCCTGATCAGAGGGCCGTTCGTCGCGCCCGGAGTCACCGTCACCGGACCACACAGGTCCCCTTCGCACTGGGAGTCGCGATGAACCGCACCGAACGCAACGCCATGGTGGTGGAGAACCTGCCGTTGGTCGGTTACCTCGTCTCGGAGGTGTGCGCCCGCGCCACCCACCTGTCGCGTGACGACCTCGCCTCGGTCGGTGCCGTCGCCCTCGTCCAGGCCGCCGACGCCTTCGACCCCACGCTCGGCATCCCGTTCGGCGCCTACGCCCGCACCCGCATCGTCGGCGCGTTCGCCGACGACATGCGCTCGGGCGACTGGGCCAGCCGTGGCACCCGCAAGCGCATCAAGGAGACCCTCGCCGTCCAGGAGGCGCTCACCGCGACCCTGGGACGCGCCCCGAGCGTCGACGAGATCGCCGGTGCCCTCGGCGTCGACCGCCAGACGGCGGCCGGTGCCCTGACCGACGCGGCCCGCACGGTCTCGGCCCTCGACGACACCGTCGCCGACCACCTCGCCGCCGACCTGCCGCTGCCCGAGGAGAACCTGCTCGTGTCGGAGCGCAGCCGCTACGTCGCCGCCGCCGTCGAGGCCCTGCCCGAGCGCATGCGCCTGATCGTCGAAGGGGTCTACTTCGGCGACCGCACGGTCACCGAGATCGCCGACGAGCTCGGCATCACCCACAGCGCCGTCTCGCAGCAGCGCACCGAGGCGGTCCGCCTGCTGCGCGACGCCCTCGAGTCGCACTACGCCGACGACCCCGACGCCGAGTTCACGCCGGTCTCGAAGACCGCGCCGGCCCGACGCAGCGCGTACCTGTCGCGCGTCGCGACGAACGCCGCCGTCGGCATCGCCCGCGCCATGCGCGAGCCCGACGCGGCCGTCGTCAGCACGGCGGTCTGAGATCGCCCGAAAAAACTTCTGCGGCTGACTTACAGCCGCGGTCGACCGGCCGACAGTAGCCGGTGTCAGCCCACGGATGGGCCGACGAACACCACCCAGTCACGGAGGAGAACACCATGGGTATGCAGATCAACACCAACCTCGCGGCCAACAACACGTACCGCAACCTGAACGCCACGCAGAACGACCTGTCGAAGAGCCTCGAGAAGCTCTCGTCCGGCCTCCGCATCAACCGTGCCGCTGACGACGCGGCCGGCCTCGCGATCTCCGAGGGCCTGCGCTCGCAGGTCGGCGGACTGACCGTCGCCGCACGCAACGCCCAGGACGGCATCTCTGTCGTCCAGACCGCTGAAGGTGCGCTGACCGAGGTGCACTCGATCCTCCAGCGCGTCCGCGACCTCGCCGTCCAGGCCGGTAACGACTCGAACAACGCCGACGCCCGCAAGGCCATCGGTACGGAGGTCTCGGCCCTGTCGAAGGAGCTCACGCGCCTCGGCAGCTCGACGAACTTCAACGGCATCAACCTGCTCGACACGACGGACAAGACGCTGACCTTCCAGGTCGGTGCTGGCTCCGCCAAGGCCAACGACCAGATCGACGTGAAGCTCACCAACGTCGTGACTGTCGGAACGGCCATCGGGGCCATCGCTGACGCCGTCAGCGACCCTGCGACGCCTGCCGCTGGCCTTGGTTCGGCGGCCGATGCTCTGCTCGCCATCAAGAGCATCGACGAGCAGATCAAGAACGTCTCGTCGGCTCGTTCCGAGCTGGGTGCCGTCCAGAACCGCTTCGAGCACTCCATCGCGTCGACCAACGTCGCGAAGGAGAACCTCACGGCGGCTCAGTCGCGCATCCGCGACGTGGACATGGCCGAAGAGATGGTCAAGTACACGCGCTCCAACGTGCTCAGCCAGGCCGGCACCGCGATGCTGGCCCAGGCGAACCAGAGCACCCAGGGCGTGCTGTCGCTCCTCCGCTAGTCGTAGCCGAGGAGGGTCCCGTGCTCCCAGCTCGGGCCTGACCCACCACCTCACCGCGGTTCGAGACCGGGTGGCCTCGACGGTGCAGCTGATCCTGCACCGTCGGGCCACCCGGTCTCAGCACTTCCCCCCCCCCACTTCGATCTGCCCCACGGTCCGACCCCGGACACCCCACCTCGACAGGAGCACCAGATGGCCTCGCTCGGCATCGACGGACTCGTCAGCGGGCTCGACACGACGACGTTGATCAACACGTTGATGCAGTCCGAGGCCGTGCCCCAGACCATCCTGAAGAACAAGGCCACGGCAGGCCAGACGCTCGTCACGGCCCTGCAGGGGCTCAACACCCGGATCGCCGACCTGGCGACCCTCGCGACCTCGACCGCCAAGGCCGGCTCGCTCTCGCTCTTCACCCCCACCAGCAGCTCGACGGCCGTCACGGCCACCACCGCGGCCGGGGCCGTCTCCGGCTCGGTCGACCTCGTGGTCGGCTCGACCGCCTCGTCGAAGACCGCCGTGACCGCGGCGATGACCACCTGGCCCGACTCGCCCGCCACCCTGACCTTCGTCTCCGCCGCGGGCACGAAGACCGAGGTGACCGCCGCCTCCTCGTCCCTCGACGACGTCGTGACGGCGATCAACGCCTCCGCCGCCGGCGTCTCGGCCGTCAAGGTCGCCTCGGGCAAGGACGCCTCGGGTGCCGTGCAGTACCGCCTGCAGCTGTCGAGCCAGAAGAGCGGCGCCGAGGGCGGTTTCGACGTCTTCCGCGGCACCGCCGCCGACGTGGCCGCCGGTACCGCCCCCGACCTGATCGCCCAGCCCGGCGCCGCCGTGATCTCGCAGGCGCGCGACGCCTCGATCACCCTCTGGGCGGGGACGGCGGCCGAGCAGGTCGTCACGAGCAGCAGCAACACGTTCACCGACGTGATCCCCGGTGTCTCGGTCACCGTCTCGGCCACGACGACCGAGCCGGTGCACCTGGCGATCGCCCGCGACGCGACGGCCGCGACGAAGGTCGCGACCGACCTGATCGCGGGTGTCAACGGGGCCTTGAGTCTGATCAGCAGCAGGAGTGCCGCGACGACGTCGACCAGCTCCACGGGGACGACGACGGTCACCGCCGGCGTCTTCGGCGGCAACTCGACGACCCGTGGCATCACGCAGCGACTGACCGACGCCGTTCTCAGCCCGGTCGACGGGCAGTCGCCGAGCACCATCGGGATCTCGATCGACGCGAAGACCGGCCAGTTCGCCGTCGACGCCACGAAGTTCGCCGCCGCGCTCGCCGCCGATCCCGCCAAGGTGCAGGCCACCATGAGTGCCATCGCCGCACGGGTCGCTTCGACGTCGACCGCCGTGTCGGACAAGTTCGACGGTTCCTTGACGAAGGTCATCACCGGGCAGCAGTCGGTCGTGAAGGACCTCAACAACCGCGTCAGCGACTGGGACGACCGTCTCTCCGCTCGCCGCGCGAGCCTGCAGAAGACCTACTCGGCCCTCGAGACCTCGCTCAGCGCCCTGACCGCGCAGCAGAAGTACATCTCGAGCCAGCTCGCCACCCTGTCGACGAGCAGCAGCTGATGGACGCCACCTCGTTCGCCGCCTTCGCCGCGGCCTCGGCCGGCCCCTCCGCCGTCGTGCAGAAGCAGCGCGCCCAGTACACGAGCGACGCCGTGCTGTCGGCGACGCCCGTGCAGCTCGTCACGATGCTCTACGACCGCCTCATGCTCGACCTGTCGCGTGCCGAGGCCGCCCAGGTCGCCGCGAACTGGGGCACCGCCTCCGAGCAGTTGCTGCACGCCCAGGCGATCATCGCCGAGCTGTCGTCGTCGCTCAAGATCGACGTCTGGGACGGCGGCGAGGGCCTGCTCGCGCTGTACACCTACACGTCGACCGCCCTGGTCAACGCCAACGTGCACCGTGACGTCGCGCAGACCCGCGAGGTCATCGGGCTGCTCGAACCGCTGCGCCAGGCCTGGCACGAGGCCGCGGCCTCGCTGCAGGCGGGCGCCGCCTCGACCGTCCCGGGCCTGTCCGGAGGCTTCGGTGTCGCCTAGGACCGAGCGGACGCACGCCGCCTGGCGCGCCGCCCTCGACGAGCTGGAGGCGCTGGTCGCCGAGGCGGACGCCTCGCTTCCCGCAGGCGACGGCGACCCCACCGCCCTGCCCACTCCGGCCCGTCGATGGACGCCGCCCGTGGGGCTGGGGCCGTTGCCACGGGAGTTGGCGACCCGCGCCTCCTCGTTGGCGGAGCGCCAGCGCGGCGTGCTCGCCCGCCTCGAGGCGGCGCGGGTCGCCGTGCTGCAGCACCTCGGCGCCGTCCGCACCGTCGAGGCGTCACACGAGCCCTCGCGCCCGGTCTACCTCGACGCCACCGGCTGACCCGGCCCGGCCGACCCCGCCCGGGTGGCCTCAGCCGAAGGGGATGACCCCGACGACGATCGCGACCACGAGCATGACGACCGAGACGACGGCCGCCCGCCAGAGCACCTTCTTGTGGTGGTCGCCGAGGTTGACGTTCGCGAGGCTGACCAGCAGCAGGATCGCCGGCACGAGCGGGCTCTGCAGGTGCACGGGCTGGCCGATCACCGAGGCCCGGGCCATCTCGACCGGCTCGATGCCGAACGCCGCGGCGCTCTGGGCGAGCACGGGCAGGATGCCGAAGTAGAACGCGTCGTTGCTCATGAAGAAGGTGAGCGGCAGGCTGAGCAACCCCGTGATGACGGCGAGGTACGGGCCCATCTCGTTCGGGATCACCTGCACGAGCCACTGCGCCATCGCGTCGACCATGCCCGTGCCGTTGAGCACGCCGATCAGCACGCCGGCGGCGAAGACCATCGAGACGACGCCGACGATGCTCGGCGCGTGGGCGACGATCTCGGCCGACTGCTGCTTCACCTTCGGGAAGTTGATCAACAGCGCGACCGCGACGCCGACCATGAACACGTAGGCCAGCGGGAAGAGGTCGAGCACGAGCAGCACCATCACCACGACGGTGAGGGCGAGGTTGAACCAGATCAGCTTGGGGCGCAGGGTCTCGCGGGTGGGGTCGAGCATCGTGTCGGCCATCGTGCCGGCCAGGGGAGCGCCGTTCTCGCTGCCGCCGCTGCCGCCCGGGTTGTCGACCGCGCGCTCGCCGGGGGCGTCCGCACGGCTGCCGTCGGCGCGCCCGCCGCGCAGGCCCAGGGCGACCGTGGGGCTGGTGAACATCGAGACGCCGACGCCCGCCTTGCCCGGTCCGCCACCGCGGGCGGCCGTGGCCAGCTCGCGCGACAGGGGCGACATCTTCTCGGCCGCGGCCGCCAGCACCGACCCGCCGAGCTCGACCGTGCCGAGGCGGCGGCGCTCGCGCAGGCCCATCAGCCAGGCGAACACGAACACGATGACGAGGCCCGTGATCAGCGACGGCACGAGGGGCACGAAGATGTCGGACGGCGCGACGTTGAGCGCCGCGGCGGCCCGCACGGTCGGCCCGCCCCACGGGACGATGTTGAGGGTGCCGTTGGCGAGGCCGGCGACGCAGGTCAGCACGACCGGGCTCATGCCGAGCTTGAGGTAGATGGGCAGCATGGCGGCGGTCGTCACGATGAACGTGGTCGACCCGTCGCCGTCGAGCGAGACGGCCCCGGCCAGCAGCGCCGTGCCGAGCACGATCTTCGCGGGGTCGTTGCCGGTGACGCGCAGGATGAAGCGTACGAGCGGGTCGAACAGCCCGACGTCGATCATCAGCCCGAAGTACATGATCGCGAACATCAGCAGCGCCGCGGTCGGAGCGAGGTCGCCGATCGCCTCGATCACCATGTCGCCGATGCCGAGGCCGGCCCCCGCGAACAGGCCGAAGATGGTCGGCACCATGATCAGGGCGAGCATCGGCGAGAGCCGCTTGGTCATGATCAGCACCATGAAGGTGGCGATCATCAGATAACCGAGGATGACGAGCATCAGGACTCCTTCGTCCGGTTCGTGTGTCCGGGCACGCTAGCCGCGCCTCCCGCTGCGCGTCGCGCTTGTGCGCATTGGCCGACTATCGCGCGTTGGCGCCGTTCTGCGCGTTCTGCTCAGGGCCGCAGGAGGCGCGGGGCGCGTCGGCCACGCCCGGTACCCTGGCCGACGTGACCGACGACAGCTCACCACGGGGACGCCGCACGCCGGCGAGCCGTCGGGCGGGTGTGCGACGCGGGCCGGGGCAGGGGGCGGTGCCGCGCCTCCGGAAGCGACGTTTCGCCACCGAGGTGCTGCTGCTGCAGCTCGCCGTCGTCACCGCCATCGTGCTGCTGACCAGCGCCGTGTTCGCCACCATCGCCGTGCAGCGGCTGGCGCGCGAGGCCGAGTCGACGGCGCTCGCCGTGGCGCAGAGCGTCGCGAGCGACGCCGACGTCCGCGAGCAGGTCGCGCTGCTGAGCGTCGACGGCACCGAGATCGACCAGGAGGCGCTGGCCCAGGGAGCCCTGCAGCGCACCGCGGTCGCGGCCCGGCTGCGCACCGGGGCGCTCTTCGTCGTCGTGACCGACGATCGCGGGGTGCGGCTGGCGCACCCGGACCCCTCCCGCATCGGCGAGCGCGTCAGCACCAGCCCCGATGCCGCCCTGCGAGGGGAGGAGGTCGTCGCCTGGGAGCGCGGCACGCTCGGCGACTCGGCCCGCGCGAAGGTGCCGGTCTACGCTCCGGGCGTCTCGGTCGGCGCGGCGTCGACGGGGTCCGGCTCGGCGGAGGGCGTCGTCGGCGAGGTCAGCGTCGGCTACGCGCCGACCCGCGTGTACGACACGCTCGTGCAGGACGCCGTGCCGGTCGTCGGGGTGGCCGTGCTCGCCCTCGTGCTCGGCGTCGTCGCGTCGGTGCTGATCCGTCGGCGGCTCGACCGGGCGACGCTCGGGCTGCAGCCCGAAGAGCTGTCGACCCTGGTGCAGAACCAGCAGGCCGTGCTCGGCGGGGTCGGCGAGGGCGTGCTCGCGGTGTCGCGTGACGGTGTGGTGACGGTGTGCAACGACCAGGCCGCCCGGCTGCTGGGGCTCGACGCGGGTGCCGTGGTGGGGCAGCCGCTCTTCGGGCTCGACCTGCCCGAGGGGCTCGTCGCGCTGCTCGGCTCGAGCGAGGCGGACGCGCCGCCCGGCTCGCGGGCGCGGCCCGACGGTGCGAACACGACCACGACCGACACCACGCTCGTGGTCGACCACCACGTGCTGCTCGTCGACGTGCGTCCGGTGTCGCGCGACGGGGTCGACCTCGGCCGGGTCGCGGTGGTGCGCGACCGCACGGCCGTCGAGGCCCTGACCCGCCGGCTCGACGCCGTCGGCGCGATGACCACGGCCCTCCGCGCGCAGCGACACGAGTTCGCCAACCGGTTGCACGCCCTCTCGGGGATGCTCGAGCTCGGCCGGGCCGAGCAGGCCCGCGCGTACCTCGCCGACGTGCTCGACCACGGGCCGTTGCGCTACCCGGTCGCCCACGCCGACCGGTTGACCGAGCCGTACCTGCAGGCGTTCCTGGGGGCGAAGGGCGTCGAGGCGGCCGAGCGGGGCGTCCTGCTGAAGCTCGGGCCCGAGACGCTCGTCACGGGGTCGGTCGTCGAGCCCGGCGACGTGACGACCGTGCTCGGCAACCTGGTCGACAACGCGGTGCGGGCCGCCGTGGCCGGCCGCGTCACCCCCGCCTGGATCGAGGTCGAGGTGCTCGACGACGGCACCGACCTGCACCTGTCGGTGATGGACTCGGGAGACGGTGTCGCCGACGCGGGGCAGCTGTTCGACCGCGGTCCGCACGCGGCCGACGCCGAGCCCGACCCCGCACGCGTGCACGGCCTGGGGTTCGGACTGCCGCTCTCCCGGGACATCGCCCGGCGCCGCGGCGGCGACGTCTGGCTCGGCTCGCCGGGCGGTGACGGGCACGGTGCCGTGTTCTGCGCGAGGCTCGTGGGCGCGGTCTCGGGCGAGGCGGTGGTGGCGGGCGCGGCGGTGGTGACGGGCGCGTCCGGGCCGGCCCGCGCCTCCTCGTCCTCGGCCGGCGCCTCCTCGTCCCCGGCCGTCGACGACGCGCGACCGCACGGCGTCGGCACGCCCGCGGACGGCACCCCCGCCACCCCCGACGGCAGCAGCACCCCCGGCACCCCCGAGAGGACCACCCCGTGACCACCGAACTCACCGTGCTCGTGGTCGACGACGACTTCTACGTCGCCGACCTGCACCGCCGTCAGGTCGAGCAGCTGCCCGGCCTGCGGGCGCTGCCCGCCGTCGGCACGGTCGCCGAGGTACGCCGCGTCCTCGCCGAGCAGCACGTCGACCTGCTGCTGCTCGACGTCCACCTGCCCGACGGCAGCGGGCTCGACCTGCTGCGCGAGGTCGACGTCGACGCGTTCGTGCTCAGCGCCGCGTCGGACGCCGCGACCGTGCGGCGGGCCCTGCGGCGCGGGGCGCTGGGCTACCTGATCAAACCGTTCGCGTCGGGCACGCTGATCGACCGGTTGCACGCCTACCAGCGGTACCGCAACGTGCTCGACGAACGGACGGCCGTCGACCAGGAGGCGCTCGAACGGGCCCTGCGCATCCTCCACTCCGGCGACGCGGCGAAGGCGGCCTCGCCGTCGCGGTCGGCGACCGAGCAGGCGGTGCTCGAGCAGTTCGCCGCCGAGGCGGACGCGGCCGCCGCGGAGGCCGGTGGCCGGGCCGGGGTCGGGCCGCTCGAACTGTCGGCGGCCGACGTCGCCGCCCGGGTCGGGGTCTCGCGGGCCACGGCGCAGCGGTACCTCGCGGCGCTCGCCGCCGACGGTCTCGTCACGATGAAGCTCAGCTACGGCACCACCGGCCGCCCCGAGCACCGCTACTCGCGCCCCTGACCCGACCCGCTCCTCCGCGCCGCCGCCCTGCCGCCGCATCGCACCGCCGACTGAACGTCGCACCGCCCACTCCGGCGGTGCGACGTCCAGCCGACGGTGCGATGCACCCCCGCTCGTCGGGGCGGGCCGCCGAGGAGGCGCGGGCCGGCTCAGTCCGCCGGTGCGGTCTCGACGACAGGCCCGTTCACCTGCACGTCGATCAGGCGGTTGACGGAGCTGTCGGGTCCTCCCCGGAGGGTCACGGTGTAGGACTCGTCCGCACCCTCACCGGGTCCGGTCACGACCCGCCGTGAGCCGCTCGGGGTGGTGTCGTCCTCGAAGACGGTGAAGCCGTCGGCGACGAGGGCGTCGACCAGCGCTGCCGTCGTCGCGTCCCGTGAGGCACCCGGAACGAGCACGACGGACTGCGCGACGGTCCACTGTCGGATGCTGCTGTCCGGGTCGTTCGGTGTGCCGGCGACGCCGGCGTCGCCGTCCTCCAACACCTCGACGCTCTCGACGACGGCCGGGTCGACGAGCGCGACCACCCGGTCGACGAGGTCGTCGGCACGTCGGCCGGTCTCTTCGACGGACATGGTCGGCACGGGCGTCGACGTCGCGTCCGTCGTCGGCCGGGTCGTGCTGCACGCTGCCAGGGCGGTGACCAGGGCGATCGCGAGCGACGCGGAGACCCACGACCTCTCGTCAGTCACGACTCACGGTGCGGTCTCGACCGTCGGCCCGACGACGCCGAGCAGGACGTAGTTCTGCCCGGGCGACGCCCCGTTGTCACCGGCCTGCACGGTCAGCTCGAAGCCGTCGTAGCGGTCCTCGTCCGAGGTCAAGGTGACCCAGCGGCCTCCCGCGTTCGACGTCTCACGGTCGAGACCCACCGTCCAGCCGTCCGCGACGCGGGCATCGATCACGGACTCGGCGACGTCGAGCTGGGGTGCGTCCGGCACGAGGTTCACGTACCGCAGCACCCGCCACTCCTGGATGCTGCCGTCGGCGTCGTCCGCCGATCCGCCGATCGCCGCCGCGCCGTCCTCCTGGGCCTCGACGCTCGCCACGAGCGTCGGGTCGACCTGGGCCTGGAGGCCGTCGATCAGTTCCGTGGCGACCGTGCCGGTCTCTTCGATGGTCATGGTGCTCTCCTCGGTGTCACCGTTCGGGGTGTCCGCGGTCGCGGAGCACCCCACCAACGCCGCCGCGCACAATGCGATGGCCACAGCTGCTGTCGTCCTGGTGGGCATGTCGGTCCTCGTCATCGGACGGGTCGGGGCTCGTAGTCGTCCGCCATGATGGGCAGGTTGCGATCCGTCAGGTACATGTTGTGCCATCGCCCGTCATCGGCATAGGCGACGAGTGGGCCGTCGGTCAAGACGTTGAAGACCTGTTGGTACATGCTCGACGTCCCCTTGCCCGTCCAGACCTGATGGCCCGTCAGTGCTCCGCTGTCCTGGCCACGAGCCTCGTCGACGTAGCCCGTCTCCAGGCGTGTGACACCCGCGGCGCCCAGAGGGCTCGTCCCGTGGCCCTGCTGACCGCCGAGCAGATCTCCTTGCACCCCCTGGATCAGTCCGACGGTGTAGTCGCCGGGCGCCAGGGTCGCGTAGTGGGGGACGTCCTTCGTCTCCGGGAACTCGTCGATGCCCTCGATGCCGTGGCCGAGGCCCGCTCCCGACACGTACATGACCCGGTCGGCGGACATGCCTGCCGACTCCGCCAGACCCACCACGGCGCTGCCGTAGCTGTACCCGACCACCGTGGTGCTCGTGGTCTCGACCGTGGGGAGGGCGTCGACCGCAGCAGCCAGCCGCGGTGCCAGGTCCTGGCTCGGGGCCGCGTCCACCGCTTCGAGGTCCTGCGGGAAGTGTCCGCCCTGCCACACGAACATCCCCAAGGACCCACGTGGGTTGGCCTTGTCGGCGAGGTTCCGGGCGATGCGCGTGTTCTCGGAGAAGCTCTCGAGCTTGCTGTTCGTTCCCGGGACGAACGTCCCCACGTCGACGGTGCTCGCGGGTATGCGTCCGTCGGCGTCCAGGTATCCGACGTACTCGGCGATCGCCTCCCGTGAGGGATCGAACACGATCACGTGATGACCTTTCTGTGTCTGCACGTCGTCGCCGGCACGGTAGGTCACCTCGTCGTCGAGGAGGTTCTCGTAGCTCTCGAGCTGTTTCTCCCATCGCCGGACCTCGTCGGCGTCGGCGTCGTCGTCCCCGTCGGCCGCGGCGATGAGCCGTCGCAGGCGCTCGCTCTCGGACCGCAGTCCGTTGTGGTTCGCCTCGACGCGGCGGTTCCACGGCACCCCGTCCAGGTTGCCGACGAGGAGGTAGGCGCTCGACACCATCAGCGCCTGCGTGGCGGGGTCGACGCCGTTCCACCAGGCCTCGGTGGCCTCGGCCGACGGCGGCTCGTCGATGAGCTGGTGCATGCGGTCCTCGTTGTCGGCGACCCAGGCGTCGAGCTCGTCGCGGTCCATCGCCGCGAGCCTCTCGAGCGTCGTCATCGCCGCGGCGTCGACATCGGCGTCGAAGGTGGTCAACACCGTCTGCCAGGCGCCCGGGCGAGCGATCGCTGCCGCCTGGGCATCGTCCACCGCCCCCAGCCCGCTGCCCGTGCCTCCGGACACGGCCCCGATCGCGCCGGCGCAGTCGCGTTCGGCGTCGAGGATCGCCGACGTGATGCCCGACGCCGACCGGCGCAGGGACTGGTCGCGGGCCACGAACTCGGGGTTCGACGTCCACGACTCGGACCCGTTGCCGTCCTCGCCGTGCCAGGTCGCGACCTCGATGCCGAACTCGCCGACGTCGGTGTACAGCCGGTCGCGCAGCACCTTGAGCGGTGCGAGTGCCTCGGCGTAGGCGGAGAGGGCGTCGGCGATCTGCTCGATCGACGTCGCCAGGTCGTCTCCCGCGACGCGCACCGGGGCGACCGCCCCGAACAGCACGCCCTGCTCGGGTGCCTCGTAGACGCCGCCGAGACCCTGCCAGTGCGCCTCGACGTCGGCACCCGCCGACCGCAACGGCTCGGCGGTCGCCCGCAGGGACGTCGCCGCCGACTCGACGGCCGCGGGGTCGTCCGCCATCGGCTCGACGTCGGCCGTCGTGATGTAACTCATCGGACCCTCCAGATGCCGTGATCGACGCCCGCAGGAGGCGCGCTCCGGTTCCACGCGTCGACCGCCGAGGCGCGGGCGGTCGCGTTCGCCGCCATCTCCTCGTCACCGTCGAGGTAGGCGGTCGTGGCATCGCTCGCCCCACCGACCGCGCGGCGGACGGTCGCGGCCATCCGGTCGGCGACGTCCTCGCGTTCGTCCATGGCGGATCGCAGCGCCGCCGAGACGGTCGGTGCGGCCACGGTGGCCACGGCGGACGCCGAGGCGGCGTCGAACGCCGCCCCCGCCGCGGTCAGGGATTCCCCGTCGGTCGCGACCGAGGCGAGAACCGCCCGTACCCCGTCGATCTGGATGCTCCACGACGTCATCGTCATCCCCCCTGGATGCTCTGTTGTCCGCCCGCTGCCCCGAGCGCTGCTCCTCCATCCTGTCACGGAGCCCCGGCCGACGACACCGGCGGAGGGGCGTCAGCCCACGAACCACCAGAGCGACGCGATCTCGGCGGGCTGCTGCTGGAGGCCGATCCACAAGCCGACCGGCCACAGGAGCAAGGGCAGCACGACCCCGACCGCGATCCCCGCGACCACGAGGGCGACGAACACGAGTCCGACCGCGGCACCGACCGACCGGCGGCCCAGGGCGGCCTCCGCGGCCGCCTCGTCGTCGTCCACGACGATCTTCTCGTCCGGGTCGGGAGCGTGCTCGTCCCCGAGGCCCAACAGTCGTCGGCCGTCCTCGTCCATGCGCGCGCCTCCGTCCCCCGGTCCTGGGCGCGACGCTAGCAGCAGGGGGCGCCCGCCCCCAGTACGGGGCAGCCACCTGTGCACCGCTTACGTCGCCCCGCGGCCCGCCGATAGAGCGCCGTGAGCACGGATCGCTCGCACACCCGGCCACGGATCGGCCCCTCGCACTCCATCGACCCCACCGGGACAGGCATGCCACTCGAATCCGTGACGCAAGCGGCGCTGCAGAGCGCCCTCGACGGTCTCTCGCTGCGCCAGAAGACGATCGCCGCGAACATCGCGAACGTCAACACGCCGAACTACACCGCCAAGCGGGTGCAGTTCGAGGAGGCGCTGGGCCGGTCGGTCGCGTCCGGCAGCGGAGCGGTCCAGGCGTCCACGTCGCGCAGCCTCGAGCCCACGCGCCTCGACGGCAACAACGTCAACCTCGACACCGAGACCCTGTCGAACGTCGACACCGTGCTGCGGTACCAGTTCGCCACGCAGGCCATGAACTCCGAGCTGACGGCCGTGCGCGCCGCGTTCCGGACGAACTGATGACCGCCTTCGACGCGATCGGCATCGCGAGCACCGGCCTGACCGTGCACCGCAAGTGGCTCGACGCCGTCTCGGACAACATCGCCAACGTCAACACCGTGAAGTCGATGGACGACACCGCCTTCCAGGCCCGCTACGTCGAGGTGCAGGAGGGTGCCGGCACCTCGGGCGTCTTCGTCAAGGCCGACCGCTACGGCAGCGAAGCCGGCCGCGTCACCTACCTCCCCGACCACCCGCTCGCCGACGCCGAGGGATACGTGCGCATGCCCGACATCGACCTCGGCGCCCAGATGGGCGACCTGATCATGGCGCAGCGTGGCTACCAGGCCAACGCCGCCGTGGTCGACCGTGCCAAGACGGCCTACGAGGCCGCACTCCAGATCGGACGTGGCTGATGCCCATCGCAGGAATCCAGGCCCTCGGGGCCGTGCAACAGAGCGGCTACGCCGACGTGAGCTCGCTCATGGGGGCCGGCGGCGCGTCCGACGTGACGGGCACGACCGGCGCGACCGGCGCCTCCTCGGTCTCGGGTGCGACCTTCGGCGCGACCATGACCGGTGCCGTCGAGGGCCTGCAGCAGCTGCAGTCCGAGTCGAAGACCCTCGCGGTCAAGGCCGTCACGGGCGACCTGACCGACATCCACGACGCGACCATCGCCGCGACGCGTGCCCAGGTCACGCTCGAGCTGGTCAGCGCCGTCCGCAACAAGGGCGTCGACGCCTTCAACGAGATCATGAGGATGCAGGCCTGATGCCGAACGCCGTCAAGGGCCAGCTCGCCAAGCTCGGTGCCGCCCTCCAGAGCTTCACGGTCGCGCAGCGCACGATCGCCGTCATCCTGGTCGCCGCTCTCGTGCTCGGCGTCGTCGCGCTCGTCAGCTGGCTGGGCAAGCCCACCTACACGCCGCTGTTCAGCGGCATCGACCCGACCGACGCGAGTGCCATCGTCGAACTGCTGCAGACCGACGGCGTGCCGTACGAGCTGACCGCGGGCGGCGGCACGATCCTCGTGCCCGAGAACGTCGTCTACGACGAGCGCCTCAAGGCCGCCGCCGCGGGCCTGCCCGCCGCGAGCTCGGGCGGCGGCTACTCGCTGCTCGACACCATGGGCGTCACCTCGTCCGAGTTCCAGCAGAACGTCACCTACAAGCGCGCCATCGAGGGCGAGCTCGCCAACACGATCAAGGCGATGGACGGCGTCAAGAACGCCAGCGTCCAGCTCGCGATCCCCGAGGAGTCGGTGTTCGTCGCCGAGCAGCGCGACCCGACCGCCTCGGTGTTCGTCGAGACCCAGGCCGGCGCGACGCTGGACGCGAAACAGGTGCAGGCCATCGTCAACCTCACCAGCGCCTCCGTGGACGGCATGAAGGCGACCGACGTCGCCGTCACCGACGCCTCGGGCACGGTGCTGTCGGCCGTCGGCAGCGGAGCGGTCGGAGGCGCGGGCGGCGACGCGAGCGACTACGAGTCCAAGGTCCAGGCCTCGGTGCAGGCCATGCTCGACAAGATGGTCGGCCCCGGCAACTCGTCCGTCGTGGTGGCCGCCGACCTCGACCAGAGCTCGGGCACCAAGGTGACCGAGTCGTTCTCGCAGCCGACCTCGGGGCCGATCGCCCTCAACGAGTCGGGCACCACCGAGCAGTACGGCTCGGGGGCGGACGGGGCGAACGGCACCGGCGCGACCGGCGTGCTCGGCCCCGACAACATCGCCGTGCCGAACGGCACCGCCGCCGACGGGACCACCACCGCGGGCACCGGAGCCGACGGCGGCTACACCAACGAGTCGACCACGAAGAACAACGCCGTCGACAAGGTCACCGAGAGCCTCAACGTGCCGGCCGGGGAGGTCAGCCGCCAGACCGTCTCGGTCGCGCTGAACTCGGCCGCGGCCAACGGGGTCAACATGCAGAGCGTGCGGGACCTCGTCGGTGCCGCAGCCGGCATCGACGCCGCCCGTGGCGACACCGTCCAGGTCGCGCAGGTCGACTTCGACACCTCGGCCGCGGACGCCGCCGCCGAGGCGCTCAAGGCCGCCGACGCGGCGAGTGCGAGCGAGGCCATGTGGGGCACCATCCGCACGGTCGGCATCGTGGCGGCCGTCGCGATCGCCGCCATCGTGGGGCTGATCGTCTTCGCCCGTCGCAGCCGCCGCCAGGACCGCGAGGACGTCGACCTCGGTGAGCTCGCCCCGCAGAACGGTGCCCAGACCTGGGACGCCACGATGCCGTTGTCGCTCGACGACGCCGTCGCCACCTCGCGGCTGACGCTGCCCGGCATGGGCGAGGCGAAGACCGAGCTGCTCGAGGTCGACGCCCCGACGCCGTCGCCCGAGTTCGTCTCGGCCGAGCGCCGCCGGGCCGAGATCGACGCGATGGCCGAGCGTGACCCGGGCAAGACCGCCGAGCTGCTGCGCGGCCTGATGGACGACCGGCAACCCGCATGAGCCTCGTCCCCACGACCTTCGGCGCCCCGGCGGCCCCCGGCGTCGGCAAGCCGTTGACCGGACCCCAGAAGGTCGCGGTCATCCTGATGCAGATGGACCAGGCCCGTGCGGCCGCGGTCATGAAGGAGTTCAGCGAGGTCGAGGCCGAGGAGATCGCGGCCGAGATCGTGCGCCTGCGCCGCGTCGACCCGTCCCTCGCCGAGGCCACCGTGGCCGAGTTCCACGACCTCAGCGTCAGCGGCCGCTACCAGCGCCGTGGCGGGCACGACGTCGCGGTCGGTCTGCTCGAGGCGTCGTTCGGCTCGGAACGTGCCGCCGGCGTCATGGAGCGCATGGCGTCGAACATGGCCGGCAAGTCGTTCGAGTTCCTCGACGAGGCCGAGGCCGGTCAGGTGGTGACGCTGCTCGACGGCGAACTGCCGCAGACCATCGCCCTGGTGCTCGCCCACCTGCGACCGCAGCAGGCCTCCGCCGTGATGTCGGGTCTCGACGTCGAGTTGCGCGCCGACGTCGCCCAGGCCATCGCGACGATGGGCACGGCCACCCCCGAGTCCGTGGGCATCGTCGCCGCCACCCTCAAGGTGCGGGCCGGTGCGGTCGTCGCCCCGCGCGAGCAGGTCGAGGTCGTCGGGGGCATCCAGCCGCTGATCGAGATCCTGAACCGCAGCGACGTGGCCACCGAGAAGGCGCTGCTCGAGGGCCTCGACGAACGCGACCCCGAGCTGGCCGAAGAGGTCCGCTCGCGCATGCTCACCTTCGAGGACATCGTCAAGCTCGAGTCGCGCGACATCCAGCAGGTGCTTCGCGGCATCGACGCGGCGATCCTCGCCACGGCGATGAAGGGCGCACCGACCGCGGTGACCGAGGTCATCCGCGGCAACGTCTCCGAGCGCAACCGCGAGCTGCTGGACGACGAGCTGCAGTCGATGGGGCCGGTCCGCAAGTCGCAGATCGAGGAGGCGCGGGCGTCGGTCGTGCGCGCCATCCGCGAACTCGAGGCGATGGGCGCGATCACCATGCACCGCTCCGACGACGACGCCCTCGTCGACTAGTCCCGCCCACCCCTCCCGCCCCGCCCCTCCCGCCCTTCCCCTGTGCAAATCGCGACAACGGCAGGGCGACACGCCGGCTGCTGACGAAGGTGAGCGGCGTGTCGGGTCGACGGGGTCGGGTTCGGCACGCCGGGTCGGGAGGTGCGGGTCGGGTTCGGCACGCCGGTTCGGGAGGCGCGGGTCGGGTTCGGCACGCCGGTTCGGGAGGTGCGGGTCGGGTTCGGCACGCCGGGCCGGGAGGTGCGGGTCGGGTTCGGCACGCCGGGCCGGGAGGTGCGGGTCGGGTTCGGCACGCGAGGCGGCCCCCCTTCGGGGCAAGCCCTAACGCTCGCCCGCCGCGGGCCGAGAGTCGCCCCTGAGCACGGATCGCTCACCTCACCCCTGGCCACGGATCGGCCGTCACCCCCAATGCCGAACGGCTCGTGATGCTCGATTCCGTGATGACCCCCGAGGGCGCCGCCCCGGCCTTCGCGCGCGTCAGCTACCCGTCCGTCACGCTGCCCGGGTCCGACGCCGCCGCCACCCGACGGTCGCACGACGCCCGGGCCGAGGCCCGCGGTCACGCCGCCGGGTACGCCGCCGGCCTCCGCGCGGCCGAGCTCGAACTCGCCGCCCGCCGGGCCGTGCTCGAGGCCGAGCACTCCGACCTGCTGCACCGCCTCCAGGCCGCGACCGTCTCGGCCGTCGAGGCCCTCATCACGTCGGCCCGCGCGCTCGACGCCCGCGTCGCGCCCGTCCTGGACGACGCCGAGGAGGCGCTGGTCGCGACCGCCTTCGAGCTCGCCGAGGCGGTCCTCGGCTACGAACTGCGCGCCTCCGAGTCCGTCGACGACGGCTCGCACGGGGCCGACGCCACCGCCACGCCCGATGCCACCGCCACGCCCGATCTCGACCCACGCGCAGGTCGCACGGCCCGTGCGGCCGTCGCCCGTGCCCTGGCCGTGACCGACCCCGGCGACGTCGTGACCGTCCGTCTGCACCCCGCCGACCTCGCGCAACTCGACGCCGCGACCCGCGACTCCGTGGCCGCCGACCTCGCCTTCGTCGCCGATGCGAGCCTGGCCCGCGGCGACGCCGAGGCCGAGCGGCGCATCGGCCAGGTCGACGCCCGCCTCGGCACGGCGCTCGACCGGGCCCGGACGGCGCTGCTCGGCGACCCGGCATCGGACGGGGGCGTCTCGTGACCCTCACCGCGCCTCCTGCCCTCGCGTCGACGGGTGCCGTCGTCGACGGTCGCCCGCGCGTCCCGATCGCCCTCGCCCCCCGTCTCGCCGCCGCACGCGTCGCGGCCCGCCCGCAACGCGTGGGCCGGGTCAGCTCGGCCGTGGGCCTCGGCCTCACCGTGCAGGGCCTCGACGCGGCCGTCGGCGAGATCGTCGCCGTCGGTGACGCGACATCGACGTCCGGCCGGCCGGACGCCGGCTCGAACCTCGCCGAGGTCGTCGCGACCACGCCCGACGGCGTGCGCTGCATGCCGCTCGGCCGCCTGACCGGCATCACGACCGGCACGCCCGTGCGCTCGACCGGTCGTCCGCTGCTCGTCCCGACCGGCACGGGCCTGTTCGGGCGTGTGCTCGACGGGCTCGGCCGGCCGATCGACGGCAAGGGGCCGCTCGTCGGGGCCGACGGGGGTCGCGTCGACCTCGTGCCGCTCGACCACGAGACCCCGTCGGCCATGCACCGGGCGCGCATCGACACGCCCCTGCAGCTCGGCGTGCGCGTGCTCGACACCCTGACCACGGTCGGCAAGGGCCAGCGCGTCGGCCTGTTCGCCGGCTCGGGCGTCGGCAAGTCGTCGCTGTTGTCGATGATCGCCCGCGGCTCGGACGCCCAGGTCAGCGTGATCGCCCTCGTCGGCGAGCGCGGCCGCGAGGTGCGGGAGTTCCTCGAGGACGACCTCGGGCCCGAGGGCCTCGCCCGCTCGATCGTCGTCGTCTCGACCAGCGACGAGCCCGCTCTGATGCGCCTCCGCGCCGCGTTCGTCGCGACCCGCATCGCCGAGTCGTTCCGCGACCAGGGCGCCGACGTCGTGCTGATGATGGACTCGCTCACCCGCGTGGCGATGGCCCAGCGCGAGATCGGCCTCTCGGTCGGCGAACCGCCCGCGACCCGCGGCTACCCGCCGTCGACGTTCTCGGTGCTGGCCGGCCTGCTCGAACGTGCCGGGACCGACCGCGTCGGCTCGGTCACCGGGCTCTACACGGTCCTGGTCGACGGCGACGACCACAACGAACCGATCGCCGACGCCGCGCGCAGCATCCTCGACGGTCACGTCGTGCTCGACCGCAAGCTCGCCGTGACCGGGCACTTCCCGTCGGTCGACGCTCTCGGCTCGGTCTCGCGCGTCGCCTCGAAGGTGACCAGCCCGCCCCAGCGCGCCGCCGCGACGACGCTCCGCAAGGTGATGGCCGCGCGCCGGGCCGCGCAGGACCTGCTCGACGTCGGCGCGTACCAGCGCGGCACCAACCCGCTCGTCGACGCGGCGGTCGACCACCAGGGCGCCATCGACGCGTTCCTGCAGCAGGGCATGGACGACCGGGCGGCCTCGGCCGACTCGTGGAACGCCCTCGCCTCGCTCACCTCACGGTTCGGAGCGATCTGATGGCACGTCCGTTCTCGCTGCTCGGTCTGCTGCGGCTGCGTCACGCCCAGCAGGACCAGGCCGGTGCCGTCCTCGCCGAGGCCAACGACCGCCTGCGTGAGGCCGCCGACGAGCGCGTGCGCGCCAAGCGCACCCTCGCCGACGAGCCGTCCGAGGTCACCGACGCGGCCATGCTGAGCGCGCTCGCCGCCTCGCGGGCCTCGTCACGCGGCATGCTCGCCGAGCTCGACGCGGTCACGCAGCGCCGTCAGGCCGACGCCGACGCCGCGCAGGCCGCCTTCAACGAGGCGCGTCGTGCCGCGATCGGCCTCGAGAAGCTCGAGCAGAAGCACGTGGTGGCCGAGGCGGCCGCCGACCTGCGCGACGAGCAGATCGCCCTCGACGAGATCGCCTCGCGCCCCCGACCCGACGGCTCGCCGTCCGGCACCGACCCCGAGAACCCAGGAGGCGCGGCGTGAGTCCCGTGACCGAGGTCCTGTCCCGAATCCAGGACATCCAGGCGACCATCGCCCAGCTCCGTGCCGGCACCACCGGTGCGGCGACGTCCGCGACGGCCACCGCCGCGTCCGCGACGTCGGCCACGGCCTTCGCCGACGCGCTCGCCGGCACGTCCGGGACGGGTGCCACGGCGACCAGCGCCTCCGTGGACGCGGTGGCCGGGTCGGTCGCGAGCGGCAGCGGAGCCGACGGCTCGGACGTGGTCGAGTCCGCGAAGAAGTACCTCGGCGTGCCGTACGTGTTCGGCGGCGAGGACCGGACGGGCATGGACTGCTCGGGCCTCGTACAGACGGTCTTCAAGGACCTCGGAGTCAGCATGCCGCGCGTCGTGCCCGACCAGGCGAAGATGGGCGCCGAGGTGTCGTCGCTCGCCGAGGCGAAGCCCGGCGACCTGCTCGTGCCCAAGGGCGAGGGACACATCGTGATCTACCTCGGCGACGGCAAGGTGCTGCACGCACCCCGCCCGGGCAAGGACGTCCAGATCGTCGACAACTGGTACAAGGACTCCGACCTCAGCACGATCCGGCGCATCGTCCCGGCCGAGGGCGGGACGGGTGCCGCGCCCGCGTCGGCCGCGTCGTCGGCGCTGTCCGGCCTGTCGGGCCTGTCGGGTCTCTCCGGCCTCTCCGGCGCGGCCGGCGCGGCCGGTGCGTCCTCGTCGGGAACCGACCTGATGACCGCGGCCCTCCAGAAGCTGATGAGCGCGGGGGTGGCCTCGTGACGCTGTCCCGCACCCTGCCGTTCGCGCCTCCGGCCCTGTCGGAGGCCTCGTCGCTGCGCACTCCCGTCGGGTCGCGCGGGCCGGGAGCAGGCGGTGCCGGTGCCGCCCGCGACGCCGACCGGGCGGCCGCAGGCTTCGGCGCGGCCATGCGCGACGAGCACGCCTCGACGCGGGCCGCCGACCGGCGCGACGCCCGCGGCGCGGACCGTGACGCTCGCACCGCCGACCGTGACGCCCGCGCCGTCGGCCGGACCGTCGACCGGAACGCCCCGGGCGCCCCGGACGGCTCGACCTCTGACTCGGACGAGGCCGTGGCGACGTCGTCGCTCGACCCCGCGTCCGTCGCACCCTGGCGCCGCTCACTCGTCGGGGTGACCTCGGCGTCGACCGCCGGACCAGCCGGTGCCGCCGAGCCCGGAACCGCGAGCCGAGCCGCCGAGCCCCTGTCGACGACCGACGGCGGGCCCGCCGTGTCGGACGGAACGGCATCCGGCGTCACGACGCCCGGTCTGCCCGTCGCTCTCGCCGGCGCCGTCGTCAGCAACAGCGCCGTCGGCGCCTCCGTCTCGGCCGGGTCCACCGGGACGACGGACGCCGCGGGGACCGCCCCCGCGGCGGCTCCTGCCCTCGGCACCGTGTCCCTGCGTCCTTCCGCGTTCGCCGATCCGGTCCGTACCGGAGCGTCGACCTCCTCAGGCGCCTCGGCCGAGAGCCACGATCCGGCACGTACCGGATCGGCCGTCTCGTCGATGGTCTCCGGGCCTGTCTCCGACCTCGACCCGGCACGCACCGGATCGGCCGACCTGTCCGTCGCCGGCTCGGCCCTCGACGCGTCGGCACCCACCACCGTCTCCTCGGGAGCTGCTGCCGTCGCCGCGACCGTCGGGGCGACGAGCACGGCGTCCGCCCCGGGGACCGCCGCCGCGACCGCTGCCCCGCCCGCCGGTGCCGCAGCGACCGCCGTCGCGCCCTCGGGCACGGGTGCGGTCGGCACGTCTGCCGACTCGGCCCTCGCCGGTTCGTTCGCTCCGGTACCCACCGGATCGGCCGGCCGCTCCGAGGCGTTGCCCGTCACCGGTGATCCGGTCCGTACCGGATCACCGATCCCGGGGCCCGCCTCCTCCGCGGCGACGGCGTCGGACGGACGTCCCGTCTCGTCGCCCGCCACCGTCACGTCCGGCGCGCCCGGCCCCTCCGGCACGACGGCTCCCTCGACCTCGTCGACGACGGCACCGTCACCCGCCACCGTCCCGGCCCCCGCGACCGCCACCGCCCCGGTCGACCCGATCGTGCTCGCCGTCCCCGGGACCGTCGCGACGTCCGCCGCCTCCGCCACCAGCGCCTCCTCGTCCGCGACCCCGACGCCGGCCGCCGCGCAGCCGGCCCCGTTGACCCAGCAGCTCGCCCGCCCGCTCTTCACGCTCGCCGCGGCGGGCCCCGGGGTGCACGTCGTCACCGTCGACGTCGCCCCCGAGGCGCTCGGCCCGGTCACCGTCCGGGCCCACGTCTCGGCGCACGGCACGCACGTCGAGATGTTCGCGGCGTCGGACGCCGGCCGCGACGCCGTGCGGGCGATCCTCGGCGACCTGCGCCGCGACCTCGCGACCGCGTCGAACCCGGGAGGCGCGGGTCACCAGACCAGCGTCGACCTCTCGTCCCAGAACCAGCCGTCCGACGCCCGGGGCGACCGCTCCGGTCAGCCCGGCTCGCTCGGGGCCCAGGCCGGTGCCGACGGCGGGGCGGGTCGACAGGCGCGCGACGCCGCCGAGGCGCGCACCGCCGACGCCCGCACCGGACTCGCGCCGCGCGACGGAACCGACCCCCTCGACGCGACGGGCGCGGTCGACCGTGCCCGCGCCTCCTCGTCCCTCTCGACGTCCCTCGACGTCCTGGCCTGAACCGGAGACCCCATGCCCTCGATCGACCAGATATCGGGAACCGTCGACGTCGCGACCCAGATCGCCGCCGCCAACGCCGCGAAGAGCGGCTCGAGCCGTGCCACGGCGAACACGATGGACAGCGAGATGTTCATGAAGCTGCTCGTCACGCAGCTGAAGAACCAGGACCCGTCGACCCCGATGGACACCAACGCCATGATGTCGCAGACCACCCAGCTGGCGATGATGGAGCAGGTCACCGCCCAGACGACGACGGCCGACGAGAACTTCTCGCTGCAGATGCGCATCGCCGCGTCGAACCTGGTCGGCCGCGAGGTCAGCTACACGGGCCCGGACGGCGTCGAGGTCAAGGGAACCGCGACGAGCGTGTCGTTCGCCGAGGCCGTCCCCAAGGTCTCGGTCGGCGGGAAGGAGGTCGCGTTGGATCTCATCTCGGGCATCGCCACCACGAAGGCGTGACACGCGTCCCCGACGCGCACCCCGCAGCACCACCCGCACGACCCGCACCACCCCTCGAACCACACCGGGAGCAGGACGCGACCGGCACCACCCGCGCAGGACGCGCCTCCAGATCTCTCCCCAGCTGAAAGGCAGCACCCATGCTCCGCTCCCTCTACTCCGGCATCTCGGGCCTCCGCTCGCACCAGACGATGCTCGACGTCACCGGCAACAACATCGCCAACGTCAACACCGCCGGCTTCAAGTCGTCGACCACGCAGTTCCAGGACACGCTGTCGCAGATCACGCAGGGCGCCGGCGGCCCGCAGACCGGCATCGGCGGCACGAACCCCGCGCAGATCGGCCTCGGCGTGCAGGTCGCCGGCATCTCGACGAACTTCGCGCAGGGGTCGGCGCAGGCCACCGGCAAGGCCACCGACCTGATGATCTCGGGCGACGGCTTCTTCGTCACCCGTCTCGGCAACGACACCGTCTACACCCGATCGGGTGCGTTCGACTTCGACGCCGACGGTCGTCTCGTGTCGTCCGACGGCAAGATCGTGCAGGGCTACTCGGCGACGAACGGCGTCATCAACGACGGAGGCGCGCTCGGCGACATCACGCTGCCCCTGAACGCGGCGGCCCCGGCCACCGCGACCTCGAGCGCCACGGTCGGCGGCAACCTGCCGAGCGAGTCGGCGGTCGGCGACAAGATCGTCCGCGACACCAAGGTGTTCGACGCCAACGGCCTCGAGCGCACCCTGACGCTCACCTTCACCCGTACGACGACCGGCTGGGACGCCTCCGCGACCGACGGCAACGGCGGCGCCACCGCCTCCATGGCCTTCACCGACGGCAAGCAGACCGGTGCCGCGTCGCTGCGGCTCAACGGCGTCACCGTCGACCTGTCGGGCATCACCGGCTTCGCGGCGCTCAACACCACGTCCATCACCGAGCAGAACGGCCGCGCGGCCGGCACGCTGCAGGGCTTCTCGCTGTCGAAGGACGGCACGCTGATGGGCCAGTTCAGCAACGGTTCGACGGTCGGCCTCGGTCGCGTCGTGCTCGCGACCTTCACGAACCCCGGCGGCCTCGAGAAGGAGGGCAACTCGGGCTACCGCGCGACCGCCAACTCGGGTGCCGCGACGGTCGGCGCCCCCGGTTCGCCCGGCGTCGGTTCGCTGGCCAGCGGCTCGCTCGAGATGTCGAACGTCGACCTCTCGCAGGAGTTCACCAACCTGATCGTCGCCCAGCGCGGCTTCCAGGCCAACGCCCGCATCATCACCACCTCGGACGAGGTGCTGCAGGAGCTCACCAACCTCAAGCGCTAGTCGGCTGCTGCGGCGGCTGCTGCTGCGGCTGCTGTTGCTGCCGCTGGCACGGCCACGACCGCTCGGACGGGCGGGTTCGTCGGCGGCGGGCGTCTTCGGACGCCCGCCCACGACGAACCC
>NZ_LMLG01000006.1:507003-589040 GCF_001421865.1 Frigoribacterium sp. Leaf44
GGCGGCCCTGTCGTCAGTGGGCCCTGTCGTCAGTCGGCCCTGCCGTCGGGCGCCCCGCCCCCAGGAGGCGCGGTGCCGGTCACCGGGGGACGTGCGCGAACGCGGCGCGCAGCCGGGCCCCGCGCTCGGGGTTGAGCTGCTCGACCCAGCCGATGCGCCCCCACAACTGGGCGGCGAAGTCCGGGTGCCCGGCCCGGTTCTGCGCCTCGAGCCCGGTGGTGGCCGCGTTGTGCAGCACGGCCCGCAGCCGGTCGTACTCGGAGCGCACCGTGTTCGTGCCCTGGTTGACCACCACGCCGGTGACGACCTGTCGCGTGGCCGCCCCGCGCACCCGGGTCTTGGCCGGGTTGAGCTCGTGTCCCTCGTCGCCGACGATGCGTCCGACACCCCGCACGAACGCGTCGGCCCGTGCCGCGAACGCCGCGTCGCCGCTGAACGCGAGGTCGTCGGCGTAGCGCGTGTACGTCGCACCGGCGGCCCGGGCGTACCCGTCGAGCCGCGAGTCGAGTCGGCGGACGGCGACGTTCGCGAGGGAGGGCGAGGTCGGCGCGCCCTGGGCGAGATGCGCGGCGGCGAGCGCGTGACGCAGGGCGAAGCGCTGTTCGGGGCTGCCCCCGGGGGGCATGCGCGAGAGCACGCCCGGCGGCACGGAGGTCGTGCACAACCCGGTGAGCACGTGGGCGACGGCATCGGGCAGTCCCTCGCGGCGCAGGGCACCGAACACCTGCCCGGCGGTGACCCGGGCGAAGAACGAGGTCAGGTCGAGGGCGATGACGACCTCGCGGCCGACGTGGCGACGGGCCCCGGTGACCGCGCTGCGCCCCGGCACGAAGCCGTGTGCCGCGTCGTGCAGCGGCACCGCGGCCAGCACCTCGTCGAGCACGACGCGGTGCAGGTCGCGCAGCCGGAAGCCGGGCACCTCGAGCAGCCGCGGCGTGCGTCCGGGCCGTGCCCGCCACTCGTACCGGTGGTGCTGCAGGGGGCCGCGTTCGACGCGGCGGTGCCACCGGCCGGGGTCGGCGAACCAGTCGAGCTCGCCCACGGTCAGGTGCAGCAGCCGGGCGACGTCGGCCACGGTGCCCAGACGCAGGAGGCGCGGGTCGGCCGAGCGCGCCTCCTGCGTCACGGGCACGTGGTGGACGATGCGCAGCGGACGGCCGCGCGCGCCCGCCTCGGCCACCGCCTCGGTGAAGGCCGGGTCGCGGCGGATGAGGGCCGCGAGGGTGCGGGGGTCGTCGTGCGGTGCTCGCGGAAGGGTGCGGACGAGGCCTCGGGCCAGGGGCCGCCAGAAGCGGGACGGGCCGTCGATCGCCTCGCCGGCCGCCGCGGCGAGCCCGCGGACCGACCATTCCGCGCCGAGCAGGGTGTCGGCGAGGGCGGTCGCCACGGCGTCGGGGCCCGGGTCGGGCTCGTGTGCGCCCGCGGCGGTGGCGGGGGAGCGGACGCTCACGCGGTGCCCGCCCGACTGTGGGGCATCCGACCGATGGGCGTCCGACCGATGGGCGTCCGACCGATGGGCGTCCGACCGTCGGTCGGGCACCTCGCGGTCGTGCCCGGGCGGGCCGGGCGGGCCGGGCGTGACGTGGGCGTCGGCACGGCGAAGGCTGGCGAGTGGATGCGGCGGTGCCTCGGCGACTCGTGCATCGGTGCGGGCCGCGAGCCGCGCGAAGCGCGGTCACCGGCCTGCGGAGCGGTGCCGTGGTCGATCTGCGTGCCCCGGGGTATCCCCGGAGAGGAAGGCACGACGCGTGTGCCGTCCACCTCGCCGAGACACCGTCGCATGCCGACACGCTAACGGCGCCCACCGACGTCCGCGATCCCCCGGAGGGCTGAGGGGCGCACCCGAGCGCTCGTCCCCAGGGGTGGACATCCCTCGCCGGAGACCATCCCGATACTGATATGTTCGCCGGAAGCGCCCCGATCGCCGTTCCTGCCCTCCGATCGAAAGCCGGCCCATGCCACGACCCCTCTCCCCGTCCGTCCGTCACCGAACCGTCTCGGCGGTCGCCCTCGGGGCGTTGTCCCTGTCCTTGCTCGCGGCGTGCGCCCCCGGCGGGGGTTCGCGCGAGAGCGTCGATCCCGCCGTCGGGGCCGCGGTCCGTGAGACCCTCCCGGCGACGCCGACCGAGACGCCGCGGCCCGACCCGCGCGAGTACGCCGTAACTCCGCAGACCATCACCGACGCGCCGCTCGGTCACACCGTCGAGGTCACCGACGTGGTGCGGAACTTCTCGGTCGAGGGTGGCACCGAACCGGTCCGCGACGGGGCCGAGGTCGTCCTCGTCAAGCTGGCCGTCACGGCCGGCAGCACCTACTACGCGTCGGTCAGCCAGAACGACTTCGGTCTGCTCACGACCTCGGGTGGGGTCGCCGCCGACCATTCCAACTACACGTACGAGGACGACATGGCGTCGGCCGGGTACGAGGTGCTGTCGCGGGTCGGCCACGGCGAGAGCGCTGCGGGCTGGATCTCGTTCGAGCTGAAGCACCCGCAGGACGAACTGTTCCTGAAGTACGAGCGTGCCGCGGCGAACGACGGCGCCATCGAGGCGTCGTCGGCCGAGGTGCCGCTCGTCGAGGCCGGCTGAGTCCCGCCCGGACGCCGAGGAGGCGCGGTGCCTGCTCTGCAGACACCGCGCCTCCTGTGCTCCCCGGCTCGTGTGCCGGGGGCGATCGACCTAGTAGGTCTGGACCGATGCCATGCCGGCGCTGAACGCGGCGATGCTGACGATGATGCCCACGACGAGGAAGACGGCGCTGAGGATCACGCCGGCCAGGGCGAGGCCGTGGCCGCGCTCGCCGGTCTTCTTGATCTGCGACAGGGCGATCAGGCTGACGATGAGGCCGGCGAGGCTGAAGACGAAGGCCAGGATGAACCCGACGATCGCGAGGACGTTGTAGCCCGCGGCGGTACCGGCGGACTGGGGCATGGCGGTGTTGTTGGACATGAGTACTCCTAGGTGGTGTGACGTCCGGGGACGTGCAAGACGAGATCGACCGCTTCGAGACGAGAATGCCTCAAACAGACCGGTCGTGCACGGAAGTCTGGCAGAAAGTTGTGATCACGTGTGGCCGACATACCGGCCGGCCTTGTGGTTCATCGCGAGGACGAGGTTCAGCACGACGGCGCCGAGGGCCGAGAGCAGCACGATCCACGGCGAGACGACGGTCAGCGAGGTCAGCACGATGACCACGTCGAAGCCCATCTGGACGTAGCCGGCGCGCAGCCCGGCGCGTTCTTGCAGCACCAGGGCGAGGATGTTGATCCCGCCGAGGCTCGCCCCGTGGCGGAAGAGGATGAGCAGGCCGACGCCGACGAGCAGGTTGCCGGCGAGGGTGCCGTAGATCGGGTTGATGCCGTCGATGTCGAACATCAGGGGGTGCAGGTACGAGAACGCGGACAGCATGACGACGGTCAACACCGTGCGCAGGGTGAACGGCCAGCCCTTCTTCCACACGGCGAGCGCGAAGAACGGCACGTTGACCAGGACGAACAGCACGCCGAAGGTCCAGCCCGTGGCGTAGCTCGTCAGCAGGGCGAGACCGGCCGTGCCGCCTGACACGGCCCCGCTCGTCTTCAGCAGGAAGAGCCCGAACGAGGCGAGGAAGACGCCGGTCACGACGCCCATCACGTTCTCGGCGAGCGTGTGTTTGTTCGCGTCGACGGTCTCGATGGAGCCGGTCAGGGCGGGGTCGTCGATGCCGTGCCGGGCCGGTGCGGCCGCGTCGGGGGTGGCGGCGTCGGGCAGGCCGGCCGGGGAGGACTCGGGGGCATGCCCGTCGTCGCTGTCGACGGCGTTCCGCTCGGAGCTCGCGGCGCGGGACGTGCTCGCGGTCGGGGTGGGGGAGGAGGTGCGGGTGACGTCGTCGGCGCGGGCGGCGGGGGTGGTGCCGGGGCGCGACTCGTCGAGGGGTTCGTGGGTCACCGGCACATCCTGCCAGCCCCCTGTTTCGCGCACGTGACGCGCCGCGCGCCTGCCGCTCAGCCTGCCGCAGCGTCCAGGGGACGAGTCGCGGCAGCACGCCACGATGTCTCGTCCCCTCGACCATGTTGTGCTGGGGCGATCAGGCTGCGTCGGCCGTCACCATGGCGATCGGCACGATGACGGCGATCAGGCCGGCGAGCGCCACGAGGGCGCAGAGCACCGGACGTCGGGTCGTCAGCGGGACGACGCCGGGCACGATGGCGGCGGCGTTCTTGCCCGAGAAGATCTGATCGGCGGGCATGATCGTGAGTCGTGCGTGCTGGGCGATCTCGAGCAGTTGTTCTCCGGGCCAGTTAGCCTCGGTGAGGACGAGTCGGCGGCCCTTGCCGTCCCGGACGGCGAGGTAGCCGAGGTTCTGCACGCCGAAGTTGAGCATGCAGAGGATGCCGCGCTGTGAGCCGTCGAACTCGACGGTCGTGGTGCGTCCCCACCAACGCCGGGCCACCGCCGTTTCGGTCACGGTGATGCTCGTCGTCCGGAGGTAGACCCACAGGCCGGCTGCCATCACCACCAGCAGGACGACGAAGTACGGGACGACCGATTCTCCGAGCCGGTACCAGCCCATCACGAACGCGAGGGGTATGAGGAAGAGCCGGCCCTTGGCTTTCGCCCAGAAGTGCGACCAATCCGGGCGGTAGGTGACGGCGGACGTTAGGGGACTGCTGGTCATGGTTCTTCTTCCTCTGGTGTGGTGTCTGACGGAGGGTCGTTCGTGAGATTCCACGAAAGACCTTCGGCGAGCTCGTCCATGAGGCGGACGACCTCGGAGAATGGGTGGGGAAAGGGAGCTTCCGCGATCAAGACGACGCGGGTCGACGTGCCCTCCTGCAGCCACGTCCAGGTCACCTGGCCCGTGGCGGCGGGGCGCGAGAGCCCCTGAAGCGGCAGAAGGCGGATGGCCTGTATTCGGTGGGCGCTTCCGAGCTGCGTTCCGAGGGTTGCGATGGATGGTGGCGCCAGGCATGTCGAGCTCGCGACGAGGGACTCCCTCAGCAGGCCCTCTCTTATCGGATGGTCGTCTTCGACGACGTAGAGGGCGGCCCAGGCGACCGGGCCCGAGCCCGGACGCCCGGGGGTCACAAATGCGGCTATCGCGCCTTGTTCTTCCAAGGTCGTCCGCAGTCCGGCAAGCGGATGCGAGTCATCGGGAGGCCACTGGCCCGCCACGCCGAAGAGTGGTCGCCAGAGGGACGAGTGATGGATGGTCAATCCCAGGTCTCGGTCGGGTCTCATGCGCTCGCCGTCGCGACGACAGGGGGAGCCCCGAGTGACCAGATGACGATGCCAAGAAGGACCGCGGCGATCATGGTCAGGGAAACGGCGATGACGAGGGTCGCCCAAGGGTGTCGTTGTAGGGGCGACAGCATGCCTGGTGCGAGGGCGTCTGCTTCTGCAGGGCTCAGCAGGCCATTGCCGTTGGAGTACCTGAGCGGAAAGTGGCGCGCGATCCGTTCCAGGTCAGGGGTGGCCCAGTAGGCACCCGTCAGCCGCACGATGGGCTGCTTGCCCCGTCCCAGGATGAGACGAAGAACGGGTCGAGGACCATCTACATTGGCGAAGATTCCGGCCGTCGGACGAGTCCTAGGGACATGTCGAGTCGAGAAGAAGCGCGAGTAGCTCAACCCGTCGTCGTGCAAGACGACGCGGGTGGTCACCATGTAGAGGCAGATGCCGCCGAGAACGAACACCAGGACGCCTGCGGCAAGAGCCCAGCCCGCCGCCGAGTCCCGGACGGTGAACGGGATGAGGCTCGTCGATCCGACCGAGACGACGGCGTTTCGTGCGTAATGGCGCCATCGTGGCCGCAGGACGAGCGGCGTTGACGTCGCCCGGCTCACGAAGCGGCCCCCGTATCAGCTGAGTTTGACGAAGTTCGGGTTCTGGCAGGCGCGGTCCAACGGAAAGCGCGCACGATGTCATCGGCGTGGGCGAGTTGCGGCGAGAGAAAAACTCCTCCCGTCGCGATGAACGTCATGAGGAGAACACAGTCGCGCCGCTTGGGAACGTCAACGATGTAATGAACTCGTGCCGTTTCGACGGGCTCCTCGAGCGCTTGGCGCTTCTCGGATGAAAGGTCTGTCGTGCTGGCGATTCCCACGCGCGCAAGCGCGAATTCAGCCGTCCTGGCCCACTGCGCGGCGCTTTCCGTCCAGCGATCCAGGACTCGTGCGACATCGCCCTGGCTGGTGCTCATGGTGCTGACCAGGCTCGTTGGCCCGGCGAGGGAACGTGCGACCTCGACATTCAGCGAGACGCCTGAGCGAGCTTCGTTTGTCACCACGGGCAAGACGGACAAGCACATAGGGCCCATCGATGGCCCGGCGGCCGACGAAAAGACGAAGAGGTCGAGGACGCCGTCCCGCCTTGCCTGCGAACAAATTGCCAGAAGGGTGTTTTTGGCACGCCGGCGGGCCAGAACGGTGTTGCGCGCGTCTCGTTGGCGACTCAGCGATGTCACCCCGTCGAGGAATCGCTCGATCTCGGTGTCGAGGTCGATTGCGAGGTTCAGGCGACCCCACCCGTGCGGAAACGTGAAGGCATATCCCGGGGACATCACAGCGACCCCACATGGATTTTCGTCTTCTCGGTCCAGTAGGTGCCCGCCGCGATGTCGGCTGCGTCTTGCCCGGCCGACACCAGCGACTTGACGTTTTGACCTGCACCCAGCAGACCGTTCGTGAGGGCTGAAACGACGCCGGGAGCAAAGAGTTCGCGTGCCTTCGGCCCACCCGCGGCCAGGCGACGCATCGCGAACATCTCGGCGGCCCCGCCCAGGAGAAGATTGTCGAGGCTCGTGACAAGGGGGTTCCTCGCCACCGCGTCGAGTCGCTCTGCAACGGCTTGTCGCTCCACGATCCGGGCCTGTTTTGCGGCCTTGGCGGGAACCCCGGCAAGTGCGCGAGCACTGACCGAGTCGATGATCGATCGTCGCATCCCCGATGTGGCCACCAGCGCGCCCTTGGCGGCCCCCAAGCCGACGATCGAGAGACCGACACCGAGGAGTTCGGCCCCGACGTCCGCGGTGGTTGCATCGCCCGCGCTGGCTTGAGCAAGGGTGATGACGAGGAGGAGCACGGCGGCTGCGATTCCGAGTCCCAGAGCGAAGGGGCCGATTATCGGTACGAAGCTCAGGACGGCCAGCACCGGCCCGAGCGCGTTCAGGACGTCCTTGATCGCCCCCAGCACCCCGCGGGCGTCGTGCACCGCCTGTTTCACTCCGTCCCACCAGGTGTCGCGCAGCTCGTCGTCGCCGGCCAGTCGGATGGCGGCGATCGCCTGGTCGTTGAGGGCGCCGTACTCGCCGTCCGTGTCGCCCCCGGTGCCGACCAGGCGGGTGATGACCGCCTTGGCATCCGCGAGGTCGGTGTCGGCGAGGTCGACTGCCCGCGTCCGGGCGGCCTCCTGCCGGTCGATCTCGAACGGGTCGGTCTCGCCGGGGACGACGAACGTGTCGGCCGTGCGCCGCGCCTCCTTCGCCTCGTCGGCGTCGAGGCGTGCGGCGTCCGCCTGGCGCTGGAGCTCTTCGAGGCCGTCCGCGTAGGTGTCGAGCGCCGTCGCGAGGTCGAGGTAGCGCTGCTTCGCCTTGTCGATCGCGTCGGCGAGCGGTTCGGCCGACGTCGTGAAGGTGCGGCCCGACTCGGAGTCCCATCCCTCGGCCTTCGCCAACCGACGCAGCCGCCTCGACTGGGTCTCGATCGACGTGCCCGTGGCACGCGCCGAGGTCGCCGACGACCGGATGTCGGTCGGGTCACCGGGCACGGGGTCGGACGCCAGGTCGAGCGGACTCCAGTCCCACGGGCGGCTCATGCCACACCTGCCGTGTCGGTCGGAGCCAGCGCGGCAGCCAGCTCGTCCTCGGCCTGCGTGAAGGTCTTCGCCGCGCCCTCGGACATGGCGCCGACCGCGGCGATCGACTCGAGCATGCGGCCCCGGGCGATCGCCCAGTCGTCGGCGAACGCCGTGACGGCCTGCTGCAGGCGAGGCGAGCCGATGCCGTCACCCGCGGCGCCGGCGCTGCCCGACGACAGGTCGGTGTGCAGGGTCTGAAGGTCGCGGGCCAACGCGGCCAGCGCCTCCAGATCGATGTTCATGTACGGCGCCACGGCAGATCCCCCTCGTCGATATGAGCAATGTCACACACCATAGCGACTGTTCGGCCCGCCGTGGCCTGCCTGTGGACGACCCCTGTGCCCCCCGGAGACGGGCGGATCGGCCGACGACCCGCACCTAACGCCCCGCCACCCCCGGCCGATAGTCACCCGTAGCCGCTCAGGACGAGCAGCGACACCTGCCCCACGGATGGCGGCAGGAGACACAGACCTAGGACGGGCCGATGATCGTCGTCACGCGACTCAACGACAGCAGATTCGCTGTCAACCCTGACCTCATCGAGCGCATCCACGAGACGCCCGACACGGTCCTGATCATGGTCGACGGCGCCAAGTACGTCGTGACCGAGCCGATGGCCGAGGTCATCGAGATGATCGCCCGCTACCGGGCCCGCATCGTCTCGCTCGCCTACGACGAGCCGTCCGCCACCGCGCCGGCCAGCCAGGCCCTCGGCAACCGCACCTCGACCGGCCCGCAGCTCGGCATCGTCCGCGGCTGGTCGGGTGCAGGAGGCGCGGGTCGCGTCACCGAGTTCCGTCCCGCCGTGCAGGCTCCCGCGGTGCACACCCCGACCGCCCCGACCGTGCCGACCGCGCCCGCCGCATCGGCCGACACCACGCAGGGACGCTGACCGTGGATCCCGCAACGATCATCGGCATCGTCCTCGCGCTGGGCGCCCTCTTCGGCATGATCCAGCTCGAGGGCGTCAGCATCGCCGGACTGCTGTTGCCCGCCCCGATCATCCTCGTCTTCGGCGCCACCATCGGCGTCGGCATCGCCGGTACGACGATCAAGGACGCGATCCTCAGCTTCAAGAAGATCTCCCGCGCCTTCACCGGCAAGGTCGTCCCTCCGCAGTCGGTCATCGACGGCGTCGTCTCGCTCGCCGAGAAGGCCCGCAGCGAGGGCCTGCTCTCGCTCGAGCAGGAGGCCGAGAAGCTCGACGACCCCTTCATGAAGGGCGCGTTGCAGAACATCGCCGACGGCACCGACGGGGAAGAGCTGCGCATCCTGCTCGAGGACGAGATGGAATCCCGCCTCGCCGCCGACCGCACGGCCAGCAAGTTCTTCATGAGCCTCGGCGGGTACGCCCCGACGGTCGGCATCGTGGGCACGGTCGTCAGCCTCACCCACGTGCTCGAGAACCTCGCCGAGCCCGACGAGCTCGGCCACATGATCGCCGCGGCCTTCGTCGCGACCCTGTGGGGCCTGCTGACCGCCAACTTCCTCTGGCTGCCGCTCGGTGCGCGCCTCAAGAAGCTCGCCGACCTCGACGAGCTGCGCATGACGCTGCTGATGGAGGGGGTCCTGGCGGTCCAGGCCGGAAGCCAGCCGCGCCTCCTCGGCGAGCGCCTCAAGGCCATGGTGCCGACGCACGCGCTCGACGGCGGCGACGGCAAGGGCGGCAAGGCCGGCAAGGCCAAGGCCGGCGCGAAGAAGGGCGGCGACGACCAGGGGCTGGCCGCATGAGCGGGGCACGTGGTGGACGCAAGAAGAAGGGGCACGCCGAGGACGAGCACCCGGACGAGCGCTGGATGGCCTCGTACATGGACATGATCACCGTGCTGATGTGCATGTTCATCGTGCTGTTCGCCATGTCGAACGTCGACCAGGACAAGTACATCGCCCTGCGCAACTCGCTCGCGACCGGCTTCGGCCAGACCGACGTGGGCAAGGTCGACACGGCCTCGGGCACCGTCGTGAACGCCGCCGACGTGACGAAGGAGGGCAAGGGCTACTCGTCGGGCGACGAGACCGACCTGAGCAAGGCGGCCGCCTCGGGTGAGGCCCAGACCGCCGAGCAGGCCGCCGCCGCCACGGTCGCGGCCCAGGGCGAGCTCGACGACCTCACCGCCATCAAGGCCGCGATCGCGGCGAACCTCGAGGGCTCGGGGCTCAGCGCCGACGTCGAGTTCGCCGTCGACGCCCGGGGCCTCACCGTCCGCCTGATCGGCTCCGAGACCTTCTTCGGCACGAACAGCGCCGACCTCAGCGGCACGGCCGTCAACGTCATGAACGCCATCGGGCCGGTGCTGAAGACCTCGGGTCACGACGTCTCGGTCGAGGGCCACGCCGACCAGCGCAGCTCGACCGCGCCCTTCGCGACCAACTGGGAGCTCTCCTCCGCCCGTGCCACCCAGGTGCTGCGCGACCTGGTCGAACGCGGCGGCGTCGGCGCCGACCACATCCAGTCGGTCGGCTTCGGCTCGTCGCGTCCCCTCAGCACCGGCACGACCGACGCCGACCTCGCGTCGAACCGTCGGGTCGACATCGTCGTCCTGTCGAACCAGTCCGACTCGGTGAGCGCGCTGCTGCCGCAGCTCGAGCAGGCGGCGGCGGCCGCAGGAGGCGCGGTGACCGACGGTCGCAACCCCGCCGTCCAGCAGGCTTCCGACACCTCGACCACGGCCGAGTCGGGTGACACGTCGACGGCGGACGCCGCGGCCGAGACGAAGACCGAGAAGAAGACGGAGAAGAAGGAGGAGTCGTCGGGCCACTGACCTCCGCCGGGCCCCTCCGGCCCGGCAGCGCGACCACGGCCCCCGGGCTCGACGACGGCAACCCAGTCCGGGGGGTACGGCCGATCCTGGGCTAACGCTCAGGTGGGGCGGGCCGATAGCTCCGTCCGTGACACTCCTCGACGCCCCGACGGGCAGCAGCGCGCCGACCGCGACGGTCGGCTCGTCGACGCGCCCGCAGAAGACCGTCGAGGTCTACGACTTCCGCCGTCCGACGACCCTCGCCCGCGAGCACTCGCGCGTCCTCGAACTGGCCTTCGACACCTTCGCCCGGCAGTGGGGCACGCAGCTCACCGCCAAGGTCCGGGTGCTCTCGCAGGTCACCTGCGACCAGGTCCAGATGCTCACCTACGACGAGTACGCCTCGTCGCTGCCGGCGACCACCGCGATGGTGCTCTGCTCCCTCGAGGGCGTCTCGGCGAAGGCCGTCATCCAGTTCCCGTCGTCGGCCGCGCTCACCTGGGTCAGCCACATGCTCGGGGCCGCCAAGCCGGCGAGCTCGCCCGAACGCACCTTCACGCCCATCGAGCAGGCCCTCGTGCGCCGCCTGATGGACGACGCCCTCGACGACCTGCGCTACTCGTTCGGCACCATGCTCGCCGACCCGATCAGCGTCGGCGGGTTCCAGTACAACTCGCAGTTCGCCCAGGCCGCGCAGAAGTCCGACCTCATGATCGTGGCCTCGTTCGAGATCCGCGTCGGCGAGCGCGTCGCGCCCGGCACGGTCGCGATCCCGGCCGACGTCCTGCTGTCACAGCTCGGCGAGTCCAACCCGACGATCGACGCCGCCGACGCCCGCGACCTGCTCGGCGCCCAGCTGGCCTCGGTCCCGGTGGGCGTCTCGCTGACCTTCGCCCCCGCCGCGGTGCTGCCGAGCGTCGTGCTCGGGCTGGCCGTCGGCGACCTGCTGCCGCTGCCCCACCCGCAGCACCGCCCGCTCGAGATCAGCGTCGACGGCCAGCCCGTCGGCCGCGCCGCCGTCGGGGCCGCCGGCTCCCGTCTGGCCGGCATCGTCGTCTCCACCTCCCTGACCGGCACCGAAGAAGGAACCTCATGACCGGCACGACCATCACCCTGCACACCGCGGCGGTCGAGGCGCTGGTCGCCCAGCTGCCGACGCCCACGCCCCTGCGTGCCGTGGCCGTCGACCCGGCCTCCGCACACGGCCTCCGCCTCGCGGGTCCGTCCGTCGTGGTCACGTCGTTCGTCGGGTCGGTCTCGGCCGACACCGCGGTCCTGCTGGCCGACATGGACCAGCTCGCCGCCGCCGCGGGCACCGACAACCCGATGGTCTCGGTCTCGGACGTCCTGCGTCCCGCGCTCGAGGCCGCGACGGGCGTGCTCGGCACGGGCGTGCTCGGCGAGAGCCGCCGCGAGTCGGCCGACGCCTTGCTGGCCGATCCCGAGACCGTCGTCTTCGAGCTGACGGCCGCGGGCCAGCCCGCCGGCTGGTTCGCCCTGCGCCTGCGCGAGACCGGCACGATCGGCGGATCGTCGCCGGTGGTGCCGGCCTCGAGCGGGGTGTCGACCGGCAACCTCGGTCGCATCAACAACGTCGAGATGGCGCTGACGGTCGAGATCGGCCGCACCCGCATGTCCGTCCGTGACGTCCTGGGCCTCGAGCCCGGGGCCGTCATCGAGCTCGACCGCTCGGCCGGTGCCCCCGCCGACGTGCTGCTCAACGGCCGCCTGATCGCTCACGGCGAGGTCGTCGTCGTCGACCAGGACTACGCCGTCCGCATCACCAAGATCCTCGACGTCGCCGACGGCATCGCCTGATCGTGGACACCGTCGTCGTCGGCCTGCGGGTCGTCCTCTCGTTGGGCGTCGTCCTCGCCCTGCTCTGGGTGCTGCAGAAGCGCCTGGTGAAGGGCGGTCGCGCGGGCACCCGTGCCACGTCGCAGGTCTCCGTCGTCGCCCGCCAGGGCGTCGGCGCGAAGGCGAGCGTCGTCGTGGTCGACGTCGAGGGCGAGCGCCTCGTGCTCGGCGTGACCGAGTCGTCGGTGACCGTCCTGGCCGCCGCCGACCGCCCGGTCGACGTCGGTGCCCTGACGCTGGTCCCCGAGCCCACGGCTGCCGAGGCCGGGCCGGAGGCGCAGGAGGCGCGGGTCACGTCGATCGCGCCCGTCGCCTTCGCGTCCGTCCTCTCCGCCGAGAACGCCGCGGCCCGCGACGAGCTGCCCGCCCGCCCGGCGGACGCGACGCCCGCCGAGTTGTTGCGCCCCCGCGGTGCCGCCCGTCGTGCCTCCGTCGCGCGTCCTCGGGACCTCGACGCGCGTCGTCGCGGTCGCACCGCCAAGTCGATCGAGGGCTCGATCCTCGCGCCCGACACCTGGCGTCAGGCGGCCGCGGCCCTGCGCAGCGGACGAGCCGGATGACCGGCCGCCGGTCGTCCGCGTCCCCGACCCGCCCCTCCTTCGCGTCCGCTCTGCGCCGGCTCGTCCGCCCGACGCTGCGCGACGGCCTGCACGGAGCCCCCCTGGGCCGCTCGGTGGTGGCCGTGCCCGTGCGCTTCGCCGACACGCGGTTCGCCCGTGCGGTCGTCGTCACGCTGCTCGCGCTCGTCGTGGCGTCCGCCCTCGTGATGCTGATCGGTCAGCAGGCCAACGCGGCACCCGTCTCGCCGACGGCCCCCACCGCGCCCACCGCCCCGGCCACGGACGGCACCGGCACCGAGGGCACCACGGGCACGACACCGACCGATTTCACCGACACCGACCAGACGACGTCCGACGGCACCGGCTCGGGCGGCCTGAACATCGACATCAACGGCCCCGACGGGGCACCCAGCCAGGCCGTCGTCACCCTGATCGGCATCACCCTGTTGAGCGTCGCCCCCGCGCTGCTGCTGATGATGACGTCGTTCACGAAGATCTTCGTGGTGCTCGCGATGACGCGCAACGCGCTCGCGCTGCCGTCCATCCCGCCGAACCAGGTGCTCGCGGGGCTGGCCCTGTTCCTGAGCCTGTTCATCATGGCTCCGATCCTGACCCACATCAACACGGACGCCGTGCAGCCCTACCTCGACGGCCGCCTCGACCTGCAGGGCGCGATCGACGCCGGCATCGCGCCGCTGCGCGAGTTCATGCTCGCCCACACCCGCGAAGAGGACCTCGCGCTGATGACCCGCTCCGCGAACCAGCCGAACCCCGACAGCCAGGCCGACGTGCCCATGCTGACGCTCATCCCGTCGTTCATGATCAGCGAGCTGCGCGCCGCGTTCATCATCGGCTTCGTCATCTTCATCCCCTTCCTCGTCATCGACCTCGTCGTCAGCGCCGCGCTGATGTCGATGGGCATGATGATGCTGCCGCCGGTGATGATCTCGCTGCCGTTCAAGATCCTGCTGTTCGTCCTCGTCGACGGCTGGGGTCTCATCATCAAGAGCCTCATCGAGAGTTACCAGGTGGGTGCCTGATGGATTCGAACGCCGTCCTCGACCTCTCGATGCAAGCCCTCATCATCACGGGCAAGCTCGCCGCGCCCGTCCTGATCACCTCGCTCGTCGTCGGTTTCGCGATCTCGCTGCTGCAGTCGATCACCCAGATCCAGGAGGTCACCCTCTCGTTCGTGCCGAAGGCCGTCGCCGTGGGCATCGCGCTCATCGTCACCGGCCACTGGATGATCAGCGAGATGGTGTCGTTCACGACCATGGTGTTCGACCGCATCCCCCAGCTGCTCAGCGGCGGGTAGGGGCACGTCGTGTCGTTCGACCTCAGCTGGCTCGAGGCCACCCTCCTCGCCGCCGTGCGCATGACCGCGTTCCTCGTGATCGCGCCTCCGTTCTCGTACCGCGCGTTCCCGGCGCGGGTGAAGGCCATGCTCGGCATCGGGCTGGCGCTCGCCGTCGCGCCGCGCGTCACCCCCGGCTACGTCTCGCTCGAGACCGGCCCGTTCGTCATGGCGCTCGTGCTCGAGCTCGTCGTCGGCGCCGTGCTGGGGTTCCTGGTGTTCGTCGCCTTCGCCGCCGTGCAGGCCGCCGGCAGCCTGATCGACCTCTTCGGCGGTTTCACGCTCGCCCAGGCGTTCGACCCGCAGTCGATGGTCAACGGCGCCCAGTTCACCCGGCTGTTCCAGATGACCGCACTCGCGCTGATGTTCGCGACCGGGGGCTACCAGCTGATCATCGGCGGCCTCACGCGATCGTTCGACGCCGTCCCGCTCGGCCTCGGCATGGACCTCTCCCGTCCGGTCGAGCTGCTGACGACCGGCGTCAGCCAGCTCTTCCTCTCGACCATCCAGATCGCCGGGCCGCTCTGCGTCGTGCTGTTCCTCGCCGACGTCGGCCTCGGACTGCTCTCGCGCGTCGCGCCGGCCCTCAACGCCTACGCGATGGGCTTCCCGCTCAAGATCCTCATGACGGTCATGCTGGCCGGCGGCGTCTTCCTCGCGCTGCCCGGCGTCGTGGCCTCGTTGACCGGCGACGCCGCCGACATGCTGCTGGGGGTGGGCTGACGTGGCGGACGACTCCGGCGAGCGCTCCGAGGCCGCGACCGACAAGCGGATGAAAGAGGTCCACTCGAAGGGCCAGCTGTCCCGCTCGCAGGACCTCAGCGCCTGGGTGGGCGTCGGCGCCGCCGCCGTGATGATCCCCTCGACCATCGAGCGCGCCTCCTCGGCGGGCGTCGACCAGATGTTCTCGATCCGCCAGGCCATCACGCACCCCGACTCGGCGACCGTGGTCACCGAGCTGATGCAGGGCGCGGGCTCGATGGGGGCCACGATCGGACCCATGCTGGCCGTCGTCGGCGTGGCCGTGCTCGCGACCGCGATCGTGCAGGGCGGCGTGCACATCAAGCGCATGACCGGCAACTACGAGCAGTTCAACCTGCTCAACGGCCTGAAGAACACGTTCGGCACGCAGGCGCTGTGGAACGGCGCGAAGGCGCTGATCAAGACGACCGTCGTCGGCCTCGTGCTCTGGTTCGCCATCCAGGGCCTGATGCCCGTGCTCATGAGCGGTGGCGGCCTCAGCGTCTCGGCCGTGCTCGCCGAGGCGAAGGTCGGCACCGGCATCCTGATCAAGGCCGCGATCGCGGCCGGCCTCTTGCTCGCCTTCGCCGACGTCTTCGTCGTCATGCGCCGCAACCGCAAGAAGACGCGCATGACCAAGAAAGAGGTCAAGGACGAGAACAAGTCGAGCGACGGCGACCCCCAGGTCAAGTCGCAGCGGCGTTCACGTCAGCTCGCGATGAGCCGCAACCGCATGATCGGGGCCATCGCCGACGCCGACGTCGTCATGGTGAACCCGACCGACTACGCCGTGGCGGTCAAGTACGAACCCGGAAAGTCGGCACCGCGCGTCGTCGCGAAGGGCGCCGGCAAGGTCGCCGCCCGCATCCGCGAGCAGGCCACCGCCGACGGTGTCCCGCTCGTCGTCGACGTCCCCCTGACCCGAGCCCTCCACGCCGCCTGCGGCCTGGGCGACGAGATCCCCGTCGACCTCTACACGCCGGTCGCCCGCGTGCTCACCTTCGTCATGGCGCTCAAGGCCCGCGGCACGCTGAAGGGCACGCACACGCCGCCTCGCGTCACGACGGCCGACGAGGTGGCCGGCGTCCTGGCTCCTGAGTCGCTCGAGGCCGACGCCGTGCCCCGTCGCCTCCGCATCGCCCGCGAGACCGCGACCGCCGTGGCCGCCGCGACCTCCGCGGCCGGCACCGCGGCCGGCGCGACCTCCGCGCCGTCCCGCACCGCGCCTCCTGCGCTCTCCCGCTCCGTCCGCCCCGCCACCCCTGGAGGCACCCGATGAAGTCCACCCTGCCCAAGCTCGCCGTCCCGGTCGGCATCGTCGGCATCGTGCTGCTGCTCGTCGTGCCGGTGCCCGCGCCGCTGCTCGACGTGCTGATCATCCTCAACATCCTGTTGGCGCTGGTGATCCTGCTGACGACGCTGTTCGTCAAGAAGCCGCTCGACTTCTCGGTCTTCCCGTCACTGCTGCTCGTGGCGACGCTGTTCCGCCTCGGGCTCAACGTGGCCTCGACGCGCCTCGTGCTCGGCGACGGCTTCGCCGGCGACGTCATCGCGGCGTTCGGGCACGTGGCGGTGAGTGGCTCGATCATCATCGGCTCGGTGATCTTCCTGATCCTCGTCGTGATCCAGTTCGTGGTCGTGACCAAGGGTGCCGAGCGCGTCGCCGAGGTGGGCGCGCGCTTCACCCTCGACGCCATGCCCGGCAAGCAGATGGCCATCGACGCCGACCTCAACGCGGGCCTCATCACCGACGAGGTCGCCAAGCAGCGTCGCGCCGACGTCAGCGCCGAGGCCGACTTCTACGGCGCCATGGACGGTGCGTCGAAGTTCGTCAAGGGTGACGCGATCGCCGGCATCATCATCATCATCATCAACCTGGTGGGCGGCATCGCGATCGGCGCCCTGCAGAACGGCATGGCCATCGGCGACGCCCTCTCGCACTACGGCCTGCTCACCATCGGCGACGGCCTGACCACGCAGATCCCCGCCCTGCTGATGGCCGTCTCGACCGGCATGATCGTCACCCGCTCGGGTGCCGACACCGAGATGGGCGCGCAGGCCGCGTCACAGCTCGGGCAGTCGCGCATCGCGCTCGCCGTGGCGGGGACCGCCGCCATCGGCATGGGCTTCATCCCCGGCATGCCGATCGTCGCGTTCCTGCTGATCGGTGGGGCGCTGCTGCTCGTCGCCTACCGGCTCGGCGTGGCCGCCAAGGCCGAGGAGGCGCGCGCGGCCCTGGCGGAGCAGCAGGCGGCGGTCGTCGCCCCCACCGACACGACCGACGACCTGCTCGAGCAGATGCGGGTGCACGCGCTCGAGATCCTGCTCGCGCCCGACCTCGTCGACATGGTCGGGGGAGCGTCGGACGACCTGCTCGGGCGGGTCAAGGCCCTGCGTCGCAAGATCGCGGTCGACCTCGGCATCGTCGTGCCACCCGTCCGCACCCGGGACAGCGTCGACCTGCCGCCGGCCACCTACTCGATCCGCATCGCGGGCGTCGAGGCGGGTCGCGGCCAGGCCCCGGCCCGTTCGGTGCTCGCCCTCGGCGACGCGCTCGACGGCCTGCCCGGCACGGCCACGGTCGAGCCGGTCTTCGGCCTCGCCGGCAAGTGGGTGCCCGCCGAGATGCGCCACAGTGCCGAGATGACGGGTGCGACGGTGATCGACCGTGTCTCGGTCCTGGTGACGCACCTGTCGTCGATCATCGCCGACAACGCCGCCCGACTGCTCACCCGCGAGGACGTCCGCGTGCTGACCGAGGGCGTCAAGCAGGTCAACGCCCCGGCCGTCGACGACCTCGTGCCGAACATGCTGTCGCTCGCCGAGCTGCAGCGCGTCCTCCAGGGCCTGCTGTCGGAGCGCATCCCGATCAACGACCTCGCGCGGATCTGCGAGGGACTGACGCTGCGGGCGAAGGTGTCGACCGACCCGGAGGGACTCGTGGAAGCGGCCCGCGCCTCCTTGGGGCCCGCGCTCACGGCGCAGTACCTCGACGGCCGCGTGCTGCGGGTCATCATGATCGACCCGACCCTCGAGCAGTCGATGCTCGAGGGGCTGCGACCCAGCGACCAGGGCACGCAGATCCTGCTCGACGGGCACCGGGTCGAGCAGGTGCTCGGGTCGCTGCGCGAGGCCGTGCAGTCGGTCGAGGCCCAGGGGCTCAGCGCGGTGCTGGTCTGCGCCCCGGCGTTGCGGCCGGCCATCCACCGGCTCGTGTCGGCGCAGCAGAACGGCCTGCCGGTGCTGTCGTACCAGGAGGCCACCGCCGCCGGGTCCACCATCGAGACCGTCGGCGTCGTCCGCGCGACCGACTCGATCGTGGCCTGAGATGCCGACCACGATCGTCATGACCGGCGAGACGCTCGACGCGCTGCGCCGGGAGGTGCGGGCCACCCACGGGGCCTCGGCGCGCATCGTCGCGGCCCAGAAGGTGACCGTCGGGGGAGTCGGCGGCTTCTTCGCCCGCAAGCACTACGAGGTCACGGTCGAGGTGCCCGACCCCGCGATCGACCTGCCCGTCGCCCGGGTGCGCATCACGACGCCGGTGCCGGCCGAGCGCGCGGGCATCGCGGCGCTGCTCGCGTCGGCGGACGAGGCCGAGGACGCGTTGCAGGCGGGGGCTCCGGCAGCCCGGGCCGCGTGGTCCGCGTCGTTGGCCGCGGGGGACGCCGCCGCGACGGCGGCGACGCCCGCGCGCGACGGCTTCGACGACGTGCTGACCGGTTCGGCCGTGCCCGTGAGTCCGCGTCGGGCCGCCCGCGCCGCTGCCGCCGCGGCGGGTGCGGGCGGGGCGTCGGTGTCCGCATCGGCCTCGGCCTCGCCGCCGAGCGCAGGAGGCGCGGTGCCGGTCGCGTCCCCGGCCGACGTCTCGACGCGCACCGACGCGTTCGCCTCGATCATGGACGACCTCACCTTCAACGGCATCGCGCCCGTCGCCGGTGCCGCCGCCGGCCTCGGAGCCGGTGTCGCGGCGACGGGCCCGGGCTCCACCGCCTTCGCCGACGGTGACGCCGCCGACCCCGACGCGCCGCACGGGGCCGCTCCCCGTCGGACGGCGGCGTCGCTCGCGGCCGCCGCCGACGCGCTCGCCGCGCAGGCCCGTGCCGTGGCCTCTCCGGGTGTGCCGCCCGCCCCCGACGTGTCGCGCGGGGCAGGCGACCTCGTCGTGGTCGTCGGCCGCCCCGGCGACGCCTTCCGCGTGGCCGCCCAGATGGCCTCGACGTTCGGGCTGCGCTCGGTCGACGTGTCGGATCGCCGGAGCGGCATCCTGGCCCGGGCCACCGGCGTGCACGAGAACTCGGCCGTCGTGACGGCCCTCGCCTGGGACGCGGCCGCACCCGCCGCCCTCGAGGCGATCGCCGCCGACCAGGTCTGGGTCGCGGTCGACGTCGGGCGCAAGCACGACGACACGGCCCGCTGGGTCGAGGCCGTCCGAGCGGTCGCGCCCGTGGTCGCGGCCGCGGTGGTCGGTGAGGACGACACGGCGACCCCGGGCACGGTCCACCTGCTCGGCGTGCCGGTGGGCTGGCGCGAAGGAGGCGCGGGCCGCTGAGCCGCGCCTCCTGCGATGGTCGTCCTCCCGCGGTGGTGCCTCGTGGCCGATGCCGTCCCGCGATCGCCGACCCGCGCCTCCTGCCTGTCGCCGCGACCGGAGCGCCCCGCGCTCGGTAAGCTGGCCCGATGCTGGTGCTGACACGCAAGGTCGGAGAACGCATCGTGATCGGCGACGACATCGTCATCACGGTGCTCGACTCCCGTGGCGACGGCGTGCGCATCGGCATCGACGCACCGCGCGGGGTCAAGATCCAGCGCGAAGAGGTCATCAAGGCCGTGACCGAGGCCAACGTCGAGGCGGCCAAGGCCCCCGACGACGCCGAGGCCCGCCTGCGTGCCGCCCTCGGCGCCCCCGCCCCCCGCGCCGACCAGTAGTCCCGCCGCCCGGCCCCGAGGTTCCTGGCCCGGGTCGCTCTCCGCTCGTGCCGCCGCGCGGTCGCACCCTTACGCCGCCGCGCCGCCGCGCCGCCGCACCCTCGCGCCGCCACGAAATGGACACACCGCCACCCTTTCGCGTGGCGTCGTGTCCACATCGTGGCGGGTTGCCCGAGATAACTGCAGCCCCCTCAACAGTCTGACATTGCAGATAAGAATGTTGCTACCTTCGACGCATGCATGACAGCCGCATCCGATGCCTCTCGCCAGCTGCCTCCGACTGCGTCGTCGGCGAGTCGGTCAGGTTCGTCATCCGCGACGCCTCGCTCGACCGCCTGTTCCTCCGCGGGGGCACCAGATGACGGCGGTGTCGCTGTGGGGGGTCGGCCACGACGTGGTGGACACCAAGGATGCGCGGCGCCCCGTCCTCGAGCAGATCTCGTTCACCGTGGCGAGGGGGGCGGCCCGGCGGTTCGACCGGAGCGTGATCAGCGCGCCCCGAACACGCTCCGCGACGGCTCGGGCGACGGCACGGCCGTGGCGTCGGTGACGACGGGCGCCCCGGCGACGAAGTCACGCAGCTCACGGCCGTGGACGACCTTGGCCGGCAGCGGGTCCGACGAGTAGAGCCGCGGCATGCGATCGGTCGGCAGCGGCGACGGCGAACCGATCAGCACGACGTTGCCGAAGCGACGCCCCTTGAGCGTCGCGGGGTCGGCGACCGCGACCACGTGCTCGAACACGGTCGCGAGCGTCGACGCCTGGCCCCGGGCGAAGGCCAGCCCCGCGCCGTCGGCCGAGTTGACGATCAGCATGCCGGTCGGCGACAGGAATTCCGCCGCCGCCGTGTAGAACTCGAGCGACGTCACGTGTGCGGGGATCTGCGAGCCGCCGAACACGTCGACGATCAGCAGGTCGACCGTGCCGCGCAGCCCGGCGGGCAGCTTCACCATGACCTCGCGGGCGTCGCCGTAGCGCACCCGGATCGAGGCCCCGCGGGGCAGCGGCAGCGTCTCGCGCACCAGGGCCACGAGGTCGGCCTCGAGCTCGATCACCTGCTGGCGCGAGCCCGGTCGGGTCGCCTCGACGTAGCGCGGCAGGGTCAGGGCGCCGGCGCCGAGGTGCAGCGCGGTGACCGGCCCCTCGGGCAGCAGGTCGATGGCGTGCCCGATCCGCCGGACGTACTCGAAGGCCAGGTGCGTCGGGTCGTCGAGGTCGACGTGCGACTGGGGCGTGCCGTCGACGACGAGGGTGTACGAACCGGGGCGGTGCCGGTCCTCGTCCACGCGGGCGAGACCCGCCCCGATCGAGATCTCGACGGGCGGTTCGTCGTGCTGTGCGGCCATGCCCCAAGCCTCCCATCCCGGGGACGAGGAGGCGCGCGCGGCCCCCGATCCCGTGGAATGCCTGTGCATGCGCCCGGCTTATACCGAAGCTCGGGCGAAAGGTCAACGACAGGGCTTGCCAGGCGTGTCCGGGGCGACCTAGTATGGACCTTTGCGCTCCCCGTGCGTCCTGTCGTCATATTGCGGTCGACAACGTCTCGAGACACCCACCCCCGAATATGACGGCGGGGTGGATGGTGTCCGCCGGGTAGGGCCGTTCACTCACTCACCACATACTGTCCGACAGTGATGACCCGACGGGGTCCACGGAGGTTACTTCCTTGGCTGCTGCGAACAACGCATCCACCAACTCACCCAAGAACGGTCGCAACGCATCGCGGCTCTCGTTCGCCAAGATCACCGACACGCTGACGGTCCCCGACCTGCTGGCGCTCCAGACCGAGAGCTTCGACTGGCTCGTCGGCAACGACATCTGGAAGGACCGCCTCGCCGAGGCGACCGAGCAGGGCCGCACCGACCTGGCCCTCCACTCGGGCCTGGAAGAGATCTTCGAAGAGATCTCGCCGATCGAAGACCTCGGCGAGACCATGCAGCTCTCGTTCACTGCTCCCGAGCTCGAAGAGCCCAAGTACACGATCGACGAGTGCAAAGAGCGTGGCAAGACCTACGCCGCGCCGCTCTACGTGAACGCCGAGTTCATGAACCACCTCACCGGTGAGATCAAGACCCAGACGGTCTTCATGGGTGACTTCCCGCTCATGACCGAGCGTGGCACGTTCATCATCAACGGCACCGAGCGTGTCGTCGTCTCGCAGCTCGTCCGCAGCCCGGGCGTCTACTTCGAGCGCGCCTCCGACAAGACCAGCGACAAGGACATCTACTCGGCTCGCGTCATCCCGAGCCGCGGTGCCTGGCTCGAGTTCGAGATCGACAAGCGCGACCAGGTCGGCGTGCGCATCGACCGCAAGCGCAAGCAGAGCGTGACCGTCTTCCTCAAGGCCCTCGGCCTGACGAGCGAAGAGATCATGGAGGAGTTCAAGGGCTTCGCCTCGATCGAGGCCACCCTCGAGAAGGACGCCATCCTCACCAAGGAAGAGGCGCTCAAGGACATCTACCGCAAGCTCCGTCCGGGCGAGCAGGTCGCTGCCGAGGCCGCACGTGCTCTCCTCGACAACTTCTACTTCAACCACAAGCGCTACGACCTGGCCAAGGTGGGTCGCTACAAGATCAACCGCAAGCTCGGCATCGACGCGCCCCTGGGTGACTCGGTCCTGACCGTCGACGACATCGTCGCGACGATCAAGTACCTCGTGTCGCTGCACGCCGAAGAGAAGTCGATGAACGGCACGCGCGACGGCGAGCCCGTCCAGCTGCGCCTCGACGTCGACGACATCGACCACTTCGGCAACCGTCGCATCCGCGCGGTCGGCGAGCTGATCCAGAACCAGGTCCGCACCGGTCTGTCGCGCATGGAGCGCGTCGTCCGCGAGCGCATGACCACGCAGGACATCGAGGCGATCACGCCGCAGACCCTGATCAACGTGCGCCCCGTCGTCGCCGCGATCAAGGAGTTCTTCGGCACCTCGCAGCTGTCGCAGTTCATGGACCAGAACAACCCGCTCTCGGGCCTGACGCACAAGCGTCGCCTGAGCGCGCTCGGCCCCGGCGGTCTGTCGCGTGAGCGCGCCGGCGTCGAGGTCCGCGACGTCCACCCCTCGCACTACGGCCGCATGTGCCCGATCGAGACCCCTGAAGGCCCGAACATCGGTCTGATCGGTTCGCTCGCGTCCTTCGCGCGCATCAACTCGTTCGGCTTCATCGAGACGCCGTACCGTCGCGTGGAGAAGGGCAACGTCACCACGACGATCGACTACCTCACCGCGTCGGAAGAAGACGACTACGTCGTCGCCCAGGCGAACGCCCCCCTCGACGACAAGTTCGACTTCGTCGACGACAAGGTGCTCGTCCGCAAGAAGGGCGGCGAGGTCGAGCTCGTCGACAAGGCCGAGGTCGACTACATGGACGTCTCGCCGCGCCAGATGGTGTCGGTGGCCACGTCGCTGATCCCGTTCCTCGAGCACGACGACGCGAACCGCGCCCTCATGGGTGCCAACATGCAGCGTCAGGCCGTCCCGCTCGTCCGCAGCGAGAGCCCCCTCGTCGGCACCGGCATGGAGGGCTACACCGCGATCGACGCCGGTGACGTCGTCACCGCCGACGCCGCCGGCGTGGTCTCCGAGGTGTCGGCCGACGTCGTCACCGTGCAGCTCGACGACGGTGGCACGCAGGACTACTTCCTGCGCAAGTTCGACCGCTCGAACCAGGGCGCCAGCTACAACCACCGTGTGATCGTCGACGCCGGCCAGCGCGTCGAGGTCGGCGAGGTCATCGCCGACGGTCCGGCGACCGAGAACGGCGAGCTCGCGCTCGGCAAGAACCTCCTCGTCGCGTTCATGCCGTGGGAGGGCTACAACTACGAGGACGCGATGATCCTGTCGCAGAACCTCATCAAGGACGACACGCTCTCGTCGATCCACATCGAAGAGTACGAAGTCGACGCCCGCGACACGAAGCTCGGCAAGGAAGAGATCACCCGTGATCTCCCCAACGTCAGCCCCGACCTGCTGGCCGACCTCGACGAGCGCGGCATCATCCGCATCGGTGCCGAGGTGCGCCCCGGCGACATCCTCGTCGGCAAGGTCACGCCCAAGGGCGAGACCGAGCTCAGCGCCGAAGAGCGCCTGCTGCGTGCGATCTTCAACGAGAAGAGCCGTGAGGTCCGCGACACGTCCCTGAAGGTGCCCCACGGCGAGCAGGGCACGGTCATCGGCGTCAAGGTGTTCGACTCGCAGGACGGAGACGACGAGCTCGGCTCGGGCGTCAACCAGCGCGTGGTCGTGTTCATCGCCCAGAAGCGCAAGATCACCGCGGGTGACAAGCTCGCCGGTCGTCACGGCAACAAGGGCGTCATCTCGACGATCCTCCCCGTCGAGGACATGCCCTTCCTCGCGGACGGCACCCCGGTCGACATCATCCTCAACCCGCTGGGCGTTCCCGGTCGAATGAACTTCGGCCAGGTGCTCGAGATCCACCTCGGGTGGATCGCGGCGCAGGGCTGGAACGTCGAGGGCGTCCAGGAGTGGGCGAAGAACCTGCCCGAAGAGGCGCTCAGCGCCGCTCCCGGCACGAAGGTCGCCACCCCGGTGTTCGACGGTGCCGCCGAGCGCGAGATCGAGGGTCTGCTCGACTCCACCCTGCCGACCCGCGACGGTGAGCGTCTGATCGGTTCGTCCGGCAAGGCGCGCCTGTTCGACGGTCGCTCGGGTGAGCCGTTCCCGAACCCGATCTCGGTCGGCTACATGTACATCCTGAAGCTGCACCACCTCGTCGACGACAAGATCCACGCGCGTTCGACGGGCCCGTACTCGATGATCACGCAGCAGCCGCTGGGTGGTAAGGCACAGTTCGGTGGCCAGCGCTTCGGTGAGATGGAGGTCTGGGCCCTCGAGGCCTACGGCGCCGCGTACGCGCTGCAAGAGCTCCTGACCATCAAGTCGGACGACATCCTCGGCCGCGTGAAGGTGTACGAAGCCATCGTCAAGGGCGAGAACATCCAGGAGCCCGGCATCCCCGAGAGCTTCAAGGTCCTCATCAAAGAGATGCAGTCGCTGTGCCTGAACGTCGAGGTCCTCTCGGCCGACGGCCAGACGGTCAGCCTGCGCGACACGGACGACGAGGTCTTCCGTGCCGCCGAAGAGCTCGGCATCAACATCTCCTCCCGCTTCGAATCGTCGAACGTCGACGAGATCTAAGCCCCCTTCCCACAACGACACGTCGATACATCTGACAAGGGATTAAATTTTGATCGAAGCAACAACTTTCGATGAGCTGCGGATCGGCCTCGCCACTGCCGAGAACATCCGCGCCTGGTCGCACGGTGAGGTCAAGAAGCCGGAGACCATCAACTACCGCACGCTGAAGCCCGAGAAGGACGGTCTCTTCGGAGAACAGATCTTCGGGCCCTCGCGTGACTGGGAGTGCGCGTGCGGCAAGTACAAGCGCGTCCGCTTCAAGGGCATCGTCTGCGAGCGCTGCGGCGTCGAGGTCACGAAGTCGTCCGTGCGTCGTGAGCGCATGGGCCACATCGAGCTCGCCGCCCCCGTCACGCACATCTGGTACTTCAAGGGCGTCCCCTCGCGCTTGGGCTACCTGCTCGACATGGCCCCGAAAGACCTCGAGAAGGTCATCTACTTCGCGGCCTACATGGTCATCTCGATCGACGAAGAGGGCCGTCACGCCGACATGCCCGGGCTCGAGAACGAGCTCCGCCTCGAGATCAAGCAGCTCGAGTCGCAGCGCGACACGCGCATCGCCGACCGCCTGAAGAAGCTCGAGGACGACCTGGCCGTCCTCGAGGAAGAAGGCGCGAAGAGCGACCAGAAGCGTCGTGCGAAGGACGGCGCCGAGAAAGAGATGTCGCAGACGCGCAAGTCGTTCGACGAGGACATCAACCGCCTCGAGCGCGTGTGGGAGGACTTCCGCAACCTCAAGGTCGGCGACCTCAAGCCGGAAGACGCCGTCTTCCACGAGCTGCAGGACCGCTTCGGCATCTACTTCGAGGCCCACATGGGCGCCGAGGCGATCAAGAAGCGCCTCGAGGCCTTCGACCTCACCACCGAGGCCGAGAACCTCCACCTGCAGATCTCCGAGGGCAAGGGTCAGAAGAAGATCCGCGCCATCAAGCGCCTGCGCGTCGTCAGCTCGTTCCTGGCGACCGGCAACTCGCCGGCCGCCATGGTCCTCGACGTCGTCCCGGTCATCCCGCCCGAGCTGCGCCCGATGGTGCAGCTCGACGGTGGTCGCTTCGCGACCAGCGACCTGAACGACCTCTACCGTCGCGTGATCAACCGCAACAACCGCCTCCGTCGCCTGCTCGACCTCGGTGCTCCCGAGATCATCGTGAACAACGAGAAGCGCATGCTGCAAGAGGCCGTCGACGCCCTGTTCGACAACGGTCGTCGCGGTCGTCCCGTCACCGGTACCGGCAACCGCGCCCTGAAATCCCTGAGCGACATGCTCAAGGGAAAGCAGGGTCGCTTCCGCCAGAACCTGCTCGGCAAGCGCGTCGACTACTCCGGTCGTTCGGTCATCATCGTCGGCCCGACGCTCAAGCTGCACCAGTGCGGTCTGCCCAAGCAGATGGCCCTCGAGCTGTTCAAGCCGTTCGTCATCAAGCGCCTGATCGACCTGAGCCACGCTCAGAACATCAAGTCGGCCAAGCGCATGGTCGAGCGTTCGCGCCCGCAGGTCTGGGACGTCCTCGAAGAGATCATCCGCGAGCGCCCCGTGCTGCTGAACCGTGCGCCCACGCTGCACCGTCTCGGCATCCAGGCGTTCGAGCCCCAGCTGGTCGAGGGCAAGGCCATCCAGCTGCACCCCCTCGTCTGCGCGGCGTTCAACGCCGACTTCGACGGTGACCAGATGGCCGTGCACCTGCCGCTGTCCGTCGAGGCCCAGGCCGAGGCGCGCATCCTGATGCTCGCCTCGAACAACATCCTGAAGCCGTCCGACGGCCGCCCGGTGACCCTGCCCGCACAGGACATGATCATCGGTCTGCACTACCTCACGACGGTCACCGAAGGTGCCGAGGGTGAAGGCCGTGCCTTCTCGTCGGTCGCCGAGGCGATCCTCGCGAAGGACCAGGGCTCGCTCGACCTCAACGCGATGGTCAAGATCCGCATGAACGGCGTGCACTTCGCCGAGGGCGAGGCTCCCGAGGGCTACGAGGTCGGACAGGACATCCTGCTCGAGACGACCCTCGGTCGTGCGCTCTTCAACGAGAACCTGCCGGCGGACTACCCGTTCGTCCAGCAGGTGACCGACAAGGGCATGCTCTCGACGATCGTCAACGACCTCGCCGAGCGCTACCCCAAGGTCGCCGTCGCCGCAGCCCTCGACAACATCAAGGACGCGGGCTTCTACTGGGCCTCGCGTTCGGGTGTCACGGTCGCGCTGTCCGACGTGCTCACGCCTCCGCGCAAGCCCGAGATCGTCGCGGGCTACGAGAAGCAGGCCGCGGCGGTGCAGTCCGAGTTCGACAAGGGCCTCATCTCCGACGCCGAGCGTCGTGCCGACCTGATCAAGATCTGGACGGAGGCCACGAACGAGGTCGCCGCCGAGATGCGGGCGAACTTCCCGATCGACAACACCATCAACCGCATGGTGACGTCGGGGGCCCGTGGTAACTGGCTGCAGGTGCGCAACATCGCCGGCATGCGAGGCCTGGTGAACAACCCGAAGGGTGACATCATCCCCCGCCCGATCATCTCCTCGTACCGCGAGGGTCTGTCGGTGGCCGAGTACTTCATCGCGACGCACGGTGCCCGCAAGGGTCTGGCCGACACGGCCCTCCGTACGGCCGACTCGGGGTACCTGACCCGTCGTCTCGTCGACGTGTCGCAGGACGTCATCATCCGTGAAGACGACTGCGGTACCTCGCGTGGCCTCGAGATGCCGATCGCCGCACCCGACGCCAACGGCGTCATGGTGCGCGACGCGACCGTCGAGAACACCGTGTTCGCACGGTCGCTCGCGGCAGCCGCGGTGGACGCCGGGGGCACGGTGCTGGCCGAGGCCGGCGCCGACGTCGGAGACGTCCTGATCGACGAGCTCGTGGCGGCCGGCGTCGAGACCATCAAGGTCCGCTCCGTCCTCACCTGTGAGGCCGCGGTCGGTGTCTGCGCCCAGTGCTACGGCCGCTCGCTGGCCACCGGCAACCTGGTCGACATCGGTGAGGCCGTCGGCATCATCGCGGCCCAGTCGATCGGTGAGCCCGGCACGCAGCTGACCATGCGTACCTTCCACACCGGTGGTTCGGCCTCGGCCGACGACATCACGCAGGGTCTGCCCCGCGTGACCGAGCTGTTCGAGGCGCGCACCCCCAAGGGTGCGTCCCCGATCGCCGACTCGGCCGGTCGCATCACCATCGAGGACACCGACAAGGCTCGCCGCGTCATCCTGCAGCCCGACAACGGCGACGAAGAAGTGATCTACCCGGTGCTCAAGCGTTCGACCCTCCTCGTCGAGGACGGTCAGCACGTCGAGCTCGGTGAGCAGATCATCGCCGGTGCGGTGGACCCGAAAGAGGTCCTGCGCGTCAAGGGCGTCCGTGCGGTGCAGCAGCACCTCGTGGGTGGCGTCCAGGACGTCTACCGCTCGCAGGGTGTGCCGATCCACGACAAGCACATCGAGGTCATCGTCCGTCAGATGCTCCGCAAGGTCACCGTCGTCGACCACGCCGACACCGACCTGCTGCCCGGTGAGCTCGTCGACCGGTCGAAGTACAACGAGATCAACCGTGCGGCACTGACCGAGGGCAAGCGGACCGCGTCCGCTCGCCAAGAGGTCATGGGCATCACGAAGGCCTCGCTGGCGACCGAGTCGTGGCTGTCGGCCGCGTCCTTCCAAGAGACGACCCGCGTCCTCACGCAGGCGGCCATGGAAGGCAAGAGCGACCCGCTGGTCGGTCTGAAAGAGAACGTCATCATCGGAAAGCTCATCCCCGCGGGCACCGGCCTGTCGCGTTACCGCGACGTATCGGTCGAGGCGACGGAAGAGGCGAAGGCGGAGCGGTACCCCAACCGCGTCTTCACCGACGATGCGTCGTTCAACGAAGCCGACCTGAGCTTCGTGGACTTCGACTCGTTCTCGTCGGACGACTTCACCCCCGGCACCTACAACTGAGAACCCCGTCGGGAGGCGCGGTGAGGGTCTGACCCGCACCGCGCCTCCTGAAGGCCTCGCCTCGAAGGGCCCCGGCTCGCACATCGTGCGGACCGGGGCCCTTCGCCGTCACCGGACCGAGCGGTGACGCCGGCGGGTCGTTCCCCCGCCGGGCTGAGGCGACGGCGGGAGGAGGCCCGGCAGGATGGACGGATGCCCGACGACCAGCCCGAAGAGACCGCCACCGTGACCTCCGCCGTCGGCGGCGCCGTCGGAGCACCGGCGACGGCGCCCCCGGCCGTCGTCGCCCGGGGCGAGGCCGCCGAGGGCGTCAGCGTCGGCACGGCCGACCGTCCCGTCCACGAGCGGGTGGCGGCGCCCGACGTCGTGCTGCCACCAGAATCCGTCGCGGGTGTCACCTGGCGGCCGCTCGCGCTCGACGACCTCGTGCCCCTGCACGCGCTCTGTGCCCGCATCGGGGCCGTCGACCACCCCGACCGGGGCCATGCCCTCGAGGTCGTGCGTGACGACCTCACGTCGCCCGGCATCGACCTCGTGCGGGACAGCATCGTCGGGGTCGACGCCGACGGCCGCTTCGTCGCCTGGGGACTCAGCCACCTGGGCCCGACCCGGGTCAGCCTCGTGCGGGTGGGGGTCCCCGGCGGTGTCGACCCCGGCCGACGCGGCGAGGGTCTCGGTCGCCGTCTCCTCGACTGGCAACGGGCTCGGGGCGAGCAGCACCTGGCCGCCTGTGACGAGGTCCTGCCGGCCGGTCTCGTGACCGACGTCGAGGAGGACGCCCTCGCCACACGGGCGGCGTTACGTCGGGCGGGGTTCGACGAGTCGCGGTGGTGGACCGAGCTGCGGCGCGACCTGACGGAACCGATCGAGCGCGTCGCGCTCGACCCGGCCGTCCGCCTGGTCACGATGACCGACGAATGGGTCGAGGCGACGCGTCAGGCCCGCAACGACGCCTTCCGCGACCACTGGGGCAGCCAGCCGACGAGCGAGGACCGCTGGGGTCGGATGGTCGGTGCCGGCACCTTCCGCCAGGACCTCTCGCTGCTGGCGGTCGCCCGTCCCCTCGACGACCCCGAGGCCGCCGAGCAGGTCGTCGCGTTCGTGCTGAGCGACGTCGACCCCGAGGACTGGGCGGCCCTGGGGCGGCGGTGCGCCTACGTCGAGTACGTCGGCGTCCGGCGTTCCTGGCGCGGACGGCACCTCGCGCAGTCCTTGCTCGCGTCGACGCTCGAGGCACACGTCGCCGAGGGGCTGGAGGTGACCGTGCTCGACGTCGACTCCGTGAGCCCGACGGGCGCACTCGGGCTCTACGACCGGGCCGGGTTCGTCGCTGCGAGGCGCTCCGCCACGGTGGTCCGCGCGTACTGAGGCCGCCCCCGGTCGACCGGCGCACCCCTTCGAGGGGCACCCGCTCTGGGACGTGCCGGCGACGACGTCCCGGCCGTAGCGTGAGGCAAGCTCGGTCCCGACCCCGAGCGTCGACCGGCCTCGTCGTCCTACCCCCGAGGCCCTGTACTTCCGAGGAGGTACGCGTGGCTTCCATGACCGAGATCCTGATCTTGCACGGGCTGTTGCCGATCGAGCAGCTCGACGTGATCCCGCGCGGCCCGGCCGAGGAAGAGGCGTCGATCCGCGACCTCCTCTCGCGAGGCGTCGTCACCGAGATGCAGGTGGCGAGGGCCCGGGCCACGGCCGCCGACCTCGACTTCGTCGAGCTGATCGACTACCCCGTCGACCGTTCGGCCGTGACGATGGTGCCCGCGGCCGTGTGCCGACGCCACAAGGTCCTGCCGATCGGGGTGCGCGACGGTTCCTTGATCCTCGCCATGGAGGACCCGGGCGACGTCTTCGCCATCGACGACGTCCGTGCCGGCCTCCGCATGGGCGTCGACCCCGTCGTCGCCGAGAAGAACGACCTCCGCGCCGCCATCGACCGCTACCTGCGCGCCGACGACGAGCTGAACGACCTCACGTCGACCCTCGAAGAGGAGCGGGCGCACGAGACCGCCGCCGACATCACCGACGGTCCCGACGACGACGTGCCGATCGTCCGGTTCGTCAACCTGCTCGTCAGCCAGGCGATCACCGACCACGCCTCCGACATCCACATCGAGCCGTCCGAGACCGACGTGCGCATCCGCTACCGCATCGACGGGGTGCTGCACGAGATGCAGCCGGCACCGAAGGCGATCCAGAACGGCGTCATCTCGCGCCTGAAGATCATGAGCGAGATCGACATCGCCGAGCGCCGCAAGCCGCAGGACGGTCGCATGTCGGTGCGCCACGGCGGACGACAGATCGACCTGCGGGTGGCGACGCTGCCGACCGTCTGGGGCGAGAAGGTCGTGATGCGGATCCTCGACAACTCGAACACCTCGATGAGCCTGCGCGACCTCAACCTGCTCGAGCGCAACTTCGACGTCTACGCCGAGTCGTACTCGAAGCCCTACGGCATGATCCTCGTCACCGGCCCCACGGGCTCGGGCAAGTCGACGACGCTGTACACGACCCTGAACGCCGTCGCCCGTCCCGAGATCAACGTCATCACGGTCGAGGACCCGGTCGAGTACCGCATGAAGGGCATCAACCAGGTGCAGGTCAACCCCAAGGCGGGCCTGACCTTCGCGAGTGCGCTCCGCAGCATCCTGCGGTCCGACCCCGACGTCGTCCTGCTCGGTGAGATCCGCGACCACGAGACGGCGCAGATCGCGATCGAGGCGTCGTTGACCGGCCACCTCGTGCTGAGCACGTTGCACACGAACGACGCCCCGAGCGCCATCACCCGCCTCACCGAGATGGGCATCGAGCCCTTCCTCGTCGGCTCGGCCATCGACTGCGTCGTCGCCCAGCGCCTCGCTCGTCGGCTCTGCGACCGGTGCAAGACGCCCACGGCCTACTCGCCGCTGCAGCTGGCACACCTGAAGTTCCGCGTCGGGCCCGACGAGAACCCCACGGTGTACCAGCCGGTGGGCTGCCAGCAGTGTTCGAACACGGGCTACCGCGGTCGCATCGCGCTGCACGAGGTGATGAGCGTCTCGGAAGAGATCGAACGCCTCGCCGTCAGCCGCGCGTCCAGCGCCGAGATCGGCCGGGTCGCCCGCGAGCAGGGCATGTTGAGCCTGCGTCAGGACGGTTGGGAGAAGGCCAAGCTCGGCCTCACCAGCGTCGAAGAGATCCTGCGGGTCGTCGCGTGACGCCCGTCTCCGGCCGAGCCCGGACCGAGAACGAGGAGGCCCTCTCATGAGCGCTTCGATCTACGACCTCCCCGACGACGCGGCCGCCGAGGCCGCCGCCCTCGCGGGGTGGACGCCGGGTCGTCCGGGCAACGAGGTCCGGTCAGCCACCGCGACCGCGACCGGCTCCGCGACCGCGTCGTCGACGGCTCCGGCCGACGCGTCGTCGTTCCCGTCCGCTCCCGCGTCGCCCGGTGGCGCCGCGACGGGCCCCGTCTACAGCCTCGACGGTGGCCAGGACCCGGTCATGGGCTGGACGCCCACGCGTGCCCCCTCGAGCCGTCGCGCCGCCCGGTTGGCCGAGGCCCTGGTCGACAAGGCCGCGCTCGCCGACCAGGAGGCCCTGCTCGTCCCCGACTCGGGCCCCTCGCCCGTCCTGCCCCGGTCGGCCGCGGCCCCGTCGTCGGTCTCCGCGCCCTCCTCCGTGCTCACGTCGCCCGCGACCGCAGGGCCCACGGCAGCCTCCCCGGCACCGCTCAGCCCGCCGCCCGCCGGCCACGTGCTGCCGTCGACGCCGCGACCCGGCTGGGTCGACCCCCGCTTCGAGGAGCCGATCCGCGCCTCCCGGGCTCAGGCGACCCCCATGCAGGAGGCGCGGGTCGACTCCGCGACGGACCTCGCCGCCACCGCCCCCACCGTCGCGATCCCGGCGACGGCCGAGACGACGGCGACGAGCACGTCGGCCTCGCCGTTCGCCGCCGAGGGCGTCGTCTTCCCGACCGCCGCCGGCGCCCCGGCGGCCCCGTCCACGGTCGCCCCCTGGGACGCGCCCGCTCCGCAGCACGTTGCGGCCGACGCGCCGACCGCCGTCCTCACGACGGCCGAGGACGCGGCCGACTTCCACGGCATCGAGCTGCACCGCCACCCGCGCGACCACGCGCACGCCGGACTCGTCTCGGCGCTGATCCAGGTCGTGCTGCAGAACGCGTCCGACCTGCACGTCACCACCGACGCCATGCCGACGATCCGCGTCGATGGTGACCTGCGACCCGCCCTCGCCGGCGGCACCGTCTGGGACGCGGCCATCGTCCGCACGGCGCTGGAGAGCCTGCTCACGCCCGAGCAGCAGCAGCGCTTCGACGACGAGCTCGAGCTCGACTTCGCCTACTCGCTCTCGGACGAGTCGCGTTTCCGCGTGAACTTCTACCAGCAGCGCGGCTCGTTGGGGGCGGCCTTCCGGTTGATCCCCACCGAGATCAAGCAGCTCGGCGATCTGGGCGTTCCCGAGTCGGTGTCGACCTTCGCCAAGCTCCCGCGCGGTCTCGTGCTCGTCACGGGCCCCACGGGTTCGGGCAAGTCGACGACCCTCGCGGCGCTGATCGACCTCGTCAACCGCACGCGGGCCGACCACATCGTGACGGTCGAGGACCCGATCGAGTTCATGCACCAGCACAAGAAGTCGCTCGTGAACCAGCGAGAGGTCGGGCACGACACCCACAGCTTCGCGGCGGCGCTCAAGCACGTGCTGCGGCAGGACCCCGACGTCATCCTGATCGGTGAGCTCCGCGACCTCGAGACCATCTCGGTCGCGCTGACCGCCGCCGAGACCGGTCACCTCGTCTTCGCGACCCTGCACACGCAGAGCGCGGCGCAGACCATCGACCGCGTCATCGACGTGTTCCCGCCGTACCAGCAGGACCAGGTGCGCACGCAGCTCGCCTCGACGCTGCAGGGCGTCGTCTGTCAGACGCTGCTGCCCAAGGCCAGCGGCCGCGGCCGGGTCGTGGCGACCGAGATCATGATGATGACCCCCGCGATCGGCAACCTCGTGCGCGAGGGCAAGACGTACCAGATCGCCTCGTCGATGCAGGCGGGCCGTGACCTCGGCATGCACACGATGGACCAGAAGCTCGCCGACCTGGTGAACACCGGCGTCGTGACGCACAAGGCGGCGATGGAGAAGGTGCACGACCGTGAAGGGTTCGACCGCCTCGTGACGCGAGTGATCAACAAGTCCGAGAGCCAGGGCCTCGACAGCGGCATCGACTTCGGCGACTCGTTCTCTGGCGGGGCCGCCTGATGGCCGGGGCAGTCGCCTACGCCTACAAGGGGCGTGACGGGGCCGGCAAGGTCGTCAAGGGCAAGGTCGACGCGTCGAGCGAGGGCGCGGTCATCACCCGCCTCCGCACGATGGGCGTGCAGCCGATCTCGATCAGCGAGGCGGGTGCCGGCACCGGCCTGCAGCGCGAGGTGTCGATCCCCGGGCTCGGCGACCGTGCGGTCAAGATGAAGGACATCGCGGTCATGTCGCGCCAGATGGCGACCATGATCGGTTCGGGGCTGTCGCTGCTGCGGACCCTGACGATCCTCGCCGACCAGGTCGACAACAAGCGGCTGGCCAAGATCATGGCCGAGGTGCGCGACGACGTCGAGACCGGCGTCTCGTTCTCGGACGCGGTCGGCAAGCACGACAAGGACTTCCCGCCGCTGATGATCAACATGATCAAGGCGGGCGAGACCGGCGGGTTCCTCGACAAGGCGCTCGAGTCGACGGCCGAGAACTTCGAGAAGGAGGTGGCGCTGCGGTCGACGATCAAGTCGGCCATGACCTACCCCGTCGTCGTGCTCGTCATGTCGCTCGTCGCGGTCGTCATCATGCTGCTGTTCATCGTCCCGATCTTCCAGGACATGTTCACCAACCTCGGCGGCCAGCTGCCGTTGCCGACGATGATGCTCGTCTACGCGTCGCGGGCGATGCCGTACGTCGTGCCGGCCGGCATCGTCGTGGGCATCGCGTTCTCGATCTGGTGGCGGACGAACAAGAACTCGGTCAAGGTGCGGGCGTTCCTCGATCCGCTGAAGCTGAGGCTGCCCGTCTTCGGTGCGCTGTTCCGAAAGATCGCGATCGCGCGGTTCAGCCGCAACTTCTCGAACATGATCGGGGCCGGTGTGCCCATCCTCACGGCACTGCGCATCGTGGGCGAGGTGTCGGGCAACTACGTCCTCGAGGAGGCGCTGGTCAAGGTGGCCGAATCGGTGCGGCAGGGCGAGTCCATCGCCGGCCCGCTGACCGACTCGGGCGTGTTCCCGTCGATGGTCACGCAGATGATCTCGGTCGGCGAGGACTCGGGTTCGCTGCAGACGATGCTCGAGAAGGTCGCGGACTTCTACGACCAAGAGGTGAAGTCGACGACCGAGTCGCTGACGGCCCTGATCGAGCCCCTGCTGATCGCCTTCCTCGGCGTCGTCGTCGGCGGCATGATCGTGGCGCTGTACCTGCCCATCTTCCAGATCACCTCGCTGATCAAGTAACGCGTCAGGCGCCCCCGCAGGAGGCGCGGGCCGGCTCACGAGGCCGGCTCGCGCCTCCTTCTCGTGCCGAGCGTCTCGCGACCGGGCGGTCTACCCCGCAAACGGGTGCTGACCTGCGCTTTCGGCCTTTTGGGGGATACCCGAACTGGGGCCGTGTCGCGGGCCAAAACCCCCCTTCCAAGGGATTCTGGGGCACTTTCCCAGGTGGCACCATCGATCCCGGCGGGAGCTCAGTGACCGCCTCACCCCCCTCACCGGGCATCACTCCCGCACCCGACCGAACAGGACCAGCGACATGTACTTCACCCTCATGGGCAAGCTCAGCGCCCGCCGCCAGAACCTCTCCGACGACAAGGACAAGGGCTTCACCCTGATCGAGCTCCTCGTCGTCGTCATCATCATCGGCATCCTCGCCGCGATCGCCATCCCGGTGTACCTCGGCGTGCAGAACAACGCCAAGGACTCGGCCGTGAAAAGCGACCTCTCGAACATCAAGACGGCCATCGTCGCGAGCTACACGAACGACAACACGGCGACGACAGCACCGGCTCTGACGTCCGCCAATCTCGGAAAGTACGGCTACACCGCGAGCGCCGACTACTCCGGCTCGGCAAGTGCCCCCGCATATGCCAGCAACTCGACCTCGAGCAACTTCTGCGTGAACGCCAAGGGCACGACGGGCAACACTTTCCGCATCTCGACGAACACCGGTGTGCAGGACGGCGCCTGCGGAGCAGCCACCACCTGGTGACCCTGACGTCCGCTGGTGCCCTCACCCGGCGCCAGCGGACGTCCCCTACCTTCTCGTGTCGTTCCGGCGACCACGAGCCGCCACGCCCTCGACCCGACCGGGAGGTGAACCACCATGTTCCAGCGACTCAGCGCCCGTCTCCGCCCCCTCGACCCCGAGGCCCGGGAGGCCGGTCTGTCGATCGTCGAGGTGGTCGTCGCCCTCCTGGTCTTCGCGATCATCACCGTCGGCTCCATCGTCGCCGTCGGCACCACGCTGACGATGTCGAGCGACAACCGCAGCCGTGAGGTCGCCACCAACCTCGCCGCCCAGGCCGTCGACGTCGCCCGCTCCGTGACCGACGTCGTGGCGGTGGCCTCGGGCACGACGACGACCGTCGTCAACGGCACCACGTTCACCGTGGCCCAGACCGCCGCCTGGATCACCACCACCGGCGTGGACGCGACCTGCACCCCGGCCGCGTCGTCGGGCAACGGTTCGCTGTTCTACAAGCGCCTCCAGGTCGCGGTCACCTGGTCGGGCATGCGCAAGACGACCTCTCCCGTGCGCAGCGACACGATCCTCGCCCCCAACAGCCGCCTGAACGACCAGGACACCGGCACGATCGTCATCGGCGTCAAGGACACCAAAGGCGGCCCGGTCTCGGGTGTCGTCGTCACCGTCGAGCCCGACGCCGGCTCGAACACGCCCGGCAAGGCGCTGACCTCGGCCTCGAAGCCGGGTGTGACCAACGCCGACGGATGCGCGGTCGCCATCAAGGTGCTGCCGGGCTCCTACAAGGTGACCGTCTCGCGCGCCGACGCCGCGCCCTATCGCGACTCCCGGCAGCAGCCCGCGCCGGTCAAGACGGGTACCTCCGTCGTCAAGGGCGACACCGCGGGTGTGTCGTTCACCTACGACCTCGGCGACGACTTCGAGCTCGGCTATGCCTCGAACTACGCCGGCGGCACCGTGCTGCTGCCGAACGACCTCAAGACCACCGTCCTCGGCGGGCCCGAAGCGTACGTGCTCAACGGCCCGGTGAGCGACGCCTACCTCTACCCCCTGACGACCGGCTACCAGCTGATCGCCGGCACCTACCTGCCCGCCGGCACGGACGGCGGCAGCTGCCTCTCGCCCGATCCGGCCTCGTGGCCGGCCAACGCCGCCGGCAAGACGGCCACACGCCAGCCCTTCGTCGCCGCGTCGGAGAAGACCGCGACCTACCCGCTGCCGATGGGCGTGACGACCGTGAAGCTCGCCGCGGGCAGCGACACCGTCATCCAGGCCAAGTCCACGACCGCTCTGAACGGCGACCCGGGCTGCGCCGCCACCCAGACCTACACCTTCACGGTCAAGAACAAGACTCCGGCGAACGAGGTCACGATCGCCCTGCCCTACGGCACGTGGTCGCTCTCATCCGGGAGGGACTCGTCCTCGTTGCGTGGACTCACCATCAGCGGGTTGATCGGCAGCGTCATCGGCGCCATCTTCGGTGGCAGCGGTGGCACGGCGAACGTCGTCACGCTCGACCCGAGGCCCGCCAAGTGACCGCGCTGCGGCGACTGCTCGCCCGGGCCCGCCGAGACGAGGGCGTCAGCCTGGCCGAGCTGCTGGTGGCCATCATGGTCTTCGGCATCGTCCTGGCCGTCGTCTCGACCACCTTCGTCTCGCTGACGAAGGCCACGGCCCAGGCCCGGTTCATCGACGTCAACACCCGCGTCGCCTCGAACGGGCTGAACGACCTCAGCCGGACCATCCGGGCCGCCCGGACGATCGCCCAGCCCGGGGGCACCGAGGCGTCGGCGTTCACGCTCGCGACGACCGAGAGCCTGACCCTCACGACGGCCGTCAACACCGCCGACTCCCTGACGACCGTGCCGCGTCGCGTGACCTACCGCCTCGAGGCCGACCGCACCCTCAGCTCGTCCACCGTCGTGGCCACGCCCCTCCAGACCGACTTCTGGCAGTTCACCTCGCCGGCGACCAAGCGCGCCCTCGGCGGCACCGTCGTCACGGCAGCGAGCAGCGGTTCGCCACTGTTCACCTACCTCGATTTCACGGGCAAGACGCTGACCCCCGACGCCTCGGGTGCGCTCACGGCGTCGCAGCTGCCCTCCATCGCCGCGGTGACCATCTCGCTGACCATCGACCGGACCAGCTCGATGTCGAGCCAGGCGGTCACCCTGCAGAACACCGTCTCGCTGTCCAACCTCGCCGGAGGGGCGACCACATGACCTCCTTGCGCACCCGTCTCGGGCTGGCCGGCCCGTCCGCCGAGAGCGGCATGGCCATGGCCATCACCCTCATCTTCGGCATGGTGCTCGTCATCATGGCTGCCACCGCCCTGACCGTGGCCACGAGCGGGCTCAAGAAGGCCGACGGCGACCAGGACTTCAACGGTGCCCTCGCCGCGGCCTACGCCGGCGTCGAGGAGTACCAGTCTCGCCTCGCCAACGACAACAGCTACCAGCAGTACGGCGACTCCGACGCCCCGTTCAGCAAGGCGACCGCCAGCAAGCTGACCCTGCCGTCCGGCACTCAGACCAACAAGGCGTTCGGGTCGGGTCCCTCCGGCTCGTGGGCCTCGGTGCCGGGCAGCGCCGACCTCGCGCAGTTCCGCTACGAGGTCGACAACTCGAAGTACGTCGGGTCGGGCGCCCTGCGCATCCGCTCGACGGGCAAGGTCGGTTCGGCCACGCGATCGGTCATCGCCGACCTGCGCCAGAAGGGCTTCATCGACTACCTGTACTTCACCGACATCGAGTCCCAGGACCCCACGCTCACCCGCAGCACGAACGCGGACTGCACCAAGCACGCCTGGGAGGGACGCACCCAGGGGGACGACTGCGGTGAGATCGCGTTCAGCGGTGGCGACACCATCTACGGTCCGGCACACTCCAACGACACGATGCGCGTCTGCTCGGCGACCTTCAAGGAGGTCGTGACCACGGCCGACCCGACCGCCGGCCGCACGTACGCCAAGGTCGACTCGAACAACAGCGCGTGCTCGGGTCAGACCTTCGACAAGGGCGTCCCCGGCCAGGTGGCGACCGTGCAGATGCCCGACACCAACAACGACAAGGTGCGCGAGACCCGCACCGACATCCCCTCCGAGGTCCCGCGCCCCGGCTGCCTCTACACCGGGCCGACCGACATCGTCTTCACCGCCGACGGCAAGATGACCGTCAAGTCGCCGTACTCGAAGATGACGCAGCTCGCGAACGCCGAGGCCACCGAGGGCAGCGCACCGGCCGAGTGCGGCCTGCCGGGCACCGGGAAGGGCCAGCTCGGCTCGGCCGCCGGCGCGACCATCACCGTGCCCGTGAACAACCTGGTCTACGTCCAGGACATCCCCGTGCCCGCGTCGGGCAAGGGCAAGTCCAACGTCAACGCGTGGGCCTCCACGGGCGACCTCACCGAGACCTCGTGCTCCAACAACCACGTCGGCTACCCCCTGGCCGGCGAGTCCGTGCCGACGGCGACCACGGCCGGTGGTCCGGGCTCCGGGGCTTGCGCCTACGGCGCCCGCAGCGGAGACGCCTTCGTCAAGGGCACCTTCCAGGGGCAGCTGACCATCGCGGCCAAGAACTACCTCTACGTCACGGGCGACCTCACCTACGCGTCCACGAACGCGAGCACGAACATCCTCGGCCTGGCCTCCGACGGCGTGACCTGGGTGCACAACCCGGTCAACGCGTTCGGCGGGTCGATGCTCGGCGACCGTGACCGCGAGATCGACGCGGCGATCATCTCGGTCCAGCACTCGTTCCTCGTGCAGAACTACGGGCGCGGTGGCGACCGGGGCACGCTGACCATCAAGGGGTCGATCTCGCAGGCGTACCGCGGCGTCGTCCGCAGCGGCTCCAACGGGTACATCAAGGCCTACGCCTACGACACGCGCCTGCGCTACCTCGCGCCGCCGAAGTTCCTCAGCCCGGTGACGACCTCGTACGGCGTCACCACGCAGACCGAGGTCAAGGCCGCCTTCACGTCGACCGGGGCCGCCTCGTGATCGCGGCTCCGTGGATCACCGCCGTCCTCGTGGCGGGTGGCTTCGGACTGCTCATCGGATCGTTCCTCAACGTCGTGGTGTACCGCGTTCCCGCGGGCATCTCGATCGCGCGACCCGCGAGCGCCTGCCCGAGCTGCTCGACGCCGATCCGCCGCCGTGACAACGTCCCCGTGGTCAGCTGGCTCGCCCTCGGCGGGAAGTGCCGCGACTGTCGCACCTCCATCTCGGCCCGGTACCCGATCGTCGAACTGGCCACCGGCCTGTTCTTCGTGCTCGTCGCCGCCCGCCTGTGGCCGCTCGTCGGCGTGCCGACCGAGGCGTTGCCGCTCGTGGCGCGCCTCCTGTCCCTCATCGCCTTCCTCTGGCTGGCCGGCGTGAGCGTCGCACTCGCCGTCATCGACCTCGAACACCACCGGCTGCCGGACGCGATCGTCCTGCCGTCCTACGCGGTCGGGGGCGCCCTCCTGGCCGCCTCGAGCATCCTCGTCGGGGACTGGCCGGCGCTCGTCCGCGCCGCCATCGGCCTGGCCTCCCTCTTCGCCTTCTACCTCATCGCCGCCCTGTCGTACCCGGGTGGCATGGGCTTCGGCGACGTCAAGCTCGCCGGCGTGCTCGGCCTGTACCTCGCCTGGCTCGGCTGGGGCGAGTTCGCCGTGGGAGCCTTCGCGGCGTTCCTGCTCGGCGGCCTGTACGCCGTCGTCCTCCTGGTCACCCGACGCGTCGAACGCACCGGTGGCATCCCTTTCGGCCCCTGGATGCTCGCGGGCGCCTGGGTCGGCGTCTTCGCCGGCGGCACCGTCGCCACGGCGTACCTCACCCTCCTCGGCCTGGCATGACCCGGCGAGCTGACAGAGAGCAGAACTGATGGGCAAGAACATCGTGGGCATCGACATCGGCAGCCGCTTCGTGCGGGCGGTCGAGGTCGCCGACGTCGACAAGGCCAAGCCGACCATCGTCCGGTTCAGCGAGGTGTCCCTGCCCGACGGTGCGGCGAGCCGCGGAGAGGTGATCGAGTCTCAGACCATGGCCGGCACGCTCAAGCAGCTGTGGTCGGCCGGGGGTTTCAAGAGCAAACGCGTCGTGCTGGGCATGGGCAACCAGCGGGTGCTCGCTCGCGACATGACCGTGCCCAAGGCGTCGCACAAGCGCATCCGTGAGATGCTGCCGTTCCAGGTGCAGGACATGCTGCCGGTGCCGGTCGCCGACGCCCTCCTCGACTTCTACCCCTACGCCGAGGGGCTCGGCGAGAACGGTCCCGTCGTCCACGGGCTGCTGATCGCGGCGGTCAAGGACGCCGTGCTCGGCAACGTCCAGGCGAGCAAGCTCGCCGGCCTGACCACGCTGGGGGTCGACCTGATCCCGTTCTCGAACACGCGCCTCCTCGTCACCCGTCCGCGCATCGCGGGCACGGTGGCGCTCGTCGAGATCGGGCACAGCACGACCTCGGTCATCATGATCGCCGACGGCGTCCCCCAGTTCGTCCGCATCATCCCCTCGGGCGGAGACGACGTCACCCAAGCCGTCGCGACGAAGCTCGAGGTCTCGGCCCAGGTCGCCGAGGGCATCAAGTTCGGCCGCGGTCTCGCCACGACCGTGACGACTCCCGACGAACAGGCCGCGTCGGCCGCGATCTTCGAATCCGTGAACGAGTTGCTCGGCAGCCTGCGCAACACGATCCAGTACTACGTCAACACCCGCCCGACCGAGACCGTCGCGGGCATCATGATCGCCGGCGGGGGAGCGGCCCTGCCCGGCCTGCCCGAGGCGCTCAGCGAGGTCACCCGCCTGCCGGTCGCCCTCGCCGACCCGTTCGCGACGGTGGGCTTCGCGAAGAACCTCGACGAGGCCGCCCTGCGGTCGCGGTCGACCGACCTGACCGTGGCCCTCGGCCTGGCCCTGGGGAGCGCAGCATGAGAACCCGCGGAAAAGACACCGGCATCACGGTAGGAGGCGCGCCACGCGTCGACCTGCTGCCCCCGGAGGTCCGCGCCGAGCGTCGCGCCGCGGCCCTGACCCGTCGGGTCTGGGCCGGCGTCGTCGTGGTCGCCGTCGTCGTCGGAATCGGATCGGGTGCGGCGTTCCTCCAACGCATGCAGGCCGAGGACGGACTGATGACCGCCCAGGGCGAGACCCAGTCGCTGCTCATGTCGCAGACGAAGTACGCGGACCTGAAGACCACGCAGGGAAAGCTCGACCTGGTCGAGGCCGCCCAGAAGGTCGGCGGTTCGACCGACATCGACTGGCCGACCTACCTCGAGAAGGTGCAGGGCACACTGCCCGTCGGCGTGACCATCGTCAGCGTCTCGCTCGACCAGGCCTCGCCACTCGTCCAGTACACGCAGCCCACGGCGCCCCTGCAGGGTTCGCGTGTGGCGACCCTCACGTTCCAGGCGTCGAGTCCGACCCTGCCGTCCGTGCCCGATTGGTTGAACGGGCTCGCGACCCTCCCCGGCTTCGCCGACGCCCAGCCGGGCTCGGTGACCCTCGAGGAAGGCGTCTACAGAGCGGACATCACGATGCACATCACGGCGGACGCCTTCTCGGGCCGCTTCGACCAGAAGGCCGGCGAGTGACCATGGACCGCAACCGGATGATGCTGATCGCCGCCGCCCTGACCGGCGTCGTGGTGATCGCCCTCGGATTCCTCGTGGGGGTGCAGCCGCAACTCGCCGCCGCCTCGTTCGCCGAGTCGCAACAGCAGAGCGTCGAGACGCAGAACGAGACCCTGCGCGAGAGCCTCGCGACCCTCGAGGCCGACAACGCCGCCCTCCCCGACCTGAAGTCCGAGTTGGCGACGCTCGACACGTCCGTGCCGTCCCAAGCCGCCCTGTCGTCGTTCCTGACCGAACTGGACCAGCTGGCCGGGGCCTCGGGCACGACCGTCACGGGGTTCACCTCGTCCGACGCGACGGCCTACGAGCCCACGACCACGGACGTCGCCGCGCCCGCCGCGACCGACGCGGCGGCATCCGACGCGGCCGGGACCGACGCGGCGGCCACCGCCCCCGCCGCGCCCACCGCCCCCGACCTCGTGACCGACCCGCTCGTCACCGCGACGAACTTCTCGTCGATCCCGATCACGGTCAGCATCCAGGGCAGCTACGCCCAGGCCCGTGATTTCCTGTCGAAGCTGCAGGGCGGGTCGCGGCTCTTCCTCGTGACGACGTTCGCCAGCACCGGCAGCTCCGAGGCCGGCGACGCGACCGGCGTTCCCGACCAGTGGACCGTCGGCGGCCTCGTCTACGTCCTCCAGGACGCCGCAGCGACCCAGGCCGACCAGGCCGCCGAGACCCCCGCGGCCACGGCCGAGGGCACCGACGGCACGAGCTCGGACACCGCCGCCGGCCAGTAGCGCGAGACCCCTCAGGCCGGGCCCCGGCCAGCGGTGGCCCCTCGTGGCGGGGTGGCCCGTATGCGGCCCACCGTGCCCACCGCGGGCGCGTAGCCTCGAAGGATGTCCCGAGCCGTCTACGCCGTCATGGGCACCGTCCTGTTCGGTGCGCTCGTCATCATGGTCGCGGGCTTCGAAGCGTTGCTGCTCGACCGCGACCCGATCGACGAGCCCGACGCCGGCACGCTGCTCGGCCCGCTGATGGTCGCCGCCGCCGTCCTCGTCGTGTTGCTGTCTCTGCTGCGGTCGGCGGCGCTCTCCGACGCCCGCGACGACAGGGCTCCGGAGGTGCGGGGCACGTTCCCCGCCCAGCCCGCCGTCCTCGCCCGCCCGGGCGCCTCGGGTGGGACGCGCTCCGGCACCGGTGACGAGGTGGCCGGCCCCCGAGGGCCCGCACCGCACCTCCTCGTCCAGACGATCGTCACCGCGGCCCTCGTGTACGTCCTGATGCTCGCCGTCGGGGGAGTCGTCTACGGCCTCGTGCGACAGGAGCTCGTGTGGGTGCTGCTCTTCGCCGCCCGGTACGCCGTGTCGCCGTTCGTGATCGGTTCGGCGATCTGCGCCGGACTCGTCGTCGGGGGCACCCTCGCCCTGTCGCGCGTCGACCCGGGGCGCCCCGAGCCTCGACCATTTGATTAAGGCACTACCGCAAGATAAGCTCTTTCGGGTGTGCGCCTGACCGCGCGCCCGAATAAAAGCCCCCTCGACCTCGCGGCCGAGACGGGCAGACCGTCTCGGCCACCGAGACGAGGATGCCGGCTGATCAGCCGGACAGAGCAGAGCGATGCGAGAGCAGCGCGACTCGGCGCGTTCGAGAGGACGACGCCGAGATCCGATGAGGAGAACCAGTGCCAACTATTCAGCAGCTGGTCCGTAAGGGACGCACGCCGAAGGTCGTCAAGACCAAGGCCCCCGCCCTGCGGTCCAACCCCCAGCAGCGTGGCGTGTGCACGCGTGTGTACACCACCACCCCCAAGAAGCCGAACTCCGCGCTCCGCAAGGTCGCTCGTGTGAAGCTCTCGAACGGCACCGAGGTCACCGCCTACATCCCCGGCGAGGGCCACAACCTGCAAGAGCACTCGATGGTGCTCGTGCGTGGCGGTCGTGTCAAAGACCTCCCCGGTGTGCGCTACAAGATCGTCCGTGGCGCCCTCGACACCCAGGCCGTGAAGAACCGCAAGCAGGCTCGCAGCCTCTACGGTGCGAAGAAGGACAAGAAGTAATGCCTCGTAAAGGACCCGCGCCCAAGCGCCCTGTCGTCGCCGACCCGGTCTACGGTGCGCCGATCGTCAGCCAGCTCGTCAACAAGATCCTCCTCGACGGCAAGAAGGGGCTCGCCGAGCGCATCGTCTACGGTGCTCTCGCCGGCGTCACCGCCAAGAACGACCAAGATGCCGTGGCCACGCTGAAGAAGGCGCTCGACAACGTGCGCCCGACCCTCGAGGTCCGCTCGCGTCGCGTCGGCGGTTCGACCTACCAGGTCCCCGTCGAGGTCAAGCCCCACCGCGCCAACACCCTGGCCCTCCGCTGGCTCACCAGCTACGCCAAGGCTCGTCGCGAGAAGACGATGACCGAGCGTCTCATGAACGAGATCCTCGACGCGTCGAACGGTCTGGGCGCCGCTGTCAAGCGTCGCGAAGACACGCACAAGATGGCCGAGTCGAACAAGGCCTTCGCGCACTACCGCTGGTAACCGGCACGAGGAGGCGCGGTGTGCGCACGACGCGCACCGCACCTCCTCGTCCCCCCACTTCCCCACCTATCCCTTCGGAGGAACCCGTGGCACAAGATGTGCTCACCGACCTGAACAAGGTCCGCAACATCGGCATCATGGCTCACATCGATGCTGGCAAGACGACGACCACCGAGCGCATCCTGTACTACACGGGCATCACCCACAAGATCGGTGAGGTCCACGACGGTGCGGCCACGATGGACTGGATGGCGCAAGAGCAAGAGCGCGGCATCACGATCACCTCGGCGGCGACGACCTGCTTCTGGAACAAGAACCAGATCAACATCATCGACACCCCGGGCCACGTCGACTTCACGGTCGAGGTCGAGCGTTCGCTCCGCGTGCTCGACGGTGCCGTCGCCGTCTTCGACGGAAAAGAGGGCGTCGAGCCCCAGTCCGAGACCGTCTGGCGTCAGGCCGACAAGTACGACGTCCCGCGCATCTGCTTCGTCAACAAGATGGACAAGCTCGGCGCCGACTTCTACTTCACGGTCGACACGATCATCAACCGCCTCGGCGCCAAGCCGCTGGTGATGCAGCTCCCGATCGGTGCCGAGAGCTCCTTCGAGGGTGTCGTCGACCTGGTCGAGATGCGCGCCCTCACGTGGCGCGGCGACGCCAAGGGTGACGTCGAGCTGGGTGCGAAGTACGAGATCGAAGAGATCCCCGAAGACCTCAAGGAGAAGGCGGCCGAGTACCGCGCCAAGCTCCTCGAGACCGTCGCCGAGTCCGACGACGTGCTGCTCGAGAAGTACTTCGGTGGCGAAGAGCTCACGATCGCCGAGATCAAGGGTGCCGTCCGCAAGATGACGGTCAACTCCGAGCTCTACCCGATCTTCTGTGGTTCGGCCTTCAAGAACCGCGGTGTGCAGCCCATGCTCGACGCGGTCATCGACTACCTGCCCTCGCCGCTCGACGTGCCTCCGATGGAGGGCCACGACGTCCGCGACGCCGAGAAGATCATCATCCGCAAGCCCGAGTCGACCGAGCCCTTCTCGGCTCTCGCCTTCAAGGTCGCGGTGCACCCCTTCTTCGGTCGTCTCACCTACGTCCGCGTGTACTCGGGCTCCATCGAGTCCGGCGCCCAGGTCATCAACTCGACCAAGGACAAGAAAGAGCGCATCGGCAAGATCTTCCAGATGCACTCCAACAAGGAGAACCCGGTCGACAGCGTGACCGCCGGTCACATCTACGCCGTCATCGGCCTCAAGTTCACCACCACCGGTGACACCCTGTGCGACCCCTCCGACCAGATCGTCCTCGAGTCGATGACGTTCCCCGAGCCCGTCATCGAGGTCGCGATCGAGCCGAAGACGAAGGCCGACCAAGAGAAGCTGTCGCTGGCCATCCAGAAGCTCGCCGAAGAAGACCCGACGTTCCGCGTCGAGCTCAACGCCGAGACGGGCCAGACGGTCATCAAGGGCATGGGCGAGCTCCACCTCGACATCCTGGTCGACCGCATGAAGCGCGAGTTCAACGTCGAGGCCAACGTCGGCAAGCCCCAGGTCGCGTACCGCGAGACCCTCAAGAAGGGCATCGAGCGCTACGACTACACCCACAAGAAGCAGACCGGTGGTTCGGGTCAGTTCGCCAAGGTGCAGATCGCTCTCGAGCCCTTCGAGGTCACGGCCGAGTCGACCTACGAGTTCGTCAACAAGGTCACCGGTGGCCGCATCCCCCGCGAGTACATCCCCTCGGTCGATGCCGGCATCCAGGACGCCATGCAGGTCGGCGTGCTCGCCGGCTACCCGACGGTGGGCGTCCGCGCGCTGCTGCTCGACGGTGCGGCGCACGACGTCGACTCGTCCGAGATGGCGTTCAAGATCGCTGGGTCGATCGCCTACAAAGAGGCGGCTCGCAAGGCCCAGCCCGTTCTCCTCGAACCGCTCATGGCGGTCGAGGTCCGTACGCCCGAGGAATACATGGGCGACGTCATCGGCGACCTCAGCTCGCGACGCGGGCAGATCTCGTCGATGGAAGACGCCAGTGGTGTGAAGGTCGTTCGGGCCAGCGTGCCGCTGTCGGAGATGTTCGGTTACGTCGGAGACCTGCGGTCGAAGACCTCGGGCCGGGCCGTCTACTCGATGACGTTCGAGTCGTACCAAGAGGTGCCCTCGGCCGTCGCCGAAGAGATCATCCAGAAGAACAAGGGCGAATAGTCCTGAACCGCGTGGTCGTCCGACGACCGCGTAACATGTACACACACCAATCCGCAGGGCGACCGGTAGGCCGGGTCATCGACCCGGCCCCCGGGCCGCACTGCAACCGAGTCCTGAGGAGGACCCACAGTGGCTAAGGCCAAGTTCGAGCGGACCAAGCCGCACGTCAACATCGGAACCATCGGTCACGTCGACCACGGCAAGACCACGCTCACCGCAGCGATCACCAAGGTCCTGCACGACAAGTACCCCACCCTCAACACGGCGTCGGCGTTCGACCAGATCGACAACTCGCCTGAAGAGAAGCAGCGCGGCATCACGATCAACATCTCGCACGTCGAGTACCAGACCGAGAAGCGCCACTACGCTCACGTCGACGCTCCCGGCCACGCCGACTACGTCAAGAACATGATCACCGGTGCCGCTCAGATGGACGGCGCGATCCTCGTCGTCGCCGCCACCGACGGTCCCATGCCCCAGACGCGTGAGCACGTCCTGCTCGCCCGCCAGGTCGGCGTGCCCTACATCGTCGTCGCCCTGAACAAGGCCGACATGGTCGATGACGAAGAGATCATGGAGCTCGTCGAGCTCGAGGTCCGCGAGCTCCTCTCGAGCCAGGAGTTCGACGGCGACAACGCCCCGATCGTCCAGGTCTCCGCTCTCAAGGCCCTCGAGGGTGACGAGAAGTGGGCCGAGACGGTCGCCGAGCTGATGAACGCCGTCGACGAGAACGTGCCCGAGCCCGTTCGCGCCACCGACCAGCCCTTCCTCATGCCCATCGAGGACGTCTTCACGATCACCGGTCGTGGCACCGTCGTCACCGGTCGTGTCGAGCGCGGTCAGCTCAACGTCAACGAAGAGGTCGAGATCGTCGGCATCCGCCCGACCGTCAAGACCACCGTCACCGGCATCGAGATGTTCCGCAAGCTGCTCGACTCGGCCCAGGCCGGCGACAACACCGGTCTCCTCCTCCGCGGCACCAAGCGCGAGGACGTCGAGCGCGGCCAGGTCGTCGTCAAGCCCGGTTCGGTCACGCCGCACACCGAGTTCGAGGCGAACGTCTACATCCTGTCGAAGGACGAGGGTGGGCGTCACAACCCGTTCTACGCGAACTACCGTCCGCAGTTCTACTTCCGCACCACCGACGTCACGGGTGTCATCACGCTGCCCGAGGGCACCGAGATGGTCATGCCCGGCGACACGACCGAGATCAGCGTCCAGCTGATCCAGCCGATCGCCATGGAAGCCGGTCTGCGCTTCGCCATCCGCGAGGGTGGTCGCACGGTCGGTGCCGGTACGGTCACCAAGATCAACAAGTAAGTCCTGTTCACGCAGAACTGCTGATCTGACGAGAGAGGTCAGGCCCTTCGGGGCCTGGCCTCTTTCGCGTCGGCAGGGCACGATGGTGGAGACGTCGGACGGTCCGACGCCGACGGGAGGACGTCATGGCAGGTTTCGACGACATCACGAAGAAGGCGCAGGCCTTCCTGAAGGACGGCAAGGTGCAGGACGCGCTCAAGAGCGAGAAGGCCGAGGGTGTCAGCGACAACATCCTCGACGCCGTCGCTGCCGCGGCCGACAAGGCCACCGGTGGCAAGCACACCGACAAGATCCACCAGGCGAAAGAACAGGCCGACAAGAAGCTCGGCAACCAGTAGGTCGTCCCCTGCGAAGCCCCCGTCTCCTCGGCGGGGGCTTCGCTGTACCCCGCCCAGGCCCCTCGGCGACGCGCGGTGTTCACTCGACCGATGCCGCGCCTCCGGAGGACCGATTCGAGCCGACCCGGGCTGACCCGGGTCCGGGCAGGACGGGGATTCTCGTACCGCACCGCTGACGGAACGGCCGTCGCCGACACCGAGCTGCGGGCCCGCATCGAGCACCTCGCCATCCCACCGGCCTGGACCGACGTCTGGATCTCCCCATACGAGAACGGCCACATCCAGGCCACGGGCGTCGACGCCGCCGGTCGGCGTCAGTACATCTACCACCCGACGTGGCGTGAGCAGAAGGACCGCATCAAGTTCGACCGGGCCCTCGCCCTCGCCGAGTCGCTGCCGACCGCCCGTCGCTTCGTGACGCACGACCTGCGCGTCCCGGGGGCCGGGCGCGAGCGGGTCCTGGCCGCCGCCTTCCGCATGCTCGACACCGGCTCCCTGCGCGTGGGGTCCGAGCGCTACGCGCAGGAACACGGCAGCCATGGGCTCTCGACGCTGCTCTGCGCGCACGCGACCGTCTCCGGCGACACGGTGTCGCTGGCCTTCCCCGGCAAGAGCGGCCAGGACTGGGACTCCGAGATCCGCGACGTCGACCTCGCGGCCGTCGTCCGCAGCCTGAAACGGCGCGGCGGGCGGGCCCGGCTGCTCGCCTGGAAGGCCGACGGTGGGGGAGCGGGGGAGGCGCGCTCGGCATGGCACCCGCTGCGAGCGACCGAGATCAACGACTACGTCAAGGAGAGGGCCGGCGACGAGTTCACCGCGAAGGACTTCCGTACCCTTCACGGAACCGTCGCCGCCGCCGTCAGCCTGGCCCGCTCCGGGCCGCAGGCCTCGGCCTCCCGCCAGTCGAGGTGCCTCGCCCAGGCGATGCGGGACGCCGCCGCCGTGCTCGGCAACACCCCGGCCATCGCGAAGTCCTCGTACGTCGATCCCCGCCTGGTCGATGCGTACCGGCACGGGGAGACCATCGACCCTGCCCGCCTGCACGCCGCCGAATCGGAGGTCCGGGCGCTGCTGTTCCGCTGAGTCCCGGGCGACGTCGTCGACCACGGTCTGCGGACGGTCCCCGTCGTGACGTAACCTAGAGGGTCGCGTCCCGTTCGGGGCGCCCGAGAGGAACAACTGCAGTGACTGACGAGTGCATCCACGGATTCGAGCGAGAGTTGTGCGACATCTGTGCTCCCCGCAAGCGCGAGGGCGTCGCCGACGGCATGCCCTCGACCGCCGCACGGTCGGTCACCACCCGCCGCCGCCCCTCCAACCGCAAGCCCGAGTCGTTGCGCAGCACCCCCGCACTCGCCCGTGACTCGGCCGCCGTCGCCGTGGCCGCTCAGACGGCCGCCACCCCCGTCCCCGAGTTCTCGACCCAGCGCGCCTACCACTGGACTCACGTGTCCAACCTGCCCGGCATCCTCGAGGCCGGCGCGCTGCAGGCCGGCGCGACCCCCGTGCTCGACGTCAGCTCCGAGGCGACCCGGGCCCTCCGCGCGTCCGTCATGACAGCGTCGGGTCAGCCCGTCGCCGCGCACGTGCCGTTCTCGCTGTCGCCCCACGCGACCGCCTGGGACGCCGTCCGTACCGGAGCCGAGGGCTACGAGTGGTCCGATGCCGCACGTGAGGCCCGCGCCATCGACTTCGTCATGCTCGTCGTTCCCGTCGCGTCGCTCGGCGACGACTTCGTGGTGACCGAGGGCGATGCGGCCGTCGAGGGCGTCCGCGCGGCCGCGGGCCTCGACGACGCGTCGTCGATGGTCCGTCGTTTCAGCCTGAAGGACCCCGACCTGCTCGGGCCGGAGGTGCTCGTCCCCGGTTCGGTGCCCTTCTCCTCGGTGACGCTCGTGGGCGTCCCGAACGACAAGGTCCGTGACGCCGTGAAGGACACGCTCGCCGAGCTGGGCGCCGACGCACCGCGCGTCGCCGTCTACCCGCCGTGGTTCCGCCCGGCTCCGGTCGTCGACGCGGTCTGAGATCCGCGACACGCCCGGGTTGCAGCAAATGCAGGCGTGTGGCAAAATCGTCTAGTTCAACATTTCGAGCCTGGCCTCTGCGCCGGGTGTCGGATCACTGCCAGGCAGTGCACAGACGTCAGGCGTCTGGGCCGCGGGTAGCAGGACGCATCTCACAACGAAACCACCGCCGTGACCTTCGGTCGCGGTGCGCCGGGGCGAAGCCCCGGGTGCAGGTGGCGGTGGCGAAGATGGCCCTCCCCGGGTCCTTCCTCGCGGGCACCGGCCGGTTTCGGCAGATGGATTGACACAAGAACAGCGGTACGCGAGAGACACGTAGTGCCAACAGATGTTCGCCCAGCGAACAGCGTCAGGCGGCCCCCGAGGTGCGCGACGTCCGAACGAGAGAGAGTCACACATGGCGGGACAGAAGATCCGCATCCGACTTAAGTCGTACGACCACGAGGTCATCGACACTTCCGCGCGCAAGATCGTCGACACGGTCACCCGCGCGGGCGCTACGGTCGTCGGCCCCGTGCCGCTCCCGACCGAGAAGAACGTGGTCGTCGTGATCCGTTCGCCCCACAAGTACAAGGACTCGCGCGAGCACTTCGAGAAGCGCACGCACAAGCGCCTCATCGACATCGTCGACCCGACGCCGAAGGCCGTCGACTCGCTCATGCGTCTCGACCTGCCTGCCGACGTCAACATCGAGATCAAGCTGTAGGGGGGGGCGACCATGACCATCAGCACCACCAAGAACGTCAAGGGCCTGCTCGGCAAGAAGCTCGGCATGACCCAGGTCTGGGACGAGAACAACAAGCTCGTCCCCGTCACCGTCGTCGAGATCGCCCCGAACGTCGTGACCCAGGTCCGCTCGCTCGAGAAGGACGGCTACACCGCCGTGCAGATCGCGGCCGGCCAGATCGACCCCCGCAAGTCGAACAAGCCCGCCACGGGCCACTTCGACGCCGCGGGCGTCACGCCCCGCCGCCACCTCACCGAGGTCCGCACCGCCGACGCCGCCGAGTACGCACTCGGCCAAGAGCTCACGGTCGACACCTTCGAAGCCGGCCAGAAGGTCGACGTCGTCGGAACGTCCAAGGGCAAGGGCTTCGCCGGTGTCATGAAGCGTCACAACTTCAAGGGCGTCAGCGCCTCGCACGGTGCGCACCGCAACCACCGCAAGCCCGGTTCGATCGGTGCCTCCTCGACCCCCAGCCGTGTCTTCAAGGGCATGCGCATGGCCGGTCGCATGGGTGGCGAGCGCGTCACCATCCTCAACCTCACGGTGCACGCCGTCGACGCCGAGAAGGGTCTGCTGCTCGTCAAGGGCGCCGTCCCCGGTGCTCGTGGCCGCATCGTTTTCGTCCGCACCGCCGTGAAGGGGAAGTAGCTCATGGCCACCACTACCGCATCGGCCGCTTCGGTCGACGTCGTCGACGCCAAGGGCCAGAAGACCAGCACGGTCGAGCTCCCGGTCGAGCTGTTCGACGTCGTCACGAACGTCCCGCTCATCCACCAGGTCGTCGTCGCCCAGCAGGCCGCCGCACGTCAGGGCACGCACAAGACCAAGCGTCGCGGCGAGGTCTCCGGCGCCGGCCGCAAGCCGTTCAAGCAGAAGGGCACCGGCCGCGCCCGTCAGGGTTCGATCCGTGCTCCTCAGATGACCGGCGGTGGCATCGTCCACGGTCCGCAGCCCCGCGACTACGCACAGCGCACCCCCAAGAAGATGATCGCCGCAGCCCTGCTCGGTGCGTTGTCCGACCGCGCTCGTGGCGCTCGCGTCCACGTCGTCGAGAGCTTCGTCGCCGACTCGATCTCGACCAAGGTCGCCCTCGAGCTGCTCGCGTCGATCGCCTCGAGCAAGCACGTCCTGATCGTCACCGACCGCGACGACACGCTGACCCTCAAGAGCGTCCGCAACGTGCCCACGGTCCACGTGATCACGTTCGACCAGCTGAACGCCTACGACGTCCTCGTCAGCGACGACATCGTCTTCACGAAGAGCGCCTTCGACGGCTTCGTCGCCTCGAAGACCAAGAAGGAGGCCACCGCATGAGCGGCTACGGAAAAGACCCCCGCGACGTCATCATCGCGCCCGTCGTCTCCGAGAAGAGCTACTCCCTGATCGACCAGGGCAAGTACACCTTCCTCGTGGACCCGCGTTCGAACAAGACCGAGATCAAGCTCGCCATCGAGAAGATCTTCGACGTCAAGGTCGACAGCATCAACACGCTCAACCGAACGGGCAAGACCCGTCGCACCCGCTTCGGCACCGGCAAGCGCAAGGACACCAAGCGCGCCATCGTCACGCTGAAGTCCGGTTCCATCGACATCTTCACGGCTGTCGGCTAGGGAGCAGAGGCATAAATCATGGCAATTCGTAACTACAAGCCCACGACCCCGGGTCGCCGCGGTTCGTCGGTCGCCGACTTCGCGGAGATCACGCGATCGACGCCCGAGAAGTCGCTGCTGCGCCCGCTCTCGAAGTCCGGTGGCCGTAACAACGCCGGCCGCATCACGACCCGTCACATCGGTGGTGGCCACAAGCGCCAGTACCGCGTGATCGACTTCCGTCGCAACGACAAGGACGGCGTCAACGCCAAGGTCGCTCACATCGAGTACGACCCCAACCGCACGGCTCGCATCGCGCTCCTGCACTTCGTGGACGGCACCAAGCGGTACATCATCGCGCCGAACAAGCTGAAGCAGGGCGACGTCGTCGAGTCGGGCCCCGCTGCCGACATCAAGCCCGGCAACAACCTGCCGCTCAAGAACATCCCCGTCGGTACCGTCATCCACGCCATCGAGCTCAAGCCCGGTGGAGGCGCGAAGATGGCCCGCTCGGCCGGCGCTTCGGTGCGTCTCGTCGCCAAGGACGGCCCCTACGCGCAGCTCCGTCTGCCGTCGGGCGAGGTCCGCAACGTCGACGCCCGCTGCCGCGCCACGATCGGCGAGGTCGGCAACGCCGAGCAGTCGAACATCAACTGGGGCAAGGCCGGCCGCATGCGCTGGAAGGGCGTCCGCCCGACCGTGCGTGGTGTCGCCATGAACCCCGTCGACCACCCTCACGGTGGTGGTGAGGGCAAGACCTCCGGTGGACGCCACCCGGTCAGCCCGTGGGGCCAGAAAGAGGGCCGCACGCGTCACCCCAACAAAGAGAGCGACAAGCTCATCGTCCGTCGTCGTAACGCTGGCAAGAAGCGTAAGTAGGAGTTGTAGAAGATGCCACGCAGTCTTAAGAAGGGCCCCTTCGTTGACGACCACCTGCTTCGCAAGGTCGTCTCGCAGAACGAGGCCAGCACCAAGAACGTCATCAAGACCTGGTCGCGCCGTTCGATGATCGTCCCCAACATGCTTGGGCACACCATCGCCGTGCACGACGGACGCAAGCACATCCCCGTGTTCGTGACCGAGAGCATGATCGGCCACAAGCTCGGTGAGTTCGCGCCCACCCGCACCTTCCGTGGTCACGTGAAGGACGACAAGAAGGGTCGTCGCCGCTAACGCGGCGACGTGAAGGAGGAGAGAAATGGTGGAGTCGATCGCACGCGTGCGTCACATCCGCGTCACCCCCATGAAGGCCCGCCGTGTCGTCAACCTGATCCGCGGCAAGCAGGCAGCCGAAGCTCTGGCGATCCTGAAGTTCGCGCCTCAGGGTGCCAGCGAGCCCGTCTACAAGCTCGTCGCGTCGGCCATGGCCAACGCTCGGGTCAAGGCGGATGCCTCGAACAGCTACCTCGACGAGCAGGACCTGTACATCAGTCGTGCATTCGTCGACCAGGGCGCCACCCTCAAGCGGTTCCAGCCGCGTGCACAGGGCCGCGCCTTCAAGATCCTGAAGCGCACCAGCCACATCACGATCGTCCTTTCGACGCCTGATGAGGTCGAGGCTGCCGACGCTACGAAGAAGGCGAGCAAGTAATGGGCCAGAAAGTCAACCCGTACGGCTTCCGTCTGGGCATCACCACCGACCACGTGTCGCGGTGGTTCACCGACAGCACCAAGCCGGGACAGCGTTACAGCGACTACGTCGCCGAGGACGTCAAGATCCGCACCCTGCTCAAGACCTCGCTCGACCGCGCCGGCGTGGCCAAGATCGAGATCGAGCGCACCCGTGACCGCGTCCGCGTCGACATCCACACCGCCCGTCCGGGCATCGTGATCGGTCGTCGTGGCGCCGAGGCCGAGCGCATCCGCGGCGACCTCGAGAAGCTCACGAGCAAGCAGATCCAGCTCAACATCCTCGAGGTCAAGAACCCCGAGGCCGAGGCTCAGCTCGTCGCCCAGGGCATCGCCGAGCAGCTCGCTGCTCGCGTGGCGTTCCGTCGTGCGATGCGCAAGGGGCTCCAGGGCGCTCAGCGTGCCGGCGCCAAGGGTGTCCGCATCCAGGTGTCGGGCCGTCTCGGCGGCGCCGAGATGAGCCGCTCGGAGTTCTACCGCGAGGGTCGCGTCCCCCTGCACACCCTCCGCGCCAACATCGACTACGGCTTCTACGAGGCCAAGACCACCTTCGGTCGCATCGGTGTCAAGGTCTGGATCTACAAGGGCGACATCACCAACAAGGAGCTCGCGCGCGAGCAGGCGAACCAGAAGTCGTCTCGCCCCGAGCGCCGCAACGACCGTGACGGCGCCCGCCGCGGCGGGGGCGACCGCGCTCCCCGCGAGCAGAAGGCACCCGCCACCACAGGAGCTGAGGCGTAACCATGCTTATCCCCCGTCGTGTCAAGCACCGCAAGCAGCACCACCCGGGCCGTAGTGGCCAGGCCACTGGTGGCACCAAGGTCAGCTTCGGTGAGTACGGCATCCAGGCCCTCACGCCCGCTTACGTGACCAACCGTCAGATCGAGTCCGCTCGTATCGCGATGACGCGTCACATCAAGCGTGGCGGAAAGGTGTGGATCAACATCTACCCCGACCGTCCCCTCACGAAGAAGCCCGCCGAGACCCGCATGGGTTCCGGTAAGGGCTCGCCCGAGTGGTGGGTCGCGAACGTCAAGCCGGGTCGCGTGCTCTTCGAGCTCAGCGGCGTGAGCGAGGAGATCGCCAAAGAGGCGCTCACTCGCGCAATCCACAAGCTGCCCCTCAAGGCACGCATCATCAAGCGCGAGGAGGGCGACGCATAATGGCGATCGGTTCCAAGGAGCTCCGTCCTGTCGAGCTCGACACATTCGAAGACGAGCGTCTCGTCGATGAGCTGAAGAAGGCGAAGGAAGAACTCTTCAACCTCCGCTTCCAGTCGGCCACCGGCCAGCTCGAGAGCCACGGCCGCCTGCGTGCCGTGAAGCGAGACATCGCTCGCATCTACACGGTCCTGCGTGAGCGCGAGCTCGGCATCCGTGCCACCCCCGCCCCCGTCGAGGCTGCCCCCAAGGCCGCCAAGAAGTCGACCAAGAAGGCTGACAAGCCGGCCGAGTCGGCTGACGAGACCGCCGAGGAGAGCAAGTAATGGCCACCGAGAACAAGACCGAGGTCGACTCGGCTGCCGTCGAGGTCCGCGGCTACCGCAAGACGCGTCGCGGCTACGTGACCAGCGACAAGATGGACAAGACCATCGTCGTCGAGGTCGAGGACCGCGTGAAGCACCCCCTGTACGGCAAGGTCATTCGCCGCACGTCCAAGGTCAAGGTCCATGACGAGGCCAACGCGGCCGGTGTCGGCGACCTCGTCGTGATCAGCGAGACCCGTCCGCTCAGCGCCTCCAAGCGCTGGCGCCTGGTCGAGATCCTCGAGAAGGCGAAGTAGGCCTCGCGGCCTGCTTGCGTAGAAGGAGACACAAGTGATTCAGCAAGAATCCCGCCTCAAGATCGCCGACAACACCGGGGCAAAAGAGATCCTCACCATCCGCGTCCTCGGTGGCTCCGGCCGTCGTTACGCCGGCCTGGGTGACGTGATCGTCGCCACGGTGAAGGACGCCATCCCCGGCGGCAACGTGAAGAAGGGTGACGTCGTCAAGGCCGTCATCGTTCGCACCAAGAAAGAGGTCCGTCGTCCGGACGGCTCTTACATCAAGTTCGACGAGAACGCCGCAGTGATCCTGAAGGCCGACGGAGACCCCCGCGGAACCCGCATCTTCGGACCGGTCGGTCGCGAACTCCGCGACAAGAAGTTCATGAAGATCATCTCGCTGGCGCCGGAGGTTATCTAAGTCATGGCAAACATCAAGAAGGGTGACCTCGTGCAGGTCATCACCGGTGCCTCGCAGGCCCGCGGCGGAGACCGCGGCAAGCAGGGAAAGGTCCTCGAGGTGCTCGTCGAGCGCAACCGCGTGGTCGTCGAAGGCGTCAACTTCGTGACCAAGCACGTGCGCGTCGGCCAGACCCAGCGTGGTTCCAAGACCGGTGGCATCGAGACGCACGAGGCTCCCATCCACGTGTCGAACGTCGCCGTCGTCGACCCCAAGACCAAGAAGCCCACCCGCGTCGGCTTCCGCGAAGAGACGGTCACCAAGGACGGCGTGTCCAAGACCGTTCGCGTCCGTTACGCCAAGAAGTCTGGTGAGAACCTCTGATGACCGACACCACCACGCAGGCCGCCACGGCCCTCCCGCGGCTGAAGGCCAAGTACCGCGCCGAGATCATCGAGCAGCTGAAGTCCGACTTCGGCTTCACGAACGTGCACCAGGTGCCCGGACTCGTGAAGATCGTCGTCAACACCGGTGTCGGTGAGGCCGCTCGCGACAGCAAGATCATCGACGGTGCCATCAAGGACCTGACGGCCATCACCGGCCAGAAGCCCCAGGTCACCAAGGCTCGCAAGTCCATCGCGCAGTTCAAGCTCCGCGAGGGCCAGCCCATCGGTGCGCACGTCACGCTTCGTGGCGACCGTGCCTGGGAGTTCCTCGACCGACTGCTGTCGCTCGCGCTTCCTCGCATCCGCGACTTCCGTGGTCTGAGCGACCGTCAGTTCGACGGCAACGGCAACTACACCTTCGGTCTCAACGAGCAGAGCATGTTCCACGAGATCGATCAGGACCGCATCGACCGCGTCCGTGGCTTCGACATCACCGTCGTCACGACCGCCAAGAACGACGACGAGGGTCGCGCGCTGCTCAAGGCGCTCGGGTTCCCGTTCCGTTCGGCCGACTCGGCCAACTAAGATCGTCCGGTCGGCAACTCTTCCTCAGAGTTGCCGGCCGTTCCCCTGAGGTCGACGAGAACCGCTCGTCGACCAATCGATCGCCCAGGTCGGCATCCGGTGTACCGGATGTCGAAACCGGACGAGAAAGTGACAAACCGCATGACGATGACAGATCCGGTCGCAGACCTGCTGACCAGACTGCGCAACGCGAACTCGGCTTTCCACGAGACCGTGTCGCTCCCGAGCAGCAAGCTCAAGTCCCACATCGCCGAGATCCTCAAGCGTGAGGGTTTCATCGAGTCGTGGAAGGTCGAAGACGCCCGCGTGGGCCAGACCCTCACGATCGACCTCAAGTACGGCCCCGCCCGTGAGCGCTCCATCAAGGGCATCAAGCGCGTGTCGAAGCCCGGCCTCCGCGTCTACGCCAAGTCGACCGAGATCCCCCAGGTGCTCGGTGGCCTCGGTGTCGCCATCCTGTCGACTTCCTCCGGTCTGCTGACCGACCGTGAGGCCCAGAAGAAGGGCGTAGGCGGAGAAGTCCTCGCCTACGTGTGGTAACTCGTCATGTCTCGAATCGGAAGACTCCCCATCTCGATCCCTGCCGGGGTCGACGTGAAGATCGACGGCCAGGCCGTCAGCGTCAAGGGCCCCAAGGGTGAGCTGTCGCTCGTCGTCAAGAGCCCCATCGAAGCCAAGATCGAAGAAGGCACGGTCGTCGTGACCCGTCCGGACGACGAGCGCGAGTCGCGTTCGCTCCACGGCCTCACGCGCACCCTGATCGCCAACCAGATCATCGGCGTCACCGAGGGCTACACCAAGGGCCTCGAGGTCGTCGGAACCGGCTACCGCGTCCAGGCCAAGGGCTCGAACGTCGAGTTCGCCCTGGGCTACTCGCACCCCATCACCGTCGAGCCGCCCGCGGGCATCAGCTTCACGGTCGAGGGCAACAACAAGCTCACCGTCGTCGGGATCGACAAGCAGGCCGTCGGCGAGATGGCTGCCAACATCCGCAAGCTGCGCAAGCCCGAGCCCTACAAGGGCAAGGGTGTCCGCTACGCCGGCGAGGTCGTCCGCCGCAAGGCCGGAAAGTCAGGTAAGTAATCATGGGTCTCGGTACACGAGGAAAAAGCAAGTCGGCTGCCACCAAGCGCCGTCACACCCGCCTGCGCAAGAAGGTCGTGGGCACCGAAGAGCGCCCCCGTCTCGTCGTCACCCGTTCGGCCCGGCACGTCTTCGTGCAGGTCGTCGACGACAGCAAGGGCTTCACCGTCGCCAGCGCATCGACCCTCGAGGCCGACCTGCGCACGTTCGACGGTGACAAGACCGCGAAGTCCCGCAAGGTCGGCGAGCTCGTCGCCGAGCGTGCGAAGGCTGCGGGCATCGAGGCCGTCGTGTTCGATCGCGGCGGCAACAAGTACGCCGGACGCGTCGCGGCCATCGCCGAAGGCGCCCGAGAGGCTGGTTTGAACCTGTGAGCGACGCTACGAACACCACTCCCCCCGCAGAGACCGAAGCGACCAAGGCGCCGGCTGAGGCCGTCGTCGAGCGTCCCGTCGAGACCGCTGCCGGCTCGGAGTCGAACAATCGCGAGGGTGGTCGCACCGACCGCCGTGGCGGCCAGGGTCGCGGTGACCGCAACCAGGGCGGCCGCGGACGCGGCGACCGTGACGACAAGAGCCAGTTCCTGGAGCGCGTCGTCACGATCAACCGCGTGTCGAAGGTCGTGAAGGGCGGTCGTCGCTTCAGCTTCACCGCGCTCGTCGTCGTCGGTGACGGCAACGGCCTGGTCGGTGTCGGCTACGGCAAGGCCCGCGAGGTCCCCACGGCCATCAGCAAGGGCGTCGAAGAGGCCAAGAAGAACTTCTTCCGCGTCCCGCGCATCGGCAACACGATCCCGCACCCCGTGCAGGGTGAGGCCGCTGCCGGCGTCGTCATGCTGCGTCCGGCTTCGGCCGGTACCGGTGTCATCGCCGGTGGTCCCGTCCGCGCCGTGCTCGAGTGCGCCGGCGTGCACGACGTCCTGAGCAAGTCGCTCGGTTCGTCGAACACGATCAACATCGTCCACGCCACGGTCGAGGCGCTGCAGCAGCTCGAAGAGCCGCGCGCCGTCGCCGCCCGTCGTGGACTCGACATCGACGCTGTCATGCCGGCCTTCATGGTCCGTGCCGAGCAGGCAGCTCGTACCGCCGCAACCGAGAAGGCAGGTGCCTGATGGCCGCCAACCTCAAGGTGACCCAGATCAAGTCCGTAATCAGCGAGAAGCAGAACCAGCGTGACACGCTGCGGAGCCTGGGCCTCAAGCGCATCGGCCAGTCGGTCGTTCGCGAGGACACCAAGCAGAACCGCGGCTACGTCAACACGGTCGCCCACCTCGTGAAGGTCGAGGAGATTGACTAATGGCTGACGAGAAGAACGAGGCCGCCGCCAAGGCCGCCCCGAAGAAGGCCGCCGCCCCCAAGGCGACGACCACCAAGGCTGCAGCTCCCAAGGCCGCAGCCAAGAAGCCGGCAGCCGACAAGGCCGCTGCTTCGACGGGCTCGACCACCAAGGTCGCTCCCGCCTCGACGACGTCCTCCGACGACGTCGCGCGTCCCCAGGTGCTCAAGGTGCACCACCTTCGTCCGGCTCCCGGTGCCAAGAAGGCTAAGACGCGCGTCGGTCGTGGTGAGGGCTCGAAGGGTAAGACGGCCGGTCGTGGCACCAAGGGTCAGAAGGCCCGGTACCAGGTCAAGGTCGGCTTCGAGGGTGGCCAGATGCCGCTCCACATGCGTACTCCGAAGCTGCGCGGGTTCAAGAACCCGTTCCGCGTCGAGTACCAGGTGGTCAACCTCGAGAAGCTGAACGAGCTCTACCCGCAGGGTGGTGACGTCACCGTCGGTGACCTCGTCGCCAAGGGTGCCGTTCGGAAGAACGAGAAGGTCAAGGTCCTCGGACAGGGCGATCTGAGCGTTAAGCTCACCGTCGCGGTCGACAAGGTCTCCGGCTCTGCCGAAGACAAGATCGTCGCCGCCGGCGGGTCCGTCAGCAAGTAAAAATCACCTGAGGGGGTGGTCCGCCAGGGCCACCCCCATCAGTCGTCTATCCTTCATACCGGGAGGCCCCACGTGTTCAGAGCTGTCGCGCGCATCATGCGCACCCCCGACCTGCGTCGCAAGATCGGGTTCACGCTCGGCATCATCGCGCTCTTCCGGCTGGGTAGCTTCATCCCCGCACCGTTCGTCGACTACCAGAACGTCCAGGCGTGCCTCGCCGGCAACCAGGGCACGTCGGGTCTCTACGAGCTCGTCAACCTGTTCAGCGGTGGCGCCCTGCTGCAGCTGTCGGTCTTCGCGCTGGGCATCATGCCCTACATCACCTCGTCGATCATCGTGCAGTTGCTGCGCGTGGTCATCCCTCACTTCGACACCCTCTACAAAGAGGGCCAGTCCGGGCAGGCGAAGCTCACGCAGTACACGCGGTACCTCACCATCGCCCTGGGCGTCCTCCAGTCCACGACCCTCATCACCGTGGCCCGCTCCGGCGCCCTGTTCGGCTCGTCGGGCATCGCCGAGTGCAGCCAGCTGATCACGAACGACGCGTGGTACGCCGTCATGCTCATGGTCGTCACGATGACTGCCGGTACCGGCCTCATCATGTGGATGGGCGAGCTCATCACCGAGCGCGGCATCGGCAACGGCATGTCGCTGTTGATCTTCACCTCGATCGCTGCCCGATTCCCCACCGCCCTCTGGAGCATCGCGCAGTCGCGCAGCTTCGAGATCTTCTTGCTCGTCATCGCCGTCGGTCTGATCATCATGGCGCTCGTCGTCTTCGTCGAGCAGTCCCAGCGGCGCATCCCCGTCCAGTACGCCAAACGCATGGTCGGGCGGCGAACCTACGGCGGGAACAACACGTACATCCCGATCAAGGTCAACATGGCGGGAGTCGTCCCGGTCATCTTCGCGTCGTCGCTGCTCTACCTGCCGGCCCTGGTCGCGCAGTTCAACCAGCCCTCCGACGGCACGGCTCCGCCCGCGTGGGTCAGCTGGGTGCAGGCGAACCTCACCTCGGGTGACAACCCGCTCTACATGGTGCTGTACTTCGCGCTCATCGTCGGGTTCACGTACTTCTACGTCGCGATCACCTTCAACCCCGAAGAGGTCGCCGACAACATGAAGAAGTACGGCGGGTTCATCCCCGGCATCCGTGCCGGTCGCCCCACCGCCGAGTACCTCGACTACGTGCTGACGCGTGTGACGCTGCCTGGTGCCCTGTACCTCGGCATCATCGCGCTCATCCCGTTGATCGCGTTGGCCACGGTCGGTGCGAACCAGAACTTCCCCTTCGGCGGTGCCAGCATCCTGATCATCGTGGGCGTCGGTCTCGAGACGGTCAAGCAGATCGACTCGCAGCTCCAGCAGCGTCACTACGAGGGTCTGCTCCGATGAGTGCCGCTGAGACCCGACTCAGCCCGCGCCTCCTCATCGTCGGCCCTCCCGGGGCCGGCAAAGGCACCCAAGCGGTGGCCATCGCCGACTCACTGGGCATCCCGGCGATCTCGACCGGTGACATCTTCCGGGCCAACGTCAAGAACGAGACCGAGCTCGGCCTCAAGGTGAAGGCGATCCTCGACGCGGGCGACTACGTCCCGGACAGCCTCACCAACGAGCTCATCTCCGACCGGCTCTCCCAGGCCGACGCGGCCGAGGGGTTCCTCCTGGACGGCTACCCGCGCACCCTGCAGCAGGTCGAGTTCCTCGACGACCACCTCGGCGAGCAGGGTCAGTCCCTGACGACCGTGGTCCAGCTCGTCGCCGACCGTGACGAGATCGTCGAGCGCCTCCGCAAGCGTGCCCTCGATCAGGGCCGTTCCGACGACACCGAGGACGCCATCCGCCACCGCCAGGACGTCTACCTCCGCGAGACGGCGCCCCTGATCGAGACGTACCGAGAGCGTGGCCTGCTGGTCGAGGTCGACGGTCTGGGCAGCATCGACGAGGTCGCCGGGCGCATCGAATCGGCCCTCGCCGCCCGCGGCTTCACGTCCGTCGCTTCGGCCTCCTGACGTCGTGGCGTTCCGCCGCTCCGGCATCTACAAGACCGCCGACGAACTGCGACGTCTGGTCGGGCCGGGACTCCTGACGGCAGCATCGCTCGATGCCGTCCAGGCCGCCGTGCGATCCGGCGTGTCGACCATCGAGCTCGACGCCGTGGCCGAGGCCGCCATCCGCGACGGTGGGGGAGAACCCAACTTCATGTTGGTGCCCGGGTACCGCCACACGGTGTGCGCGTCGGTCGGCGACGAGGTCGTGCACGGCATCCCGGGCTCTCGCGTCCTGGCCCCGGGCGACCTCGTCTCGGTCGACAGCGGCGCGCAACTCGACGGGTGGAACGGCGACAGCGCACGCACGTTCGTCCTGGACGACGTCGACCGCCCCGACATCGTGGCCGAGCGCCGCCGCCTGAACGAGGTCACCGAGCAATCCCTCTGGCACGGCATCGCCGCCCTGGCCTCGGCTTCGCACCTGAACGAGGTCGGTGGGGCCATCGAGGACTACATCGACGCGCAGGGCGACTACGGCATCATCGAGGACTACACCGGGCACGGCATCGGGCGGTCGATGCACGAAGACCCCCCGGTCTTCAACTACCGCGTCCGCGGACGTGGCCCCGCCGTCAGGCCCGGGTTGGTCATCGCCATCGAGCCCATGGTGACTACGGGCGGCATCGACACCGTCACCCACGACGACGGGTGGACCGTCAGCACGCGCGACGGCTCACTGGCCGCGCACTGGGAGCACTCGATCGCGGTCCACGAGGGCGGCATCTGGGTGCTCACGGCGCACGACGGCGGAGCCGCGGGGCTGGCACCGCTGGGAGTGACACCCGTCCCGATCGCCTGATCCGCGCCTCCTCGGCTCACGCCGGAGACGCCGTGGAGGCGCGCTGCGGCTCAGCGGGACGAGCCGACGCTGCAGGTGGCCTCGGCCGCCGACTGCCCCGTGATCGTCGACGGCAACGTGGTCGTCGGCGCGGTCGTCGTGGAGGGGTCGACCGGGCCCGTGGAGTCGGTAGCCGGATCGGACGGCGACGGCGCATCGCTCGGCACGGCGGGAGCCGTGGTCTCGGCGGGGGCGGTCCCGTCCGAGACGGAGCCACGCCCCGCGCTGTCGTCGCCGAGGGTGAACTTCTCGTCGGCATTGAGTGCGGCGTTCAGGGCTGCGGCGTCGGTCGTGGACTCGATCACCCGGTTCGAGTCGCGCGGGTCGTCGACGACCGGGTACTGCACGAAGACGATCCCCGCGGGCTGGATGTCCTTCAGTGCGAGGGCCAGGCGCACGAGCGTGTCGGGGGAGTCGAGGGTGGACGACAACGTCATGTTGCTCAGGGCGGCCGAGGCGAGTTTGTAGAGCGTCGTCACGTCGCCGAGTGTGCCGCCCGAGATGATCTTGCGCATCATCGACGACAGGAAGACCTGTTGCGAGCTGATGCGCGCGATGTCGCTGCCGTCGCCGACGCCGTGTCGGGTCCGCAGGAAGGCGAGGGCCTCGGCACCCTGCAGGGTGTGGGTGCCCGCAGTCAGGTCGATGCCCGAGTCGGTGTCGCGGATCGTCCGCGTGACGCAGACGTCGACCCCACCGATGGCGTTCGACATCTCGATGACGCCGTCGAACGTGATCTTGCCGGCGTAGGGGATCGCCAGTCCGGTCATGCCCTCGACCGTCTTGACGGTGCACGAGAGCCCACCGCGTCCGAGGGTCGTGTTGAACTGGACGTGGTCCTCGGCCGGGTACAACTGGCCGTCGTCGCCGACGCATTCGGGTACGTCGATCATGAGGTCACGGGGAAAGCTCACGGCCGTCAGCTGGGTGTGGTCCGCCGAGAGGTGGGCCAGGATCGTCACGTCGTTGCGGATGCCGTCGACCTCGCCGGCGTCGACCTGGCTGCCGTCGTCGCGTTCGTCGCTGCCCACCAGCAGGATGTTGGCTCCGCCCTCGATCGCCGAGATGTCGACCCCGGCGACCTCGTCCTCGTTGCCCAGCGAGACGGTCTTCACCCCGGAGGTCGCGGTGCGGACCGCGATCGCCGTGACGGACACGCCGCTCACGAGCACGACGGCCATCGCCCCGGCGACGAGCGCCAGCAGCATGCGGACGGGTCCTCGGCGACGGAGTCGACCGTGGCGAGCGACGCCCCGAGGGGAAGAGGGGGTGGTCGAGCGGTCAGGCATGGTGCTCCCGGCAGTCGTGATGCATCCCCGGCGAGGCCACGGCTGTGGCGGGCAGCGGAGGTCGACGGGTGCTCCGGCGTGTCGGGTTGACCAGCCGGGTTGCTGAACTATACCGGCATCACCTAGGATCGATCTTTGGTGTTCCATGTGCGTTTCTGCGCGCCTGGGCATCGCATCCCCGCACGACCAACACCCCTATTCTTAGCGACAGTGAGGCTATGGCCAAAAAAGACGGTGTCATCGAAATCGAAGGCGCAGTGATCGAAGCTCTGCCCAACGCGATGTTCCGCGTTGAGTTGACCAACGGACACAGGGTCCTCGCGCACATCTCCGGCAAGATGCGGCAGCACTACATCCGCATCCTGCCCGAAGACCGTGTGATCGTGGAGCTCAGCCCCTACGACCTGACCCGCGGCCGGATCGTCTACCGCTACAAGTAGGGCGTGCTGGAAAGGAACGGCCCCACGCACCCGTGGGGCACGAAGCCAGCGAGATCAAGGAATCAGCAATGAAGGTCAACCCCAGCGTCAAGCCCATCTGCGAGCACTGCAAGGTCATCCGCCGCAAGGGCAACGTCATGGTCATCTGCAAGAGCAACCCGCGCCACAAACAGCGCCAGGGCTGACTCGTCCGCCGCTCCGGCGGCGTGCCGATGCCGACCCGGCCGAGCCGGGTCACACAGCAACACCCTCCCAGCAGCACCAGAACTCGTCACGGACGCCCGACAGGGTGGACGGAGGCGGGGGACACCCCGGGTCGGAGGCCCGGGCACCGGTGCTGTGACAGACCTCCACCATCTCTGAAAAGAGGCCATCATGGCACGTCTAGCAGGCGTTGACATCCCGCGCGACAAGCGCGTCGAAGTCGCACTGACCTACATCTACGGAGTCGGCCGCACCAGCGCGCTCAAGACTCTCGCCGAGACCGAGATCGACGGCAACATCCGCGTCAAGGACCTCACGGACGACCAGCTCGTCCTGCTCCGCGACTACATCGAGGGCAACTACAAGGTCGAGGGCGACCTCCGCCGCGAGGTGGCCGCCGACATCCGCCGCAAGGTCGAGATCGGCAGCTACGAGGGCATCCGCCACCGCCGCGGCCTCCCCGTCCGCGGCCAGCGCACCAAGACGAACGCTCGTACCCGCAAGGGTCCGAAGCGCACCGTCGCCGGCAAGAAGAAGGCTCGATAGGCCTCGGCTCCCGCCGTACGCCCCTCAAGGTTGTAGGAGAAAAAATTGGCAGCACCGAAGACGGCCGCGCGTAAGCCCCGCCGCAAAGAGAAGAAGAACGTCGCCGTGGGTCAGGCCCACATCAAGAGCACGTTCAACAACACGATCGTCTCGATCACCGACCCCTCGGGCGCCGTCCTGAGCTGGGCCTCGTCCGGCGCCGTCGGCTTCAAGGGTTCGCGCAAGTCGACCCCCTTCGCCGCGCAGCTCGCCGCCGAGTCCGCCGCCCGTCAGGCGCAGGAGCACGGCGTCAAGAAGGTCGACGTCTTCGTCAAGGGCCCGGGTTCGGGTCGCGAGACGGCGATCCGTTCGCTCCAGGCCGCAGGCCTCGAGGTCGGTTCGATCAACGACGTCACCCCTCAGGCGCACAACGGCTGCCGCCCGCCGAAGCGTCGTCGCGTCTAACTGAGTTACCGCCCGCCACACCGGCACGGGCCCCACTTCGGGGTCCGCCGGTGCGGCGGGCTCCCCCGCGTCAGCACCGCCTCCCGCGTGTTCGCCCGAGGTGCCACAACTCAACAGACCCGACGGGCCAGCCACCTGTCGTACCGCCAAGAGTCATATAGCGGACTCTTCGCCGAAAGGAATAAACAGTGCTCATTGCACAGCGCCCCACCCTCACCGAGGAGAACATCTCGGAGTTCCGCTCCCGCTTCGTGATCGAGCCCCTCGAGCCCGGCTTCGGTTACACCCTCGGCAACTCGCTGCGCCGCACGCTTCTCTCGTCGATCCCCGGCGCTGCTGTCACCAGCATCCGCATCGACGGCGTGCTGCACGAGTTCACGACCGTCCCCGGTGTGAAGGAAGACGTCACCGAGGTCATCCTCAACATCAAGCAGCTGGTCGTCGCCAGCGAGCACGACGAGCCCATCACGGCTTACCTGCGCAAGCAGGGTGCCGGCCAGGTCACGGCCGCCGACATCTCGGCTCCGGCCGGTGTCGAGATCCACAACCCCGAGCTCGTCATCGCCACGCTGAACGACAAGGCGAAGTTCGAACTCGAGCTCACGATCGAGCGTGGCCGCGGCTACGTGTCGGCCGTGCAGAACCGCAGCGAGTTCAGCGAAGCCGGTCAGATCCCGATCGACTCGATCTACTCGCCCGTGCTCAAGGTCACCTACCGCGTCGAGGCGACTCGTGCCGGTGAGCGCACCGACTTCGACCGTCTGGTCGTCGACGTCGAGTCGAAGCCGTCGATCTCGCCGCGTGACGCCATCGCGTCGGCCGGTCGCACGCTGACCGAGCTGTTCGGTCTGGCCCGCGAACTCAACACCGCCGCCGAGGGCATCGAGATCGGCCCCGCGCCGGTCGACGCCGTCCTGTCGAGCGAGCTGCAGACCCCGATCGAGGACCTCGACCTGTCGGTCCGCAGCTACAACTGCCTGAAGCGCGAGGGCATCAACACGGTGTCCGAGCTGGTCGCCCTCTCCGAGACCCAGTTGATGAACATCCGCAACTTCGGTCAGAAGTCGGTCGACGAGGTGAAGGACAAGCTCGTCGAGCTCGGCCTCTCGCTGAAGGACACGGTCCCCGGGTTCGACGGAGCCCACTTCTACAGCGGTTACGACGAAGAAGAGACCACCAACTAGGTCTCTCCGCCCGACGCCCTCCACTCTCGACTCACTTAGGAACAGACAATGCCCAAGCCCACCAAGGGACCCCGCCTCGGAGGCGGCCCGGCGCACGAGCGCCTCATGCTGGCCAACCTGGCCGCTTCGCTCTTCGAGCACAAGACGATCAAGACGACCGAGACGAAGGCCAAGCGCCTGCGTCCCGTCGCCGAGCGCCTCGTGACCTTCGCGAAGCGTGGCGACCTGCACTCGCGTCGTCGCGCCATGCAGACCCTGCGCAACAACAAAGAGGCCGCACACATCCTCTTCACCGAGATCGCTCCGCTGGTCGAGAACCGTGACGGCGGCTACACCCGCATCACGAAGCTCGGCTTCCGCAAGGGTGACAACGCGTCGATGGTGTCCATCGAGCTCGTCCTCGAGCCCGTGAGCCCCAAGGTCAAGAACTCGAAGACCACCGCCGCGGCGGCTCCGGTCGCCGAGCCCGTCGCCGAGGAGCCCACCGAGGCTCCCGTCGACGAGACCGAGACCGTCGAGGAGTCGGCTCCCGTCGAGACCGAGACCGAGACGGCTGCCGCCGACGAGGTCGAGGCCGACGCCGCTGCGAAGTCGGACGACGAAGCAGCCAAGTAGTCCCACCAGCACCACCCGGAGGGCCCGTCACCGTGAGGTGACGGGCCCTCCGTCGTGCAGGGAGCAGGAGGCGGTCCGCACAAGAGAGGACTGGCCCCCCGGGCGGGGGTCGTTTACCTTGGCGATTGTTCTGCGACACCTGTGGTGCACCTGTGCCGCCTACGGTGACCGGAGCCCGACCCGATCACGAAGGACGTCATGTCGCCACGCCCACGCCCACGCCCCCGGCCACTCAAGGCCCTCGCCCTCACGACGGGCATGGCCCTCGCACTCGGGCTCGCCCCTCTCGTGACCGCCGCGCCCGCCCTCGCCGCGCCCGACGGTTCGTCGGTGGTCATCAACGAGGCCTACCTCAAGGGAGGCAGCGCCAACGCTCCCTTCAACCGCAAGTTCGTCGAGCTGTACAACCCCACGGCGGCGTCGGTGTCGCTGGCCGGCTGGTCCCTGCAGTACCGCTCGGCGACGGGCGCCGGGGAGTTCTCCGCCGCTGAAATCGCCGGCACCATCGCGGCCGGTGGCTACTTCCTCGTGGCGATCCCGGGCAACGGCACCACGGGCGCCGACCTGCCCGCCCCCGACGCGAGTGCCTCGCTCAACCCGAGCGGCACGACGGGAACGGTCCTGCTGTCGAACGGCGCCGTTCCGTTGACGCTCGCACCCGGTTCGATCCCCGCCGGGACGCCGGGCGTGGTCGACCTGCTCGGCTACGGCGCCTCGAACACCTTCGAGACGACCGTCGCTCCCGTGACCGGAACGAACCCGACGCCCAACTCGTTGGCCCGCACCGCTGGTGCGGACACCGACGTCAACGCGGCCGACTTCTCGACGCAGACCACCGTCACCCCGCAGAACTCCGGCGGCACGGGCACCGATCCCGGCCCCGAGCCCGAGCCGCAGCCCGAACCGACCCCCGAGGCCGACGTGACGATCGCGCAGGTCCAGGGCCTGACCGGCACGAGTCCGTTCGTCGGTCGCACGGTGACCACGCGGGGCGTCGTCACGGCGACCTACCCCACGGGCGGCCTGGACGGTTACGTCATCCAGACCCCGGGGTCAGGAGGCGCGCTCGACCTGGCGACGCACCTCGCGTCGGACGCACTGTTCGTGTACTCCGCGAGCACCGCCTCCTCGGTCGCCGTCGGCGACTACGTCGAGGTGGACGGGACGGTCACCGAGTTCTTCGGCCTGACGCAGATCACCGTCACCGGTGCGTCGTCGCTCAGGACGCTCGACGCCTCGAGCGTGGTGGCGCCGCGGGCGGCGACCGTCGGCCTACCCGCCACGGACGCCCAGCGCGAGACGCTCGAGAGCATGCTCGTGCTGCCTCAGGGCGAGTTCACCGTTGCGGACACCTACACGACGAACCAGTACGGCGAGGTCAAGCTCGCCTCGGGTGACCGGCCGCTGATCCAGCCCACCGAGGTCGCCCGACCGGGTTCGCCCGGCTACGCGGCGGTGGTCGCCGACAACGCGGCCCGTGCCGTGACCCTCGACGACGGTGCCACGACGAACTTCTTCACGGCCGCCAACCAGTCGATCCCGGTGCCCTACCTCTCGAACGAGAACCCGGTGACGGTGGGCGCTTCCGTGGCTTTCACGAAGCCGGTCGTGTTCGACTTCCGCAACTCGGCCTGGAAGTACCAGCCGACTGCCCGTCTCACCGGAGACACCGCCTACGGCGACCTGCCGGTCACGTTCGAGGACATCCGCACCGACGCCCCGCGTGAGGTGGGAGGCGACCTGAAGCTCGCCAGCTTCAACGTGCTGAACTACTTCACGACGACGGGTGACTCGATCCCCGGGTGCACCTTCTACGACGACCGGGCGGGGAACCCGCTCACCGTGAACAGCGGCTGCGACGCCCGCGGTGCCGCGAACGCCGAGAACCTCGCCCGCCAGCAGGTGAAGATCGTCACCGCGATCAACGCCCTCGGCGCCGACGTCGTGTCGCTCGAGGAGATCGAGAACTCGGCCCGCTTCGGCGAGCCCCGCGACTCCGCGCTCGCGACCCTGGTCGGGGCGCTCAACGCCGCGGCCGGTGCCGAGGTCTGGGACTATGCGCGCTCACCGGAGGCGCTGCCCGCCAACGAGGACGTCATCCGTCTCGCCTTCATCTACAAGAAGGCCGTCGTCGAGCCCGTCGGAGGGTCGACGATCCTGACGGGTTCCGCCGCCTTCAGCAATGCTCGGCAGCCGCTCGCCCAGGCCTTCCGTCCCGTCGGCGGTGACGCCGAGTCGACCTTCGTCGCCATCGCCAACCACTTCAAGTCGAAGGGCAGCGGCTCGGGCGCGGACGCCGACCAGGGTGACGGCCAGGGCGGTTCGAACGGCTCGCGCGTCAACCAGGCGAACGCCCTGGTCGCCTTCGCCGCCGAACGCGAGGCCGCTGCGGGAACCGACAAGGTGTTCCTGCTGGGCGACTTCAACGCCTACAGCCAGGAGGACCCGATCCAGGTGCTGCGGGCCGCGGGCTACGTCGACCTCGGCTCCACCGAGACCGACGAGTACAGCTACGTGTTCAGCGGCCTCAGCGGTTCGCTCGACCACGTGCTCGCCTCGCCCGCCGCGGCCGAGGCCGTCACGGGCGTGGACATCTGGAACATCAACTCGGGGGAGGGCATCGGCCTCGAGTACAGCCGCTTCAACTACAACGTGCGGCAGCTCTACCAGGCCGACCAGTTCCGTTCGAGCGACCACGACCCGGTCGTCGTCGGGGTGTCGCTGCTCGCCGCTCCCGTCGACCCCGTTCCGCCGGTGACCGACCCGGGCACGACGCCCGGTGCGGGCGCCGACCCCGCCGGCCCCGGTGCGACGGTCCCTGGTGCGACGGCCCCCGGCACGACCGTGCCGACGGCCGGCGGTCCCCTGGCCTACACGGGCACCGAGTCGGTGGCGGGCTGGATCGCACTCGCTCTCGTGCTCATGGCCCTGGGCGGAGCGGTCCTCGGGGGTCGACACCGAGCCTCCCGCAGGGCGTAGTCGCCCACGCGACGGTGACGGTGGCGGTCGTGGCACGGGAGACCGTGTCGCGGCCGCCGTCGTCCGCCATGTACGTTCTCCTGGCGGGGCTGCGGAACGCAGCATGTGATATTCTTGCTGAATGCTCATCTCTGAACCGGATCGTCCCGTGCTCGTGGTCGTCGCCCATCCCGACGACGAGACCCTGGGGGCGGGGGCGACGATCCATCGGCTGACACGAGCCGGCGTCCCCGTGACGACCGCGATCCTCGTCGGTGACGCATCCGAACGACACCGTCACCCTGGACAGGGCGATCTGCGTGCCGACACGCTGGCCGCCGCTGCCGTCCTCGGCAGCGAACCGCCGATCTTCGGGGGGTTCCCGAACATCGCGACGAACACGGTGCCGCACCTCGACATGGTCCGCTTCGTCGAGCAGGCGATCGAGAGCACGGGCGCGAGAACCGTGATCACGACCCACCCCGGAGACATCAACGTCGACCACCGGATGGTGTCGGAGGCTGCTCAGGCGGCCGCCCGACGCAACCAGCGCCGGCCCGAGAACGGTTGCGCCATCGACGTCGCCTTCATGGAGGTCCTGTCCTCCACCGAATGGGCCTATCCGGGTGCCGCGTCCGCGTTCGCACCGAACACGTGGGTCGAGGTCGGTCCCCGCGACGTCCGGGCCAAGCTCGACGCCCTCGAGTGCTACCGGGACGTCATGCGGCCCTTCCCGCACCCTCGCTCGTCCGAGACCCTGCGCGCCGCCCTGGCCGTCGCGGGGTCGGCGGCGGGGGTCCCCGCGGCCGAACGCTTCCAGTCGGTCTTCACGCTCGAGTCCTTGGGGCAGCGCGACCCTCGCGAGACCATCGAATTCGACCGGACGTCCTCCCGTGGCTGAGGCGGGACCGCGACCGCGCATCGGCTTCGTCACGTGCGTCCAGGTGGGGCGCAGCGTCCTCGAGGCCCTGCTCGAGATGGGCGCGACCGTCGACGTGCTCGTCACCCTGCCGAGCCACCGGGCCGCCACGAAGGCGGGGCGCGTCCAGGTCGACGACATCGCCCGCCGGCACGGCATCGACCTCGTCACCGTGCCGCACGTCGACGACGCGGCCGAGGCCTTGCGGGCCGCCGACCTCGACTGGCTCTTCGTCATCGGTTGGTCTCAGATCGCCGGTCCCGAGGTGCTGCGTGCCGCGCGTCACGGCGCCGTGGGCATGCACCCGACCCTGCTGCCCGTCGGGCGAGGCAACGCGGCCGTGCCCTGGGCGATCGTCAAGGGGCTGCCCGAGACGGGCGTGACGGCCTTCGTGCTCGAACCCGGCGTCGACACCGGGCCGGTGCTCGGTGCCGAGGCCATCGAGGTCGACGCGCGCGAGACGGCGACGACGCTCTACGCCAAGGTCGACGACGCCCACGTCCGACTGATCCGCGCGCTCTGGCCCGCGATGCGGGACGGCACGGTGGTCGCCCGCCCGCAGGACGAGTCGCGGGCGACGACCTGGGCGCGGCGGACGCCCGCCGACGGGCTCTTCGACCCCGCCCTCGACACCGTCGAGCACGTCGACCGCCTGGTCCGGGCGACCACGCGTCCCTATCCCGGCGCCTTCTATCTCGCTGCCGGGGGAGAACCGGTCACGGTGTGGCGGGGTGAACCCGGGCGTCGCCCCGACGGAGTCGTCCTGCGCTGCGCCGACGGCGACTACACGGTGCTCGAGGCCGAGTCCCGGCGGTGACCGCCGCTCTCGTAGCATGGGGGGCGTGACGATCGACGACCCGGCCCTCACGCGCCTCCGTCTCGGGGTCGCGTACGACGGCACCGGCTTCTCGGGCTGGAGCGAGCAGCCCGGCCGTCGCACGGTGCAGGGCGAGATCGAGGCCGCGCTGCAGACGCTCTTCCGCCGGCTGGGGGACGTGCCGACCGTGACCGTCGCCGGTCGCACCGACGCCGGCGTGCACGCCCGCGGGCAGGTGGTGCACCTCGACCTCACTGACGCCCAGATCGCCCAGCTGCAGAAGCCGCATCGCGGCATGCGCGACCAGACCCCGCTCGACGCCCCGACCGTGCTGGCCAGGCGGTTGAACGGGCTCGCGGGCGCGTCCGACGAGATCATGATCTCGGGTGCGCGAGTCGCGCCTCCTGGTTTCCACGCCCGCTTCGGGGCGCTCTGGCGGCGGTACGAGTACCGCATCGCCGACCGTGGTGCCGAGCGCGACCCGACGAGGCGCAGCCACACCCTCTGGTACGACCAACGCCTCGACCTCGAGCTGATGAACGCGACGGCGTCCGGGCTGCTCGGCCTGCACGACTGGGCCGCCTACTGCCGCCACCGCGACTACGCGACCACCATCCGCGAGCTGCAGGAGTTCTCGTGGCGGCGCGAGGCCGACGGCGTGCTCGTCGCCTCGGTGCAGGCCGACGCGTTCTGCCACAACCTCGTGCGCAACCTCGTGGGTGCCTGCGTGGCCGTCGGCGAGGGAGCGATGGAGGCGCATCGTGCGGTGGGCGTCCGGCGCGAGGCCCAGCGCAACGGCGAGTTCCGCGTCGTGCCCGCCCACGGGCTCACGATGGTCGAGGTCGGCTACCCGCCCGACGACGAGATGGCAGCCCGGGTGGCCCTGACGCAGGTGAAGCGGTCGCACGACCAGCTGGGGGAGTGACGCCCGCGCGTGAGGCGGGCGACGGGCGGCGGTTGACCGTCCCGCTCGTGTCGGGTAACGTGAACTCTTGGTGTCTGCGCAACTGCGCGCTTTCGCCCGAAGTTGAGCCCTCCACCTGACTCGTTCTCATCGTCTCTGCGGTGACAACGGCAACGGAGCGGGATTCACGAACCTCTCACCTCGACCAGAAAGCAGCACTACTGTGACGCGCACTTTCTCCCCCAAGCCGGCTGACGTTCAGCCGAACTGGCTGATCATCGACGCCAACGACGTCGTGCTCGGCCGCCTCGCGAGCCACGTGGCAGCCCTGCTGCGCGGCAAGCACAAGCCGACCTTCGCCCCCCACATGGACATGGGCGACTTCGTCATCGTCATCAACGCCGACAAGGTGGCCCTCACCGGCTCCAAGCTGGCCGAGAAGCTCTACTACCGTCACTCGGGCTACCCGGGCGGCATCACGGCCACCACGTACTCCGAGATGGTCGAGAAGCACCCCACCCGTGCGGTCGAGAAGGCCATCCGTGGCATGCTGCCGAAGAACTCGCTGGGCCGTGCCCAGATCAAGAAGCTGAAGGTGTACGCGGGTGCCGAGCACCCCCACGCTGCTCAGCAGCCCACGGTTTACACCCTCGACCAGGTCGCCCAGTAGCGTCCGCCTTCAGACTTAAGGACCCCCACACAGTGGCTCAGATCGCAGATTCCATCGACCAGGCTCCCGAGAGCTTCACCACCGAGAGCTCGGCCCCCGAGGCCGCCGCGACGCCCCGCCCCGTGCTGAGCGTCGGCGGTTCCGCCGTCGGTCGTCGCAAAGAGGCCATCGCTCGTGCGCGCCTCACGCCCGGCTCCGGCACGATCGTCGTGAACGGTCGCACCCTCGAGGACTACTTCCCCAACAAGCTGCACCAGCAGCTGATCAACGACCCGTTCAAGGTCCTCGACCTGCTCGGCTCGTACGACGTGGCCGTCAAGGTCACCGGTGGCGGCCCCTCGGGCCAGGCCGGTGCCCTCCGTCTCGCCATCGCCCGTGCGCTGAACGAGATCGACCGCGAGAACAACCGCGCCACGCTGAAGAAGGCCGGCTTCCTCACCCGTGACGCCCGCGTCATCGAGCGCAAGAAGGCCGGTCTCAAGAAGGCCCGCAAGGCCTCGCAGTTCTCGAAGCGCTAACCAGCACCACACAAGGCAGGTCTCGCGATGTCGCGTTTGTTCGGTACCGACGGTGTCAGAGGCCTCGCCAACCGTGAACTGACCGCCGCGCTCGCCCTGGGGCTCTCCCAGGCGAGCGCGGTGGTGCTCACGAAGGGGCATCACGCCGATGCCCGTCGCGCCGAGGGGCGACGACCCGTCGCCGTCGTCGCGCGCGACCCCCGCATCTCCGGTGAGTTCCTCACCGCGGCCGTCTGTGCCGGGCTCGCCAGCTCGGGTGTCGACGTGCTCGACGCCGGAGTCATCCCGACCCCCGCCGCGGCCTTCCTCGTCGACGACATCGGCGCCGACTTCGGCGTGATGATCAGCGCCTCGCACAACGCCGCGCCCGACAACGGCATCAAGTTCTTCGCCTTCGGCGGCACGAAGCTGCCCGACGAGGTCGAAGACCGCATCGAGGCCGCCATGGCCGATCCGCAGTTGATGCCGATCGGTGGCGACGTCGGCCGCATCCGTCGGTTCGCCGACGCCGAGGACCGCTACGTGCTGCACCTGCTCGGCGCCCTGCCGAACCGGCTCGACGGCATCCACGTCGTCCTCGACTGCGCCCACGGCGCCGCCTCGGCCGTCTCGCCCGAGGTGTTCACCGACGCCGGCGCGAGGGTCACCCTGATCGGGGCCGATCCCGACGGCGTCAACATCAACGACGGCGTGGGGTCGACCCATCTCGACAACCTCGCGAAGGCCGTCCTCGAGCACGGGGCCGACGTCGGCATCGCGCACGACGGCGACGCCGACCGCTGCCTGGCCGTCGACGCCACCGGCGCCGTGGTCGACGGCGACCAGATCATGGCCATCATCGCCCTGGCGCAGAAAGAACGTGGCGCCCTCGTCGACGACACGCTCGTCGCGACGGTGATGAGCAACCTCGGCCTCATCCGCGCCATGGCCGAGCACGGCATCACGGTCCGCCAGACCAAGGTCGGCGACCGCTACGTGCTCGAGGACATGAACGAGCACGGCTTCACCCTCGGCGGCGAGCAGTCCGGTCACATCGTCTTCGCCGACTACGCCACCACCGGCGACGGCATCCTCACCGGCCTCTCGCTCGTGGCCCGCATGGCCGCGACCGGCAAGAGCCTGGCCGAGCTCGCCTCGGTCATGACGGTCTTCCCGCAGATCATGATCAACGTGCGCGACGTCGACCGTTCGCGAGCCGCGTCCGACGAGGGCGTGGCCGGGGCCGTCCGCCGGTTCGAGGACGAACTCGGCGACACCGGCCGCGTGCTGCTCCGTCCCTCGGGCACCGAGCCCGTCGTGCGCGTGATGGTCGAGGCCGCCGACCAGGCGACCGCCGACCGCGTGGCCCACGCGCTGGCCGACGTCGTCCGCGAGCGACTCGCCCTCTGAGCCGCGCGGCGGACGGGGTGCGACGTCCCGGTGACGGGACCCGCGCCTCCTGACCGGGCACCGCCCCTGACCGGGACGCGCCGCCGTCGCGGTGGGTCAGATCTTGCGCAACAGGACCGAGCTGACCTTGTGGTCGGCGGCCTTCCGCAGGACGAGCGTCGCCCGTGACCGGGTCGGCAGCACGTTCTCGATCAGGTTCGGTTCGTTGACCGACTTCCAGATGCCCGAGGCGAACGAGCGGGCCTCGGGCTCGCTCATGTCGGCGAAGCGGTGGAAGAACGAGCGCTCCTGCGTGAAGGCGCTCTTCTGCAGGGCGAGGAACCGGTCGACGAACCAGTTCTCGATGTCGCCGGTGCGGGCGTCGACGTAGACCGTGAAGTCGAACAGGTCGCTCAGGGCGAGCCGACCGGCGACGGCGGGCTGCAGCACGTTCAGCCCCTCGACGATCAGGATGTCGGGCCGGCGCACGACGACCTCGGCGCTCGGCATGATGTCGTAGCTGGTGTGCGAGTAGAACGGGGCCCGCACCTCTTCGGCGCCGCTCTTGACCTGTGAGACGAAGCGCAGCAGGTGGCGGCGGTCGTACGACTCGGGAAACCCCTTGCGGCTCATGATGCCGCGGCGCTCGAGCTCGGCGTTCGGGTAGAGGAACCCGTCGGTGGTTACCAGCTCGACGCGGGGCGTGTCGTCCCAGCGGCTGAGCAACTCACGCAGGAGGCGCGCGACGGTGGACTTGCCGACGGCCACCGACCCGGCGACGCCGATCACGAACGGCGTGCGCTGGGCCCGTTCGCCGAGGAAGTCGCTCGTCGCCCGGTGCAGGTTGCGGGCACCGGCGGCGTAGAGGTTGAGGAGGCGGCTGAGCGGGACGTACACGTCCTGCACCTCGCGCATGTCGAGGCGGTCGCCGAGGCCGCGCAGCTGCACGATCTCGGTCTCGGTCAGCGGCAGGCGCGTCGTCGGGGCCAGGTCGGCCCATGCGTCGCGCCCGATCTCGACGAAGGGGCTCACGTGCACGGCGGAGGGCGCGGTCGTCGGGTTGGCTTCGGCCATGCGCACGAGGCTACCGGTCCGGGGTCGGCGCGAGTCGGCACGGCCCGCCGGGCTCTCGGACGGGAACCTCTAGAATCGACCGCATGTGTGGAATCGTGGGATACGTCGGAACGGGCGACAAGAGCATCGAGGTGCTGCTGGGCGGCCTCAAACGTCTCGAGTACCGCGGGTACGACTCGGCGGGGGTCGCCGTGATCGACGCCGCGGGCGACCTCGGCACCCGCAAGAAGGCCGGCAAGCTGCAGATGCTCGTCGACGACCTCGAGGCGACGCCGCTGACCGACGGCACGACCGGCATCGGTCACACCCGGTGGGCGACCCACGGCGGCCCCACCGACGCGAACGCGCACCCCCACCTCGCCGACGACGGCAAGCTCGCACTCATCCACAACGGCATCATCGAGAACTTCTCCGAGCTCAAGGCCGAGCTGCTCGCCGAGGGCGTCGAGTTCCTCAGCGAGACCGACTCCGAGGTCGCCGCGCACCTGGTCGCCCGGGCCTACCGCGCCTCCGGCGACCTCACCGAGGCCCTTCGCACGGTCGTCAACACCCTCGACGGCGCCTTCACGCTGCTCGTCGTGCACGCCGACCAGCCGGGCGTCGTCGTCGGTGCACGCCGCAACTCGCCCCTGGTCATCGGCCTGGGCGACGGCGAGAACTTCCTCGGCAGCGACGTCGCCGCCTTCGTCGCGCACACCCGTCGGGCCATGTCGATCGGTCAAGACCAGCTGGTGACGATCCGTCCCGACTCGGTCGAGGTCGTCGACTTCACCGGCGCGCCGGTCGAGACGACCGAGTTCGAGGTCGACTGGGACGCCTCGGCCGCCGAGAAGGGCGGCTGGTCCAGCTTCATGGCGAAAGAGATCAGCGAGGAGCCCGAGGCCGTCGCGAAGACGCTGCTCGGCCGCATCACCGCCGACGGCGCCGTGACCCTGTCCGAGCTCGACGGCGTGCGCGAGCGCCTGCTGACCGTCGACCGCGTCATCGTCATCGCCTGCGGCACCGCCGCCTACGCCGGCATCCTCGGCAAGTACGCCATCGAGCAGTGGGCCCGCGTGCCCGTCGAGGTCGAGCTGGCCCACGAGTTCCGGTACCGCGACCCGGTGCTCGACGAGAAGACCCTCGTGGTGTCGATCAGCCAGTCGGGCGAGACGATGGACACCCTGATGGCCGTCAAGTACGCCCGCGAGCAGGGTGCCCAGGTGCTCTCGATCTGCAACACCCAGGGCTCGACGATCCCGCGCGAGTCCGACGCCGTGCTCTACACGCACGCCGGCCCCGAGGTCGCGGTCGCGTCGACCAAGGCGTTCGTCGCCCAGGGCACCGCGCTCTTCCTGCTGGGCCTGCACCTCGCGACCCTGCGGGGCACGCTGAGCACCGAGGCCATCGCCGAGCAGGTCGCCGACCTGCACGAGATCCCCGGCAAGATCGAGCAGGTGCTCGAGTCGTCCGAGCGGATCAAGACCCTCGCCGGCTGGATGGCCGACACCCGATCGGTCCTGTTCCTCGGTCGCCACGTGGGCTACCCCATCGCCCTCGAGGGTGCGCTCAAGCTGAAAGAGCTTGCCTACATCCACGCCGAGGGCTTCGCCGCCGGCGAGCTCAAGCACGGCCCGATCGCGCTGATCGAGCCCGGTCAGATCGTCTTCGTCATCGTCCCGAGCCCGCGTGACCCGCGATCGCTGCACCCCAAGGTCGTCTCGAACATCCAAGAGATCCGTGCGCGCGGCGCCCGGGTCATCGCGATCGCCGAAGAGGGCGACGCCGCCGTGCTGCCCTTCGCCGACGAGGTGCTGCACATCCCGCTGGCGGCCCCGCTCTTCGAGCCCCTGTTGTCGGTCGTGCCGCTGCACGTCTTCGGCATGGAGCTCGCCGCGGCCAAGGGCCTCGACGTCGACCAGCCTCGCAACCTGGCCAAGTCGGTCACCGTCGAGTAGCGGGTCGTGCAGCCGGGGCAGGGCGTCAGGCGGGTGAGGACGTGATCGTGGGCATCGGCGTCGACGTCGTCGACCTCGAACGCTTCGACCGCTCCATCGAGCGCACCCCGGCACTCGCGACGCGCCTGTTCCGGGCGGACGAGCTCGTCCTCCGTGACGGCAGTCCCCGCGGGCGTCACTCGCTGGCGGCCCGCTTCGCCGCCAAGGAGGCGCTGATCAAGTCCCTGGGCGGCTCCACCGGGGTGCGCTGGCACGACGTCGTGGTCGTCTCCGACGACCAAGGAGCCCCCTCGCTCGTGCTCAGCGGAGGAGCACGGTCGCTGGCGGACTCTCGGGGCGTCGTGCGCCTCCACCTGTCGCTCAGCCACGACGGCGGGGTGGCGGTCGCCTACGTGGTCGCCGAAGGCGCGGGCCACGTCCCCGCCGACCACGACGACGCACACCACGAAGGGGCAGACCGATGACCCACGACGTCACCGTCACCGTCGACACGGCCGCGCTGCGACACAACGTCGAGGTGCTGCGGGCGGCTGTCGCACCGGCGGCAGTCATGGCCGTGGTCAAGGCCAACGCCTACGGCCACGGTGCCGTCGAGTGCGCCCGGGCCTTCGTCGAGGCCGGCGTCGACTGGCTCGGCGTGGCCGACCTGACCGAGGCCGTGGCCCTGCGACGAGCCGGTGTCGAGGCGCCCGTGCTCGCCTGGCTGCACGCTCCCGGCGAGGACTTCGTCGAGGCCGCCGCGCTCGGCATCACCCCGGCGGTGTCGAGCGTCGACCAGCTCGAGGCGGCCGTGGCGGCCGGCGTCCGGGCGGTCCACCTGGCGATCGACACGGGTCTGAGCCGCAACGGGGCCGTCGAGTCCGAATGGCCCGAGCTGTTCGACCGTGCGGCCGGCCACGCCGCCGTCGTGCCGGTCGAGGGCCTCATGACCCACGTGTCGAACGCCTCGTCCGAGGAGGACGGCCTGCAGACGGCCCGCTTCGCCCGGGCCGCCGCGATGCTCGACGAGCGGGGCGTGCGGCCGCCCCTGCTGCACGTCGCCGCCTCGGCGGCGGCGCTCGACTACGTCGGCTCGAGGGCCACGATGGTGCGCTTCGGCCTCGCGAGCTACGGGCTCAGCCCCTACCCCGATCGCACGTCCGCCGAGCTCGGCCTGCGTCCGGCCATGACCGTCACGGCGCCGGTGACCACCGTCAAGCGCATCCCGGCGGGCGAGGGCGTGTCGTACGGCTACCTCTTCCGCCCCGAGCGCGACACGTCGATCGCGATCGTGCCGGCCGGGTACGCGGACGGAATCGACCGGGCCGCGAGCGAGCGCGCCTCCGTGACGATCGGCCAGCGCACGTACCGGGTCCGCGGGCGCATCGCCATGAACGCCCTCGTGATCGACGTGGGCGACGACCCCGTCGAGATCGGTGACGAGGTCGTGCTGTTCGGCGACCCGGCGCTGGGCCGGCAGTCCGCCGCCGACTGGGCCGACGCCATGGGCGGCATCACCTACGAGGTCGTCGCGTGCCTGGCCGCCGGCCTCACCCGGAGGTACACCGCATGAGCGCCGCGACGTCACTGCGCCGGGCCACGGTCGACCTGGCCGCGTACCGGGCGAACCTCGAGTCGTTGATCGCCCGTCTCGACCCGGTCGAGATCCTGGCCATCGTCAAGGCCGACGCCTACTCGCACGGGGCCGACGTGCTCGTGCCCGAGGCCGTGGCGGCGGGCATCCGCTGGTTCGGCACGGTCGAGCTCGAGCCGGCCCTGAGGATGCGACGTCTGGGCATCGGCGGCGACGCCTCGTTCTTCGCCTGGCAGCTCAGCCCGTCCGACGACCTCGAGGCGGCCGTCGACCTGCAGGTCGACCTGGGGG
>NZ_LMLG01000006.1:589066-590462 GCF_001421865.1 Frigoribacterium sp. Leaf44
CCTCCACCTGACCATCGACACCGGGCTGCACCGCGAGGGCTGCCTGCCCTCGGACTGGCCGGCCTTCGTCGCCCGCGCCGTCGAGTTGCGCGACGAGGGCGTGGTCCGCCTGCGTGGCATCTTCTCGCACGTCAGCGAGACGAGCGAGGCCGACGACCAGGCCGCGGCCCGGGTGTTCGAGAAGGCCGTGGCCGACGCCGAGGCGTTCGGTGCCACCGTCGAGAAGCGGCACATGTCGTCGAGCTCGGCCGCCCTCGAGCACCCCGAGCGGCGGTTCGACATGGTGCGCATGGGGTCGAACGGCCTGGGCATCCCCGTGACCGAGGGCGTGACCGCCGCCGACCGCGGGCTGCGGCCGGTGCTCACGCTGAGCGCGTCCGTCGTCAAGGTCAAGCGCGTCGCCGCGGGCACCGGGGTCTCGTACGACTACACGTTCCGTGCTCCGTCGGACACGACGCTCGCCCTCGTGCCCCTGGGCTACGCCGACGGCGTCAGCCGCCGGGCGCAGGGCGCCGTGCACGTCGTCGTGAACGGTGCCCCCCGGCCGATCGTGGGCCGGGTCGCCATGGACCAGTTCCTGGTCGACATGGGCGACGACCCGGTCGCGGTCGGTGACGAGGTCGTGCTGTTCGGGCCGGGTGACCGGGGCGAGATGACCATCGGCGAGTGGGCCGACGCCACCGACACGATCCCCGAAGAGGTCGCCTGCCGCGTCGGCGCCCGGGTGCCGCGCGTCTACGTGGGCGGCCGCCCGTGACCACCCCGGGCGGTCCCGTCGAGCTCGCCGTCGTCGACGCGGACGCCATGGAGGCGCTGGGGCGTCGGGTGTCCGGCCTGCTGCGAGCGGGTGACCTGCTGGTCCTCACCGGACCGCTCGGTGCCGGCAAGACGACCTTCACGCGCGGCCTGGGCGAGGGGCTCGAGGTCCGCGGGCAGGTGGCGAGCCCGACGTTCGTGCTGGCGCGCACGCACCCGACCGCGTCGGGCACGCCCTTGGTGCACGTCGACGCGTACCGGCTGTCGGGCGAGGCCGAGCTCGACGACCTGGACCTCGACTTCGAGGGCTCGATCGTGGTCGTCGAGTGGGGCGCGGGACTGCTCGACGGGGTGTCCGACTCGTGGCTCGACGTCGTGATCGAGCGACCGACGGGTGCCCGATCGTCGGGTGCCGAGGAGGTCACCCCGCCGGGCGATCCCGACGAGCCCGACCAAGCCGACGAGCCCCGCGGGGTGACGATCACCCCGCACGGCCCCCGCTGGGCGGGCGTCGAGTTGCCCGCCCGCTGACCCGGCCGTGCGCCGCGGACGGCTCGTCACCGATCTCCCCACCGGGCGGTCGGCGGGTGAGAGCGGGTGATCCGTCGTGTGCGACCGCCGGGGTGCCCCCGTCGGGGGG
>NZ_LMLG01000006.1:590499-595626 GCF_001421865.1 Frigoribacterium sp. Leaf44
TTGGATCCTCAGCACTACTGGCGCGCGCTCGTGAAGAGCTGGCCCGTCATCCTCGTCCTCGCGCTCCTCGGCGGTGCGGCCGGTTACGGCTACGCCCAGACGCGACCCGACAGCTTCCGTTCGACCAGCAGCGTCTTCGTCTCGGCCGCCGAGGGCTCCGACCCGAACGAGCTGCTCCAGGGGTCGTCATACACGCAGAACCTGGTGCAGAGCTACACCCGCCTGGCCACGTCGACGGTCGTCCTCGAACCGGTCGTCGCCGACCTGGGGCTCGACCTCACCCCGGTCCAGCTGGCCCGGCAGGTCACGGCCGAGAACCCGTTGAACACCGTCATCATCGACGTCACCGTGGTCGACTCCGACCGTCAGCGTGCGGCCGACATCGCCAACGCCGTGACCCGGTCGCTGAGCGACGAGGCCCGATCGTTGTCGCCCGAGAGCGCGGCCGGCCTGTCGACGCTGAGCGTGGCACCCATCGCCGAGGCCACGCCGCCGAACTCGCCCGCGGGCCCCAACCGCCGGCTCATCGCGCTCACCGGCCTCGCCATCGGCGGGGCCCTGGGCATCGTCCTCGCCCTGGTCCGCTCCGTGGTCGACACGCGCCTCCGCTCGACGGCGGACGTCGACGAGCTGCGCGTCGCCCCTGTGCTCGGCAGCGTCGCACGCCGTCGACGCGGCAGCCTGGTGTTCGCCGACGAGCCCCAGGGGGCCGCGGCCGACGACTTCCGACGCATCCGCGCGCAGCTCCAGTTCTCCGACGTGGACGCCGTCGCCCGCACGATCGCCGTCTCGTCGGTCAGCTCCGACGACCGCGAGAGCCGAGCGGCCGTCATCCTCGACCTGGCACTCGCCTACGCCGAACGCGGCCAGTCCGTCCTCGTGATCGACGCCGACCTCCGGGGCGGCGGACTCGCCGACCTCGCCGCCGTGTCGGACGAGACGGGCCTGACCGACGTCGTCGTGGGGCGCCTCGAGTTCGCCGACGCCGTCACGCCCTGGCGCGACCGGGTCGACGTCATCCCCACCGGTGAGGTGCCCCCGAACCCCAGCCCGCTGCTCAGCTCGAAGTCGATGGCCCTGTTCGTCGAGTCCGCGCGCGAGCGCTACGACGTGGTCCTCGTCGACACCCCCGGTGTGCTCAGTTCGTCCGACGCCCTCGAGCTCGGACGCCTGACCGACGGCGTCGTGCTCGTCGCCACGGTGGGCCACTCGTCCCGCGGCCAGTTGGTCCAGGCCGCCCGGGCCCTGACCGGCGTCCAGGTGCCCGTGCTCGGCGTCGTCCTCGACGGCGTCTCCGAGAGCGCACAGCGTGCCGGCGGCCCGTCGGCGTCGAAGGCCTCGACCTCCTCCCGCCCGGCCCGCGGTCGGGGCGTCGACGCCCCGTGACCGTCGCTCGGCCGTCCCGGGGAGCCGCGCCGCGCCTCCCGGCCGTCCGGTTGTACGAGTCGCTGCGCACGGCGCACCTCGAGCGGGCACACGAACTCGCGCCGGCCAGCATCGTCTACCGGGTGACGCGGTACGACTTCGACGCCTCGCTCGCCGAGGGCCTCGACCTCGTGCCGGCCGGCCCGGTGCGGGCGGCCTGGCTGATCGCGCGGTCGGACGTCGAGACCCTCGAGGTCAACGAGCCGCTCATGACGTCGAGCCTGCCGGCGACCGCGCTCGTGTTGGCGGCCCTGGCGCTGCGGCGCCGGATCACCGGTCGCCCGACCGCCGTGGTGGGCTACCTGATCGGCAACGCCGACCCGTTCACGGCGGCGACCGCTCCGCGGCTGCGGACGCGACTGCGCCGACGCGGTGAACGCGTGCTGGCCCGCGCGGTCTGGCGGCGGCTCGACCGGGTGGTCTTCGGGACGGAGGCGGCGCGCGAGACGTACGCGCGCCTCCTCGGTTCCCCGTCGCCCCGGGCCTCCGTGGCCTCGGTGCCCGCGCTGCCGACGCGTCACCAGGACGCCCGCGGTGGCGGGGTCCGTCCGCCCGCGGTCGCGTTCGTCGGTTCGTTCGTCGAACGGAAAGGGCTGCGCGTGCTGGCGGCGGCCTGGCCGCTCGTCGTCGCCGCCCGCCCGCAGGCGACGCTGACGCTGCTCGGCAAGGGCGCCCTCGAGCAGGAGGCGCGGGCCCTGTCGGTCGCGGAGCCCTCGGTCGCCGTCGAGGTCGACCCGTCGCGCCCGCGCATCCACTCCGTGCTCGACGAGGCGCGCGTGCTCGTCCTCTGGTCGCAGCCGAGCCCGACCTGGCGCGAGCAGGTGGGGTTGCCGATCGTCGAGGGGCTGTCGCACGGTTGCACCGTCGTCACCACGACCGAGACCGGCCTCGCCGACTGGCTCGACGCCCACGGCCACGTGGTCGCGTCCGACCCGCGTTCGCCTCAGGTGCTGGCCGACGCGATCGTCGCGGCGCTCGACGCGAGCCGTGCCGCCGACGACGTGCTGGCCGACCTGCCCGACCGCGACGGACGGCTCGCCGCGGACGACCGACTGTTCGGGCGCGCCTCGTGAGCCGGTCGGCGACGGGCTCGGCCGAGCGTCCCCGCCGGGGCGGCGCGATGGCCGCCGTGGGCTCGACCGCGGCGATCAAGGTGGTCGTGATGGGCCTGTCGGGCGTGCTCGGCATCATCACGAGCCGCATGATCATCCAGAACTTCGGCACCGACGCCTACGCCCAGTACGGGCTGCTCTCGACCTTCCCGACCCTGTTGCCGTTCGCCGACCTCGGCATCGCGGCGATCGTCATCAACGCCGTGGCCGGGTCGTCGTCGGTCCGCACGGACGACTTCGTCAAGCGCTCGATCGTCACGGCCTTCCGTGTGCTGCTGGTGTCGGGCGGCATCATGGTCGCCGTCGCACTGATCATCACGCTCGCCGGCTGGTGGCCCGTCCTGCTGGGTGAGGGGCTGTTGCCCGACGGCGGCTCGCTCGCGGCCGGTCTCTGCCTGGCGGTGTTCGGCCTGGTGATCCCGCTGACGGTCGGGCAGCGCATCCTGGTGGGGCTGAAGAAGACCAGCACGCAGGTCGCCAGCCAGGCCGTCGTGGCGCCGTTCATGCTGCTCGCGATCGGCTCGGCCGTCATGTTCAGCGCGCCGATCGGCAGCTACCTCGCGGTCGTCTCGTACGTGGCCAACAGCCTCGTGTCGGTGATCTGCCTGATCGTGGCGGCGCGCGCCCTGTCGCCGCAGATCGGACAGGCCGTCAAGCTCGTGCCGCGCGTCCGCAGCTACCGCGGCGTGCCCGCCCTGGGCCTCGCCTGGCCGATGCTCGTGCAGATGATCGCCCTGCCGGTCGCGATGCAGACGGGCCGCCTGCTGCTCAGCCACCTGGCCGGCCCGGACGAGCTCGCGCAGTACAACCTCGCCTCGCAGCTGTTCGGCATCGTCCTGCAGACCGTCGCCGCGGCGGGCATCGCCCTCTGGCCGGTCTACGCGGCGGCCCGCTCGGCCGGGCGCGTCGAGTCGCCGACCGTGCCGACGCTGTGGTTCCTGCTCGGCGGACTCGTGCTGGGCACGGGGCTCGCCGTGATCAGCCCGTTCCTGGCGCGGTTCGTGTCGGGCGGGGCCATCACGCTCGACGGCTGGATGCTCGTCGGCTTCGTGGTCTTCGTCGGCCTGCAGGCGGCCAAGTACCCGGTCGGCATGTACATGACCGACAAGACCGGGCTCGTCTTCCAGGTGCTGCCGATCGTGCTGATGGTCCCCCTCAACCTGGGGCTGTCGTGGTGGTTCATCGGGCAGGTCGGGGCCGCGGGACCCGTGCTCGGGTCGGCGATCTCGGTGGCGCTCTGTCAGCTCGTGCCGAACCTCTGGTACGTCTCGCGCGACCTGGGGCGGCGTCGGGCCGAGGCGGCGGCGGGCGGAGCGGGTGGCGACGGCGTCGTCGACGAGTCGGCGGACGGCGAGGGCGCCACGGCGGCCGCGGGCCTCGACGTCGACGAGCAGCGTGGTGACGAGACCGCGACCGACCAGGCGATCGCCGAGCGAGCGGTGGCCGAGCGGGCCGCCGAGGAGCGCGTGCACGGCGGTCGCAGCGGCGACGACGAGAAGGAGGCGCGGTGATGGAGGTCCTCTTCGCGACCGAACGCGACGTGACCGGCTGGGCCGCCGATCACGCGGCAGGCCTCCGGCCCGGCCTCTGGCCGTACGGCCTCGAGGCGCTGCGCGACGCGGACCCGGAGGCGCGCATCGCGTCGGTCCCGGAACCCGGCCGCCTGCAGGTGCTGCGCGACCGGGTGGCGCCGCGCCGCGCCTCCTCGTCCGGGGTCCCGTCGAGTGACGTCGGCGTGACCTGGGACGAGAACGTCGCGCGGCGTATGCTGCTGACGCGGCCCCACGACCGGATGTACACGGGTGTGATCTGGGTGACCGACCGGGTCGAGCGCGGGCAGGACGTCGGACGCATGCGTGACGTGCTGCGACGGATGAGCGGGCTCTGGGTGATCAGCCGGGGGCAGGTCGAGCCGCTGCGACGGTTCGTCGGCGAGGACGGCCCGCCGGTCGGGTTCTTCACCTTCGGGGTCGACGAGGACTTCTTCGCGGCGCGTCCGTGGCCCACGCGACCGATGGTGCTGAGCATCGGAGGCGACCGCGACCGCGACCCGGCGACCCTGTTCGCGACGCTCGAGCAGGTCCACGCCGAACGACCGGACGTCGAGCTGGTCGTGCAGACGACGAGCGACGCGGCACCGCCCGAGGGCGTCACCGTGGTGCCGCACGTCTCGCACCGCGAACTCGCCGAGCTGTACGCACGGGCCTCGGTCGTGGCCGTCGCGACGCGCAACAACCTGCACGCGTCGGGCATGACGGTCAGCCTCGAGGCGATGGCGACGGGGCGGCCCGTCGTGATGACGAACACCCCGGGCATCGAGGACTACGTGGAGCACGAGCGCACCGGGTTGCTCGCGCCGGTGGGGGACTCGTCGGCGCTCGCGGGACACGTGCTGCGGCTGCTCGGCGACGAGGCCGAGGCCCGGGCGTTCGGCGCGGCGGGGCGGGCCCTGGTCGAGGAACGGCTGACGACGCGGCACCTGGCGGCGTCGCTGGCCGAGTTCGTCCGAGGCTGAAGGCGTCGGGGCCGGGCCGCTCCGGGCGTGTTCGTCGAACTCGGTCGGTCGCGGACGACCGTGGTCGACGAACAC
>NZ_LMLG01000006.1:595641-626725 GCF_001421865.1 Frigoribacterium sp. Leaf44
CGGCCTGCTCGGACGGCTCGCCCGCGCTCTGCTAGTCGGTCGTGGTGGACACGGGCCGTGTGGCGTCGGGTCGGGCCGCCCGGACGACGAGCGCCAGCTGCACGCGGTTGCCGACGTCGAGCTTGTCGTAGGCGTGGCCGACGTGGGTCTTGACGGTGGCGACGCTGACGAAGAGGTCGGCAGCGATCTCGGCGTTCGAGGCGCCCTCGGCCACGGCGACGGCCACCTCCCTCTCGCGGTCGGTCAGGAGGGCCAGTTTCGCCCGGGCGTCGGCGGCCGAGCCGGCCTCGTCCGGGCCGGTGGCCCGGGTGGCGGCGGCGATCACGCGGTCGAGCACGGTCGGCGACAGGATCGAGCGTCCGCGGGCGACGGCGAGCACGGCGTCGACGAGTTCGGCCGGCGGGGTGTCCTTGACGAGGAACCCCCGGGCACCGCGCTGCAACGCCCCCAGCACGAGGTCGTCGGCCTCGAAGGTCGTCAGCACGACCACCCGCAGGTCGGGCCGTCGGGCCAACTCGCGCTCGGTCGCCTCGAGCCCGTCGCAGCGCGGCATGCGGATGTCCATCAGCACGACGTCCGGTACCGTGCGGGCGATGACGTCGCCGGCGTCGAGTCCGTCCACGGCCTCGCCGACGAGCTCGACGTCGGCGTGCCCGCCCAGGATGAGGCGCAGGCCCGACCGCACCAGGGCGTCGTCGTCGACCACGACGACCCGGACGGGACGCCCGCCGGTCATCGCGTCCACGGCAGGTCGGCCTCGACGACGAAGTCGTCCCCGTCGGAGCCCGCCCGGAACCGGCCGTCCACCAGGCGGGCGCGTTCGGCCAGCCCGGCGAGGCCGTGGCCGCCTCTCGCGGCGTCGGACGGCCCGTGGGGCGCGGGGTTCGTCACGCGGATGCGGACGACGTCCGTCGGAGCCGCCTCGACCGACACCGTCACCCGGACCGGCTGCCCGGGAGCGTGACGTCGGGCGTTCGTGAGGGCTTCCTGGACGATGCGATAGGCGTGTCGTCCGACGGCGGTCGGCACCTCGGCCGAGCGGGCCGCGTCGTCGATCACCGACGTGACCGGAGAACCGGCCTCCCGCGCCTCCTCGACCAGGGCGTCGAGCTCGCGCATCGTGGGTTGAGGAGGCGCGGTGACCGTGACCTCGGAGGCCCCGCCCGCCTCCGGGTCGCGCAGCACCCCCAGCACGTCCCGCAGGTCGGAGAGCGCCGAGTGGGCCTCGGCCCGGACGACGGCCGCGGCGGCGACGGTCTCGTCGGGGTCGAGGTCGCGGCCCCGGTACTCGAGCGCCCCGGCGTGGAGGGCGACGAGGGAGAGCCGGTGGCCGAGGACGTCGTGCATCTCGCGGGCCAGGTGGGCCCGTTCTCCGTCGCGGGCCCGCTCCTCGCGGAGCACCTGGTCGCGTTCGACGAGGAGGGCCCGCTCGCGCAGCGAGGCGATCAGGGCGCGTCGGGAGCCGACGACCACCCCGACGAGAGCGAGGAGAGCGTAGGCGAGGGCGACGACGGCCAGGGCGACCGCCGCCCACCCGGCGGACCACCCGTCCTCCCACGAGCGGAACACGAGGAGTTCCGCGACCACCGTGGCCCCGACGAACACGACACCGGCGGCCACGATCTCGCCGGAGCGTCGGCGCGTGGCCAGCGACACGACGGCCAGGGCGGCGGCCCCGACCGCGAGGGTCGAGAACGACGCCAGGCCGACGACGACGAGAGTGACGGCGAACGGTGCCCGGTGGCGGAAGGGGACGAGGCCGAGGGCGGCCGACCCGGCGAGCACGTCACCGACGATGCTGGCCCCGACCCGGGCGTCGCTCCAGCCGCTCATGTCGGTCGACGGCCAGACCACGGCGAAGGCGATCAGCCCCGTCAGGAGGGCGACGCCGAGGCGCCACGACCCCGCCCAGAGCCGACGGGCCCGGGACGGCCTCGGGTCACCCACCGTCCCGTCGCCGTCGTCGGTCGCGGGCGTCGCGGTCGCGGGTCGTGCGGTGGCTGTGCTCATGGGTCGAGCTTAGGAAGCGCCCAGCCACCGGGGATCGACCGATGGTCGGAGATCGTGGTGGCACCGACCCCCACCGGGGTGCGACTCCTGGTCGGGCTCAGGCGGTCCGGGGCCAGTCCGTCGTCAGGTAGGCCTCGACGGCGCGGTTGCGGAACGCGTACGGCTTGCCCCGGCTGACCACGCCACGCACCGTGTCGAGCCGTTGCGAGGTGGGCCCGAGCTGCGCACCTGAGGCCAGGCCCATCGCCTCGGCGATCGCGTTGAGGGTGCGTTCTGCGGTGGGCAGCGACGCCATCGCCCTCAAGAACTCGTGCTCACGCGGGGGAAGGCGGTTCAGGATGCGCTCGACGTGGGCCGACGCCTCGCTCTCGGCTCCGCGCCAGCCGGCCACGACGTCCTCCTCGGAGATGACGGGGGCCGTCGCGACGTTCCACGCCCGCTGGCCGGCGAGCTGGAACAGGAAGGGCTCTCCGCAGCTGAGGGCCGCGATCGCCCTCGCTGCTGCAGGGTCCATGCGGACGGTCTCGACGGCACCGTGGTCGCCAGCGGTCTCCCACCCCGCGATCACGAAGGGCTGGAGTGCCTCGAGGATGTCGCCCTCGTCGAGGGGACCGAGCGTGATGGTGCGGAACCGTCGGGCGAAGGTCGCCCCTTTCCGGGCACCCGCCATGTCCTCGAAGTCGGGCAGGCCCGTGAGGTAGACGGCGACGGGCAGGTAGCGGGACACCGTGCCTCCACCGGGCACGCTGACCTCGACCTCGTGCGACAGGGCGTCGCCGAGGGCGATGAGGAGCTGCGAGAGGGCGGCCTCGTCACCGATGTTCTGCACCTCGTCGACGTGGATCATCACGACGGCGTCCTGCTCGATCGCCGCCTGGCCGAGTTCGACGAGGAGCTCGAAGAGGGCGGTGAACGGCTCGGGGCCGTCGGCGCCGCGGGTCGTCACCGAGAATCCGGTCACGGCCACCTGCTCGACCCTGGCGAGCAGGTCGAGGACGCCCCTCCGGGTCGAGGTGCGGAGCCCGGCGCGGTCGGCCAGTCGCAGGACGGCGGAGGCGATGATCTTGAGGGGATCGGCCCCGGTGGGCATGCGCAGCTGAGGCGTGACCCAGTCGCCGGCCTCGGCGGCGTCGCGGGCGATGCGTCGGACGAGACTCGACTTGCCGGTGCCCGGTTCGCCGAGGATCGTCCGTCCGGTCTCGTACAGACCCGCACGTCGGCGGGGTCGCAGGACCTGGTGCCAGTCGCTCAACTGCTCGGTTCGGCCGGCCCAGACGTCGGGGACGACGTCGGAGCCCGCCTGGAACGGGTTGGTGAGGGGAGATCGCACGGTGATAAATTTATCAGAGCCTGGGTCGGCCGTCGATAAATTTATCAAACCCTCTATCGGGCTCGTCGTCGACGCAGTTCGGTCGCCACGGTCCGTCGCCCTTCCAGCACGGCCCGCAGCCCGACGAACAGCGTGCCCGGTGATCGGACGAACTGGCGCCGCCCGCCCTGCAGCAGCACCTCCCACGCGATGCGCGGGGTCAGGCGTCGCCACCGGCGCAGGTCGTCGTCGCCGAGGTGCTTCGCGGCGAACAGCAGACGGTTGCGGATGTTGTACCGGTAGTACCCGGCCGACTTGGCCTGCCCCGACCGGTCGGCCCCGCCGGCGGTCTGCGTGCCGCCCTCGGCGTGGACGACGGTGACGTCGTCGAGCAGCCGCAGCGCGCCTCCTGCGCTCACGACGCGGCGGGACAGGTCGACGTCCTCCCAATAGAGGAAGTAGTCGTCGTCGAAGCCGCCGCAGCGTTGCCACAGCTCGTCGCTCAGCACGAGGCAGGCACCGCTCAGCCACTCCTCGACGCGGGCGCCGGGCAACCGTCGCCGTCTCGACCGGATGCGTCCGTCGTCGAGGTACAGGTCGCTGCCGGCCGACCAGACGCTGCCGTCGGGGCGCAGCACGGTCGGCGCGCTCATCGTCATCGGGTCGGACGAGGAGGCGCGGTGCAGGGCGGCGAGGGCCCCCGCGTCCGCGACGGCGTCCGGGTTGAGCAGCACGTGGTGGCGCGCCCCGGCCTCGCGCGCCCGGGCGACGCCGAGGTTCACCCCGGTGCCGAAGCCCTCGTTGCCGGCGGGCGCGACGAGGTGCCAGCCCTCGGCCGCAGCGAGCTCGCTCACGCGGGCGCGCTCGGCCGCTCCCGACCAGTTGTCGACGACGACCACGACGAGGCCGTCGGTCGCCCGTGACACGGGTGCGAGGTTCCGGCGCAGCAGGTCGGTCGAACCGTAGTTGACGACGACCACCGAGAGGCCGGCGAGCGACTCACCCACGGTTCGTCCCCCGTCCACCCGCAGGAGGCGCGGTGAGCGACCCGGTGCCCGTCACCGACCTGACATGCTGGGGCCCGTGACGACCGACCCGACCGCCCCGCGCCTCCTGACCATCGCCGTGCTGACCTTCCGCCGACCGCGCGATCTCGACGCGGTGCTGCCGCTGCTCGTCGAGCAGGCCCGCAGCGTCCACGGGCTCGGCGTCGAGGCGCGCGTGCTCGTCGTCGACAACGACGCGAGCGGGTCGGGGCGCGAGCGCGTCGAGGCGGCGGCGCTCGCGGCGGCCGACCCCGGTGACGGCGCAGGACCCGTGACGGTGGACTACGTCGTCGAGGCCACGCCGGGCATCGCGTCGGCCCGCAACAGGGCGCTCGCCGAGAGCGGCGACGGCGACCTGCTGGTCTTCATCGACGACGACGAGCGGCCCTCCGACCAGTGGCTGCGTGGGCTGGTCGCGCTCCAGGCCGGGACCGGTGCCGCGGCCGTCGTCGGCCCGGTGCGCAGCGAGTACGAGGTCGAGCCCGAGCCCTTCATCGTCGAGGGACGCTTCTTCGTGCGCCGTCGACTCGCGACCGGCACGCACGTCGACGTCGCCGCGACCAACAACCTGTTGCTCGACCTCGCCGAGGTGCGCCGCCAGGGGCTCGCCTTCGACGTGGCGCTCGGCCAGCTCGGAGGCGAGGACACGCTGTTCACCCGCAGTCTGGTCGCGGGCGGTGGGACGATCCTCTGGTGCGCCGAGGCGGTCGTCACGGACGTCGTCCCCGCGCACCGCGTCACGCGGCGCTGGGTCGTGCAGCGCGCCTACAGCAGCGGCAACGGCTGGAGCCTCACCTCGGTGATGCTGTCCGCGCGAGGGGCGTCGCGACTGTCCACGCGCCTCCGGCTGTCGGCGAAGGGCGGCGTGCGCGTCGCCGGCGGGCTGGGCCGGTACGCGGTCGGCACGGTGACCCGCCCCCTCGGGCGCCGGTCGTTGGGGCAACGCGCTCGTGGCATCCGCACGATGGCCCGGGGTGCCGGCATGGTGGCGGGCGCGTGGGGCGCGGGGTACCGGGAGTACGGCCGCGTCGACGGCTGACCTCACGGACGGGCCCGGCGTCGGCCGACGAGGCGTCGACCACGGGTGGCGGCGATCGCCCGACGGTACGCCGCGACGTGCGCCTCGCCGGCACGGTCCCAGTCGCGAGCCGACAGGTCGGGGCGGGCGTCGTCGTCGAGTCGTGAAGCCGCGTCGAGCGCGTGCTCGACGTCCTCGGCGCCCAGGTCGTCGGCGTACTGCCGGACCCAGTCGGCGCCGACCTCGTCGGCCAGACGGGCGTTGACCTCGTTGGCGGGCACGAGCACCGGCCGGCCGAGCGACAGCGCCGTCAGCACGCCGCCCGAGTTGTGCATCTCGCGGTAGGGCAGCACGACGAGCTCGGCCCGGCGCACCACGTCGATGAGGGCTTCGTCGTCGAGGAACCGCAGGTCGAGGCTGACCCGGGGGTCGTCGGCCGCGAGCCGCTCGAGGCCGTGGGCGAGCTCGGGGGTCGAGGGCTTGCCGGCGGCGTGCAGTCGACGGTCGTCCCCGCGGACGTCGCGGAAGGCCCGGAGGAGGCCGTCGACCCCTTTGTAGCGGCGGATGAAGCCGAAGTACGACACCCGGCCGGCCTCGCGCGACGGCCAGGGCCAGCGGGCGAACCAGTCGACGTAGTGGCCGTGGGGGATGAGCGCGCCGAGGGCGTCGGCGTGCTCGGGCGTCTCGTCGTTCAGCCGCACCCAGAGCGCGGTGCGTCGCTCGATCCAGCGCAACAGGACGCGCTCGCGGCGGGAGATGCCGCTCGGCAGCTCGAGGTTGTGCTCGGTGCGGACGATCGGGGTTCGCGTCAGTCGCAGCTTCGTCACCAGGGCGACGGTCAACGCCTGACGCACGAGCGCCTTGAGCGGGCTCTGCCCCGAGACGAGGATCTCGGGCCAGTGCACGTGGAACACGTCGTAATGTCCGAGCAGGGCGCCCTTCCAGTCGAAGGTGCGCACCTCGACCCCGGGCACCGCGCCGACGGCGTCCCGGAGCATCACGAGGTAGGGGTTCGTCGTCGGTCGCGGTCGCGGGAACGACTGCTGGACGACGAGCCTGCTCGCGTGCTCCGGGGCGGCGTCGGTCACGGCTTGAAGACGCTCAGGTCGTCGAACGAGACCGTCTGCGGGGCGTTGGTCGCGGAGCCCGAGGCGTAGGCGGCGAGGGCCACCGAGCCGGGGGCCTGCAGGCCGGCGAACGTGTCGGTCGTCGAGACGGTCCACGCGGTGGGCTCGGTCGTGCCGTCGAGCCAGGCCTTCGCCCGGATCGTCGTCGTGCCGGAGCCGCTGACCTCGAGGCGGACGTTGACCTTGGCGCTCGGCGTGACCGTGCCCGGCACCAGCGTCTCGTTCACCAGGGTGACGTTCGTCGACGTGCCCTTGTAGGCGTTGAGCGCGACGACGACGCGTCCGTCCGAGCGGTAGCGCAGGGTCGCGCGGTACTCGGAGTTCGTCGCCACCTTGCGGCCCGTGACGTAGACGTACGTGCCGCCTCCGGTCGCCGCCTTGTCGAGGCTGACGCTGGTGCGCAGGTCGCTGTCGGTCGTGTTGACGCCGGTGAGGGCCATCGAGGTGCTCCAGCCCGCGGCACCCAGGTACTGGGTGCCGACGCCGTTGACGACCGAGTACTGCGAGGCCTGGCCGGTGCGCGTCCAGGCGCCGCCGACGTCGGCCGATCCCCAACCGTTCGTCGCCGAGCGGCCGAAGCCGTCCTGCGCGATCGCGGTGACGACGGGAGGCGCGGTGACCGTCACCGTGGAGGTGCGGGTCCCCGTGGCGCCCTTGTCGTCGGTCACGACGAGGGTCACCGTGTATGTGCCGCCGGTGGCGTAGTCGTGCTTCGCCGTGCTGCCGGTCGCCGTGCCGCCGTCGCCGAAGTCCCAGGCGTAGGCGGCGACGGTGCCGTCGGAGTCGCTCGAGGCGCGTCCGTCGGTGGAGACCGAGAGCTTGTCGGTCGCGGTCGTGAACGCCGCCGTCGGGGTCGCGTTCGGGATCGGCGCGACCGTCACGGTGCCCGTCGAGGTGCCGGTGGCGCCCTTGTCGTCGGTGACCGTGAGGGTCACGGTGTACGTGCCGGCCGCCGCGTACGAGTGCGAGGCGGTCTTCCCGGTGGCCGAGCCGCCGTCACCGAACGACCAGGCGTAGCCGGTCACGGTGCCGTCGGGATCGGTGGAGGCCGACCCGTCGGTCGACACCGCCAGACCCGTCGCGGCGCTCGTGAACGACGCCGTGGGGGCGACGTTCACCGGCGGGGCCGGGGCGACGGTGACCGTCCCGGTCGAGGTGCCGGTGGCGCCTTCGCCGTCGGTGACCGTGAGGGTCACGGTGTAGGTGCCGGCCGCGGCGTAGGTGTGGCCGGTGGTCGATCCGGTGGCTGCGATCGTGCCGTCACCGAAGTCCCAGCGGTACGACGCGATGGCGCCGTCGGCGTCGGACGAGGCCGTCCCGTCGACCGCGACGGCGAGGTGGTCCACGGTCGAGGTGAAGGAGGCGGTGGGCGTCGCGTTGACGCGGGGCGGCGTCACCGTGACGGTCGCGGTCGAGGTGCCGACGGCACCCCGGTCGTCGGTCACGGTCAACGTGACCGTGTACGTGCCGCCCGCGGCGTAGGTGTGCGTGGGTGCGACCTCCGACGCCACGGCGCTGCCGTCGCCGAAGTCCCAGGCGTACGAGGCGACCGAGCCGTCGCTGTCGGCCGAGGCGCCGCCGTCGAAGGCGACTCCGAGGCCGGTGGTCGCCGACGAGAAGGCGGCCACGGGAGCCGCGTTCGGCTTGTTCGTGCCGAGTGCGTAGTGCTGGGCGATCGTCGTGGCGTCGAGGGGGCGCGCGTAGACCGCGGCCTCGTCGAGGCTGCCGGCCCAGTAACCCGAGCCCGAGTTCCACGAGCTGTCGCCGCCGAGGCGCCAGTACCCGCGGTAGCCGTCCGAGGCGGTGGTCGGGTTCGACCCGACCTGGGCGCCGTCCACGTAGAGCTTCATCCCGTCGGAGCCCTGCGTGGCGACCACGTGGTGCCACCGGCCGTCGTTGTAGCTCGCGGTGCTGCTCGCGAGGTTCATCCGACCGGTCCAGTTGCCGAACTGCAGTCGCCCGTCCTGCTCCATGTAGACGTGGCGGTCGTAGTTGCCGCTGTAGCCGGTCTGCTGGCTGCCGAAGCCGATCAGCTTGCCGCCCGAGGTCGTCGTCGTGTTGAACCAGGTCTCGAGCGTGTAGGTGTTGGGCGAGTCGTACGAGGTGGTGGTGGCCACGCCGGCGTCCTGCCCGTTGAAGGTCGCCGACCGTCCGGTGCCGCCGACGGCCGAGGGGCCGCCGGTCGTCAGGCCGCCGGTGGAGACGCCGTTCGTGCCGATGGGGGAGGAATCCGTCGCGACGGCGGTCGAGTCACCGTCGAGACGGAAGTACGCCTCGGGGTCGTCCTGGAACACGCGGGCGCCGTAGGCGTCGGCGGGCGAGGTCGGAAGCTTGCTCGTGCGTCCCGAGGCGACCCACTGGCCGTCGACCTGCTGGGGGCTCAGGGCCTTCGGGTACACGGACACGTCGTCGATGTCGCCCTGGAAGTACGGAGCACCGTCCCAGTTGTTGTCGCCACCGATGCGCCAGTAGCCCGTGTAGTCCTGGGCGCTGGTCGTCCCGGCATCCGTCGCGATCTTCTTGCCGTCGACGTAGAACGACTGACCGGCCGAGCTCAACGTGCCGACCACCTGGTGCCACTGGCCGTCGTTCAGGGCGGTCGGGCTCGTGATGATGCGGCTGGCGTTCGGGTACACGCCGAACGAGACACGGCCCCGGGGGTCCATGTAGAGGTGGCGGTCGTACGAGTTCGAGGCGCCCGTGTTCGAGTTCCCGAAGCCGACGATCTTGCCTCCGGTCGTCGACGTGGTGCGGAACCATGCCTCGACGGAGAAGGTCTGCGGTCCGGTGATCGCCGAGGTGGTCGACGAGAGCCCGGTGTCGGTGCCCGAGAAGGTGCTCGAGCCGTCCGAGTCGGTCGACGCCTGGCCGGTGGCCCCGCGCGTCACGCCGGCCTGGGCCTGCTGGTCGTCGAAGGCGATCGAGTCGTAGACGGTCGAGCCGCTCTTCTCGCCCAGGCGCCAGAAGGACGTGGCCCCGTCGCCGGCCACTCGCTGCTGGTAGGGCGAGGGGGCGGTGGTCGAGACGGTCACCGACACGGTGTCACCGAGGACGGTGTTGCCGAGCGGGTCGGTGGCGCGCACCCGGTACTCGTGCGTGCTGCCCGGCGTGAGCCCCTTGTCGACGAAGCCGATGGAGGGTCGCTTCCAGAAGGTCGAGGGCGTGGTCGTCGAGTAGACCGGCGTCGTGAGGTTGCCGTCGCGGTAGACCTGGTAGGCCAGGTTGGCGTTGTCGCGGTCCCAGTTGGACTGCCACGCGACCCGGACGCTGCCGGACTCGAGCGAGACGAGGGTGGGCTTGAACAGGGCACCCGAGTACACCGGGCCCTCCTTGTTCGGAGCGATGCTCGACACGGCGAAGCGGGTCAGGCCGTACTGGGCCTTGCCGTTGACCGTCGGGAACTCCCCGCCGTAGACCACGTACTTGTCGTTGGCGGCGACGCTCCACGGCCCCTGGTTCTGGCCGGTGTAGCTGCCGGTGCCGAAGTCGGGGAACCAGTTGAGGATGCTCGGGGCCGGGTTGCCCGCGAAGTTGTAGTAGCCCATGGGGTCGTTGGTGACGGTCTGGGTCGCCGAGTCGCTGAAGGCCATCGCCCGCTGGAAGGTCCACGGGTTGGTCTGCGGCTGGCCGCCGATGTTGCCGCAGTAGTGCGGGTGTCCTGCGATGTAGACGGCCGTGCTGTTCGCGGCGACCGAGTAGGTGTCGCCGTGGCAGTCCTCGACCCAGACGAGGTCGCCGGCCCAGGTCGACTTGAAGGCACCCTCGAGACGGCCGCCGCCACCGAAGGTGTAGCCCGAGCCGTAGACGCCGTTCGCCGTGGCGCTCAAGCTGTAGATCGCGGCCTGGCCGCCGCCGTTGCGGATGACGTCGTTGGCCTGGAACGGCAGGTTCGCCGCGGAGGTCGGGTCGACCATGGCGAGACCGTAGCCGGGCTGCGACGAACCGTTGACCGAGTTGAACGACCCGCCGAGCACGATCTTCGACCCGTCCGGGCTCGCGACGAGGGCCAGCACGTCACCGCCGGCGATCTGGGGTGCCCACGGCAGGTTGGTGCCGTTGGCCGCCGTCACGGCGGCGGCCTTGGTGCGCGTGTCCTTGCCGATGCTCGAGAAGACGCCGGCGACGTAGACGTTCGGGCCGACGGCGGCGATGGCGTTGACCGTCGCGTTGGTACCGGGGTTCCAGCTGGTCACGAGGGCGCCCGTGGTCGGGTCGAGAGCGGCGAGGCGGTACTTGTTGACGCCGTTGACCTTGGTGAAGGCGCCACCGATGTAGAGGCGCTTGCCGTCGGGGGAGGCGGCGAGGGCCTTGACCTGGCCGTCGATGACCGGGGCGAAGGTCGTCGAGAGGGCTCCCGTGGTGATGTCGTACGCCAGCAGGTAGCTGCGGGGGACCTCGTTGACGCCGGGCGCCGAGCCGGCCGGGCGCGCCTTGGTGAACTTGCCGGCCGCGTAGACCGTGTTGCCCACGATGACCTGAGAGAAGACCGAGCCGTCGATCTGCGGCGTGGGCAACGCATCGGCCGTGACGGTCGCCGGGGTCGACGGCGCCGTCGGGTCGGCGGGTGCGGAGTCGGCCTGGGCGGGCTGGACTCCGATCAGGACGGACAGGAGCACGGCGGACGCAGCGACGATCGCGGGTAGGCGAAGGCGCGACGAGACGGTTCTTCCCATGGGGGAGCCTCATTCGGGTCGGGTAGGCGTCATCGGCATTCGGGTACCGATGGCTTGACGACTATAAGGTCCCCCCAAGGGGGGACAGTGGCCCCCGTTGTGGGTACAGGAGTACTACGAGGTCGATCCCTCGAAGACGACGACCGGCACGTCGACGGCGTAGTCGAAGGTCAGCCGGAGGTCGTCCTGCGCGTCGGCGGGCACGGAGAACACGTAGACGCCCGTGGCGGTGGTGCCGGCCGCGACCGACGCCGGGAACGAAGAAGTCCCGGTCGAGAACGTGTTGGCCGGCGTCCGGCCGGTGCCGTAGGCCAGGTTGACGACGACGGTCGACAGATCGACGGGGGCGGCCGAGCCGTTGTACACCTCGAGCTCCGCTCGAACCGCGGGGCCCGACACCTCGCCGGGCAAGACGGCCTCGCCGTCGACTCCGTCGAGGCTTTTCACCCGGACCGTCACCCCGTCGACGACGGTGGGCGACTCGTCGAGGCCGACGGGTGGTGACTCGGGTGTGTCGGGGCCCGCGGCCGGCGGCGTGGTCGACGTCGGCGCGTCCGTGGACGAAGGGTCCGCCGGGGAACCCGGCGCATCACCGGTCGGCTGCGAGGTCGAGGCCGTGTCGTCCGTGGAGGGTCCGCCGTCACCGCGGCCGGTGAGCACGAGGGCGACCACCACGGCGACCACGACGACGACGCCGACCGCCACGGTGACGATCAGACGGCGTCGGCGGGGGGTGGCGGGGGTCGACCCGGTGGTCGGTTCACCTTCTGGCGACATGAGGCACTCCTGGTTCGGGGCGGGGGAGGAACGCGAGGGCGAGGGCGAGCACGAGCGTCGGGAACGACGTGTAGAACGGCGCGAAGAAGACGTTCCAGACGCTCTGCGATGCGGCGTAGAGCAGCAGTCCGCTGGCCGTCCCGTCGGCGAGGCGACGGACCACGCCGACCGCGAGCACGACGATCGCGGTGGCGACGAGCAGCAGGCCGACGATGCCGGACTGGGCCCAGAGGTCTCCGAACACCGAGTGCAGTTCGACGTGGCCGCCGAACATGAAGCGTTCGACGTAGCCGTTGTTCGGCTGGTAGCCGATGGCGTTCATGCCCTCTTTCGCGACCTGCACGTCTTCGGGGGTCGGCACGGAACCGGTGCCGAAGCCCCACGGGTGGTGCTCCATGAGGCCGACGGTGGCCGCGAGTTCGGGTCGTCCGCCGAGGATCAACGACCCCGACTGCCGCAATTGTTCGAGGCTGCGGGCCTGCGTCGTCACACCGAGGTAGCCGTCGAGGATGAGGGCCTGTCCCAGCTGGTAGACCGCCACCCCGAGTCCGCCCAGTCCGAGGACGACGGCGACCGCCGACGGTCTCCGGTGCGGGCGGACGATCGCGATCTGCGCGAAGACCAGCAGTGCGGCCAGCAGCAGCAGCCCGAAGGCCGAGCGCGAGTCGTTCAGTGCTGCGACCACGATGAGCACCGTGAGGGCGCCGAGTTCCCATCGGCGGCCGAACCGGGCGGCGAGGGCGAGCAGGATCACGGTCACGGGCAGCGCGAAGCCGAACTTCCAGGGGTTCGTGGCGAACAGTGTGGTGTCGGGGGTGAATCCGAGCGCCAGCCCGATGCCGAACCAGAGGGCGGCGCGAGGAGACGTGAGGACGTCGCGACCCCAGACGAACAGGCCGACGCTGAAGACGGTGCCCACGAGGAACACCGTCCCGGGGATGACCGCGGTCGGGTCGGTCTCGTGGTCGGCGGCGTTGGCGACGCCCAGCCACAGTCCGGCGGCCGTGGCCAGCAGGCCCAGCCCGACGAAGAGCGTGCCCCCGTGCTGACGACGCAGGTGGGCCCACCAGACCGGCAACATGACGAGCGCGACCACGAAGCCGACCTGGAGGCTCTGCGGCAGGGTGAAGCGCATGCCCAGCAGCACGAGGCAGGCGGCCGCGAGTCCGCGTACCCACGCCCGCGCCTCGAGCGGGGCGTCCCGTCCGCTCGGAGCGCCGAGGGTCGGCGGGCGCCACGAGGAGGCGCGCGCGACCCCTCGACGCAGGGTCGCCGAGGCCCTCGGGCCGGCTTCGAGGGGCGTCATGCGTGAACTCTAGGCGACGGCGGTGGGTGGCCGGACACCCCTGACGGGTGGCACCCGGAGGGATGCCACCCGCACGGAGGGCACCCCCAAGGGGGCTGACGGGCCCTTGCCAACCGCGCATAGATGTATGAGGATTCGTTCTTGTCTTCGCCGAGGTCCCGACTCGACTCGCCGTAGCCCCGATCGCGCAAGCCCCCGTCCTGGGGGCATGTGCTGAATCCATCAGGACTCCACCCCGACGAAAGGAGCGCCGATGCTCGACGCCTCCGCGCCTCAGCTCGACTCACCGAACCGCACCCGGACGGTCCTCGGCGCCATGACCATGGCGGTGGCCTGCGTCGCCGCCGTCCTCGTTCCCGCGACCAGCGCCTCCGCGGCTGCCACGACCGTCGCGTCCGACGCCTCGGGTCGCACGACGGCGGGCGGCTGGGGTGCCGCCGACAAGGGAGGCACCTGGACGACCTGGTCGGGGCCCACCAAGGCCACCTTCGCCGTGGGTGGCGGGGTCTCGTCCATCACCGGGCTCGTGCCGGGAGGGTCGGCGACCGCCGCGCTCGCAGGGGTCTCGGTGCAGGACGTCGAGGTGCGCGAGACCATTCGCCTGCCGCAGACCACCGGGGGTTTCTACCAGGGGTGGGAGCTGCGCCGTCAGAGCGACGGTTCGGCCTACCGTGGGCGTCTCGAGCAGGGCTCTTCGGGGACGGTCGCCCTCGCCATCACGAAGATCGGCAAGTCCGGCGAGAAGGATCTCGGCCGGGTCGCCCTCCCGTCGGGCGTGACGAAGGGCTCGGCCGTCTCGGTCGCCTTCCGCGCCGTCGGCACGGGGTCGGTGAGCCTGCAGGGCAAGGGCTGGGCCGCCGGCACGACCGAGCCCGGCTGGCAGCTGTCGTCGTCGGACACCGCCGCCGATCGCATCGCCAAGCCCGGCGCCGTCGGGCTCTGGCAGTACTCGAGCTCGTCGAACAAGACGGTGACCACCACGACCTTCGACGACCTCTCTGTCGTCCAGTCGCCCCAGGACGCCGTGCCGGTCCCGGTGCCCGTCCCCACACCGACCCCGACGCCGGCCCCCGCACCGACGCCGGCCCCCGCGCCGGCACCCACCCCCACCCCCGACCCGACCCCGACGCGCGGTTCGGTGCCCGTCGGTTCGGCGTCGTACGCCGTTCCCTCCGGCGCCCTCTTCGTGGCGCCGGGCGGCAACGACTCGGCGGCCGGCAGCCAGGCCGCCCCGTTCCGCACCCTCGGTGCCGCCGTCGCGAAGGCCAAGGCCGGCGGGACCGTCGTCCTGCGGGCCGGCAGCTACAACGAGAGCGTCGTCGTGCCGTTCAACAAGCCGCTGACGATCCAGGCCTACCCGAAGGAGGCCGTCTGGCTCGACGGGTCCGTGCCCGTCTCGTCCTGGCAGCGCTCGGGTTCGGGGTGGAGCACCCCGTGGACGTCGTTCCCGTCGTCCGCACTGCTCGGCATCGCCGACAACCCGCGCTTCCTGTCGCCGTCGTTCCCCCTCGCCGGGCGTCCCGACCAGGTCTTCCTCGACGGCGTGCAGCTGACGCAGGTCACGCCCGACAAGCTGGCCCCCGGCACCTTCGCTCCGGACCCCGCCGGTGGACGGGTGCTGATCGGCAGCGACCCCTCGGGGCACGAGCTGCGCATCAGCAACAAGCAGCAGGCCATCTGGGTGCAGGCGCCGGACACGACGCTGCAGGGCTTCGGCGTGCGCCGCTACGCGACCCTCGACTCCGACCGGGGCACGATCCGCCTCGGCAACACCGGCGCCACCGCGCAGGACCTCGTCGTCGTCGAGAACGCCATGATCGGCGTGAACCTCGAGAACAACGGCGGCACCCTGCGCCGGCTGACGGTCGAGCACAACGGCATGCTGGGCATCGGCGCCAACGCGTCCTACGACATGTCGCTGTCCGATTCGGTGGTCCGCGAGAACAACTGGCAGCGATTCAAGGAGACCCCCGTCTCGGGCGGAGTGAAGATCACGCGGTCGCGCGGCGTGACCGTCTCCAACAACGACGTCAGCCGCAACTACAGCTCGGGCCTGTGGCTCGACGAGTCCGTGTACGACTCGAAGGTCGTGGGCAACACGGTCGTCGACAACGAGTGGACGGGCATCCAGCTCGAGCTCTCGAGCAAGGCCGTCGTCGCGGGCAACACCGTCACCGGCGGCAAGACGGGCATCCAGATCATCGGTACCGACGACGTGCGGGTCTACAACAACTCCGTCGGCGGCTTCAGCCAGTTCGGAGTCAAGGTGCTGCAGGACGAGCGTCGTCAGGCCACGGCGGCCACCGGTCAGGACCGTCGTCGGCCCATCCCGGACCCGACCATGAGCTGGGTCACGGGCAAGATCACCATCGCGAACAACGCCTTCGGCAGCGGCGGGTACTACCAGGTCTACGTCCTCGACTCGAAGACCAACCGCTCGGCCGACTCGATGGGCGTCACGGTGACCGGCAACGCGTTCAACCAGCGCCGCACGACGGCCCAGGCCACCCTGGTCGGCTGGGGGGCCGGTGACAACAAGACGGTGACCCGGTTCGACACCGTGTCGGCGCTCTCGGTCAAGAACTCGTCGTGGCGCAACGTCGAGACGTCGTCCGTGCTCGACCTCGGCGGCATGACGAGCCTGCTGACCTCGTCGCTCGGCATCGTGTCGGCCCTGCCGTCCGACATCGCCGCGCTCCTCGGACAGCCCGGGACGGCGCGCCGCATCGGCGCCTTCTGACCGACCCGACGGAGCCCGGCCCCGGCCGGGCTCCGTCACCCGTCAGGAGGCGCGGGTCGGCTTCCCGACACCGCCTACGATTGACCCCGTGATCCTGGCCATCGACACCTCAGCCGGCTCGTCCGTCGCCGTCGTCGACCGTGACGGCGGCGTGCTCGCCGAGCACACGGTCGCCGACACCCGGCGTCACGCCGAGGTGATCGGCCGCCTGATCGACGACGCCCTGCGCGAGGCCGGCGTGACCCCGTCCGAGCTCTCCGCCGTGGTCGCCGGTCGCGGCCCCGGCCCCTTCACGGGCCTGCGGGTCGGCATCGCCGCCGCCCGCGCCTTCGCCTTCGGCGCCGGCGTCCCGTGCCTGTCGGTCGGCAGCCACGACGCCGTCGCGTTCGAGCGGCTCTCGGCGGCGGCCGGCCGCTCCGTCGGCGCCGCCGGCGGGCCCGTCGACTCGCCGCTCGTCGTCGTCACCGACGCCCGCCGTCGCGAGGTGGCGTACAGCGCGTGGTCGGGGCTCGACGACGACGGCCTGCCCGTGATCGTGGCCGGCCCCGCCCTCGTGAGGCCGGCCGACCTCGACGAGGCGACCGGCGCCTCCTCGTCCTGGCCGCGCACCGACCCCGACGCGACGACGGTCTCGGCGGCCGCCCTGGGCATGCTGGCCGAGCGTCTCTTCGAGCACGGTCGCGCGTTCGCCGACGCCGAGCCGTTGTACCTGCGCGAGCCCGACGTCACCCCGTCGGCCGGTCCCAAGCCGGTCACGCGATGAGCGTCCTGTTGCGCACGGCCACCCTCGACGACCTCGACGGCATCATGGCCATCGAGACGTCGACCTTCGTCAACGACGCCTGGTCGCGGGCGAGCATGACGCACGAGCTCACCGCCCCCGGTGGTCGGTACCTCGTCGCGACGGCCGAGGGGGACGACACCACCGTCATCGGTTACGCGGGCATGCTGGCGCCGAGAGGGGCCCCCGAGGCCGACGTCCAGACCATCGCCGTGCTCGCGGAGCACCAGGGGCAGGGGCTCGGGCGGGCGATGCTGACCCAGCTGCTCACCGAGGCCCGTCAGGGCGGCGTGCGCGAGGTGTTCCTCGAGGTGCGGGCCGACAACCCCGGGGCACAGCACCTCTACGAGACGCTCGGCTTCGAGCGGATCGCCGTCCGCCCGCGGTACTACATGCCCGACGGGGTCGACGCGGTCGTGATGCGACTGCGCGTCCCGCCGGCCACCACCGAGACCACCCCGGGCCACGTCGAGCCGTTCGGCGACGCGCCCCTCGACGAACAGGACGTCCGCCCGTGACCGTCACCCGCGCCTCCTCGTCCGCCGCTGCCGAGCCCGCCGCCGCCGAGCCGGCCGTCCTCGAGCCGCTCGTGCTGGGCATCGAGACCAGCTGCGACGAGACCGGCATCGGCATCGTGCGCGGCCGCACCCTGCTCGCCAACGTCATCTCGTCGTCGATGGACGAACACGCCCGCTACGGCGGCGTCGTGCCCGAGGTCGCCGCGCGCGCCCACCTCGAGGCGCTCGAACCCGCCCTCGCCGCGGCGCTCGCCGAGGCCGGCGTCACGACGGCCGAGCTCGACGCGATCGCCGTGACGAGCGGGCCCGGGCTCGCCGGTGCGCTCATGGTCGGCGTCGGTGCGGCCAAGGCCCTCGCCCTGGCGACGGGCAAGCCCCTCTACGCCGTGAACCACCTCGTCGGCCACGTCGGAGCCGACGTGCTGCGCGACGACGGCAGCGAGCTCGAGCTGCCCACCATCGCGCTTCTCGTCTCGGGGGGCCACACCTCGTTGCTGCACGTGCGCGACCTCGTCGACGACGTCGAACTGCTCGGCGAGACGATCGACGACGCCGCGGGCGAGGCGTTCGACAAGGTCGCCCGCCTGCTCGGCCTGCCCTACCCCGGGGGGCCCCAGATCGACCGCGTCGCCGAGGGCGGCGACCCGAGGGCCGTCCGCTTCCCGCGGGGGCTGACCCTGCCGAAAGACCTGTCGAAGCACCGGTACGACTTCTCGTTCTCGGGGCTCAAGACGGCCGTCGCCCGGTGGGTCGAACAGCGTCGCAGCGAAGGAGGCGCGGTGCCGGTCGCGGACGTCGCGGCCAGCTTCCGCGAGGCGGTCGCCGACGTCCTGCTCACCAAAGCTCTCGCGGCCTGCGCCGACCGGGGCGTGCCCCGCCTGCTGCTCGGCGGGGGAGTCGTCGCCAACGCCCGCGTGCGCGAGCTCGCGGCCGAGAGGTGCGCCGCGGCCGGGGTCGAGCTGCGCGTGCCGCCCCTCTCGCTCTGCACCGACAACGGTGCCATGATCGCGGCGCTCGGCGCCGAGCTCGTGTCCCGGGGCCGGGCGCCGTCGCCGCTCGACTTCGGGGCCGACTCGACGTTGCCGGTGACGACGGTCCAGGCGGTCTGAACCCCGAGGCGGGGCCCGGGCGACCCGCCCCGGTCGGAGGCCATCGGTCGCCGATAGCATGGGCGCTCGACCGACCGCGGCCGTCACCGGCCGACCCTCAGCAGAAGGACGTCCCCGATGACCGACCAGAACCCCTCACCCCACGCCCAGCCCTCGTCGCAGAACCCGTACCAGGGCCAGCAGCCGGCCTACCCGGGGCAGCCCTCCGGCGGTCAGCCGGCCTACCAGGGGCAGAACGGCGCCCGCCCCGGTCAGCGCAACACCCTCGCCCTCGTCTCGATGATCCTGGGCATCGCCGGCTTCGTGACCTCGATCACGGCGCTCGGTGCCATCGTCACCGGCCACATGGCGTTGAGCCAGATCAAGAAGCGGGGCGAAGAGGGCCGCGGCATGGCCCTGACGGGTCTCATCCTCGGCTACGTCGTCGTCGCCCTGACCATCATCGGCATCATCCTGCTCGTGGTCCTGTTCGGTGCCATCGCCAGCAACCCCGACCTCTACGACGGCAGCTACAACTCGTAGGTCGTCCTCGCGTCGTCGGGCATCGCCTCCCAGGGGCCGCTCATCACGACCCTCGCTAGCATGACGGGGTCCGCACCGGACGGTGCGGGCCCTTTCGTGTCCCGGGACGCGACCGTCACAGGCGTGACCGGCCGCTCCGGCGGCACGACCGACGCACCGCTCGCGAAAGGCAGCTGATGGCCACCGACGACACCACTCCCGAGACGCCGTCCTCGGCGCCGACCGCGCCCTCGGCTCCGACGCCGCCCGCGGCACCCACCGCGCCCCCCACGCGCCCGACCGAGGGTGGCGGCGCGGCCACCGCCTCGCCGCCGCTGCCGCCGACCGCCTTCCCGGGGGCCACGTCGCAGCCGCCCGCCTCGTCGCCGTACGCCGGGGTGCCCCCGACGGGTTCGGCGCCGTACGGTGCGCCCCAGGGGACTCCGGCTCCGCAGTCCCGCCCGGGGCAGGTCCCGCCGGGTGCGCCCCAGCCGCCCCGGCCCCCCTACGGCCAGCCGGGTGCGCAGCCGCCGGCAGGGTACGGGCAGCAGGGCTACGGCCAGCAGACGGGGTACGGCCAGCAGCCCCAGGGTCAACGACCGGGCTACGGCCAGCCGCAGGGTCAGCCGTCGAGCTACGGTCAGCCGCAGGGTCAGCCGTCGGGCTACGGTCAGCCGCAGGGCTACGGTCAGCAGCCCCAGGGCCCGCAGCCCTCCGGTCAGCCCGGTGCGCCGTACGGTCAGCAGTCCTACGGCCAACAGGGTCAGCCCGGTGCGCAGTACGGTCAGTCCGGCGCTCCGTACGGTCAGCAGTCCTACGGCCAGCAGTCCTACGGCCAGCAGGGTCAGCCCGGTGCGCAGTTCGGCCAGCAGCCCTACGGCTCGCCCTACCCGCCCTACGCCTCGGCGGGTGCCGCTCAGCCCCCTCGCCTGCTCAGCCTGCTCTCGATGATCGGCTCCATCGCCGGCGTCGTGCTCGCACCCTTCACCTTCGGACTCTCGATCGTGGCGTCCATCGCGGGCATCGTGCTCGGCCACCTGGGCATGTCGCGTGAGCGCCCCGCCCGCGGGTTCTGGCTCACCGGGCTGATCGTCGGCTACGCCGGCGTCGTCCTCATCGTGATCGGCTGGGTGGCCTTCGGCCTCTTCATCGCCGGGTTCTCGTCGAGTTCCGACTACTACGGCGGGTACTGACCGCGGCCGGACCGGACCGGGCCCCGAGCGGGCAGAAGACGTCGTTCCCGATCCGGCGAACGACGTCTTCTGCCCCTTCGTCGGACGGGGCGGGGCGTCAGGCCAGGCGCTCGCAGAGCAGGGCCGTGTGCCGCCCCGCGACGCGGGTCAGCACGAGGGTCGCCGTCCCGGTGCCCTGCAACGAGAGTCGCTTGCGGAACGTCGCCGGATCGACGTCGACCCCGCGCTTCTTGATCTCGAGGCGCCCGATGCCCCGGGCCCTCAGCTCGCGTTTGAGCGTCCGCTCGTCGAGCGGGAAGGTCTCGAGCACGCGGAAACCCTGCGCGAAGGGGGTGTCGACCCGCGCCTCCGTCGTCAGCCAGGCGATGTCGCGACTGATCATGCGGGCGTCGATCGACCGGGCCAGGTCGCCGATCAGGCGCGCCCGGATGACGGCGCCGTCGGGCTCGTAGAGGTACTCGCCGAGGTCGCCCGGGTCCACGTCGTCGGAGTCGGCGGCAGCCGTCAGCTCGGACGCCCCGGAGGCGCTGATCACCAGAGCCGATCGGCCCACCCCCGGCCGCGCGAGCGGACCGAACCACACGCCCACCTCGACCACGTCGCGGTCGACCGAGATCCACTGGCACTCGGCGTCGGTCGGCAGCAGCTCGCGGTCGACCCCGGGGCCGAGCTTGACGCCGGTGGGCAGGCGGTCGGCGAAGCCGAAGGCGACGTCGAGGCCGGGGGACCAGTCGGCCGGATCGGCGAGGCGCTTCGTGGCGCTGTGGCCGGACGTCCGTCGTGCCGGGTCGAGGAAGACGCCCTCGACGCCCCCGAGGTCGGTCGTCTCGGCGTCGCCCTGCTCGACGCGTGACGACGACCAGGGCGCGAGGTTGTACGACGCGACGGCCGCGGTGACCTCGTCGCGGTCGACGGCGAGCACGTCGAGGTCGAGCGCGGCGAACGCCAGGGCGTCGCCACCGATGCCGCAGCCGAGGTCGGCCACGCTGCCGACGCCCGCCGCGGCGTAGCGTCCGGCGTGGCGCGCGGCGACCGGGAGGCGCGTGGCCTGTTCGAGGCCCGCCTCGGTGAACAGCATGCGGCTCGCGAACTCGCCGAACTTGGCTGCGGCCCGGCCACGGAGCCGGGCCTGCGTGAGCACCGCCGACACGAGGGCGGGGGAGTGGCCCTGCTTGCGCAACGCGGCCACCGTGCCGACGACGTCGTCGCCGGAGGCGCCGCCCGTCGGCAGCGAGTCGAGCAGCCGCAGCCCCTCGGGCGAGAGGACTTCGAGCAGCTCGGAGGAATCCATGTCGTCCAGTGTGACGCACGCGGGCCGACGCGTTGGCACTCGGATTGACCGAGTGCCAGTCTCGTCCTACAGTTGTTCTGGCACTCGCCCCCGGCAAGTGCCAGCCCCCATGTTTTCGTAGCACCGAGAAAGAAGAGGTCACCCGTGTCGGTCAGCATCAAGCCGCTCGAAGATCGCATCGTCATTCGTCAGGTCGAAGCCGAGCAGACCACTGCTTCGGGTCTCGTGATCCCCGACACCGCCAAAGAGAAGCCCCAAGAGGGTGAAGTGGTGGCGGTCGGCCCGGGCCGCATCGACGACAACGGCAACCGCGTGCCGCTCGACGTCGCCACCGGCGACAAGGTCATCTACAGCAAGTACGGCGGAACCGAGGTGAAGTACGGCGGAGAAGACCTGCTCGTGCTCTCGGCTCGCGACGTCCTGGCGGTCATCGTCCGCTAGCACCTCGGCACGGCTCCGGCCGTGCTCCGCGACCCCGGTCGCCGTCCCGAAGGCCCCTGCTCCGGCAGGGGCCTTCGTCGTGTCCGCGGCGCGACCACCGGTGACCGTTCGTCCCCAGGCGTGATCGTCCGTCGATCGATCCACGGTGGCAGGAGTGGCCGTTCCGGCGGCGGGCGCAGCCACCTAGAGTCGCCTGGTGACCTCGACCCGCGCCTCCTCGTCCCCCTCCGCCCCGACCTCGGGGCTCGGCGTCGCCGGGGCCGGCGGGGCGGGCCTGGCCTACGCCCTGGGCGCCTACGGGCTCTGGGGCGTACTGCCGGTGTACTTCCTGTTGTTGGCCCCGGCCGGCCCGTTCGAGATCGTCGCGTGGCGGGTGCTGTTCTCGCTCGTCTTCTGCGCGGTGCTGCTCGTCGTGACGGGGGCGCTGCGATCGTTCCTGGCCCTGCTGCGGCAGCCCCGCGTGGTGGGCACCATGGGGTTGGCGGGGGCGTTCATCGTCGTCAACTGGACGGTCTTCATCTCGGCGACGCTCAGCGGGCACGTGGTCGAGGCGGCCCTGGGGTACTTCATCAACCCGATCGTGACGGTCCTGCTCGGCGTGGTGGTGCTGCGTGAACGTCTGCGCACGACCCAGTGGGTGGCCGTCGGGCTGAGCGCCGTCGCCGTCCTCGTGATCGCGATCGGGGCGGGCAGGCCCCCGTTCATCTCGCTCGTCCTCGCGTTCTCGTTCGGGCTCTACGGCCTGGTGAAGAAGCAGGTCGGTGGGCGGGTCGACGCGGTCGGCGGGCTCACGCTCGAGACGCTCTGGATCGCCCCCTTCGCGGCCGTCACCCTGATCGTGCTGCACGTGACGGGCCTCGGGGGCGGCGTCGTGCTCGGCACCGTGAGCGTCGGGCACACCCTCGCGACGATCGGCACGGGTGTCATCACGGCCGTGCCGCTGCTGCTCTTCGCCTCGGCGACGCGTCGGCTTCCCCTGACGACCGTGGGGCTGACGCAGTACGTCGCCCCCGTGCTGCAGTTCGTCGTGGGCGTCGTCGTGCTCGGCGAGCACATGTCGGCGGCGCGATGGGTCGGCTTCGCGATCGTCTGGGTCGCCTCGATCGTGCTCACCGTCGACATGGTGCGCGCGGGGCGGCGGTCACGTCGACCGCTCGCGGTGGCACCGACCGCCTAGAAACGACCATCCCTCGCAAAGTCACGAATGGCTAACGAAACGTCACTTTGACGTCGAGAACACACGCCAGAAACATTCGACCCCTAGTTTCGGACCAATCGCGGCAGGTTCGACCGCCACCGGTCGGGCTGCACTGCCGCTGTCCACGAAAGGGTTCCACGGATGATCCGATCCAGCACCGCCCTCCGAGCACTGGCTCTCGCCGGCGCAGCCTCCGTGCTGCTCGCTGCCTGTTCGACGGCATCTCCCTCTGACGACGCCTCGTCGTCGTCGTCGGCCAAGGCCGATCCCGCCGCCAAGTGCGAGGTCGGGACGCCCAGCACCGATCCCTTCGCGATCGGCACGATGCTGCCGCTGACCGGAACCCTGGCCTACCTCGGCCCGCCCGCCATCGCGGGGGCGAACCTGGCCATCAGCGACATCAACGCCGCCGGCGGCGTGCTCGACCAGCCCGCCGAGATCTCGACCAGCACCGACTCGGGCGACAGCAACGACATGACCGTGTCGAGCAACGCCGCGACGGAACTGATCGACGCGAAGGTGCCCGTCGTGCTCGGTGCCGAATCGTCGAGCGTCACGCTCAACGTGGTCGACCAGCTCACCAGCAACTGCATCATCGAGATCTCGCCGGCCAACACGGCGAGCTCGCTCAGCGGCTACTCGTCGTACTACTACCGGACCGCTCCGCCGGACTCGGTGCAGGGTTCGGCGCTCGGCCAGCAGATCACGGCCGACGGCAACGCCAACGTCGCGTTCCTCGTCTTCAACGACACCTACGGCACGGGTCTCCGCGACTCGACGCAGAAGTCGATCGAGAGCTCGGGCGGCACCGTCGTCTACGGCGGCACCGGCAAGGGCGAGGAGTTCCCCCCCGGTCAGACCACGTTCTCGTCCGAGGTGTCCGCGGCCATCGCCGCCGAGCCCGACGCGATCGTCATCCTCGCCTTCGACGAGACCAAGTCGATCGTCCCCGAGCTGAAGAGCCAGGGCTGGGACATGAGCAAGGTCTACATGTCCGACGGCAACACGGCCGACTACAGCGCCGACTTCGAGCCCGGCACCCTCGAGGGGGCCAAGGGCACGATCCCCGGTGCCGACGCCAGTGCCGACTTCAAGTCGAAGCTCGTGGCCGGATACCAGGCGAGCGAGGGCGGCGAACTGGCCGACTTCTCGTACGCGGCCGAGTCGTACGACGCCGTCATCCTGACCGCCCTCGCGGCGCAGGCGGGTGGCGGCACCGACGCCGGGACGATCCAGGCCAACATGGCCGCGGTCTCCGGGGCGAACGGCGGCACCGAGTGCACCACGTACGCGGACTGCAAGACCGCGCTCGACGCCGGTGACGACATCCACTACACCGGCCCCTCGGGCATCGGATCGTTCAACGACAACAACGACCCGTCGTCCGCCTCGATCGGCGTCTACACGTTCGACGCCGACAACAAGCCCGTCTACCAGACCGGCATCGAGGGCAAGGTCGAATAACGGCACCTCGCACCACCCGGGGCCCGGCACGAGTCATCGTGCCGGGCCCTTCGGCGTGCCGACGAGGCGCGGAGCCGCACCGCAGGAAGGTCGCGACGTCCGCGTCCTCGGGCACCGCGCCTCCTCGTCCCGGGCCCGCCGGCCGTGGGCCCGCGCTCCCCTCCGCACCGCGTCTCGTGCACCGCACCGCGTCGAGACCGGGTGCGCGGCACGACGCGCGGCGCGCAGCCCCGGCGCCCAGCCCTGGCGCCCAGCCCCGAGGCCCCCGGACGCACGCACGAGGCCCCGACCACGCCAGGGCGTGATCGGGGCCTCAGGGTGCCACCGGGGGCGTCAGGACGCGTCGACGTCCTTCGCCAGGGTGCCGAGGTAGAGCTCGATGACCTTGGGGTCGTCCGCCAGCTCGCGACCGGTGCCCGAGTAGGCGTTGCGCCCCTGGTCGAGGACGTAGCCGCGGTCGCAGATCTGCAGGCAGCGGCGGGCGTTCTGCTCGACCATGATCACCGAGACGCCGGCCTTGTTGATGCGGCGGGTGCGGATGAACGTCTCGTCCTGGCGCACGGGCGACAGGCCGGCGGACGGCTCGTCGAGCAGCAGCACCTTCGGGTCCATCATCAGGGCACGGGCCATGGCGACCGACTGGCGCTCTCCGCCCGAGAGCGATCCGGCGCGCTGGCCGCGACGGTCGGCGAGCACCGGGAAGAGGTCGTAGATGACCTCAAGGCGCTCGGCGAACTTCTTGGGCCGCAGGAACATGCCCATCTGCAGGTTCTCCTCGATGGTGAGCGAGGGGAACACGTTGTTGGTCTGCGGCACGAAGCCGACGCCCGCCTCGACCAGCTTGTTGGCCTTGAGGTTCGTGATGTCGGTGCCGCCGAGGGTGACCGATCCCGAGTGGATCTTGACCTGGCCGAAGAGCGCCTTGAGCAGCGTCGACTTGCCCGCGCCGTTCGGGCCGATGATGCCGATCAGCTCGCCGGGGTAGCAGACGAGGTCGCACCCGTTGAGGATGTTCACGCCCGGCAGGTAGCCGGCGACGAGGTCGGTCGCGTTCATGACCGGTTCGACGCCCGCGAACTTCTCGGTGCCCGGGTGCTTGGGGGCGGTGGTGGCGCCCGCGCCGTCCTGTGCCGTGCTCATCGCTTGTCTCCGCTCTGCCGTCCGTCGGACAGCTGGTCGTCGGCCGCGTTCGTGGCCTGCGGGGTCGAGGGGTCGGGGTGTCCGGGCAGGTCGCGTCCCGCGACGCCGCCGGTGGACGAGGAGGCGCTGGTCGCCTCGGCCGCGCGGGCCGCGTCCTCGCGCGCCACCTCTTCTTCGAGCTGTTCGAGCGTGGCGTCGTCGAGCAGCGAGTCGTCGCCCAGGTCGGTGTCGTGGTGCGCGCCCAGGTAGGCGTCGATGACGGCCTGGTCGTCCATGACCGTGTCGGCCGGGCCCTCGGCGACGATGCGCCCCTCGGCCATGACGATCACCCAGTCCGAGATGTGGCGGACCATGTGCATGTCGTGCTCGACGAAGAGGACCGTGGTGCCGTCGTCGCGCAGGCTCTGGATGTGCCCCAGGAGCGACTGCGTCAGCGCCGGGTTCACGCCGGCCATCGGCTCGTCGAGCATGATCATGGCCGGGTCGCTCATGAGGGCACGGGCCATCTCGAGCAGCTTGCGCTGGCCGCCCGAGAGGCTGCCGGCGAAGTCGTCCTTCTTCTCGAGCAGCTTGAACCGGGCGAGGAGGTCCTCGGCCTTGGCCTCGATCTCGCGCTCTCGCTTGCGCCAGAGCGGCGCGACGATCGCGACGAAGAAGTTCTCGCCGGGCTGGTCCTTCGCACCGAGCAGCATGTTCTGCATGACCGTGAGCCGCGAGAGCGCCTTGGTCAGCTGGAACGTCCGCACCATGCCCGATCGGGCGACCTTGGCGGCGCCCACGTTGCCCATGGCCTTGCCCTCGAACACCCACTTCGCGACGCCCGGACCGCCGCGCTTGAACGCCGTGGGGGCGGACGAGGCCTTGTCGAAGCCGGTCAGCAGGTTGAAGAAGGTCGTCTTGCCGGCGCCGTTGGGGCCGATCAGTGCCGTGATGGCACCGCGCTGCACCTCGACGTGGCCGACGTCGACGGCGGTCATGCCGCCGAAGCGTCGGACGACGTTGTCGACCGTGAGGATCGGGTCGGGCTTGGCCGACCCCGGGGTCCGCTCGACCGTGGTGAGCTTCGAGCGCAGAACGCTGCGGTCGTAGTCGTAGCCCTCGCGGCGGGGCAGCGTGCTGCCGCTCGGGGCCGGTCCGTTGGTGGTGCTCGAGGTGTCAGACACTGAACGCCAACTCCTTCTTCTTTCCGAGGATGCCCTGTGGCCTGAAGATGATCAGCAGCATCAGGGCGATGCCGACGAGGATGTACGAGAACTGCTCGGCCTGCTGGCCGTTCATGATGTTCGACGGGATGAAGTCGCCGGCGAGGGTCCGCACCAGGAGGCGGGTGACGAAGAACAGGATCGCTCCGAGCACCGGGCCGAACACGGTGGCCGCACCACCGAGCAGCAGGGCCGTCCAGATGAAGAAGGTCATCGACCGTCCCATGCTGTCCGGCTGCACCGAGCTCGGCAGGACGTAGATGATGCCGGCGAGCGACCCCATCAGCGCGCCGAGCACGAGGGCCTGCATCTTGTACGAGTAGACGTTCTTGCCGAGGCTCCGCACGGCGTCCTCGTCCTCGCGGATGCCCTTGAGCACGCGGCCCCACGGGCTGCGGCTGAGCAGGAAGACCAGCAGGCTGAGCAGGGCGACGATGCTCCAGCCGGCGATGCGGATCCACCAGCCGTTGACGCCGTTGTTCTCGTAGGTGAACCACAGGATCGTCGTCTGTCCGTCGGGCAGGGGCGACAGGGCGGTGAAGGCCTCGCGGTACGAAGCCCCGGGGATGCCGTTCGAGCCACCCGTCGTGGTCGTCAGGATGCTCGACCGTCCCACGTACCGGATGATCTCCGCCGAACAGATGGTGACGATGGCCAGGTAGTCACCCCTCAGTTTCAGCGTCGGCACGCCGAGGATGAGCGCGAAGACCAACGAGCAGAGCAGGGCGATGATGACGGCGAGCCCCAGGGGCAGGCCGTTGCTGATCGAGATGGCGAAACCGTAGGCACCGAGCAGCAGGAACGCCGCCTGGCCCATGTTGATCAGGCCGGTGAAGCCGAAGTGGATGTTCAGGCCGATGGCGGCGATGGCGAAGGCGGCCGTCGTGGGCGCGAGGGCCTCGGCGCTCAGCGCCCGCAGGAGTTCGATGAAGTACATGGTCGTGTCCCCTTAGCCCACTCGTTCTTTTCGCCCGAAGATGCCCTGTGGTCTGAACACGAGGATCAGGATCAGGATCAGCAGCGCCGTCGCGTACTTGAAGTCGCCGGGCAGCCAGATGTTGGTCAGCTCGACGATGATGCCGATGATCAGCGAACCGACCAGGGCCCCGAAGGCCGTGCCGAGGCCACCCAGGGTGACGGCGGCGAAGATCAGCAGCAGGATCTGCAGGCCGGTCATCCAGTTGACGCCGTTGAGCACGAGGCCGAGCATGACGCCCGAGAGGCCGGCCAGACCGGCCGCCAGCGTCCAGACCAGGCGGATGATGCGGTCGACGTCGATGCCCGAGGCCGCGGCGAGGGCCGGGTTGTCCGACACGGCGCGGGTGGCGCGGCCGGTGCGGGTCTTCAGCAGGAACAGTCCCGTCCCGACCAGCACGACCACCGAGATCGCCATCGCGACGTACGACTGGACGGTCAGGGTCACGCCGAGGAACTCGACGGTGGTCGGGTTGTCGCGGTCGATGCGCACGGTGCCGGCGCCGTAGAAGTACTGGAAGGCGTACTGCAGGGCGATCGAGAGGCCGATGGTCACGATCATCAGCTGCGTGAGGCTGAGCCGGCGCTTCCGCAGGGGTTTCCAGATCGCGAGGTCCTGCAGGTAGCCCGTCGCCGCACAGATCACCGTGCTGAGCACCGCGGCCAGGATCAGCGGCATCCCGATCGAGGTGAACGAGTAGGCCAGCAGGCCGCCGAGGGTCACCTGCTCGCCGTGCGAGAAGCTGCTGAGGCCCGTCGTGCCGTAGATCAGCGACAGGCCGATGGCCGCGAGGGCGAGCAGCAGGCCGAGCCGGATGCCCGAGGCGAACTGCTGCGCGAAGCGGTCCCAGTTGAAGCTCGACGCGGTCGCGGCGCCGCTCGTGGCGCCTTCCTCGGCGGTGAGGGCGAACAGGGCGCTCGCCGTGGCCCCGAGGTTCACGGTCACGGTGCGCTCGGCGTTGTCGGCGTTCACCAGGAACTGACCGTCGGGCAGGGTGTCCTGGTCGACCGTGACGGTGTAGCTGCCGGCCTCGGTCACCGCGATGCTCCATCGACCGGTGTCGTCGGTGGTCGCGGTCTGCTCGTCGCCGGTCGCGTTCGTCGCGATCACGTCGACGCCCGAGGCGGGCTCCCGCTCGCTGTCGTTGATCGTGCCCTGGATGCAGCCGGTCGTCGCGTCGGTGGTGCAGGCGGCGGCCGCGGCGTGGGCGGCCGTCGGGGCGAACGCCCCCATGAAGGTCGCCAGGAGTCCGAGCAGTACGGCGGAGGCCGTCACGATCAGGGACTGCCGCAGCCGTGGCCGCGACGCGATGGTCGTCGAGAGTCTCACAAAACCTCCTGGTGGGAAGCGCCCCGTCGAGATTCGGGCGGTCTCGTTCTGCTCCCGGGGCGTCGTCGTCGCTGACAGTAACTCCGCTGTGTGTCGAGCATGTTTCAGGTGCGAGACGGAGTGGAGTCGGTACAGAATCCCCCATGTCGAGCGAGAATCACGAATCTTCCGTGTGTCGGATCGGTAACGGTGCCGTTCCGTTGCGTCCTCGGGGGGCCGCCACGCGCCTCCTCGTCGTCCGCGAGGGACGCTCCCGACAGGAATGCAGGAGGCGCGGGCTGGGTTAATATCGACTACCGGGCTCGACGGCGAACCGGTGCCAACCCACCCACCCTCATCTCGCTCCTTCGAAGGGGACTCATGGACCAGCCGGACCCGTTCGGATTCATCGGACTCACCTACGACGACGTCATGCTGCTTCCGGGCCGCACCGACGTCATCCCGAGCGAGACCGACACCTCGTCGCAGCTCACCAAGCGCATCCGGGTCGCGGTGCCGCTGCTCTCGGCCGCGATGGACACCGTGACCGAGTCGCGCATGGCCATCGCCATGGCGCGCCAGGGTGGCATCGGCATCATCCACCGCAACCTCTCGATCGCCGACCAGGCCGCGCACGTCGACAAGGTCAAGCGCAGCGAGTCGGGCATGATCACCAACCCCGTCACGACGACGCCCGACGCCACGGTGGCCGAGGTCGACGCGCTCTGCGGGCAGTTCCGCGTCTCGGGCCTGCCGGTCGTCGAGGGCGACGGCACGCTGGTCGGCATCATCACCAACCGCGACATGCGCTTCGTGTCGCCGTTCGAGATGTCGACGACGCTCGTCCGCGACGTCATGACCACGGCCCCGCTGATCACCGCGCCCGAGGGTGTCGACCCCGACTCGGCGATCGCCATCTTCGCGCAGCACAAGATCGAGAAGCTGCCCCTGGTCGACGAGGCCGGGCACCTGCGCGGCCTCATCACCGTCAAGGACTTCGACAAGAGCGAGAAGTACCCCGACGCCACGAAGGACGACGAGGGTCGCCTGCGGGTCGGCGCCGCGATCGGCTTCTTCGGCGACGCGTGGGAGCGCGCCGGCGCCCTGCGTGACGCGGGGGTCGACGTCCTCGTGGTCGACACGGCCAACGGCGAGAGCTCGGGCGAGCTCGACATGATCCGTCGCATCAAGGCCGACCCGAGCTTCGCGCACATCGACGTGATCGGTGGTAACGTCGCCACGCGCAGCGGTGCCCAGGCCCTGATCGAGGCCGGTGCCGACGCCATCAAGGTCGGCGTGGGGCCGGGTTCCATCTGCACCACCCGCGTCGTCGCGGGCGTGGGCGTGCCGCAGGTCACGGCCGTCTACGAGGCCTCCCTCGCCGCACGCGAGGCCGGCGTCCCGGTCATCGCCGACGGTGGGCTGCAGTACTCGGGCGACATCGCCAAGGCCCTCGTGGCCGGCGCCGACACGGTCATGCTGGGCTCGTTGCTCGCCGGCTGCGACGAGAGCCCGGGCGACCTGGTCTTCGTGGGCGGCAAGCAGTTCAAGAACTACCGCGGCATGGGCTCGCTGGGTGCGATGCAGACCCGCGGCAAGAACACGTCCTATTCGAAGGACCGCTACTTCCAGGCGGACGTGCCGAGCGACGACAAGCTCATCCCCGAGGGCGTCGAGGGTCAGGTGCCCTACCGCGGCGCGCTCAACAACGTCGTGTACCAGCTCAGCGGCGGTCTGCGTCAGTCGATGTTCTACGTCGGCGGCCGCACCGTGGCCGAGCTCAAGGCCAAGGGCAAGTTCGTCCGGATCACCGCGGCTGGCCTGAAGGAGAGCCACCCGCACGACCTGCAGATGGTCGTCGAGGCCCCCAACTACCGCCGGTAGGTCGCAGCCGTTCTAGAAGCGGGCGAGTTCGTCGCACACGGTCGTCCCTGGACGACCCGTCACGACGAACTC
>NZ_LMLG01000006.1:626741-653865 GCF_001421865.1 Frigoribacterium sp. Leaf44
GTGTGTTCGTCGCCAGCCGCCTGCCAGTGCACCTCCCGTCCCCATCCAGGACGCGCGGGTCGTCATCCACAGGCTGCCTCCGACGGTCCCGAGACGACCCGCTCGGACGGCAGCCTGGTGTCGTGCTCATCACCGCCCGTCACCCCCCGGTCTCCTCCTGAGTCGCGACCTCGCGGCTCTCGGGCTCGACGACGCGCGGTTGCGCGACGCCTGCCGACGCGGCGAGCTGGTCCGCGTCCGCCGAGGTGCCTACGTCGAGGCCGGCCGCTGGGCCGCGCTGGGGATCGAGGAACGGTACCGGCTGACCGTCGTCGCAGCCGCCGCCTCGTGCCGGACGCGGGTGCTCGTCAGTCATGTCTCGGCCGCGGTGCTGCACGGTCTGCCGTTGGTCGGGGCTCCGCCCCGCCTGGTGCACGTCCTCGTCCCGCCTGCCGGCGGAAGTCGGCAGGAACACGGGTTCGCCAAGCACGCTTGTGATGACCACGACCGCCCCGACGCCCTCGACGTCGACGGCGTGCACGTCACGCCCCTCGATGCGACCCTCGTCGACGTCTGCCTGACCGAGCCCTTCGTCCGGGCCGTCGTGATGACGGACCACGCGCTTCACCAGGGGGCGGTCACACTCGAGTCGCTCGCGACGGAGTTCGCTCGGCGCGGCACTCGACGAGGCTCGAGGAAGGTGGCAGCCGTCCTCGAGTTCGCGACTCCCCTCGCCCACCGGCCGCTCGAATCGATCAGCCGGGTGGGGTTCCGGCTGCTCGGGCTGCCCGACCCCGTCCTGCAGCACCCGCTCTTCGACGAGACGGGGCGACGAGTGGCGATCGTCGACAACTGGTGGCCCGGGTTCGGAGTCGTCGGCGAGTCCGACGGTCGAGTGAAGTACACCGATCCCGAGATGATGGCCGGTCGCACGACGGCCCAGGTGCTGATCGACGAGAAGGACCGCGAGGACGACATCCGGGCACTTCCCGAGGTCCGTGGCTTCGCTCGCTGGGGCTGGGACGTCGCTCTCGACGTCCGCCGCCTCGGTCCCGTGCTCGCTCGCGCCGGCGTCCTGCCCCACGGACCGCCAAGGCGGGCGAGTCCGCCGTCGACGGTCGAGAACGACCGCCCGGCATCGACGAAGTCGCCCGTTCCCGCGCCGGGTGGGCCCGCCCGGTAGGGTGGCACGGTGACTGAGGTAGAGATCGGCGTCTCCAAGCGAGCCCGCCGCGCGTACGCGTTCGACGACATCGCCATCGTTCCGAGCCGGCGCACGCGCGACCCGCGCGACGTCTCGGTCGGCTGGTCGATCGATGCGTTCCAGTTCGAGTCGCCGGTCATCGCCGCGCCCATGGACTCGGTGGTCAGTCCCGCCACGGCGATCCGCATCGGCCAGCTCGGCGGCCTCGGCGTCCTCGACCTCGAGGGCGTCTGGACGCGGTACGACGACCCCGAGCAGGTGCTGGCCGAGATCCGCGAGCTCTCCGACGATGACTCGGTCGCCCGCATGCAAGAGATCTACAGCGAGCCGATCAAGCCCGAGCTCGTCCGCGACCGCCTCGCCGAGATCCGCGCCGCCGGGGTCACCGTCGCCGGTGCCCTCAGCCCGCAGCGCACCCAAGACCTGTACCAGACGGTCGTCGACGCCGGCGTCGACCTCTTCGTCATCCGGGGCACGACGGTCAGCGCCGAGCACGTCTCGAAGAACAGCGAGCCGCTCAACCTCAAGAAGTTCATCTACGAGCTCGACGTCCCCGTCATCGTCGGCGGGGCCTCGACGTACACCGCCGCACTGCACCTGATGCGCACGGGTGCCGCCGGCGTCCTCGTCGGGTTCGGGGGCGGCGCGGCCAGCACGACCCGCGCCTCCTTGGGCATCCACGCACCGATGGCGAGCGCCGTGGCCGACGTGGCGGGTGCACGCCGCGACTACCTCGACGAGTCGGGCGGGCGCTACGTGCACGTCATCGCCGACGGGGGTCTGGGCACGTCCGGCGACCTGGTCAAGGCCATCGCCTGCGGTGCGGACGCCGTCATGCTCGGTGCCGCTCTGGCCCGGGCCGACGACGTGCCCGGCGGCGGCTACCACTGGGGCGCCGAGGCGCACCACCCCGAGCTGCCCCGCGGTCGCCGCATGCACGTGGGCACCATCGGTTCGCTCGAGAAGATCCTCTACGGCCCCGCCACGACGGTCGACGGCACGTCGAACATCATGGGCGCGCTGCGTCGTTCGATGGCGACCACCGGCTACAGCGACCTGAAAGAGTTCCAGCGCGTCGAGGTGGTTGTGGCCCCCTACCAGCCTCACTAGCGTTTGATGGGGTGGTCCGGTCGAGAGGCCGGGCCGACCGAATCCAACGATGGAGGCTCGCATGGCCAAGTCCGCGTCCGTTTCGCTCTCCACGAAGCTCGGCCCCGACGAACGGGCCGCAGCCGTCGAGGCGTTGAAGACGAAAGAACTCGACATCCTCGTGATCGGGGGTGGCATCGTCGGTGCGGGTTCCGCGCTCGACGCCGTGACCCGCGGCCTGAGCGTCGGCATCGTCGAGGCCCGTGACTGGGGCTCGGGCACGTCGAGCCGCTCGTCGAAGCTCGTGCACGGCGGCATCCGCTACCTCGAGCAGCTGAACTTCCGGCTCGTCCGCGAGGCCCTGATCGAGCGTGGCCTGCTGCTGCAGCGTCTCGCGCCGCACCTGGTGAAGCCCGTGCGGTTCCTCTACCCGCTGAGCAAGCCGGTCTACGAGCGGTTCTACATCGGTGCCGGCATGGCGCTCTACGACATCTTCAGCTGGACCGGCGGCCGCCCGCCCGGCGTTCCCCACCACCGCCACCTCAGCAAGACGCAGGTGTTGCGGGCCATCCCGAGCCTGTCGAAGGACGCCGTCGTCGGCGGCCTCACCTACTACGACGCCCAGGTCGACGACGCCCGCTACGTCTCGTCGCTGGTGCGCACCGCGTCGAGCTACGGCACGCACGCCGCGAGCCGCATCCGGGTCGAGGGCTTCGTCAAGGTGGGCGAGCGGGTCGTCGGCGTGAAGGCCCACGACTACCAGACCGGCGAGCACTTCGAGATCCGGGCGAAGCAGGTCGTCAACGCGACCGGCGTCTGGACGGACGACACGCAGGCGATGGTCGGCGAGCGGGGTCAGTTCAAGGTGCGGGCGTCGAAGGGCGTGCACCTCGTGGTGCCGCGCGACCGCATCCACTCCGACATGGGCATGATCTTCCGCACCGAGAAGAGCGTCCTGTTCGTCATCCCGTGGGGCCGCCACTGGCTCGTCGGCACGACCGACACCGACTGGGACCTCGACAAGGCCCACCCCGCGGCGACGGCGGCCGACATCGACTACATCCTCGAGCACGTCAACAAGGTCATGGCCGTACCGCTCACCCGTGCCGACGTCGAGGGCGTCTACGCCGGTCTGCGACCGCTGCTGGCGGGCGAGTCCGACCAGACGTCGAAGCTGTCGCGCGAGCACATCGTGGCGCACACCGTGCCCGGTCTCGTCGTGGTGGCCGGCGGCAAGTGGACCACCTACCGGGTCATGGCCGAGGACGCCATCGACGAGGCCGTCGCAGCCCTCGACGGTCGCATCCCGTCGAGCACGACCATGGAGATCCCGCTGATCGGTGCCGAGGGCTACCACGCGGCGTGGAACAAGCGCGGCAAGATCGCCAAGGCCTTCGGCGTGCACAAGGTGCGCATCGAGCACCTGCTCAACCGGTACGGCACCACGACGGACGAGATCCTCGACCTGATCCGTGACGACCCCTCGCTCGCCGAGCCGCTGCCCGGGGCCGACGACTACATCCGGGCCGAGGTCGTCTACGCCGCGAGCCACGAGAGCGCCCTGCACCTCGAGGACGTGCTCGCCCGCCGCACCCGCATCTCGATCGAGGCGTGGGACCGGGGCGAGTCCGCCGCCCCCGTCGCCGCCAAGCTGATGGCCGGCGTGCTCGGCTGGAGCGACGACGAGGCCGAGGCCGAGGTCGCGAACTACCTGAAGCGCGTCGCGGCCGAGCGGGCGAGCCAGCTCGAGCCCGACGACGAGTCGGCCGACCGGGTCCGCCTCGAGGCACCCGACATCACCTTCGGCTTCGACGAGGACGACATGGTCGTCGCCGGTGCCGACCAAGGAGGCGCGCCCAAGCCGGGCGAGAAGGTCACCGAGCCCGCGGGCACGCCGGGCGACGACACCTCGGCGGGCAGCCCGGGCGGTCGCCAGGGCTGACCCCGCGGTCGCTCGCGCGACCACCTGCAGGAGGCGCGGTGCCGGTTCGACCGGCACCGCGCCTCTTGCGCGTCCGCCGTCCGAGAACGGGGGAACACCTGTGGACGGTGACGGGTTGTCCCCACCACGAGCAGCCCGGCTGCCGCGGCCGAACCCGCCGCTAGGCTGAGACGACTGCCCCCGAGTCCACTGGAGACGAACCATGGTTGACGTGCGTCGAGTCAAGCTCCCCGGCGTGGGTGTGCTGCACACCTTCATCACCGACGACGGCGGCAAGTGCGGTGTCATCACGCACCGTTCGGGTCACAGCGACCTGATCACGTTCAGCGACGACGTCGACGGCGACCACGTCAAGAAGGTCTCGTTGCGCCTCAGCGAGGACGAGGCCCACACGCTCGCCGAACTACTCGGCGGTACGCGCATCACCGAGTCGCTGTCGGCCCTCGACCAGATCCCCGGCCTGAGCATCGACTGGTTCACGGTCGACTACGACGACCACATCGCCGGACAGCCGCTCGGCGACCTCGGTGCCAAGGGCGTCGTCGGCCTCACCGTCGTGGCGGTCGTCCGTGGCGACGCGGCCAACCCGGCGCCGTCGGGCGACTTCAAGGTGTTCCCCGGTGACACGCTCGTCGTGGCCGGTTCACCCGAGAAGGTCGCCAAGGCGTTCTCGTTCTACCGCACGGGCGAGCTCAAGCACCGCTCGCCGGTCGACGCCCCGCCCGGGGGCTAGGCCCATGCACCTGGGTGAAGAGCTGATCGTCCTCGGCATCCTGCTGCTGATCGCGTACGTGCTCGGCCGCGCCGGCAAGCTGATCGGCCTGCCCTCGATCCCGATCTACATGCTCGTCGGCCTGCTCGCCAGCACGAACACGGGGTGGTTCCCGCTCAGCTTCGAGTCCGACAACATCGAGTTGATCGCCATCTTCGGGTTGATCCTGTTGCTGTTCAACCTCGGCCTCGAGTTCGATCAAGACGAATTCTTCTCGAACGCGGGGCGGCTCATCGTCTCGGGCGGCAGCTACATCGCCATCAACATGGGCGTCGGGCTGATCTTCGGCTTCATGCTCGGGTGGGGCACGCGCGAGGCGCTGATCATCGCGGGCATGACGGCGACGTCGTCGAGTGCGATCGTCACCAAGCTGCTGATCGAGCTGAACCGCCTGGCGAACCGCGAGACGCCGATGATCCTCGGCGTCACGGTCGTCGAGGACATCTTCATCGCCATCTACCTCGCGATCGTGTCCGTCGTGCTCAGCGGCGAGACCGACCCCGGGCCGGTGATCTTGAAGCTCGGCATCGCCTTCGCGTTCCTCGTCGTGATGTTCGGCGTGGCCCGATGGGGCGGCCGCGTCGTGTCGAGGCTCATGCGCACCCGCGACGACGAACTCTTCACCGTGCTGTTCTTCGGGCTGGCCGTGCTCTTCGCCGGCCTCGGCGAGGTGCTCGGGGTGACGGACGCGATCGGCGCCTTCCTCATCGGCCTGATCATCGGGGCCACGAAGTTCCGCAACCGGGTCGAGCAGTTCGCCCTGCCCATGCGTGACGTCTTCGGGGCGTTCTTCTTCCTGAACTTCGGCCTCGGGCTCAACCCGGCCCTGTTCCCGAGCGTGCTCGGCCCCGTGGCCATCGCCGTGGGCATGACCGTGCTGCTCAACGTGGGTGCCGGGCAGTTCGTCGCGTGGCTCAACAAGCTGGGGCCGCAGGCGGGCATCAACACCACGGTCATCCTGGTCAACCGGGGCGAGTTCGCGTTGATCCTCGCGACGCTGTCCGCCGGTGCGGGGCTGGACGAGCGGTTGCAGCCCTTCGCCGGTCTGTACGTGCTGATCATGGCGGTGCTCGGGCCGGTCCTCGCCTCGAACAGCGAGCGCATCGGCTCGGTGCTGCTGCGGTCGCGCAAGAAGGCCGAGCGTGCCGAGGCCGAGGCCCGTCGCCTCGAACGCGAGGCGCGCAGCGGTGACGAGATCGCCCTGATGGAGGCCGCCCTCGCCGGTGACGACCTCGACCAGGCCGAGGTCACCGAGGACGACGACGAGCGCGAGACCGAGCGGGTCCGGGCCGGTGCCGCGCGGGCCGCCGCGGGCCGGGTCGACACCACACGACGTGGGCCCGACGGCGACGCCGACGCCGATGACGACCTGGACGACCTCGACGCGATGGACGCCGACGAGGCCCGGATCTGGGCCGAGCAGGCCGGCCAACAGAGCGATCAGCGGGCCACCCGCCGACGCGACCCCGAGTACTGAACCGCTCGCCGTCGTCCCAGCGGGTTCGTGGGCGACGCGAGGTACGATCGCCTCCGTGACCCAGACCGAGCAGCGCCCCGCCCTCCTCGGAGTCGACGGCGAACCGCTGCCCGCGACCATGTGGCACGTCGCCCGTCGGCCCCGATGGATCGCCCTGCTCGGCCTCGCCCTCGTCGTGGCGGCGATCTTCGCCTGGCTCGGCCACTGGCAGATCGAGCGCAGCGTCGAGAGCGTGCAGGTCGTCAACCCCGAGACCGAGACCAGCAAGGTGCTGTCGTCCGTCGCGACCCCGCAGACGCCCTTCGCCGATTCGCTCGGTGCCCAACGCGTGTCCGTCACCGGTGAGTTCGACCCGGACGACTTCGCCGTCGTCGGTGATCGCGTCAACGGCGGCGAGACCGGCTACTGGCTGATCGGCCGTTTCGTCGACGACGCCAACGGCGCCTCGCTTCCCGTGGGGCTCGGCTGGTCCGCGACCCGAGAGGGGGCCGAGGCCGCCGAGGCGTCCGTGGCCGCGACCTCGACCGTCACGGTCGAGGGCCGTTACTTCCCGTCCGAGTCGCCGACCGAGAGCGACTTCGAGAGCGGTGCGCAGACCGTCGTGTCCGTGGCCGCACTGATCAACGAGTGGCCCGGGTTCGACGGCCAGGTCTACGGCGGCTACGTCGTCTCCGACGCCGCACCCGCGTCGCTGAGCGAGATCGACTCCGCGCCTCCGGCGTCCGACGTGCAGTTCAACTGGCTCAACGTCTTCTACGCGATCGAATGGGTCGTCTTCGCCGGCTTCGCCGTCTTCCTGTGGTTCCGGCTCGTGCGCGACGCGTTCGAGCGCGAGCACGAAGAAGCCGAGGAGGCGCGGGCCGAGGCGGACGCGCGCGGCGCGACCCAGCCGACCCGCGCCTCCTGACCCCGCGCGTCCCGACCTCCGCGTCCGGGCCCCGGCCGGGCGGTGGGTCGGCCTCGTTCGACGTCGACAGGTGGCGTCCTGGCGCATGGGTGGGCGCGGCTAGAATCGACCCCATGCCTCTGAAGCCCCGGCAACGCGACATCCCGAAGATCCCGGGTGCCGTCAGGTTCTACAAGATCTCGGCGTACGTCACCGGCGTGATGCTGCTGTTGCTCATCTTCGAGATGCTGTTCAAGTACACGCCCCTTCAGCTCGAGATGCAGCTGGGCGGTCAGGGCGGGTTCCTCGTACCGGTCGACTCGACCACGGGCTTCAACCTGTCGACCGCGATCCTCATCGCGCACGGTTGGCTCTACGTCGTCTACCTCTTCGCCGACTTCCGTCTCTGGAGCCTGATGAGGTGGCCGTTCTCGCGGTTCTTCCTCATCGCGCTCGGCGGCGTCGTGCCCCTGCTCTCGTTCTTCGTCGAGAGCCACATGACCAAGCTCGCGACGCGGCAGTACGAAGCCCTGACCGCCGAGACCACCCCCACGACCGAGGGAGCCCCCGCGTGACCGACGCACCCGAGACCGCCGAGGCGTCGGCGACCACCGCCGCCACGGCCCCCGCACCGGCCGACCGCGCGCCCGAGACCGCGCAGAGCCCCGTGCTCGTGGTCGACTTCGGCGCCCAGTACGCGCAGCTGATCGCCCGGCGCGTGCGTGAGGCCAACGTCTACAGCGAGATCGTGCCCCACACGATCACCGCGGCCGAGATCGCCGAGAAGAACCCCGTGGGCATCGTGCTCAGCGGCGGTCCCTCGAGCGTCTACGAAGAAGGCGCGCCGAGCATCGACGCGGGCATCTTCGACCTCGACATCCCCGTGCTGGGCATCTGCTACGGATTCCAGGCCATGGCCAAGGCGCTCGGCGGCGAGGTGTCGCAGACGGGTCAGCGCGAGTACGGCGCCACCGACGTGACGCTCGCCGAGGGCGACAGCACGCTGCTGTCCGGCCAACCGTCCTCGCAGACGACGTGGATGAGCCACGGCGACTCGGTGTCGAAGGCCCCCGCGGGCTTCGACGTGCTGGCGTCGAGCGCCTCGACCCCCGTCGCCGCGTTCTCGAGCGACGCCCGCAAGCTCTACGGCGTGCAGTGGCACCCCGAGGTCAAGCACTCGTCGTACGGCCAGGCCGTGCTCGAGAACTTCCTGCACCGTGCCGCCGGCATCCCCGCCGACTGGAACAGCGGCAACGTCATCGCCGAGCAGGTGGCCCGCATCCGCGAGCAGGTCGGTGACGCGCGCGTCATCTGCGGCCTCTCGGGCGGGGTCGACTCGGCCGTCGCGGCCGCCATCGTGCACGAGGCCGTCGGCGACCAGCTGATCTGCGTCTTCGTCGACCACGGTCTGCTGCGCGCCGACGAGCGTCGTCAGGTCGAAGAGGACTACGTCGCCTCGACCGGTGTGCGACTCGTCACGATCGACGCCGAGCAGCAGTTCCTCGACGCCCTCGCCGGGGTGACCGACCCCGAGCAGAAGCGCAAGATCATCGGCCGCGAGTTCATCCGCAGCTTCGAGGCCGCCGCCGAGGCGCTGGTGCTCGAGGCCGCGGCCGAGGGCGACTCGGCCGTGAAGTTCCTCGTGCAGGGCACCCTCTACCCCGACGTCGTCGAGAGCGGTGGCGGTACGGGCACGGCGAACATCAAGAGCCACCACAACGTGGGCGGTCTGCCCGAAGACCTGCAGTTCGAGCTCGTCGAGCCGCTGCGCACCCTCTTCAAGGACGAGGTGCGGGCGATCGGTCGCGAGCTCGGTCTGCCCGAGGTCATCGTCGGGCGCCAGCCGTTCCCCGGCCCCGGTCTCGGCATCCGCATCGTGGGCGAGGTGACGCACGAGCGACTCGAGCTGTTGCGTGCGGCCGACGCGATCGCGCGGGCCGAGTTGACCGCGGCCGGCCTGGACGACGAGATCTGGCAGTGCCCCGTGGTGCTGCTCGCCGATGTCCGCTCGGTGGGCGTGCAGGGCGACGGCCGTACCTACGGTCACCCGATCGTGTTGCGCCCGGTGTCGTCCGAAGACGCGATGACGGCCGACTGGACGCGTCTGCCCTACGACGTGCTGGCCCGCATCTCGAACCGCATCACGAACGAGGTCGACGGCGTCAACCGCGTCGTGCTCGACGTCACCTCGAAGCCCCCGGGAACGATCGAATGGGAGTGACGCGAAGCGTCACTCTGGCGGCGCTCTGCGCCGTCAGTGCCCACCAGTAGCCGCCGAGGTGGAGTGAGGCTGACGTCTCGCGAAGCGCAGTGACCGGGCTGGTTTCGGCGCGGAGCGCCGAGGCCTGATCATTCCGGGGGAGCCTGCGACCCCGGTGCCCACCAGTGACCGCGAACGTGGAGTGAGGGAGACCTCTCGCGAAGCGCAGTGAGGCGAAGCCCCCTCCGGCAGACAGCTGCCCGAGGGGGTTTTGTTGTCTCCAGGGGGTTTCGTCGTTCCTGGTCAGCACACGAACGAGTGGGCAGAACATGCTCTTCACCCGCCCACGAACAGCACCTTCTGCCCACTCGGCCATCGACTCCCCCCACCCACAGGGAAGCGGGGCCCGTCCCTCTCGGAACGAGCCCCGCTTCGGGGTGGTTCTGGTGTCGCCGTGCTGGCTAGTCGCTGCCTCGCAGGATGGCGATCATGCGCAGGATCTCGACGTAGAGCCAGATGACCGTCATGACGATGCCGAAGGCGGCCGACCAGCCGTAGATGCGGGGTGCGCCGCGCTCGACGCCGGTCTTGATCTGGTCGAAGTCGAGGACCAGTGAGTAGGCAGCCATGATGACGACCAGGATGCCCAGGAAGAAGCCGAGCGGGATGCCGAAGATCTCGACCGACCCGCGCAGGCCCCAGGGGTTGCTGTTGGCACCGAAGGCCATCAGGCCGAGGTTGAGCAGCGAGAAGACGGCGTAGCCGACCATGCCGATCAGGAAGATCTTGGTGGCCTTGGCCGAGGCGCGCACCTTGCCGCTCTTGAAGAGCAGCAGGGTCGTGACGAACACGGCCGCGGTGCCGAGCAGGGCCTGGGTGACGATGCCGTCGAACTGCGACTCGTAGATGGACGAGATGCCACCGACGAAGAGGCCCTGCGCCGCCGAGTACGCGAGGACGAGCCCCGGGGAGGGCTTCTTCTTGAAGATGTTGACGAGCGCGAGGACGAAGCCGGCGATGGCGCCGACGATCGCGAGCGCGGGGACGAACCACCCGATGGCCGCACCGACGAGCACGACACCGAACGCGAGAAGCGTCTTGGTGATGGTGTCTTCGTACGTCATGCGGTCGGTCTGGGTGGGGCCGGCGGCGGGTTGCGAGTAGAGCTGCTGCAACTGCTCGGCGGTCATGCCGTTGTACTCGACCGGCTGGGCTGCGCCCTGCTGCTGACGGATGACGGGCCCGCCGTTCTTCGAGAAGGCCGGCGACTGACTGAAGCCGGGATTCGAGAATGCCAAGGGGTTCCTCTTCTGATCGCTAGGGATGTGTGGATCGCCCGCGCAGGTTCACGAAGGCGTTTCCGTACACATGAGGCTAACGCCTGTCGTGCAACGAATGGCTGAAGATCTGCCTGATGAGAGCCGCATTCTCGCAGGGCGAACGTGCGCGCCGTGCATCTTTTGCGTCTGCGGTGGGCGAGACGCCTCGTCCCCAGGGGCCGCGCCTCCTCGTCTCTCCACACGCGGTCGCCGGCCAGTCGGTCGGGCGGCTCGGGCTGCGCACGGGGACGCCGGTTAGCGTGACCGGGTGTCCACCTCGCCTCTCGTCATCGCCCACCGCGGCGCCAGCGGTCACCGACCCGAGCACGGCGAGGACGCCTACCGGCTCGCGATCGAGCTCGGGGCCGACGCCATCGAGCCCGACCTGGTCGCCTCGAGCGACGGTGTGCTCGTCCTGCGGCACGAGAACGAGATCTCGGGCACGACCGACGTCGCCGAGCACGACGAGTTCCGTCACCGACGCACGACCAAGACGATCGACGGGACGAAGGTCACGGGCTGGTTCACCGAGGACTTCACCTGGGACGAGCTCAGCACGCTGCGCATCCGCGAACGGCTGCCCGAGCTGCGGCCCGAGAGCGCGGCGCACGACGGCGAGGGGCGCATCCAGCGGCTGGGCGACCTGCTCGACCTGCTCGACGCGGCCGATCGGCCCGTCGGGCTCGTCGCCGAGGTGAAGCACGCCACCTACTTCGACTCGATCGGCCTGCCGCTCGGCGAGCTGCTCGCCGACGAGTTGCGGCAACGGCGCTGGGTCGACGACCCGCGGCTGACCATCGAGTCGTTCGAGCAGACCGTGCTGGGTCGATTGGCAGACCAGCGGCTCGGTGCGCGGCTCGTCTACCTGCTCGAGAAGGCGGGCGTCGCGGCCGACCTGGTCGCGACGGGACGGACGTCGGTGGGCTACCGCGATCAGCTGCACGCCGAGTCGCTCGAGTCGTTCGTCGACGCGGGACTTCACGGCGTCAGCCTCGACAAGCACACGCTCGTCGACGCCCAGGGGGTGACCGACGGCCGGGTCGTCGACCGGGCACATGCGGCCGGCCTCGCCGTCTTCACCTGGACGCTCCGCGCCGAGAACGTCTTCCTGGCCAAGGCCCACCGCGGCCCCGGCGGCAAGGCGGCCTTCGGCGACTGGCGCGCCGAGTTCACCTCGCTCATGGCGCTCGGCGTCGACGGGGTCTTCGCCGACCAACCCGAGCTCGCCGAGGAGGCGCGGGTCGCCTTCGCGTCCCGCTGACCCCGCTCGACGCCGCCCTCGACCGTGGTCGCCCCGCATCCTCTCGCCATGTCGGTGGTCGCGCTTAGACTCGACGGGCCATGACGATCGTGCTCGAGCCCTCTGACGCTGCCGGCGGTTCCGGCGACCCCTTGACCGCGGGTCTCAACCCCCAGCAGAAAGAGGCGGTCGAGTACCGCGGGCAGTCGCTGCTGATCGTGGCCGGTGCCGGCTCGGGCAAGACCAGTGTGCTGACCCGCCGCATCGCGGGCCTGCTGGCGACGCGCGAGGCGTGGCCCAGCCAGATCCTCGCCATCACCTTCACCAACAAGGCCGCGGCCGAGATGCGCGAGCGCGTGGCGCACCTCGTCGGCCAGGCCGGCGAGGGCATGTGGATCAGCACGTTCCACTCGGCGTGCGTGCGCATCCTGCGGCGCGAGGCCGAGCAGTTCGGCTTCACCAAGAGCTTCACGATCTACGATTCGGCCGACTCGCGGGCCCTGCTCAAGCGCATCCTGAAAGAGCTCGACGCCGATCAGCTCGGGCTGACCGTCAGCATGGCCTCGGGCAAGATCTCCAAGCTCAAGAACGAGCTCAGCGACGTCGAGTCGTACTCGCGCCAGATCAACATGAACGACCCGCAAGAGGTCATGTTCCTCGAGGTCTTCCGGCAGTACACCCGCGAGCTGCAGCGGGCGAACGCCTTCGACTTCGACGACCTCATCGCCCAGACCGTCTACCTGTTCCGCGCCTTTCCTCACGTCGCGGCGCAGTACCAGCGGCGGTTCCGGCACATCCTGGTCGACGAGTACCAAGACACCAACCACGCGCAGTACTCGCTCATCCGCGAGCTGACCCGGCCGGTGCAGGCCGACCTCGTCGACGAGCTCGAGAGGGGCGGCCAGTTCGTCCAGTCGATGCGTGACGGCAGCGGCGGCATCCCCGGGGCGTCGCTCACCGTGGTGGGCGACTCCGACCAGTCGATCTACGCGTTCCGGGGCGCCGACATCCGCAACATCGTCGAGTTCGAGCGCGACTTCCCGAACTCGAAGGTCATCCTGCTCGAGCAGAACTACCGCTCGACGCAGAACATCCTCGACGCCGCCAACGCGGTCATCTCGAACAACTTCGACCGTCAGGCCAAGAACCTCTTCACCACGGTCGGTGCCGGCAGCAAGATCGTCGGGTTCACCGGCTACACCGGTCACGACGAGGCCCAGTTCGTGGCGGACGAGATCGCGGCTCTCCACGAGTCCGGCACCGACTACAAAGACATGGCCGTCTTCTACCGGACCAACTCGCAGACGCGTGCGCTCGAAGAGATCTTCATCCGTTCGGCGATCCCGTATCGCGTGCTCGGCGGCACCAAGTTCTACGAGCGTGCCGAGATCAAGGACGCCATGGCGTACCTGATCACCGTCGCCAACCCGGCCGACCCACTCGCCCTGCGGCGCATCATGAACGTGCCCAAGCGCGGCATCGGTCCGGCGACCGAGACAGCGATGCAGCGCTGGGCCGACACCAACGAGGCACCGTTGCGTGACGCGATGCGCAACGCGGACCAGCTCGGCCTCGGGCCGAAGGTCACCGGCGCCATCACGGGCCTGGCGAAACTGCTCGACGACGTGCAGGCCACGGCGGCGACAGCGCCCGTCCACGAGATCCTGTCGGCCCTGATAGCGGGCAGCGGCCTGGTCGAGGTGCTGCGGGCGTCGCGTGACCCGCAAGACGAGGCCCGCGCCGAGAACATCGACGAGCTCGTCGCGGTGACGAAAGAGTTCCAGAAGAACAACCCCGACGGCACGCTGCTCGACTTCCTCACCGAGGTCACGCTGGTCGCGGCCGCCGACGACCTCGACGACACGAGCGGCACGGTGTCGCTGATGACCCTGCACACCGCCAAGGGGCTCGAGTACGAGGCGGTGTTCCTCACCGGCGTCGAAGAAGACCTGTTGCCGCACCGCATGTCGGCGAACGAGCCCGGCGGTCCGTCCGAAGAGCGACGACTGTTCTACGTCGGCATCACGCGTGCGCGACAGCGGCTGTTCCTGTCGCTCGCGATGACGCGGGCGCAGTTCGGCGAGGTCAACGTGGCGATGCCGTCGCGGTACCTGCAAGAGATCCCCGTCGAGCTCATCGACTGGAAGCAGTCGCCCGGCATGGCCACCAGCCGTGGGGGCACGCAGCCGCGGGCACTCAATGCCCGTCGCGAGGGCGGCGACGGCAACCGCGGTGCGACACCGCGGGCGTCGGGCGGTTACGGTTCGGGCAGCTACGACCGGGCCACGGCGGCGGCGAAGACCAAGCCGAAGACCGAGTGGGCCAACCGGGTCACGGGTACCGTCCGCGACAACGGCGACATGGAGCTCGAGGCAGGCGACCGCATCTCCCACGTCGACTTCGGCGAGGGTCGCGTCATGGCCGTCACCGGCATCGGCGCCCGCCGCATCGCCGAGGTGCTCTTCGACGGCGCCGGCCGCAAGAAACTGCTGATCAAGGTCGCGCCGATCGAGAAGATCTAGCGTCCTTCCGCGTTCTCGCGAGAGGTCGTGTCGTGTGTCCTGGAAGGCAGGAGGGCGTCGGTCGTGTCGCTCTCGGGTCGGTGCCGGACGACCGTCACGCTGTGGTCGCCGATCGACAGCAGCGATCCGACCCGGGCGCGCGCCGGGGTGTGAGCCTCGAGTTCGATGGCCTCGCCGGTGGTCGCCACGAGGGTCGTGCCGTTGCCCGAACCGAGGTCGGTGACCCAGACGGCCGCGTCGGTACCGATCACGATCGAGACATGGTGGCGAGACAGCGAACGGCCGACGTCGTCGAGGGCCACGACGTCGGCGTCGGGCGGCGGGGGCAGGGGGCGGTCGGTTCGACGCCCGACGACGATCGCGCGCCGTGTGACGGGGACGACGCTCTCGTCCGGCAGCCGCAGGCCGTAGTACCGAGGACGCAGCGTCGTCGCCTCGAGATCGGGAACGGATGGCACCGCGTCATCGCCGGCCGGCTGTTCGGAGGCTGACTGCCTCGGGGTGGTGGCGGGAGGCCGCGGGGCGTGAGGGATCGGGGCGGCGAGGGGCGCGAAGGACGCGATGGGCGCGGGGGGTGCGAGGGGCGCGGGGGGTGCGGCGGCGGACGGTGCCGTGCTCTCCGGGATGACGGGGGCGTGCTGCGCCGACCCGCTTCGATGCTCCTCGACGACGAACCCCGAGGAGGCGCGGGTCGGCGGGGGAGGGGACGTCACGATCGGCGCGGGCGGCTGGAGGGGCAGGGTGGTGATGCGCGAGAGCAGCCCTGCGGCGCGTTGCTCACGAATCGTCTCGGCGGTGATCACCGGCGGCGGCGTCGGGTGGTGCTCGCGCCTCCTGGGCTTGTCCTTCTTGCGACGCATGTCGACTCCGATCTGTGGAGAACCGTTACGCAAACTATCAGGCATGACATATTGGTCAGGTCCGACCGACCGGTCGGCATCTCACAAGAAGGGGATCACCTCATGGCCAATGTCACCGTCACCTACGACGACCTGCGTACGCAGGCCACCCAGCTGCGGAACGGGCAGCGCGCGATCGAAGACCAACTGGGCCAGATGAAGTCGCAGATCGACAACCTCGTCGGCTCGGGCTACGTGACCGACAAGTCGTCGAAGGCGTTCGACGCGACGTACACCGAGTTCACGACCGGGGCCTCGAAGACGATCTCGGCGGTCGAGAGCATGGCGACGTTCCTCGAGAACGCGGCCAGCACCCTCGAGGGTGCCGACCAGCAGCTCGCCAGCAGCCTGGGCTGACCGACCGCACCGTAGGACGGCCGGGGCGGGTCGCGACGAGACGCGACGCGCTCCGGTCTCCCGGAACGAGGGGAGGACCTCATGGCTCGAACGAGCCTGACAATCGACGGTGCGGGTCTCGAGGCGTTGCTCGCCGACCTGACCACCGTGAAGACCGAGTTCGAGTCGGGCGACTCCTCGGCGTCGGCCACGGCCGAGGCCTGCGGTCACGCCGGGCTGGCGGCGAAGGTCACGTCGTTCGCGACGAACTGGAACGACCGGCGGGCGAAGCTCGCCGAGCAGATCACCGAGCTGGGCGAGGCGTTGTCGACGATCGACAAGACCTTCACCGAGGTCGACGGAGAACTCGAAGGCGTCCTGATCGGGGGCGACGAGTGACGGCCGGCACGCTCGCCGGGGTGGCGGCCGACTCCCTGGTGGGGGTACCGGGTGACCCGGTGCTGCTGAACTCCATGGCGAGCCACTACGAGTCCGTGGCGGCCTCGATCCGAGGGGCGGCAGCGAAGCTGCGATCGCTCGAGACGGGGTCATCGTCCAGCGACGCCCTCGATGCGTTCGTGGTCAAGGCCGAGGAGGTCTCCGCGAGCCTCGGCAAAGCCGAGGGGCGATACGGCGAGACAGGGTCCGCGCTCAAGGCGTACGCGTCCGAATTGTCGCTGGCCCAAGAGGCGGCCGCCCCGGCCCTGGCGAACCACCGCGACGCCGTGGACGACCTCGCCGCAGCCGAGAAGCTGGTCGAGCGGTACGAGCACTTCGCGCTCGTGGCCACCGACGAGGTGACGAAGCAGGAGCACCTCGACCAGGCCGCCGCGCAACGCACGAAAGCCGAGGAGGCGCGGGGCCGGGTCTCCCTCTCCGCGCGCCGCCTCACCGACGCGCACACGTCCGTCGAGACCGCCGCGACGGCTGCCATCGCGAGGATCGACGACGCCACCGACGACGGCCTCGCCGACACCCTCTGGGACGACCTCGGGGGCGCGTGGGACGCCGGCTTCGCCGCCTTCCAGAAGTGGATGGAGGAGAACGACTCGTGGATCAGCGGTTTCATGGATGTGCTCACGATTCTCGGCGGGCTCCTCGCAGCTCTGGCATTCATCGTTCCAGGCCTGAACCTTGTCGCGGCGGTCGTCGCCGTCCTTGCATTCGCCATCACGGCAGCTCGAGCGAGCGCAGGTACAGCCACGCTTGGAGATGTCCTTCTGGCCGGGTTGTCCTTGGCGACCATGGGGATTGGTGGCGCTGCGGTCGCATCGGCTCGCGCAGGGATCAAAGGCGTCGCTGCCGCGCGGGGAGCGGGCCTCGTGTCACACAGCGGAGTCTCTCGTGGATCTGCGATGGCCTGGGTGAGTAAGAGTTGGATGAGGGCTCGACCTGGTTGGGGGGACTGGACCCTCGCTAAAGCGCTCGGCGACAGCGAAGTTGCAAGGATGTTGCACTTTCTCCGGTCCAGCAGGCCGGGCGCATTCGCGGATGATGCCGAAGAAGTCGCCACGATCATGCGCAAGCTCAACATCGCCCGGGGAATCCAGGCGTTCGATCACGCTCTGACCACGCGCGACGTCTTGGACGTCATGCTCCCCAGAGGCATTCAAGATGCGCCGTCGGCAGCAACCTGGAGAACTAGTGGTGGGGGCGCCTTGTGAGTTCGGGTCGCCGTGCCGCGGATGTCTCAACGCGAATGCTTGTCTTGCGGGGGCTACCACTTCTAGCTGGGATCGCAGGAATCGCGTTGCCCGTTTACTTCCAGTTGGCACGACTTGTCTACGGATGTCTGGCACTGCCCAAGGGGGGTGACTTCAGGACTAATCCAGGGGGCGGTCCCCTTTTTCAAGCCAGCGAGGACTGGCCCCCCTTCGTCTTGCCGTCGGGCATTTCATGGTTGGTGACCGCAGTGATGATGATCTTGCTCGTCATCGTGTACCACAAGAGGGCAGAAGTACTCGACTTTGCACTCCAACCTTGGGTGTTGTCGTTCTGGTGTGGACTTGGAGCTTTCTACGCGTGGGCCCAATCCCATTTCTTCCTCGAGCTGGCTGTCTGGCCTCGTGACTCGTTCGCGGCAGCGCTCGTGCTGGCGGCCGAATGTCTCGCATTCTTCGCGTTGGGAGTCGATAGGGCGGTCCGATCCATCGTTGTTCGGCGCGAACTCAAAGCTGCCCAGAGAGGTGATGGCCCCCGTCTCGTGAGGGCCGGACTTCGCCCCGGGGACGAGTCATGAGCGGCCCGGGGTACGTGGGGCGGACGGCCGGGACGGTGGCGGCGTCGTATTCGATCGTCGTGCCTCCGGGGTTCGTCCGGGTTCCGGGTGGGATGGATGCGCCGGACGCAGCGGCGTTCGTCGCTGCACAGCTGGGGGAGCAGCCTGACCTCGGGACCGAGGCGATGGTCGACGACTGGCGGCTGCGGTTCGGGTCGGCGCTGGCGAGCGCGCTCGCGGCGGATGCGAACGGCCGCGTGCTCGACTCGTACCTCAGTGCGGGCCCGCTGCCCGGAACCGACATCGTGTGCTCGATCGTCGTCGCGTCTTTGCCCGTCACCCGGTCCGAGCACGCCGACCTCGACCGGCTGCTGCTGCGACGGGTCGCCACCCACGGGGCGGCTCCGATCGTCCTCGCCGGCGATCCCGCCGTCGTCTGGGACGACCCCGCAGCGGAGGCCCCACCACAGGGCGCCCTTGCCGCACCCGACGAGGCCGCCGACCTGACACCGCTCCGCCGTCGGACCGTCCTGGCGCGCGTCGCCGGCCACGACGACCGACTGGTCACCCTCGTCCTCACCATCGGGTCCGCGCAGGCGGGTGCCACCGCCTCGGGCGAGTCCGCGACAGAAACAGAACCGGACGCCCACGCGCGCGCCCGCATCCTCGATGCCCTCGCCGACGTCTTCGACGCCATGCTCAGCACCTTCCGCTGGCGTGACGCTGAGGGACGCCTCGTCACCGACCGGCCCCTCGCCTGAACCCCCTCGACTGCCACAGAAAGCGACCCGCACCATGACCCAGACCGACAGTGACGCCACCACCGATTTCGACATCCTCATCGGGCACGACCCCGAGACCTGGGTGGCCCTCCCGACCTCCTGGCCGCATGACGGCCACCGCGCGCCGCGATCGTGGATCAAGGCGACCGTGCGCACTGTGGCCGAGCGGTCCGAGGTGTCGACCCGCGCCTCCCGGTCCTGGCTGACGGAGGTGCTCTCGGCCCTCGCGCGCTGGTCGCCCGAGGACGAACGCCGGTACCTGTACCTGCCGGACATCGCGACCCCTCCGTCGCTGCTGCGCGTCCAGTACGGGTTCGTCGAGGGTGATCGTGATGTCGCCCTCCGGGCCATGGTCTTCGACAGCGACGTGGCCGCGGTCGAGCCTCCCGTCGTCGAGCAGGTCGAGGCGAGTGGTCTCGGGCAGGGGCTCCGAGGCGTGCGGTACGCGGCCGTCGAGGGCGACGCCGACCTCCACGCCACGCTCGTCTACGCCTTCCGGGCCGAGCCGTACGACCTCCGCGTCACCTGCCAGGTCGGCGGGCCGGATGGCGTCCTCGGCATGATCGACGAAGTCGACGTGTTCGTGGACGGCATCAGCGTGGTGCCCGCCGCGTGAGGCTGTGCGTCACCGTCCTGCACGTCCCGACGGGCCAGCGGGCCGACCGCTCGCTCCTCGTCGATCCGGACACCACCGTCGACGCCGTGGCGCGGCACCTCGCGTCGTCACTCGGTCACGCGCGGCACGCCCTGACCGACGAGCCCGCGAGCATCACCGTCGACGGTGTCCCGGTCGATCCGACCGCACGCCTCAGCTCGGGCGTCCTGCTCGACGGTGCCGTCCTCGGCCTCGGCGGCCCCGCCGTGCACCTCCACCTTCCCGACGACCTGCCCACCATCCGCATCATCGGAGGCCGCGGTGCCGGGACGATCCACGTCGTCGACGTCGGGCTCGTGCACCTCGGCAGCGGTCCGGACGCGGGCGTGAGACTGGACGACGCGCGGGTGCCCCCGATCGTCGCGACGATCGAACTCGACGGCGCCGGGCGCTTCGCGCTGACCCCCACGGCCGACGCTTTCCCCGAATCCGACGACGAGGCTCGCGGGCCACTCGTGCTCGTCGACCGCGTTCCGGTCCGAGGTACGGCCGCCGTGGACGAACACTGCGTCATCACCATCGGCGACACCCTCCTCGCCGTCGCGCCGGCCGGGCACCCGTCCGCCGCGATCACCGTGAGCGAAGGCGGAGGCACCCTCGACCACGCACGCCCCCCGCGCCTCCTGCCGGAGCCGCCGACCACGACGTTCCGGTTCCCCGCCGAACCCCAACAGGGGACGAAACGGCCCCTGCCGATCGTCGCGGCGCTCGCTCCGATGCTGATGGCCGTCGTCATGGTCACCGTGTTCGGGAACGTCGCCTTCCTCGCCTTCGGGCTCATGTCGCCGGTGGTCATGATGGGCAACTACCTCTACGACAAGCGCAACGGCAAGGTCTCGCACCGGCAGCGGCTCGCCGACCACCAGGCCACGAAGGAGGCGGTGGCGGCGGATGCCGAGAGCGCCGTGCGGCAGCTGCAGCGCGAGTTGCGACACCTCAGCCCCGACGCCGCGACCGTGCTCGACATCGCCGCCCGGCGTCGTTCGCGGTTGTGGGAACGCCGTCGTGACGATCCGGACCACCTGCGCGTCAGGATCGGTACCGCGGATCTGCCGTCGAGTGTCACCATCGAGGACCCGGCCGAACTCGAGCACCGTCGGACCGTCGCCCGCCCTGCCGTCGACGTGCCCGTCACCGTCGATCTGGCCGACCACGGGGTCGTCGGGGTGGCAGGCCGATCCGAACACGCGAGACCTCTCGTCGCGTGGATGCTGGCTCAGCTCGCCGTCGCCCAGAGCCCCCGCGACGTGCGGTTCGTCGTCCTGACCGAACACGCTGCGGGCGACGACTGGTCGTGGCTGGCCCACGTCCCCCATGCCCGTCCGGAGAACGGTCGGCCGGCCACCGTCTGGGTGGGGAACGACGCCGAGACCGTCGCGCGTCGGATCGCCGAGCTGGGTGCCGAGATCGACGCCCGCCAGCGGGCGGTGCGGGAATCGCGGGGGACGCTCCGTGCGGCGACCGACATCGTGCTCGTCGTCGACGGTGCGCGGCGGCTGCGGGCACTGCCCGGGCTCGTCCGCGTCCTGCGCGAAGGGCCCTCCGTCGGCGTGTACGCGGTGTGCGTCGACCTCGAACGACGGTCCCTTCCCGAGGAATGCGTCGCCGTCGTCACCTGCGGCCCCACGCGGCACTCCCTCGACGTCCACCGCACCGCCGACGTGCGCGAGGTCAAGGCCGACCTGGTGCCCGCCGGCTGGTTCGAGGCCGTCGCACGGGCCGTCGCCCCGCTGGTCGACGTCGACGACGGTGGCGGAACGGGCGGACTCCCGGCCCGATCGCGACTGCTCGACGTGCTGCAGCTCGAACCGCCCACTCCCGAGGCCGTGCTCGACCGGTGGGCTCGCACGGGCCCCACGACCGAGGTCGTCATCGGAGAGAGCCTCGACGGGCCGTTCTCGTTCGACCTCCGCCGGGACGGCCCCCACGGTCTCGTGGCCGGCACGACCGGGTCCGGCAAGTCCGAGTTGCTCCAGAGCATGGTCGCGGCGCTCGCCGCCGCCAACACCCCCGAGTCGATGACCTTCGTCCTCGTCGACTACAAGGGCGGTGCCGCGTTCCGGGACTTCGCGCCACTGCCCCACACCGTCGGAATGGTCACCGACCTCGACACGCACCTCGTGGAACGGGCGTTGCACTCGCTCGGGGCCGAGCTCCGACGCCGCGAGCACCTCCTCGCCGATGTCGGGGCGAAGGACCTCGAGGACTACGTGGAGGGCGCGGTCGGCGACGCCGAAAGGCCTCCGTTGCCGCGCCTCCTGATCGTCATCGACGAGTTCGCGAGCATGGTCCGAGAGCTGCCGGACTTCGTGACCGGCCTCGTCAACATCGCCCAGCGCGGGCGTTCTCTCGGAATCCACCTCGTGCTCGCGACGCAACGTCCCACGGGCGTCGTCACGGGCGACATCCGGGCGAACACGAACCTGAGGATCGCCCTGCGCGTGACCGATGCAGGCGAGAGCAGCGACGTGATCGACGCGGGTGACGCGGCCGGCATCTCCAAGTCCACACCGGGCCGCGCCTTCGTCCGACTGGGTGCGAGCGCGCTCGTCCCGTTCCAGGCCGGCCGTGTCGGTGGCCGACGTCCGGGGGTGGTCGCCGACGTCGTGCCCGAGGTGTGGTCGAGTTCGCTCGGCTGGCACGAACTCGGGCGGGTCGTGGCCGAGCCGCCGCCACGAGCGTCGACCGAGTCCGTCGGGCGTACCGACCTGGTCGAGCTCGTCGACGCGCTCGCCTCCGCCTCCGCTCGTCTCGGTATCCCTCGCCCGCACCGTCCCTGGCTCGACGCCTTGCCGGACAGGCTCGTCCTCGACGACCTCGCAGAACCCCCGGGAGGCCGCGACGCCGACGCATGCGTCGAGGGAGACGTGCCCTTGCTGGCCTTCGGCAGGCAGGACTTCCCGGCCGAGCAGCATCAGGCCCCGGCCGCGCTCGACCTGCAGACCTTGGGTCATCTCTTCGTCGTCGGCGCCCCCCGCACGGGACGCTCGCAGGTGCTCCGCACCGTCGCGGCCTCCCTCGCCGACCGCACGAGCTGCGCCGACGTCCACCTCTTCGGCATCGACTGCGGCAGTGGTGCCCTGCTGCCGCTCGAGAGCCTTCCGCACGTCGGAGCCGTCGTCCAGCGGACCCAGCTCGACCGGGTCCGACGCCTGCTGACGAAGCTCGTCGACGAGATCTACCGGCGGCAGCAGGTGCTCGCGGCAGGAGGCCACGCGGGAGTGGTCGAGCAGCGGCGAACGGCTCCCGAGATCGACCGGCTGCCGCACCTCGTCGTCATGATCGACCGGTGGGAAGGGTTCACCGGCACCTTCGCCGAGATCGAGCACGGCAAGCTCGTCGACCAGGTGGGGTTGCTGCTGCGTGAGGGCGCCGCAGCCGGTGTCCACGTGCTCGTCACGGGTGACCGTCAACTCGTCGCCGGCCGGCTCGCGGCCCTGGTCGACGACAAGCTGCTCCTGCGTCTGACCGACCGGGCCGACTACGCCCTCGCCGGACTGAACGCACGAGCACTTCCCGACGTCCTGCCCCCGGGGCGGGGCTTCACCGCCGAGACCTCGATCGAGACGCAGGTCGCCTTGATCGATGCCGAGGCGACGGGGCAGGCGCAGGCCGAGGCCCTGCGGCGACGTGGGGCCGAGGCGGTTCACCGAGACCGTCACGTTCCTGCCGCCCGTCGGCCCTTCCGCGTCGACGAACTGGCGGGCCCCATCTCGTTCGACGATGCCTGGTCCCGCCGGGGAGCGGCTGATCCGGCGAGCGTCTTCGCCTTGATCGGCGTCGGTGGCGACGACCTCGTGCCGTGGGGTCCCGACCTCGCCGACGGCCCCGGCAGCTACGTTGTGACGGGCCCCCCGAAGAGCGGGCGCAGCACCGTCCTGGCAGCTGTCGTCCGGTCGCTCGCGGCCCAGAGCATCGGAGTGGTCGTCGTCGCCCCACGGCGATCGCCGCTGCGGGCGCTCGAGGGGTTGCCCGGCGTGGTCGCGGTGATCACCACCCGGACCGTCGAGGAGGCCCTCCTCGCGCCCTTCTTCGCAGACGTCGACGGCCCTCGCGTGCTCGTCATCGACGACGGCGAACACCTCAAGGACTGCCCCGCGGCCGAGTGGCTCGCGGAGTTCCTCCGGTCGTGCCCCGACACCGGTCGAGCGCTCGTCGTGGCCGGGACGACCGGCGAGGTCTTGGCGGGGTGGGCCGGCTGGCAGGTCGACGTGAGGAACAACCGGTGCGGCGCCGTGCTCAGTCCACAGCTGCCCAACGAAGGTGACCAGGTGGGGCTCCGGCTGACGAAGTCCGATCTCGCCGACCGGCCGACGCCAGGGTTCGCCCTCGTGGACGACGGCAGCGGTCGAGCCGTCCGGGTGCAGGTGCCGTTCGATCGGGCCGGATGAGCCCGGACCGACTCGCGGCACCCGCACCCGGGGGTTCATCGCGCCTCGCCCAGCCCGAAGGACGACAGTGCCTCGGCATCGACCGCGAGGGAGGCTGCATCCGAGCCCTCGGCGAGGCGGCGCCTCCGCACGTGGAAGGCACTCGCCGCGGCCACGAGCACGAAGCCGGTCCCGACGATTCCGAGGGCGACGAGCAACGCCTGCCCGCCACCCTCCGAACCGGTGAAGGCCAGCCCTGCCGGGGGAGCCGGAGCCTCGGACGGGGCCGGCTGCCGTACCGTCGCCATCTCGCTCCGGTAGACGGTCGTGTCGGCGAAGGCCGGCACGACCTGGCTTCCGTCATCGACGACAGCCGACCCCTCCGACGAGAACAGGAAGACGTACGTGCCGGGTCGCTCGAGGGCGATGCACGGTGTGGCGTACGTGCCGTCCTCGCCGATGGTCACCGTCTCGCGAGCCACGACGAGGTCCGGGTCGAGACGGTCGATCGGACCGAGGTCGCTTCCCACGACCGGGGCCTCGGCGAACGGTCCGACGAGCACCGACTCGACGTCGACCCCACCCGGCACGTCGGGGTGCAGGTCGACGACGGTGAGCTCGTCGCTGACGCAGGCACCCGGGTCGATCTCGGCGTCGGACACCACGGTCGAGATGGTCGGCGTCCAGGGCACGAAGGTCGTCTCGGTCGCCACCCCGAACGGTGACCGCCAGGAACCCACGCGGTCACGCCCGGCCTCGACCGGCGTGTCCGTGGGATCGATGCTCTCGACCCAGGTGTAGTACCCGCCACCGGGCAGTTCGCAGCCCGGCGTCGAGTAGGTTCCCGGGCCGTCGAGCACGTCGAGGGCGACCTCGCAGACCGACGGAGCGTCGTCCGGCCACTCGTCCGCCGTCGTCACGGGGGCAAGGAAGGGGCCCAGCAGCCGGCTGCGCACCGTGACCGGGACGGGGCGCCAGGTGCCGGCGTCGTCGTATCGTCCCCACTCGGACAGGAGCCCGTCACCGGGCCGCACGCCGAGCGTCACCTGGTCGGTGACGATCGTGCCGGCCTCGGCCACGGTGTCGCTGGTGATCGTCGACACCGTCGGCTGGAACGGCAGCGGTGACAGCTGCTCGACACTCGCGGCTTCGGAAGCGGAGGCCGCGACCCCGCCCGAGAAGAGGATCATCTGCGAGCCGGCGGGGCTGTTCCCCACCGTGGTCACCCGTCCGTACGGCAGGTCGACGAACTCGACCGAGGCGGTCACGGTGAGCTGGGCGGCGTCACCGGTGGCGGCGACGGGCACGCTCTCGCCGTTGCGGACGAGGGCCGTGGTCGAACCGTCCGCGAACACGGCTCCGTCCAGGGTGACCGTGCCCGCATGCGTGGGCTCGAGGGTCGTCGGCCCACCCGTCACGCGGTCGACCGTGAGGTCGGGGCGGATGAGCCCCGTGCCGTCGTCCGAGAGCTCGACGGTGATCGATGCGGCGACCGACTTCGACGCGGCGGACGAGGCCTCGGCGAGCATCTGGTTCGCGCGTTCGAGCACGATCGGCCAGCGCTCGTTGGCCCGGCCGGCGTAGTACCGCTGCGTGTGGCCGTTCAGGCCGGTGATGGTCCAGACCGCGAGTTGTCCTGCGGCGGCCGTGTCGGCGTCGGTCGTGCCGCCCCAGGTGCGGGCGATGTACGCGAGGCGCGCGTGGTCGTCGGTCGAGACGCCGATCACGTCGCCACCCGTGGTCGTGTCGTAGTGGTTGCCGACGGGCGATCTCTTGCCGGCTTCGAGGCAGAACGCCTGGGTGCCGTCGTCGAGTCGGTACGTGCCGAGCCACGAGGCGTTGTCGCCGCGCCAGAGGTGGCCCGGGCCGAGTCCCGTGCCGGTGACGGCGGCGGCCGGGGCGTGGCCGAGCAGCCCGACGGCGACGGAGAACAACAGGGCGAGGGCGAGCGCGAGGCGCCGTCTGGGGGGCCCGAGGGCCTTCGTTGATGAGGTCATGCACCGACGATCGGGCAGCGGCCCCGGCTGCCGAGGCCGGCACCGCGCCTCCTGTGCACGGCTCCCGCCGACGCGGGCCGGGGGAGGAGCCGTGACACGACGACGCCCCCGCCGCGAGCTGCGGCGGGGGCGTCGTCAGACGGGGGTGACCGAGGTCACTCGGTCTCGTCGAGGTCGATGTCGTCGCCTTCGAGGTCGTTCGGGGCGTACTCGGGCGAACCCTCGCGGGGCGCACCGCCGGTCGGGCCGTCGTTGCCCTCTCCGACGCCGGGGAAGACCGTCTCGCCGGCGACGGCGTCGTTGGTCGCGATCTGCTCGGACTCGGCGAACTCGTCGGCCTGGTCGTAGGGCTGGTCACCCGATGCTGCGGGGGTGTTGGTGTCGCTCATGATGCGTCCTCTCGAGAGTGGTGCGGGGTGGTGGGGGGAGCGGCTCAGGCCAGGCCGAGCTGTTGCTTCATGCCGGCCTCGTCGGTGGCGCCCCAGCGCTCGACCAGCAGGCCGTCCTCGTCGAAGCGGCCGACCTGGATGCCACGCACGGTGAACGACTTGCCCGTGGGCTCGGCGCCCTGGAACGTGCCGGTGTGCGTGCCCGAGATCGTGAAGACCGCGGTGACGTTCTCGTCGTCGGCGACGAGCGTCTCGACGCCCAGGTCGGCGTCGGGGAAGGCCGCGAAGAACTCGGTCCAGAAGGCCTGGATGCCCGCGAGGCCGGCGGGAGCGTCGGGGGCCGGGTCGTGATCGACGACGTCGGCGTGGAAGCCCTCGCCGAGGCGGTCGATCTCGCGGGCGGTCAGGATCTCGCCGAGGCGTTCCTGCGTGGCGAGGTTCTTCTCTTTCGACATGCGTGTCTCCGTCTTCTCGTTCTGTCGGGGTGTCTCTCGTCTACTCCCCAGGCGACGGCGGGCCCCCGATGCTCACAGCAGACGCGACGCTCGGCGTACCCCTCGGGTCGCCCGCTAGGCTGACCGCTGGCCCATTGTCTTCATGTCGAGATGGCTCGATGTCGAGACGGATCATGGTGAGACGACGCAGCGATGCGGATTGGAAGAACAGCGTGGATCTTTTCGAGTACCAGGCCAGAGACCTGTTCGAGCAGTACGGCGTGCCCGTGTTGCCGGGCATCGTGGCCGACACCCCCGAGGAGGCGCGAGCGGCGTCCGAGAAGCTGGGTGGCGTCACCGTCGTGAAGGCCCAGGTCAAGGTCGGCGGTCGCGGCAAGGCTGGCGGCGTCAAGG
>NZ_LMLG01000006.1:653906-694851 GCF_001421865.1 Frigoribacterium sp. Leaf44
TCAAGCGCGTGATGATCGCGGGCGGCGCCCAGATCGCCCGCGAGTTCTACTTCTCGGTGCTGCTCGACCGCGCCAACCGCTCGTACCTCTCGCTCTGCAGCGTCGAGGGCGGCATGGAGATCGAGCAGCTCGCCGTGGAGAAGCCCGACGCGCTCGCCCGCATCGAGGTCGACCCCCGCGCGGGCATCGACCTGGCGAAGGCCACCGAGATCGCGAAGGCCGGCGGGTTCCCCGACGAGCTGATCGACAAGGTCGCCCCCGTGCTGGTGAAGCTCTACGCCGTCTACGAGGGCGAGGACGCGACGCTCGTCGAGGTCAACCCGCTCGTGCTCACCGAGCAGGGCGACATCGTCGCCCTCGACGGCAAGGTCTCGATCGACGAGAACGCCGAGTTCCGTCACCCCGGTCACGCCGAACTCGAGGACGCCGACGCGGCGGACCCGCTCGAGGCGAAGGCCAAGGCCGCCGGCCTCAACTACGTGAAGCTCGACGGCGAGGTCGGCATCATCGGCAACGGTGCAGGGCTCGTCATGTCGACGCTCGACGTCGTCGCCTACGCCGGCGAGGCGCACGGCGGCGTGAAGCCCGCCAACTTCCTCGACATCGGCGGCGGAGCGAGCGCCGAGGTCATGGCGGCGGGGCTCGACGTGATCCTGGGCGACGCCCAGGTCAAGAGCGTCTTCGTCAACGTCTTCGGCGGCATCACCGCCTGCGACGCCGTCGCCAACGGCATCGTCGCCGCGCTCGGCATCCTCGGCGACGCGGCCACCAAGCCGCTCGTCGTGCGCCTCGACGGCAACAACGTCGACGAGGGTCGACGCATCCTGGCGGAGGCGGCGCACCCGCTGGTCACCGTCGTCGCGACCATGGACGAGGCTGCCGACAAGGCCGCCGAGCTGGCTTCGAAGTAAGGACTGCACAGAACAATGTCGATCTTCCTCAACAAGGACAGCAAGGTCATCGTCCAGGGCATCACCGGCGGCGAGGGCACCAAGCACACGGCCCTCATGCTCAAGGCCGGCACGCAGGTCGTGGGTGGCGTCAACGCCCGCAAGGCCGGCACGACCGTCACCCACGGTGACGTCGAGCTGCCCGTCTTCGGCACCGTGACCGAGGCCGTCGCCGAGACCGGCGCGGACGTCTCGATCGTCTTCGTGCCGCCGGCGTTCGCCAAGGACGCCGTCGTCGAGGCCATCGAGGCCGAGGTGCCGCTCGTCGTCGTCATCACCGAGGGCATCCCGGTGCAGGACAGCGCCGAGTTCTGGGCGCTCGCCAAGGCCAAGGGCGGAACGACCCGCATCATCGGCCCGAACTGCCCCGGCATCATCACGCCCGGCGAGTCGCTGGTCGGCATCACGCCCGCCTCGATCTCGGGCTCGGGCCCCATCGGGCTCGTCTCGAAGTCGGGCACCCTGACGTACCAGATGATGTTCGAGCTGCGCGACCTCGGCTTCTCGACCGCCATCGGCATCGGCGGCGACCCGGTCATCGGCACGACCCACATCGACGCCCTCGAGGCGTTCGAGGCCGACCCCGACACCAAGGCGATCGTCATGATCGGCGAGATCGGCGGCGACGCCGAAGAGCGTGCCGCCGACTACATCAAGGCACACGTCACCAAGCCCGTCGTCGGCTACGTCGCGGGCTTCACCGCCCCCGAGGGCAAGACGATGGGCCACGCCGGAGCGATCGTGTCCGGCTCGGCCGGCACCGCGCAGGCCAAGAAAGAGGCGCTCGAGGCCGCCGGCGTCAAGGTCGGCAAGACGCCGAGCGAGACCGCGGCGCTGCTCCGCGAGGTCTACGCCTCCCTGTAGGAGCTGACCCGCGCCTCCTCGACGGGCGTGTTCGTCACGGCCGGTCGTCCTCGGACGCCCGGTCACGACGGACACGCCCGTCGTCGTGCGCGCGTCCCTGCGTGCGTGCGGGGGAGCGGTGCCGGTGCCGAGCGGCGTCGTCGTCGCGGGCGGCGGGGCAGCAGGCCGGCCCCGGTCGGCACCGGTACAGTCGCTCGCGATGAACCGCCCAGTCACCGCTCTCTTCTCCGCGCTCGAAGCCCTGCTCGTCGTGGCCATCGGCGTCGGCATCCCCCTCGTCGTGCTGACCTCGCTCTGGGCGTTCCAGTACGGCCTGCAGATCGACTGGGTCGTCTTCTGGCGCGCAGCCGTCGACTCGTGGCTCGTCGGGCACGGCGCCGACCTGACCGTCCAGCTCAGCGCGGACGCGGCCGCGGCGACCGGCATCCCCGGAGCGTACGCCCCCATCGTCGTCTCGATCGCCGCGCTCGGCTTCGCCCTCCTCACGGTGCTCATGGGCATCCGTGCCGGCCGCGCCGCCGCCGAGACGGCCCACCGTGTGACCGGCGTGCTCGTCACCATCGGCACCTTCGCCCTGTTGTCCCTCGCCCTGGCGGCCTCCGCGCAGCACGAGCTCGCACGCCCGTCGTTGTGGCAGGGCACGCTGCTGCCCGCGCTCGTCTACGCCGTGCCCGTCGTGGCCATGGCCGAGGTGACGCGTCGTCGTCGGGGCGAGTCCGCCGACCCGGTCACCGGTGCCGTCATCGGTCTGCTGTCACGACTGCCCGGGCAGGTGACCGGCATCGCGGCCGCCGGGTTGCGTCTCGGCGCCGTGGCCGCGTCGACCGTGCTCGCCGCGTCGTCCGTGATCGTCTCGGTGCTGATCGTGGCGAACTACGCCGAGATCATCACCCTGTACGAAGGCGCGCACGGCGGGTTCCTCGGCGGGCTCGCGCTGACGATCGGGCAGCTCGCCCTGCTGCCCGACGTCGTCGTCTGGGCGGCGTCGTGGCTGGTCGGCCCCGGCTTCGCCATCGGCACCGGGTCGTCGATCTCGCCCCTGGGCACCGCCGTCGGCCCGATGCCCGCGATCCCCTTCCTCGGCGCCCTGCCCACGGCAGACCTGACGTTCGGCTTCGTCGGGCTGCTGGTCCCGGTCGTCGCCGCGTACGTCTGCGCGACGTTGCTGAGGCCGCGGCTGCAGCGCATGCTCGCCGGGCACGGGGTCGACGACCTGGTCCGTCGCCTCGTCGTCGCGGTCGTCGGCGGGCTCGTCGGGGGAGTGCTGTTCGGCCTGCTCGCCTGGGCGGCCTCGGGCTCGGCCGGGCCCGGACGCCTGACCGACGTCGGACCCGACCCGCTGCTGGTCGGCGGGTTCGCGGCGCTCGAGTTCGCCGTCGCCGGCGTGCTGGCGATGGTCGTGAGCCCGCCGAGGTTCGCGGGTGATCGGGCCGTGACGACCAGGGACGGCTCCGATGCGAAGCGGCACGACGACCCGGTCGTCGACGACACCGCGCCGACGGGCCCTGTGCCCGTGACCACCCTGCGGCGCGACGGCGACGACACCGAGCGCATCGAGGGCATCACGCGCTGACGCCGTCGTCCGACGGGCCGCCCCCCACCGCCCCCGGCGCGCGCGCCCGGCCCGCTAGGCTTGCCGGGTGCTGAAGCTCGTGGTGCTCATCTCCGGTGGCGGCTCGAACCTCCGGGCGCTGCTCGAGGCCGCGAGCGACGCCGAGTACCCGGCCCGGGTGGTCGCCGTCGGTGCCGACCGCGAGGCCGACGGCTTCGAGCACGCCGAGCACTTCGGGGTGCCGACCTTCTCGGTCGCCTTCTCGAACTTCGCCGACCGTGCCGCCTGGGGTGACGAGCTGCTGGCCCGGATCGAGCAGTGGCAGCCCGACCTCGTGGTGCTCAGCGGGTTCATGCGGCTCGTGCCGCCGCGGGTCGTCGCCGCCCTCGCCCCGAACCTGATCAACACGCACCCCGCCTACCTGCCCGAGTTCCCCGGGGCGCACGGCGTCCGCGACGCCCTCGCGGCCGGGGTCGACCAGACCGGCGCCAGCGTGATCGTCGTCGACGAGGGCGTCGACAGCGGCCCGATCCTCGCGCAACGCCGCATCCCGGTGCTGCCCGGCGACGACGAGTCGTCGCTGCACGACCGCATCAAGGTCGTCGAGCGCGAACTGCTCGTCCAGACCGTGCTCGACATCGCCAACGGAACGACCACCCTCGAACAGGAGCCCACCGCATGAGCGGCCACGCCATCGACCCCAGCCTCTACCGCGACCGTGACGCCGTGCCCGTGCGACGGGCGCTGATCAGCGTCAGCGACAAGACGGGCCTGCTCGACCTGGCCGCCGCCCTGTCGGCCTCCGGCGTCGAGATCGTGTCGACCGGCTCGACCGCCCAGACCATCCGCGACGCCGGCCACGCCGTCACCGACGTCAGCAGCGTCACCGGCTTCCCCGAGTCGCTCGACGGCCGCGTGAAGACCCTGCACCCCGCCGTGCACGCCGGCATCCTCGCCGACCTGCGGCTCGAGTCGCACGAGGCGCAGCTGGCCGAGCTCGACATCGCCGCGTTCGAGCTCGTCGTCGTCAACCTCTACCCGTTCGTCGAGACCGTCGCATCGGGTGCCGACGTGCCGACCGTCATCGAGAACGTCGACATCGGCGGGCCCGCCATGGTGCGGGCCGCCGCGAAGAACCACGCCAACGTCGCCATCGTGGTCTCGCCGACGAACTACCCGCAGGTCGCGAAGGCGCTCACGCTCGGTGGCACGACCCTGGCCCAACGTCAGCGCCTGGCCGGCGAGGCCTTCGCCCACACGGCGGCGTACGACACGGCAGTCGCGGCGTACTTCGCCGCACACGTGGGTGTGCGCGCCGAGGCCGACGCGTCCGCCGCGGCGACCCGCGCCTCCTCGTTCGTCGTCGACGAGCAGGAGGCGCGGGCCGGCTTCGAGCCCACGGCCACCGTCTCGGCCGACTTGCAGCACACCCTCCGCTACGGTGAGAACTCCCACCAGGCCGCCGCGATCTACGCGACGCCCGGGGCGCACGGCATCGCGCAGGCGACGCAGCTGCACGGCAAAGAGATGTCGTACAACAACTACGTCGACGCGGACGCGGCCCTGCGTGCCGCGTACGACTTCGACGAGCCCGCCGTCGCGATCATCAAGCACGCGAACCCGTGCGGCATCGCCGTCGCCTCGCCCGACGCCGTCGACGCCATCGCAGACGCGCACCAGCGGGCGCACGCCTGCGACCCCGTCTCCGCCTTCGGCGGCGTCATCGCGGCCAACCGCCCGGTGACCCGCGCCATGGCCGAGACCGTCGCGGACATCTTCACCGAGGTCGTCATCGCCCCCGCGTTCGACCCCGAGGCCGTCGAGATCCTCAGCGCGAAGAAGAACATCCGCCTGCTGACCCTGCCTTCCGACTTCACCCGCGACGTCCGCGAGGTCAAGCAGATCTCGGGCGGCCTGCTGGTCCAGGACGCCGACCGGTTCGACGGGTTCACGTCCGACGGCTGGACGCTCGTCGCCGGCGACGAGGCCGACGCCGCGACGCGGGCCGACCTCGAGTTCGCCTGGAAGGCCTCGCGCGCCGTCAAGTCGAACGCCATCCTGCTCGCCTCGGGCGGAGCCTCGGTCGGTGTCGGCATGGGCCAGGTCAACCGCGTCGACTCGTGCCACCTGGCCGTCGACCGCGCCGGTGCCCGCGCCACCGGGTCGGTCGCCGCGTCCGACGCGTTCTTCCCGTTCGCCGACGGCCTGCAGGTGCTGCTCGACGCCGGCGTGGCCGCGGTGGTGCAGCCCGGCGGGTCGATCCGCGACGACGAGGTCGTCGCCGCGGCGAAGGCCGCCGGCGTGACCATGTACTTCACGGGCGAGCGCCACTTCTTCCACTAGGTCGTCGTCGACGAGGTCCCGGAGGCGCGGGTCGCGTCGTCCATGATTCCGAACGATTCCGTCTTGCGGCGGAGTCGACGGCACGCATATCCTGTAAGGCTGCTCACAGCCGGTCGGACACGACCGCACGGACGGACGACGACACTCAGGAGGACATGATGACGACGACGACACTGACCACGGTGGGCACGGCCACCGACGGTGCTCGCGTGGGTCGCGCCTCCTCGGCGTCTCCGAGCCCGGCGCCGATCAGCTAGACGAGACGGCCCGCCGCCCACCGGCACCACTTCGACACCTCCGCCCGGCGACGTCCCGGGCGCGACCGCGCGACCATGCGTCCTCCCGGACGGTCGCCGCACCACCTTTCTCCACAACGGGTCACCGCTCTGCGTTGTCGCCTGTGCCAGATCACGACACTTGGATCACCCATGTCTCAGAAGTCCTCGTCCGCCCGTCCGCCCGACACCGCGAAGCGTCCCTCGACGGTGCAGTCGCTCACCCGGCTGTACCCCTACGTCAAGCCGGCCCTGCCCCGCATCGTGCTGGGCATGGTCGCGGCCCTGCTCGCCGCCGTCGTCGCCCTGCTGATCCCCCTCGTCCTGCAGCTGCTCGTCGACGGCCCCCTGTCGAGTGGCGACCGGTCGCAGGTGTGGCCCGCCTTCGCCGTCGTGCTGGGTCTCGGCGTCGCCGAGGCGATCATGATCGGTGCTCGCCGCCGGCTGGTGCTCACACCGAGCACGCACGTCGAGGCGACCATGCGCAACGCCCTGTACGCCAAGCTCCAAGACCTGCCGGTGGCGTTCCACGACCGGTGGCAGAGCGGTCAGCTGCTCAGCCGGTCGGTCAGCGACCTGAGCCTCATCCGTCGCTGGCTCGCGTTCGGCGTCGTGCTGCTCGTGGTCAACGTGCTCACCATCGTCGTCGGATTCGTCGTGCTGTTCTGGTACAGCTGGGTGCTCGGCCTCGTCTTCCTCGTCGCGTCGCTGCCCGTGTTCTTCGTCAGTTTCGCCTTCGAGAAGCGGTACTCGATCGTCGCCCGTCGGTCCCAGGACCAGGTCGGCGACCTGGCGACCAGCGTGGAGGAGAGCGTGCACGGCATCCGGGTCCTCAAGGCCTTCGGTCGTGGCAAGCACTCGTTGCGCGAGTTCGCCAAGCAGGCCGAAGACCTCCGCGGGACCGAGATCGAGAAAGCCAAGGCCATCTCGAAGCTGTGGCTCTGGCTGCTGCTCGTCCCCGACGTGGCCTTCGCGCTGTGTCTGCTGGGCGGCGTCTGGCTCGCCGCCGACGGTCAGCTGACCGTCGGTCAGCTGTTCGCCTTCTTCGCGACCGCGACCGTGCTGCGTTGGCCGGTCGAGTCGATCGGCTTCCTGCTGTCGATGACCTTCGACACCCGCACGGCCGTCGACCGCTACTTCGAGGTGATGGACAGCGAGAACACGGTGACCGACCCCGAGAACCCGTCGACGATCGCCGAGCCCCACGGTCGTCTCGAGTTCAAGGGAACGCACTTCCGCTACCAGGACTCGCCGGCCCAGTTCTCCGACCTCGTCAACGGGGTCGACCTGGTCGTCGAGCCCGGCGAGACGATGGCCCTGGTCGGCCTCACCGGCTCGGGCAAGACCACGCTCCTGTCTCTCGTGTCGCGGCTCTACGACGTGACCGGTGGGCAGGTCCTGATCGACGGCGTCGACGTCCGTGACCTCAGCCGCGAAGAGCTCCGCCGTCACATCGGCATGGCGTTCGAGGACGCGACGCTGTTCAGCGCGTCCGTGCGTGACAACGTGCTGCTCGGCCGCCCCGACCTCGCCGACGACCCCGACGAGGCCGACCGGGTGATGCGCGAGGCCCTCGAGATCGCCCAGGCCGACTTCGTCGAGCGGCTGCCCGAGGGCGTCGACACCCGCGTGGGTGAAGAGGGCCTCAGCCTGTCCGGCGGCCAGCGTCAGCGCCTCGCGCTGGCACGCGCCATCGCCGCGCGCCCGGCCGTGCTGGTGCTCGACGACCCGTTGTCGGCCCTCGACGTCGACACCGAGGCGCGGGTCGAGGCCGGTCTGCGACGCGTGCTCGCGTCGACGACGTCCCTGATCGTCGCCCACCGACCGTCGACGGTCACCCTGGCCGACCGGGTCGCGCTGCTCGAGAACGGCACGGTCACCGCGGTGGGGCGGCACTCCGACCTCATCGCGAGCAACGAGCACTACCGCTACGTCATCTCGTCGCTCGACGACGACTCCACCACCAGCCGAGAGGAGGTGCTCGCATGACCGACACGACACTCGAGGACGACCGTCCCGACCGTCCGGCAGTCGCCGACGGCCCCGTCGAGCGCGAGGCGCTCGACGGACGAACCCCCGCCGAGAAGCGCGCCGAGCAGGGCTCGACGACGCAGGGCGTCCGCGGCGAGGAGCGCGAGAACTTCACCAAGGACGAGAGCAAGAGGCTGCGCCGTCGTTCGCTGCGCCTCCTCGGCTCGCTCGTGCACCCGCTGCGGTGGCGTCTCGCCCTGATGGGTGTCGTCGTCGTGATCAGCACGGCCTCGCAGGTCGCGGGGCCGGCCCTGATCGCGATCGGCATCGACACCGCCCTGCCGGCCCTGATGGACGACCAGGACTGGGCACCGGCGATCCTCGTCGTGGTCGCCTACCTGGTGACCGGCGTGATCGGTGCGGTGCTGATGGCGCAGTACACGGTGCTGTCGGCGCGCATCAGCCAAGCGATCCTGTTCGACCTGCGCAAGCGGCTGTTCCTGCACACGCAGCGGCTCAGCCTCGAGTTCCACGAGACGTACACGTCGGGCCGGATCATCTCGCGCCAGACGAGCGACCTGGACTCGATCCGCGAGCTGCTCGACTCGGGCATCAACCAGCTCGTGTCGGGCCTGCTGTACATGGTCTTCACCGCCGTCGCCCTGGTCGCGCTCGACCCGCAGAGCGGCCTCGTCCTCGCCGTGGCCCTCGTGCCGCTCGTGGCGTTGACCCGGTGGTTCCAGGTGCGTTCGCAGAAGCTGTTCCGGGCCACCCGCGTCACGAGCGCCCGCGTCATCGTGCACTTCGTCGAGACGATGACGGGCATGCGCGCGGTGCAGGCCTTCCGCAAGGAGGCGCGCAACGAGAAGGAGTACGCCGGTCACGTCGAGGACTACCGGCAGGCCAACTCGAAGGTGTTCACGCTGTTCGGCACCTTCGACCCGGGCCTGGTGCTCATCGGCAACGCGACCCTAGCGGCGGTCGTGCTGTTCGGCGGCTTCCGGGTGATCGACGGCTCGCTCGAGATCGGCGCCCTGCTGGCGGTGGCGCTCTACGCGAAGCGGTTCTTCGACCCGGCCGAAGAGATGGCCATGTTCTACAACGGCTACCAGTCGGCGTCCGCCGCGCTCGAGAAGATCTCGGGCGTGCTCGAGGAGCAGCCCAGCGTGCCCGACCCGACGCGCCCGGTCGACCTGTGGGACGCCAAGGGGCAGGTGCACTTCGACGACGTCGAGTTCGCCTACAACGCCGACACGGTCGTCCTGCCCGGCTTCGACCTCCACGTGCCCGCGGGGCAGACCATCGCCCTCGTCGGGTCGACGGGGGCGGGCAAGTCGACGTTGGCGAAGCTCATCTCGCGCTTCTACGACCCGACGCGCGGAGCGGTGACGCTCGACGGCGTCGACCTGCGCGACCTGCACCCGAAAGACCTCCGCCGGGCGATCGTCATGGTCACGCAAGAGGCGTACCTCTTCTCGGGTTCGGTGGCCGACAACATCTCGCTCGGCAAGCCCGACGCGACGCGTGACGAGATCGTGCGCGCGGCGAAGGCGGTCGGGGCGCACGAGTTCATCGAGGCCCTGCCCGACGGATACGACACCGACGTGAACAAGCGCGGCGGCCGTGTGTCGGCCGGGCAACGCCAGTTGCTCTCGTTCGCCCGGGCGTTCATCGCGGACCCGAGCGTGCTGATCCTGGACGAGGCGACGGCGTCGCTCGACATCCCGTCCGAGCGCATGGTGCAGGAGGCGTTGCAGACCCTGCTCGCCGACCGCACCGCGGTCATCATCGCGCACCGCCTGTCGACGGTCGCGATCGCCGACCGGGTCCTCGTCATGGAGCACGGCAAGATCGTCGAGGACGGCACCCCCGACGACCTGATCGCGGGCACCGGCCGCTTCGCGCAGCTGCACGCCGCCTGGCGTGACTCGCTCGTGTGAGATCGCGGCTCGGCCGACGTGGTCCCGCTAGCGTGGCCCCGATGACCGACGCGACGAGCTACCTGCAGGCCTACGACGAGCAACTCCGCACCGACGCCGAGACGCCGAGCGCGCTCGCCGTGACCCGGCACGGTCCGCTGCGGCTCGTCACCTTCGCCGGTGGCCGCGGGTTCGTCACCTACCGTGACCTCGGCGGAGCGGACGCCGAGGCGGTGCGCGCGCTCGTGGCCGCCGCCGTCGAGCACTTCGACGCCGACGCCGAGATCACCCGGGTCGAATGGAAGACCCGGGGGCACGATCGGGCGCCCGGGTTGCACGACGCGCTCGTGGCCTCGGGCTTCGAGCCGGGCGAGCCCGAGTCGATCATGATCGGGCCGCTCACGGCGTTGGCGGGGCTCGGCGACGCGCCCGAGGGAGTGACGGTCCGTCGGGTCACCACCGAGGCGGACGTGCGGGCGATGAGCGCGATGGTCGACGAGGCGTTCGGCGAAGCGGTCGACGCACGGATGGCCGACGCGCTGCTCTCGCGACTTGCCCGCGGCGACGGCATGGAGCTCTGGGTCGCCGAGGTCGACGGCCGGATGGTCTGCGGTGGTCGACTCGAGCCCGTCCCCGGCACGGACTTCGTCGGCATCTGGGGCGGCGCCACCCTCGAGGCGTATCGTCACCGGGGCATCTACCGGGCGCTGACCGCGGCGCGGGCGCGCTCCGCCCTCGCGCAGGGCAAGACCCTCGTTCACAGCGACTCGACCGACGACTCGCGTCCGATCCTCGAACGGTCGGGCCTGGTCGCCGTGTCGACGACGACCCCGTACGACCGGACGCGCTGAGGCCACCGAGTCACGGCGGGCGAGTCCGGGGGAGTCGGGCGGTCGTGGCCGACCGTCTCCGACGAACTCGCCCGTTCCGGCCACAAGCCGTCGGCCCGGCCCGGCGCGGCCCGGGCAGCACCCGGTCAGGGACGGTGGGAGGCGCGCTCCAGATCGACACGGAAGCCACCCGACCGGCTCCACAGCAGAGGCGTGCCCTCGACGCGGTACTGCTCGAGGGCGCGCTGCTCGTGGTCGCGCGGGGCATGGCCCGAGGCGCGGATCACGCGCCACCAGGGCAGGTCGGCCCCAGCGTACGCCATCACCTGGCCGACGGCGCGGGAGGCCCGCGACCCGAGGGCAGCCGCGACCGATCCGTAGGTCATCACCTGGCCCGGCGGGATCGACTCGACCACGGCGATCACCCGCGAGGCGAAGTCGTCGGGGTGGGGCCCGGAGTCGAGCCCGGGCGCGGGGTCGTCACCGGCCGCGGGGACATCACCGGGGGTGGACGCGTCCGGCGTCACGACCTCGGCCTCACGTGGTGCCGACTCAGACCTGCGACGACGCCAGCGTCAGCCCCGCGACGTGCTCGCCGTAGGGCGTCTCGCCGATGACCTCGAAGCCGATGTGGTGGAAGAAGTCCTCGGGCCCGTCGTCGCCCGGCTCGTAGATGACGGTGACCCGGTCGAAGCCGCGGCTGCGGGCCTCGTCGGCGAGGGCGTGCACGGCGAACCGTCCGATGCCCCGGCCCTGGGCGTCGGCCTCGACGTTGATGCGCCAGATGCAGCTGCGCAGCGCCTCGTCGTCGGCCTCGGCGTCGAAGTTGCCCATGATGAAGCCGACGACCGTGTCGTCGTCGTCCACGACGACGCGGGGCCAGGCGGTGGTCGGGTTGACGTAGGCCTCGGCGATCGAGTGCGAGACGGGTGCGACGAACTGCTCTTGCCCCGGCTTCAGGGTGAGGTTGTTGGCCGCGACGACGGTGGCGGCGGACAGTTCTTCGAGGCGCAGTCCAGACATGGGTTCAGGGTAACGGGGCGTCCCGACGGGCACCACCGCCGGGCGGATGACGGGCTGCGGTGCGCGCGCGACCCCCGACGTCGTGGATGATGACGAGAATGAACCGCGGGACGAACCTGCCGGCGATCGGCGGCTACAACCGGTCGGTGGTGCTCGACGCCATCCGGCGGGAGGCGGCGGGCCTCAGCCGGACCGAGATCGCCGGGCGCACCGGACTCAGCCCCCAGGCGGTGACGAACGTCTCGCGCCGGCTGATCGAGGCGGGTCTCATCCGCGAGAGCGGCACCGTGATCAGCGGCCCCGGCAAGCCGCGCACCATGCTGCAGCTCGAGTCCCGGGGGCGCTTCGCGGTCGGCGTGCACGTCGACCCCGCCGTGTTGACGTTCGTGCTGCTCGACCTCGTCGGCACGGTCGTCGCCCACGCACGCGAGCTGACCCCGTCCGCCAGCGAACCCGACGAGGTGGTGGCCTTGATGGCGCGGGCCATCGACGGGCTGGTCGTCACGAGCGGCGTCGACCGCGAGCTGCTGCTCGGGGTCGGCATCGCGTCGCCGGGCCCGGTCGACATCGGGCCCGGCCTCGTGCTCGATCCGCCGATGATGCCGCTCTGGCGGCACGTGCCGCTGCGTCGGGCGCTCAGCGAGGCGACCGGTCTGCCGGTGCTGCTCGAGAAGGACGTCACGGCCTGCGCGGTCGCCGAGCTGTGGCTCAGCGACGGAGGCGCGGGTGAGCGCAGCGACTTCGCCTTCGTCTACTACGGCACCGGTTACGGCACCGGACTCGTGCTGGGCGGCGACGTGCTGCGCGGGGCCAGTGCGAACGCGGGGGACTCGGGGCACGTGATGGTCGACGACCACGGTCACCGCTGCACCTGCGGGCGCATCGGCTGCGTGGGCGAACTGATCACGCCGCACGCCCTCGTGCGCGAGGCCGTCGACGCGGGCGTGCTGGCCGAGGGGGACGTCTCGGACGAGGCGCTCGCCGAGGCGGCGCGCAGCGGGGACGACGTCGACATGCGCCGCATCGACGAGGCGTTCGGCGCCCTGGTCGGCAAGGCCGACCTGGGTGACGCCGGCGCCCTCGGGGTGCTGCACGGCGCGGGCCGGCACCTCGCGCGGGCCCTCGTGACCATCGTCAACCTGCTCGACCTCGACGAGGTCGTCTTCGGCGGCCCGTTCTGGGCGCCGCTGTCGCGGCACGTCCTCGCGGTGCTGCCGGCCGCGCTCCGCGACGACCCGGCGCTCATCCCGAAACACCCGATCCGGCTCGTCGAGTCGTCGATCGGCATCGACGTCGCGGCTGTCGGAGCCGCCTGCCTGGTGCTCGACCAGACGTTCTCGCCGCGACCGTCCGCCCTGCTGATCCGCGCCTGACGGGGCCGACCCGCGCCTCCTCGGGGGCCGACCCGCGCCTGACGGGGCCGACCCACGCCTCCTCGGAAGCCGACCCGCGCCTCCTCGGCTCGGCTGCCGTTACCGGACCGATGCCGTCCGGCGTCTTGACACGAGTTACTCCATACGATGTAGTAATCGAATCGCGGTCGGGCAGAGCAGCCCGACGCCGACGCGACTGGAGCAAAGGAGCACCATGTCACGCACGTTCACCTCGGCCCGGGGGCGCAAGCGCGCACTGGCCGTCGCCGCCGCGGCTGTCGCCACGGCCCTGCTGGCCTCGGGTTGCTCGGGGGGTGCCGGCAGCGGCGACTCCGACACGATCAAGGTCGCGTACCAGAAGTTCGGGACGTTCACCCAGATGGACGCCCACATGAAGGAGACCGCGAAGACCTTCGAGGCGGCCAACCCCGGCATGAAGGTCGAGTTCGTGCCCATCGCGGCGCAGAACGACGACTACTTCACCAAGCTCGCGCTGATGAACCGGTCGGCGGCCACCGCGCCCGACGTCATGTACGAGGACACCTTCAAGGTCAAGAGCGACGCGGCGGCCGGCTACCTGCTGCCGCTCGACGAGTACACCGACGCGTGGGAGGACTGGGACGCGTTCTACGACAACGCCAAAGAGGCCGGCGTCGGCGAGGACGGCAAGACCTACGGCATCCCGATGGGCACCGACACCCGGGCGCTCTGGTACAACAAGGACCTCTTCGCGCAGGCCGGCCTGCCCGTGCCGTGGGAGCCGAAGACCTGGCAGGACGTGCTCGACGCGGCCGAGACGGTCAAGGCGAAGGTGCCCGACGTGGTCCCGCTGAACGTCTACTCGGGCAAGCCGCAGGGTGAGGGCGCGACGATGCAGGGCTTCGAGATGCTGCTCTACGGCACGCCGACCGGCACCCTCTACGACGACGAGACCGGCAAGTGGCTCACCGACTCGCAGGGCTTCGTCGACTCGCTCGGCTTCATCCAGGACGTGTACCAGGGCGGCATCGGACCGAAACCCGAGGAGGCGCTGGACACCAACATCGCCACCATCGTCGGTGGGGAATGGCTCCCGCAGGGCAAGCTCGCGATCGCCCTCGACGGATCGTGGATGAGCGGCACCTGGCTCGAGACCGGCACCAACCCGTGGCCCGAGTGGAACGACGTGATGGGCCAGGCGCCCATGCCCACCCAGGACGGCGCGAAGCCGGGTGCGACGAGCATGTCGGGCGGCTGGACGCTGGCCGTCGGCTCGAAGACCAAGAACCCCGACAAGGCGTTCGAGTTCATCGCCGACGCCCTCGACAAGGACGGTTCGCAGAGCTACGACATCGCCGCCAGCCAGATCGCGGTGCGCAGCGACGTCGCGGAGGACCCCGAGTACGTCGGCAGCAACCCGACCTTCGAGTTCTTCTCGTCGATCGTGCCGGTGACGCACTTCCGTCCGGCGACCACCGACTACAGCCGCATCTCGAACGAGATCACGGTCGCGATGGAGGCCGTCATGACCGGGCAGCAGACGCCCGAGGAGGCGGCGGCCGCGTTCGACGACCAACTGGTCGGCATCGTCGGTGAGGACCAGACGCAGAAGGCGGGGGATTAGCCACATGGCGACCATCGCCCCCACCCCGGTCGGCCGCGAGAGCGGCCGACCGGGGGCCTCCGGGCCCGGCCCCGGGCCCCACGGCGAGAAGCCGGGTCGCCGGGCGGGGGCCTCGAAGGCGCGCGCCCTGCGCACCGGCGCCCGCACCCTGCCGCTCGTCCCGGCCTTCGTCCTGCTGGCCCTGTTCCTGCTGGGGCCCGTCATCTCGAGCTTCTACGGCTCGTTCACCGACGCCTCGCTGACCGGCTACGCCGCCGGCGGCTCGGAGTTCATCGGGTTCCGCAACTACACCGAGCTGTTCGCCGACCCGGACTTCCCGAAGTCGGTGCTGCTGACGCTCGCCTTCGTCTTCTTCTCGGCCGTGGTGGGCCAGAACGTCGTCGGTCTGGGGCTCGCGCTGCTGATGCGGAACGGCCACAAGGTCGTGCGCTCGATCGTCGGCACGTTCGTGATCGCCGCGTGGGTGCTGCCCGAGATCGTCGCCGCCTTCGCGGCGTACGCATTCTTCAACGACGCGGGCACGCTCAACACGGTCCTGTCGTGGTTCGGCATCACGGGCGCCAACTGGCTCTACGCGATGCCGATGCTCTCGGTGATCCTCGCCAACATCTGGCGCGGCGCCGCGTTCTCGATGCTCGTCTACTCGGCGGCGGTGCAGGAGGTGCCCCCCGAGATCACCGAGTCGGCGGAGGTCGACGGCGCCACCGGCTGGCAACGCCTGGTCTACATCACGCTGCCGGTGATCCGACGCAGCATCTCGACCAACCTCATGCTGACCACGTTGCAGACGCTCTCGGTCTTCACCCTGATCTACGTGATGACGGGCGGCGGGCCCGGCGTGAACAGCACGACCCTGCCGATCCTGGCCTACCAAGAGGCCTTCCAGTTCTCGCAGCTGGGCTTCGGCACGGCCATCGCCACGATCATGCTGCTCGTCGGCGCAGTCTTCTCGATCATCTACATCAGGGCCCTGAAACCGGAGGTCGACTGACCATGGCCATGACCTCACCCAGCGGCCGCAGCATGAAGGCCGTCTCGAACGCCGTGCTGATCGTCATCGCGATCTGCTTCGCCGTCCCGCTCGCCTGGCTGCTGCTGGCATCGTTCGACCCGTCGGCCACGCTGTCGGCGAAGGTGCCGTCGCAGTTCACGCTCGACAACTTCACCGCCGTGCTGACGCCCGAGATCTCGTTCGTCCCGCTCGCCAACAGCCTCATCGTGTCGGGCGGCTGCGCCCTCGTGACCGTCGTCGTCGCGATCCTCGCGGCGTACCCGCTCTCGCGCTACCGGATGCGCATCAACAAGCCGTTCCTCTACGGCATCCTGTTCGGCACCGGCCTGCCCATCACCGCGATGATGGTGCCGGTCTACAGCCTGTTCGTCTCGCTGAACCTGATCGACTCGATCGGCGGCACGGTGTTCTTCCTGGCCGCGACCAGCCTGCCGATGGCGATCTGGATGGCGAAGAACTTCATGGACTCGGTGCCGATCTCGCTCGAGGAAGCCGCGTGGACCGACGGGGCCTCGATGTTCTCGACCCTGACGCGCATCGTCGTGCCGCTCATGCGGCCGGGCATCGCCGTGGTGTTCATCTTCGTGTTCATCCAGGCGTGGGGGAACTTCTTCGTGCCGTTCGTGCTGCTGCTCAGCCCCGACAAGCAGCCCGCAGCGGTCAGCATCTTCAACTTCTTCGGGCAGTACGGCTCGGTGGCCTACGGCCAGCTCGCGGCGTTCTCGATCGTCTACTCGGTGCCCGTCATCGCGTTGTACGTGCTCGTCTCGCGGACCCTCGGCGGCTCGAACGCGCTGGCCGGCGCCGTGAAGGGGTGACGCGCCTCCTCACCAGTGCCCCCGTCGCCCTCTCGATCCACAGAACGACCGCCCCACCGTGCGCCTCGGCGCGCCCGTCAGGAGACTGATCCCATGCACGACAACACCGTCCTCGTCGAGGCCCGCATCGACCGCTTCGTCCGCGACCGCATCACCCCGGCGGTCTACCGTCGGGCCGTCCCGCTGACGATCACGGCCTGGGAGGCGCCGGGAGAGCCGGTCCCCTTCTCCGAGGCCGTCTCGCAGACGTACGAGCCGTTCGCCGTCGGCTCGCCGTGGAGCCGACCGTGGGGCACCACGTGGTTCCACGTCACGGGGACGGTGCCCGACGACTTCGGCACCGACGCGGCGACCGCCCTCGAACTCGTCGTCGACCTGGGCTTCAGCATCCGCCAGCCCGGGTTCCAGGCCGAAGGCCTCGTCTGGCGACCCGACGGCACCATCGTCAAGGCGATCGAGCCGTACAACGGCTACGTGCCGCTGACGGCGATCGGTGCGGGCGTGACCCCGGGCAGCACGATCGACGTCTACGTCGAGGCGGCGTCGAACCCGGACATCGGCGGCGACGACTTCCACGGCGAGACGCCGCTGGGCGACCCCGAGACCGCGGGTGACGCCCCGATCTACGCCCTGCGCAGCATCGTGCTCGCCGAACGCGACGAGGTCGTCGCCGAACTCGACCGAGACGTCTGGACGCTCGTCGGGCTGATGCGCACCCTCGAGCTGACCTCGCCGCGACGGCACGAGATCCTGCGGGCCCTCGACCGGATGTGCGACGTCGTCGACCACGCCGACGTCGCGGGGTCGGCGACGGCCGGTCGGGCCGCGCTCGCCGACGTGCTCGCCGCGCCGGCGAACGCGAGCGCCCACCGGGTCGTCGCGACCGGCCACGCCCACATCGACTCGGCCTGGCTCTGGCCGGTCCGCGAGACGCAGCGCAAGGTCGCGCGCACCTTCTCGAACGTGGTCGCCCTGATGGACGACGACCCCGACGTCGTGTTCGCCGCCTCGAGCGCGCAGCAGTACGCCTGGTTGAAGGAGCGGTACCCCGAGCTGTTCGAACGGGTGAAGCAGAAGGTCGCCGAGGGCCGCTTCGTGCCCGTCGGCGGCATGTGGGTCGAGTCCGACACCAACATGCCCGGTGGCGAGGCGCTCGCCCGTCAGTTCGTCGCGGGCAAGGGGTTCTTCCTCCGCGAGTTCGGCGTCGACGCCGACGAGGTCTGGCTGCCCGACTCGTTCGGCTACACGGGCGCCATGCCGCAGATCGCCCGCGCGGCCGGCGCCAGCTCGTTCTTCACCCAGAAGGAGTCCTGGAACGAGACGAACCGCATGCCGCACCACACCTTCCTATGGGAGGGCATCGACGGCAGCCGGGTGTTCACGCACTTCCCGCCCGTCGACACCTACAACTCCGACCTCTCGCCGGCCGAGCTCGCCCACGCCGAGCGCGGCTACGCCGAGAAGGGGTACTCGAACGTCTCGATCGTCCCGTTCGGCTGGGGCGACGGCGGTGGCGGCCCGACCCGCGAGATGATGGCGGCCGCGCGACGGGCCGGCGACCTCGAGGGCTCGCCACGCGTGACCGTCGGCACCCCCGCCTCCTTCTTCACGCAGGCACGGGCAGAGCTCGCGGACCCGGCCGTGTGGTCGGGCGAGATGTACCTCGAGTTCCACCGCGGGACGTACACGTCGCAGGCCCGCACCAAGCAGGGCAACCGGCGCAGCGAGCACCTGCTGCGCGAGGCCGAGCTGTGGAGCGCCACGGCGACCGCACGCGGCCTGCTCGACTACCCGTACGACGAGCTCGAAGAGATCTGGCACGTCGTGTTGCTGCAGCAGTTCCACGACATCCTGCCCGGGTCGTCGATCGCCTGGGTACACCACGAGGCCGAGCGGCACTACGCGCGGGTCGCCGAGCAGCTCGACACGATCATCGGCTCGGCCCAGCGGGCGCTCGCGGGGTCGGGGTCGGCGACGACCACCTTCAATGCCGGTCCTGTCCCGGCCGCGGGGGTCGACGCGTCGGCCGGCTCGGCAGCGGGTCAGGCGCAGGAGGCGGGGGTCGGGTCGGTCACGCCGGTCGCCTCCGACGGCGGTTGGATGCTCGACAACGGGCTCGTGCGCGCCGTGTTCGACGGGGACGGCCTGGTCGTCTCGCTCGTCGACGGCACGTCGAGGCGCGACCTCGTCGCCCCGGGCGCGCGGCTCGGGTTGCTGCAGCTCTTCCGCGACACCCCCAACCAGTGGGACGCGTGGGACGTCGACCAGGCCTACAAGAACGTCCGCACCGACCTGGTCGAGGCCGAGTCGGTCGTCGCCGACGGCGGGGCGCTCGTCGTGACGCGTCGTGTCGGCGACTCGACCATCGTGCAGCGTTGGTGGCTCGACGACGGCGAGGCCGAACTGCACGTGCAGACCGAGGTGGACTGGCACGAGCGGCAGAAGCTGCTCAAGCTGGCGTTCCCCCTCGACGTGCACGCCGACCGGGCTGCCTCCGAGGTGCAGTTCGGTCACGTGCAGCGCCCGACCCACCAGAACACGTCGTGGGACTTCGCCCGGTTCGAGACCGTCGCGCACCGCTGGGTGCACGTCACCGAGCCCGGCTTCGGCGTCGCCGTGGCGAACGACGCCACCTACGGCCACGACATCACGCGGAGCACCCGCGACACGGTCGAGGGCGGCGACGGCGGCACGACGACGCTCGTGCGGCAGTCGCTGCTGCGGGCCCCGACCTTCCCCGACCCCCACGCCGACCAGGGGCGGCACGTCCTGCGCTCGTCGGTGCGGGTCGCGCCCGACGTGCTGGACGCGGCGACCGCTGGCTACCGCCTCAACCTGCCCGTCCGGCGGGTCGCCGGGTCGTCCGGAGCGGCCGTGGCCCCGCTCGTCACGTCGTCGTCGGCCGCGGTGCTGGTCGAGGCGGTCAAGCTGGCCGAGGACCGCTCGGGTGACCTGATCGTGCGGCTGTACGAGGCACGCGGTGCGCGGGCGGCGACCACGATCACGGTCGACGCCGACAGCGGGTTCGGCGAGGCGTGGCGCACCGACCTGATCGAGCGCGAGCTCGAGCCGGGCACCGCCGGGGCGGGGCGATGGGCCGCGGGTTCGGCCGTCGAGTTGACGCTGCGCCCGTTCGAGATCGTGACGCTGCGGGTGGCCCGGGCGTAGCGCCGCACCTGTCGGCACTGCGCCACGAGATGGTCACAGCGCCAGGTTTACTCCTGGTGCTGTGACCATTTCATGGCGGTGTGGCAGCACGGCGGTCTGGCAGCACAGCGGTGTGGGGGCGGTCAGACGGCGGCTGCGGTCGCCGTGGCCGTCCCGCGGGCTCCGACCGTGGCCGCGCCGACGGCGGCCACGGGAAAGCCCGGCGGCAGCAACTCGATGCGCGACGAGAGCTCGAGCGAGGCGAGGAACGGCGACCCCGCCGCCCACCGGTCGAGCACCCCGGCGACGTCGTCGAGCAGAGGGCGGCCCAGGTTGCTGAGCCCGCCGCCGATCACGACGGAGTCCACGTCGGTCGTCAGGACGAGGAGGCGCACCGCGGCCGCCACCCCCGCCGCGAGGTCGGCACGCACGCGGACGGCCTCGGGGTCGCCGGCGTCGGCCGCCGCGAACAGCGCCACGGCCGGGTACGCCCCCTCGGTCGGCCAGTGGCGTGACACCGCGGCGCCGGCCGCGACGGTCTCGAGGCAACCGCGCTGCCCGCAGGGGCAGAGCTCGCCCCCGGGGTCGACGGGGACGTGCCCGATCTCGCCCGAGACGCCCCGCGAGCCGCGCCAGAGTTCGCCGTCGACGACGAGGCCGGCAGCGAGGCCGGTGCCGAGGTTGAGGTAGCCGACGGACCCCGACAACGACATGGCGAGGTACGCGCCGAGCGCGGCCGCGTTGACGTCGTTCTCGACCCGGACCGGGACCCCGAGCCGGGCGCTCAGCGTCGGCCCCACGGCGACGTCGTCGAAGCCGATGTTCACGGCGTGCCGCACGCGACCCGTCGTGCTGTCGACGAGGCCGGGGATGCCGACGCCGACCGACTCGAAGGTCTCGACGGCGACGCCGGAGCGGTCCGCCAACGAGGCGACCGCCGTGGCCGCGTTCGTCAGCACGGCATCAGGGCCGAACCCCGTGGGCAGGCGGAGGCGATGGACGGGGGCTCCGGACCCGTCGACGACGACCGCGTCGATCTTGGTGCCGCCGATGTCGAGGCCGACCCTCACGGCCACTCCGTCGACCCGGCTGCGGACGGTCCCGCCGGCGCACCGCCGAAGGCGCCGTGAGGCGCGGCGACGGACACGGTGGCGGGCGTGGACATGTTTGTTAGTAAAGCTTACGAACCAGGTCTCGGCAAGGGGATCGCAGGGGAGGAGCCCGATGTTTCGGGTGTTGACCGCCGGTGTTTCGTGTGCGTAAACTCGCCGCCACGCACCTTGACACGTGTTTGTAAGGCCCATTTACTAACGGCACGCCACCACGGCGACGCCACCCGGCACCGCTGCCGACGGGCCCTCTCACCGGGTCCGAGGTCGGCGACGATGCCGAGACGAGAGGACGCGCCCGTGACCACCACGACGATCACCCGGCAGCAGCAACCGCCCGTCCGCGCGCACAACCGCTCGCTCGTCCTCGAGGCGCTCTACCGCGACGGCTCGATGAGTCGGGCCGACCTGGCTCGCCGCTCGGGCCTGACGCGACCCACCGTCTCCGCGCTCGTCGCCGAACTGATCGACGACGGCATCGCTCGCGAGCTCGGCGTCCGCGACGACGCCCGGGTCGGCAAACCGGCGACGCTCGTCGGCATCGAGTCGGACGCCTTCCACATCGTCACGGTCGACCTGTCGAGCGCCGACCGTTTCGTGGGGGCCGTCGTCGACCTGCGGGGCGGAGTCGTCGAGCGGGCCGGCGTCGAGCTCGAGGGTGCCGTCGGTGAGGCCGCCGTGTCCCTGGTCGAGCGGCTCGTCGACGACCTCCGCTCGCGCACGACCCGCCCGCTGCTCGGTGTCGGGGTCGCGACCCCCGGCATCGTCGACCACGACGGCATCGTGCGCACGGCCGTCCACCTCGGCTGGTACGACCTGCCCCTTCGGTCCCGGCTCGCCGACCATGTCGGGTTGCCGGTCCACGTCGGCAACGACTCCAACGCCGCGGCCGTGGGCATCCGCACCTTCGGCGAGACGGCCGGTCAGACCGCGGCCGGGCAGACCGCGGCCGGGCAGACCGCGGCCGGGCAGACCGCGGCCGGTCAGGGCGCGGCCGGTCAGGGCGCGAGCGGGCGGGCCCCGGCCGGGCAGAGTCTCATGGTCGTGACCATCGACCACGGTGTCGGCGTCGGGCTGGTCGTGGCCGGCTCGCTCGTCGAGGGCGACCAGTTCTCGGCCGGTGAGATCGGGCACGTGACGGTCGACGAGAACGGCGACGTGTGCGCGTGCGGTCGACGCGGCTGCCTCGAGGAGGTGCTGGCCGCCCCGCAGCTGAGGGCGCGCCTCCTGCAGCACGACGAGGGGTCGCGCGGGGCGGTGCTGCACGACGCCGGCCGCGCGCTCGGCCTCGTGCTCGCCCCCATCATCAGTGCGCTCAACATCGACGAGGTCGTGCTGTCGGGCCCCGCCGACCTGGTCGAGGGCGCCCTGCTGCGGGCCGCCCGCGACACCGTGCGGCAGCGCACGCTGTCGGCCGTGAGCAACGGCCTGACCATGAGCATCGCGGGCAGCGGCACCGACCTCGCCCTGCGGGGTGCGGCGTCGTTCGTGCTGCAGGCCGAACTGGGGTTGACGTGACCCCGGCGAGCGGCTCGTCGGCCGCCCGGGGCGAACGCCCCACCACAGACCTCGGGGGCCCACCCCCGGAGGCGGCGAGGGCCCCGGCCCGTGCCGCATTCCCGACCCGACGCTTGTGCGAGCGCGGGCCGGGACCACAGCGATGCGGCATCCCCGCTTCGACGACGAGGAGATGAAATTGCGAATCCAACGCTACACGGCGGTCGGGGCCCTGGGCCTGGCCGCGGCACTCGCCTTGACCGCCTGCTCGAGCTCGGGCACGGGCGGCAGCTCGTCCGACGAGCCCCAGGCCGTGCCCACCACCAAGGGTGACGGCAAGACCCTGACGGTCTGGGTGATGACGGGCGACTACACGCCCGAGACCATCGATGCCGTCAACGAGGAGTTCACGAAGCAGACGGGCGCCGACGTCGACGTCCAGATCCAGCAGTGGGACGGCATCACCACCAAGATCAGCACGGCACTCGCCACGAGCACCCCACCCGACGTGCTCGACCTCGGCAACACGCAGGTCGCCAGCTACGCCGCCAACGGTGCACTCCTCGACCTGACGCCGTACCGGGACGACCTGAAGCAGGGGCAGACCTGGTTGACCGGGCTCGAGGAGCCCGCGACCGTCGACGACTCGCTCTACGCCGTGCCCGGCTTCGCCGGTGCCCGCGCCGTCATCTACAACAAGACGATGTGGGCCGAGGCGGGCGTCACCGAGGCCCCCACCACCTACGACGAGCTCACGGCCGACCTCGACAAGGTGAAGGCCGCCAACACGGCCTCGGACTTCTCGGCGTTCTACCTGCCCGGCCAGTACTGGTACGCGGGCATGCAGTTCGTCTGGGACGCCGGCGGCGACATCGCCACGTCGAGCGACGGAACCTGGACGGCCGGTCTCGAGAGCAAGGAGGCGCAGCAGGGCCTCGAGGACTTCACCGAGTTCCAGAACGCCTACTCGACGCCCGCGTCGCAGACCCTCGACACCGACGCCCCCGACCAGACGCAGGTCTTCGCCGACGGCAAGACGGCCACGATCCTGCACACCAACGGCTCGATCGACCTGATCCAGAAGGCCAACCCCGCCCTGACCGACGACGACTTCGGCACCTTCCCGATGCCGGGCAAGTCGGGTGAGACGCAGCCGGTCATGCTGGGCGGCTCGGACTGGGGCATCGCGGCCAAGAGCCAGAACTCCGACCTGGCCCTGCAGTGGACCAAGATCGCCACGAGCCCGGACATCCAGAGCGAGTGGGTCGTGGGCAACGACGGCTGGATCCCGAACAGCGAAGAGGGCATCGAGGCGGCCGGCAGCGTGGTCACGCCGATCCAGAAGGGCTTCTTCGACGCCGCGCTCAACTCGAAGGCCACCCCGGCCAGCGCGAACTGGGCGGCCCTCGAGGGCGACAAGAGCATCAACCAGCTCTTCTCCTCGGTGGTCTCGGGCTCGAAGACGCCCGAGGCGGCCGCGAAGTCCTTCGACGAGGCCACCGACGAGGCGCTGAACGAGTAGCGCCGAGCCCTCGGCAGCACCCCGGGGGCGTCGCGCGACCACCTGATCGCGCGACGCTCCCGCCCCCTCGACCCGCACCTCCTGGACTCGAACCGAAAGAGGAACCGTGGCCCTCTCGATCGCCCCCGGTCTCACCGAGACCCCGCCCGGCGCGGCGCCCGACCAGAAGGGCGGCGGCCGGCGCCCGAAGAGCGAGCGGAAGGCTCCGGTGCGGCCGGGTGGGAAGCGCCAGCTCGCCCCGCTCTGGCTGCTGTCGCCCGCGGGCATCGTGCTGCTCGCCGTGACCGTCGCACCCATCGTGTTCCTGGTCTTCACCTCGTTCACCGACTACGACCAGCGCTCGCTCTTCACCGGCGCCTACGACTCGGTCGGCGTGCAGCAGTACGCGACCCTGCTGGCCGACACCGGCTTCTGGTGGTCGCTCGTCCGCACCCTGGTCTTCACGGCCGCGATGGTCGGCGGCAGCGTCCTGATCGGCACGGGCGTCTCGCACCTGCTGACCCGGCTCGGCACGCCGATGCGCTACACGGTGACCGTCGTGCTGATCCTCGCCTGGGCGATGCCGAACGTGGCGTCGTCGATCGTCTGGAAGTGGCTGTTCCAGCCCGGCTACGGCGTCGTCAACTGGCTGCTCACCCAGACCGGCCTGATCGGCGACATGACCAACGTCGACTGGTCGAACGATGCAGCCCTCGCATACACGAGCATCTGGCTGCTGATCGTGTGGCAGGCCGTGCCGTTCATCGCGCTGACCATGTACGCCGCCGAGACGCAGATCCCGCTCGAGTACAAAGAGGCCGCGCGGCTCGACGGTGCGAGCGAGTGGCGCGTGTACCGGACCGTCACCCTGGTCTTCCTCAAGCCGACGCTGCTGCTGATCACGATCCTGTCGATCATCTGGGACTTCAACGTCTTCAACCAGATCTGGCTCGTCTCGGCCGGCGGCCCCGACGACGCCACCTCGACCCTCGGCGTCTTCACCTACGTCACCGCGTTCGTCGGCTTCGACATCGGGCAGGGCGCCGCCATCTCGGTGGTCACCACCCTGCTGCTCGTCGTGTTGACGGCGTTCTACGTCCGCAACCTCGTCCGATCCGGAGAAGACCTGTGACCACGACCGCACCCGCCGGCGTCGGCACCACGACGACCGAGACCGTCGCGCGCGACGAGAAGACCAAGGAGGCGCGCACGGGCCACCGCACCGGCCGCCCGTCGCCCGCCCGCCCGACCCGTCGCCGCCGGAAGCCCCGCTGGGTCAGCAACGCGATCGCGATCGTCTTCAGCCTCGTCTGGCTGTTCCCCGTCTACTGGATGGTCAACACGGCGTTCAAGCCGCGCCCCGAGGTGATGACGGCGACCCCGCTGTTCTGGCCGCAGAACCCGACCCTCGACAACTTCGTCGTCGCGGTCACGCAGTCCGACTTCTTCACGAACCTGCGCAACAGCGTGATCGTCGTGGTCGGCGCCGTCGTCTTCTCGATCGTTCTCGGCCTGTTCGCCTCGGCCGCCCTGTCGCGGTTCCGGTTCCGCGGGCGGCGCACGATCATGGTGTTCATCCTGATCGTGCAGATGCTGCCGGCGACGGCCCTGCTGATCCCGCAGTTCCTCATCTTCAACAGCCTCGGGCTGCTCGGCACCTACGGCGGGCTCATCCTGGCGTACGTCGCGTCGACGCTGCCGTTCTCGATCTGGGTGATGCGCGGGTTCTTCCTGGCGATCCCGGTCGAGGTCGAAGAGGCCGCGCAGCTCGACGGCGCGAGCACCTGGCAGGTGCTGACGCGCATCATGTTCCCGCTCGTGCTGCCCGGCATGATCGCGACCAGCATCTTCGCCTTCATCGCGGCGTGGAACGACTACCTCGTGGCCTACACGTTCATGAAGGACCAGTCGATGTACACGCTGCCGGTCTGGCTGGCCTCGTTCAGCACGCCGACCAGCGGCACCGACTTCGGCGGACAGATGGCGGCCTCGGTGCTGTTCTCGCTGCCGGTCGTCGTCTTCTTCATGATCATCCAACGCAACCTGGTGACCGGCATGTCCGCCGGCGCCGTGAAGGGCTGACCCCGTGTTGAACGCACCCTCGACCCCCTCGACCCCCGCGCCGGCCGGCACCGGGACGCCCGAGACCGCACCGGTCGCGATCGTGCCCCGCCCGGCGAGGCTGACCCGCGCCTCCGGGGCGTTCCGGCTCGACTCGGCGACGCGCGTCTCGGCGCCCGACGAGCTGGCGGGCGTCGTCGCCTGGCTGCAGCAGGCGCTGCGCCCGGCGACCGGGTTGCCACTGCGCGAGGGCAGCGCCGACGGCACCGGCATCTCGTTCGACCTGGACGCCTCGCTCGGAGCCGAGGCCTACCGGCTGGAGGCGCGACCCGCCGGGGTGCGCATCACCGGCGGCGACGCGGCCGGCGCGTTCCACGGGGCGCAGGTGCTGCGTCAGCTGCTGCCCGCGGCCGCGTACCGTTCGGCTCTCGTGCCCGGCGTCGACTGGGTCGTTCCCGCCGTCGACGTCGAGGACCGGCCGCGCTTCGGCTGGCGGGGGACTCACCTCGACGTCGCCCGCCACTTCCTGCCGAAGCACGACGTGCTGCGCTTCGTCGACCTGATGGCGCTGCACCGGCTGAACACGCTGCACTGGCACCTCACCGAGGACCAGGGCTGGCGCATCGAGATCACGAAGTACCCGCGCCTCACCTCGGTCGGTGCCTGGCGGGAGTCGTCCCAGGTGGGGGCCGGGCCGGACGCGACCCAGGACGGCCGACCACACGGCGGCTTCTACACGCAGGACGACATCCGCGAGGTCGTGGCCTACGCCGCGGCCCGCCACATCACGGTCGTGCCCGAGGTCGACGTGCCGGGCCACTCGATGGCGGCGATCACGGCGTACCCGCACCTGGGCGTCGGCGCCGTCGAGGTCGGCGGCAGGCCCGTCGCGGAGCCGCGACGGATCGCCGTCGGCACCGAGTGGGGCATCTTCGAGGACGTCCTCAACACCGAGCAGTCGACGGTCGACCTCTACACCGACGTGCTCGACGAGGTGATGGAGCTCTTCCCGGGCACCTGGATCGGCATCGGCGGCGACGAGTGCCCCAAGGCCCAGTGGCGGGCCGACCCGCGCACGCAGGAGCTCATGCGCGAACGCGGCCTCGCCGACGAGGAAGAGCTGCAGGCGTGGTTCATCGGTCGGCTCGACGCGCATCTCACGGCCGCCGGGCGACGCACCTTCGGCTGGGACGAGATCCTCGAGGGGAACTCGACGATGTCGCCCGGCGCCACGGTCGCGTCGTGGCGGGGCATGACCGGGGCCGTCACGGCCGCGCGACGCGGGTACGACGTCGTCGCCTGCCCGGACGACCAGGTCTACCTCGACTACCGGCAGTCCGACGGCCCGGACGAGCCGATCCCGGTGTCGATCCCGTTGACCCTCGCCGACGTGTACGCGTTCGAGCCGGTGCCGGCCGTCCTCGACGAGGCCGAGGCCCGCCACGTGCTCGGCGGCCAGGCCAACATCTGGACCGAGCACATGGACTCGCCCCGCACCGTCGACTTCTTCGCCTTCCCGCGGTTGTGTGCCGTCGCCGAGGCCCTGTGGACGACCGAGCCCCGCGACTTCGACGACTTCTCCACACGCCTCGCCGTGCACCTCGGACGCCTCGACGCGATCGGCGTCGAGTACCGGCACGAGTCGGGGCCGCTACCGTGGCAGCAGCGTCCGGGCGTGCCCGGACGGCCGGCCTCGCGGGAAGAACGCGAGGCGTACATCGCGTCGGTCGTGGCGAACATCACCTGACGCCGCGTCAGCAAGGAGCCCCCATGGAGATCGTCATCGTCCGCGACGCCGACGAGGTCGGCCGCGTCGCCGCCCTCAAGATCGCGTCCGTCGTCCAGCGCGACCCCGAGGCCGTGCTGGGGCTCGCGACCGGGTCGTCGCCCACCGGCATCTACGCCTCGCTCGCGGCCCGGGTCGCGGCCGGCGAGCTCGACTTCTCCCGCGCCTCCGGGTTCGCGCTCGACGAGTACGTCGGCATCCCGCTCGAGCACCCCGAGAGCTACGCGTCGGTGATCGAGCGCGACGTCGTCGTGCCCCTGGGCATGGACGCGTCGAAGGTGCGCGTGCCCGACGGGCGAGCGAGCGAGATCGAGGCCGCGGTCGTCGACTACGAGCAGGCCATCGCCGACGCGGGCGGCATCGACATCCAGATCCTCGGCATCGGCGCGAACGGGCACATCGGCTTCAACGAGCCCACCTCGTCCTTCGCCTCGCGCACCCGCATCAAGACGCTCGCGCCGCAGACCCGAGCCGACAACGCGCGCTTCTTCGACGACCCGTCGCAGGTGCCCACGCACTGCCTGACCCAGGGGCTCGGCACGATCCTGGACGCGCACGAGGTCGTGCTCGTGGCGCAGGGGTCGGCCAAGGCATCGGCCGTCGCCGGCATGGTCGAGGGTCCGCTCGGCGCGATGTGCCCGGGCAGCGCGTTGCAGCTGCACCGGCACGCGACGATCGTCGTCGACGAAGCCGCGGCGTCGTCGCTGCAGCTGGCGGACTACTACCGCTACACCTACGCGAACAAGCCCGTGTGGCAGCGCTTCGAGTAGCTCGGCCCTCCTTCCGATGGCCGTGGCGCTCCCGTGACGGCGGCGGTGGCCCCGTGACGACGGCGGTGGCCCCGTGACGACGCTGGTGCTCGCGGGCGGGACGGTCTGGGACGGGTCCGGAGGCGCGGGTCGCGTCGCGGACGTGGTCGTGCGCGACGGCGTGGTCGCGGCCGTGGGGCCCGGGGCCGCGGCGTCCGTGGGTGACGGGCGCCGCGCCTCCTCGTCCGGGGTGCCGGACGGTGTCGAGGTGGTCGACGCGAGCGGGCTCGACGTGCTGCCGGGGTTCGTCGACGTGCACGCGCACGACGACGCCGCGCTGTTCCGTCCGGGAGGGGTCGCGCCCAAGACCGGGCAAGGCGTCACCACCACGATCGTCGGCAACTGCGGCCAGGGCGTCGCGCCGTCGCCGACCGACCCGCGGGACCGTTCGCTCGAGGACTACTCGCGGCCGGTGCTCGGCGGGTTCCCCGCGCGACGATGGGCGACGTTCGCCGACTACGTGCGGACGCTGGCCGAGGGCGACGTCGACGGGACGTTCGGCCTGCACGCCGCGACCCTCGTCCCGCACGCCCCGCTGCGGGCGGGCGTGCTCGGCTTCGAGCGACGTCCGGCCGACGCCGCCGAGCGGTCGCTCATCGCGGCGTCGGTGGGCGAGGCACTCGACGCCGGGGCGCTCGGCGTCTCGCTCGGCCTCATGTACGCACCCGGCGACGCCGCCGACCGGCCCGAGTTCGTCGCCCTGGCCAGGGAGTGCGCGGTGCGGGGCGCGCTGCTGGTCGCCCACGTCCGCAACGAGGCCGACGGGCTCCGCGACTCGATCGACGAGCTGGCCTCGCTGGGACGCGAGACCGGGGCCGCCGTCCACGTCAGCCACCTCAAGGTGACCGGGCCGCGGAACGTCGGCGGCATGCCCGCGATCGTCGACCACCTCGACGCCCTGCGGGACGACGGCGTCGACGTCAGCGCGGACGTCTACCCCTACGACGCGGGCAGCACGACGGTCGCGTCGCTGTTCCCGCCGGCCACGGCCGACCGCGGGGTCGAGAGCCTGCTCGAGGCGCTCCGACCCGGCACGCGCTCGCGGAGGGATGTGCTCGACGGGCTGCTCGAGCCCTGGGCCGGATCGACGCTCGAGAACCAGTACGCCGCGATCGGCCCCGCACGGATCTCGCTGGCGGGGTTCACGCGACCCGAGCACGCGGGCTTCGAGGGGTGGTCGTTGTCCGACATCGCCGCGTCGGTCGGGGCCGACCCGCGCGAGGTGCTCGCCGACCTCGTCCTCGCCGAGCGGGGCGCCCTGACCGTCATCGAGTTCCACACCGACCTCGAGGGCATGCGGACGGCCCTGGCCTGGCCGCACACCCTGGTCGGGTCGGACGGTCTGCCGCGCGAGACCGGCACCGTGCACCCCCGCCTGTACGGGACGTTCTCGCGCGTGCTCGACGAGTACGCCGGGTCGGGGCCGCAGGCCGTGCTGTCGAGGGGCGAGGCGATCGCGCGCCTGTCGACCCGCGCCTCCTCGCGGTTCGGGCTGGAGGGCAGGGGTGCCGGTGCCGGTGTCGGTGCGGGTGCTGGTGCTGGTGCGGGCGGCGTCGCGGGAGGCGGCGGGGCCGTGCGCCGGGCAGGAGGCGCGCTCGGCATCGCCCCCGGGGCCGTCGCCGACCTCCAGCTGGTCGACCCCGGGGCCTATGCCGACCGGGCCACCTACGCGACGCCCCGACTGGGCCCCTCGGGGTTGGTCGGCCTCTGGGCCGCCGGCCGCCGCCTCCGCTGACCCGCCCCCGCCCGACCCGCCCGCCCGCCCCGCACCCCGGGTTCGCCGCCGACGTGTGCAAATCGCGACAGTCGACGGGCGACATGCCGCCTCGGGGGGAAGATGAGCGGCGTGCCGGCCCGAAGATGTCGGGATTTGCACACATCCGGGGTGCCCGGAGGTCGGGTTCGGCGCGCATCCAGGGTGCCCCGGGTCGGGTTCGGCGCGCATCCGGGGTGCCCGGAGGTCGGGCTGGGCGGTAGAGCTCTCGGCCCGCTCTCGGTCTGCTCTTGGTCGGACGGTGTTCGCTTCGATGAACGACAGGAGGCGCGATGAAGGTTCTGGTGCTGGGAGCGACCGGGGGCACGGGCTCCCACGTCCTGCGGGTCGCCCTGTCGGCGGGGCACGAGGTGACGGTGCTCGTCCGGGACGCGTCCGCCCTCGACGTGACCGACGGCGTCCGGGTGCTCACCGGCGACGCGACCTCGGCCGAGGACGTCCGCGCCGCGGTCGTCGGTCAGGACGCCGTGCTCAACGCGATCGGCTCGAGGAACATCCGGCACCCGGTCGAGGTCGAGGTCGGTCGCGCCCTGCTGCCGGCGATGCGTGACTCGGCGGTCGACCGCCTCGTCGTCTGTTCGGCCTTCGGCGTCGGCGACAGCCAGGCCGACGCGAACACCTTGCAGAAGATGTTCTTCCACACCGTGCTCGGCAAGGTCTACGCCGCCAAGGACGTCGCCGACGCCGAGGTGCGCGAGAGCGGCCTCGACTGGACGCTCGTCTACCCGACGCGCCTCACCGACGACCCGGCGACCGGGTCGCTCGCCATGGGGGAGCGACTGCCCCAGGGGGCGGGCATCCACGTGACCCGGGCCGACGTGGCGCGCTTCATGCTCGCCCAGCTGACCGACGCGACGTGGTCACGGAAGACCGTGGTCGTGACGGGCGCGGCCGACTGACCCCGCGCCTCCGGCCTGGGTGCCGCCTGGACACCGCACGACCCTGAACACGGGCGTGTTCGGGGCGGGCGGGCGATCGTGCCGGCCCGGAGAGTACGAACTCGCCCGCTTTCGACGAGCGGCAGCTCGGCCGGGCCGCCGGGCCGCCGGGGCCGGGCCGCCGGGCCGCAGCGCGTCAGCTGAGGACGGCGAGCGCGTCGATCTCGACGAGCATGGCCTCGTTCGGCAGCTCGACGAAGACCGTCGTGCGGGTGGGGAACACTCCGCTCGGGACGTTCTGCAGCAGGTAGGTCTCGTACGCGGCGTTCATCTCGGCGAAGTCGTCGCGCGTGGTCAGGAAGACGCGCAGCGAGACGACGTCGTCGAACGTGCCGCCGGCGCCTTCGACGATCGCCTTGACGTTGTCGAGCGTGCGGACGGTCTGCGACGTCAGGTCACCGGGGTGCAGGTACTCGCTCGTGGCGGGGTCTTGCGGGCCCTGGCCCGACACGCTGAGGAAGCCGTTCTTGAGCACGCCCTGCGAGAAGGTCGAGATGGGGGTGGGGGCGCCGCCGGTGCGGACTTCGGTCTTCTCGCTCACAGGTCTGCTCTTCTCTGATCGATGGTCTGTGGACCCGACGTGATGTGTCGCGTGTCGGGGGTGACTGCAAAACTACCGTCAGGCACCGACACACGGCCTGACCGCAGCACCACCCCACCCGCCCCGTCGGAAGGCACCATGACCACGTCACCCTCGACCCCGTCCGCCCCCGCCGTCACGTCGATCACCAAGGTCGGCTTCGGCCGCGAACCGCGGCCCGTCCCGCTGATCGACCTCGCCACCCCGCTGCTCACGATCGACCTCGACGCCCTCGACCACAACGTCGTGACCATGGCGGCCTGGTGCCGCGAGGCCGGGGTCGACCTGGCGCCGCACGGCAAGACGACCATGGCGCCCGAGATCTGGCGGCGGCAGCTCGACGCCGGGGCGTGGGGCATCACGCTCGCGACGGCGTTCCAGGTCGCCGTCGCCCGCGAGGCCGGGGTTCCGACCGTCGTCCTGGCCGGCACCGCCTTCGCGCCCGCGACCCTCGCGGCGCTCGCCGCACCCGGCACGGACGTGCTCATGTGGGTCGACTCGGTCGAGACCGTACGCCTCGTCGACGCCGCCCTGGCGCGGGCCGAGGCCGAGCGTCCGCTCGCGGTGCTGGTCGAGTTCGGGTCGCCACTCGGTCGGACCGGGGCCCGTTCGGTGCGCGAGGCCCTGCTCGTCGCCGAGGCCGTGGCGGCCTCGCCGCATCTCGTCCTGGCCGGGGTGGCCGGGTACGAGGGCGCCCTCACGCACGACGTCGACGCGGCCGGCATCGCCGTGGTCGACGACTACCTGCGGGGGCTCCTCGACGTGCTCGACGGCATCGGCGCCCCCGCCTTCGACCCGTGGCTGTCGTCCGGTCACGACGTGGTGCTCACCGCCGGCGGCAGCGTGTACTTCGACCGCGTCGTCGCCGTGCTCGGCGACCGCCACGACCCGTCGGGGCTGCAGGGGCCGCGCACACGCGTCGTGCTGCGGTCGGGTTCGTACGTCGCCCACGACCACGACCTCTACCGGCGGTTGACGCCGTTCGCCCGTGACTCCGGGCCCACGACCGCAGGAGGCGCGGGTGGCGTCGACGCGGACGTCACGGTGGCCGTCGGCGACGGTTCCGCGGGGTCGCAGGCCGACCGCGAGATGGGCGGGCCGACCGACGGCGAGCTCACCGGGTTCGACGGAGCGGCCGAGGGGTTCGGAGCCGAGCGCTCCGAGGAGCCGCACGCCGTGCCCGCCGGTTCGTCCCAGACCAGGCCCGGCGCCGAGGCCTCGACCGGACTCTCGTTCCTGCCGACCCTCGAGCTCTGGGCGTCCGTGGTGTCCCGTCCCGAGCCCGGGCTCGCCCTGCTCAACGTCGGGCGGCGCGACACGTCGGACGACGAGGGGTTCCCGGTGCCGCTCGAGGCGTGGCGTCCGCAGGCGGCCGACCGGCGCCTCCCCGGGGTGCTCGACGGGTCGCACGTGTCGGGCCTCAACGACCAGCACGCCTTCCTGCGGCTCGACCCGGCGTCGGGGCTGCAGGTCGGCGACCTGGTGCGGCTCGGCGTCTCGCACCCCTGCACCACGATCGACAAGTGGAACGAGATCGCCACGGTGCGGGGCTCGGCCAGCCGCCGCGGTGTGCCACCCGTCGTCGAGGGCAGCATCACCACGCGGTTCTGACGGAGCCTGGTGTTCTGACGGGCGCCGGCTGTGCTGACCGGTGCCGGCGGTTCCGAGCGGCCGGCGCCCTGACGGCCGGTGCGGCCGGCGGCCTACGAGCCCGAGCCCTCGTCGGTGCCGGGGGGCGGCGTCGGCGCATCCGCGGGAGGGGTGGGCGCGTCCGTCGGCGGGGTGGGGCGCTCGGAGTCGTCCTCGGTGTCGCCGGAGTCCGTCTTCGGGCCGCCCTTCTCGCCGGGGCCGTGGCCCGGGCCGCGCTTCTCTCCGGGGCCCTGCGGTCCGCCAGCCATCGGGCCGCCGGCGGCGGGGCCGCCCTCCGGTGCCTCCGGCAGGGACTTCCCGTCGGGGCCGGTGCCGGGGGTCGGCAGGGCCTTCCCGTCGGGGCCGGTGCCGGGGGCCGGCAGGGCTTCGCCGTCGGGCCCGGTGCCCTCGGCCGGAGCGCTCTCGTCCGAATCGTCACCCGCAGCAGGCGCGGTCGGTGCGTCGGTGGGTGCATCGGTGGCGTCGTCGGAGCCTCGTTCTCCCGACCCCTGGCGTGAACCGTCGGCCTGGTCCGTCGCGTCGTCCCGACCCGGCGTCGCGCTCGAGGAGGCGCTGGTCGAGCTCCCGGCGTTCGACACCGCGACGGCGGTGCTGGTCCCGACCAGGGCGAGGCCGGCCGCCGCGATGCCGATGCCCACGAGCAGGCCCTTCCTCGGGCGCCGTCGCGGGGTCGACTCGGCGCGGAACGCGCTGCCGTCCGTGGGCAGTTCGCGGGTGCGCTGGTCGTCGGCGACGATCGGGGTGGTCGGGGCCGTGGGCTGGCCCGACGGCCGGGCCGGCAGCTCGGTCGTCGCACGGGCGTCCTCGTCCTCGTCCTCACGACGCAGTCGCTCGGCCCACGCGTCGTCCTGCGTGGGGGTGTTCTCGTCGCGACGGTCGTCGTCGCGGCCGTCGGGGGTGGTGTCCTTCGCCATGGTGTCTCCAGATGTCGGGCGCCGGGCGAGCCGCGGTGCGGCTGGCGGTCGGGGCGTTCCCTCCGGCAGACACCACTCTCGGAACCGAATCTGAAGCGGGGCTTAAGTCGCGCCGCCACCGACTGCTACCGTCACGGCATGTCCGAGCGACGCGTCCTGGCACCCGAACCGCCCGCCGACGGCCAGACCGTGAAAGGGCCGGCGTCGTACTTCCCGAGCATCGAGCGCACCTACGGGCGGCCGGTCCAGGAGTGGATCGACCTGGTCGACGAGCGTCTCGACGAGCACGCGCACATGCAGGTGGTGTCGTGGCTCAAAGACGAACACGGCCTCGGCCACGGGCACGCCAACGCGCTCGTCGCGTACGTGCGCCACGCCCGCGACTGACGCGACGTCGCGACGTCGGGACGCGGTCAGCGACCCCCGGTCGACTGGCGTCCCCTGAGCTCGACGACGACCTGGTCGAGGAAGTCGTCGACCTCGTCCTGGTCGTACCCCTCCCGGAACCTCGTCGGCTGGAACCGGGCGGCCACGACGTCGACGTCCGCGAGGACTCCGACGGCCGTCCCCTGCTCATAGGCCGCGAGGGTCGCCCGGACGCGCTCGAGGAACGCGTCCACGTCCTCCATCGCGTAGCCGTCGCGGAAGCGGGTCGGGGTGAATCTCTTCTCGGTCACGTCTCGTGCGAGCACGTCGCTCCTCGGGGTCCGGTGTCGACAGGTCTGTACTGAGCCTTCCACGCCGGTCGTCATCCGGACGCCCGGAGGTGCGACGATGAGCCCATGCCCGTCGTCGAGTCCCGGTGTGTCGTTCCTGTCGACCTGCACGTCGCCTTCGCGGTGTCGCAGACCCAGGGGGAGGCGCGCAAGCGGTGGGACCCGTTCATCCGGCGGCAGTACCTCGTCGGCGGGGCGACCCGGGCCGCCAAGGGGGTCCGCACGTTCACCGTGCAGCGTTTCGGGTTCCGGATGGAGAGCGAGTACGTCTCGTACAACCCACCGACGAACGTCGGCATGAAGATGACGAAGGGGTCGTGGTTCTTCGCGCGCATGGGCGGGGGATGGCGGTTCAGCGAGGTCGACGGCGACCCGAGTTCGACCGAGGCCGTCTGGCGCTACAACTTCTCGTGCAAGCCGGCCTGGCTGGCGCCCGTGGCCGAGCGCATCGGCGTCGTCCTCCTGCAGCGCGACATCGACCGACGCATCCGCGGTTTCGCCCGGGGCTGCGTCGATCCGTTCGTCCTCGCCCACCTCGACCCCGACCTCGGCGGCGACGGTGACCCCACCCACACCGCGCCCCCAGCCCGTCCGTAGATCCCGCTCACCGACGATCCAGCGGCGCTTGGTCGCACCGATCCGCCTCGGTGGCTCGGCACGGGCGACTAGGAGTCGGCGGGTCCGAACGTCGGTTCGGGGTCGGACTCGTGCGCATGACGGAGGACGTCGCGAAGGCGTCGCACCAGCTCTGCGGCCGCCGAGCGTTCGTCGTGCCCGTCCTCGCCGCCGACGGCCCCAGGGCCGTCGGGCTGATGGGCACCGGGTCGGTAGGGAGGACCGAGCTCGACATCGATGGTGCCCGCCGCCACCTCGAGGAGGGTGGCCAGCACGGCCTCGAGCTGGTCGAGGGGCATGGCGAACCACGGATCCGAGGCCCCGTCGACGTCGCCACCTCCTGTGTCCTGCTCGAGCGCCCAGGCGGTCCACGCGATGCGTCGTGCTCCGACGGCAACGGTGCTCGGCGGGCCGGGCTGGGGGGCAGGCGCATCGCGGGCGGCCCGGGCGGCCCGACGCGACCAGGCGAGAGCGTCCCGCGCGTCGAAGCCGGTGTCCCTGGCTGGGTAGCGGGCGCCGGAGTCGTGGGCGGCCTCTCGCAGCGCGGCCGACATGAGCATGAGGTCCTGGGTGGAGAACGCCACGACGATCTCCCTCTTCGTGCCGATCGGGCCTTCGCCTCGATCATCGACGAGCAACAGCTCGAGGGTCTCGTCGGCGTCGACGCGACGGAGGACCGGGACGACCCGGTCGGTCCAGGCAGGGTGGCGCCAGGACGCGACGTGGGCGGCGTGCGGGTCCCGGGCGACCGGAGTCTGCCGCCGTCGGAACGGCCAGAGGCTCGGAGACGCAAAACCGCCCGGGGTGTCTCCGGATGGATCGTCGCGCTCGGCGACGACGAGCAGGAACAACCACAAGGCGACCAGGAAGCATCCGAACGCGACGAACCCGACGGTCAGGTAGGCCGACGGCCACCAGGCCGCGACGGGCACGCCGAGCCAGAACGCCGACAGGGACAGGCCCACCAGGACGCCGCCCGCGACGAGTTGGCGTCGTCGGCGCTGTCTCCCCATGGGCCGACACTAGCGGGATGCATCCAAGGGACGACCCACACCGCACCCCCAGCCCGTCCATAGCCTCCGCCCACCGACCGGCCCTACCGTTCGGAGGATGCTCAGCCCTGCCCGCGTCCTCGTGATCGACGACGACGAGACCATCCGCACCGCCGTCGTCACCGCCCTGGGCGCCGAGGGATTCGCCGTGCACGGTCTGGCCGACGGCGCGGACCTGCCCGAGCAACTCCGGTCGTTCGTGCCCGACCTCGTCGTGCTCGACTGGATGCTGCCCGGGGCGAGCGGCATCCGCCTGGCGAGCACCATCCGCACCTCCTCCGACGCGGCGGTCGTCATGCTGACCGCCCGCGACGAGGTCGACGATCGACTGCGCGGCTTCGCCGAGGGCGTCGACGACTACGTGGTCAAGCCGTTCGCCGTCGCCGAACTGATCGCCCGGGTCACGGCCGTGCTCCGACGCCGCGGTCGCATCCCCTCGGTGATCGAGATCGGCGACCTCGTCGTCGACCCCGAGGCGGCCCGCATCACGCGCGGCGGCGAACCGCTCGACCTCACCGCGACCGAGTTCCGCCTGCTCGGCTTCCTCGCCGAGAGCCGCGGACGCACCGTCTCGAAGACCCAGATCCTCACCCAGGTCTGGGGCTACGACGACTACGACCCCAACCTCGTCGAGGTGCACCTCAGCGCCCTGCGCCGCAAGATGGAGACCCGCGGCCCCCGCCTCATCCACACCGTCCGCGGCCTCGGCTACCGAATGAGCGCGTGACGCGCCCCCGCCGTCCCGCTGCGCTCTCGACGGGACACCACCCCCGAGGAGGCGCGGCGTCGGCCCCCGACACCGCCGCCCCCGGGCTGCGCACCGGTTCGTTGCGCGCCCGCACGGTCGTCGCCGTGCTCCTGCTGCTGGCCGTCCTGCTGGCGGCGCTCGCCGTGACGGTCGAGCTCACGCTCGGCCAGCGGCTCCGCGCCCAGGTCGTCGACCGGCTGTCCGACCGCGCCGCGGCCGCTGCCGCCCTGGTCGGCACGGTCGACGGCGACGAACTCGCCGACCGGCTCTCGGCCCAGGGGCTCTCGGTCGTCATCCGCGACGCGAACGGCGACGCCATCGTCGCCGGCCCGAGCCCCGACCAGCTGCGCGACGGTCCGCCCTCGCTCGGCGAGGGCGGCCCCGGTCGCGGCGGCCCGGCCTCGGGCCTCGACGACGGACCAGGAGGCGCGGGCACCGACGCCCAGGAGGGCACCGACACCGGCGGGACCGGCTCGGACACGGGCTCGACCGGCACCGACGCCGGGGACGCGGGCAGCGCCTCCTCGTCCGACGCGGTCACGGTCACCTCGTCCGAGGTGCGGAGCGACGACGAGGTGACCACGCTCGTCTCGCAGCTCAGCGACGGGTCGACGATCACCCTGACCACGGACTCGCGGTCGGTGGGCGAGACCCTGGTGCAGCTGCGCTGGGTGATGATCGGCGCCTCCGCGGCCTTCCTGCTGATCGCGGCGATCGGCCTCGCCCTCGTCGTGCGGGCCACCCTGCGGCCGCTCGACCGGATGACCGGCGTCGCCCGGTCGATCGCTCACGGCGACCGGGGCCGACGCCTGCGGCCGGCCCGACGCGACACCGAGATCGGCCGGGTCGCCGTCGCCTTCGACGAGATGCTCGACGGCGTCGAGGGGGCCGAGCGGGCCGCACTCGACGCCGAGACGCGGGTGCGGGCGTTCGTGTCCGACGCCGCCCACGAACTGCGCACCCCCGTCGCCGGCATGCGCGCCGCGGCCGACACCCTCGTGCGGTCGCCCGGCACGGCCGACGAACGCGAGCGGCTGGCGACGCACGTGGTGCGCGAGGCCGAACGCGCCTCCCGGTTGATCGACGACATGCTGCTGATGGCCCGCGTCGACCAGGGGATCTCGCTCGACGTCGCCCCCGTCGACCTCGGGGCGTCGCTGCTCGCCGACGTCGAGCGTCAGCGGCTACGACGGCCGTCGCTCGACCTGCGCGTCGTGCTGCCCGACGGGCCCGTCGTGGTCGCGGCCGACGCGGGGCGCGTCTCGCAGATCGTCGGCAACCTGGTCGACAACGCCGCCCGGGCGACGGGGGGCACGGGTCAGGTGACGCTCTGGCTCGACGCGTCGAGGGCCGACGAGGTCGCCGTGCTCGTGTCCGACGACGGCCCGGGCGTGCCCGACACCGATCGCGAGCGGGTGTTCGACCGGCTGGTGCGGCTCGACGAGGCCCGACGGTCCGGGGACGGAGGCGCGGGCCTGGGGCTGCCCATCGCCCGCGGCCTGGCGCGCGCCCACGGCGGCGACCTGGTCTGCGAGCCGCCCGGGGTCGGCCGGCCCGGCGCGGTGTTCCGGCTGACGCTGCCGGGCGCGGTGCCTGCGGCGCAGGCCGGCTCGGAGCCGGCTGCCGCGGCCGGCGCCCCGACCGCCGCGGCGCCCGCGCCTGCGGCCGCGGCCGCGCTGCGTCGCACCGCCGACTGAACATCGCAACGCCTACATCGGCGGTGCGACGTTCAGTCGGCGGTGCGACGGCGGGGCTGGTCGCCCGGGACGGTGGCCCGGGACGCAGGTCGAGCGGGTGCGGTGCGCGACGGACCCCGGGGCCGAGGTCGCACCACGCTCGTGTCGACGAACCACGCTCGTGGGTGGTTCGACGACGCGACGGTGGTGCGACGTCGACCAGAAGCTCCTGCGGGCCTCGGGCTACAGCGCGACGAGCCGCTCGTAGGCGTCGTCGACCCAGGGGTCGACCGTGCGACGTGAGGCGTCGGCGTCGTGCCAGGCGACGATCTGGCGGGCTCCCTCGGCGAAGGGGACCCGCGCCTCCCAACCGGGCACCAACGCGCGGATCTTCGACGTGTCGAACACGGCCGGGTGGCTGCGGTCGCCGCAGAGGTCGGCCGTCCACTCGGGCACCTCGTCGGTCAGCACCTGCGTCGTGCGGTGGACGACGTGCAGCGACGCCCCCGCGGCGTCGGCGAGGTCGCGGGCGATCATGTTCCAGGTGAGCAGCTCGGGCGACATGATGTGGAACGCCTCGCCCAGGGCGCCGGGGTGCCCGAGCAACCCCACGAAGGCGCGGGCGAAGTCGGCCGAGTGCGTCAGCGCCCAGAGCGAGGTGCCGTCGCCGTGCAGGACGACCGGGTCGCCGCGTCGCATGCGCTCGATCGTGGTCCAGCCGCCGAGCAACGGCACGGCCGTCTCGTCGTAGGTGTGCGAGGGGCGCACGACCGTCGCCTGCACCCGCCCGGCGAGGTGCTCGTCGCGCAGCAGGCGCTCGCAGGCGATCTTGTCGCGCGAGTACGACCACCACGGGTTGAACAGCGGCGTCGCCTCGGTGATCGGCAACGACACCGGGGGCTTCTGGTACGCCGACGCCGAGCCGATGAACACGTACTGATCGGTCAGCGGCGCCACCACCCGCAGCATCGAGGCGAGCTGGTCGGGCGTGAAGGTCAGGAAGTCGGCCACCGAGTCGAAGCGACGTCCGTCCAGGGCGGCGACCAGCGCCTCCTCGTCCCGGACGTCGGCGACGAGCTGCTCGACGCCCGCGGGCACGGGCCGGATCGTGGTGCTGCCGCGGTTGAGGACGGTGACGGCCAGGCCGTCGCGCAGGGCCTGCCGCACGACCGAGGCGCTGATCTGCCCGGTGCCGCCGATCACGAGGAGGGACGTCGATGTCATCGCTCCACTGTGCACCCCCGCGACCGGGGGCGGTCGCCGCGGTGGGCAGGAGTCGGGCAGGAGGCGCGGGTCGGGACCCTGGGGAGGAGGCGCGGGTCGGGACCCCGGGACGCGTCGCGTCGCCGGTGCGCGGCGGTGTCGCGGTCGGCCGCGGCCTCAGGCCTGGTCGAGGGCGTGACGGGCGGCGCGGACCAGCTCGGGGTCGGTCTCGAACCACGAGTCCGTCGTCGCCTCGGTGCCGAGCGACACGGTCGTCCCCGACCGGGACGAGGAGGCGCGCACGGCCCGCGCCCTCTTCGCCGACAGGTGCACGGCGTCGACCCCCGCGGCCACGAGCGCCGGGACGTCGCCGAGCTGCACCCCGCCCCCTGCCATCACCTGCACGTCGCCCGCGACCTCGACCAGGCGCGGCAGCACCCCCGACGCCAGACCCGCCCCGACCGTGGACGCCCCGCCCGACGTCAGCACGCGCGTGACGCCCAGCCCCACCAGTGCCGCCACCGCCACGACCGGGTCCGACGCCCGATCCACGGCCCGGTGCACGGTGATCTCGAGCGATGAGACCCCGGGAACCCGCCGAGACCCCAGGGCGCGAGCTGGGGTCTCGGCGAGTTC
>NZ_LMLG01000006.1:694875-705698 GCF_001421865.1 Frigoribacterium sp. Leaf44
GCGGGGCGGCGGCGTCGAGCGCGGCCTCGACGAACCAGCGGAGGGCGTCGACGTCGAGCGAGCCGTCCTCGCGCAGCGCGCCCACGACGACGCCGGCCACACCCGACCGCACCAGGGCCCGGATCTCGCGCACCATCACGTCCAGCTCGTCGGTGTCGTACACGAAGCCGCCGGGCCGGCACCGCACCAGCGCGTGTACGGGCACGCCCGTCGCGACGGTCGCCTCGACCAGCCCCTGCGACGGGGTGACGCCGCCGAGCTCGAGGGCGCTGCACAGTTCGACGCGGTCGGCTCCGCCGTCGCGCGCCGTGACGGCCCCGGCGGCGCTCGTCACCGCGATCTCGAGGGCGGGCCGCGAACGGGCGGACGTGGCGGCGGATGAGGAGGCGCGGGTCGCGTCGTTCGTCATGTCACGACCCTAGGCGAGCGGCCCTCCCGCATGCCGGGCCCGGCATGGGTGGGGGTGCATGATGGCGGGATGTCCGACGCACCCGCACCCGCCGACACGCCCGCTGCATCCGCCGACGCATCCGCCAGCGCATCCGCACTGGCCGAGGGCCCGGCCACCGCCGCTTACCGGGCGGCCCGCGACCACCTGCTGGGGCTCGGGCACGACCTCGACCGCGCGAGCGACGAGTTCCGCTGGCCGGACGTCGGCGACCGGTTCAACTGGGCGACCGACTGGTTCGACGTGATCGCCCGCGACAACGAGCGCACGGCGTTGTGGATCGTCGAGGAGGACGGCTCCGAGCAGAGGGTGTCGTTCGACGCCATGCGTCGACGCAGCGACCAGGTCGCCGCCTGGCTGCACGACCTCGGCGTCGCGACGGGCGACCACGTCATGCTGATGCTCGGCAACCAGGTCGAACTGTGGGAGGCCATGCTCGCCGTGATGAAGGTGGGCGCGGTCATCCTGCCGACGTCGACCGTGCTCGGCAGCGCCGACCTCGCCGACCGCATCGACCGCGGGCTCGTCCGGCACGTGATCGCCAACTCGTCCGACGCCCCCGCGTTCGCCGGGGTGGAGGGGGTCGAGGCCGTCACGCGGATCGCCGTCGTCCCCGAGGGCGACGAGGCCCCCGCAGGCTGGACGTCCTTCGGGGACTCGCACCGCGCCTCCTGGACTCGTCCCGACGTCGAGACGGCGACCGAGGACGCCTGCCTCGTCTACTTCACGTCGGGCACGACGAGCAAGCCGAAGATGGTCGTGCACTCGCACGCCTCGTACCCCGTCGGGCACCTGACCACGACCTACTGGCTCGGCGTGCAGCCGGGCGACGTGCACATGACGATCTCGTCGCCGGGCTGGGGCAAGCACGCCTGGAGCTGCTTCTTCGCGCCGTGGACCGCCGAGGCCACCGTGTTCGTCTACAACTACGGGCGCTTCCGGCCGGCCGAGCTCAGGGACCAGCTCGAGCGGGCCCGGGTGACCTCGTTCTGTGCACCGCCGACCGTGTGGCGCATGCTGATCCAGTCGTCGCTGGGATCGCGGCCGAGTGCCCTCCGCGAGGCGCTGTCGGCCGGCGAACCGCTCAACCCCGAGGTGATCGGGCGGGTGCAGCAGGGCTGGGGCCTGGACATCCGCGACGGGTACGGGCAGACCGAGACCACCGCCATCGTCGCGAACGCGCCCGGCGGCACGATCAAGGCCGGCTCGATGGGGCGTGCCCTGCCCGGCGTCGAGGTCGTGCTGGTCGACCCCGTCACGGGCGTCGTCGGCGACGAGGGCGAGGTCTGCCTCGACCTCACCACGCGACCCGTCAACCTGATGACCGGCTACCTCGGCGACGCCGCCCGCACCGAGTCGTCGATGCGCGACGGGCTGTTCCACACCGGCGACGTGGCGGTGCGCGACGCCGACGGCATGATCACCTTCGTCGGCCGCACCGACGACGTCTTCAAGTCGTCGGACTACAAGGTCTCGCCGTTCGAGGTCGAGAGCATGCTGATCGAGCACCCGGCCGTCGCCGAGTCCGCCGTCGTGCCGGCCCCCGACGACACCCGGCTGAACGTCGTCAAGGCGTACGTGACCCTGGCCGAGGGGTGGGCCCCGGACGCCGAGACCGCCCGGGCCGTGCTGGCGCACGCCCGGGTCTCGCTGCCCGCCTACGAGCGGGTGCGGAGGGTCGAGTTCGCCGAGCTGCCGAAGACGATCTCGGGCAAGATCCGCCGCGTCGAACTGCGCGACCGCGAGGAGGCGCTGGCCCGGTCGGGCGAGCGGGCTGCGGCCGAGTGGCGCGACGCGGACTTCCCCGACCTGAAGGGGTAGGGCGCGGCTCGGCCGGGCTCGGCGGCGGGGCGGTCCAGGAGCTCAGCCAGCCGGCAGTTCGCGGCCGGCGGCCCAGACCCGGGCGACCGTCCAGTCGTCGTGCCACGCGACGGCGTCGGCCACGTGACCGGGGGCCAGGCGGCCGAGCGACGGCCGCACCCCGCCGGCCTGCGCCGTGCGCGCGACGCCGGCCTGCGCGGCGGGCGTGCCCGCTCGCCTGCCCCCGGCGTCGACGCCGAGCACGTGGGCCGGCACGAGGGTCAGCGCCGCGACGGCGTCGACGGCTGAGAGCCCGGTCTGCAGCATCGCGATGCGCAGGGCGGCGTCCTGGGTGAGGGTCGAGCCCGCGATGGTCGACGTGCCCGTGAGCGTGGCGACGCCGTGCTCGACCGTCACCGCGAGTTCGCCGATGCGGTAGTCGCCGTCGGCGGCTCCGGCCGCGGCCATGGCGTCGGTGATCAGGGCGACCCGACGAGGCGCCGAGCGCAGCACGAGGTCCGCCACGGCCGGGTGCACGTGCACGCCGTCGAGGATCAACTCGATCGTCACGCGTTCGTCGCCGACCGCCGCGACGAGCGGCCCCGGGTCGCGGTGGTGGATGCCGGCCATGGCGTTGAACGCGTGGGTCACGAGGCTCGCGCCCCGGTCGAACGCCGCGCGGGCGAGGTCGAAGTCGGCCTCGGTGTGCCCGACGGCGGCGACCACGCCCGAGCTGACGAGCCGGTCGATCGCGTCGAGCCCGCCAGGCAGCTCGGGGGCGAGGGTGACCTGACGGACGATGCCGTCGCCGGCCTCGAGCAGGCTCTCGACCGTGGCGGCGTCGGGTTCGAGCAGGAAGTGCGGGGCGTGGGCTCCCCGGCGGTCGGGAGCCAGGAACGGCCCCTCGAGGTGTGCCCCGAGCACGAGCGGATCACGCCGCATCAGGTCACCGATCAGTCCGAGCGACCGGGACAGCACCGGCACCGGGTTCGCCACCAGGCTGATCAGCGAGCGCGTCGTGCCGTGTCGGCGGTGCAAGGCGAGACCGGCGTCGAGGTCGTCCGGCCCGCCGTCGAAGGCGTGCCCGCCGCCGCCGTGCGTGTGCAGGTCGATCAGCCCCGGGGTGAGCGTGGCGCCCGCGAGGTCGACCGTGACGTCCGCCGGGGGCGGGACCGCGCCTCCTGCGGTCGGGCCGTCGGGTGCACCCGACGTCGCCGAGGAGGCGCGGGTCGCGTCGACCCCGCTCGTCACCTCGGCCGCCGCGCGCGACCCCGGCACCGTGGTGCCGGTGGCGACGATCACGTCGCCGTCGACGAGCATCCAGAAGCCGTCGACCTCGCCGTCCGCGTCGACCTTGCGGGCGTCGGAGAACAGGGTGGTGGTCACCTGCGGGCCCCCCGGCGGTTCTCGCGACGGAAGGCCAGGACGCCCGTGACGCCGGCCAGGACCGCGAACGCCACGGAGACGACCGGGTAGCCGAGCATGGCCCAGGCGGCGACCACGGCACCCATGATCGCGATCTCGACCAGGGCCTTGCCGACGGCGTCGGTCGGGATCGGGGCGCGCGGTGAGCGGAACAGTCCCCACACGACGATCGCGAACAGGGGCGCGCCGATCATGAACGCCAGCGACGGGAACGGGAACGGCCAGGCGAGGTAGCCCCAGAACCCGAGGCTCAGGAAGGCGAGGATCAGCGTGACGAAGCGCACCACGTCGAGCGCGCCGACCGGGCCGCCGCGGGCCGGGACGGGGGAGGGTACGGGGTCGGTCGGAGTCACGCGTCCAGCGTACGGCCGGGGTGTGCTGTGCGGCCTGTCTCTGATCCGGTACGTACCGGATCGAGCTGCGCAGCGACGAGTGGGCAGCAAGTGCTCGTCACGGGCGTGGCAGCAGCAACTTCTGCCCACTCGGCGGTCGAACGGCCGGGCGGCCACGGACCGGAACCCATGGCAAGGGGCCGAGTGGGCAGGAAGTGCTCTTCACAGCGCCGGGAGCAGCATCTTCTGCCCACTCGGCACCGGGCCCCGGTTGCCGGGCGCGGGGGAGGAGGGGGCTGGAGCCGACGAGGGCTGAGGCCGCGCGGGGCTAGCGGAAGACGATGGTGCGGGCGCCGTCGAGCAGCACGCGGTCTTCGGCGAACCAGCGGACCGCCTGGGTCAGGGTGCGGCTCTCCTCGTCCTGGCCGATCGCCATCAGTTCGGGGGCGCTGCGGGTGTGGTCGACGCGGACGACGTTCTGCTCGATGATCGGCCCCTCGTCGAGGTCGCTCGTGACGAAGTGCGCCGTCGCGCCGATCAGCTTCACGCCGCGGGCGTGCGCCTGGCGGTAGGGGTTCGCCCCCTTGAACCCGGGCAGGAACGAGTGGTGGATGTTGATCGCCCGCCCCTCGAGCGCCGCACAGAGCTCGGGGCTGAGGATCTGCATGTACCGCGCCAGCACGACGAGCTCGACGTCGTACCGGTCGACGACCTGCAGCACGCGGGCCTCGAAGGCCGCCTTCGACTCGGGGTCGGTGACCGGGTGGTGCTCGAACCGCTTGCCGTAGAACTCGGCCAGCCCCGACAGGTCGTCGTGGTTCGCCAGGATCAGCGGCACCTCGATCGGCAGCTGCCCGGCGCGCTGCCGGAACAGCAGGTCGTTGACGCAGTGCGCCGCCTTGCTCGCGAGCACGAGCGTGCGGGTCGGGCGCCCGACGACGTCGAGCTTCGCCTGCACGTCGTAGTGCGCGAGCACGGGCGCCAGTGCCGCCTCGAACGCGTCGCGCTCGCCGGGGGCCTCGACCTGCAGGCGCATGAAGAACGTGCCGGTGTCGTGGCTCGAGAACTGCGCCGACTCGGTGATGTTGCCGCCGGCCTGCACGACGGCGCCGCTGATGGCGTGGACGATGCCGGGCCGGTCTTGGCAGACGAGCGTCAGCGTCCAGTGGGTCGTCGGGGCGGCGGGGGCAGCGGCCTGAGCGGCGTCGGCAGCCGCGGCGTCGGGAGCGGAGGAGGCGCGGGTGGCGTCGGTCACGTCGGTCACCCGCCCAGGGTAGTGCGGCCGACGGGGCCGGACGGGCAGGTCAGGACGACGAGATCAGCAGCGTGACGAGGGCGACGAGCGGGAAGAACCCCTGCGTGACGGCAGCGCGCGCCTTCGTGCGGTCCGAGAGCAGCAGGACGAGCGCGGCGGCCAGCATCGACCCCGTGCCCGCGACCAGCAGGGCGGTGCCCGCGGCGGATGCCTCGAAGGCGCTGCCCGCGCCTCCTACCCCTCCGGCGGCGATCAGCACCACGCCCACGATCGTGACGATCGCGAGGAACAGGTTGTAGAAGCCCTGGTTGTAGGCGAGCGGCTTCGTGTGCTCGGCCTGGACGTCGTCGGTGATGCCGAAGGTCGCGCGGACGCGGGGGGTGGTCCAGAGGAAGGACTCCATCACGAAGATGTAGAGGTGCAGCAGGGCGGCGAGCGAGGCCGCGACGAGCGAGACGATGAGCATGCCCCGACCCTAGGGGCGGGTGGGCCACGCGAGGGTGGCGGCTGCGGCGGGTCAGTAGCATCGTGGGGGCGCGGCGGGCGAACAGGCGCACCGGCACAGGCGAGGACGAGGAGGCGCGGCGTGGCAGAGCGGGTCACCATCGTCGAGGTCGCGGCCCGGGCCGGCGTCGCGATCAGCTCGGTCAGCAGCGCCCTGAACGGTCGGCCCGGCGTCTCGGAGCAGACCCGCGCGCGCATCCGCCAGGCCGCCGACGACCTCGGCTTCGTGCCGAGCGTCCGCGGGCGCAGCCTCAGCGCCAAACGAGCGTTCACCATCGGGCTCGTCGTGCACCGCGACCCGTTCGTGCTCGAGTCCGACCCGTTCTTCGGCAGCTTCATCGGCGGGCTCGAATCGGTGCTCGACCCCCGCGGGTACGCGCTCATCCTGCAGATGGGGTCGGCCGCCGACGAGCCGCTCGACCGCTATCGCCGGCTCGCGGCCGGGCGCCGGGTCGACGGCGTCGTCCTGAACGAGCTGACGGTGGACGACCCGCGGGTCGACCTGGTCCGCGAGCTCGACCTGCCCGCCGTCGGGGTCAACCCGGCCGGAGACTTCCCCCTGCCCGCCGTGCGCCAGGACGACTCGGCCGGCATCGGCGAGCTCGTCGACCACCTCGTGTCGCTCGGTCACCGGCGGTTCGCCCACGTCGCCGGCCCCGGCCGCTTCGTGCACTCGCGGCGTCGCGGAGCCGCGTGGCGGGACGCCGTCGTGGCGGCCGGGCACGATCCGGGGGCCGTCGTCGAGGCCGACTTCACCTACGACGGGGGAGCCCGGGCCGCCGCTCGCCTGTTCGGCCCGGACGCACCGGTCGACGACCGCCCCACCGCCGTCTTCTGCGCCAACGACCTGGCCGCGATCGGGTTCATGACCGAGCTCGACCGGCTCGGGGTCCGCGTCCCCGACGACGTCAGCGTGGCCGGGTTCGACGGCATCGAGCTCGGGTCGTACGTGCGCCCCGGGCTGACCACGCTGACGACGGCTCCGCGGCTGATCGGGGCCGAGGCGGCGCGCCTCCTGCTCTCGTCGGTCGAGGGAGAGACCGTCACCGACGCCGAGATCGAGCCCGCCCGGCTGCTGGTCCGCGCGTCGACGGGCCCCGCCGCCCGCTGACCCCGGGCCAGGCGCGGGGATCGCACCGCCGACCGACCGTCGCACCGTGGAAGTGCGCGGTGCGACGTCCAGTCGGCGGTGCGACAGGAGGGTGAGGCCGCAGGGGGTTCCGGTCGGGCCGTCACCGTGCTAGTTTCTCGATCTACCGAAACGTTTCGGTAGACGAGCGAGACTGCACACGACGACGTGGGAGCCCCGATGACGACGACAGCCGACGCGGCCAGCGCCCAGGCGACGAGCAGCGCCGTCCACGCGACGACCACCGACACCGCGCCCGACGCCGGCGCGGCCGGCGCGGTCGGCACCGCCTCGAAGCCGTACCTCGTCCCGCTGACCCGGGAGCGCCTCCGGACGGTCCTCGACGAGGCCCTCGTCCACCGCAACGAGCTGACCGGTGCCCTCTCGCAGCTGACCTTCTCGAGCCCCGCCGCCTACGAGCCGGCCCGGTCCGACTGGGCGGTCGGCCCCTTCGCCGTCGACCCGGCGTTCACCTTCACGCTCGACGGCCAGTGGCCCGACCCCGACGGGCTCGGCTGGACGAGCGAGTCGCTCTACAACCCCAGCCTGATCGAGCACGACGGCACGCTGCACCTCTTCTACCGGGCCTCGCCCCGCAAGGAGAGCCTCGGCAGCCGCATCGGCCACGCCACCCTCGCCCTCACCCCTGACGGCGAACCCGCACCCGGCGCCACGTGGGTCGACGACCCGGCCAACCCGGTGGTCCGTCCCACCCTCGACGACGAACTGCTCGGCACCGAGGACCCCAAGGTCTACCGCGCCGAGGGGCGTTTCTGGCTCTTCTACAACGGCGTCTTCCCGATCACCGAGGAGGCGCGGGTCGCGCACCCGAGCCCCGGGTACCCCGTCCAGGCGGTCGGCATCGACATCCTGGTCGCCGTCAGCGACGACCTCGTGACCTGGCAGAAGCTCGGGCCGATCGCGGACCACGAGCAGACGCGGCTGTGGGCCAAGGGCGCCGTGATCCCGCGCGACGAGCACGGGAACGCCGTCCGCCTCGGCGGCAGCGGCGGCGGCAGCGGCAACGGCAACGGCAACGGCAACGGCCGTCGCGACGACGGGGACTACCTCATGTTCGTCAGCGAGGGCTTCGACGGCGTGCTGCACGTCGGCCGCTCGGACGACCTGCGCCACTGGACCTTCGAGCCCGTGCCGTACCTCGACCTGTCGGGCGTCGGCGGCCACCTGCACGAGGTCGCCGCCGCGATCGTCACCGGCGACGGCCGACTCGTGCTGGACGTCTTCCACGACGTCGACGGCGTCTTCGCGGCGAGCCAGGCGCTCTACGACGTCGATCGTCCGGTCGACCAACTCGCCCTGACGCCCGGCGGCTCCCTCAGCTGGGGCGGCCTGCAGAAGATCGGCGGCCGCTGGACCTTCGCCCAGGGCTGGGACGCCCCCGCCGGCCACCGCGACCTGTACTTCTACCGCGCCGACGCAGCCCGAGCCGACGCAGCCCGCGCCGACCCCGCCGACCCGCACGCCCCCGCACCTCACACGACCCCCTAGTCACACCCGCAGCACCACCCCACCCAAGGAGAACACCGTGCAACGACGCACACGCTTCACCCGCCGCGCCACCCTCGGCGCGACCGTCCTGGTCGCCGCCCTCGGCCTGACCGCCTGCTCCGGCGGCGGCGGAGCCTCGAGCGACGCCCTCACCGCCAAGGGCCCCATCACGATCTGGTACTCGAACAACGAGCAGGAGGTCACCTGGGGCAAGGCCATGGTCGAGGCCTGGAACGCCGACCACCCCGACGAGCAGGTCAAGGGGCAGGAGATCCCCGCCGGCAAGTCCAGCGAAGAGGTCATCGGAGCTGCCATCACGGCCGGCAACGCCCCCTGCCTCGTCTACAACACGGCCCCCAGCGCGGTCGGGCAGTTCCAGAAGCAGGGCGGCCTGGTCGACCTGTCGAGCTTCGACGACGGCGCGAGCTACATCGAGGAGCGCAGCGGCGACCTGGCGAAGCAGTACCAGGACGCCGACGGCAAGTACTACCAGCTGCCCTGGAAGTCGAACCCGGTCATGATCTTCTACAACAAGGACCTCTTCACGAAGGCCGGCCTCGACGCCGAGAACCCCGACCTGTCGACCTACGACGACTTCCTCGCGACGTCGAAGACCCTGGTCGACGCCGGCGTCTCGAAGTACGCCATCCACCCGGCGCCGACGAGCGAGTTCTTCCAGTCGCAGTTCGACTTCATGCCGCTCTACGCGGCCGAGACGGGCGGCACCGGCCTGGTCGAGGACGGCAAGGCGACCTTCGCCGACACCGCCGGCGAGGACGTCGCGACCTTCTGGCGCTCGCTCTACGAGCAGGGGCTGGCCGGCCAGGAGCAGTACACGGGCGACTCGTTCGCCGACGGCGAGGCCGCGATGTCGATCGTCGGGCCGTGGGCCGTGTCGGTCTACGAGGACGTCAACTGGGGTGCCGTGCCCGTCCCGACCAAGGACGGCACGAGCGCCGACGAGACCTACACGTTCAGCGACGCGAAGAACGTCGGCATGTACACGGCCTGTGAGAACCAGGGCACCGCATGGGACTTCCTGAAGTTCTCCACCAGCAGCGACCAGGACCGCGCCCTGCTCGAGACCACGGGCCAGATGCCGATCCGCACCGACCTGGCCTCGACCTACTCCGACTACTTCGACGCGAACCCCTCGTACGCGCTCTTCGGCGACCAGGCGGCCCGGACCGTCGAGGTGCCGGCCGGTCCGAACACCGTCGCCGAACTGCAGGCCTTCCGCGACGCGTGGTCGAGCAGCGTGATCTTCGGCAAGGGTGACGTCGACTCGTCGCTGAAGGACGCCGCGGACAAGATCGACGAGCTCGCGGCGCAGGGCTGATCGTGTCGACCCTGCACGAGGCGGCGGCAGCGTCGCCGACCGCCGGACGAGCCGAGGAGGCGCACCGCGCCTCCTCGGGGGGTCCCGGCTCCGGGCACCGGGCGGGTCGTCGCCGCGACGACGACCCGCGCGGGCGTCGGCGGGGCGGCCCGCTCGGCAAGCACCCGCTCGGACTGCTGTTCAGCGCGCCCTATCTGGTGTTCGTGCTGGCGGTGTTCGCGTACCCGTTGGTCTACGCGGTCTACATCGCGTTCCACGACTACTTCTTCACGGCGCCCGGTGCCGTCGTCGCGCGGCCCTTCGTCGGCCTCGACAACTTCGTCACCGCGTTCACCGACCCGGCGGTGATCCGCTCGTTCGGCAACGTCGGCGTCTTCCTGGTGATCAACGTGCCGCTGACCGTCGTGCTGAGCATGGTGCTCGCCACGGCGCTCGACAAGGTCGCGCACTTCCGGGGGTTCCTGCGGGTGGCGTTCTACGTGCCGTACCTGACGGCGAGCGTCGCCGTCGTCGCGGTCTGGCTGTTCCTCTTCAACGGCGACGGTCTCGTCAACAACGTGCTCGGACCGCTGGCCCCGACGCCCTCGTGGCTGATCAACTCGGCGTGGGCCATGCCCTCGATCGCGTTGTTCGTCACCTGGAAGCAGCTCGGGTTCTACATCCTGCTGTACCTCGCGGCGCTGCAGAACGTGCCGAAGGAGCTGTACGAGGCGGCCTCGAGCGACGGTGCCGGCCCGATCCGGTCGTTCTTCACCGTCACCGTGCCGGGCGTGCGTCCGGCCACCGTGCTCGTGCTGCTCGTCTCGACCGTCACGGGGGCGAACCTCTTCACCGAGCCGTACCTGCTGACCGGGGGAGGCGGGCCGAACGGCGCGTCGACCTCGCCCGTCCTGCTGATGTACCAGAAGGGCATCGAGCAGGGGAACCCCGACCAGGCCGCCGCGATCGGCGTCGTGCTCGTGATCCTCGTGCTGGTCATCGCCCTGCTGCAGAACCGGTTCGCCGGCGGAAAGGACGAACGATGACGATCGCCGACGAACGCGCCTCGACCCCCGAGGCGAGCCCTTCCCGCACCCCGAGGG
>NZ_LMLG01000006.1:705742-706197 GCF_001421865.1 Frigoribacterium sp. Leaf44
CGCCCTGGCGTTCCTCTTCCCGTTCTACTACATGGTGATCGGCTCGCTGCAGACCAAGCCCGACCCGACCGTGGCCGGGGCGTTCCCGCACCCGTCGAACCTGACGGTCGAGAACTACGCCGCGATCGACAGCCGCATCGGGCTGCTGAGCGGCCTGCTCAACTCGGGCATCTTCACGGTCGGCGTGCTCGCCTGCACCCTCGTGTTCGGTGTGCTGGTCGGCTACGCGCTGGCCGTGCTGCAGTGGCGCGGTCGCGGGGTCACCTTCGCGTTGGCGCTGCTGGTGCAGGTGGTCCCCTTCCAGCTGCTGATCATCCCGCTGTACGTGCTCATCGCGCGCAACTACGGGCTGAGCGACAACTACCTGGGCATGATCCTGCCGTTCGCCATCAACTCGACGGCGGTGATCATCTTCCGGCAGTACTTCCTGCAGCTGCCGAAGGAGCTCTTCGAGG
>NZ_LMLG01000006.1:706239-737879 GCF_001421865.1 Frigoribacterium sp. Leaf44
CCCGGCGCTGGTCACGGCCCTGCTGCTGACCTTCATCGGTCCGTGGAACGAGTTCCTCTGGCCGTTCCTCATCACCAAGGAGGCGTCGATGCAGCCGCTCGCCGTGTCGCTGGCGAACTACATCAGCAACGTGGCGGCGACCGCGGCGAACCCGTTCGGCGCGACCCTCGCGGGCGCCGTCGTGCTGGCCGCTCCGGTCGTGCTGCTGTTCATCGTGTTCCAGCGCTACTTCATCTCGACCGACGTCGGCTCGAGCGTGAAGGGCTGACGGATCGCCTCCCGATCCGAGGAGGCGCGGTGCGCGACCGGCGCGCCCCGCGCCTCCTCGGCTCCCCACCCCCAGACCGGGTCGTCGTGCCGACGGCCCCCACCGCAGGAGGCGCGGTGCGATCCCCCCTCGCATCGCGCCTCCGTCGCTTCTCGCCTCTCGAAAGGGCCTCCCATGGCTGACTTCCCGTACCGACTGACCCGCCTGGGCGTCGTGATGACCCCCGACCCCGACTCGCCCGACGAGGCCGAAGGGGTGCTCAACCCCGGCTCAGGTCGCGGGCCGGACGGCGAGCTCTACCTGCTGCCGCGGCTCGTGGCCACGGGCAACGTGTCGCGGGTCGGCCTGGCCCGGGTCGTCGTCGAGGACGGCGTGCCCGTGGGCGTGACCCGCGAGGGCGTCGTGCTCGCGCCCGACCGCGGGTGGGAACGCGGCGCGACCCACGCCGGCGTCGAGGACCCGCGCGTCACCTGGATCGAGGAGCTCGGGCTGCACGTGATGACCTACGTCGCCTACGGGCCGCTCGGGCCGCGCACCGCCGTCGCCGTGAGCGACGACCTGCGCGACTGGCGCCGACTCGGCCCCGCGACCTTCGAGTACGTCGACGAGCTCGACACCGACCTCGGGCTGTTCCACAACAAGGACACCGTGTTCTTCCCGTCGCCGGTCACCGCGCCGGACGGCGTGCGCAGCTTCGCCGTCCTGCACCGACCGATGTGGCACATCGGCGCGACGGTTCCGGGCGAGGGCAGCCCGCTGCCGGCCGGCGTCACCGACGGGCGGCACTCGATCTGGATCAGCTACGTGCCGGTCGAGGCGGTCGCCGCCGACCCGCGGGCGTTGGCGCGGTGGGGGCAGCACCGATTCGTCGCCGGCCCCGAGTTCCCGTTCGAGGAGCTGAAGATCGGCGGCGGCCCGCCCCCGCTGCGCGTCGACGAGGGCTGGCTGCTGCTGCACCACGGCGTCACGGGCGTGATCGACGACGCGTTCGCCCAGCAGCAGAACGTCAACTACGCGGCGGGCGGGATGATCCTCGACGCCGACGACCCGTCCCGCGTGGTCACCCGGTCGGAGGTGCCGCTGCTCGAGGCCGAGACCGCCGACGAACGCGACGGCATCGTGCCGAACGTGGTGTTCCCGACCGCGATCGAAGAGGTCGACGGCGTCCCGTACGTGTTCTACGGCATGGCCGACTCGAAGATCGGCGTCGCCCGCCTCGACCGGGCCTGAGCTCCACCAGAGAACGACGTCGAGCACGGCCCGACGACAGCAGACCACGACAAGAAGGAGGCGGTCGACGATGATCGCACGCAACTCACGATGGACGGGCGCGGCACTGGCCGCGGCCCTGGCGACCGTGCTGGGGGTGACGGGGGCGCTGCCGGCTGCCGCCGCGCCTCCTGCTCCGGCGTCCGCGCCGCCCGGGTCGGCCGCTCCGACCGCGCCGGCGGCCGCACCGGCCGTGGCGCCGCTGACGAACCTGGCGCACCTGGACTTCCTGCTCGACCGGACGACGCCCGCGCCCGAGGCCGGCCACTCGACCTACCGTCAGAGCACGGAGCCGACGCTCACCCTGCCGTGGACCTACGCCGACGCCCGCGACGGCGGCACCTTCGCCCGGGTGGGCGGTGGTCCGCTCGACCCCGCGACCGGGTACTGGGGGCAGGGCGCGTACAACAGCGACGACGTCTCGCGGACGGCCGTCGTCTACCTGCGCGACTGGCAGCAGACCGGCTCGGAGTCGAGCCGGCAGAAGGCCTACGAACTGCTGCGGGCGACCGCGTACTTCCAGACGACCACCGGTGAGGACGCCGGCAACGTCGTGCTCTGGATGCAGCCTGACGGCACCTTCAACCGGAGCCCGGTGCCGGTCGAGCTGCCCGACCCGTCCGACAGCGGCAACAGCTACTGGCTCGCCCGCAGCATCTGGGCGTTCGGCGAGGGGTACGCCGCGTTCGCGGACGACGACCCCGAGTTCGCCGCGTTCCTGCAGGAGCGGCTGCAGCTCGGCGTGACGGCGCTGAACCGCGAGACGCTCGCCCGCTACGGGCAGTACGACGTGGCCGACGGGGCGAAGGTGCCCGCGTGGCTGATCGGCTCCGGCGCCGACGCCTCGGCCGAGGCCGTGCTCGGGCTGAGCGCCTACTCGGCCGTCGTGCCGGGTGACGCGGCCTCGCGCACGGCGCTGACGCAGCTCGCCGAGGGCGTCGCCGCGATGTCGTCCGGCGACGGGCAGACCTGGCCGTACGGAGCCGTGCTGCCCTGGGCGAAGTCCCGTTCGATGTGGCACGCCTGGTCGTCGCAGATGCCCGTCGCCCTGGCCCGGGCGTCGACCACGCTCGCCCGACCCGACCTGCTGAAGCCGGCCGTGCTCGACCAGACCTCGTTCACGACGACGCTCCTCACCGCGAGCGGGCCCGACAACGCCTGGTACCCGACGCCCGTCGACCAGACGCAGATCGCCTACGGAGCCGACTCGCGGCTGCAGTCGGCGCTCGCCGTGGCCGGCGCCGGTGCGGGTGCGCCGGGCTTGAAGCGGATCGCGGCCGTCGCCGCGAGCTGGTACTTCGGCACGAACCGCTCGGGCACCCCCGTCTACGACCCGGCCACCGGAGTGACCTTCGACGGCGTGCAGGCCGACGGCACGGTGAACCGCAACAGCGGTGCCGAGAGCACGATCCACGGCCTGCTGTCGATGATCGCCCTCGACGGCGCTCCCGACGTCTCGGCCGAGGCGCAGGGGCTGACGAGCGTCACGTCGCGTGACGGCCTGACGGTGGTCGAGGCCGAGACGGCGTCGCCCACGACGGGCACGGTCGTCACGCCCGACTCGGCGTGGACGGGCGAGTCGCAGTACGGCGGAGGCTCGGCGCTGCGGCTCGAGCCCGGGCAGAGCGCGACGATCACGGTGCCCGCGGGCTCCGGGTTGCGGCACGTCGAGCCGGTGCTGCTCGCCGCCGAGGGAGTGCGGTCGACGTCGGTCTGGAAGGCGGGACGCGTGCCGCGCGGGACGCTGACGACGCAGGCCGGAGCGCAGGGCGTGACCGCCGCCTCCGGGGCGTTGCTGCCCCAGACGCTGCCGGTGCCGATCGGTGCCGGAGCGACGGCGATCACCGTGACCGCCGGCCGGAACGCGACCGTGGTGGACGGCCTCATCGTGCGGCCGCTCGTGCAGCGGCTCGTGCTCGCCGGGACGGCGGCCGACGGTCGCCCGACGACGACCGAGCTGCTGTCGTCGACCTCGCGCCTGCCGCTGCCGGCCTCGGTCGGCGTGCGCGGCACCCGGTCGTCGGTGTCGTCGTACGACGCGCAGGGCCGCCTCGTGCAGCAGCGCGACGTGCAGGGCCGCAGCCTCGTGCTGGTCAAGCCCGGCGGCTTCGCCGTCCTCACCCGGTAGGGCGCCCCCGAGACCCCAGGAACCCGCTCAGACCCCACGCCGCGCGCGAGGGTCTCGGCAGGTTCCTGGGGTCTCGTGCGCCGGGACCCGAGGAGGCGCGGGTACGGTCGAGCGCATGAGCGACGACACGCAGGCCCACGGTCCCGACGACGACGCCGGCCGCGACACGAGCCCGGGGCACGAGGTCGACCACGACCCGACCGGCATGACCGACGACGAGAAGCGGCACGACCAGCTGACCCGTGCCCCGAAGTCGGACGAGTCGGACGCCGCTCCGCGCATCACGACCGAGGACCGCGGCGACGGCGTCACCCGCATCGACGTCGCCGACACCGCCAAGGTCCGCCCGGGCGGGGCCGGCTGACGCGGGTGCCGGTCGGCGGGCCGTCCGCGGCGGCCGACCCGCGCCTCCTCGTCGTGGCCGCCCCGCGCTTCGCAAACGGGACAGCACGTGGGCACCCGCCTGCCCCCGGGCATACCGTTCACGCATGGTGTCCCAGGTCAGCGCAGAAACCAGTCCACCGAGTGCGGGCGCGAACCCGCCCGGCGTCCCGACGACGACGATCACCCTCGACGTCAACGGCAGCCCGCACCGGCTCGAGGTCGACAACCGGACGTCGCTGCTCGACGCCCTGCGGGAGCGCCTCGACCTGACCGGCTCGAAGAAGGGCTGCGACCACGGCCAGTGCGGCGCCTGCACGGTCCTGGTCGACGGGCGACGAACCAACAGCTGCCTGGTCCTCGCCGTCAGCGCCGAGGGCAGTGACGTCACCACCGTCGAGGGGCTCGCCGACGGCGACGCCCTGCACCCGGTGCAGCAGGCGTTCCTCGACCGGGACGCCTACCAGTGCGGCTACTGCACGCCGGGCCAGATCTGTTCGACGGTCGGCATGCTCGAGGAGGCGAGGGCCGGCATGCCGAGCCACGTCACCACCGACATCACCAACGGTGAGATCGATCTCGACGACGAGGAGGTCCGCGAACGCCTCAGCGGCAACCTGTGTCGGTGCGGGGCCTACGTGAACATCGTCCCGGCCGTGCACGACGCGGCCTGCGCGCACGACGCCGACGCGACCGAGGGAGCCACCCGATGAAGACCTTCGAGTACGAGCGCGCGACCGACGTCGCCTCCGCCGTCGCCACCCTCGACCGCACCCCGAACGCCAAGCCCCTGGGCGGTGGCACGAACCTCGTCGACCTCATGAAGCTCGGCGTCGAGCGGCCCGACCTGCTCGTCGACGTCAGCCGCGTCGACTTCGGCGGGGTCGACGAGCTGCCCGACGGGGGCCTGCGCATCGGGGCAGGGGTCCGCAACAGCGACCTCGCCGCGCACCCTCTCGTCCGCACCCGCTACCCGGCCCTGACCCGTGCCCTCGTCAGCGCGGCCTCGGGTCAGCTGCGCAACCAGGCGACGACCGGCGGCAACCTGCTGCAGCGCACCCGGTGCACCTACTTCATGGACACCACGAAGCCGTGCAACAAGCGCGAACCCGGGACGGGCTGCGGCGCCGTCGCCGGACTGTCGCGCGAACTCGGCATCCTCGGCGTCAACGACCTCTGCATCGCCACGCACCCGGGCGACATGGCCGTCGCCCTGGCGGCGCTCGACGCGATCGTCGTCTTCGAGAACGTCGACGGCGAGCAGCGCCTGCCGATCGACGAGTTCTTCCGCGAGCCGGGCGACGACCCCACCCGCGACACGAACCTGCCGAGCGGAGCCCTGATCACCGCGGTCGAGCTGCCGTCCCTGCCGGTCGCCACCAACTCCACGTACCGCAAGGCGCGTGACCGCCGGTCGTACGCCTTCGCGCTCGGCTCGGTCGCCGCCGCCCTCTCGGTCGACGAGGCCGGTCTCGTGACCGACGTGCGCATCGCCCTGGGCGCCGCGTCGCCCGTGCCGTGGCGTGCGCGCAAGGCCGAGGAGGCGCTGGTCGGCTCCCCGGCGACGCCCGCCTCGTTCGCGGCCGCCGCGCAGCTCGAGCTGGCCGCCGCGACGACCACCGAGCAGAACGCCTTCAAGGTGCCGCTGCTGACCCGGCTCGTCGTGGGCGTGCTGAGCGAGCTCGCCGGCCTCGACCACGAGGGTGACGACCCGGCCGACCCGGCCGAGGACGCCGACCCGTCGCCGTTCCGTCCGACCGGTGCCAACGGGTCGCCCCGCCGCGTCGCCGCCGACGTCGATCCCGGCGCCGCCACCGGCCCCGAGGGGAGCGCGTCGTGACCGCCGTCGACGTCGTCACCCCGGTCGACACGAGCGTCCCCACCGGTCTCGGCGCCCCCGTCGCACGGCTCGAGGGCCTCGACAAGGTCACCGGTGCCGCCCGGTACGCCTACGAGCACACGCCCGACGGTGTGCTGTACGGCTGGATCGTGCAGTCGGCGGTGACGACCGGCACGATCACCGGCTCGAACCGCGACGCGGTGCTCGCGATGCCCGGCGTGCACGACGTCATCACGTACGAACAGGCTCCGCACCTCGAGGACGCCGAGGACGGCGAGCTGCTCGTCCTGCAGTCGGCCGAGGTCGCCTACCGTGGCCAGCCGGTGGCGCTCGTGGTGGCCGACACCTTGGACACGGCCCGCGAGGCCGCGTCGGCGCTCGCCTTCGACTACGACGAGGGCGGCATCGACGTCGTGCTGAGCACCGACCACCCGTCGCTCTACGCCCCCGAGACCGTCAACGCGGGCTTCGAGACCGACACCTCGCAGGGTGACGTCGACGCGGCGATGGCCGATTCGTCCGTCGTGATCGACGAGACGTACGAGACGGCGGCCCTGTTCAACAGCCCGATGGAGCCGCACGCGACGGTCGCCACCTGGGTCGACGGCGAGCTCGACGTGCTCGACTCGAACCAGGGCACGAGCGGCGTCGCGACGTCGCTCGCCACGCTGTTCTCGCTCGACCCGTCCGCCGTGCGGGTCCGTGCCCAGCACGTCGGCGGCGGCTTCGGCTCGAAGGGCTCGGCCCGCCCGGTCGTCGTCCTCGCCTCGATCGGCACCATGCTCACCGGCCGTCCCGTGAAGGTCGCCTACACGCGACAGATGATGTTCGCGATCGCGGGCTACCGCACGCCGACGATCTCGCGCATCCGCCTCGCCGCCGACTCCGAGGGGCACCTCTCGGCGCTGTCGCACCAGACGTACTCGCACTCGTCGACGCTGCAGGAGTTCACCGAACAGACCGCCGAGCCGACCCGCCACCTGTGGGCCGCGCCCAGCCGTCTGATGACGCACCGGCTCGCCCGACTCGACGTCCCGACGCCGCGCTGGATGCGTGCGCCCGGCGAAGCGCCCGGCATCTACGCCGTCGAGTCCGCCATGGACGAGCTGGCGTCGAAGCTCGACCTCGACCCGGTCGAGCTGCGCGTCCGCAACGAGCCCGAGGTCGACCCGCACACCGGGCAGCCCTTCAGCAGCCGGCACCTGGTCGAGTGTCTGCGACGGGGGTCCGAGCTGTTCGGGTGGGACGGCCGCGACCCGCGTCAGGGTGTGCGCCGGGTCGGACGCTGGCTGGTCGGCACGGGCGTCGCCGCCGCCACGTATCCCGCGAGCGTGATGCCCGCGGGTGCCCGGGTCACCGCGCTGCCGGGTGGTCGCTTCGAGGTCGGCGTCAACGCGACCGACATCGGCCAGGGTGCCCGCACCGTGATGGCGCAGATCGCCGCGGCCGAGCTGGGGGTGCCCCTCGACCTCGTCGACCTGCACATCGCCGACAGCCGGCTTCCGACCGCCGGCGTGGCCGGCGGCTCGTCGGGCACGGCGTCGTGGGGGTGGGCGGTGACCAAGGCGAGTCGGCAGGTGACCGAGCTGCTCTCGCAGGGCCAGCCCGTGCCTCCGGAAGGTCTCGAGGTCGTCGTCGACATCGAGGAGGACATCGCCGCGATGAGCGACCACTCGCGCTTCGCCTACGGCGCCCAGTTCGTCGAGGCGCGCGTGGACCTCGACTCGGGTGAGGTCGTCGTGCCGCGCATGGTCGGCGTCTTCGCGGCCGGGCGCATCATGAACGCCCGCACGGCCCGGTCGCAGTTCATCGGCGGCATGACCATGGGCCTGTCGATGGCGTTGCACGAGCACGGCATGCTCGACCCGACCCAGGGCGACTACGGCAACCACGACTTCGCGACGTACCACGTGGCCGCCAACGCCGACGTGGGCTCGATCGAGGTCGAGTGGCTCGACGAGGAGGACCCGCACCTCGCCCCGATGGGCGGCAAGGGCATCGGCGAGATCGGCAACGTCGGCGCGGCCGCCGCGGTGGCGAACGCCGTCGCCCACGCGACCGGCATCCGGGTGCGCGACCTGCCGATCCAACCCGACAAGCTGCTCGCCGGGCTGCCGACGCGGTACTGACACCGAGACCCCGAGAAGTCGCCGAGACCCCCGTGCGCGCACGAGGGTCTCGGCGACTTCTCGGGGTCTCGCGTCAGCGGATCAGGTGGATGCTGCCGTCGCGGTCGCGCAGCGGGGCCCGCGAGGCGCCCGACCGCACGGCGAGCACCTCGGCCAGGATCGACACGGCGGTCTCCTCGGGCGTGCTCGCGCCGAGGTCGAGCCCGATGGGGGAGTGCAGACGGGCGAGCGCCTCCGGCCCGACCCCGCGATCGGCCAGGGCGGCGACACGGCGGTCGTGCGTGATGCGCGATCCCATGGCCCCGACGTACCCCGCGGGCGAGGCCAGCGCCGCCTCGACCAGGTCGGCGTCGAACCGTTCGTCGTGCGACAGCACCGCGATCACGGTGCGCTCGTCGACCTCGGTGCGCGCCAGGTAGTTCGGCGGCCACTCGACGACGACCTCGTCGGCCGACGGGAATCGCTCGCGGGTCATGAAGACCGGACGCGGATCGCACACCGTCACGCGGTAGCCCAGCACCGCCCCGGCGTTGCAGAGGGCGACGGCGAACTCGACCGCCCCGAAGACGAGGAGGCGCGGCGGCGGCACCGAGCGCTCGCTGAAGACCCGCAGACCCTCGCAGTCGTCGACGGTCGGCACGACCTCGCCGGTGCGGACCGGGCCGAGCACGACGTGCGCCGACGCCTCCCGCCCGGCGGCGGCGTCGCGGAGGGTTGCGATCGTCTCGGCGTCGTCGGGGGTGACGAGCCGGGCGAGCACCTCGATGCGCCCGCCGCAGCTGAGCCCGACCTCGAACGCCGTCTCGTCGCTGAACCCGAACGTCTCGAGCTGCGGCGTGCCGTCGTCGAGCACCTGCGTGCAGATCTCGTAGACCGCGCCCTCGACGCAGCCGCCCGAGATGCTGCCGATCACGGTGCCGTCGACGGTCACGGCCATCGACGTGCCGACGGTCCGGGGCGCGCTGCCCACGACCGACACGGCCGTCGCGACGGCGAGGCGCTCGCCGGCGTCGAGTCGCGCCAGCAGGCGGTCGGCGATCTCGAACACGGGACTCCTCGGGGGTGGCGTCGGGTGGCGCCAGGTCTCGATGGTGCCACGGCCCGGGCCCCGGGGCACACCGGGTCGCCGCACGTTCGCCGCGGGGACAGTCCGGTTAGCCTGCAGCCATGCCCGAGATCGTCGCTCCGCCGTCCGGGGGCCCGCCGCCGGTCGACCCGCCGTCCGTCGGCCCGCCCTCCTCGGTCGGCCTGCTGCTCGCGGCCGGTGCCGGGACGCGCATGGGCCGCCCCAAGGCGCTCGTGGTCGACGAGCGCGGACCCTGGCTGACCCGTGCCGTGGCGACGCTGCTCGACGGGGGCTGTGACCGCGTCGTCGTCGTGCTCGGTGCGGGCGCGACCGAGGCGCGAGCGCTGCTGGCCGCCGACCCGCGCCTCCTGCCCGTCGAGACGCCGGCGGCGAACGGGATGACGGGTGCGTTCTCGGCCGACCCGCGCCTCCTCGGGGTCGACGGTCGGGTGAGGGTGTCGGTCGTCGTCGCGGACGACTGGGCCGAGGGCCTCGCGGCATCGCTGCGCGCCGGGCTGGAGGCGCTCGCGGCGGGGCCCCCCGAGGAGGCGCGGCTCGCCCTCGTCACGCTGGTCGACTACCCGGGTCTGCCGTCGTCCGCCGTCGCGCGGTTGCTGTCGCCCCCGGCCGCCGACCTGCCCCTGGGTCCGGGTGCGCTGCGGCAGTCCGTCTTCCACGGACGCCCGGGTCACCCCGTCGTGGTCGGTCGCTCCCACTGGTCGGCACTCGCGGCGTCCCTCACCGGGGATCGCGGGGCGGGCCCATACTTGCGGGCCCACGCCGCCGAGCCGGTCGACTGCTCCGACCTCTGGGACGGCCGCGACGTCGACGCGCCCGCCTGACCCGGCTGCACCGGGGGATCAGTTGCACTTCCCGCTGCCGCTGAAGCACGGGGTGTAGTTCGCGGGCAGGGGTTCCTGGTGCGGTGTGGGGGACTCCCACCGGTCTCCGGGGACGGGTGCGCCGACGGCACCGATCACGACCAGCCCGGCGACGACGACGGTCGCCACGACGACGCCTCGGTGCCCGGCGGTGATCGCGGCGAAGAGTGCCACGACCAGGCACGCGAGGCAGGCGACGAGGGTCCGGAGCCAGCTGTCCGCGACCTCCTGGCTGACGGTCACGGGGGTGCCGAAGAGGCTGACCTCGGCCGAGAACCACTGCCCGGCCAGCGAGAGCGTGAGCAGGACGCCGGCCGCGAGGGCGAGCGCCTCGACGATCACGGCGACGCGGTGCACGACGTGGCCGGGCGGGCGGGGCGTCCGGGCCGCGGGGGCGTCGACGGGCGGGTGCTCGGCCGGAGGCGCTCCGTCGTGCTCCGAGGCGTCGCGGCCGCGCCGACCCGATCGTGCGGCGAGGACGACGAACGAGGCCAGGCCGACGGTCGCGACGAACGGCAGGCTGACGAAGACGACGGTGGGCAGCGTGTAGAGGGAGAAGCCCGCCCGCAGGCCCGACGTGACGCCCGACCCGACGGTGAGCTCGACGCCCGCCCGGGCCACGGCCGCCGCGGCGACGTAGAGCCAGGCTCGGCGTGACGCGGGGGCGTCGGACCACCGCCACGCGACGAGCACGACGAGGACGGACCACACCGCGAACGGCACGAGCGAGGTCTGCGCGAGCGCGGCCGGCAGCTCGAGCAGCGTCGCGACCATCCGGCCGGGCGAGGCCGTCAGGCCGAGGAGCGCCGCGCCGGCGACGAACAGGGCCGCGGTGGTGCCGATCACCCAGGCCACCTCACGGCGGTCGACCCGCCGGCGCAGGCTCGCCGCCGCCCCCGCGAGCCGGCCCTCGTGCTGAGTGTTCGTCATGGGTCGACGGTACTGGGGGGTCGCGGGGCCGACGTCATCCCGGAGGTGGATGTCGGTCGTGCGACGGCCCCGCCATGAACCCGGTTTCGAACCATGCACCCGGTAGCAACCGGGTGTGCGGTTCGAAACCGGGTGCATCGCGCGGCCGCGGTTGGCGCCGGGAGCACCGACGTCGGCAGGATCTCGATGGCGCGCGCCGGGCCGTGCGTCCTAGCGTCGGTCCCATGCCGATCACGCCCGACACGAAGAACTGGACCTGGGTGCTCGAACGCCCCTGCGACGACTGCGGCTTCGACCCCGCCGAGGTCGCGTTCCGCGACGTGCCGCGCCTCGTCCGCGAGAACGCCGCCGCCTGGCCCGTCGAGCTCGCCCGGTCCGACGCCCGCACCCGGCCTGACGACGCCACGTGGTCGCCGCTCGAGTACGGGGCGCACGTGCGCGACGTGTTCCGGGTCTTCGACACGCGCCTCCGGCTGATGCTGACCGAGGACGCGCCGACCTTCGCGAACTGGGACCAGGACGCCACCGCGCTCGACGACGACTACGCCGCCCAGCAGCCCGCGGTCGTGTCCGACGAGCTCGTGGCCGCCGCCGCGGTGGTGGCCGACGCGTTCGAGGCGGTGCCCGACGACCGGCTCGGTCGCACCGGCCTGCGCAGCGACGGCTCGGCCTTCACGGTCGACTCGCTCGCCCGCTACTTCGTGCACGACCCCGTGCACCACCTGCACGACGTCCGCCGCTGACCGGCGGGCCGGCCGGCCCATCGCCCGGCAGGCCGCTGTCGCACCGCCGCCCGGGCCACCGTTGTCGCACCGCCGACTGAACGTCGCACCGCCCATGTCGACGGTGCGACGTTCATTCGGCGGTGCGGCCTCGCCCGAGCCCGACCCTGGCCGACGCCGAGCCCAGCAGACGCCGACCCCGGCCGACGCCGACCCAGCCCGGCCTCGACCCCGGCGGCCGACGCGGGCAGACTGGGCGACATGACCCGCGCCTCCGTCCTCTCGGTCAACGTCGACGACGCCCACCGGTTCAGCAAGCCGCCGGTCGAGCGGGTCACCCTGCTCGCCGGGCTCGGAGTCGAGGGCGACGCCCACCTCGGGCGCACGGTGCAGCACCGCTCCCGCGTGGCGCGCGACCCGAGCCAGCCGAACCTGCGGCAGGTGCACCTGATGCACGCCGAACTCTTCGGCGAGCTGGCCGACCACGGCTACGACGTCGGGCCCGGCGACCTCGGCGAGAACGTCACCACCCACGGGGTCGACCTGCTCGGCCTGCCCGTCGGCACCGTGCTCACCCTCGGTCAGGAGGCGCGGGTCGAGATCACCGGACTGCGCAACCCGTGCCTGCAGATCGACCGCTTCGAGTCGGGCCTGCTGAAGGCGGTCGTCGGGCGCGACGAGGCCGGCGAGCTCGTCCGCAAGGCCGGCGTCATGGGCGTGGTGCTCGCCGGGGGAGAGGTGCGACCCGGCGACCCCGTCGGCGTCGACCTGCCCGCCGAGCCCTGGTCGGCATTGCAGCCCGTCTGAACCGGTCGCTCGGCCCGAGCGTCAAGAGCGCCCGAGCGGCCGGGCGCCCTGCGCCCGGTGTCGGCGCCCGGGCTCAGGACCGGTGTCGGCGGATCCGGATCGGGCCCTTCGCCGTGGACGGGTCGACCACCGAGCCGCCCTGCGTGATGTCGACCTCGCCCGCGGCGACCAGTCGTCGGGCCGCGCGGCGGACGGGTTCCATGAGGCCGCGCCAAGCGTCCTCGTCGTCGGGGTGCAGCGAGCGCGCGACGTCCGACGGGCAGATCGTCGAGGTGGCCGCCCGGGCCGCCAGCAGGTCGCGGATGCGCTGTTCGAGCTCGCGGTCCTGCGCCGTCACCTTGCGTTTGCGGCACGCGTCGCTGCAGTACGCGACCTCGTCCCAGTTCGACGCCCACTTCTTGCGCCACTCGATGGTGCGTCCGCACGATCGGCAGGTCTTCGGGTCGGGGGTCGCGGCACTCATGCTGACAGTCAACGCGGGAGGCGCGGTGAGCGTTCCCGGGGACGCGGCCGTCGGTCCCTCCGCGCCGACCGCACCCGCGCCTCCTGACCTCGCGCGGGCGTGAGGGGACATCTCGCCCGCGCGGGGGATGGAGGCGCGGGCACGGTCCGCGTACCGTCGTGCGGATGAACAGGGGCACGGCAACAGGCCGGACGAACGGGGGCACGTCGGCAGGCACGACGAGTGGCTCGTGGCTCGAGGTCGACCGGCTGCCGCTGTCCGGGGCCACGCCGCTGCAGGCGCTGCGACGGTTCGTCGGCAACGCGTACGTGGTGCACGCCCGCGCCGGCCGGGCCGAGTTCTGGTGGATCTGGCTCTTCCAGACCGTCCTCGCCCTCGTGCTCAACGTCGGCGTCGGGTCGCTCGTCCGCGGGGCGAGCGTGGTCTCGTGGTCGATCGGCGCCTACGGGTCGTCGTTGTTCGCGCCCTGGCCGGTCGTCGTCCTCGGTCGCCCGGCCGGTGCGGGCCCCGGCGCCGACCTGAGCCAGGGCGCGTCCCTCGAGGTCGGGCAGTTCTCGATCGGCCCGTTCGGCCCCGCGGGTCCGGCCTGGGGCGGCATGACCTGGGTCGCGCTCGTCTGGGGTCTCTGGTGCCTGATGACCTTCGTGCCCATGATGACGTTGACCATCCGGCGCCTGCACGGCGCCCGGGCCTGGGGGTGGGGCTGGTTCTGGCTCGGCGCGCTGATCCCGTTCCTGCAGATCGTCGTCGTGTTCATGCTGGCACGCGAGACGCAGCCACCGAGCGCCCGCTTCCTCGACCGCGACCGCGACCGCGACCGCGAGCCCGACCGCGAGCGCGAGCCCGACCCCGACCCCGACCCGCCCCGCGCCTCCTGACGCCACCGCACCGCACACCGGGCCCCTGGCCAGGCCGGGCGCGAGCGGTTAGACTCGACCTCGGTCGGGCGGTACTCCCGGCCCCGGGCGTGCACGACAGCGCGCAGTCGGGATCACCATCCTCCCCGAGTCACCCACGGTCACGAACGGCACCTGCCGCGAGGGCCGTGCCGCCGGCAGATCGTCACGATCCGCCGGCCCGTGGCCACCATCGGGTCGAGAGAACGGCGCCCGCCGACCACCCCAGGTTCCATGACACTCGCACCCCTGCGCCCCACCGCGCCCTCGTCCACCCCGTCCGCCCGCTTCCCGTGGGCCGGCCTGATCGCCATCGCCGTCGCCACGTTCCTCTCCATCTCGGGCGAGATGCTGCCGACCGGCCTGCTGCCCGAGATGAGCGCCGACCTCGGCGTCACCGAGTCGAGCATCGGCCTGCTCGTCAGCGTCTTCGCCTTCACGGTCGTGCTCACCAGCACCGGCCTCACCCACCTCACCCGTCGCCTGCCCCGCCACCTGATCGTGGTCGGCCTGATCGTCGTGCTGGCGATCAGCGCCGGGCTCACCGCGATCGCACCGACCTACGAACTGGTCCTCGCCAGCCGCGTGCTCGGCGGCCTCGCCCACGGCATGTTCTGGGCCATCGGCGGCGCCTACGCCGGTCACCTCGTGCCCCGGGCCCAGGTCGGCCGCGCGCTCGCCGTCGCGATGAGCGGCGGCACCCTCGCGTTCGTGCTGGGCGTCCCGCTCGGCACCGCGCTCGGCCAGGCCCTCGGCTGGCGGGAGGCGTTCGGCATCCTCGCCGGGCTCATGGCGCTCGGTGCGGTCTTCGTCTACAAGTTCCTGCCGCCGGTCGGTCGGGGCACGGCGCACGAGTCGACGCCGGAGCCGGTGACCGACGCGGTCCCGACGCTGGTCGACGGCACCGCACCTCCTGCAGGTGCTGCGGTTCGTCGTCGCGCGCTGCCGAAGCCGAGCGTGCTCGGCGTCGTCCTGAGCTGCGTCATCACGGCGGTCTTCATGATCGGGCACTACTCGTTCTTCACCTACATCACGCCGTACCTCGTGCGCTCGACCGGGGTTCCCGAGCAGGGTCTGGCCGCGTGGCTCTTCGCGTTCGGCATCGCCGGGGCCGTGGGGCTCGGCATGGTCGGCTGGTTCCTCGGGGCGCGGCCGTGGGTGAGCATCCCCATCGGCGTGGCCGTGGTCGGGCTCGCCGTGACGGGCATGTTGCTGTTCGAGGGCATGCTCGTGCCGTCGCTCGTGGCGTTCGTGCTGTGGGGCGTGACGTTCGGGGCGCTGCCGCCGCTGTTCCAGACGCGCATGCTGCAGGTCGCCCCCGAACGGATGCGCGACCTGGCGAGCGCGTTCTACACGACGGGCTTCAACGCTGGCATCGGCGGGGGCGCCCTGATCGGCGCCCTCGTGCTCGACGGGTCCGGGCTCGACTCGCTGCCCGTGCTCTACATCGTGGTGGCCGCGGTGGTGCTGGTCGCCGTGCTCGCGAGCGACCGTCTGCTCGCCCGTCGGTCGGCCCGCCCCGCCGCCTGATCCCCGGACCCGGGACGACGAAAGACGCAGGAGGCGCAACTCGCGTGAGTTGCGCCTCCTGCGTCCGAGACGGTGCGGGGCGTGCGGTGGGTCAGCGGCGCCGACCGGGCTGCTGGTAGCCGCTGGCCTGGCCGTTGCCGCCGCCGCGCTTGTTCATGATCTTCTTGATGACGAAGCCCACGATGAGCGGGGCGAAGCGTCGGAGCAGTGATGCCATGGGGTGCCTCCTGGGGCGATGGTGCACGGGTCGTGCGGTCGAGCCGGTCGGCTCGGTGGGGTGCGGCCCGCGGTGCTGCGGGGGACGATCGCGTCGGGACGACCGCCACGACCACCAGTCAACTCGCTAACTACTGAACCCGCTGTGCGTCGGCCTTGTCGCCCTTGTCGTCGTCGTCCTGGCCGGCGATGAAGATGTCGCTGACCTCGATGTTGATCTCGACGACCTCGAGCCCGACGAGCTGCGTGATGGCGTCGGCGACGGCCTGGCGGACGTCGTCCGCGACCTTCTGCACCGACAGCGGGTAGTCGACGACGATGCTGAGGTCGGCCGCGGCCTGGGTCTCGCCGACCTCGACCTTGACGCCCTGGCCGTGGTCCTGCTGGCCGACGGCGTTGCGCAGCGCACCCACGGCACGCGAGGCGCCGCCACCGATCGAGTGGACGCCGGGCACCTGGCGGGCGGCGATGCCCGCCACCTTGGCGACGACCCCGTCGGCGATCTGCGTGGTGCCCGCGGCGTCGGACGACACGGTCGAGGCACCGTCGACGCGGGCGACGCCGTCGACGCGCGACGTGGTGGCGGGGGTGGGGGTGGCGGTGTTCGACATCTCGGGTCCTCTTTCGGCTGGGGGAATCGTGCGGATGGTCGTGCTGTGGTCGTCGTGCTGCCAGGCCGTGACCCGGGCTGCACGTCAATGAGACGCCGTGCCCGTCCCGTTCGTCACGGTGAAGATGCTGGCAACCCGCTGAGTGCCCGCGTCTACGGTCGGGGCATGCAGCGCACCCGGTGGATCTTCCTCGACCAGCTCGGCCCGCACTTCGACGACGGCGACCCGATGCTGCTGATCGAGAGCCGTTCGTCGTGGCAGGGTCGCACCCTGCACCGCGCGAAGCTGCAGCTGATCCTGTCCGCCATCCGGCACCGGGCGGCCGAACTGGGCGACCGCGTCGACTTCCGGCAGGTCGACCACTACTCCGAGGCCCTCGAGGGGCGGGACGACCTGCAGGTCGTCGACCCCACCTCGTACCGGGCGCGACGCCTCGTGCGGTCGGTCGGCGCCGAGGTGCTGCCGAGTCGTGGCTTCGTCTCGAGCGAGGCCGACTTCGCCGAGTGGGCCGCCGGTCGCCAGGGCGGTCGCGGCTCGGGCCAGTCCGGAGGGGCGACGGCGGACGCCGACGACGCCCGTCGGGGAGGCGCGGGTCGACCGACCGGCGCGTCCGGCGGTCGACCGGCACCGCGCCTCCTGATGGAGGACTGGTACCGGGCCGTGCGCCAGCGCACCGGCCTGCTGATGGAGGGTCCACAGCCCGTCGGGGGCCAGTGGAACTACGACCACGACAACCGCGAGAAGCCGCCGAAGGGTGCCGCGACGCTCGGCCTGCCTCCGCAGGAGTGGCCCGTCGAGGACGACATCGACGCCGAGGTGCGGGCCGACCTCGAGCGCTGGGAGCGCGAGGGGGTCGTCCGGCTCGTCGGCGACGACGCGCCCCGACGGTTCGCCGCGACCCGGGCCGAGGCGACGGCCGCCCTGGCGGACTTCGTCGAGGTGCGGCTGCCCGACTTCGGCCCGTTCGAGGACGCCACCCTGTCGGGCGACTGGACGATGGCGCACTCGCTGCTCAGCGCCCCGATGAACCTCGGCCTGCTCGACCCGCGCGAGGTCGTCGAGGCGGCCGTCGCGTCGTACCAGGCCGGCGACGCCCCTCTGCGCAGCGTCGAGGGGTTCACCCGGCAGATCGTCGGCTGGCGCGACTGGGTCTGGCACCTCTACTGGCACCTCGGCGAGGACTTCGCGACGACGAGCAACGCGCTCGGGGCGACGCAACCCCTGCCCGAGGTCTTCGCGGGGCTCGACGTCGAGGCCGTCGAGGCCGAGTGCCTCGGCGACACGCTCGACGGGCTGCGGCGCCACGGCTGGAACCACCACATCCAGCGTCTGATGATCCTCGGCAACTGGGCCCTGCAGCGCGGTGTCGACCCGGCGGCGCTCAACCAGTGGTTCGTCGACATGTACGTCGACGGCACCCCCTGGGTGATGCCCGCCAACGTCGTGGGCATGTCGCAGCACGCCGACGGCGGCATCGTCGCGACCAAGCCGTACGCGTCGGGTGGCGCGTACATCAACCGGATGACCGACCACTGCGGCTCGTGCCGCTTCGATCCGAAGAAGCGGCTCGGCGAGGACGCCTGCCCGGTGACCGCCGGTTACTGGGCGTTCCTCGACCGCGTCGAGCCGGTGCTCTCGGGCAACCCGCGCATGGGTCAGCAGTTCGCCGGGCTGCGCGGGCTGGCCGACCGCGAGGCCGTCGTCGAGCAGGAGCGCACCCGCACGACCTGGTGACGCGGGGCGCGGTGGCGTCGGCGTCGGGGCATCGCCTCCCTTTCGCGAGCACCGGTCGGAGTGGAACCACCGATGTGCCGTCGAACCACGCACATGTGTGGTTCGACGGCACATCGGGGGTGTGGCGCTGGCGGCGCTGGCGGTGGCGGCGCTGGCGGTGATGGCGGCGGCGGTCGAGACGGCCCCGTCGGGGTCCTCGGAGGTGCCCCTCGTTAGGGTGACGACAGCACCGGGCGTAGGGAGTCCGAGGCAGATCACGAGGGAGCCCCCGATGACCACGACCACGCGCAGAGCGGCCGTGACGGCCACCACCACGGGCGTGCTCGCCCTCGGCCTGTTGCTCGCCGGCTGCACCTCAGGAGGCGCGGGTGGCGGTGACGACGCCGGTTCCGGCGGGTCGTCGGCCGGCTCGAGCGGCTCGGGGTCGACCGCGTCCGGCGAGGGCACCTTCGACGACCTCGCCAGCTGCGACGACGTCGGCTCGGCGCTCGGCGGCGTCGTGGACGGCCTCGAGCTGCGCGACGACAGCACGTTCTCGGGCGACCAGGCGAACTGCCAGTGGGCGACCCCGACGACCGAGGCCACCGACGCGGCCGACGTGACGGCGATCGTCGTCCTCGCCCAGCGCCAGGAGTTCAGCGCCGACGACATCAGCGCCCAGACCTCCCAGATCGAGGGCACCCAAGGCGTCGAGAGCGTCGACGACTCGCGCGTCGGGGCGTTCGGCGGCCAGGCGTTCTCGCAGACGGTGACGCAGCAGGGCATCACGGCCTCGGCCAGCACGATCCTCTCGCCGCACGGCCTGATCGCCGTCACGGCGACGGGTGCGGGCGACGCCGCCCCGCTCAGCACCGACGAGACCCTCGACGCCGCCTACGGCCTCTTCGACTGAGCCCCGCCGGGGCGGGCGTCGTCCTCGTGACGTGCCCGAGCCTCCTCGTCCTACTCGACACGTCGGTCGAGTGGTCCCGAAACGTCCTCGCCCGCGGGCCGAACCACGGTTCGGGACCACTCGACGGGTCGCTCAGCCGACGCTGAGCTTCTCGAGCACGTAGTCGGCGATGACGCGCTGGCCGGCGTCGTTCGGGTGCACCCCGTCGGCCGAGAGCAGCGAGGCGATCCCGTCGGCGGGCAGGGCGTCGGCGAGGTCGACGTAGGCGCTGCCGGTCTCGGCCGCGAGGTGCTGCACGACGGCGTCGTAGTCGTCGGCGTCCCCGGCCAGCCCCTCGGTGAGGTTCGTGCCCGGCACGAACTCGCCCATCAGCATGACCGACGGCGGGTCGTCGAGGCTCTGCAGGCCGTCGATCAGGGTGCGGTAGTCGTCCTCGAACTGGTCCGGCGTGCGGCTGAACGCGTCGTTGGCGCCGAGCGTGATCGTGACCAGGTCGGGCTTGGTCGCGGCGATCGAGTCGAGGAACCCGGGCAGATCGGCCGTGAAGGTGCGAGCCGTGGCACCCGAGCGGGACGAGTCGAAGAGCGTGATGCCGCGGTCGCGATCCCCGTCGAACGCGGTCAGGCCCTCGAGATCGACGGGCGTGTGGGCGTGGATCGTCACGGTGTGCGCGCCCGTGTCGAGTCCGGTCACCGACGTGATCCCGCTGGTGGCCATGGAGTCGCGGGTGTCGACCTCGATCGCCTCGCCGTCGTCGACGGTGTAGTCGAAGGTGCCGCGTCCGCTCGACCACCAGAGGTCGAGGTCGGTGCCCGTGAACGGGTACGTGGTGGTCGCGCCGGCCCCGAGCGTGACCGCGCGGTAGCCGAGGTCGGCGGTGCGGGACGAGGCCGACACCGACCCCTCGCTGGTCGAGGCCCAGCGCGCCCAGGTCGACGCGGGGGGAGCGACGGCGAAGGCGGCCGGCCGGTAGCCGACACCGCCCGGCACGTCGTCGGTCGGGTAGCGCTCGCGCAGGCCGTCGAGGGTCAGGTCGATCCAGCGGGAGTCCACGGTCGAGGCGCCCATGCCCTCCGAGATCGAGTCGCCGACGGCGACCCAGCGGGCGGAGTAGTCGTCACGGTCGTCGAGGGCGGTCGCCCAGTCGGCGAGCTCCGAGGAGGCGCGGGTCGGCAGGGCCGACGAGGTCCCGTCCGCGGAGGCTCCGCCCGTGGGCTCGCTGGGGTCGGTCGGGTTCGTCGAGCAGCCCGTGAGCAGGGCGAGTGCAGCGGCGACCGCGACCAGTCGGGTGGTTCGGGTCATGACGACGACGGTAGTCGAGGGGCGCGGGAGTCGTCGACCGACGACGTCGTCGGCGCCCTCACGACTCGGTGACGGTGCCGCCCTCGACCCTCCAGTGCCGATCGAGCCGGACCGTCTCGAGCATGCGCCGGTCGTGCGTGACGAGCAGCAGCGTGCCGTCGTACGACTCGAGGGCCTGCTCGAGCTGCTCGATGGCGGCGAGGTCGAGGTGGTTCGTGGGTTCGTCGAGCACGAGCACGTTGACGCCGCGGGCCTGCAGCAGGGCGAGACCGGCGCGGGTGCGCTCGCCGGGCGAGAGCTCGTCGACCGGGCGCGACACGTGGTCGGCCTTCAGCCCGAACTTGGCGAGCAGCGTCCGCACCTCGGCCTGGGGCCAGTCGGGCACGAGCGCCTCGAACGCGTCGGCCAACGGCACGTCGCCGGCCAGGAGCGCCCGGGCCTGGTCGATCTCTCCGACGGCGATGCTGGCTCCGCGACTCGCGCCTCCTTCGCTCGGGGCCTGTCGGCCGAGCAGGCCGCGCAGCAGGGTCGACTTGCCGGCGCCGTTCGGGCCGGTGATGCCGATGCGGTCGCCGCCGTCCACCTGCAACGACACCGGACCGAGCACGAACTCGCCCGTCGCGGGGTCGCCCTGGCGGAAAACGGCACCGCTGAGGGTCGAGACGACCGAGCTCGATCGCGGGGCCGCGCCGATGGTGAACTCGAGCTGCCACTCTTTTCGGGGCTCGTCGACCTCGTCGAGGCGGGCGATGCGGCTCTCCATCTGACGGACCTTCTGGGCCTGCTTCTCGCTCGACTCGGCCGAGGCCTTGCGGCGGATCTTGTCGTTGTCGGGCGCCTTCTTCATCGCGTTGCGGACGCCCTGGCTCGACCACTCTCGCTGCGTCCGGGCACGACCGACGAGGTCGGCCTTCTTCTCGGCGAACTCGTCGTAGGCCTCGCGGGCGTGACGGCGGGCCGTCTCGCGCTCGTCGAGGTACGCGTCGTAGCCACCGCCGAAGACGCGGTTCGACGACTGCGCGAGGTCGAGCTCGAGCACCTTCGTGACGCACCGGGCGAGGAACTCGCGGTCGTGGCTGACGAGGACGACGCCCCCTCGCTGCCCCTGCACGAAGCGCTCGAGTCGTTCGAGGCCGTCGAGGTCGAGGTCGTTGGTGGGTTCGTCGAGCAGCGCGACGTCGAAGCGGCTGAGCAGCAGGGCGGCGAGGCCGACGCGGGCGGCCTGGCCCCCGCTGAGGCCGGTCATGGGGCTGTCGGGCCCGACGGCTCCGTCGCCGTCACGGTCGAGGCCGAGATCGGCGAGCACCTGGGGCAGACGGTCGTCGAGGTCGGCGGCGCCGCTGGCGAGCCACCGGTCGAGGGCGGTCGAGTAGACGTCGGCCGGCTCGAGCCCGTCGGGGCGCGGGGCCGGATCGGGGTCGCCGAGGGCTGCCGCGGCGGCGTCCATCTCGGCGGTGGCCTGCGTGCTGCCCGTGCGGCGGCCGATGTAGTCGGCGACCGTCTCGCCGGGCACGCGCTCGTGCTCCTGCGGCAGCCAACCGACGAAGGCGTCGCCGGGGTTGAGGGTGATCGTGCCGGCCTGCGGCTCGTCGACCCCCGCCAGGAGGCGCAGCAACGTCGACTTGCCGGCCCCGTTCACGCCCACCACGCCCACGACGTCGCCCGGGGCGACGGTCAGGTCGAGATCGTCGAAGAGGGTGCGGTGCCCGTGGCCGCCGGCCAGGCCCTTGGCCACGAGTGAAGCGCTCATCCGACCATTCTCGCGTACCGGGCGCCGGCCCGCGCGGCGGCCCTGGCGCCCTCCAGGCGGGGCTGGCATGCTCGGGGGCATGGCCTCTCTCACTCGTCCCCGCCGCGGCAAGATCATCGCCGGAGTCTGCGCCGCCCTCGCGAACCGCTTCGGCATCAGCGCGTTCCTGGTGCGTCTGATCTTCGTGCTGTCGATCGTCCTCCCCGGGCCCCAGGTGCTCGTGTACCTCGTGCTCTGGGTCGTGTTCCCGAAGGAGAATCGCTAGGCCGTCGCCCCGCGGGGCCGCGGGTCGCTCGGCGGTGGGCGCTGGGCGCCGGGTCAGGCCTTGGGCAGGGACCGCAGCAGCGCCTCCTGCAGGTAGCCCAGCCAGTCGAAGACGTGGCCCATCGCCTGCAGCTGTCCGTCGTCGCCCGCGGGGACGCCGTCGCCCGTGACCCCGAGGCGCTCGCCGAGGGTCAGGCGCAGGTCGTTCAGGGTGCGCAGCCACGACTGCTGCGCGGCGCGGTCGAGAGTCGAACCCGGTTCGCCGAGCACCGCCAGCACTGCGCGGCCGTTCTCGAGCTTGCGCCGTGTCAGGTCGTCGGCCGTGAACCGGCGGAACTCGGCCGCCGCCTCGGCGTCGTCCCGGTACGCCGCCGGCAGGAGGCGGGCCAGGGCCGGATCGCCCTCGTCGCCGTTCTCGAGCAGCGACACCAGTTGACCGACCAGGTCGGTGAGCAGGCCCCGCTCGTCGGCGTCGAGCCGCACGCGGATCTCGTCGCCGCCCCGCGGGCGGACGAACGGCACGAGCGTCACGCCTCGTCCTGCTTCGCGAGGGTCGCCCACAGGCCGTAGTCGTGCATCGCCTCGACGTGCCGCTCCATCTCTTCGCGGTTGCCCGTGGCGACGACTGCACGACCCTCGGTGTGCACGCGCATCATCAGGCGTTTCGCCTCGGCGCGGCCGAAGCCGAAGTAGGTCTCGAAGACGTGGGTAACGTAGGTCATCAGGTTGACCGGGTCGTCCCAGACGAGCGTCACCCAGGGGGTGTCGGGCGAGGTCAGGAGGCGCGGGTCGGCCTCCGTTCCCGTGCGGGTGTCGTCGAGGGTGGGGCTCACCCGTCCAGGGTGTCACACGGTCGCCGAGCGGGTTCCCCGTCAGGGGTCGGCTTGTTATGCTGAGCGGGTCGCGACTGGCGTTCAGATGGTCACCATCGGGGAGCGACTGACACACGTGCGTGGCCGTACGCCTGGGCCACGACATCCGACCTCCGTCCGTCCCGTGTGCCAAGGAGTCCTCCGTGACCATCTCCGACCAGACCGCCGCCCAGACCGGTGCCTCGTCCGCCGAGTCGACCGACCGCCAGCCGTCGACCTTCAACCAGCCGCTCTCGGTCGTCGACCCCGAGATCGCCGCCGTCCTCGAGCAAGAGCTCGGGCGCCAGCGTGACTACCTCGAGATGATCGCGTCCGAGAACTTCGTGCCGCGCGCCGTGCTCGAGTCGCAGGGCTCGGTGCTGACGAACAAGTACGCCGAGGGCTACCCGGGTCGCCGCTACTACGGCGGCTGCGAGTTCGTCGACGTCGCCGAGAACCTCGCGATCGAGCGTGCCAAGTCGCTGTTCGGCGCCGAGTTCGCCAACGTGCAGCCCCACTCGGGCGCCCAGGCGAACGCTGCCGTGCTCGCCGCGATCGCCGACATCGGCGACACGATCCTCGGCCTCGAGCTGTCGCACGGCGGTCACCTGACCCACGGCATGAAGCTCAACTTCTCGGGCAAGATGTACAAGGCCGTGGCCTACGAGGTCGACCCCGAGACCTACCTGATCGACATGGACGTCGTCCGTCGCCAGGCGATCGAGCACCAGCCCAAGGTCATCATCGCCGGCTGGTCGGCCTACCCCCGCCAGCTCGACTTCGCGGCCTTCCGCGCCATCGCCGACGAGGTGGGCGCCTACCTCTGGGTCGACATGGCGCACTTCGCCGGCCTCGTCGCCGCGGGCCTGCACCCGTCGCCGCTGCCGCACGCGCACGTCGTCTCGTCGACGGTGCACAAGACCCTCGCGGGTCCCCGCTCGGGCGTGATCCTCTCGAACCACGAGCCGCTGTTCAAGAAGCTCAACTCGGCCGTGTTCCCCGGCCAGCAGGGCGGCCCGCTGATGCACGTCATCGCGGCCAAGGCGACGGCGTTCAAGCTCGCCGCCGAGCCCGAGTTCAAGGACCGCCAAGAGCGCACCATCCGGGGCGCCCAGGCCCTCGCCGCCCGTCTGACCGCCGACGACGCCAAGGCCGCCGGGGTGGACGTGCTGACCGGTGGCACCGACGTGCACCTCGTGCTCGTCGACCTGCGGGCCAGCGAGGTCGACGGCAAGCAGGCCGAGAACCTGCTGCACGACGTCGGCATCACGGTGAACCGCAACTCGGTGCCGTGGGACCCTCGCCCGCCGATGGTCACCTCGGGCGTGCGCATCGGCACGTCGGCGCTCGCCACCCGCGGCTTCTCGGACGACGAGTTCGCCGAGGTCGCCGACATCATCGCGCTCACGCTGATGCCGTCGCCCGACATCGAGGCCCTTGCGGCCCGCGTCAAGGCGCTGACCGACGCGTTCCCGCTCTACGCGTGAGCGCTGACGTCGCGGCCGGGGCTCCGGCGGGCGTCGGGGTCGAGGACTCGTCACACGGCACGGTGGGCGTCCAGCGCACCCGTTTCGTCGCCGGTGACGACTCGTCCGCGGTCAAGATCGACGGGACGGCTCTGGCCGCCGCCGTCAAGGGCGACCTGCGTCTCCGGGTGGACGCCCTCAAGGCCCGTGGAATCGCGCCGGGGCTCGGCACGATCCTGGTCGGGGCGAACCCCGGCTCCTTGTCGTACGTCGCGGGCAAGCACCGTGACTGCGCCGAGGTCGGCATCGAGTCCATCCGCATCGACCTGCCCGACACGGCGACCGAGGCCGAGATCCGACGGGCCGTCGAGACGATGAACGCCGACCCCGCGGTCACGGCGTTCATCATCCAGCTGCCGTTGCCCGCCGGCATCGACCCCACGGCGATGCTCGAACTGATGGACCCGGCCAAGGACGCCGACGGCCTGCACCCGGTCAACCTCGGCGAGCTCGTGCTGGCGGTGCCGGGTGGCAAGGGCTCGATCGACACGCCCCTGCCGTGCACGCCGCGCGGCATCGTCGAGATGCTGCACGCCTACGACATCCCGATCGCGGGGACGCACGTCACGATCATCGGGCAGGGGCTGACGGTCGGGCGGCCGCTCGGGCTGCTGCTGACCCGCCTCGAGGCGACGGCGACGCTGACGCACTCCCGGACGGTCGACGTGGCCGCCGAGGTACGTCGGGCCGACATCGTCGTGGCCGCCGCGGGAGTCGCGGGGCTGGTCAAGCCGGACTGGGTGAAGCCCGGGGCCGCCGTGATCGACGTCGGCATCACCCGTGTGCTCAACGAGGAGACGGGCAAGTACAAGCTCCGCGGAGACGTCGACCCCGCGGTCGCCGCGGTCGCGGGCTTCCAGTCGCCCGTGCCGGGAGGGGTCGGGCCGATGACCCGGGCCATGCTGCTGAAGAACGTGGTCGAGGCCGCCGAGCGCCCCTGACGCCCCGCGTCACCCGTGGTGCTGTGCCCGTCTCGTGGTGCTGTGCCGGGGGCGCGCCCTCACCCCGCCACGAAGTAAACACGCCGCCACGCAATGGCATGGCGGCGTGTTTATCTCGTGGCGGGGTGTGATGCCGCTGCACCCACCACGCCAGAAGATGGACACAACGCCAGGCTTTCTCCTGGTGCTGTGCCCATCTCGTGGTGCTGTGCCCGTCTCGTGGTGCTGTGCCCGTCTCGTGGTGCTGTGCCCGTGCCGTGATGCCGTGCCGGGGTCGCGCCCTCATCCCGCCACGAGGTACACAACCCGCCACGCAATCGCATGGCGGTGTGTTTATCTCGTGGCGGGGTGTGATGCCGCTGCACCCACCACGCCAGAAGATGGGCACAACGCCAGGCTTTCTCCTGGTGCTGTGCCCATCTCGTGGTGCTCCGTCCGACGCGGCCGGCCACGGGGTGAGGCAGGGGCGGTGAGGCCGCCCGGCCGCCCTGCAGCCCGGCCGCAGGCCGCAGGCGTCAGGCGTCGCGGCGGGCGCCCTCGGCGGCGTGCACCGTGAACACGGTCGGGGCCGTGTGGCCGGCCTCGGCGAAGGCGGCGATGATCGCGGCCTCGACGTCGGCACGAGCCTCGGAGGGGACGAGCGCGATGGCCGATCCGCCGAAACCGCCACCCGTCATGCGGGCGCCGACGGCACCGGTGGCCTGAGCGGTGGCGACGGCGAGGTCGAGCTCGGGCACCGAGATCTCGAAGTCGTCGCGCATCGACACGTGCGAGGCGTCGAGCAGGTGGCCGATCGCGCGCGGGCCGTCGGTTCGCAGCGTGCGGACGGTGTCGAGCACGCGCTGGTTCTCGGTGACGACGTGACGGACGCGACGGAAGGTCTCGTCGTCGAGCAGTTCTTCGGCCCGAGCCAGGTCGTCGGCGTCGAGGTCGCGCAGGGAGTCGACGCCGAGGGCGGCGGCGCCCTTCTCGCACGACGCGCGGCGCTCGACGTAGCCGCCGGTGGCGTGGGCGTGCTCGACGTGGGTGTCGACGACGAGCACCTCGAGGCCGGCGGTGGCGAAGCCGAGGTCGACGACGTCGGCGTCGAGGCTGCGGCAGTCCAGGAACACCCCCGAGTCGGCCTTGCCGAGCAGTGACGCGGACTGGTCCATGATGCCCGTCGGGGCGCCGACGACCTCGTTCTCGGCGAGTTGTCCGACGGCGGCCAGGGCCGAGCGGTTGACGTCGAGCGACCAGAGCTCGGCGAGGGCCACGGCCACCGAGCACTCGAGTGCGGCGGACGACGAGAGCCCGGCGCCGACCGGCACCTCGGACTCGACGAACAGGTCGAGGCCCGGCACGCCCGACAGGTCGACGGTCGAGAGGTCGCCGCCGGCGGCCGAGAACGAGGGTGAGTCGGCGCGGTCGTGTGCGACCGACAGTGCCCAGGCGATGCCGAGGGCGTACGCCGACCAACCCGACATCGAGGCCGGGTCGAGGTCGTCGAGCGACACCTCGTGCACGCCGCCCTCGAACGACGACGCCACGCGCAGCAGGCGGTCGTCGCGGCGCCCGACGGTGACGGTGGTGCGGCGGTCGATGGCGAAAGGCAGCACGAAGCCGTCGTTGTAGTCGGTGTGTTCGCCGATGAGGTTCACGCGGCCCGGTGCGGACCAGCGGCCGGCGACCTCGGTGTCGAAGACCTCGCGGAAGCCCTGGGGAGTGGTGGTGTCGGTCATGATCGCTCGATCGCCTCTCGGATTCGGTCGGCCTGCACCTCGGGGACGAGGTCGCCCACCCAGGCTCCCATCGCCGCCTCGGAGCCTGCCAGGAACTTCAACTTGCTCTCGGCCCGACGAGGCGAGGTGATCTGCAGCATCAGGCGTACGGTGTCGCGGCCGACGCCGACGGGGGCCTGGTGCCAGGCGGCGATGTAGGGCGTCGGGTCGTCGTACAGGCCGTCGACACCACGCAGGAGGCGCCGGTACATGACCGCGAGCTCGTCGCGTTCGTCGTCGGTCAGCGCCGCGAAGTCGGGCGCGTGGCGGTGCGGCAGCAGGTGGATCTCGACCGGCCAGCGCGCGGCGAACGGCACGAAGGCCGTGAAGTGCTCGCCCGCGAGGACGACGCGCGGGCCGGAGCGCTCGCGGTCGAGCAGGTCGGTGAACAGGGTCGGCCCGTAGGTCTCGATGCTGTCGAGCAGCCGCGTGGTGCGCGGCGTGACGTAGGGGTAGGCGTAGATCTGACCGTGCGGGTGGTGCAGGGTGACGCCGATGGCCTGGCCGCGGTTCTCGAACGGGAACACCTGCTGGATGCCGGGCAGGGCCGACAGGGCGGCCGTGCGGTCGGCCCAGGCCTCGACCACCGTGCGGGCGCGGGACTCGCTCAGGTCGGCGAACGACCCGTGGGTCTCGGGGCTGAAGCAGACGACCTCGCACCGGCCGACGCTGCGCAGGGTGCGTTCGAGGCCGATGCGGGTCAGGTCGTCGAGGCCCTCGGGGGCGTCGTCGCTCTCGAGCAGCGGCCCGAACGACGGCGAGCGGTTCTCGAACACCGCGACGTCGTAGACGTCGGGGATCTCGGACGGGTTCGTCTCGCTGGCCGGCGCCAGCGGATCGAGTTCGGCCGGGGGCAGGAACACGCGGTTCTGCCGTGAGGCGGCGATCGAGACCCACTCGCCGGTGAGGACGTCCTGACGCATGGTCGCCGTGTCGGGACGCGGGTCGAGCGTGCGGGCGTCGACGCGTCGCTCGGCCGTGAGCGTGGTGTCGGCGTCGTCGAAGTAGATGAGTTCGCGACCGTCGGACAGGACCGTCGCGCGTTTCGTGATGGACGACATCGCGCCTCCTTCAGTTCGGGGCACTCGCGACCACGACTTGCAGTTGCGAAAGTACGTGAAAGCATACGAAACTGGCCGGGTGAACGGCAACTCGATCCCGCCCCCGGTGCCGAGGCCCGAACCGCTGCCGGGCGAGCGGCGTCGCGACCGCATCGCCGACCTCGTCGGGCGTCGCGGGTTCGTCCGCACGGCCGAGCTGGCGCGCGAGTTCCGGCTGTCCGAGGTGACGATCCGCACCGATCTCGAGAGCCTCGCGGCCGACGGCCTGCTCTCGCGGGTCCACGGCGGGGCGCTGTCGGTCGATCGGCCGGCCGAGCGACCGTTCGAAGAAGAGAGCTCGGTCTCGACCGAGGCCAAGAGGGCGATCGGGGTCGAGGCCGCGTCGCTCGTGCGCTCGGGCGACTGCGTCGTGCTCGACGTCGGCACGACGACCACGCAGATCGCGCTGGCCCTGCTCGAGCGGCACGACCTCGAGGGGGTCGTGGTCGTGACGAACGGCCTCACCATCGCGCTGGCGCTCGAGCAGGCGGTGCCGCGCTTCACGGTGATCGTGTCGGGCGGCACCTTGCGACCGCTGCAGCACTCGCTGGTCAACCCGTTGGCGACGAGCGTGTTCGCGAGCGTGACGGCCGACCTGGCGTTCATCGGCTGCACCGGCGTCCACGCGAGCCACGGCGTGACGAACGTCAACCTGCCCGAGACCGACCTCAAGCGCCTCATGACCCAGACGGCCCGCCGGTCGTACATCGTGGCCGACGGCAGCAAGCTCGGCGAGGCCCACCTGGGCGTCATCGGGCCGCTCGACACCTTCGAGGGGCTCGTCACGGCGGGTGCCGACGCCGCCGCCGTCGCCGAGCTGCGTCGGGCCGGCCTCGCCGTCGTGACCGCAGGAGGCGCGGGCGAGGTCGACGCGCCTCCTCACGACCCGGCCCCCTCACGTCCCTGAGTCCGTGGTCCCTCGTCAGGGGCCGCCCGAGATCCCGGACGCCACCGACACCCGAGAGCGAGACTGGAACGATGACGACGAGCAACCCGACCGGAGAGCAGTACGACCTCACCCTCGAGCACGACGGGCACCGCGTCACGGGTGTCGTCACGCAGGTGGCGGCGGGCATCCGCGCGCTGGCCGTCGACGGCGTCGCCCTGACCGAGACGTTCGGCGCCGACGAGGCGCCGCCCTCGGCCTGTGGCATCACCCTCGTGCCCTGGCCGAATCGCGTCGCCGGCGGACGCTGGACGCTCGACGGGCGCGAGCAGCAGCTCGACCTCACCGAGCCGGCCAAGGGCAACGCCAGCCACGGGCTGCTGCGCTACACGGCCTACCGGGTGGTCGAGCGCGAGCCCCACGCCGTGACGCTCGGGGCGACGGTGTTCCCGCAGCACGGGTACCCGTTCCAGCTCGACACGACGGTGAGGCACGAACTCGTCGTCGACGGCATGGTCGTCACGCACACGATCACGAACGTCGGCCCCGACCGGGCCCCGTTCGCCGTCGGGTCGCACCCGTTCTTCCGGGTGGGCGACCACGATCCGGCGACGTTGACCGTCACGCTCGCGGCGGCGACGCGGTACGAGACGGACGAGGCGAGCATCCCGGTCGGCACGTCACCCGTGGCCGGTACCGAGTTCGACCTGTCGCAGGGCCCGCGCCTGGGTGACCTCGACCTCGATACGGGCTACCGCGACGTCACGCCCGACGCCGACGGCATCCGCACGACGACGTTCACCGCCCCCGACGGTTCGGCGACCGAGCTCTGGCAAGACCCGTCGTTCGAGTACGTGCAGGTGTTCACGCCCCGCAACTTCCCCCGCGACGGGGTGAAGGGGTTGGCGGTGGCCGCCGAGCCGATGACGGCACCGGCCAACGCACTGGCCTCGGGGGAGGGGCTGCGGTGGCTCGACCCGGGCGAGACGTGGACGGGCAGCTGGGGTGTAAGGTACCGGGCGGTCGGCGTCTAGTGGCCCTCACCGAGGAGGCGCGGCGAGCGCACTGTCCGGATTGCGCGAACCTGGGATCGGCCGGTTCCGGTGAGCGTAGCGTCCACTGCTGTCTCCCCAGGGTCCCGTAACCCTGGCGTACCCCGTAACGACACCGTCGGCTTGTCCGACACCTGTCGCGAGGAGGCCGAGCGCCCCTCCCGGCCCGAACCGGAGGGGCGCTTTCTCTCGTCCTCGACAGAAGAGCCGACACGTGACGTCTTCAGGGCGTATGTTCTGCGCATGCCAGGTGGGTGGGACCCACCTGAAATCGGGGGACAGGATTCGGGTTCGGTCTCTCGTGGTGGGGCCGCCGCATTCGGGTGCGACGTCGGCCCCGCCTTCCCCGGGCGGCAGGGTACGGCCTCTGAAGTCACCGGAACGCGGGCTCGGAGGCCGAGTCACTGGACGCGGGCTCGGAGGCCGGACGACGTCGAACGTCGCAGGGACTGCGACGGATACAGGTGGGCCCCGTGGGGCTCGAACCCACGACCCGCGGATTAAAAGTCCGATGCTCTACCAACTGAGCTAGAGGCCCGTGCGCGTCCACTTTACGGGATGCCGCGCCTCCTGCTCGCCAGGCCGACCCGCGCCTCCTCGGCGGAGTCGGCATCGACGTCGTGTCGACCGTGATGCCGTGGGCGAACGCTCGGCTCGGTGTCGGTGGTCGCGCCTATCGTGGGTCCGGTGCCGAGACCATTCCACCGCCCGACCCAGTTCTCGGGGTCCGAGTTCGAAGCCTTCCAGGGCGGAGACGATCCCGCGACGATGAACCGCGTCGCCCACGAGTCGGCCTCGGCCCTCGTCGCCCGCGTCAAGCACGACCCGAGCCCCGAGATCCTCGACCGGCTCGTCACGTTCACCGACCAGCACGGCATCGACGCGGTCGCCGAGTTGTGGGCCCGGGCCAGCCCGCACAGCCTGCCCGGTGCTCTCTGGCGCATCTACCTGGTACGGGCCGTCATCCGGCAGAACCCCGTCGAGGTCACCCAGCTCTTCGAGCGGGGGGTCGAGGTCGCCACCACGATCGACCCGGTGGTCGCGGGCGCCCCGGCCCCGGCCAGCCCGGAAGAGATCCTCGAACTCGCCGACCTGATCCTCCGCGGTGTCTTCGTCGGGGACTTCGCCATCGCGCTCGAGCGAGGTGCCGCGTTCTGCCGCCTCGCCGCCGCCGGCGCCACCTCGGTCGCCGACGACCAGGACGCCGCCGGGTCCGATCGCGCCGGCGAACTCACGCGCCGCGCGCTGCGCTTCAGCGAACTCGGGGTCGACCTCGTCGCCTGCGCCCACCTGTGGCGCGACGACAGCCTCGACTGAGCGGCGCCCCGCGCGCGTCCGAGTCCAGAGCCGGGCCGCATCCCATCGGGCGGGCCGGGCCCGACACGCGCGGACCCGTGCGACGTTCGCACGACGCGAACTCGTCGGACCGCCAGGCTCGAGGCGGG
>NZ_LMLG01000006.1:737934-760433 GCF_001421865.1 Frigoribacterium sp. Leaf44
GCGCCGAGAGGCGTTTCTGCGGTCCGGCACCTCTTCCTCCCGAGACGAGATCTGGGTCGAGACCCGGTGCGACGATCGACCGTTACCCTCCTCGTGACGTGCCCGCGCCTCCTCGTCCCCGCGTCAGTGTGCAACTCGCGACAACTGGACAGCGTCCGGCAGCTGCAGAAGAAAAATGAGCGGCGCGTCGGGGCCTGTCGGTCGGGTTCGGCACGCCTTCCGGTCCGCTGTGGGTCGGATTCGGCCCGGAGTGCCGACCGAGCGACACGAGCGCGTCCGGATGTTCGCCCAATCCGCCTGGCTCCCCGTACCGAACCATTGACGTGAGGGATCCACGATCCCCCGCCGACACCCGTCCTCCCTAAGCTTCGGGCGTCGGCGGGCTGGTCTCCCTGCGATGCACCGGGCCTGAACGCCATCCCAGACGGCCGCATCGCAGGGGGTCCCGTCCGCACCAAGAACACGGCACCACGAACACGGCACCACGAAGCACCACGAACACCGCACCACGAAGCACCACCAGCCCCACATCACGATCCGCCCCGGATCGTGACCCACGAACCGACGAACAGTGCGACCGGAGGTGAACCCTGACATGCTCGAACTCGTGACCCGAGAGACAGAGACACCCGAGAGCGGGCCCGCTCCGTCGACCCCCGACATGTTGTTGCCGCGGGTCGCGCAGGGTAACCAGGCCGCTTTCGCCGAGCTGTACGACCAGACGGCACCCCGTGTGCTGGGTCTGATCAAGCGCCTCCTGAAAGACCATGCCCAGTCCGAAGAGGTGACCCAAGAGGTCTTCCTCGAGATCTGGCAGAACGCCACGCGCTTCGACTCCGCCCGGGGCAGCGCCGCCAGCTGGATGCTCACGATGGCGCACCGCCGCGCCGTCGACCGCATCCGCGCCTCCCAGGCAGGGCGCGACCGCGACCTCAAGATCGGTGTGCGCGACCTCGAGACCGACTACGACTCGGTCACCGAGTCCGTCGAGATCCGCATCGAGCACGAGCGGGTCGAGCGGGCCCTCGGGCGCCTCACCGAACTGCAACGGCAGGCGGTGAAGCTCGCCTACTACGGCGGCCTCAGCCACAGCGAGGTCGCGAAATTGTTGGACGTGCCGATCGGCACGGTCAAGACCAGACTGCGCGACGGCATGATCCGTCTGCGCGACGAGATGGGGGTGGCTTCGTGACCGACCACGACGAGCCCACGCACGGCCGCCACGCGGACGACGCGGGCACCACGAGAACCGACACCGACCACCTGTCCGGCGCCTACGTGCTCAACGCACTGAGCGACGACGAACGACACGCGTTCGAGGCACTCCTCGACGACACATCAGACCAGCACGACGACACCAGGACGGAGGTGGCCGAATTGAGAGAGACCGCATTGCTGCTCGCCCACGCGGCCCGGCCCGTCACCCCGTCGGCGGGGCTCCGCGCCAGCGTGCTCGACCTCATCGCGTCGACGCCGCAGCGGGCTCCGCTCACCCCGACGACCGCGACGAGCCCCACGGCAGACCACGACATCGCCACGACCGCAGGAGGCGCGGGTGACGACGACCACGAACGTCGCGTCGAGCGTGCCCCGGCCCCCGAGATGGAGCCGAGCGAGTCCGAGGGCGCCCGCGTCCTCACGCCGACCGGGGCCGCGCACCGTCGCTGGTTCACGCGTCCCGTCGCCGTCCTCGGTGCGGCCGCCGCGGCTGCCGCGCTCTTCTTCGGCGGTGGAGCCCTCGTCGAGGGCCTCGGTCAGTCCGGCCAGCAGCAAGAGCAGCAGGCCTCCGGCATCGACGAGATCTACGCCGCGAGCGACTTCCAGCGCTCGGTGGCCGACGTCAGCACCGGTGGCAAGGCGACGCTCATCTGGTCGAACGAACTCGGTCGCTCGGCCGTCGTCGTCGACGGGATGACCTCGCTGCCCGGCGACCAGACCTACGAGCTCTGGTACATCAACGACGACGGTGCCGTGCCCGCTGGTACCTTCGACGCCTCGTCGAACGCCCCGGCCACCCACGTGCTCAAGGGCGAGATGAACGCAGGCGACACGGTCGGCATCACGGTCGAGCCCGCGGGTGGATCGTCGTCGCCGACCAGCGACCCGGTCGTCGCCATCCCCAGCGCCTGACCCGGCACGCCTGACCCGGCACGCCTGACCCGGCACGCCTGGTCCGGCAGCCACGAGAAGAGGCGGTCCACCACCCGGTGGACCGCCTCTTCTCGTGTGCACCTCGCGGACACGCGACGTGCAGATGCGCCTCACCCCGAGGAGGCGCGGTGTCGGATCAGCCGAAGCGTCCCGACACGTAGTCTTCCGTGGCCTGCACGCTCGGGTTCGAGAACATCTTCGCGGTGTCGTCGTACTCGATCAGCTTGCCGGGCTTGCCGGTGCCCGCGATGTTGAAGAACGCGGTCTTGTCGCTGACTCGGCTGGCCTGCTGCATGTTGTGGGTCACGATGACGATCGTGTACTGCTGCTTGAGTTCCTCGATGAGGTCCTCGATGGCGAGCGTCGAGATCGGGTCGAGGGCCGAGCAGGGCTCGTCCATCAGCACGACGTCGGGGGAGACCGCGATGGCCCGTGCGATGCAGAGGCGCTGCTGCTGACCACCCGAGAGGCCGGAGCCGGGCTTGTCGAGGCGGTCCTTGACCTCGTTCCAGAGGTTCGCACCCTGCAGTGACGACTCGACGAGGCCGTCCTGGTCGCTCTTCGACATGCGACGGTTGTTGAGCTTGACGCCCGCGAGGACGTTGTCGCGGATGCTCATCGTCGGGAACGGGTTGGGGCGCTGGAACACCATGCCGACCTGACGACGGACCAGGACGGGGTCGACGCCGGGGCTGTAGAGGTCGTTGCCGTCGATCAGCACCTCGCCCTCGACGTAGGCACCGGGGATGACCTCGTGCATGCGGTTGAGCGTGCGCAGGAAGGTCGACTTGCCACAGCCGGACGGGCCGATGAACGCGGTGACCGTGCGGGGCTCGATGGTGATGTTGACGTCTTCGACAGCCTTGAACTTGCTGTAGTAGACGTTGAGGTCGTTGACCTCGATGCGCTTGGACACGGTGATTCCTTCGGGGTGGGAGCCGGGCGGGAGCCGGGACGGGGTGTGGGTCGGGGCGGCCGGGTCAGCGGCCGAGCTTGGGGGCGAAGACGCGGGCGATCACGCGGGCCAGCAGGTTCAACGCCATCACCAGGAGGATGAGGGTGAGGGCCGAGGTCCAGGCTCTGTCGATGAACGCGGCGGCGTCGGTGCCCTGGCTGACGTACGAGCTGTAGGCGAAGACCGGAAGCGACTGCATGGCTCCGCCGAACAGGTTGTAGTTCATGTTCGCCGTGAACCCGGCGGTGATCAGCAGCGGAGCCGTTTCACCGACGACGCGGGCGATGGCGAGCATGACGCCCGTCGTGATGCCGGCCACCGACGTGGGGATGACCACCTTCAGGATGGTCAGCCACTTCGGCACGCCGAGGGCGTACGACGCCTCGCGCAGCTCGTTCGGCACCAGCTTGAGCATCTCTTCGGTGCTGCGCACGACGACCGGGATCATCAGCACGGCCAGGGCGACCGAACCGGCCGCGCCCATGCGGACGCCCGCACCGAAGAAGATGACGAACAAGGCGTAGGCGAACAGGCCGGCGACGATCGACGGGATGCCCGTCATGACGTCGACGAAGAACGTGATGGAGCGAGCCAGGCGGCCCTGGCCGTACTCGACGAGGTAGATGGCCGTGAGCAGCCCGATCGGCACGGAGATCACCGCGGCGAGGGCGGTGATCAGCAGGGTGCCCATGACGGCGTGCAGCCCGCCGCCGCCGGCGCCGACGATGTTGCGCATCGACATCGAGAAGAAGTCGGCGTCGAACCGGTTCGTCCCGGACGTCACGACGGTGATGAGCAACGACACCAGCGGCACGAGCGCGATGATGAAGGCGGCGCTCACAAGGGTGGTGACGACGCGGTCCTTCGCCCGGCGGATGCCCTCGACCTGCATCGCGACGACGAACACGAGCGCGGCGTAGAGCACGGTCCCGAGGACGATCGCGCCGACCCAGTTGAAGGTCTCGGTGACGCCGGCGGCGTTCAGGAGGGCGAAGACGACGCCCATGACGACCCAGCTGCCGAGCAGGATGACCAGCGGCGCGGTCTTGGGAAGGCGCCCTGTCGTGAGGGCGTTGACCGTGCGGGTGGACCGGCGCACGCCGGCGGTGGTGGTGGCCATCAGTTCGCTCCCGAGAAGGCCTTGCGGCGGTTGATGACGTAGCGGGCGATCGAGTTCACGATCAGGGTGATGACGAACAGCACGAGGCCGGTCGCGATCAGGGTGTTGATGCCGATGTCGTGCGCCTCGGGGAACCGCAGGGCGATGTTGGCCGCGATCGTCGACGAGTTCGTCGACGTGAGGATCGCGGGGTTGATCACGAGGGCGGGTGACAGCACCAAGGCGACGGCCATGGTCTCGCCGAGCGCGCGTCCGAGCCCCAGCATGGCCGACGAGATGATGCCGGGCCGGCCGAAGGGGAGCACGGCGATCTGGATCATCTCCCACCGGGTGGCGCCGAGGGCCAGGGCGGCCTCCTCGTGCAGCACGGGCGTCTGCAGGAAGACCTCGCGGCTGAGGGCGGTGATGATCGGGAGGATCATCACGGCGAGCACGATCGAGGCGGTCAGCAACGTGCGCCCGGTGCCCGAGACGGGGCCGGCGAAGAGCGGGAACCAGCCGAAGGTGTTCACGAGCCAGTCGTAGAACGGCTGGATCGCCGGGGCGAGCACGATGCTGCCCCACAGGCCGAAGACGACCGAGGGCACCGCGGCCAGCAGGTCGATGACGTAGCCGAGGCCCTGGGCGAGCTTGCGGGGAGCGTAGTGCGAGATGAAGAGCGCGATGCCGATGGCGACCGGCAGGGCCATCAGAAGGGCCAGCGCGGCGGCGTAGACGGTGCCGAAGGCCAAGGGGCCGACGTACTCCCAGAAGGTGCCGGGGTAGCCCGAGAGCGAGACCTCGCCCGGGGCGGCGGTGAGTGCCGGGATGCTCTGCACGACGAGGAAGAGTGCGACGGCGGCCAGGATCGCGAGGATGAGACCACCCGCGACGACGGTGCTGCCCGAGAAGATCCGGTCGGCGGGACGTCGCTTGGGCTTCGGGACGACGGCGGGGGCCGAGGTCGTGGCGGGGGCGGTCATCGGACGGGGTCCTCCGGAGGCTCGGGTGGGGATCGGGGGCGAACGGGTGCGGGTGTGCTGGCGGTGCTGGTGCTGGTGCTGGTGGTGCCTGTCAGGCCGACGGCCCGGGAACGCACGCGGTGCGTTCCCGGGCCCCCGAGGTGGTGCCGTGTTACTTGATCAGCGCGATGGCGTCGGCGACCTGACCCGAGAGGGTGCTCGAGATCGGGGCCGAACCGGCGGCGTCGGCCGCGGCCTTCTGGCCTTCTTCGCTGGTGACGTACGAGAGGTACGCCTTCACGAGCTCGCCCTTGGCGGCGTCCTCGTACGACTCGCAGGCGACGAGGTAGCTGACCAGGACGATCGGGTACACGCCGGATGCGGTCGAGGTCCGGTCGAGCGCGATGGCGATGTCGCCCTCGGTGCGGCCTTCTTCTTCGGGCGACTCGTCGACGATGGCGGCAGCGGCCTCGGCCGAGTAGCCGACGAAGTCGTCGCCGACCTTGACCTTGACGGTTCCGAGGTCACCGGCGCGCGAGGCGTCGGCGTAGCCGATGGTGCCGGTGCCGTTGGTGACGGCGTCGATCACGCCGGTGGTGCCCGAGGCGCCCTCGCCGCCGAACGCGGTCGGCCAGGTGCCGTCGGCCTCTTCGGTCCAGGTGTCGCCCGCGGTTTCGTGCAGGTAGTCGGTGAAGTTCTCGGTGGTGCCCGAGTCGTCCGAACGGTGGACGGCGGTGATGCCCGTGCTGGGCAGGTCGGCGTCGGGGTTGTCGGCCTTGATCTCGGAGGCGTCCCAGGTGGTGATCTTGCCGCTGAAGATGCCGGCGAGCGTGGCGGGCGTCAGGTTGAGCTCGTCGACGCCGTCGAGGTTGAAGACGACCGCGATGGGCGAGACGTAGGCGGGCAGCTCGACGATGCCGGTGTCGGGCGTGCAGCCGGCAAAGGTGCTCGACGAGATCTCGTCGGTCTTGAACGCGCGGTCGGAACCGGCGAAGTCCGCGGCACCCGAGATGAAGCTCTCGCGGCCGCTGCCCGAGCCGGAGGGCTCGTAGCCGATGTTGGCGTCGGGGTTGGCGGTCTGGAAGGCAGCGACCCAGGCCTCCTGGGCGGCCTGCTGCGACGAGGCGCCGACGCCCTTGATGGAGCCGGAGACGTCGCTGGACGATGCGCCGCCCGAAGGCGTGGCGCCGCCTTCGTTGCTGGCGCAGGACGCGAGGAGCATGGTTCCGACCGCGGCGATCGCGACGATGCTGCCGGTGCGCTTGAAGTTCACAGGGGGGTCCTTTTCGGGATGTGATGGCTGGGTGCTGTGGGCCAGGTGCCGACCCGTGCGAGACGCTACGGCGACGGGTTAACCACGGTCGCCTGCCCCGGTGAACGGAAGGTGAACGAGGGGGGAACATCGGCCGGGACAAGCGCGTCCCGACAGAGGTCGGCCCCCGCCCGTCGCAGGCGGGGGCCGACCGTCTCGATGACGTCGGGGAGCCGAGGAGGCGCGGGTCAGGCGGCCGGGCCGTGCGTCTCGATCGCGACGAGCGCCGTGTCGTCGACCGAGACGTGCAGCACGGTGAACTCGGCCGTGCCGAGCGACGAGGCACGGCGCAGGTCGATGCGGTCGCCCCCCTTGGTCCCCAGCGAGATCTGCCGGATGACCTCGGGCAGCACGGGGCCGTGGCTGCAGATGACGGCCGCGACCTTCTTCTTCAGTCGCTTCTTGACCACCCCGGCGACGTCGTCCGTGCCCTGTTCGAAGGCGTCCTGGCTGATCGCGTCGGTCTGTCGGACGCCGACCCGGGTCAGCTCGGACAGGGGCTCGAGCGTGGCCAGGCACCGCGCCGCCGTGCTGCTGACGATGCGCGTCGGGGCCCAGGCCGCGATGACCGGTGCGACCGACTTCGCCTGGCGGCGGCCCTGGGGCAGCAGCGGGCGTGTGGCGTCCGAGCCGTGCCAGTCGGACGGCGAGGTGGTCTTCGCGTGACGGAGGGCCACGATCGGGAAGGTGCGAGCCCTGCCCGTCGTCACCCGGTCGGCGAAGCGCTGGAGCACGTCGGCGTCGCGGGCGTAGGTCAGCATCGCCTTCGCCTTGTCGATGCCGACCCACTCGATGGCGGCGACCTCGTGGTTCGGCGTGAACGTCCCGGCTTCGGCCACGGACTCGTCGGTCACCTCGGCGGACCAGTAGTGCACGACCTTGTCGCGACCGCCGGGCAGCAGGTACTCGGCCGTGCCGAGCGGGGCGCCCAGCGTGACGCGGTAACCGGTTTCTTCGCGGATCTCCCGAACGGCCGTCTGGGGCGTCGCCTCGCCCGGGTCGACCTTGCCCTTGGGCAGCGAGACGTCGCCGTGGTGGTCGCGGTGGATCAGAAGCACCCGGACCTTGCCCTCGACCAGCCGCCAGCAGACGGCGCCCGCGGCGACGACGGTCGTCGAGGTGATGGTCATCGCTTGGAGCGCTTCCGCTGCGTGATCGCCTTCATCTGGGCGTTCTGCAGATCGGTCAGCGACCGGCCCTCGGCGTCACGTGCGTGGCGGGTCCAGGTGCCGTCGGACTCGAGCCACCAGGAGGCGGTCTCGTCCGACATGGCCTGCTCGAACAGGTCGGCGACCTCGGTGAGGTGGTCGGCCTGCGTCAGGCGCACCAGGGCCTCGACGCGACGGTCGAGGTTGCGGTGCATCATGTCGGCGCTTCCGATGAAGACCTGCGGGTCGCCGTCGGCGGCGAACCAGAACAGACGGCTGTGCTCGAGGTACCGCCCGAGGATCGACCGAACCCGGATGTTGTCGCTGAGCCCCGGCTCACCCGGCTTGATCGTGCAGATGCCGCGCACCCAGACGTCGACGGGGACCCCGGCCTGGCTCGCCTTGTAGAGCGCGTCGATGATCTGCTCGTCGACGATCGAGTTGATCTTGATGCGGATGCCCGCGGGGCGCCCGGCCTGCGCGTTCTCGATCTCGTTCTGGATCTGTTTGAGCAGACCGCGACGGAGGTAACGAGGCGCCACGAGCAGTCGCTTGAACTTCTTCTCGATCGCGTAGCCCGACAGCTCGTTGAAGAGGCGCGTCAGGTCTTTGCCGACCTGGTCGTCGGCGGTGAACAGACCCATGTCTTCGTAGATGCGGCTGGTCTTCGGGTTGTAGTTGCCCGTGCCGATGTGCGTGTAGTGCTTGAGCGTGCCCTTCTCCTGGCGGATGACCAGGGCGAGCTTGCAGTGGGTCTTGAGCCCGACGAGGCCGTAGACGACGTGCACGCCGGCCTTCTCGAGCTTGCGGGCCCAGGTGATGTTGTTCTGTTCGTCGAACCGCGCCTTGACCTCGACGAGCGCGAGCACCTGCTTGCCCGCCTCGGCGGCGTCGATGAGGGCCTCGATGATCGGGCTGTCACCGCTCGTGCGATAGAGCGTCTGCTTGATGGCGAGCACGTTGGGGTCGGCCGCGGCCTGTTCGAGGAACGCCTGCACGCTGGTCGCGAACGACTCGTACGGGTGGTGCACGAGGATGTCCTGACGCGCGATGCTGGCGAACATGTCGGGCTTCATGTTCGGCTCGGTCTGCTGCAGCTGGACCGCCGTGGTCGGCAGGTGCTTGGGGTACTTGAGGTCGGCCCGCGGCATCTTGGTGATCTCGAACAGGCCGGCCAGGTCGAGCGGGGCCGGCAGCTTGTAGACCTCTTGGTCGGTCACGTCGAGTTCGCGGACGAGCAGCTCGAGGGTGACCGGGTCCATGTCGTCGGTGATCTCGAGGCGGATCGGCGGACCGAACCGGCGGCGCAGCAGCTCGCGCTCGAGGGCCTGGATGAGGTTCTCGGACTCGTCCTCGTCGACCTCGACGTCCTCGTTGCGGGTGACGCGGAACACGTGGTGCTCGACGACCTCCATGCCGGGGAAGAGGTCTTGCAGGTGGTTGGCGATGAGGTCCTCGAGGGGGATGAACCGCACGCGGCCGCTGTCGTTGTCGGGCAGCTGCACGAAGCGCGGCAGCATCTGCGGCACCTTGAGGCGGGCGAACTCCTGTCGCATCGTCTTGGGGTTGCGGACGCGGATGGACAGGTTCAGCGACAGCCCCGAGATGTAGGGGAAGGGGTGGGCCGGGTCGACCGCGAGCGGCATGAGCACCGGGAAGATCTGCTCGGCGAAGATCTCGCGCATGCGCACCCGGTCGGCCTCTTCGAGGTCGGACCAGTTCTCGATGTGGATGCCTGCGTCGTCGAGGTCGGGCTTGACCAGGTCGAGGAACGCCCGGGCATGGCGCTCTTGCAGCTCGTGGGCCTTCTTGTTGATGTCGGCCAACACCTCGTTCGGCCCGCGCCCCACGTTGGTCGGCACGGCGAGGCCCGTCGCGATGCGGCGCTTCAGGCCGGCGACGCGCACCATGAAGAACTCGTCGAGGTTGCTCGCGAAGATCGCCAGGAAGTTGGCCCGTTCGAGCAGCGGCGTCGTCGGGTCCTCTGCGAGCTCGAGCACGCGCTGGTTGAACGCCAGCCAGCTCAGCTCGCGGTCGAGGTAGCGCTCGGCGGGCAGGGTGCCGTCCTCGAAGCTGACGATCTCGTCGAAGTCGTCGAGGAAGTCGGGGGTGACGCCGGCGCCGTCGACGCGGGGTTCGCTGCTGTCCATCGCACCATCGTGCCACCCCCGACCGCCTCTCAGCGTCGTCCCGGGTAAACGCGAGATGACGTGTGGACACCCGACGGCCGGGGGAGGAGGCGCGGGCGGGCCCGGTCGCGCCGGTTCAGTGCACGATCAGCCACGTGGCGACCGCGTCGACCCCGCCGCCGTTGCTCAACCGGTGCGGCAGGTCGCACGGGAAGGTGATCGAGTCGCCGGCCCGCATCGTGACGGTCTCGTCGGGGAAGTCGATGGTCAGCTCTCCCGAGGTGACCGTGCCGACCTCGTAGCCCTCGTGGGTGACGAGGGCGGCGACCTCGGTGGCGAGGGCTCCCGGCGGGTAGGTCGACTCGAAGAAGTCGACGCCCGAGAGATGGGCGGGCGAGAGGCGGCGGAAGACCACTCCGCCGCGGAGCACGACCGGCTGCGCCGCGCCTCCTCGGGCCAGGACGTAGCCGCCCGTGGCGGCGTCGCCGCGGTCGGACGGGGCCGTGCGACGGGTGGCGGGCTCGGCCCGGTCGTCGAAGACGTCGGCGAGCGGCACCCCGAGCACCTGGACGATGGCGATCAGCCGGCTGACCGAGGGGCGTCGGACGCCGCGCTCGATCTGCGACACGGCACTGGGTGAGATGTCGAGGGCCCGGGCGAGGGCGCTGAGCGAGAGACCCGCCGCCGCGCGGAGGTGGCGCAGGCGGGCGCCGAGGGCGGCGGCGTCGAGATCGCCGATCGCCGACGGGGACGCGTCGGGGTCGTCGGGCATGACCCTCCTGGTGCGGGGACGGGTGGTCGGGCTGGCGCGCTTTCGTGAAGCAACCGCTGTCACGAACACGTAACACGGCCGACATGAGGCCGAATCCGTGAAGCCATAGATTCACGGTCGACCCGTCCCGCCGATCGTCAGACTACAACGCCGCCTGGAGGCACGCCGTGACCACAGACATCGCCCGACCCCCGGCCGACCCGGCCCCGCCCGCCGTCGGAGCCGCCGGTCCACCCGCCCCGCTCACGTCCGTCGCGGCCGCTCGGATCGTGGGTGCCCGGGACCCCCGGCTGACGAACGACGACCTCGCACCGCTGAAGAGACAGACCTGGTCGAGCTACAACATCTTCGCCTTCTGGATGTCGGACGTGCACTCGGTCGGCGGCTACGTGACCGCCGGCAGCCTCTTCGCCCTCGGCATCGCGAGCTGGCAGGTGCTCGTGTCGCTCGTGGTCGGCATCGTGATCGTCAACGTCTTCGCGAACCTCGTCGCCAAGCCCAGCCAGCGCACGGGCGTTCCCTACCCGGTCATCAACCGCGCCGTCTTCGGCGTGCTCGGGGCGAACGTCCCGGCGATCATCCGGGGCCTCATCGCGACGGCCTGGTACGGCGTGCAGACCTACCTGGCCGCGGAATCGCTCAACATCGTCTTCCTCAAGTTCGTCCCGTCGACGGCCGCACTGCTCGAGCCGTCCTTCCTCGGCCTCAGCGCCCTGGGGTGGATCTCGTACGGCATCCTGTGGTTCGCCCAGGCGGCCCTGTTCTGGCGCGGCATGGAGACCATCCGTCGGTTCATCGACTTCGCCGGTCCCGCCGTCTACGTGCTGATGATCGCCCTCGCGGTCTACCTCGTCTCGCAGGCGGGCTGGAGCGCGATCGACCTCGACCTCTCGGTGGGCGAGCCCCTGTCGTTCGCCGCGTCGTTGCCGGTCATGGCGTCGGCCGTCGCCATCGTCGTCAGCTACTTCTCGGGGCCCGTCCTGAACTTCGGTGATTTCTCCCGGTACGGCAAGAGCTTCGCGGCGGTGAAGCGAGGCAACTTCCTCGGGCTGCCGGTGAACTTCCTCTTCTTCTCGATCCTCACCGTGCTGTGCGCCTCGGCGACGGTGCCGGTGTTCGGTCGACTCATCACCGACCCGATCGAGACCGTGGACGCCATCGGCACGCCCTTCGTGGTCCTGCTCGGCGGTCTCACCTTCGTCACCGCGACCGTCGGCATCAACATCGTCGCCAACTTCATCGCCCCGGCCTTCGACTTCTCGAACGTCGCGCCGCGGAAGATCAGCTGGCGCCTCGGCGGCATGATCGCCGCCGTCGGTTCCGTGCTGCTCACCCCCTGGAACTGGTACGGCAACGCCGAGGCGATCCAGTACACGCTCGGCGTGCTGGGGGCGCTGATCGGGCCCCTGTTCGGCATGTTGATCGCCGGCTACTACCTCGTCGCCCGTCAGCGCGTCGCCGTCGAGGACATGTTCACGATGTCGCCCTCGGGTCGCTACTGGTACCGCGGCGGGTTCAACCCCAACGCCGTCTGGACCCTCGTGCTCGCGGGCGCCGTCTCGGTCGCGTCGGCACTCGTGCCCGGCTGGGTCGTGGATGCCGGTGGCCCCTCGCTCACCTGGATCGGCAACTACAGCTGGTTCGTCGGCTGCGGCCTCGGTCTCGTGCTGTTCTGGGCCCTCGAGAAGCGTCGGCCCCGCATGCCCCGACTCGACGCCGACGACCCCACGGTCGACGACGGGACCGTCGCCCGACCGACCGAGGGCCGGACCGCATGAGGCTCCGCCTGATCAACCCCAACACGACACAGGCCATGACCGCCGCGATCGGCCGCACCGCGGCCGCCGTCGTCGGGCCGGGCACCCGCGTCGAGGCGCTCGGCCCGTCGATGGGTCCCGCGTCGATCGAGAGCCACTACGAGGAGGCGCTGGCGGTACCCGGTGTCCTCGAGTTGGTCCGCGACGGAGAACGCGACGGAGTCGACGCCCACGTGCTCGCCTGCTTCGGCGACCCGGGGTTGGACGCCGCCCGCGAGCTGGCGACCGGCCCCGTGCTGGGCATCGCCGAGGCCGGCATGCACGCGGCCTCGATGGTCGGGCGCGGCTTCGGCATCGTGACCACGCTCGGGCGCACCGTCGGGCGGTCCCGCGAGCTGGTGCAGCGGTACGGCTTCGCCGACCGCTGCGTCGAGGTCCGCGCGTGCGAGGTGTCGGTGCTGGGACTCGACGACCCCTCGTCGGACGCGCGAGCCCTGATCGTCGACGAGTGTCACGAGGTCCTGGCGTCGGGGGCCGACGCGGTCCTGCTCGGCTGTGCCGGGATGACCGACCTCTGTCGGTCGATCTCGGACGAGATCGGCGCCCCCGTCGTCGACGGGGTCGCCGCCGCGACGGTGTTCGCCGAGTCCCTCGTGCGTCTGGGGCTCGTCACCGGCAAGCGCGGCGAGTACGCGCGACCGCCGCTCAAGGAGATCACCGGCCTGCTGTCACCGTTCGCCCTGGGCGGTGCGCCGGCCCTGCTCTGAGGTGCCCTCGGCCGACCGCCGCCGCACCCCGCGGACGACGACGCCCCCGCCGGTTCGGCGGGGGCGTCATCGTACTGGTGGTGGCGTGCCTACTTCTCTTCGTTCTTCAGCGCGATGCCCAGGGCGAAGAAGGTCGGCGCCCAGTGGCCGATGAAGATGCCCCAGCGGTCGGACTGCGCCTTGTCGGACGAGTCCTTCCCCTGTGAGGCGATCCAGGCCACGAGGGCGATCACGATGGAGGCGAAGCCTCCCCAGTAGGCGTGCTTGCTCTGGAGACCGAGATCGGAAAGGAACTTGACGGGGTTCATGGTGTTCTCCTGACGATGGGATGCGTACCGTGCGCGGTGCCTCAATCCACTCCTCGGTGCTGGGAGCGCGATGGCAGCTTCGCCCGGCCCCCTGGAGTAGGCCTCGCCGAGCCGTTCGCGTACCCCGGTTGTACCCCTCGCGTCAGGTGAGCGGCGTGGCGACGCTCGAGGTGAACGTGGCGCCGTCGGCGGTCACGTCGCTGATCAGGCCGCCCACCCGCACCGGCACCGGTGCGAGCGACCCGTACACGCCGCTGTTGCCCGCGGCGTCGACCCCCTGGGCGGTGAAGGAGGCCGAGCCCGGGGTCGTCGTGCTGACCGCCCAACCGCCGTCCTGCCAGTCGCCGACGGTGAACTGCGGCGCCGACTCGAGCGTCCATTTCTGCCCGGACAGCGTGTACCGGCCCGACTCCGTGTCGTACAGGCCGAAGCTGCAGCCCTCCGGACGCAGATCGGTCGAGGCGATGCAGCCCGCGACCCAGGCGTCGACGGCCGCGGTCGCCGCCGTGGTTCCCGCCGGCGTGAGGGTGGTCGTGAGCAGGGTCGGCTGGGCGGTGACGACGGCACCCTCGACCACGGCCGTCGCGGCGGTGGCGGAGTACGACTCGTTCTCGGCGGCGAGGGCGACCTCGTAGCTGCCGGGGAAGGCCTTGAGGCTCACCGAGCCGTCGGACCCCCGGGTGACGGGCGTTCCGTCGACGGCGATCTCGGCCGACGCCGGGCCGGCGACCTGCACCGAGACCGTGCCGAGGTCGACCGGCTGGAGCGCCCAGCGGTCGAAGAACAGCAGATCGCGCCCGTCGCGGACGAGCGTGAAGTCCTGCGCATGGGTCGACCCGTCGGCACGGTGCACGACGGCCTCGACCTGCGCGTCGTCTCCGTCGGTCGAGACGGCGCCCAGCTGGAACCCGTCGACCTGGTCGTCGGCTGCGGCGTACGCGTCGTCGGTCAGCAGGACGTCGCCGTCGGCGACCTCGGTGCCGTCCAGGGCCAGGGCGCGTTCGACCTCGCCGGCTTGGACCGCGCCCAGGTAATCGCGGACGGTGGCCTCGGGCCGGTGGGAGGCGCTCATCGTGGCGAACGTCACGGCACCCGCCACGACCAACACGAGCAGCAGGGCTGCTCCGCCGATGAGGCCGATCAGCAGTCGCCGACGCCGTGCGGCCTGCTCGGGCGTCCTCGGTGCCGGGGGAGTGGGAGCCTGCGCGTACGCGAACTGCTGGGTCGGCTGGCCGTAGGCATCCTGCCCGGGTGCCTCCTGCGCGTGGCCGGCGACGCCGTACGGCTGCCCGTACGCGCCCTGTGGCTGCTCGTAAGCGCCCTGGGGCTGTCCGTACGCACCCTGGGGCTGTCCGTACGCACCCTGCTGCTGCTCGTGGTCGGTCGGCCGCGGCGCGGAACCGTAGAGCTGGTGTCCGTGGCCGGTCGGCTGCGGCGCCTGACCGTCGGGCTGTCGTCCGTACGGCAGGTCCTGGTAGGGGAACGCGGCGGGCGCTGTGGTCGGTTCGTGCCCCTGCCCCTCGGGGTGCTGCCCCTGAGGCTGCTGCCCTTCGGGGTGCTGCCCCTCGGGCGGCGGCCCGTCGTGCCCCTGGTCGTCGCCGCTCGGTCTGGTTTGATCGGTCATGATGCCCCCTCGATCGCTGTCATCCGAACCGCAGCATATCGGTGGACCGGATCGACGCGCACCCCCCGATCGAGAACGGCACGCCTGCCGGGAGCGTTCAGCGCGTGAGCGTGTACTGCACGTCGACCGCGTGGTCCGTGAACCCGCGAGCCGCGTAGAGCCGGAGGGCAGCGGTGTTGTCGCCCTCGACGTACAGTCCCGCGGTGCCGGCCCCGCGCTCGGCGAGGCGGGCGAACCCGGCGTCGACCACCGCGCCTCCGAGGCCTTCGCCCTGGTGGTCGGGCGAGACGCCGACCGCGTAGAACTCCCCGGGCTGATTCTCGTCGAGCTTCAGCCAGCAGAAGGCGAGCAGTTCGTCGCCGCGCCAGAGCAGGACGAAGTCGCCCGCGTCGAACCACGGCTCGGCCTTCCGCGCGTCGAGGTCGGCCTGGACCAGCGAGCCCTGCTCGGGGTGGTCGGCGAACGCCCGGGCGTTGAGGTCGAGCCAGGCCTGGTCGTCGACGCCCGGTCGGAACGAGGCGACCCGGTCGCCGTCACGCAGGCGGGGCGCGGGGGGCCCGGCGGGGATGTCGGCACGCTGTTGCACCAAGCGACGCGTCTCGGCGAGGCCGAAGCGCGCGGCGAGCACGCGCGAGCCCGGGTGGTCGCCGTGGGCCCAGAGCAGCAGCGGACCCTCGGTCTCGTCGACGAGTCGCTGCAGCAGCTCGGCGCCGCGTCCCTGTCGGCGGTCGTCGGGATGCACGACCAGTTCGGCCTCGCCGTCGCGCAGCACCGCCGCGGCGTGCGCATCGCCGACCACGGTCGCCGCGCCCGACCGGACGTCGACCAGCGTCTGGTCGGAGAACGGCGGGCTGCCGTCGGCCTCGATGGCCGCGCGGGCGAGAGCGGGCACGAAGGAGGCGCGGGTCGCGTCGGCCGCGCCCGTCACGACGCCACCGTGCTCACGAGACGACCGCCTGGGCGTCGTCGTCGTAGACGTTGAACCGGTAACCCACGTTGCGCACGGTGCCGATCAGCGACTCGAGGTCGCCGAGCTTGGCCCGGAGGCGCCGGACGTGCACGTCGACCGTGCGCGTGCCGCCGAAGTAGTCGTAGCCCCAGACCTCGCTGAGCAGCTGCTCGCGGGTGAAGACGCGGGACGGATGCGTGGCGAAGAAGCGGAGCAGCTCGAACTCTTTGAAGGTGAGGTCGAGGGGGCGGCCGTGCACCTTCGCCGAGTAGCTGGCCTCGTCGATGACGACACCCGAGGCGTGGATCTTCGAGCCGTTCTGCGACTGCGCGAGGCGACCCGTGACCAGGCGGATGCGGGCGTCGATCTCGGCGGGACCGGCGGTCTCGAGGATGACGTCGTCGACGCCCCACTCGCTGTTGACGGCGGTCAGCCCGCCCTCGGTGAGCACCAGGACGAGCGGCACCGTGACGCCCGTGGTGCGGAGGATCTTGCACAGCGACTTGGCGCTGGCGAGGTCGGCGCGGGCGTCGACGAAGATCAGGTCGCTCGAGGGCGCGTTCACCAGTTGCGCGGGTTCGGCCGGGATCTGCCGGGTACGGTGGCTGAGCAAGGCGAGCGACGGCAGGACGTCGGGGCCGCCCGCAGAGGTCAGTACCAAGAGCTGCGCCACACGACCTCCAGTGAATGTACTGTCGAGCAGTCTAAAACATGAGACCCCGCCACTCCGACCATCCGATGCTAGGGCAGGTCGGCAGAACGGCGGACACGAACGAGGGACGAACGGTGCAGGCAGGCGAACGAGACGTCGACGCGACGACGGCACGGCTCAAGCCGATCACGGTCGTCCCGGTCTGGGTCGCCACGCTCGTCGTGGCCGTGCTGATCGGCCTGCGCTCGCCCGCCTCCGAGTACTGGGACCACGTCGTCCTCGCCCTCGGCGGGGCCATCGTGCTCACCTTCGTGCTGCAGCTCGCCACGAGCCAGAAGGACGGCCTGGTCTCGCGCACGATGCTCAGCACCTGCGGCAGCCTGGTGATCCTGGCCGTCGTGACGGGCGTCTTCGCGCTCGTCTGACCGCCCACCGCTCGGATCGTCTGAACGGTCGCCCCGAAGGACTGGGCACGTCGGTGGTCGCCGGGTAGGCTCGACGTCATGGATTCCCTGCTCGCACTCGAGGTGTTCTACATCGGGCTCCTCGGCCTCGCCACCCTCGCCATCGGCTTCGTCTCGGTCGTCGTCCTGCTCAAGTTGTTCAAGGGTCAGCGCTGACCGCTCCATGATCGACATCCCCACCGACCTGCCGTCCGAGCTCGTCCCCCTCTCGTGGTTGATCGGCGTCTGGCAGGGCACCGGCGTCGTCGACTACAAGATCGGCGAGGGCGACCCCGACTCCGAACCGGGCACCGAACGGCGAACCCACGAGTTCGGGCAGCGCATCAGCTTCAGCCACGACGGCCTGCCCTTCCTGAACTACAGCTCGTTCACCTGGCTGCTCGACGACGAGCACACGCCTCTGACGAGCGAGACCGGCTACTGGCGGCTCGAACGCCCGGCCGAGCCGGGTGACCGCGGCCCCGGCATGCTGCCCGGTGTCGGCGTCCAGCCCTTCACGTCGGCCCGGGCGGTCGAGATCCTCCGGACGCCCGACGACGGCTTCGGCCTCGAGGTGCAGATCGCCCATCCGACCGGCGTCAACGAGCTCTACCTCGGTCGGGTCAAGGGGCCGCGGATCGACCTCGCCACCGATGCCGTCGTCCGGTCGAGCAACGCGAAAGAGTACTCGGCCGCCACCCGCATGTACGGCCTCGTCGAAGGCAAGCTCTTCTGGGCGTGGGACATCGCGGCCCTCGGCCAAGAGCTGCGTTCTCACGCGTCCGGGCAGCTGGCACGCGTTGACTGACGCCGACGGCTCGACCCCCGAGACCACGGGCCCCGTGGTCTCGCCCTTCTCGTCGCGCGACGGCTTCGTCGACGACGGTTCGGGCGTGGCGGCGCACTACGGCAACCCGCTCGGCGAACAGCGCCTGCTCGCCCGGGGGGCGGCGGTCGTCGACCTGTCCGACCGCGGCGTGCTGACCGTGACGGGGCCCGACCGGCTCAGCTGGCTCAACTCGCTGACGAGCCAGGCCCTCGTCGGTCTCGCGCCGGGAGTCTCGACCGAGACCCTGTTGCTCGACGCCAACGGTCGCCTCGAGCACGCCGCCCGCGTCCTCGACGACGGCGAGACCGCCTGGCTGCTCGTCGACCGCTCCGAGGTCGCGCCCCTCGGCACCTGGCTCGACCGCATGCGCTTCATGCTGCGTGTCGAGGTCGCCGACCGCACGGGCGACGTCGCGACGATCGGCTCGATGCACGACCTGCTCGACGACGACCGCGACGGCGACGGCACCGTCCCGCTCGTCCCGGTCCTGACGTCGCACGACACGGCGCTCGTCTGGGTCGATCCCTGGCACGAGGTGGCCGTCGGCGGCCACAGCTACGCCGACCCCGACCGTCACCCCGGTCACGACTGGACCTACCGCGAGAGCCTGGTCCGACGATCCGACCTCGACGCGCTCGCGGCCCTCCCGGCCGAGCGGCTCGCCGTGGCGGGCACCCTCGCCCTCGAGGCCCTGCGCATCGAGGCCTGGCGTCCCCGCCTCTCGACCGAGGTCGACGAGCGCACCATCCCGCACGAACTCGACTGGATGCGCAGCGCGGTGCACCTCACCAAGGGGTGCTACCGCGGCCAAGAGACCGTCGCCAAGGTGCACAACATCGGCCACCCGCCACGTCGGCTCGTCATGCTCCACCTGGACGGCAGCGACGGGGTGCTGCCCGAGCGCGGTGCCGAGGTCGTGCTGGCCCCGGTCGTGGGCAGCGTCACCGACGAGTCCGACACCGCAGGAGGCGCAGAGCCCGTTGCCGAGGCGACCGCACCCAGGTCGGTCGGTCACGTCACGAGCGTCGCCCTGCACCACGAGCTCGGCCCGGTCGCCCTCGCGCTCGTCAAGCGCGGCACCGACGAGTCCGCCCCGCTCGCCGTCGTCGTCGACGGCCTGATGATCGCGGCCGCTCAAGAGATCGTCGTACCCGCTTCGGCCGGTGCCGCCGCGGGTGTTCCCCGCTTGCCGCGCCTCGGCGCCGTCCGCCGCTGACGGCCCGGTGAGGCAGTGCAGCCGGGCCCGGTCGTGACCGGGCCGACGCGCGGCGGCGGTCTGCGACGCGGCTGGCACCGCGCCTCCTCGTCCTTCGGCGTGCGCGACGCGACGGCGCGCACGATCGCGTCCGGCCCGGCGATCGTCCAGATCGTGCTCGCCGTGGCCGGGGCCTACGCGATCACGCACTACGGTCTGGGGCACGCGATCCCCCTGCTGGCGGTGACCGTCACGATCTCGTCGCTCGGTCTGGCCCGCGACGCCCGCCCGCGACGGGTGCTCGAGAACGCCGTCGGCGTGCTGATCGGCATCGCGCTCAGCGAGGTCCTGCTCATGGTGGTGGGCAAGGGGCTGTGGCAGATCGCCCTCGTGTTGTTCGTGACGCTGCTGGTCGCCCGGTTCTTCTCGCCGAGCAGCGCCTTCGCCGCGGCCGCCGCGACCCAGTCGATGCTCGTCATGCTGCTGCCCGACCCCGACGGAGGTGCGTTCGTCCGCAGCATCGACGGCGCCGTCGGCGGAGCGGTGGCGTTGCTCGTCACGGCGATCGTGCCCCGCGACCCCGTCGGCCTGGCCCGCCACGACGCCCGGCGCCTGTTCGACGAGGTCGACCGGGCCTTCGCGGCGCTCGTCGGCGCCCTCCGCACCGACGACGCCCCACGGGCCGACGACGCCCTCGAGCGGCTGCGGTCGACGCAGCCCGTCCTCGACGACTGGTCGTCCACCCTCGAGTCGGCCGAGTCCATCGCCCGGCTGTCGCCGTTCCTGCGCTCTCGGCTGCCCGACCTGCGGCAGCAGGCGACGGTGCGGCGCTACGTCGACCTCGCCGTGCGCAACCTGCGGGTGGTCGCACGGCGGCTCGACACGCAACTCGGCGACGGTGTCGACCGGTCGGCCCTGGCCGACCTGCTCGAGTCGACCTCGCGCGCGGTCGCCGTGCTCGGCCGGTCGGTGCACGACGTCGAGCAGCGTCCCGTCGCCCGCGAGGCCCTGTCGGCCGTCGCCCGACGGCTCGACCCGACGGCGGTGCTGCCCGGAGCGCCCGTGACCGAGGCGATGGTCGTGCTGATGCTGCGCCCGCTGCTCGTCGACCTGCTCATGGCCACGGGCCTGGACCACGACGAGGCCCGCGCCCGGCTCGCCCGCGTCTGAGGAGACCCGCCCAGGGTCAGTCCCGTGGCGCGACCGCGGCCCAGGTCAGCGAGAGCTCGCCGAGCCGCCACCGCGACCGTCCGCCCTGCACCGGCCAGCCCGCGTCGCGCAGCCCCTGCACCGTCGCGAGCCACCGCTGCACCGGCCCGTAGACCGAGAGCGGTGCCGCCACCGCCCACTGCCGGTCGAGGTCGACGAGCAGGTCGTGGACGCGCTCGCCCCGGACGTTGCGGTGGATCAACGCCTTGGGCAGCCGTTCGGCCACGATCGAGGGCAGCTCGAGCCCGGCGAGCCGCAGCGAGATCGTGAAGGTCGTGGGCCCCGCGGGCGTCACGTCGATCCAGCTCGCCACGCGCCCCACCTCGTTGCAGGTGCCCTCGACGAGGACGCCGCCGGGCTGCAGCCGAGCCGTCATGAGCGCCCAGGCATCGGCGACCTGCGACTCGTCGTACTGCCGCAGCACGTTGAACGCGCGGATCACCGCGGGCCGCCGGTCGCCGTCGAGCGGCACCTCGAAGCCGCCCCGCCGGAAGCTCACACCGGGCCGCGCCGACAGGCCGGCGAGTCGGACGCGCTCGGGCTCGATCTCGATGCCCACGACCTCGACGTCGTCGCGCACCTTCAGGAGGCGCTGGTGCAGTTCGAGGGGAGTCGTCGCGTTCGCCCCGTACCCCAGGTCCACGACGAGCGGGTCGTCCGCCCGCCGGAACGACGGGTGCGCGGCGATCCAGCGATCGACGCGACGCAGGCGGTTGGTGCCGGTCGTGCCGCGCGTGACGGAACCGATGGGCATGCGCCAAGTCTGCCATCGGGCCGTCGCGATACGCTGGCGGCATGACTTCGACCCTCATCCTCCTGCGTCACGGCAACAGCGAATGGAACGCGAAGAACCTCTTCACCGGATGGGTCGACGTGCGGCTCACCGAGCAGGGGCGCCGAGAGGCCAAGCGTGCCGGCGAGCTGCTGCGCGAGGCCGACCTGCTGCCCGACATCCTCTACACGTCGCGCCTGACCCGGGCGATCCAGACCGCCGACATCGCCCTCGAAGAGGCCGACCGCCTCTGGATCGACGTGAAGCGCTCGTGGCGTCTCAACGAGCGCCACTACGGGGCGCTCCAGGGCAAGGACAAGGCGCAGACGCTCGAGCAGTACGGCCCCGAGCAGTTCCAGACCTGGCGTCGCTCGTTCGACGTGCCGCCGCCCCCGCTCGACGACGAGAGCGAGTTCTCGCAGGCGCACGACAAGCGCTACGCCGAGCTCGGCATCGACGCCCCGCGCACCGAGTCGCTCGCCCTCGTCATCGAGCGCATGCTGCCCTACTGGCACAGCGACATCACCGAGAGCCTGGCCGCCGGCGACGTCACCCTCGTCGTCGCCCACGGCAACTCGCTGCGTGCGCTGGTCAAGCACCTCGACGGCATCAGCGACGACGAGATCGCCGAGCTGAACATCCCCACGGGCATCCCGCTCGTCTACGAGCTCGACGACGACTTCGTGCCGACCGGCCCGGCCCGCTACCTCGACCCCGAGGCCGCCGCCGCCGGTGCCGCCGCGGTCGCGAACCAGGGCAAGAAATAGCGCCTCCCGAAGGTCCCGCGCCCCGCGCCCCGTTCTCGGGGGCGTGGGGCGCTTCGGCGTCCGGCACCCCCGGCACCACAGGGTTCGGGGCGGTCGTCAGACGAACCGGGCGCTGATCTCCACGACCAGGTCGTCCATGTCGACGGGCGCACTCGTGTCGACGCGGATGACCGGCCACAGTCCGAGGGGCTCGGCACCGGCCACGCGGGTCGGCCAGGCGGCACGGGCCGATTCGACGGTGCCGTGCGCCGGGTGGCGGCCGCCGGCCGCGAGCCGGTCGACCACGCGCTGCAGGGCCACCTCGGGGTCGACGTCGCACCACACCTCGACGGTGCGCGGCGACCCGGCGCGCTCGACGCCGGCCCGGGCGGACTCGAGGTCGCGCTCCCGCTGCCACGACGCGTCGACCACCACGCCCGCCTCGACCTCGCCCGCCATCGCCCAGACGGTGTCCATCGCGATGACGCCGAGGGCCTCGGGGGCGATCATGGGCCCCGCCAGGTCGACCAGCGCCTCCGTGATCGGGTCCTTCGCGAGCAGCGGGCACCCGAGCACCCCCGCGAGCGTGGCCGAGAGGGTGGTCTTGCCCGATCCGGGCAGACCGTTGACGAGGATCGCGACTGAAGCCATGCCTCCATCCTCGCGGACGGCGCCGGCCCGACCGAACACAGGAGGCGCGGTGCCCGTCGAACGGGCACC
>NZ_LMLG01000006.1:760489-793223 GCF_001421865.1 Frigoribacterium sp. Leaf44
CCAGTCGCCGGTCGCGAGGTACTGGACCTTCTTGGCGATCGAGACCGCGTGGTCGGCGAAGCGCTCGTGGTAGCGCGACGCGAGGGTGGAGTCGACCGTGTCGACGGCCGCGCCCTTCCAGGTCTCGCCGAGCACCTTGTCGAAGACGCTGAGGTGCAGCTCGTCGATGCGGTCGTCGTCGTTGCGGATCTCTTCCGCCAGGCGGACGTCCTCGGTCGTGAGCAGCTCGGTGAGCTTGTTCGCGATGGCGACGTCGAGCTCGCCGAGCTCTTTGAAGGTCGGGCGCAACGACTTCGGCACGACCTTCTCGGGGAACCGGTAGCGGGCGAGCTGGGCGATGTGCTCGGCCATGTCGCCCATGCGCTCGAGCGAGGCGCTGATGCGCAGCGCACTGACCACGATGCGGAGGTCGCGGGCGACCGGGTTCTGGCGGGCCAGGATGTCGATGGCCAGCTCGTCGAGGGCGATGGCGCGCTCGTCGATCTTGTCGTCGTCGGCGATGACCTGCTCGGCCAACGAGACGTTCGACTCGTTGAAGGCCGTGGTCGCGTTCGCGATCGAGACGGCGACGAGGCCCGCGATCTCGACGAGACGCTCCTGCACCTCCAGGAGTTCCTGCTGGAATACCTCGCGCATGTCGTGTTCGACCCTCTCGTCGTGGGGGCTCGGTGGCCCTGGGAGCACGGTGGCTGTGAGCGACGTGCGGGACGCACGCTCGGCTCGTGACGTGGGGGCAGAGTCGCCCGCACAGTCCCGACGATGCTCTCCGGTGAAGGTTAACGACCGGTGATCACCGCCTGAACTCTGACCAAAGTACAGCGGATGGGACGACCTCCCGTTCATGCACCCACCGGGGGGTCACTACTGTGAACGACATGGAATCCGCCTGGCTGGTGCCGTTGTCGCTGGCCTTCGGGGTCGTCGTCGGCGCCGCGATCGTGGTGGTCGTCGTCTCGGCCCACCGACGAGCCGTTCGCGCCGCGGCACTCGTCGACGTCGCCCTGCCCGACGGCATCGACGCCGTGCTCGACGCGCTCGAGTCGGCGGGCCTCGTGGTCGACCCGTCGGGCAACGTGCTCAAGGCCTCGGCCGCGGCGCGCCAGCTCGGACTGGTCTCGGCCCAACAGCACCTCGTCCACCCCGAGGTCGAGACGATCGTCGACGCGGTGCGACGTCACGGCGACCCCGTGGTCGAAGAACTCACGCTGCCGCGCCTGCCCGGCAGCGAGGCCACCATCGCCGTGCACGTGCGGGCTGCGGCACTCGGTGGGCGATTCGTGCTGGTGCTCGCCGAGGACCGCACCGAGGGGCGTCGGCTCGACGACATGCGCCGTGACTTCGTCGCCAACATCAGCCACGAACTCAAGACGCCCATCGGCGCCGTCGGCCTGCTCGCCGAGGCGCTCGAGTCCGCGTCGGCCGATCCCGAGCAGGTGCGTCACTTCGCGGCCCGCCTGACCCGTGAGGCCGGCCGGCTCGGTCGCCTCACCCAGGACATCATCGAGTTGTCGCGTCTTCAGGCGACCGACGCCCTCGAGACCAGCGACTCGGTCGACGTCCGCACCGTGGTCGACACCGCCGTCGACCGCAACCGCGTGGGTGCCGAGGCGCGGGGCATCGACCTCGTCGTCCGGGGCGGCAAGCACGCGCACGTGATCGGCGACCAGGCGATGCTCGTCACGGCCGTCGACAACCTCGTCGCGAACGCCATCAACTACTCGCCCGACGGGTCGCGGGTCGGCATCGGGGCCACGGTCGACACGGGCGGGGTCGTCGAGGTCTCCGTGACCGACCAGGGCTACGGCATCCCCGACGACGAGCTCGACCGGGTCTTCGAGCGGTTCTACCGGGTCGACCCGGCCCGGTCTCGACGGACCGGCGGCACGGGTCTCGGGCTCGCCATCGTCAAGCACGTGGTGCAGAACCACGGCGGTGACGTGCGGGTCTGGTCGCAGGTCGGCAAGGGCTCGACCTTCACCCTGCGCCTCCCGGCCGCGGATGTCGACCCCGTCACCCGCTCGATCCCCACCACCGCCGCCTCGGCATCAGAGCACCAGGAGACACGATGACCATGGAGACCCGATGACCCACATCTTGATCGTCGAGGACGAAGAGTCCCTCAGCGAGCCCCTCGCCTACATCCTGCAGCGCGAGGGCTACCAGGTGAGCGTCGCCGAGGACGGCCCCGCCGCCGTCACCGCGTTCGACAAGACCGGAGCAGACCTCGTGCTGCTCGACCTCATGCTCCCCGGCATCCCGGGCACCGAGGTCTGCCGCGTGATCCGCACCAAGTCCCAGGTGCCGATCGTCATGCTCACCGCCAAGGACAGCGAGGTGGACATCGTGGTCGGCCTCGAGCTGGGTGCCGACGACTACGTCACGAAGCCGTACTCGACCCGAGAGCTGCTCGCCCGCATCCGGGCCGTGCTGCGCCGCCGCGTCGACCCCGACGACCTGTCCGACTCGATGCTCGAGGCAGGCGACATCCGCATGGACGTCGAGCGTCACGTCGTGACGGTCCGCGGCGACGACGTCGCCATGCCCCTCAAGGAGTTCGAGCTGCTCGAACTGCTCATGCGCAACGCCGGGCGCGTGCTCACGCGTGGTCAGTTGATCGACCGGGTCTGGGGGTCGGACTACTTCGGCGACACGAAGACCCTCGACGTGCACATCAAGCGCATCCGCTCGAAGATCGAGGCCGTACCGTCCGAGCCGAAGGCGCTCGTCACCGTGCGCGGCCTCGGCTACCGCATCGAGGCCTGACCCCGGGGCACGGGCCGACGGCCCGCTCCGACCACGTCGAGAGCCCAGGAGGCGCGGTGCCCGTCAGACGCGAGAGGCCCGGCACCGCACACGGCGGGCCGGGCCTCTCGGCTGACGGGGGAGGGACGCTACGGCGTCGGCGACGAGGACGGCGCCTGCTCGGTCGCCTCGGGCAGGGGCGTCGACGACGGCGCGGCGTCGCGGGACGGCGTGGGCGACGGCAGCAGGGTGGCGTACTCGCCCAGTGCACCGGTGAGCACGGGCACGACGAACGACTTGCCGGTCTCGGTGCCGTACTGGACGAAGATCGTCACGAGGGCACCCGGGTCGGAGTCGAGGGACTCCATGAGGAACTGGTCCTGACCGGGCTCGGTGCCGAGCGAGACCTGCGACGAGCCGTCGACCTCGACGGTCTGGGTCTTCTTGCCCGAGGTCGTGGGGTACTCGAACGATACCTCGGCGGCCTCGTCGCTCGTGTTGAGCACGACCATGCTGAGGCTGGCGGTGCCGCCGTCGCCCTCGCTGGCGGTGAGGGCGATCGCGTTGCGCACCTGGATGTCGCCGACGTTGACGCTCGTGCCGTCGCTCGCGTCGTACTGCTTGGTGGTGGCCTGCGGGCTGATGAAGTTGCACCCGGCGGCGGTCAGGACGACCACGGCACCGACGGCGGCGGCCGAGACGAGCCGCGTCGTCAAGCCGCGCGACTTCAGGGTTGGGGCTCGCACAGGTGTCCTCCAGGATCAGCGTCACGACAAACGTACGTGGTCCAGCTTATCCGCGCCCACGGGGGTCGGTTCCTTAGGGCAGCCTTACCAACGACTGCTTATGGTATCCTGGGTGTCGCAGAATGGAGCCTGATTCATGCAGTTCGAGGTCGGCGAGACCGTCGTATACCCGCATCACGGGGCAGCGACAATTTCAGAAGTCAAGAAGCGGATCATCAAGGGCGAAGAGAAGCTGTACCTCAAGCTTCGCGTCACCCAGGGTGATCTGACCATCGAAGTACCCGCAGACAACGTCGACCTGGTCGGCGTGCGAGACGTCATCGGCAAAGAAGGTCTGGACCGCGTCTTCGACGTGCTCCGCGCCCCCTTCACCGAAGAGCCGACCAACTGGTCGCGCCGCTACAAGGCGAACCTCGAGAAGCTCGCCAGCGGTGACGTCATCAAGGTGTCCGAGGTCGTCCGCGACCTCTGGCGTCGCGATCAGGACCGTGGCCTCTCGGCCGGCGAGAAGCGCATGCTCGCCAAGGCTCGTCAGATCCTGATCAGCGAGCTCGCGCTCGCCGAGAAGACCGACGAAGAGAAGGCGTCGAGCGTCCTCGACGAGGTCCTTGCGTCCTAGCACTCCCGACGACCGCTCGGTCGACGACGGTGGGGTCCACACCCCGTCCGGAGTCGGTCGGGCGGTCGTCGTCGTTGCGGCCGGCAGTGGCACGCGCCTCGCCCTCGGCAGGCCCAAGGCCTTCGTCGAGGTGGCCGGACGCAGCATCCTCGAACGCTCTCTCGACGCCGTCTTCGCGTCGGTCGTCCCGACGCAGGTCGTCGTCGTCGTGCCCGAGGCTCTCGTCGCCGAGTCCCGCGCCCTCGTCGACGCCGTCGCCGGCCCGGCCCGCGGTTACGCCTCCGTCGTCGTGGGCGGTGTCACGCGACAGCAGTCCGTCGCGGCCGGCCTGACGGCCCTGGGACCCGACGTCGAGACGGTGCTGGTCCACGACTGCGCCCGGCCGTTCACCCCCACCGCCCAGTTCGACCTGGTCGCCACGACCGTCGAGGCGACCGGCGACGGCGTCGTGCCGGGCCTGCCGGTCACCGACACGATCAAACGCGTCGACGGTGACGCCGCCTTCGTCGTCGACACCGTCGACCGCAGCGAACTCGTCGCCATGCAGACGCCGCAGGGTTTCCCCCGAGGCGCCCTCGACGACGCCTACGCGGCGGCCTCCGTCGAGCACACGGACGACGCGGCGCTCTTCGCCGCCGCCGGCCACCGCGTCCGCATCGTGGCGGGCGACCCGGTGGCCTTCAAGATCACCACCCCGTGGGACCTCCGTCGGGCCGAGACGATCGTCGCCGAGAGCGACGCGAGCGGGCCGGGGCGCGAGACGCCCGGTCGACCCGGCCCGCGCCTCCTGACCGGGGTCGGCACCGACGTCCACGCGTTCGACGCGGCCCAGCCGATGCACCTCGGGCTGCTGCACTTCCCGGGCGAGGCGGGCCTCGCGGGCCACAGCGACGGCGACGCGGTCGCCCACGCGATCGTCGACGCCCTGCTCTCGGCCGCGGGTCTCGGCGACATCGGGTCGAGCTTCGGCACCGACGACCCCCGGTTCGCCGGGGCGTCCGGCGACGTCTTCCTCACGGCCACCCTCGAGCTGCTCGCGGCGGCGGGGGCCGCACCGGTCAACGTCGCCGTCCAGGTGATCGGCAACCGCCCCCGGCTGTCGTCCCGTCGCGTCGAGATGCAGGACGGGCTGACCCGCGTGGTGGGTGCCCCGGTCAGCGTGTCGGCCACGACGACCGACGGGCTCGGCTTCACCGGCCGCGGCGAGGGCGTGGCCGTGATCGCGACGGCGCTCGTCACGCGCGAGGGGTCGTCCACCGGCGACGCGGCAGAAGCCGCGTCAAATAGGCTGATCACGTGACCATCAGGCTCTACGACTCCCGTCAGCAGACGCTCGTCGACTTCGTCCCGCTCGTGCCCGGCCAGGTGGGGCTGTACGTCTGCGGACCCACCGTCCAGTCGTCGCCCCACATCGGGCACCTGCGCTCGGCTCTGGTCTACGACCTCTGGCGGCGCTGGTTCACCTACCGTGGCCTCGACGTCACCCTCGTGCGCAACGTCACCGACATCGACGACAAGATCCTCGCGTTGGCCGCCGACACGACCGAAGAGTGGTGGGCGCGCGCCTACCGCTACGAACTCGAGTTCACCGCCGGCTACCAGGCGCTCGGCATCCTGCCGCCGACCTACGAGCCCCGGGCGACCGCCAGCGTCAGCGAGATGCAGCAGATCATCACGACGCTGCTCGAGAAGGGGCACGCCTACGTCGCCCCCGACGGCTCGGGCGACGTCTACTTCGACACCGCCGCCTGGCCGACCTACGGTGCCCTGACCAACCAGTCGATCGACGACATGGCACCCGCGGCCGACGCCGACCCGCGGGGCAAGCGCGACTCCCGCGACTTCGCGCTGTGGAAAGGCCACAAGGCCGACGAGCCCGAGTCCGCCTCGTGGGCCTCGCCCTGGGGCGAGGGAAGACCCGGCTGGCACATCGAGTGCTCGGCGATGTCGGCCCGCTACCTCGGCGAGGCGTTCGACATCCACGGCGGCGGGCTCGACCTCCGGTTCCCTCACCACGAGAACGAGCTGGCGCAGTCGACCGCGGCCGGCATGGGCTTCGCCTCGTACTGGATGCACAACGGCCTCGTCGCCGTCGAGGGCCAGAAGATGTCGAAGTCCCTCGGCAACTCGATCTTCGCCGCCGACTTCCTGGCGCAGGCCCGGCCCGTGGTCGTCCGCTACTTCTTCAGCGCCGCGCACTACCGGTCCACCATCGACTACCACGAGGGCGCCCTGCTCGAGGCCGAGGCAGCCCTCGACCGCGTCGAGACGTTCCTCGAGCGGGCTCAGCGCCGTCTCGCCGACACGCGCTTCGCCGGGGTCGGTGCCCGCGTCGTGCCCGACGAGTTCGGCGAGGCGATGGACGACGACCTCAACGTCCCCCAGGCCGTGGCCGTGCTGCACGACACGGTGCGGGCCGGCAACGTGGCCCTCGACGACGGCGACCTCGACACCGCCGCGCGCTCCTGGCAGCACGTGGCCGCCATGGTGGCCGTGCTCGGCATCGACCCGACCGCGCCCGAGTGGCGTGCCGGTGACGAGGTCGACGCGCACCGTGCGCTCGGCGCGCTCGTCGACGTACTCTTGGCCGAACGCCAGCAAGCCCGGGCCGATCGCGACTTCTCGCGGGCCGACGAGATCAGAGGCGTCCTGACGGGCGCCGGCATCACCATCGAAGACACCCCCAGCGGGTCGCATTGGAGCCTCGAACAGTGAAGAACACCAGCGGAGCACGCAAGGGCCGTCCCGGCAGCAGTGCCGTGCGTCAGGGCAGCAAGGGCAAGCAGGTCGGCAGCGGCGGACAGGGGCGCCAGGCGCTCGAGGGCAAGAAGCCCACTCCGGCGGCCGAGGACCGCCCGTACCACCCCGCGGGCAAGGCCAAGGCGGCGCGCGACCGGCTCGAGGCGGCGCGCGGTCGTGGCGGAGCCGGCCCCCGTGCCGGGTCGCCGATCGCCGGTCGCGGCGGGCCCGATGCACCCCGACGTCGCCCGAAGTCGGCCGACGACCACGAGATGGTCACCGGTCGCAACTCGGTCGTCGAGGCCCTCCGGACGCGCATCCCGGCGACGACCCTCTACATCGCCGCCCGCATCGAGATGGACGAGCGCACGAAAGAGATCCTGCAGCTCGCCACCCGTCGCGGCCTGCCGATCCTCGAGGTCATGCGCCCCGAGCTCGACCGCATCACCGGGCACGACTCCGTGCACCAGGGCGTCGCGCTCAAGGTGCCGCCGTACGAGTACGCACACCCCGTCGACATGCTCGAGGCCGCGGTCAAGCGTCAGCAGAAGCCGCTCTTCGTCGCACTCGACGGCATCACCGACCCGCGCAACCTCGGGGCGATCATCCGATCGGTCGCCGCGTTCGGCGGGCAGGGCGTCATCGTCCCGCAGCGTCGTTCGGTCGGCCTGACGGCGTCGGCCTGGAAGACCTCGGCCGGTGCGGCCGCGCGCATCCCCGTCGCGATGGCGTCGAACCTGACGCAGACCCTCAAGTCGTTCAAAGAGCAGGGCGTGTTCGTCGTGGGCCTCGACGGTGACGGCGACGTCATGCTGCCCGGCCTCGAGCTCGCCGATCGCCCGATCGTGGTCGTCGTCGGCAGCGAGGGCAAGGGCCTGTCGCGCATCGTCGCCGAGACCTGCGACGCGATCGTGTCGGTGCCGATCACCGGTGCCGTCGAGTCGCTGAACGCCGGCATCGCGGCCTCGGTCACGCTGTACGAGATCTCGAAGCTGCGCGCCGAGCGCAAGAAGAAGTAGGCGGGCACCCGCGAGACGCGGGTCTCGACGAGGCGCGGGTCGGCTGGGTGCCGGCCCGCGCCTCCTGCGTCCTCAGACCTTGCTGCGCCAGTCCTCGTCGGCGTCGGCCTCGTCGGCCTCGAGCTGGGCGGCCTCGGGCAGCGTGATCGACTCGGTCGCCGGCTCGATCACCATCTGCTCGTCGCGACGGTGTCGCAACACGTCGTTGATGTACGAGGTGAGGGCCTCGGCGATGGGCACGTCGCGGTTCTCGGCCTGCGACTGGTACCAGCGGTGCTCGAGCAGCTGGTGGAACACCTCGGCCGGTTCGAGTCGTCCGCGCAGGTCACGGGGGATCGACCGCACGACGGGTTCGAAGACGCGCGAGGCCCACTCGTGGGCGATCATCTCTTCGTCCGAGTCCGACTGGTCGGTGCGCATGCGGTAGGCGTCGAGGTCGTTCAGCAGGCGACGGGCCTGGTTCTCCTCCACGTCGAGGCCGGTGAGTCGCAGCAGGCGGCGGGAGTGGTGCCCCGCGTCGACGACCTTGGGCTGGATCTTGACCTGGCTGCCGCCCTCGGCCGTCTTGATCGCCAGTTCTTCGATGTCGAAGCCCAGGTCGTTCAGGCGCTCGACGCGGTCGTTGATGCGCCAACGTTCGGAGCTGTCGAAGGTCTCGGCACCGGTCAGCTCGGTCCAGAGGCTGCGGTACGCGGCGACGATGCCGTTGCTGACGTCGACCGGGTCGAGGTTGTCGTCGAGGCGCCCGCCGGCCTCGAGGTCGAGCAGCTCGCCGGCGATGTTGACGCGGGCGACCTCGAGGTCGTTCTCGCGCTGGCCGTTCGAGAGGCCGCCCGGGTAGAGCTTGCCGGTCTCGGCGTCGACGAGGTACGCGGCGAACGCGCCCGCGTCGCGGCGGAACAGCGTGTTCGACAGCGACACGTCGCCCCAGTAGAAGCCGATGATGTGCAGCCGGACGAGCAGCAGGGCCAGCGCGTCGACGAGGCGACGGGCCGTGTCGGGTCGCAACGTCTGCGAGTACAGCGCCCGGTACGGCAGCGAGAACTTGAGGTGCCGCGTCACGAGCACCGGGTTGAGCGGCGACCCGTCGGCGTCCTGGCGGTTGGTGATGACGGCGAGCGGATCGACGCACGGGATGTCCATGCGCTGCAGCGTGCGCAGCATCTCGTACTCGCCGCGGGCCATCTCGCCCGACGTCTCCTTGATCGCGATGACGAAGCCGCTGAGGTGCGCGAAGCGCACCAGGTGCCGCGAGATGCCCTTGGGCAGGGTCGCGATGGCCTCGTCGGGCCATTCCTCGAGCGGCAGGGCCCAGGGCAGGTCGAGCAGCGCCGGGTCGGCCGTGGCCGAGGTGATGTTGAGGGAGTCGGGCATGAGGGCCTCTCGTGCGGGGGAGCGCCGCCTGAGGCGAGGCGGCGGGGGAGGTCAGGAGGCGCGGGGCCGGAACGCGGGACGGCCCGCCGGGTCGATCGGAGGGATGCTCCGACCGGACTCGACGGGCCGACCCGACGGGGTGCTAGGCGCTGACGACGGCCTTGTCGCCGAGACGCTCGCCGCTCTCGGTGTCGAAGACGTGCACGTGGTGCGCCTGCGGGGTGACGTAGATCGTCTCGCCGAGCTTCGGGTGGTTGCGACCGTCGACGCGGACGACGACGTCGACGCGGTTGCCGTCGACCTCGGTGTGACCGTAGAGGTAGCCGTCGGCGCCGAGCTCTTCGACGACGTCGACGGTGACCGCGAGGCCCTCGCCGGTCGTGTTGACCACGACGTCCTCGGGGCGGACGCCCACGGTGACGCTCTTGCCGTTGGCCTGGCCGACGGTGTCGCGGTCGACCGCGGTGACGGCCGTGCCGAACTGGATGCCACCGTCGACGACGTCGGCGGGCAGCAGGTTCATGGCGGGCGAACCGATGAAGCCGGCGACGAAGACGTTCTGCGGCTTCTCGTACAGGTCGCGCGGCGTGCCGACCTGCTGCAGGACGCCGTCCTTCAGCACCGCGATGCGGTCACCCATGGTGAGGGCCTCGGTCTGGTCGTGCGTGACGTAGACCGTGGTGACGCCCAGGCGGCGCTGCAGCGACGCGATCTGGGTGCGGGTCTGCACGCGCAGCTTGGCGTCGAGGTTCGACAGCGGCTCGTCCATGAGGAACACCTGGGGCTGACGGACGATCGCGCGGCCCATGGCGACGCGCTGACGCTGACCACCCGAGAGGGCCTTGGGCTTGCGCGAGAGGTAGGGCTCGAGGTCGAGCAGCTTGGCGGCCTCGAGGACGCGGGTGGCGCGCTCTTCTTTGCCGACGCCGGCGATCTTCAGGGCGAAGCCCATGTTCTCGGCGACCGTCATGTGCGGGTAGAGCGCGTAGTTCTGGAAGACCATCGCGATGTCGCGGTCCTTCGGCGGGACGTCGGTGACGTTGCGGTCGCCGATGTAGATGTCACCCGAGTTGACCTCTTCGAGGCCCGCGAGCATGCGCAGGGTGGTCGACTTGCCGCAGCCGGAGGGGCCGACGAGGACGAGGAACTCGCCGTCGGCGACCTCGAGGTCGATGCCGTCGACCGCGGCGCGGGTGCTGCCGGGGTAGAGACGAGTTGCCTTGCTGAACGTGACTGACGCCATGATCTTCTCCTTCACCGGCAGGTACGTGCCGGACGATCCGTTGTGAATGGACGGTGATCAACCTCAGAGGTCTGCGGTGACCACCACCGATCAGCATGCCATGAAAATCTCTCGGATCGCCACGGGAGCGCCTCTTCTCCACCCTCTCTCGCCCGCGCCTGGCGGACTTCTGCCAGGCTCGCCTCGTACCATGTTTCGTGGCCACGACTCGTGGCGACCGTCCCCACCACCCGCTCGACGCGACCATGCGAGGCCGTCGCGCACCGGAGCCCCATGACTGACCTGAATCCCGACGACTCGTCGTTGACCAAGAACCAGCGGCGCGCGGCGGCCCGCCAGAAGGCCCAGCTCGCCCGCCAGAAGCAGAAGCGGCGCCAGCGCGCGGGCAAGTGGGCGCTGCAGGGCGGCCTCGCCCTCGTGGTGATCGCCATCGTCGTCGGCGTCGTCCTGGTCATCACGAACAGCATCCGTCCGGCCGGGCCCGGCCCCGCCAACATGGCCAGCGACGGCATCAAGATCGGTCAGGGCTTCGAGGCCGTGCAGACGGGGGCCCTCGGCCCCGACGACGAGCCCACGGCGTCCGCGTCCACGGCGTCGAGCGACACGGTCGACATCGTGGTCTACCTCGACTACCTCTGCCCCATCTGCGGCGAGTTCGAGCAGGCCAACAACGACTACATCAGCGGTCTCGTCGAGTCGGGGGCGGCGACGGTCGAGTACCACCCGGTCGCCATCCTCACGAACCAGTCCCTCGGCACGAAGTACAGCAACCGGGCGGCCAACGCGGCGGCCTGCGTGGCGAACTACTCGCCGAACTCGTTCTTCGACTTCAACACCGCCATGTTCGAGCAGCAACCCGAAGAGGGCACCCGCGGGCTCGACGACTCGCAACTCGCCGACATCGCGACCGGCGTCGACGGGGTGACGAAGGCGAGCGACATCACGAGGTGCATCGACGACGACGAGTTCGGCTCGTGGGTGACGGCGTCGACGCAGCGGGCCATCGACGGGCCCCTGCCGAACAGCGACCTCGACGCCCTGACGGGCACACCGACGGTCCTGGTCAACGGCCAGAAGTACGACGGCAGCCGTCCGTTCACGGTGCAGGAGTTCCGCAGCTTCGTCGTCACCGCGGCCGGCAACAGCTACACCGAGTCGGGCACGGCCAGCCCGTCGCCGACCCCGACCGAGTCGGCCCCTGCCGAGACGCCCGCCGGCTAGGTCGTCATGCGGGGGTGCGGAAGCACCCCCGTGCGGTCCCGTGCGGCGACGGGCAGCTCGTGCAGCACCACGTCGCGCACCTCGCCTGCGTCGAGGGTCAGCGTGAGGTAGGTGGCGTGCGGCTGGCGCCGACGGTCCGTGGGTGACCCCGGGTTCAGCAGGCGCAGGCCCGCGGGTGTCGTCGTGTCCCACGGGATGTGGCTGTGCCCGAACAGCAGCAGGTCGGTCTCGGGGAAGGCGCGGTCCATGCGGGCCTCGCGCCCCTCCTTGGCTCCGGTCTCGTGCACCACGGCGAGGCGCACGCCCTCGATCGTCGTGCGGGCGACCTCGGGCAGGCGCACGCGCAGCCCGTCACCGTCGTTGTTGCCCCGGACCCCGATCAGGAGGCGCGCGCGGGCCTCGAACTCGTCGAGCAGCGGTTCGCCGGTCCAGTCGCCCGCGTGCACGACGACGTCGGCCCGTTCGACCGCGGCCCAGACGACCCCCGGCACGGCCTTGGCCTTCTGCGGGACGTGGGTGTCGGACACGACGAGGACGGAGGTCGGCATGCCTCCCACGCTAGGCGCGCGCCGGGTCGCGGGGGCACCGATCCGGCCCGATATTCTCGTGACGGGGTTGGCTGTCCTAGTCGGGCCGATCAGCCCCGCCGCCTCCGTCGGCGCACCGGCACGCGGCCGTGCCCGACCGTGCCTCTTCCGGCGCCCCTCTCGACCCCCGCACCACCAGAAACGAGGACGACACCGTGGGACTCTTCCGCAGCCAAGAAGCCGAGGTGGCCCGTGAGGACGCCGCCGTCCGGCACTCCCTCTGGGCCGACGCCTTCGGCACGCTCGCGACGCGTGCCGTGCAGATCATCGCCGTCCTGATCGTCGCGATCGGCGTCATCTACGTCTTCCTCAGCCTGAGCCTCGTCACCCTGCCGGTGCTGCTCGCGCTGATCTTCGCGTCGGCCATGTTGCCGGTCGTCGCCTTCCTGCGGCGACACAGGGTGCCCTCGGTGCTCGCGACCCTGATCTGTCTCTTCGCCGTCCTGATCATCCTCGGGCTCGTCGCCTGGCTGATCGTGTGGGCCGTCGAGAGCCAGGCCAGCTCGCTCGCCGACTCGGCCACCTCGGGCTTCAACAAGCTGCAGGACTGGATCACGACCCTGCCGTTCTCGATCAGCGACCAGCAGATCGACGACGTCCGCAACGCGGCCGTCGACTTCGTCACGAGCTCGCAGTTCGGCTCGGGGGCGCTCGCCGGGGCTTCGGCGGTCGGCAGCTTCGCGACCGGCCTCGTCCTGATGATCGTCGTCCTGTTCTTCTTCCTGAAGGACGGCCCGGCCATCTGGGAGTTCCTGCTCCGCCCGTTCAAGGGCGAGAACTACGCCCGGGCCCGCCGCATCGGCGACAAGACGGTCACCACGCTCGGCGGCTACGTCCGTGGCACGGCGACGGTCGCCGCGGTCGACGCGATCGGCATCGGCGTCGGCCTCTGGATCGTCGGGGTGCCCCTGGCCCTGCCGCTCGCGGTCATCGTGTTCCTGACGGCGTTCATCCCCCTCGTGGGCGCCACGGCCGCGGGCATCCTCGCGGCCCTCGTCGCCCTCGTCGCACTCGGCCCGGTCCAGGCGCTGATCGTCGTCGGCATCGTGGTCGTCGTCAACCAGCTCGAGGGCAACTTCCTGCAGCCGGTGCTCATGGGCCGCACGCTGCAGCTGCACGGCCTCGTCATCCTGGTCGCGCTGACCGCCGGCACGATCCTCGGCGGCGTCGTGGGCGCCGTCATCGCCGTGCCGCTCATGGCCGTCGTCTGGGGCATCACCCAGGTCTGGAACGGCGACCACCAACCCGCCGAGATGTTCCGGCAGAAGAGGCCCGAAGAGGTCCGCTGACCCGGAAGGCCCTGACGGAGGCGCGGTGCGAGGAGGACTCGCACCGCGCCTCCTGCGTTCCCTCGCGACCGCGTCGCGGAGTTCGAGAAATATTTCTGCAGCAACTGCAGTGAAATGGTTGCGGATCGTCAACGAAAGCGTATGGTTGACGTTCTGCAACCAACGGACACGGCCAACGGCGATCGGTCCCTCACCATCTCGAACCACCGGAGCGCACCTTGTCGCAGACCACGACCGCCACGGGCACCAAGCCCGCGGCACCCCACGAGCCGGGCGAAGCGCCCGGCATGAGCCATCGTGAAGTCCTCACGGCCCTGTCGGGCCTGTTGATGGGCATGCTCGTGGCGATCCTCTCGTCGACCGTCGTGTCGACCTCGCTGCCGCGCATCGTCAGCGACCTGAACGGCAGCCAGACCTCGTACACCTGGGTCATCACCGCGACCCTGCTGGCCACCACCGTCAGCACGCCGCTGTGGGGCAAGTTCAGCGACCTGACGAACCGCAAGGTGCTGCTGCAAGTCGCCCTCGTCCTGTTCGTGCTCGCCTCCGTCGCCGCGGGTTTCTCGCAGAACACCGCCACCCTGATCACCTTCCGCGTCTTCCAGGGGCTCGGTGCCGGTGGCCTCACCGCCCTCGTGCAGGTCGTCATGAGCGACATCATCAGCCCGCGTGAGCGCGGCCGGTACATGGGCTACCTCGGCGCCGTGATGAGCGTCGGCACCATCGGCGGGCCGCTGCTCGGCGGCGTGCTCACCGACTCGATCGGCTGGCGCTGGAACTTCTTCGTCGGCGTGCCCGTCGGCGTCGCCGCCCTCATCGTCATCCAGCGCACCCTGCACCTGCCCCCGAAGCCCAAGAAGGCCGTCGTCGTCGACTACTGGGGCGCGGGCCTCATCGCCGGTGGCGTCTCGCTGCTGCTCGTCTGGGTGTCCCTCGGCGGCAAGCAGTTCGACTGGAACTCGACCACCAGCTGGTTGATGGGCGTCGGTGCTGCCGTCCTGCTCGCGCTCGCCGTCGTCGTGGAGTTCCGCTCGAAGGAGCCGATCATCCCGCTCACCCTGTTCACGAACCGCACGTTCACCTTCGCCGTGATCGCCTCGCTCAGCGTCGGCGTCGCCATGTTCGGCACCAGCGTGTTCCTCGGCCAGTACATGCAGCTCGCGCGCGGCCAGTCGCCGACGATGGCGGGCATCCTGACCCTGCCGATGGTGCTCGGACTGCTGATCTCGTCGATGGTCGCCGGTGCGCTCATCTCGAAGTACGGCAAGTGGAAGCCCTACATGATCGTCGGGTCGATCCTGCTCGCCGCCGGTCTCTTCCTGATGTCGACCATCGAGTACGACACCAACTTCGCCATCGTCTCCGTCTTCATGGCCATGATGGGGCTCGGCATCGGCATGGTGATGCAGAACCTCGTCCTCGTCGTGCAGAACTCGGTCGATGTCAGCGTCGTCGGTGCCGCCTCGTCGAGCGTCGCGTTCTTCCGCAGCCTCGGCGGCACGATCGGCGTCTCGGTCATGGGCGCCGTCCTCGGCACCAAGGTCTCGGGCTACATCACCGACGGCCTCACCGACGCCGGGGTCGACCCCAGCGCGCTCGGCAGCGGCGGCTCGACGAGCATCCCCGACCTCAGCACCGTGCCCGGCCCGATCCGGACGATCATCGAATCGGCCTACGGTCAGGGCGTCGCCGACGTGTTCCTCATCGCGGCTCCGCTGGCGATCATCACCATCGTGTTCGTCTGCCTGCTCCCGAACGTCGAGCTCGGCACCAAGACCGGTCTCCAGCGTGCGGCGGCGAAGACGGACGGCCCGACGGCCGACTCGTCGGCGGCCACGGCCTCGGACGACAGCGACGGAGGCGCGGCCCCGGTCGACGCGAACGCCGCGTCCCCGGCCGCCAAGGGAGTCGCGGCCACGGCCGGCCTGGCCCCCGCGGTGTCGAGCGCCCCGGCCACGGCCTCCACGCCCGTCACGGCGTCCGACCCGACCTCGGGCCTGTCGGGTTCGCCCGCGCCCGTCTCACCCGTCGACGGAGGGGACGGCGTCGCCGACGCGCAGCGCCGTCACCACAGCCACACGTCGACCGCCACCGGTACCATCGACACGATCATCGCGACGGGCGCCGCCGAGGTGGCGGGTCACCCGGTACCCGCCGACGAACTGGCCGAGAGCCCGGTGTTCTCGTCCCTGGTCGAGGAGAAAGATGTCGCAGCCGACCGTTGACGGCCAGCCCGAGGGCGCGGTGCTCGACGTGCCGCGCCCTGCGGGGGCCGAGGCTCCCGACCAGGCCGCACCGCGCCTCCCGGGTCCTGACGACGACGGCCGCGAGGGCCTCATGGCCGGCGTGGTCGACGAGATCGGCTCGATGATGGTCGAGGCCAAGCGCACGATCGCCGCGGCGGCGTCGCGCTTCGACCCGGACGTGCCCCCCACGGCCTTCTACGTGCTGCGGTACGTGATGAAGCACCAGCCGTGCAGCGCCGGCGACATCGTCAAGGCGATGGCGATGGACAAGAGCGCGGTCAGCAGGCAGGTCACGCTGCTCCGCGAGGCCGGGTTCGTCGACGTGGTGCCCGACGCGGCCGACGGTCGTGTCATGACCCTGCGCAGCACCGAACGCGCCGAGAGCCGCATGCTCGAGGTGCGGCACGAGAACCGCGCCGTGTTCCGCAACCACGTCGAGGGCTGGTCCGACGACGAGCTCGCCGAGTTCGCCGGTTGGCTTCGTCGGTTCAACACCCCCGCCGGGTAGCGGAGCCGGTTGACGTCTGCTGGTGCCGACCCCCGACGGGCGAGTTCGTCGGAGGGGGGCTGCCGTGGTCGCCCGCCGTCCCCGGGGTCGCCCGTGGTCGTGCCCGTCCGCCCTCAGCATCGACGAAGGCCCCCTCCCGTGACGGGAGGGGGCCTTCGTGCGTGCGGCGGGTGCTAGATGGTCGCGGTGTCGATCACGAAGCGGTAGCGGACCTTGCTGGCGACGACGCGCTCGTAGGCCTCGTCGACCTCGTCGGCGCCGATCGTCTCGATCTCGGCGCCGATGTGGTGCTCGGCGCAGAAGTCCAGCATCTCTTGCGTCTCGGGGATGCCGCCGATGTTCGAGCCGGCGAGGCTGCGGCGGCCGCCGATCAGCGACCCGGCGCGGAACGACTGGGGGTTCTCGGGCAGGCCGACGAACACCATCGTGCCGTTGAGGCGCAGGGTGCGGGCGTAGGCGTCGATGTCCATGTCGGCCGAGATCGTGTTGATGATCAGGTCGAACGAGTTCTTGAGCTCGGAGAACGTCGACGGGTCGCTGGAGGCGTAGTAGTGGTCGGCGCCGAGCTTGAGGCCGTCCTCCTGCTTGGACAGCGTCTGGCTGATGACGGTGACCTCGGCGCCCATGGCGTGCGCGATCTTGACGGCCATGTGACCGAGACCGCCCATTCCGACGACCGCGACCTTCTTGCCGGGGCCCGTGCCCCAGTGCTTCAGCGGTGAGTAGGTGGTGATGCCGGCGCAGAGCAGCGGCGCGGCCTCGTCGAGTGCGATGCCCTCGGGGATCGACAGGACGTAGTTCTCGTCGGCGACGATCTGCTTGGCGTAGCCGCCGTAGGTGGGCTCGCCCGAGTACTGGCGGCCGTTGTAGGTCGCCACGTTGCCCTTGACGCAGAACTGCTGCTCGCCGGCGAGGCAGTTCTCGCACTCGCGGCAGCTGTCGACGAAGCAGCCGATGCCGACGCGGTCGCCGACCTTGTGCTTGGTGACGTCGGAGCCGACCTCGGTGACGATGCCGGCGATCTCGTGGCCGGGCACCATCGGGAAGATGGCCTTGCCCCACTCCTCGCGGGCCTGGTGGATGTCGCTGTGGCAGATGCCGGCGAACGCGATGTCGATCTGGACGTCGTTCGGACCGACGTCGCGCAGCTCGACGGTGGAGTGCTCGAAGGGGGCGCCGGCGGACGGCGTGAGCAGGACGGGGACGGTGGTGGGCATGAGATGACCTCTCTGCGAGTGGTGGTGCGGTGGTGGTGGTGCGCGCCCCGAGGGCGCGACGGATTCCGACGACGTTGTGGGATGCAACCCAGCCTAGGCCGGGCCACCGACGACCGTTCCCAGAGAAGCGGCCGACCCCGGGAGGCGCGGGTCACCGACCGCAGGAGGCGCGGCTCAGCCGAGCAGCTCGGCCCGCCAGACGAGCGCGGCGGCCCCGACCAAGGGGCTCTCGTCGCTCAGGCCCGAGCGGACGACCCGGACGCGACGGGCGTACTCGTTGACCGGCGCCTCCTGGACCGTGGCCCGGACCAGGTCGAGGTAGTCGTCGCTGACGCGCGAGAACCCGCCGCCGATCGCGACGACGTCGAGGTCGAGCAGCGTCGTGACCGACGAGACCGCCTCGCCCACGGCGTTGGCCGAGCGGCGGACGGCCGCGACGGCGATCTCGTCGCCCGCGACGTAGCCGGCCGCCAGGTCTTCGCCGCGCTCGCCCTGCCAGCCCTGCTCACGGGCCCAGGCGACGACGTTCGGGCCCGAGGCGATGACCTCGAGGGTGGCCGCCCAGGCGTTCTCGCCCGCGGGGCGGTCGGCGATCTGGATCTGGCCGATGTGGCCGGCGTTGCCCGTGCCTCCCGAGAGCAGGCGGCCGTTGACGATGAGGCCTCCGCCGACACCGGTCGAGACGGTGATCGCCAGGGCGTTCTCGGCACCCTGGGTGGCGCCGACCCAGTGCTCGGCGAGGGCGAGGCTGACGCCGTCGAGCCTCAGGGTCACGGGGGCGGCGTCGGGCAGGGTCGAGGCCGCGAGGGCCGCGACCTGCTCGCGCAGCGGGTAACCGCGCCAGGCGTGCAGGTTGATCGGCGACACCGTGCCGTGCACGAGGTCGACCGGCCCGGCGCTGCCGATGCCCGCCCCGACCAGCACGTCACCGTCGGGCAGGGCATCGAGGGCGTGTGCGACGACCGCGCGGACCGCCTCGGCGAGTTCGTCGGACGTCGACCCGGCGCCGGTGGGGCGTCGGTCGCGACTGCCGTCGAGCAGGGTTCCGTCGGAGGCGACCAGCGCCGCCTCGACCTTCGTTCCGCCCACGTCGACGGCCAGTGCGTAATCGGTCACGTCGGCCAGCGTAGCGGGGGAGTGCGACCCGACCGCGTGCCGCAATAGGGTGGCTGCCGGCACGCTGACGAAAGGCACCCCCATGGACACCACCGACGGTCGGGTCGCCGTTCTCGGCGACGCCCTCATCGACGAACTCCGCACCGACGACGGCTCGACCGACCACGTCGGCGGGGCCGGCCTCAACGTCGCCGTGGGGCTCAGCCGCCTCGGGGTTCCCACGACGCTGCTCGCCTCGATCGGCGACGACGCCGACGGCGAGTCGATGCGCGCCTTCCTCGCCGAGCACGGTGTCGAGCTCGTCGCGACGATCAACCCCCTCGGCACCGGCCGGGCGGTCTCGCTGCGGGTCGACGGCGAGCCGACCTACGTCTTCACCGACGCCGCCGTCGCCCGCGGTCTCGACTTCTCGCCCGAACAGCTCGCCGTGCTCGCCGCCGCCCCCGTGGTCGCCGTCAGCTCGTACCCGTTCGACGACGCCCCGCTCACCGAGCGGCTGCTGCGGGTGGTCGGCACCGACCCGGTGCGGCTCGTCGTCGACCCGAACCCGCGGCCGGGGTTCCTGCCCGGCGGGGCGGCCCAGATCGCCGACTTCGCCGCCGGCTTCGAGCGGGTCGCGGCCTCGACCCTGCTCGTCAAGATCGGCGACGACGACGCCGAACTCGTCGCCGGGCGCTCGCTCGACGACTGGCAGGAGGCGCTCCTCGCGGCGGGCACCGGGGGAGTGCTCGCGACCCGCGGCTCGGCCGGGGCGAGCCTGGTCCTGGCCGCGTCGGCGCAGGGCACCGCCGGCAACGACGTGACGCGGGGCATCTCGTCGGCCGAGGGCGAGGTCGTCGACACGATGGGCGCGGGCGACGCGACCTTCGCGTCGATCGTCGCCTCGCTGCTCGCCGAGCGGCGCGAACCCGGCTCGGTCGACTGGCCGGCCGCCCTCGAGCAGGCCATGGACGTGGCCGCGGCGACGGTCAGGGCTCCGGGGGCGTTGCTGCGGCTGCCCCGCTGACGCCGACGGGGTCCGCCGACCCGCGCCTCCTGCGCTCTGCCGGCGAGCGACTCAGCCGAGCGACTCGGCGACCGCCCGCGCCTTGCCCGACAGGTACCAGTGCGAGCGTGCACCGGTCTCGACCGGCTGCATGCCCACGACGACCTTGCCGCGCGAGTGCTGCTCGGCGAGGTCCTCGAACGCCTGGGCGATGTAGTCGAACGGGTAGAAGCCCGAGACGAGCACGCGCAGCTTGTTCTCGGCGATGAGTTTTGCCAGGGCCGACAGGATCATCGCGGGTTCGGTGTCGTCGCGCTCGGCCCCGATGAAGCGGATCTCGCGCTCGAGGCGGTCCTCGCTCGAGCTGAACCGGGCCGGCAGCACGCCGAGGTCGGCGCTGAGCGCCGGGTTGTCCCCGCCGAAGTTGTCGATGAACGCCGTCACGTGGCGGTCGGTGCCCGCAACCTTGTCGATGCGTTCGCGCAGGCCCTCGCCGTAGTCGACCGGCACGACGCCGATCGAGCGCAGGTAGTCGTGGTTGCCCGGGCTGCAGGTGCCGATCACCTTGGCTCCGAGCTGCAGGGCGAGCTGGCACTCGATGTGGCCGACACCACCCGCCGCCGCTGTGATCACGACCACGTCGTCGGGCCCGAGGTGCAGGCTGCGGACCGTGTCGTACGCGGTGGCCCCGGCGAGGTAGAGCCCTCCGGCGACCTCCCACGGGACGTGCTGCGGCTTCGGCACCACCGCGCTGGCCGGCACGGCGATGTAGGTGGCGTGCGCGCCACCGCCGACCGCGTGGCCGAGCACCTCGGCACCGACCGAGAAGTTGCGCACCGCCGCGCCGCGCTTCTTCACGATGCCCGCGAAGCACGAGCCCTCACGGGCCGGGAAGTCGAGGGGCAGCCGGTCGACGAAGTCTCCCTGCCGGATGAAGTTCTCGATGTGGTTGAGGCCCGCGCAGATGACCTCGACGACGACCTCGTCGTCGGCCGGTGTCGGCAGCGGCTGCTCGACGAAGTGCAGCTGGGCGACGTCTCCGTACCCGTCGAACTCGATGGCCTTGCCCGGTCGTGCCATGACGCGCCTCCACTGCTGTCGTCGCGGCGGCGCCTGTGCCGTCGCGAGGGTGAGTGAATTGTGCGCCCTCGAGGTCGTCGTCGTCCGGCGGGCTCGCTTCGAGTTGCCTGGACGCGTCGTGCCGGCGGTGGCGGTGTCCCCGGTCAGGAGGCGCGGGTCGGCCTCGCCGTCAGAGCTGGCCGGTCGGCACCGAGAACGTGTCGCAGGCCGTCGCGCCTTGGCTGCGGCCGGTCTCGAACCACCTCTGGCGCTGCTCGGCCGAGCCGTGCGTCCAGGTGTCGGGATCGACCTGGCCGCCGCTCGCGGACTGGATGCGGTCGTCGCCCACCGCCGCCGCCGCGTCGAGCGCGTCGGCGACCTGCTGGTCGGTCACGGGCTCGAGGAACGTGGTGCCGTTCGCGTCCTGCACGGTGGAGGCCGCGCCGACCCAGGCGCCGGCGTAGCAGTCGGCCTGCACCTCGAGCCGGATGGTGTCGGAGCCCGGCCCCGTGCCGCTGCGATCGGCGCGGTCGAAGGCCCCGGTCAGCTGCTGGACGTGGTGGCCCCACTCGTGGCCGACGACGTACATCTGGGCGAGGGGGCCGCCGCTGGCCCCGAACTGCGACCGCAGCTGCTCGAAGAAGTCGGTGTCGACGAAGAGGGCCTCGTCGGGCGGGCAGTAGAACGGGCCCGTGGCGCTCGTCGCGCCGCCGCAGCCGGTGTCGGTCGAACCGCTGAAGAGGAAGAAGTCGGGGGTGCGGTAGTCGGTGACGCCGAGGGCGGGTGCCTCGGCGGCCCAGTACGCGTCGAGCGAGTCGGCCGCACCGACCATGCGGCAGTCGACGCTGTCGTTGGCCTGCGCGCCGGTGGTGCACTCGGAGGACAGGTCGCCTTCGCTGACCGGCTGGGCGCCACCGCCGGCCATGCCGCCGCCGAGCAGCCCCGACACGTCGACGCCGGTGGCCTGGCTGATGAGGAAGACGGCGATGAGGCCGACGATGCCGATGCCGCCGCCGGCGACACCCACCGTGCGACCGCGACCGCGTCGCTTGACCTTGCTGCCGTCGAGGCGCGCGTCGTCGTTGAAGGACATGTCGCCGACGGTAGCGCAGGGCGGGGGTCAGTGCCCTTCGGCGGCTTCTTTCGCCTCGCGCTCTTTGCGGAGCACCTCGCGGCCGGCGTTGCGCTCTTTCACGCGCAGTTCTTCTTCGCGCACGTCGGCGTGGATGCCGCGTTCGGTGCGGAGCCAGTCGGGCATCTCGTCGAGCAGGGCGTGGATCTCGTCGGTGGTCATGACGTCGTCGACGCCGGCCCGGGCGAGGCCGGAGGTCGAGATGCCGAGCTTCTGGGCGACGACGGGTCGCGGGTGGGGACCGGTGCGGCGCAGCTCGGACAGCCACTCGGGCGGGTTCGTGCTGAGCTCGGCGAAGGCCTCGCGCGTGACGGGGGCGGCCTGGAACTCGGCGGGCGTGGCCGGCAGGTACACCCCGAGCTTCTTGGCGGCCGTGAAGGGCTTGAGGGTCTGCGGCTGCTTGCCGGACGGCGCGTCGGAGGTCATCTGCCCAGGGTACCGGGCCGATACCCTCGACCCATGACGACCGAGCCGACCCGCACCCCGTTCCGCATCGGGGTCGTGCCCGGCGTCACCCTGTCCAAGTGGTCGAGGCTCTGGGAGGAACGCCGTCCCGAGACCCCGCTGGCCTTCGTGCCGCTCGCCGACGCGGACGCGGTGCCCGCCCTCGACGACGCCCGGGGCGACGACCGGGTCGACATGGCCCTGGCCCGCCTGCCGATCGAGGTCGAGGGGCTGTCGGTCATCCGGCTCTACGACGAGCGGGCCGTCGTCGTCGTGCCGAAGGACCACGCCGTCACCGCGGCCGGCGTCGAGGACGAGGTCGAGGCCGCCGCGTTCGCCGACGAGCACCGGCACGACCTCGACCCGTCCCTCTCGCTCGCCGATGCCGTCGCCGTCGTCGCGACCGGGGCCGGCGTCGCCGTCATGCCGCAGTCCCTCGCCCGGCTGCACGCCCGCAAAGAGGTGACCTACCGCTACGTCGCCGACCTGCCGTCGACCACGATCGCGCTGGTCTGGCCCGAGGGCGAGCTCACCGACGACCTCGACGACTTCATCGGCGTCGTGCGGGGCCGCACGGCCCGCAGCTCGCGATCGAGGAGGCGCGACGAACCCGGGCAGGAGGCCACGGCCCGCAAGGGGTCGGCTCCCGACCCGCGCGGGGCGAAGCCGAAGCGCACGCCGCCGAAGGGCCGTGGGCCGCAGCGCGGCACGGGCCGCAGTCGACCCCGCCGAGGGCGCTGACCCCTCTCGCGCCGACCCCTCCTGCGCCGATGGGTCTGACAAGCTGAGCGGATGTCGAAGGAGACCTACATGTCGAAGAACATCTGTCTGCTCACCGGTGCCGGCCGCACGAACTCGATCGCGAACGGCATCGCCCACGAGCTCGCCGCCGACGGGTGGGACCTCGCCCTGACCACCTGGGACGGTTACGACGCCGCCATGCCCTGGGGTCTCAAGGCCGTCGACGTGGACTCGCTCGTCGGCGAGCTCGAGGCCACGGGTGCGCGCGTGGCCGTGTACCCGGCGGATCTGGGGGACCCGGGGACTCCCGCGCGCCTCCTCGGGGCGGTGAACGACGACCTGGGGCCGGTGACGGCACTCGTTCTGTCGCACTCGCACAGCGTCGACTCGTCGATCCTCGACACGACGCTCGAGAGCTGGGACGCGCACTACGCGGTCAACGTGCGTGCGGCATGGCTCGCGATCAAGGCCTTCGCCGAGCAGTTGCCCCCGGTCGACCGGCTCGACGACGGCGCCCGCATCGTCGCCCTCACGAGCGACCACGTCGTCCACAACCTGCCCTACGGGTCGAGCAAGGGCGCCCTCGACCGGCTCGTCGTCGCGGCGGCGCGTGAGCTCGGGCACCTGGGCGTCTCGTCGAACGCGCTGAATCCCGGCCCGATCGACACGGGGTGGATGGACGATGCCATCCGCGCCAGCGGCACCGAGCGTCAACCGACCGGGCGCCTCGGCACGCCCGCCGACATCGGACGGGTCGTGCGCTTCCTGCTGTCGCCCGAGGGTCGCTGGATCTCGGGCCAACTGCTCAAGGCCGACGGCGGCTTCTCGGTCTGAGCGGCGCCGGTGGTGGTGCCGGCGGTGGCGGCTCGCTAGCATCCGGGCATGACCGAACCCGTGACGTTCCGCACCACGATCGCCGAAGCTCGGACGAACGCGACGGGCATCGTCGTGCCGCCCGAGGCCGTCGAGTCCCTCGCCTCGGGGAAGAAGCCGGCGGTCGTCGTCACGGTCGAGGGGTACACCTACCGCAGCACGGTCGCGAGCATGGGCGGGCGGTTCCTGATCCCCGTCAGTGCCGAGCACCGGGCGGGGTCGGGCGTCGTGGGCGGGCAGGACGTCGAGGTCACACTGGCCCTCGACACCGAGCCGCGGGTCGTCGAGGTGCCGGCGGACCTGCGCGAGGCACTCGACGCGGACGACGAGGCCCGCGCCTCCTACGAGTCGCTGTCCTTCAGTCGGCAGCGCGCCCTGGTCGAACCGATCGGAGCGGCGAAGACCGCCGAGACCCGGGCCCGTCGGCTCGCCGCGGCGCTCGCCGCCCTCACTGACTGAGCCCGACGGGTCGCGATGTCGCTTCCTGTACCCCGCCACGCTGGGTGGCGGGTCGGCGCGGGCGGGGTACCGTCCACGCCACCACCGCGCGGCACCGGACGCCGACGGACGGATCGACACACCAAGGAGGCGCGATGTCGTTCAGCAAGGGAGACCACGTCACCTGGAACACCCCCCAGGGCGAGACCCACGGCACGGTCGTGGAGAAGCGCGTGAAGGAGTTCCAGCTCGACGGGCAGAAGTTCAAGGCCTCGGACGACGAGCCCTACTTCGTCGTCGAGAGCGACAAGAGCGGGGCGAAGGCCGCCCACAAGGGCTCGTCGTTGAGCCCGGAGAAGAAGTAGCACCAGCCGCACCCCACCCACCACCGCCCCACCCCACGAGGAGAACACCATGGCCGACCTGAACGACGTGCGCTGGAACGACGAAGCCCGCGACAAGATCCTGACCGACGCCGACAACGTGCTGCGCGACGCGGTCCGCGACGCCGCCGCCGCCCACTCGGGCGAGTCGTGGGAGGAGTCCTTCAAGGCGATCAACGACGCCGTCAAGGACCGCTTCATCGACTACGAGCCCGGCCCGGACGTCCGCAAGTACGCCGAGGCGATCGAGCGCGGCGACTTCAGCTGACGCGCGCCTCCTGGCCGGCGTCGACCCGTCGCACCCGTGAGCTGAGCGCCACGGCCACCGCGACGGCGACCACGAGGCCGGCCAGGGCGGCGAGCGTCGCCGGCGTGCCGATGAGTTCGGTGAGCGGTCCGACGACGACCTCGCCGACCGGCACGCCGGCCAACGAGGCCAGCGTCAGGCACGAGAAGACGCGACCCAGGTAGGCCCCCGGGACCTGACGTTGCACGACCACGTCCAGCGGCACCGTGAAGACCTCGAGCCCCACGCTGGCGGCGAAGAGGCCGAGGCTGATCCAGAAGAACCAGTGCAGCGGGTCGAACACGACCGGGTCGGTGCCGTAGGCGAACGACAACAACACGAGCGGCAGGGCGAGTGCTGCGGCTCCGAGGCAGGCCGCCCAGAGGCGCAGTCGTCCTCGCAGGGCACCGGCCCAGTACGCCCCCACGATCAGACCGAGGGTCTGCAGGGCGCCCGCGAACCCCCAGAGCAGCCGTCCGAACGACTGGTCGGCCACGAGCGGGCCCACCACCTGCACCCCGCCGGCGAAGGCGAACTGGAACGTGAAGGCCAGCGCCGCGGTGGCGACGAGCCAGCGCGTGCGCCAGACGAAGCCCAGCCCGCTGCCGAGGTCCTCGAGCACCGACGTCCCTCCGGAGGCGCGGGCACCGTCCCGAGGCAGCCCCACGAACACGACGGCCGCGACCACGAAGACGGCCGCCCCGACGGCCAGGGCAACGCCCGACCCGGCGGTCGCGACCACGGCGCCGCCCACCGCCGTGCCGATCACCAATCCGACGTTCATGCCGACGCGGCTGAGCACCGTCGCGTCCCGGAGGCGTTCGTCGGGCACGGTCTCGCGCAGCAGGGCGCTCGTCGCGGGGCCGAAGAAGGCGGCCGCGGCACCGTTCACCGCCCCCACCGCCGCGAGGGTGGGCAACGTCTCGGTCTGCGTCAGCATCAGGGTGGCCGCGACGACGAGCGACGCCGCCGACAGCCACGACGAGGCGATCGCGACGGTGCGCTTCGAGAAGCGGTCCGCGAGGGCCCCGCCCACCAGCACCAGGGCGATGTTGGGCACGGACCGGGCGACGACCACGAGCCCGAGATCGACGGCGTCGGCCCCCAGGTCGATCGCCGCGAAGACGATGGCCAGGGGCGCGAAGCCGCTGCCCACCCACGAGAACAGGCGTCCGACCCAGAGGGCCCGGAAGGCAGGCGTTCTCAGCAGCGACCACGGCACCGCTGAACTCTATGCCGACGCACCGTGTGCGGACGCCTCGTCCCCGGGCGTCGTCATCTGCTCGGGGGACGACCTAGGCTGACCCCGATGGACGCCCCCGAGCCCGACCCGACCCGTGCCGACGTCACCGACGTCCCCCCGGTCGGTGCGGTGCGCGAACCCGGTCGCTACCGCAAGGGCATCGCCAAGCGCGAGGCGATCCTCGACGCGGCCCTGCCGGTGTTCGGCAAGGTCGGGTTCCACGGCGCCACCCTGCGCGAGATCGCGCGGCGGTGCGGCGTCTCGCACCAGTCGCTCATGCACTACTTCCCGACGAAGGACGAGCTGCTCATGGCCGTGCTCCGTCGGCGCGACGAACGACTGCGACGCCACTTCGACGACGACGGGGGCATGAGGGTCGACGAGCTCGTCGCGCTCGCCGAGTACAACGTCGACGTGCCCGTCGTCATCTCGCTGTTCATCACGGCGTCGGCCGAGGCCACCTCACCCGACCACCCGGCACACCAGTACTACGCCGACTACTACGAACGCATCGTCTCGTCGACCTCGGCCTACCTCGGGCTCGCCCAGGCTCGGGGGTGGTTGCGCGACGGCTACACGGCCGAGTCGGCCGCCCGCGTCGTGCTCGCCGTCCAGGACGGGTTGCAGCTGCAGTGGTTGTACGAGCGGGACGCCGTGGACGTCCCCGCCCTGATGCGCCTCGTGATCGGGAGCGTCCTCACGGTGCCGACGAGCGAACTCGACGCCGCCGTGCGCGAGGCGGCCGGGCTCGCGGGCTGACCCGCGCCTCCTCGGCGGACGCGCGACGGTCCGCGGGCGGCGGCTCGCGGTCGACCGCCGGCGTTCGCTACTTCGCGCTGATGCGCTGGAACTTGCGGATGCACAGCGGCACGAAGACCACCAGCATCACGGTGATGCCGAGCAGGACGGTCGCGTAGGGGTGCTGCATCGTCCAGATGTCGGGCACCGGGGTGGCACCCAGGTTGCCGAACGAGGTGCGGGCGGCCTGAACCAGCGACGACACCGGGTTCCACTCGGCGAAGACCCTCAGCACGGTCGGCAGGGTGTCGCTCGGCACGAACGCGTTCGAGACGAAGGTCAACGGGAACAGGATCATGAACGACGCGTTGTTGATGGTCTCGGGTGTCTTGACGCTCATGCCGAGGAGGGCCATCACCCAGCTGAACGAGTAGCTGAACAGCAGCAGGAGGGCGACCCCGCCGACGAACGAGGCGGGCGAGGCGTTCACCCGCCAGCCGACCGCGAGTCCGGTGAGCATCATGATGACCATCGAGATCGTGTTGAGCGCGAGGTCGCTGTTCGTGCGACCGATCAGCACGGCCGACGGGCTCATGGGCAGGGTGCGGAACCGGTCGATGATGCCCTCTTTCAGGTCTTGGGCCATCGCGGCACCCGAGAAGGTCGAGCCGAAGACCACGGTCTGCGCGAAGATGCCCGCCATGAGGAACTGCGTGTAGTCGGTGCCCTGGACGGCGATGGCCCCGCCGTAGACCTGGCTGAAGAGCAGGACGAACATGATCGGCTGCAGCACGGCGAAGATCAGCATGTCGGGCGAGCGCTTCACCTTGATCAGGTTGCGCTTGGTGACCGTCCAGCCGTCCGAGGCCCAGGTGCCGAGGCCCGTGTCGCTCGACGGGACGAGCGTCTGCGCCAGGGCGGCGGTGGTTCCGGTGGTGGTCATGCCCGTGCCTCTCTCTTCTTCGCACCGCGCCGACCGCGACCTCGACCACCGGCCGGGTCGTCGTCGGGGGAGCCGTGGTCGTCGCCCGCGTCGTCGTCGGCCGCGCGGTGGCCGGTGAGCTGGAGGAACACGTCGTCGAGGGTCGGACGTCGCATGCCGGCGTCGTGCAGCTCGATGCCGGCCGCCCCGAGGTCGGCGAGCGTCCGCTGCAGGGCGGTCGGGCCGTCGGTGACCGCGACCTCGAGCTGGCGGCCGTCGGCCCCGACGATCGGATCGGAGTCGCCGTGCCGACGGAGCACCTCGACCGCCTGATCCGCCCGCGCCTCGTCGACGAGGGCGACGACGAGGCGGTGGCCGCCGACCTGGGCCTTGAGCTGGTCGGCCGTGCCCTCGGCGATGACGGCCCCGCCGTCGATCACCGAGATGTCGTCGGCCAGGCGGTCGGCCTCCTCGAGGTACTGCGTGGTCAGCAGGACCGTCGTGCCCCCGTCGACCAGCCCGGTGATGATGTCCCACAGGGCGAGTCGGCTGCGGGGATCGAGCCCCGTCGTCGGCTCGTCGAGGAAGAGCACCCGCGGATTCGTCACGAGCGCTCCGGCGAGGTCGATGCGTCGGCGCATGCCGCCCGAGAAGCCCTTGACCGGCCGGTCGCCCGCGGCGGCGAGGTCGAAGACCTCGATCAGCTCGCGGGCGCGGTCCCGACTCACGCGGCTGCCCAGGTGGTACAGCCGCCCGATCATGTCGAGGTTCTCGAATCCGGTGAGGTTCTCGTCGACCGCGGCGTACTGCCCCGAGACGCCGATCGAGCGGCGCACGGCCTGGGCGTCGGCGACGACGTCGAGCCCGGCGATCGTGGCCGTGCCGGCGTCCGGACGCTCGAGGGTGGTGAGCATCTTGACGCCCGTGGTCTTGCCCGCGCCGTTCGGACCGAGCAGCGCCTTGACGGTCCCTTCGGGCACGATCAGGTCGAGGCCGGTCAGTGCGTGGACCGGGCCGGACTTGGACCGGTAGGTCTTCGTGAGGCCGCGGGCCTCGATCATCGCCATGGGTGCTCCCGGTGCGTGGGGCCCGTCCATCCGCAGACGGGTCGGTCTTGGCGGCGGCTGTGCACCGCCTGAACGCGCCCAAGGTAGCGCTGTCCGGTCCCCGCCGCCAGTGCCGATCGCCCCCCCTGTGGACAAGGAGGCGCGGCGCACGTTACGGTCTCGTGTCAAACCTTGCCAGGTGGCAAGTTCCGCCCTACATTCATCCCATGACCACCATCGACGAGACGGCGGGGCCGTCCACCGCTGAACAGCTCCTGCCCGTCGGCATCGGCGACGACGCCGTCGCCCTCGCCCGCCGCTGGGCGCACGACGCGTCGGGCGCCCCGAGCACCGGCTCGGCCCACCTGCTCGCCCAGGTCCTGAAGGACGAGTCGGGACTCGCCTTCACGATCGGCTTCGTCGACCGGGTCGTCCGTCCCGAAGATCTCGGCGTCGCCGCCCGCAACCTGTCGACCCTGGCGAAGCAGGCACCGGCCTTCCTGCCGTGGCACATGCGCTCGGCCGTGCGCCTCGGCGGCGTCATGGCGCCCGTGTTGCCGGGCGTGGTCGTGCCGATCGCCCGTCGAGTCCTGCGCGGCATGGTCGGCCACCTCATCGCCGATGCCCGCCCCGCCAAGCTCGGTGCGGCCATCGCGAACATCAAGAAAGACAAGACGCGGCTGAACCTCAACCTGCTCGGCGAGGCCGTCCTGGGCGACGCCGAGGCCGAGCACCGCCTCGCCGGCACCCGGGCGCTGCTCGCCCGAGACGACGTCGACTACGTGTCGATCAAGGTCTCGTCGATCGTCAGCCAGCTCTCGATGTGGGCCTTCGACGAGACCGTCGAGCGCGTCGTCGAGAAGCTCACCCCGCTGTACGAACTCGCCGCCCGGTCGCCGAAGCCGAAGTTCATCAACCTCGACATGGAGGAGTACCGCGACCTCGACCTGACGATCGCGGTCTTCACGCGCCTCCTCGACCAGCCGCAGCTGAAGGGCCTCGAGGCCGGCATCGTCCTGCAGACCTACCTGCCCGACGCCCTGGGCGCCCTGCAGCACCTCACCACCTGGGCGACCGAGCGGGTCGACGCCGGCGGGGCCGCGATCAAGGTGCGCATCGTCAAGGGTGCGAACCTCGCGATGGAGACCGTCGACGCCACCGTGCACGAATGGCCGCTCGCGACCTACGGCACCAAGCAGGACAGCGACACCAACTACAAGCGCGTGCTGACGTGGGCCTTCACGCCCGAGCGGACGCGCGCCGTACGGGTCGGCGTCGCCGGGCACAACCTGTTCGACATCGCCTTCGCCCACCTGCTGGCCGAGGCCCGCGGCGTCGGCGACCGGGTCGAGTTCGAGATGCTGCTCGGCATGGCCGAGGGGCAGGCCGAGCTGGTCAAGGCCGACGTCGGGGGCCTCCTGCTCTACACGCCCGTCGTGCACCCTCGTGAGTTCGACGTCGCCATCAGCTACCTGATCCGCCGCCTCGAAGAGAACGCCTCGAGCGAGAACTTCATGTCCGCCGTCTTCGAGCTCGCCTCGAACGAGGCCATGTTCGAGCGCGAGAAGGGCCGGTTCCTCGCCTCGCTCGCCGAGGTCGACGGCGACACCCCGGCGCCGCACCGCGTGCAGAGCCGCCTCGACGCGGCCCAGGCGTTGCAGCCGCGCGAGGCCGGCAGCGGCTTCGACAACGAGCCCGACACCGACCCCGCCCTGGCCGACAACCGCGCCTGGGGCCGCGAGATCGCCGCCCGCTCGGCCGACTCGCGCCTGGGCGTCGAGCTGATCGAGTCCGCCCGGGTGACCGACGAGGCCACCCTCGACGCGATCGTCGCCGACGCCGTGGCGGCATCCGCCGACTGGGCGGCCCGCGGAGGCGCGGGTCGGGCCGCGGTCCTCCGCGAGGCCGCGGCGACGCTGTCGGCCCGCCGAGCCGACCTGATGGAGGTCGCCGCGAGCGAGACCGGCAAGACCGTCGCCGAGGGCGACGTCGAGGTCAGCGAGGCGATCGACTTCGCGAACTGGTACGCCCACCTCGCCGAAGAACTCGACCGGGTCGACGGCGCGACGTTCGTCCCCGAGCGACTCACCCTCATCACGCCGCCCTGGAACTTCCCGCTGGCGATCCCGGCCGGCTCGACCCTCGCCGCGCTCGCCGCGGGCAGCAGCGTCGTCGTCAAGCCGGCCGGTCAGGCCAAGCGCAGCGGGGCCGTCATGGTGCAGGCCCTCTGGGACGCCGGCGTGCCCCGCGAGGTGCTCAAGCTGGTCGACGTCGACGAGGGCGACCTCGGTCGCCACCTCGTGTCGCACCCGTCGGTCGACCGTGTCATCCTCACGGGCGCCTTCGAGACGGCCGCGCTGTTCACCAGCTGGCGCACCGACCTGCCCCTGCTCGCCGAGACGAGCGGCAAGAACGCCATCATCGTCACTCCGAGTGCCGACCTCGACCTGGCCGCGTCCGACGTCATCAAGTCGGCGTTCGGTCACGCGGGCCAGAAGTGCTCGGCGGCGAGCCTGGTGATCCTGGTCGGCTCGGTCGCCACCTCGGAGCGCTTCCGCCGTCAGCTCGTCGACGCCGCGTCGACGATGCGCGTCGGACTGCCCTCCGACCTCACGACGCAGATGGGCCCGATCGTCGAGCCGGCCCACGGCAAGCTCGAACGTGCGCTCACCACGCTCGGCGCGGGCGAGACCTGGCTGGTCGAGCCGAAGCGACTCGACGACACCGGGCGGCTCTGGTCGCCCGGCGTCCGTGCAGGCGTCGCCGCGGGCAGCGAGTTCCACCTCACCGAGTACTTCGGCCCGGTGCTCGGCGTCATGACCGCGAAGACCCTCGACGAGGCGATCGAGCTGCAGAACGCGACCGACTACGGCCTGACCGCAGGCCTGCACACCCTCGACCCCGCCGAGCTCTCGACCTGGCTCGACCGGGTCGAGGCGGGGAACCTCTACGTCAACCGCGGCATCACCGGGGCGATCGTGCGGCGCCAGCCGTTCGGCGGCTGGAAGAAGTCCTCGGTCGGCGCCGGCGCCAAGGCGGGCGGACCGAACTACCTCGTGCACCTCGGCTCGTGGCAGCCGACGTCGCTGACCGAACCGCAGGAGGCGCGCCCGGGTCGCGAGGCCCTGGCCGCCCTCGAGGCCGCGTCGCCGCTGCTCGGGGCGTCGGGTGCGTCGGCCTCCGACGACCTGCGGGCCGCCGCCGCCAGCGACGAGCACTTCTGGGCCACCGAGTTCGGCGTCGCCCGCGACGTGAGCGACCTCGGCCTCGAGCGCGACCTGCTGCGCTACCGTCCCCTGCCCGTCACGATCCGCGCCGCCGACGGCGCGGCGCCGGCCGACGTGGTCCGCGTGTTGCTCGCCGGACGGCGCTCGGGCGCGCCGCTCACGGTGTCGTCGTCGGTCGAGCTGCCGGGCGCCCTCGTCCGCGCGCTCGGCCTTACGGCCTCCGACGTCGTGCACGAGGACGACGCCACGTGGCACGACCGGATGCGTGCGGGTCGCCTGTCGACCGAGCGCGTGCGGTTGGTGACCGGTGCCGATGACGCGACCCGCGCCTCCTCGGCTCTGGCGGACGCCCTGGGCGGCGACCCGGCGGTGGCCGTGTTCGCGGCAGCCGTCACGCCGACCGGGCGCCTCGAGCTGCTGCCGTTCCTGCGCGAGCAGGCCGTCGCCATCACGGCCCACCGCTTCGGCAACCCCGACGACTGGAGCGCCTCCGTCATCTGACCGTGCCGGCGCACGCAGACGCCGGCACCCGCCGACCCCCTCGGGAGTCG
>NZ_LMLG01000006.1:793261-865774 GCF_001421865.1 Frigoribacterium sp. Leaf44
ACGGGAACCGGCCGACTCGAGTGCGGCCGGGGTGGGCCTCAGACGGAGGGCTGTCCGGCGGCGTACCAAGCGGCGAGCCGGCGCAGACCCTCGTCGACGCTGACGGCGGGCGTCCAGCGGAGGTCGTGCTGCGTGCGCCGCTGGTCGAACCAGTGCGCCGTGGACAGTTGCTCGGCGAGGAACCTCGTCATGGGTGGTTCGTCGGTGCCCGGCCGCACGGCCCAGACGCGCTCGACCAACGACCCCGCGGCGCGGGCGATCCCGGCCGGCACCCGCAGGCGAGGCGCGGGCACCCCTGCGGCCGCGCAGATCCCGGCCATCAGGTCGGCGACGGTGCGGGGCTCGCCGTTGCTGATCACGTACGACCCGCCGCTGACCTCGTCCACGCGCTCGAGGGCTGCGGCGATGCCGGACGCCGCGTTGTCCACGTAGGTGGAGTCGATCAGGGCGGCGCCGTGGTCGAGCAGCGGCAGGCGGCCGGAGCGCGCACGGTCGACGATGCGCTCGACGAGTTGGGTGTCGCCCGGGCCCCAGACGAGGTGCGGGCGGACGGCCACGACGCGCAGGTCGGCGTCGGCGGCGCCGAGGGCGACGCGCTCGGCCGCGGCCTTGGTGCGGGCGTAGTCGCCGCGAGCGTGCCCGGGTGAGGCGGGCAGGGCGTCGTCGCCGACGATCGACGATCCGGCGTGCGCGACGGACGGCGACGAGACGAAGACCAGCCGCGGGACCGAGGAGGCGCGCATCGCCTCGACGAGGGAGCGCGTGCCCCCGACGTTGACGGCCTCGAACTCGGCGGCGTCACCCGTGAGCGACACCTTCGCGGCGAGGTGGACGACGGCGTCCTGGTCGCGGGCGGCGGCGGCCACGGCCCGCGGGTTCGTCATCGACCCGAGCACGTCGCGGACGCCGGGCACGCCCGAGGCCCGGCGTTGGAAGGTCGTGACCTCGTGTCCGGCGGCGGCCACGGCCCGGGCGACGGCGCCGCCGAGCAGGCCGCTCGCGCCGGTGACCAGCACCCTCACGGGCGCACCCCGCATCGGCAGACGGGCGTGTTCGCCCAGGAAGGGCGTCCGTGTGCGCCCGTGTCGGACGAACCCGCCCGGGTTCGGGCAGCGCCACCGACCGGCACCCTCACGGGCGGCGCATCCGGCCGCCAGACAGCACGGACGTCGCCCACGCGGCGAGGCCGGTGCGGTCGATCTTGCTGTTGTGTCGCACGTCGGTCGGCAGCTGCGGCACGACGAGCACCGCGGCCACGGGCCGACCCGACGCCGACCCGACGGCCGAGCGGACCGAGGCCGCCAGGGCCGCGGACGCCAGCCCCGCGCGACGAGCCGGGGGGACGGTCTCGGCCACGACGACGACCTGCTGCGTGCCCGCCGGGCCGACGCCCACGACGGCGGCGCGGGCGATGCCGGCCCGCGCCTCCACGGCCTGTTCGGACGCCACCGGCGTCAGCACGCCCGTCGCCGTCGTGATCACGTGGGGCAGGCGGCCCTCGACCCAGAGTCGCCCCTGCGCGTCGAGGTGCCCGACGTCGCCGGTGCGGTGCCGGCGGGTCTCGGCGGTCGAACCCAGGCGGCTGATGCGGTGCGTCAGCCAGAGACGGTCGTAGTGGTCCTCGACGTGGGGCGCCGAGACGACGATCTCGCCGGTCACGCCGGCGTCATCCGTGAACGTCGAGGAGGCGCGGCCCGCGTCGTCGAGCGGAGCGATCCGCACCGTCGTGGTCGCGCCGGGCAGCCCGACGCAGACACCGCCGGCGTCGAGCGCGCCCGCGGCGACGGCGGCCGCGCGGTCGGCCGTCGCGGAGCGCACGCCCTCGAGGGTGACGTCGGTCATCAACAGGCCCTCGGTCATGCCGTAGGGCGTGTGGGGCGTCGCGTTCGGCATGAGGTCGCCTGCGGCGGCCAACAGGGTCTCGGAGACGGGCGCACCCGCCGACAGGAACGTCTCGACTCCGGCGAGGGCGCGGTGGTCGGCGTCGTCGAGCTCGTCCGACGTCGCGACGACGTTCGTCAGTGCGGCGGGGGAGAGGAACACCACGGTGGCGTCCACCGCCGCCGTGGCGGCGGCGACGGCGCGGGCGGTCAGGGTGCGCGGCTTCGTGACGTCCATGTCGGGCGTGACGCTCGTCGCCCCGAGGGCGGGGCCGAGCAGGGCGAACGGGGCGAAGCCGGCCACCAGGCCGGTGCCCGGTCCGACGCCGTACTGCTCGGCCAGCGCGTCGCGCAGGGCGGTCAGCTGGCCGTGCCGGTAGACGACGCCCTTCGCGGGGCCGGTCGAGCCCGAGGTGAAGAGGATCGCGGCCTCGGCGTCGGCCGTGGGCGCGTCGGGCAGCTCGGCGAGGGCGTCGTGGGCGCGGCGGCCGAGGGCGGCGATCTCGGGTAGCGACGCCTCGACGCCGAGCGCCCGGGCAGCGACGGGCGACAACGTCGTCGTCGAGATCTTGCGGCCCGGCCAGCCGAGGGCGGTCGCCGCCGTGAGCCCCGGGAGCTGGCCGATCACGTGGTCGGGCCAGGCGCCCCGGACGGCGCGGGTCAGGCCGCGCACGCCGAGACCGGCGTCGGCCACGACCACGACGGCGCCGAGGCGGACGCAGGCGTAGAGCACGGCGGTCAGGTCGGCGCCGGGCTGCACGAGCAGCGAGACGCGGTCACCGGGGCGCACGCCGTGCGCGCGGAGACCGAGGGCGATCTCGTGGACGCGACGGGCGAGCAGGCTCCAGCTGACCGAGCGGGGGCCGTCGGCACCCGCGGGTGCCATCTCGACGAGCGCGGTGGCCGGGCTGTCGGCCAGGGAGTCGAGGTACGACCAGAGCGGGCGGTCCTGCGGGGAGGCGACCCGCGCCTCCTCGGCTGCGACGGCGGCGTCGGCGACCGCGGCGGCGCCGTCGGGCAGGCGGTCGCCCAGCCAGGTGAGCACGGCCCCGGCGTAGTCGACGTCCTCGGCGACGAGGTGGCCGGCGCCCTCGAAGCGGTGCACGTCCGCGTGCGGCAGACGGTCGACCAGGTCGTCGAGGTACCGGTCGGAGAAGATCGGGTCGCGCGGGCCCCAGAGCATCAGGGCCGGCACGGTGAGTTCGCGCAGACCCTCGGCGATGCGGTCGAGCTCGGGGCTGCTGACGTGCCCGTCGTCGACCGGGATGTCGGCCACGAAGCCGCCGATGCCGCCGCGGCGGTCGGCCTGGCGGTACGGAGCCCGGAAGCCGTCCTTCACCTCGGCCGACAGCGGCGGGTGGGCGAGACCGAGGGTCACGTCGAGGAACCCGGTGGTGCCGACGGTCGCCCGGCCCAGCACGCCGCGGGCCAGGGTGAGGCGCAGGGGAGCGGGGATCTTCTCGCCCTCGGGCTGGTGGATCGCGGTGTTGAGCAGCATGAGCCCGGCGAGCTGGCCGGGGTGGTCGACTGCCCAGCCCATCGAGACGACGCCGCCCCAGTCGTGGCCGAGGGTGACGACGGGCCCGGTGACCTCGAGGGCCTCGGTCAGGTCGCCCAGGTCGGCGACGCGGCGGGCCAGGGTCTGCGGCGAGCCCGTGCGCTCGGAGAAGCCCATGTCGAGCTGGTCGACCGCGACGACGCGCCAGGCGGGCCCCCCGGCTGCGGCCGTCTCGACCGTGCGGGCGACGAGGCGGCGCCAGAGGTACGACCAGGTCGGGTTGCCGTGCACGCAGAGGATGGTGCCGACCGGTTCGGCGCCGACCTCGGCCAGCGCCTCGGCGTTGTCGAGGACGTGCCAGGTGCGGGAGGCGCGGTGTGCGCCGAGCCCGTACGGCACGTCGACGAGACGCGACCACGACGGGTCGAGCCCGTCGAGACCCGCGGGGGGACGTGACGCCGGCGCCGTGGCGGAGGCGGACCGCGGGAGCCGACTCACCAGGCGAGTTCCATCATCGCGGTGTTGATGCCCGAGCCCACTCCCATCAGCAGGACGCGGTCGCCCTTGCTGAGGGTCTTGCTCTCTTCGACCAGCGTGATCGGGATCGACGCCGGGCCGACGTTGCCGAGGTTCGGGTAGGTCAGGGGGACGAGCTTCTTGTCGATGCCGGCGGCCTTGACGAACGCGCCGGTGTGCACGTCGCTGACCTGATGCATGATGTAGCGGTCCATGCGCTGCCAGTTCCAGTCGCGCTTGGCCTCTTTCCAGGCCGAGACGACGAGTTCCATGCCGCGCTTGAGCAGGGCCTTGGCATCGGTGAACATGCCGTCGACGCTGCCGACGCAGAGGTCGTAGTTCTCGGTGGCGGCGCGGGTGACGCCGCCGACGATGCGGTGACCCTCGGGGTGGAGGTCGGCGCGGCCGATGACGGCGGCGGCGGCCCCGGAGCCCAGGGTGAGGCTGGCGAACTCGCTCATGAAGTCGTCGCGGCCGTAGCCCTTGGTCAGCAGACGGTCGATCGTGTTGACCTGGACGTCGTCCGCGTCCTCGCCGTCGATGATGACGGCGTAGTCGATCTGGCCGGCGTCGATCAGCTGGGCGGCGAGGGTCATGCCGTTGACGAAGCCGAGGCAGGCGTTGGCGATGTCGAAGTTCGTCGCCGACGAGGGCAGGCCGAGGCCGTGGTGCAGGCGGACCGCGACCGAGGGCTCGAGGTGGGGGCGCGTGACCGACGTGTTGATCAGCAGGCCGACCTGGTCGGGGCGGATGCCCGCTTCGGCCATCGCGCGCTTGCCCGCGTCGATCGCCGCCGAGTCGAAGCTCTGCTCGGTGCTCCAGTTGCGGCGCTCGTACACGCCGGCGACTCGCTGCAGCAGGCCCGTGGGCAGCTTGAGGCGCTTGAGCACGGGGGCGAGCTTCTCGTCGATGCTCTCGGAGGTGGTGACCCGGTCGGCCATGGTGCTGGTGACCGACAGCAACGCGACGTTGCTGTGCCGGGTCGTAGCGTTTCCGTTCAACGGAACTCCCTGTCGAGTTGTGGCGGGATAGGGCTGCACGCGCGCGCGGGGTCGCGAGCGGAGCCGAACGTCGTGGGCACCGGTTCGGTGCATCCGTCAGTTTACGGCGACGGACGCTGGGTGGTTGCCAGGTTGACGGGGCACGTCCATGCCCTGAACGGCATGTGACCGGGGGTTCCGGCGTCAGGCCTCGGGGTCGCGGGGCAGCCGGACGACGCGGCGTCGGTCGTCGCGCGTCCACCAGACGAGGTCCGCCACGGCCCAGGTGACGGCACCCAGACCGGCGGCCACGACGATCACGGTGATGACGGTGACGTGGCCGCCGCCGACCGTCAGGGCGGCGACGATGCTCGCGATCACGACGAGCGCGCAGAACGACGTGACGAGGGGCAGGGCGAGGCCGCCGCGTTTGGTGAGCAGCCAGTTCGGCACGTCGGGGTCGACGTGGACGTCGCGTCGTCGCACGGTGCCTCCTCGGCGGATCGGGGTCCCGGCGATCGTAGCCCGCGCACCTTGTACCCTCGGGTGCATGAGCGACCTGCGGCGACCCTGGTTCACCCTGACGAAGACGGGCGCCGTGGTGCCCGCCGTGTTCGAGGTGCTGATCGGCCTGTTCGGCCTCGTCGTCCAGGTGCTCAACATCGCCTCGGGGGTGCCGGTCCAGGCGCTGACCGTCATCATCCTGATCGTGGCCGTGCTGCTGGTGGCCCAGGGCGTGGCCGACCTGGTGTGGTGGAGCAAGGACGGCCGCCGGGCGAGGGCGCGCCAGGTCTGACCACCGACCGGGGCCTGCCCCGGGCCTAGGCGCTCGCCTCCGGGCGCGGCCGCCGCAGTCGGTGCGTCGCGAGCAGCACGACGACCACGACGCCCACCCCGATGGCGGTGTCGGCCGTCCGGGCCGCCACGAGGGCGCCCACGTCGACGGGTGCGCCGCCGAGTGCCCGCATGCCGAGCGCCATGGGCGTGATGAACACGAGCGCGAGCCCGTAGTTGCGGACGATGAGCAGCTCGGTCGCGAACTGCAGCACGCCGAAGGCGACGATCAGGGCGGCGACCCCGGGGTGCCAGGCCAGCAGCAGGGCGGCGAGGCCGACCCCGACGAGGGTGCCGAGGAGGCGGTGGCCGGCCCGCACGAGTTGGCCCGCCGTCGCGGTCCCCACCACGGGCACCACGGCCGACACCATCGCCCAGTACGGGCTCTGCACGCCGAGACCGAGGCTGATCAGCCCGGCCACGATCGAGGACACCAGGCAGACCGAAGCGTGGACGATCGTCCGTCGGCCGTCCAGGGGGCGCGGGCCGCGCCTCCATCGGCGTCCGTCGACGGTGGCGAGCGCGCGACGGCCGGCGGGCAGCAGCACGCCTGCGAGCGAGGCGAGCAGGGCGAGCGCGAGACTCGCCGGGGCGACGACCGCTGCCACCGCGACGGTCGACGCGGTCGCGGGCACGAACGCCGAGACGCCGAGTCCGAAGACGAAGAAGAGCGGGCCGGGCGGGCTCCACCGGCGCAGGTCGGAGACGGCCGACGTGACGCTGGCGACGAGACCGATCGTGACGACCAGCACCCAGACCGGGGCCGCCGAGGCGGCCAGCGCGGTGCCCAGGACCACGCAGGCGACGAGGGAGAGCCCGGCCTCGAGCTGCATCTCGAGCCGCTGGAAGCGGGGGAGCCCTCGGCCGAACGCCGAGGCGAAGGCGCCGAAGACCGCGTAGGGCGTCCACTCGACGTGCCCGATCAGGGCCAGGACGACCATGGGTACGAGCACCGAGACGGCCACCCGGGCGGCCGGACGGTGGGCGCCGTCGTGTGGGCCGAAGCGGACCAGGTCGCGTGGGTGCGGCAGCAGGCGGTGGGTGGGGGTCGTGGTCGTGATGGGGCGGTCCTCTGGTCGACGCGGCGTGGGCGCTCGTCGTCGAACTGCTTCACGGGTGAATGATCTGGGGGCTACTTTACTCGTGAACCATCGATAGGCTCAAGGGCATGACCGACGCCGGGCCCCGCGACGTGATGGACGACGTCCACGACCGATGGCGCGAGCTGCGGCCCGACCTCGACGTCTCGGCCATCCCCGTCATCGGCCGCGTCAACCGGCTCGCCCGCATCGTGCAGCGGCGCAGCGACGACCTGCTCGCCGAGTTCGGCCTGGGGCGGGCGGACTTCGACCTGCTCGCGGCCCTGACCCGACGCGACGCACCGACGAGTCCGACGCAACTGGCCGACGAGACGCTCCTGTCGCCGCCGGCCGTCACGAAACGCGTCAAGGGCCTGCTCGCGGCAGGCCTCGTCGATCGCACGGCCAATCCCGCCGACCACCGCGGCTACTTCGTCGCGCCGACCGTGGCCGGGCGCCGCCTGATCGACCGCGTGCTCGAGGTGCAGCTCGCCGACGAGCGGGCGATCCTCGCCGCCCTGCCCGAGGAGGCGCGCGCGGCCGTCGCGGACGGCCTGCGTCACCTGCTCGTCGCCCTCGAGGGCTGAGCCGCACGCGTCCTGTCGGGACGACGAGAGAAGAGAGCCGGCCACGGGACTTGAACCCGTAACCTTCCGATTACAAGTCGGATGCGCTACCAATTGCGCCAGGCCGGCGGAGCGTGCCCATCTTACCCAGCCCGCGCCTCCTCACCCGGCCTGGAGGATGCGGTCGGTGCAGGATTGGCGTTCCGAGGCCGAGAAGTGGTGAAGTAGACGCAGCGCACCGCGCCCGCCGGACGCACCGACCTGAGGAGCCCCCTTGTCCACGATCTTGACCGCGCTCGGTTCGCTCGCCATGCTCTTCGTCGCCTTCGCCCTGTTCGCCTACTCGTTCGGCTCGGGCGAGCCCAACGCCTTCGTCTTCTTCGGGGGCATCGTCCTGATGACCGGCTCGTTCTGGCTGCCCATCACGGTGATCGGCAACAGCCACAAGACCTGGTGACCGGGTCGGTGCCCGCAGGGGCACCGACCGACTAGGGCGTGCTGACGAACTGCTCGGGGTCGAGCAGCTTCCGCGGCTTCGCGTCGTCACCGTCGCGCCCGCCCACGTAGAGCCAACCCAGCAACTGCTCGCCGTCGCGCAGGCCGTGCGCCGTCGCCACCTCGGGGGCCCGGGTCAGGACGCCGGTCCGCCAGAACACGCCCCACCCCTCGTCGTCGAGCACGAGCGACAGCAGGTGCGCCACACCCGAGGCGACCGATTCTTGCTCCCAGTAGGGCACCTTGCGGCTCTCGCGCGGCGAGACGACCACCGCGACGATCAGCGGTGCCCGCAGCGCCTTCTGCGTCAGCTTGTCGCGGGCGTGGCCCTCGGCCCCACCCGCGTCGGCCAGTGACCGGCCCACGACGAGCCGGTCGTCTCCGCGGAACTCGATCAACCGCCACGGGCGCAACTCGGAGTGGTCCGCCACCGTCGCCGCCGACCGCACGGCGTCGAGCAACTGCTCGTGCGTCGGGGCGACGTCGGTGACCTTGGACCGTGACCGTCGACGCCGGGCGGCGTCGGCGACGGCGCTCACTACTCGGCGGCCTTGAAGTCGAGCGAGATGCTGTTCATGCAGTAACGGTCACCGGTCGGCGTGCCGAAGCCGTCGGGGAACACGTGGCCGAGGTGCGAGCCGCAGTTCGCGCACCGGACCTCGGTGCGGGTCATGCCGAGCGAGTTGTCCTCGATCAACTGCACCGCGTCGGGGTTCACCGACTCGTAGAAGCTCGGCCAGCCGCAGCCGCTGTCGAACTTGGTGCCGCTCTTGAACAGTTCGGCGCTGCACGCCGCACAGGCGTAGACGCCGGCACGGCTCTCGTCGAGCAGTTCACCGGTCCAGGGACGCTCGGTGGCGGCCTCCCGCAGGACGGAGTACTGCTCGGCGTCGAGCTCTTCGCGCCACTGCTCGTCGGTCTTCTCGATCTTGTACGCCACGATGATCTCCTTGCTTGTCGGGACTCCTCATTCAACACGGTCGACCGGTGCACGATTCCCCGGCCCCCACCGGGCTGTCAGACTCCTGGTCGTGAGCACCTCCGACCGCTTCCTGGCCGCGGCCCTCGCCTTCGACCGTGAGGGGTCGCCGTCGCAGGCCGAGCTCGCGCGGGGCATCGCGGGCGATCCGACGGCGCTCGCCGTCGTCGAGCGAGCCGAGGAGGCGCGGCGCCAGCCCGTCCTCGTCCTCGCGGTCTGCCGGTGGCTGGGTGCGCCGCACGGGTCGTGGTCGGCGCTGAGGCCCTGGCTGCTCGCCCGCTCCGACGACGTCGTGGCCGAGCTCGGCAGGCGACTCACCCAGACCAACGACGTGCGCCGCTGCGCCCCGCTGTCGATCGCGTTGGCCCGCGTGCCCGGCCCGATCGCCCTCATCGAGGTCGGCGCCTCGGCCGGGCTCTGCCTCGGTGTCGACCGCTACGGCTACCGCTCGGGCGACCGGATCTGGGGTGACGCGTCGAGCACGGTGCAGCTCGGGATCGACGTGGTGGTCGAGGGCGCGACCCGTTCCCGGGCGGAGCTGCCGACGGGACGGCTGCCCGAGGTCGTCTGGCGGGCGGGGATCGACCTCGACCCGGTCGACGTCCGCGACCCCGAGCGGGTGGCCTGGCTCGAGACCCTGCTGCCGCCCGAGCGCGGTGATCGGCGGGACCTGCTGCTGCGGGCCGTCGCGCTCGCCCGCACCGCGCCTCCTCGGCTCGTTGCGGCGGACGCCGTCGACGGTCTCGCCGCCCTCGTGGACGAGGCCCCGACGGACGCCACACCGGTCGTGGTCTCGACGGGCACGCTCGTCTACCTGCCGGGTCGGCGGCGCCAGGCTTTCGTCGACGAGGTCGGCCGGCTGGGTGCGCGGTGGATCTCGTACGAGCGCCGCGACCTGCTGACGGACGTGGTCGCCGAGGTGCCGCCGGGGGTGTCCGCCGACGACGCGTTCGCGGCCCTCGCCCTCGACGGCCGGGTGCTGGGCGTGGGGGACGCCCACGGCACGCGGCTGCACCTCACGGCCTGACCGCGGGTCGACGGGTCGCGGCACGAGGCGACCGGCGGCGCCTCGGGCGGGTGGACGCGTTGTCGGACCACGCCCCCGGCCTCCGCGATCGGTCGGGGCGCCGCCCATAGGATGACCCGGAACCCAGGGGAGGGCCGCCACGATGGACGAGAACGCGACAGGTGACGACGTGCGCTCGAGCGTGCTGTCCGAACGTGACCGCGCCGTCCTGGACTTCGAACAGCGTGCCCCCGCCTCGGCCGGTGCCCGGGAGGCCGCGATTCGTCGGGAGTTCGGCCTCGGGGTCGTCCGTTACCAGCAGTTGCTCAACTCGCTCATAGACCGACCCGCTGCACTGGCTTACGCACCCATGCTCGTCGGCCGCCTGCAGCGCCTGCGAGTCGCCCGCCACGACGCCCGATCGACCCGTTCGTTCGGTCCGACCCGCTGATCCACGAGAGACCACGCATGCCGAAATTCGACCGAGACCGGTTCGACGACGTCCCCGCCGACCTCGACCGCGTCGGGGCCCACCGGGCCGAGAAGCGCCCCGGCAGCGGCTGGATCGGCTTCGCTTGGGCGGCCCTCGCCGTCGGCGTGCTGGTCGGTGCCGGCGTCGTGTACCTCGGGGTCGCGAACAACAGCTTCCAGTTCGTCAACCCGTCGGCGTCCGGCACCGCCGAGGCCCAGGCGCCCGACACCGAGACGGCGACCCCTTCGGCCACGCCGACGGTGGCCCCGCTGACGGACCCCTCGCAGGTCGACCCCGCGGTCACCACGATCACCGTGCTGAACGGCACGGCCACCGCCGGGCTCGCCGGTTCGGCCTCCGAGCGGCTCGAGACCGCCGGCTGGGTCGTCGGCACGCAGGGCAACGCCAGCGAGCGCGTCGCGACCTCCACCGTCTACTACTCGGCGGCCGACGACGAGGCCGCGGCGCTCGGGCTCGCCCAGCAGCTCGGCATCACCGACGTCGAGGCGAGCGCGGCCTTCCCGGGGGCCGCCGTCACGATCGTCCTCGGGGCCGACTACAGCTCCTGACGCCGCCGTGCGACGCCCTCGCGGCGTCGCCCGATCCGAGGAGGCGCGAGTCCCGTCGGGCCCTCACCGCGCCTCCCGTGTTACGCCCGCGTTTAATTACCGGTGAAATCCTCGTTTTCTGCGGGTGTTTCTCGTTCGAGGTGTGTTCTTCCGCTTTTCCCGTGGCTAGCATCTGGAATTGGTCGCCTCCCACGGCTCGCCGACCTGGTGTTCTGCACGAGTGACGCTGTCCCGTCCGGGCTCGCAGATGATTGCGTCGACGACCCGGCTCTGCAGCACCGCACGCGCCGTACCACCACAGCAAGGGGAGCGACACCATGGCAAACGGGACCGTGAAATGGTTCAACGCGGAGAAGGGCTTCGGCTTCATCACCGTCGAGGGAGACGGCCAGGACGTCTTCGTGCACTACTCGGCCATCGACATGAGCGGGTACAAGGTCCTCGAAGAGGGCCAGGCCGTCGTGTTCGAGGTCGGCACGGGCGACAAGGGGCCGCAGGCGGAGTCCGTCCGGCTCGCCTGACGCCCACCGGTGCGCCTCGACGCACCGACGCCTCGCCGCACGCCGTCACGGTCCGCCGTGGCGGCGTGCTCGTGCGTCCGGGCCCCGCCACGTCACTTGCACTCTCATCGGGCGAGTGCCAGAATCGTTGCTGGCACTCGCGACACGTGAGTGCCAATGCTTCTGCTTCATGACGTCCGGGAGGGACGAAAAACACACATGGCTAAGATCATTGCTTTTGACGAAGAGGCCCGTCGTGGCCTCGAGCGTGGCCTGAACATCCTGGCCGACGCGGTGAAGGTCACGCTCGGCCCGCGTGGTCGCAACGTCGTGCTCGAGAAGAAGTGGGGCGCCCCCACCATCACGAACGACGGCGTCTCCATCGCCAAAGAGATCGAGCTCGACGACCCCTTCGAGAAGATCGGTGCCGAGCTCGTCAAAGAGGTCGCGAAGAAGACCGACGACGTCGCCGGCGACGGCACGACCACCGCGACGGTGCTGGCCCAGGCCCTCGTCCGCGAAGGTCTGCGCAACGTCGCGGCCGGTGCCGACCCCATCTCGCTGAAGCGCGGCATCGAGAAGGCCGCCCAGGCCGTCTCCGACCAGCTGCTGGCCGACGCGAAGGACATCGAGACCAAAGAGCAGATCGCTGCCACGGCCTCGATCTCGGCCGCCGACCCCACCATCGGTGCGCTCATCGCCGAAGCGATCGACAAGGTCGGCAAAGAGGGCGTCGTCACCGTCGAGGAGAGCAACACCTTCGGCACCGAGCTCGAGCTCACCGAGGGCATGCGCTTCGACAAGGGCTACCTGTCGCAGTACTTCGTCACCGACCCCGAGCGCCAGGAAGCCGTCTTCGAAGACGCCTACGTGCTCATCGTCAACTCGAAGATCTCGAACATCAAAGACCTGCTGCCGATCGTCGACAAGGTCATCCAGTCGGGCAAGCAGCTGCTCATCATCGCGGAAGACGTCGACGGCGAGGCCCTGGCCACGCTCGTCGTGAACAAGATCCGTGGCATCTTCAAGTCGGTCGCCGTCAAGGCCCCCGGCTTCGGCGACCGTCGCAAGGCGCAGCTGCAGGACATCGCGATCCTCACCGGTGGTCAGGTCATCGCCGAAGAGGTCGGTCTCAAGCTCGAGAACGCCACGCTCGACCTGCTCGGTCGTGCCCGCAAGGTCATCATCACCAAGGACGAGACGACCATCGTCGAGGGTGCCGGTGACGACGAGCAGATCGCCGGCCGCGTCCGTCAGATCCGCAGCGAGATCGAGGCGACCGACAGCGACTACGACCGCGAGAAGCTCCAGGAGCGCCTCGCGAAGCTCGCCGGTGGCGTCGCCGTCATCAAGGCGGGTGCCGCGACCGAGGTCGAGCTGAAAGAGCGCAAGCACCGCATCGAGGACGCCGTGCGCAACGCGAAGGCCGCCGTCGAAGAGGGCATCGTCGCCGGTGGCGGCGTCGCCCTCATCCAGGCCGGCAAGACCGCGCTGGCGAACCTGCAGCTCGAGGGCGACGAGGCGACGGGTGCGAACATCGTCCGTGTCGCGATCGACGCTCCCCTGAAGCAGATCGCCTTCAACGCCGGCATGGAGCCCGGCGTCGTGGCCGACAAGGTCCGCGGGCTCGACATCGGTTGGGGCCTCAACGCCGCGACCGGCGAGTACGTCGACATGCTGGCAGCCGGCATCATCGACCCCGCCAAGGTCACGCGTTCGGCTCTGCAGAACGCCGCGTCGATCGCCGGTCTGTTCCTCACGACCGAGGCCGTCGTCGCCGACAAGCCCGAGAAGAACCCGGCCCCGGCCGGCGACCCCTCGGGTGGCATGGACTTCTAGTCCGCAGCCGCGCGGCTCACACCGCGCACACGCTCAAGGGCGGTTCCCCTCCGGGGGAGCCGCCCTTCGGCGTTGCCGGGGGGAGGGACGTGAGCCGCGGTTCGGCCGGGCTTCGGCACCGGCTCCGGACGACGCCAGAAGTGGACACGACACCACGTTGTGGACACGGCGCCACGAGAAGACGTGGTGCGGTGTCCACTTCCTGGCGTCGTGGGCCGGTTGCACGGGTCGCGGGGCGTCCGGCGTCCGGCGCGGGCCGGGGTCGGTCGGGCTACGCGGTCGCGACGGAGGGCTCGGCCGGGGTGAGAGCGTCGGCGGGCATCAGCGGGAGGGCGACCCGGAACGTGGCTCCACCCCCGGGGGTGTCGTCGACGTCCACCGAGCCGCCGTGGGCCGCGACGATGCCGGACACGATGGCCAGGCCGAGGCCGCTGCCGCCCGTGTCGCGGGTACGCGACGAGTCGGCCCGCCAGAAGCGCTGGAAGATCTTCTCGCGGATCTGCGGTGGGATGCCCTCGCCGTGGTCGACGATGGCGACGGTGGCGACACCACGCCCGGGGTCGGACTGCACCACGAGCTCGATCGGGCTGTCCGCCTCGGTGAACCGCATGGCGTTGCCCATCAGGTTGGTGATCACCTGGCGGATCTTGTTCTCTTCGCCGTGCACGATGGCCGGGGCCTCGAACCTCTGCACTTCGCCCTGGAGCTGGGCGGCGGTGGCCGTGTCGCCGTTGCGGACGGCGCGAGCCCTCAGGCTGCGGAGGCGGGCGAGGGTCGCGCCCGCGAACGAGATCGCACCCGTCGCGCCGGGTGAGGCATCCGTGGGTGAGGTGCCTGCGGTCGGGGTGCTCGCGGCCGGTGGTGCGGCCTCGGGGGAACGTCCGTCGGCCGGTGTCTCGTCGCCGTCGGTCAGGGCCGGCACCGCGGCGAGGACGGGCTCGAGCACGATCACGTCGATGTCTCGATCCGGGTTCGACGCCATGGTGTCGAGGGCCGAATCGCGGGCCAGCTGCACGAGGTCGACGGGACCGAGCTCGAGCGGTTTGGACTCGTCGAGACGGGCGAGGGCGAGGAGGTCCTGCACCAGCACGCCCATGCGGATGGCCTCCTTCTCGATGCGGTCCATGGCCTGGGCGACGTCCTCGGGCTTGGTCAGCGCACCCATGCGGTACAGCTCGGCGTAGCCGCGGAGGGAGACGAGCGGCGTCCGGAGTTCGTGGCTCGCGTCGCCGACGAAGCGGCGCATCTGGTCGATCGTCCTGGCGCGGTCGTCGAAGGCGCTGTCGATCCGGTTGAGCATCGTGTTGAGGGACCGGTTCAGTCGTCCGACCTCGGTGTTCGGCGTCGTCGAGTCGAGTCGCTGGGTGAAGTCGCCGTCGGCGAAGCGGGCCGCGGTCGCCTCGACGTCGCGCAGCGGCGCGAAGGTCGACGTGACGAGCAGGCGGGTGAGGGCGGCACCGAGCACGACGACCGAGAGGCCGAACCCCAGGAAGATGCCGCCGAAGCGCCCGATCGTCGCATTGGTGCCCGCCAGGTTGGTTCCGGCCACGATGACGGCGGGCACGGTCGTCACGCTGCCCTGGGCGTCGGTCGAGCGCAGGGCGGCCGCGTGGGCGAAGAGGCGCCACTCGTTGTCGCGGCTCGAGTTGTACCGGTTGAAGGCCTCGTCGAGGGGAGCGCCGGCGACGCCGACGCCGGTGAGGTCGGGGGCGTCGGTGGCACTCGACAGCTGCGAACGGGTGTCGCAGATCAGGTCGCCCTCGTCGTCGAGGATCGCGACGTAGCTGCTGGTGAGGCCCGCGAAGTTCACGGTGCACGACCGGGAGTCCGCCTGGTCGAACGAGGCGCTGGTGAAGTTGGTCGCCGAGTTGCGCAGGGACGTGTCGACCTGTCCCATCAGATAGGTGCTCAGGACGGTCATCGTGCCGAGGCCGGCCACGACGAGGCCGAGGGTGACCAGGGTCACCGTGATGCCGGTGATCTTGGTGCGGATGGAGATCTCGTTCCACCACTGCGAGAGGCGAGCGTGCATGAGGACAGACGCTAGCGGAACCGGCTGGGCACACCCCGCCCGTCGGAGCACGGACGACGACGCCCGACCGCTCGGGGCGGTCGGGCGTCGTCGTGTTCACGCACCAGGGCTGGTGGTCAGGCCTTCGTGGCCTTGAGCATGTAGCCGAAGCCCCGCTTGGTCTGGATGATGGGCTCCGTCGAGAACTGGTCGAGCTTGCGACGCAGGTACGAGATGTAGCTCTCGACGATGCCGGCGTCGCCGTTGAAGTCGTACTCCCACACGTGGTCGAGGATCTGGGCCTTCGAGAGCACGCGGTTCGGGTTGAGCATGAGGTAACGGAGCAGCTTGAACTCGGTGGGGCTGAGCTCGATGGCCGTCTCACCGATGGTGACCTCGTGGGTGTCTTGGTCCATCGTCAGCTCGCCGGCACGGATGATGGCGTCTTCGTCCTCGTTCATCGTGCGACGCAGGATCGCCTTGATGCGCGCGACGATCTCGTCGAGGCTGAACGGCTTGGTGACGTAGTCGTCGCCGCCGACCGTGAGGCCGGTGATCTTGTCCTCGGTGTCGTCCTTCGCCGTGAGGAAGAGGATCGGCGAGGTGTAACCCGACGAGCGGAGGCGCTTGGTCACGCCGAACCCGTTCATGTCGGGCAGCATCACGTCGAGGATGATCAGGTCGGGTTCTTCTTCGAGGACCGCCGAGATCGCCTGCGCACCGTTGCCGACCGCACGGACGGCGAAGCCCGCGAACCGCAGGCTGGTGGTCAACAGGTCGCGGATGTTCGGTTCGTCGTCGACGATCAGGATCTTGGGGCCGTCACTCATGCGCCCAAGTATCTGCGCGCCTCCTCGGTGTTTCCTGTGAGGCGGAGGAGCGTCACCCGCACGTGGGCGGAGCGGCAGCCCTCAGGCGGCCGAGACGGCAGGTCGCTCAGGCGTCCGGGCCGGACCACTCGACGTTGGGTACCAGGGCGACGCGCGTGGTGAGCTCGAGCAGCTCGTCGGGCACGGCCAGGGTGAAGTCCACGCCCTCACGCCGCTCGAGCACCGCCGTGTAGCCCGAGGCCCGTGTGATCTGCCAGCCCGGGAACTCCTCGACGGAGGCGGCGACGACCTGGGCCTCGGAGGCGTCGTCGGTCGCGCCGATCGCGGTGAGCCCGGCGAACAGGTGGTCCTTGACGGGCGACCCGGCGAGCAGGTCGCTGCGTTCGATCACCTCGGGGTCGGGGCTCCAGGTCACGATGCTGAGGGTCGCCCCCGCGTGGAGGCCGCCCTGCACCTCGTAGGTGCGGGCGACCGACACGACGACGGACGGGTCCCACTCGGCGAACCGGGCGACCTGGCCGCGGAACTCCATGGCGTCGTGGTCGAGGGAGGCCACGAGCGGACCGAACGTCGCGAACGGGGCCTGGTCGGCCGCGAACACCCTTCGCAGGCTGTCGCGCCAGAGCTCGTCGTCGCCCAGGGGGAGGTCGGCGTCCGTGGCGTCGCTCACGCGGCGACCACCGGCGAGTCGAGGATCGTGTAGCTGTAGCCCTGTTCGGCCAGGAACCGCTGACGGTTCTGGGCGAAGTCCTGGTCGACCGTGTCGCGGCTGACGAGCGTGTAGAACGAGGCCGGCAAGCCCGACTTCTTCGGCCGCAGCAGACGACCGAGTCGCTGTGCCTCTTCTTGCCGCGACCCGTACGAGCCGCTCACCTGGATGGCCACGGTCGCCTCGGGCAGGTCGACCGAGAAGTTGGCCACCTTCGAGACGACGAGCACCTTGAGGTCGCCGTCGCGGAAGCGCTGGTAGAGGCGCTCGCGCTCGTCGATGGCCGTGCTGCCGGTCAGCGTGGGGGCGTCGAGCACCGCGGCGAGCTCGTCGAGCTGGTCGAGGTACTGGCCGATGACGAGGATCTGCTCGCCGTCGTGCCGGGCCACGAGGTGCTTGACCACGTCGAGCTTGGCCGGGGCCGTCGCGGCCAACCGGTAGCGCTCGTCGTCGGGGGAGGCCGCGTACTCGAGCCGCGCCTCCTGGGGGAGGTCGACCCTCACCTCGTAGCACGAGGCCGGCGAGATGAAGCCCTGGGCCTCGATCTCCTTCCACGGGGCGTCGAAGCGCTTGGGGCCGATCAGGCTGAAGACGTCGCTCTCGCGGCCGTCCTCGCGGACCAGCGTCGCGGTGAGGCCGAGGCGCCTGCGGGCCTGCAGCTCGGCCGTCAGCTTGAAGACCGGCGCGGGCAGGAGGTGCACCTCGTCGTAGACGACCAGGCCCCAGTCGAGCGCGTCGAGCAGCGAGAGGTGCGTGTACTTGCCCCCGCGGCGGGCCGTGAGGATCTGGTAGGTGGCGATGGTGACCGGCTTGACCTCTTTCACCGAGCCGGAGTACTCGCCGATCTCGTCCTCGGTCAGCGAGGTGCGCTTGAGCAGCTCGTCCCGCCACTGTCGCGCGGAGACGGTGTTCGTGACGAGGATCAGCGTGGTGGTGCCGGCGGCCGCCATGGCCCCGGCCCCGACGAGGGTCTTGCCGGCGCCGCACGGCAGCACGACGACGCCCGAGCCGCCCTCGAAGAAGTTGTCGATCGCCTTCTGCTGGTAGTCGCGCAGGTGCCAGTCGCTCTCGTCGAGGTCGATGGCGTGCGGGGTGCCGGGCGTGTAACCGGCGTGGTCCTCGGCGGGCCAGCCGAGCTTGACGAGCTGTTGCTTGACCTCGCCGCGCGCCCACGGCAGGAGCTCCCACAGGTCGTCGGCCCGCTTGACGCCGAGCAGCTCGCCGACCTTCTTGGCCCGGGTGACCTCGCTCAGCACGGAGCTGTCGGTGCCGCGCAGCAGCAACTGGTCGCCGTCGCGCTCGATGACGATGCGGCCGTAGCGGGCGACGGTCTCGGCGATGTCGACGCTGACGCTCTGCGGCACCGGGAACTTGCTGTACTTCTCGAGCGTGCCGAGCATGTCGTCGGCACTGTGCCCGGCCGCCCGTGCGTTCCACAGTCCGAGGCGGGTGATGCGGTAGGTGTGCACGTGCTCGGGAGCGCGCTCGAGCTCGGCGAAGACGCTCAGGTCGTGCCGCGCGTCCTCCGCCTGCTCGTGCGCGACCTCGAGCAGGACGGTGCGATCGCTCTGCACGATCAGGGGTCCGGTCATGAGGGTCGAGTCTAGGCGCGCCCGGTCTCGGCTCTCACAGCCGGGCACCGGTCGGCGCCCACCCGGCAGGACGAGGAGGCGCGGCTCGGCCGACGAGGGGCGCCCGCCTCAGTCGCGACTCGCGACCGCCACCACGTTCTTCAGCGGCAGCGTGCGCTCGACGTCGGACTTCTTGTCGCGACCGCGGACGCGTCCGCCGCCGATGCCGGTGGGCTCCATGTCGAGGGTGGTGGTGCTGCCGTCGGGCATCGCGACCGTCACGGTGACCGTCAGACGGCCCTTCACGGCGGCGTCGAGCTGGCGGGCGATCCAGGCACGGTCCGTGGACTCGTCACCGGAGCCGGGGTCGGTGTGCAGACGCTGGACGAGTTCGCGCAGCGGGTCACGCGTCTCGATCGGGGCCGGTCGCCGGGGTCGGCGTCGGGACGGCGGGGCGACCTCGGCACCGCCCTCGTCGACCACGACGACGGGGTAGCGCTCGTCGCTCAACGACCAGAAGACGGTGTCGCGTTCGAACCGGCTCGCCACGGTCGTCGCGTCGACCCGGGTCAGGGCGAGGGGCGAGAGCGACTGGTCGACCTCGAGGGTGTCGAGGCTCGCGCGGTCGTCCGCGACCACGAGCGACAGTGCGTCGCCCGGCACGCCCGCGGGGGCGCCGCCCGGCGCGATCGCGCGGACGCGGTAGCGCCCGTGCCGTTCGGCGCTCTGCTGGATCAGGTAGTCGAGCGGCTGGGGGATGCCCGTCGACGAGATGCCGCCGAGGAACTCGCGCAGCGAATCGGCGGACTCGCCCTCGCTCAGGGCCCGTTGCAGTCCGCCCTCGGTGATGCGGTAGGTGGCCGCGAGGCCTGCGCTCTCGACCACCGCGATGACGCGGAGCCGGGCGTCGATGGCGGGCGACAGGGGCCCGGGCGACACGACGCTGAGGTCGTGCTGCAGGTAGACCTGCTCGACCGCGTCGGGCAGCAGGGCGGCGACCCGGGTGCGGGCGGCGGCCGGACCGTCGCGGAACAGGGCGACGGCCGCCGAGGTGGGGGTGTCGTCGGAGGTCAGGCCCAGCACCTCGGCGCTGCGCGAGAACGCGGCGATGCGCTCGGTGATCCAGCTGCCGCCGGCCGGGTAGGACCAGTCGGAGAACTCGCGCAGCGGCAGTCCCCACGACGTGTCGACGCGTTGCTCGAGCACCGCGAGGATCTCGGTCGGCAGCGATGCGAGCCAGGCCCGCGTCAGCGTCTGCCACCGGTCGGGCCAGGAGGCGCGGAGCCAGTCGGTCGCGTCGGCGGCCACGACCCAGCCGTCCGGGCTCGGCGCGGCCAACCCGGCCCGCACGGCGATGGCGAGCACGGTCGCCACGTCGTCGACGTCGATGCGGGCGGCCTCGGCGAGGCGCCTCGATTCGGGCAGGGCCAGGCCCCCCTTCGCGAGCTCGCGGGCAGGTGACTGCTCGAGGGCACGGAGGATCTCGGCGACCTCGATGACGACGGCGTACAGCCGCTCGGCCGAGCGGGCGTCGGCGTCGTCGCGGGCCTGGTCGAGGACGGTCTCGAGCACCACCGGCGGTCGTTCGGAGGTCAGGACCTCGAGGGTCAGGGCGGGGTCGTCGTCGAGTCGCTCGCCCACGGCGTCGAGGGTCGAGACGGAGTCGCCGCGGCGGACCACGAGGAAGGCCTCGTCCACGCGGTCGAGCGCGGCGGCCACCGTCTCGCGGTCGACCTCGAAGGCGGCGTCGATGCGCTCGTGCACGGCGTCGACGTCGCCCGGCGCCCGCACGACCTGCAGCACGATGAGCGCGACGCGGTCGAGGTGGGCGAGGGCGTCGCGCACGCTGGCCGGCTCCAGCAGGACGTCCGCGAGGTCGAAGGCGTCGTGGACGCTCGACGCCCGGACCTGCCGTCGAGCGAGGCGGCGCAACAGGTCGTCGTCGTCGATGGCGCGCAGGACGCCTGCGAGGTCGAGTGCACTAGCCATGGTCGAGGCCTCCAGCCGTCGTGCAGCCCGGGTCTGCGGTTACCGTCTGGTGCCCCGTGAGTCGCGGCTGCGACGCACGGCGCTCGCCACCACGAATGCGAGGAGCATCGCGAAGGCGATCGGGAGCCCGATGAGGGGCAGGATCGTGAGTGCGGGCCAGACGCCCGCGGTGAAGTCGGTGACACCCGTCGCCACGCCCACGAACCTCGTGAAGAACGCGAGGACCGAGACGACGACGATGGCGAGGAGCATGAAGAGGAGGACGCGCTCTGTACGATTGACGTCAGAGGGCGCACTCGGTTCGATCTTCTTGGCCACGGGTCAACGATAGTGCGGTGCGGCCCTACCCGGCGATCTAAGCTGGGGCGACCCACCCCCAGGGTCACCCGTCTTCACGAGAGGTCCAGTCATGCCCACCGGCAAGGTCAAGTTCTACGACGACGAGAAGGGCTTCGGCTTCATCAGCAGCGATGACGGCCAAGAGGTCTTCCTCCACGCGTCGGCCCTGCCCGCCGGCACCGTGGGTGTCAAGGCGGGAACCCGCCTCGAGTACGGCATCGCCGACGGCAAGCGCGGCGCGCAGGCCCTGTCGGTCCGCGTGCTCGAAGCCGCCCCCAGCCTCGCCAAGATGAACCGTCGCTCCGCCGACGACATGGCCGTCATCGTCGAAGACCTCGTCAAGGTGCTCGACAAGGCCGGCGGCGACCTCCGTCACGGCCGGTACCCGCAGAACGGCGCCCGCATCGCCGTGCTGCTGCGCACCGTCGCGGACTCGTTCGATGCCTGAGGCCGCCACGCGCACGCCCTGGTCCGAGCTCGCCCGTCGCGCCCTCACCGAGATCACGCCCGACGAGACGATCGGTGCCGAGGTCGACCCGGTCGACGACGAGCCCGGCGTCACCTCGGTGCGCTTCGCCACGCTGCTGCCCGGTTACCCCGGCTGGCACTGGACGGTGAGCGTCGCCCACCTCGACGGCGAAGAGCCCTCGGTGCTCGAGGCCGAGCTCATGCCCGGTGACGGCGCCCTGCTCGCCCCGGACTGGGTGCCGTGGGCCGACCGCCTCGCCGACATGAAGGCCCAGGAGGCGCACGGCGACGACGAGGACGACGAGTCGGACGAGGACGACGACGAAGACGACTCGGACGACGACGACGCGGACGACGAGGACGAGTCCGACGACGAGCGCGGGTCGATCGTGCACGGCGGCGACGTGGACGGCGTCGACATCGACGACCTGGTCGACGCCTCCGAGGACTCCGACGACGACTCCGACGATTCCGGGCGGGCCGCGGACGCACCGGTCGTGCCGGCCGCGCACCCCGAGGCGGACCTCGACGACGACTCGCACGACGACGACTGGGACGGCGAGGATGAAGACCCGCTGAGCAGGCGACGGAAGTAGTCCCTCAAGCCCGACCCGCGCCTCCTGCGTCGGGGTCGAACCACGACGAAGGCCCCGACACGATCGTGTCGGGGCCTTCGTCGTGCGGGCGATCGGTCAGAGGGCGTCGACGACGAACTCGATCGACCGGATCAGCTGGCGGACGTCGTCGGGCTCGATGGCCGTGAAGGTCGCGACGCGCAACTGGTTGCGGCCGAGCTTGCGGTAGGGCTCGGTGTCGACGATGCCGTTGGCGCGGAGCACCTTCGCGATCGCGGCGGCGTCGATCGACTCGGCGAAGTCGATGGTCGCCACGACCTGGGAACGGTGCGACGGGTCGACGACGAACGGGGTCGCGTACTCGGAGGCGGTGGCCCAGTCGTAGAGCGCCGACGACGACTCGCGCGTGCGGGCGTCGGCCCAGGCGAGTCCGCCGTTCTCGAGCATCCAGCGGGTCTGGTCCTCGAGCAGCAGCAGGGTCGTCAGGGCGGGCGTGTTCAACGTCTGGTCGAGCCGCGAGTTGTCGACGGCGTTCTTGAGGCTGAGGAACTCGGGGACGTAACGGCCGCTGGCGGCGATCCGCTCGACGCGCTCGATCGCCGCGGGGGAGAAGAGCGCGAACCAGAGGCCGCCGTCGCTCGCGAAGTTCTTCTGCGGGGCGAAGTAGTAGACGTCGGCCTGCGAGGCGTCGACGTCGATGCCGCCCGCCGCGCTCGTCGCGTCGACGACGGTGAGGGCGCCGGGGTCGCCCGCGACGCGGGTGACCGGGGCCATGACGCCGGTCGAGGTCTCGTTGTGCGGCCAGGCGTAGACGTCGACGCCCTCGAGCACCTCGACCTCGGCCAACGAGCCGCCCTCGGCGGTGACCACGTGGGGGGCCTCGAGCCAGGGGGCGGCGACGGCCTTGGCGAACTTCGAGCCGAACTCGCCGAACGACAGGTTCTCAGCCCGCTTCTCGACGAGCCCGAACGCCGCAGCGTCCCAGAAGGCGGTCGAGCCGCCGTTGCCCAGCACGACCTCGTAGCCGTCGGGCAGGCGGAAGAGCTCGCCCAGTTCGGCGCGGACGCGACCCACCAGGTCCTTCACGGGGGCCTGACGGTGCGAGGTGCCGAGGATCGTCGCGCCGGCGGTGACGAGGTGCTCGAGCTGGGCGGCCCGCACCTTCGAGGGGCCGCAACCGAAGCGGCCGTCGGTGGGCAAGAGGTCAGTGGGAATCCGGATGTCCGCCATGCGCTCGATCCTAGTGACGCGGCGCGGTGCCCAGCGTGCAGCCGGTAGGCTTGCGGGGTAGTCCACGTGTTCCACCGGGAGGCCCCTGTTGACCGATCTCGTCGACACCACAGAGATGTACCTGCGCACGATCCTCGACCTCGAAGAAGAGAACATCGTGCCGCTGCGTGCGCGCATCTCCGAGCGTCTCGGCCACTCCGGTCCGACCGTGTCGCAGACCATCGCCCGCATGGAACGCGACGGCTTGGTCGTCGTCTCCGGCGACCGACACCTCGAGCTCACGCACGACGGACGCGCGAAGGCGACCCACGTCATGCGCAAGCACCGCCTCGCCGAGCGCCTGCTCGCCGACGTGATCGGCCTCGACTGGGCCTACGTGCACGACGAGGCCTGCCGGTGGGAGCACGTCATGAGCGAGCAGGTCGAACGACGACTGCTCGACATGCTCGACCACCCGACCGAGTCGCCTTACGGCAACCCGATCCCCGGGCTCGACGAGCTCGGCGACTCTCCTGCGGGGCGCTTCCTCGACGGCGTGGTCAACCTCGTGGCCGTGCTCGCCGAGCATCCCGAGGGTGTCACCCGGCCGATCCGTCGCCTGGCCGAGCCGGTGCAGTTCGAGCCCGAGCTGCTGCAGCAGTTGCAGGGCGCCGGCGTGCTGCCGGGCGGCGTCGCGACCCTCCGCTCGGCGGGGTCGTACGTCTTCGTCAAGGTCGAGGGCCACGACGAGGGCCTCGAGCTGCCGACCGAGGTCGCACAGCACATCTACGTCGGGCTCTGACCGCTCACCGAGGCGGGATGCGGCCACGCGGGATTCTTGCGTCCGTGCGCCGCGCCTCCTGCGTTCTGCGCCGGATCACGCAGTCGTTTACCGATTCGTTACAAATATCCCTCTCGAGGATGATCTCGCAGGGGTCGCTGGGCTACAGTCGCTGAGTCCCCAGGCTACTGAACCGGCCGCCGGACCCGTGGCAGGACGTCTCTCACGCCCGTCTCCTGCCGTGTGTCGTCGCGATACGAACGAACGGACGGGACAGCTTCCCGAAAGCTGTCGAGACGCAGGAGACCCACCCTCTTGACCCTCCCCGGCTCAGACCACACCCCCGACGTGCGCCCGAACCGCACCGTCGCCACCCGCACCCCCGCCGATCTGCCGACCCGCTCGTCGCTGCGTCGCGCCCAGGCCGCGCCCGCCGCCCGCCCGGGCCGCCCGTCGGTCAAGCGCAGCGTGGTCTCGGTGACCGTGATGACGCTCACCGCCGGTCTGATCGGCACGATGGCGCTGCCGGCGTTCGCGTCGAACCCGGCGGCGGCAAACGGCCCGAGCGTCGGGGCCGCGTCGACGAGCTCGTCGACCAGTCACGCGCAGAGCGTCGCGGTCGGCGACGACGTCGCCCTCGCCGACGCCACCCGAGACGGGTACACGGCGACGTCGCAGGCCGAGCTCAACGCGGCGGCACTGGCCACCCAGCGCGAGGCCGAGCGTGCCGCCCTGGCCGCGAGCTACGCCAGCTACACGGGCCCGACGGCTGCCCAGAACGTGGCCGCCGCGACGAGCTCGGCGACGGGTACGGTCGCGACGCCCGGAGCGTTCAGCCTGAGTGCCGTCTACGCGACGGCCTTGCAGTACGTCGGCACGCCCTACGTCTTCGGTGGAGCGACCCCGGCCGGCTTCGACTGCTCGGGCTTCGTCATGTACGTCTACTCGCAGTACGGCATCTCTCTGCCGCACTCGGTCACGCGCCAGGGTGCCATGGGCACGCCGATCTCGGCCGCCGAGGCGCAGCCCGGCGACGTCGTGATCTTCAACGACGGGTCGCACGACGGGTTCTACGCCGGCAACGGCATGATCCTCGACGCGCCGAAACCCGGTGGGTCGGTCAGCGTGCGACCGCTGTGGACCTCCGCGGTGCACTACGTGCGCTACGGGGCGTAGGCGACCCGCGCCTCCTGCGCCTGAACACCCTGTGAAGAGCCGCCCTGCCCCTTGGCAGAGCGGCTCTTCGGGGCTTAGCCTGGCGATCTCGGAGTTCCGCTGAGACCAGGAGCGTCAGATGCCTCGTTCGACCGCCACCCGCACCATGGGTGCGCTGTCGCACGAGCACATACGACACCCCGCCATGTGACAGAGCACCGTCCCCGTGACGGTGCTTTTTTCGTATCGGCGGGCCTGCTGGGCCTGCGCCACCCCCGAGAGATCGAATCCCTGGAAGCCGTCCAGGGTGCTTCGAAAGGGAAAGCATGCGCACTCTCGTCCTGAACGCCGGTTACGAGCCCCTCGCCGTGGTCTCCGACCGGCGGGCCCTCGTCCTCGTCATGAGCCGGAAGGCGACCGTCGTCGCCGCCGATGCGGAGCACCCCGTGCTCGGGGCGGTGACGTCGTGGGACCGCCCGTCGGTCATCGTGCTGACGCGGTACGTACGCATCCCGCACACCCGTCAGATCCCCGTCTCGAGGCGCGGCGTCATGCGGCGTGACTCGCACCGGTGCGCTTACTGCGGGCGGGCCGCGACGACGATCGACCACGTGCAGCCGCGGTCGCGAGGTGGGGCGGACAGCTGGGAGAACCTCGTCGCGTGCTGCCTCCGGTGCAACAACCTCAAGAGCGACCGCACCCCGCACGAGATGGGCTGGGTGCTGCTCGTCACGCCGAAGCCGCCGCACGGGGTCGGCTGGGTCGTGCGCGGCATGGAGCGGACGCAGGCGGACTGGGACGAGTACCTCGCGGCCGCGTGAGGGTGGCGCCCTCCGCTGGCAGCTCGTCCGCCTGCCGATGAACGCGGTTTCGAACGATGCACCGGGTTGCTTCCGGGTGCATCGTTCGAAACCGGGTTCATGGTGGGCCGAACGGCAGGAGGCGCGGCTTCGGTAGACTCGGACGGTCAGCCTCTGTAGCTCAATGGAAGAGCAGTTCCGTCCTAAGGAAAGGGTTGGGGGTTCGAGTCCCTCCAGGGGCACCGATGCAACAACGATCCCTGCCCTTTGGCGAGGGTATGAGCACACACCAGTGAGCCCGGACAACAACGGGTCCCGTGTGGCGAGGTCGTGACAGGCCGTAGTCGACGCACTAGCAGCGTCCTCCCCGACGCTCGACGGATGGCTTGTCGACATGCGCCGACAGCTGAGGCGTGTTCCTCTAGTCGCCGTCGTCCTCACCGTCGCCAGGTACTACTTCCTCCCGATTGAGTTCATCGAATCGATGTAGTCCTCCAAGAGTCCAGATGCAGCAAGGAGTCGCCAAGGGTTACTTGCTGCCGCAACTTCACGATCAGCATCCTGGATCCTGCACCATGAGCAGCGATTGCCCTCTTGTAGAGGCTCGCTGCAGACCTCGCAAGTGTTCTCGGGTCTCGAGATCGCACCTTCCGCAAAGACACGAGATGAACCGTCCGAAGCCAAGAAGAATGGGCTCATATTGTTTCGCCCAATCTTGCACTCGTACACCTCGCAACCGATTTCTGCGGCGTAAGAGCGCAGTTGAGACTTCGTCTCGGCAGTAGTGTTCGAGCCCAGGATCACTGCGGTCACACAATGCTGCGGAATCGAAAGGAGTGACGCTCCATCCACATCAACGAGGTTGGTCGCATCATTCAGGACTAGACGCCTCTCCTTCTCGTACGACCAGCACGAGGCCTTTGTGAAGTATGCGGCGTGGTACACGCTATTGCGAAGAAAGTAGACGTCCCTAGGCTTCTGTCGAAACTGTGCCCGTGCGAGAGAATGCGCGAGGTCCTCGGCGCGCGAGTCGCGATAGGTGACGTTCTGAATAGCGGAGGAGTCGCCCAGTTCAGCACGTAATTGAGCCTCATCCACCTCGATGACGAACCCCTCACCGTTCTGTCCGTAGTGAGCCCACATAGGAACGACATCAGGGTGACGCGAGAAGCATGTTGTGGGCATCATATTTAACTCGCCAATCACTTCCTCATAGAAAGCGAGAGTTTCCGGCGGAGAATTATGGTCAACGGTGAGGAATAACTCGAAAGGATCATTGAACTCGCTCGGCAGGGAGAACTTGAGCGTTGCGCCATCGCGCGAAAGTGCCTTGTCTGCAAGCTCAGGGGCGAGATATTTATACAATTTATCGGCCAAAGGATTTTCCTCCAGGAACAGAGTCTCACCTTGATCAGGCTTTGCTTTGCCACGATCGGGGCGCAGGGAAAACGATACAGCGATCATCCGCCCGGTATGTCTCGACCCGGGGAACCAGGCTCGTCCGAAGTGAACGCGTGCGGACAACGATCGGGCTCCTCGCTCGCTGGAGGGGCCAGCGCAAGAAGCGCCCGGCTAGTATCCGATCAAGCGGTCCGTGGCTATGTCAGCAGAAGTGGTGCCCACGCAACGAGTCGGAACGGGGAACATGAACGATCAACACTCGGTGAAAAATATTGTTCTCCGGAACTTTCGCGGCATCGTTGGGCCAATGGGGGTCGAGTTTCCTGTCCCTGGGGCGTCCGGGAGCGTGTTGTTCATCCTTGGAGACAACGGCACGGGCAAGTCCTCCGTCTGTGACTCCATCGAGTTCGCAACGCGCGGTGTAATAAGTCGACGCTTACAGGGCGGAGAAAAAACACGTCGTGAAGTTCGGAATCTCAGCGACAAAAAAGCGCCGCCCAGCGTGTGGCTTGAGATTTCAAGCGGAGAGCATTTTGTGCGAGGCGCTCCTCGCGGTCACGACTGGGTATGGCCGGAGGGGTCATCGCCGCTTCAACGCGACAATCCTGTACCGGGCTTCGAGTATGCACCCGTAGTCATCCGCCGCGAGGCGGTTGAGTCGTTCTGGCGTATTCCTGCGGCGTCGCGCTTGGACTACTTCTGGGACTACCTCAAGCCGCCCGGTGTACAGGTACGCACGTCCGCCGACGAACGGACTCTTACAGAATATGCGACAGCCCTTCGCAACGTCAAAAGCGCGCGTCTTGAATTCCTCGAGATCTTGCCGAAGAAAGGATGGCCCGCAGAGTTTGTCCTTCCGACACACAGCGTTATCGCAGGCGACACGCTCTACCGCGCCTTGAAAAGGTATCTCGACGGACAGGGGAAGGGGCGCGTTCCGTCGAAACGTGATCGCGCAGTTATCCAGTTCTACGTAGATAGCCTCTCGGTTGAAGAACGGCTTCGGCATGATGCTGCCCAGGCCAAATTGAAGATGCCTCGAGACACTCGAGAGCTGCGACTGTTGTTGGCTGGAATCGGTCCTCGCGTTGCGGGTGACTTCTACGGGATATACGGCGAGGAGTGGATCACGGACATCCGCTTCGACATAGGCGCGGACGGTTCCCTCGACATCACCCTGATTCGCGATCGGGGAAGACCGCTCCGACCCGAAGAGGTCTTAAGCGAGGCGGGTCTCGACATCCTCTCGCTGATCATCGCGGTGGAGCTGCATGTCGCGGCGGCGGACCTAGGCCAGGCGCGGGTCCTTGTCTTCGACGATGTGTTCCAGTCCGTGGACGCAATCTTTCGAAAGCGAATCGTCGACCACCTCGCGGGATTGCTACAGGGATGGCAGTTGGTCTTTACCCTGCACGAGCGGCTGTGGCTAGAGATTGCGAAACGCGCGTTCGATAACACGAAGTTCGGCACCTCGGTTATTCACCTTCGATCAGGTGGCTTCGCGCGCACGCCCGTACTGATCTCTGTGCAAACTGGCCCGTTGCGTGACCTGGAGGCGGAGATTGCCGCTGGCGGGTCGTCTGTGGCTATCGCGGGCCTCGCTGGCCGAACGTTGGAGGGCTTGGCTGAGCGACTGTCCACGTTCCTTGGGGTCACCATTCGACGCAAGGAGGGAGACCGGTACGAGATGAACGACCTCTGGCCAGCGGTGAAGGTCGAAATTGATAAGTCAGCCGAGACGAAGGCGAAAGTCCTCGCAGCCACGATGGATCACTCCACATTCCTCAGAAATCGTGTAGGTGCGCACGCAAATGACTGGGCTGACGGGCTCTCGGATGCTGAGGCTGTGGAGTCCGCCAGGCACGTGATCGACCTCTGGCGCGTTTTTCTGTGCCCCTCCTGCGGCCGATTCGGGAAGAGAGAAGCGCTCGGATCAGGCAGTTGGCATATGCGGTTCGGATGCTGCGTATCGCCCATTGGCACGACTCAGCCTGGGAGCGCCTAACACCGAAAAGTTCGCCAAGGTCCTCCGAGCGAGCGGTGCCCACCCATCCCACCGCGACAGTCCTTATACGGTAGGGCGTGTGGCCCGAAGACAGGGCGGCGATGTCCATTCCGGGTTTTGCCCGATGCAGGCTTCACTCCCCGCAGCACTGCGTGGTGCTCGCAGGCGGCTCCGCTCGGGCGGCGCGCTAACGAGCCCACTAGGCGTTGAGCAGGTGGCACCATCTCGTCGTCGGTCTCGGGGCTCTCGGGGACGGGCGCGGACCATGCCCTCGAGGGAACCGGCCCGACGGCGCTGGTGCGCCGTCCCCCTTCAGGTGCACTCTTCGCTAGCGCTCGTCGCGCCGTTTCCTCAAGCCGGGAGCTCGGGCAGGGCCAGGAGTGCGATGCCGAGTGCGGCCGCCACCGCCCCCAGCGCAGTGATCGCCACGCCCGGCAGGGGGCTGCCGCCGTCCCGTTGACGGACGATCAGGACTCCGCCGACGATGCCGACGAGCCCGAGGACGAGGAGGGTGATCGAGAACACCATGAGGAGCCTTCCGGTTGATGGGAACGGTGCTGACGCCGCCGAGCCTGCGTGGGGGAGTCGCTGGCGCCCGCCACCATGCCCATGCGCTCAGGCGGCCGGGGACAACGCTACCTGGAGGCCCGGATCGCCGAGGGGCCAGGGTGGGGTCATGCCGACCGCCGCAGAGACCGCCCGCACGACCCGCTACGACCGGCAGATCGGGCGCCGCGATCTCACCGAGTGGCGGTCCGCCGCCGGTCAGCGGCTCGCGTCGCGGCACAAGACCGTCGCGCAGAAGGTCGGCGCGCGCCGCGCCCTCGTCGCGACGCTCGCCGTCGGGGGCGGCATCGCGATCGCCGCGACCGCCGGGGCCGCCTACATCTACGACGGCGTGACGGGCCGCGACGGCATCGAGAGCCTCGACCGGCCGGCGCTCAAGCGGGCGAAGAAGCTCCGTTCGCCGGCGACGAACGGCGCGGCCGCCGCCATCGCCCACGTCTTCGGACCTGTCGTCCTGCCCGCCGTCACCGTCGGAGCCGCCGCGGCCTTCGGCTTCCGGGACCGCCACCCCAGCCCCGTCGCCCTCGTCGTGGCGGCTGGCGCCGGCTCGCTCGCCATGACGGTCGTGGGCAAGAAGCTCATCAAGCGCAACCGGCCCGACCGTCACGAAGCCATCCCGCCGTTCGAGAAATCCCCGTCGTTCCCGTCGGGCCACACCCTGAACACGACCACGATCCTCGGCGTGCTCGCCTACCTCCTCGCCCTCCGACAGGAGAAGCAGGCGCCGCAGGTCGCCCTCGTCGGGGCCGCGGCCGGCACCGCCGGCGTCGTGGGGCTGTCCCGCGTGTTGCTCGGGGCCCACTGGTTCACCGACGTGGCCGTCGGCTGGGTCAGCGGCATCGGCTGGCTCTCGCTGATCGTCACGAGCCACCGCCTCTACCTCAGCACCCAGGACGACGACGACGTCCACGAGTGACGCGGCGACAGACGGCTCGTCACCAGGGCGACGTCGATGCGCGGCATCCACGAGAACGTCACATGTCGCATTCACAGCGCCCTTTCATCCCACGGCGTCGATGCTGTCCGGATGACGAACCGTCCCATCCTGCGTCAACTCCCGACGGCGGTTCGGGACGGGCGGGCAGAGTCCACGCCCCACCCGGCGGGCGACCTGGTCGCCCGGACGAGACGTCGCCTCGAGAGACGCCCGATCGTGCCGGCCGCGGCGGCGTTCTCCGTTACCACCGCCGTCGGCACGGTCCGCTACCACGACCGTCACGCCGCCGATGCGGACCACCTCGTCGTCGTGGTCCTGGGGGCGCTCCTGGCCGTCACGGCGGCGGCGCTCACCCTGACCCCTGCGCGGAAGCCGTGCCCGCCACCGGCCCTGGCCGGCCTCGCGCTCGGCACGGTCGCTCTCGTCCTGCTCGCGCCCAGCACGGCCTGGAGCGTCGTCCCGCTGGTCGTCCTCCTCCAGGTGACGACTCCCGTCGTCGTCGCGACGATCTCCGGAGGCGCGGCGGTCTCGGCCGTCGTCGTGTCGGTACCGCGCCTGGCAGGCTCGCGCGACGACGTCGGGCTCGTGCTGGGCTGTGCGCTCGCAGGCCTCGTCTTCCTGCTCGCGGTGGCACTCGCCCGGTCGGCGCTCGACGCCCGTGCCCGCACGGTCCGCGAGCTGACGGCCGCGCGCGCCCTGGTCTCGGCGGCCGAGCGACGTGCCGACCGGCTCGAGGCCCGACGTCATCTCGCCGCCGAGCTGCACGACACGGTGGTGCAGTCCGTCGCTGGTGCCCTCTTCCTCGCCGACGCCGCCGAACGCACGGGCGAGGGGAGGCACGCGGAGGACGCGCGCCGGGCGCTCCGGGTCGCGGTCTCGGACACCCGGGCGCTCGTCCACGGACTCGAGTCGGGGTCGGGTCAGGAGGCGGCGGCCGGGTTCGAGGGCGAGCTCGCCGAGGCGGCCGCTCGGGTGGGGGCCACCTGCGAGGTGATCGGAGAGCCGCGAGCGCTTCCTGCCGCGTCGTCCCTCACGGTGCTGAGGGCGGCCCAGGGGGCACTCGGCAACGCCGAGCGACATGCGAGGGCCACCTGCATCGCGCTCGAGCTCCGGTACGACGAGCACGGGGTCGTGCTGCGGGTCAGCGACGACGGAGTCGGCTTCGATCCCCACGCCATGCGACCCGGCGGGCCCGACGGCGGGCACGGGCTCTCGATCATGCGGCGACGCCTCGCGGCGGTGGGCGGTGCGCTCACGATCAGGTCCGATGCGCGCGGCACGGTCGTCGAGGTGGTCGTGCCGTGGGTGGAGTCGTGATCCGCGTCGTGATCGTCGACGACCACCCGGTCCTCCGGGCCGGAGTCGCGGCGGTCCTCGCGTCGTACGAGGACATCGACGTCGTCGGCACCACCGGCAGCCCCGTCTCGGTCACGCGGCTCGTCCAGGACGCCGCTCCCGACGTCGTGCTGCTCGACCTGGGTCTCGGTCAGCGCGACGGCGGGGAACTCATCCCCGACCTCGTCGGCTCCACGCGGGTCCTGGTCTTCACGGCCTCGGGCACCGATCTGGCGATCACGCGGGCCCTGGCCGCCGGTGCCACCGGATACCTGCTCAAGGACGCGTCGTCGGACGAGCTCGCGGCGGCCGTGCGGTCGGTCGCCGCCGGGACGGCGGTGTTCTCCCACGCCGTCGCCGGTCGGATGCTCGACCGGGTGCAGCGTCCCGACGAGACGCTGACGCCGCGCGAGGGGGAGGTGCTCGAACTCCTCGGCGCCGGACTGACGAACCGAGCCATCGCCGAACGGCTCTACCTCAGCGAGTCGACGGTCAAGACCCACCTGGTCCGCGTCTTCGCCAAGCTCGGCGTGGACGGCCGCGCCGCGGCGGTCGCGGAAGCGACCCGCCGCGGCGTCATCGAGCTCACCTGAGCGGGGCCTCGCGCCTCATCCGGCGATCGCGTCGAGCCCGGCCTTGGCGTACTCCTGGTCCTTGTCGCCCGAGGGGGCGCCGCCGACGCCGATGCCCCCGATCGAGGACTCGCCGGCCTTGACCGGGACGCCTCCTGCGAGGAAGAGGGTGCCGTCGAGGTCGCGCAGCCCGACACCGTCGCCGCTGGCCCGCTCGGCGAGCTCGGACGTGGCGGCACCGAACGCGGCGGCCGTGTAGGCCTTCTCGCGAGAGGCGTCGAGGGTGTGGGCCGCGGCGTTCTCGCCCCGGACGAAGGCCTGGAGCTGGCCGTTCCGGTCGACGACCGAGACGCTGACGAAACCCGTTCCGTCCGCTTCGGCGGCGGCGAGAGCAGCGGACGCGGCCTTCATCGCCTCGGACGAGCTCAGCCTCTGCGCCTGGACGACGGAACCCTCGGTGACCGTCGAGGCGAGTCGGGCGGTCGTGGAGTCCGGGCTCGGCGAGGACGTCGAGGTGCAGCCGGCCGTGACGGCGACGGCGAGGGCGGCGAGGGTGACGAGAGTGGTGCGGGGGAGGCGCATGCGAGTTCCTTCGTGTTCGGTGCGGGGACGGTTCCAGCGTCTCGCGACGGCCCCTCCCGGCACATCGACCGTCCGGTCCGCGGATCGGGTCCGAACGGACGACCCGAACGGACGGCCCGTCCGACCGACCTGACCGGCCGACGTGACCTCCGAGGCGGCCGTGCGCCGCGCCTCCTCGTCCGGGGCCTCGGCCGGAGGCACCGGGCGTCACGCGCGGTCGTGCAGCGTGACCTGGTAGCCGTCGGGGTCGACGAAGGTGAAGGTGCGGCCGAAGGGGCCGTCGACCGGGGCGGTGGCGATCTCGACGCCGGCGGCGACCAGGGCGTCGTGGATGTCCTGGGCGTCGGGGGCGAGCAGCCAGAGGCCGACCCCGCGACCGAGCGGGGCCGCGTCGAGGTCGACGCCCGGCAGTGGGCCCCGCACGGCGAAGGCGATCGGCGTCGTGGCGAAGACGACCGCGTGCGGCGGGCCGTCCTGCCGGGTGAGGCCGAGGTGCTCTTCGTAGAACGCGGCCGAGCGCTCGACGTCGCGGACCTGGAGGGAGATGAAGTCGGGGCCGGTGGCGGTCATGGTGCCTGCTCTCGTGTCGTGGCGGATGATGTCAGTTGGCTGACACAGCAGAACCTATGTCAGACTACTGACATGAGTCAAGCTGCGTCGACCATCGACCTCGAGACCTCGGTGGGCTACCTGCTGAAGGAGGCCTCGAGCGCCCTGCGTGCCGCCATGGAGGCCGAGCTGCGTCCGCTCGGCATGACCATCACGCACTACTCGTGCCTCGAACTGCTGGCCCAGCGCCCCGGGCTGTCCAACTCCGAGCTCGCCCGAGGCGCCTTCGTCACGCGGCAGTCCATGAACGTGCTGCTGCAGTCGCTCGAGCGCGACGGGCTCGTGCGGCGGGCCGACCGGGCGCCGTCGGGGCGGGCGTTGCCGACCGAGTTGACGGCGGCGGGCCGCCGGCAACTGGCGACGGCGAGCGCCGCCGTGCGGGGCGTCGAGGACACGATGACGCAGGGCCTCGACCAGGAGGCGCGGCGTCAGGTGGTCACGGCGCTGCGGGCATTCGCGGCCGCGTTGCGCTGACGGACGTGGTCGGGGCTGGTCGAGTCGTGCCTCCCCGTGTGGCGCCGGGGACGGGTCAGGCGCTCTCGCGCCACATGATCTCGGTCGGCAGCAAGAGGGCGGTGTGCGTCTCGTCGGTGCCGCCGAGCTGGTCGAGGACCTGGCGGGCGGCCCGCCGGCCCAACTCCTCGGCGGGCTGGCGCACGGTCGAGAGGGGTGGCGTGCAGCGCAGCGCCCACGAGCTGTCGTCGAATCCCACGATGCCGAGGTCGCCGGGCACCGAGATCCCGCGCCGGTGGAGGACGTCGAGGGCCCCGGCGGCGACGGCGTCCGACGCCGCGAAGACCCCGTCGACCCGAGGGTCCCGTTCGAGCAGCTCGGTCATGCCGTCGACGCCGGCCGAGTAGCTGTAGAAGGGGTTGCGCACCACGAGGTCCGGGTCGTAGAGGTCGCCGAGCGCGGCGCGGAAGCCGGCGAGGCGGTCTTCGCCCGAGTCGCGGTCGAGTCCCGAGGCGAGCATGCCCACCCGGGTGCGCCCCGTCGACACGAGTCGGCGCACGATCGCCTCGGCGGCGGCCTGGTTGTCGATGCCGATGAACGGGATGTCGGGAGCGTCGCTCGGGTGGCCGACGAACGAGGCCGCCAGCCCGAGCTCGGCGACGGCCTGCGAGATGGGGTCGCCGGTCCGGGCGGACAGGATGATGGCCCCGTCGACGAAGCCCCCGCGCAGGTACTCGACCACGCGGTCGCTGTCGCGCTGGGAGTCGATCATCAGCGTGACGAGTTGGTGGTCGGCCTGCGACAGGACGGCGTTGGTGCCGATCAGGATGTTGCCGATGTTCGGGTCGTCGAGCACGACCGAATGGGGCTCGTGGACGATCAGCGCGATCGCGCGCGACCGCTGGGTGACGAGGTTGCGCGCGGCCGCGTTGCGGACGTAGCCCACCTTGGCCACGGCGGCCTCGACGGCCTCGCGCGCCTGGTGCGAGACGTAGGGCTCGTTGTTCAGCACGCGCGACACGGTGCCCCGCGAGATGCCGGCCTCGGCGGCCACGTCGTGGATCGTGGCACGCCGACGCGGAGATCTCGGACCGGGCATGTCGGTCACCCTAGCGGAGCCCGGGACGCTCGGGATCGTTCCCGGAGAGGTGACGGAGGGGCGGCCGGTCGGGTAACCGTACGATCACGGTCGGCTCCTCCGCTTTGACAAACCGGCGGCCGTGGGCTTAGCTCTGTGAACGTTCCCAGAAAGTGCCACCCGATTCTTCGGGCCATCATCTGGGAACGATCACAGGAACCCTGTGAACCTTCGCCGTCGAAGGGCCTCCGGCCGTTCGTGAAGGACACCCGCCGAAGAAGCCGAGGCCCCGTGTGACCCAGACTGCTGCCGAGCCCGCCGTCGTCGCCCCGCCGTCCCCGCGTCCGACGAAACCGCGGAAGCCGTTCCGGTACCGCAAGGCGATCGCGATCTTCATCGTCCCCTTCGCGGCGCTCTTCGCGGCGTTCTACCTGACGCCCATCCTCTACGCCGTCTTCCAGTCGCTGCAGAAGGTCGAACGGGAGGGCACCTTCGGCGCCCCGACGCAGGTCTTCGGCGGCCTCTCGCAGTACGCGTTGGTCTTCCAGAACACCGAGTTCTGGTCGTCCATCGGCCGCGTGCTGCTCTTCGGCGTCGTCCAGGTCCCGGTGATGCTCCTGCTCGCGCTGCTCTTCGCCCTGCTGCTCGACTCGCCCCTGCTGCGCGGCAAGCGCTTCTTCCGTCTCGCGTTCTTCGCGCCCTACGCCGTGCCGGGCGTCATCGCGGCGATCATGTGGGGCTACCTCTACTCGCCGAGCCTCTCGCCCTTCTCCGCCGTCACGTCGCGAGCGGGCCTCCTCGACGGCGGCACGGTGCTCTGGGCGGTGGCCAACGTCGTCACCTGGGTGTTCGTCGGCTACAACATGCTGATCATCTACTCGTCGCTCCTCGCGATCCCCACCGAGATCTACGAGGCGGCCCGCCTCGACGGGGCCTCGCAGTGGCGCATCGCCGTCGCGATCAAGATCCCCCTGGTCGTCCCGGCGATCGTGCTGACCGCCGTCTTCTCGGTCATCGGCACCCTGCAGCTGCTGACCGAACCGCTGGTCTTCCGCCAGTTCACGTCGACCATCTCGTCGACCTTCACGCCGAACATGCTCGTCTACTCGACGTCCTCGGTGCCCAACTTCAACCTCGCGGCGGCATTCAGCGTCGTCCTCGCGGTCGCCACGTTCATCCTCTCGATCGGGTTCCTCCGGTTGACCCAGCGGAAGGCCGACTAGTGACCGTCGACGCCCCCATCCGTCCCGCCAAGTCGTTCGACGACGCGACGACCCCTGCTCGTCGACGCGGCGGGGGCCCCCGCGAGAGCGTGATGTCGCGAACGGCCGCCATGGTCATCATGGGCGCCTTCACGCTGTACTTCCTCGTGCCGATCTTCTGGCTGCTGGTGTCGTCGACCAAGACGCTCGACAACTTCAACTCGAGCGCCGCCCTGTGGTTCTCGCCGACGTCGGCGCAGGACTTCGTCGGCAACGTCGGCCGGCTGTTCACGTACAACGATGGCATCTTCCCGCGGTGGATGCTCAACAGCATCGTCTACGCGACGGTCGCCGGCGCGCTCGGCACGATCCTGTCGGCGATGTGCGGCTACGCCCTGGCCAAGTACCGCTTCTGGGGTCGTGAGGCGCTGTTCAACATCTTCCTGGGTGGCGTGCTCGTGCCGGCGACGGCCCTGGCTCTGCCGCTGTTCCTGATCTTCAGCAAGGTCGAACTGACGGACACCTTCTGGGCGGTCTTCCTGCCCAGCATCGTGAGCCCGTTCGGCGTGTACCTCAGCCGCATCTACGCGGCGTCGAGCGTCCCCGACGAGATCGTCGAGGCCGCCCGCATCGACGGCTCGAGCGAACTGCGCACGTTCTTCACCGTGGCGATCCGGCTGATGTCGCCCGCCCTCGTGACGGTGTTCCTGTTCCAGTTCGTGGCGATCTGGAACAACTTCTTCCTGCCGCTCGTGATGCTGCGGTCCCAGGAGCTCTTCCCGGTGACCCTCGGCCTCTACACCTGGAACTCCAACGTGAGCCAGTACCCCGAACTGCGCACTCTCGTGCTCGTCGGCGCGCTGGTCTCGATCGTCCCCCTGCTCGTCGCCTTCCTCAGCCTGCAGCGCTTCTGGCGCAGCGGCCTGGGGTCCGGCGGCCTCAAGTAGCCGAACCCGCGGCCCCGGCCGTTCCGTTCCGCCGCTCCCGTCCTGATCCACCGACCCGCACCTCCTCGACCTCCTCTCCGCAAGGCAACGACGTCGTTCCCTCCCGTGGCCGGCCCCTCCGGCTCCGCACCCCGATTGGACACCAGATGAAGACATCCCGAGTACTCACGATCGCGGCGGCCGCCGTGGTCTCGACCATGGCCCTCGCCGGTTGCAGCTCCGGCAGCGGCTCGGACGGCGCCTCCGGCGACTCCGCCTCGTGCGAGGCGTCCTCCGGCAAGGTCACGCTGAACTTTACGACCTGGGTACCGAACATGGACAAGGTCGTCGCCCTCTGGAACGAGGAGAACCCCGACATCCAGGTCAAGGTCTCGATCGTGCCGAACGGCAACAGCGGCACCTACCAGAACTTCTTCAACCAGCTGCAGGCCGGCAACGCCCCCGACATCGGTCAGGTCGAGTACGACACCCTGCCCGCCTTCCGCGTGCAGGACGGCCTGGCGAACATCGCCTCGTGCGACGGCGTCTCCGCCGCGAAGGCCGACTACTCCGACGGCCTCTGGAACCAGGTCACCTTCGGCGAGGACGACTCCGTCTACGCGATCCCGCAGGACTCCGGTCCCATGGCTCTGTACTACCGCAAGGACCTCTTCGAGCAGGCCGGCCTCGACGTCCCCACCACGTGGGAGCAGTACGCCGAGGACGCCGTGAAGATCAAAGAACTGGGCGGCAGCATCACCAACTTCGCCAAGGGCGACGTGAACCAGTTCGCCGGTCTGGTCTCGCAGGCCGGTGGCCAGTGGTTCGACACCGCGGACGGCACCTGGAAGGTCGACATGGGCGACGAGGCGTCGACCAAGGTCGCCGACTACTGGCAGGACCTCATCTCGAAGGACCTCGTCACGACCCTGCCGAGCTTCACCGACGAGTGGAACAACGCGTACAACACCGACCAGGACTGGACCTGGGTCTCGGCCGTCTGGGGTGCCAACACCATCTCGAGCGGCGCCCCCGACACGTCGGGCAAGTGGGCCGTCGCGCCCATGCCGCAGTGGAAGGACGGCGAGTCCGCGTCGGCCGCCTGGGGCGGATCGTCGAACGTCGTCTTCAAGGGCAGCGAACACCCCGCCGAGGCGTCGAAGTTCCTCGTGTGGCTGAACACCTCGACCGAGTCGCTCGAGGCGCTGAACAAGGAGGCCAACCTCTACCCGGCCTCCACGACCGGTGCCGACCTGCCGGCCCTGACCTCGGGCGTCGAGTTCTACGGCGACCAGGCCATCTACGAGGACTTCGCGAAGGCCGCCGAGAACATCCAGCCCTTCACGTGGGGCCCGACGATGACGCAGACCTACAGCGACATCTCGGACGGCTTCGGGACGGCCGCCTCGGGTGACGGCACCCTCCTCGACGCCTTGAAATCGGGCCAGGAGAAGACCGTGGCCGCGATGAAGGCCCAGTCGATCACCGTCGAGTAGCGATGATCCGAGGAGGCGCGGCGTCGGTGATCCCGGCACCGCGCCTCCTCTGCGTCCGGACGGGGGCGCTCGTCACGCGGTGCCCCCCGCGGTCTCGTCCACCAGGGTGCGCCCGAGCGACACCGTGCCCTCGTCGTCCGCGTAGTGGCCGTAGGGCGCGATCGGCCGGTAGCCCGCCGACTCGTAGAGGCGGATCGCGGTGTCGTGGGCCACGTTGGTCTCGATCACCATCTCGGTGACGCCGGCGTGTGCGGCCGACCGTTCGAGCCAGTGCAGCACGAGCCGGGACAGGCCGTGCCCGCGTCGGTCGGGCCGCACGTACATCCGCTTCAGCTCGGCCCGTCCGTCGGGCAGCAGGCGCCAGGCTCCGAGGGCCACGGGCTCGCCGGCCTCGTAGGCCACGGCGAACGTACCCCTCGGCAGCTCGAACTCGGAGCGGTCGATCGGGCTGTCGTCGCGCCCGCCGTAGATCTCGACGTACAGCTCTTGCAGTCCCTCGACGAGCTGCTGCACGTCGGGGTGGTCGTAGGGGCGGGGTTCGATGCTCGTCGCGGGCGCCGGAGTGGTCACCGGACCATCTTCGCCGATGGCCGGACGTCGGGCGCGACCCGGCGCGGCTCGGCTCGGTGCGTCAGCCCGCGTCGCGCCCGGTCACCCGGTCGAGACCGGACGAGGAGGCGCGGTGCGCGTCCCCGAGGTCGCACCCCAGGGCGACGAGCACGCGGGCGACCAGCTCGACCGTCCACTCGGGGGTGACGAGCTCGGGGCTCGACCACCAGGTGTGCAGCCCGCCGAGGAGGCTGCCGCCGACCAGGGACAGTGCCAGGTCGACGTCCAGCTCGGCGAACGACCCCGCGGCCTGCCCGGCGTGCACGAGCGCCCGCGCCTGCGGCACCAGCGCCGCCTCGGCGTCGAGCAGACGCAACCCGTTGCGCGCGACGACCACGGCCACGGCCGGGTCGCTCTGCGCCAGGCCGAGCACCACGTGCATCGCGATCGCCGCCGTCGTCACGGGGGAGTCGTCCGCCTGTCCGAGTGTCGCCATCCGTTCGGTCTGCGCGTTCAGCACGCTCTGCACGGCCTCGTCGAAGAGCTCGTCCTTGCCGGCGAAGTGGTTGTAGAAGGTGCCGAGGCCGACGTCCGCCAGCTGTGTGATCTCGGCGACGGGGACGGCGGCGTAGTCGGCCCGTCGGAGCAAGGCGACGCCGGCCTCGACCAGCTTGCGACGCGTCTCGCGCGTGCGGCGGGACGTCCTCGAGGGGTCGACCCGCGCCTCCTCGTCGTCCGGTTTCACAGGGGCCTCTCACGTGTCTGGCGGGATGTCTGGCTACATTCTGTCACGACTGACGAATTCATCAGATTTGACAAATCATTCGAGGAGCATCGTGCCCGACGTGACCATCACCGCCGCCCGCCCGGACCAGCTGGACGCGGCCGCCGCCGTGCTCGCCGAGGGGTTCCGCGACGATCCCGTGATGTTCGGGTTCGTCCCGCGCGGGCGGCGGCGCCACGCACGGCTGGTCGACCTCTTCGCGGCGATGATGCGCTCCATCCCGGCGGGCCGTCGCACGGTCGACGTGGCCGTCACGGACGACGACGGGGACGTCGTGGGGGCGGCCGTCTGGGAGGCGCCGCTCGCCCGACCGTCGTCGCCGTTGCGCCTGCCGGTGTCGTCCGCGGAGCTCGGGCAGCTGCCGCGGTACCTGCGGGCGCTCGGGCTCGGCGGGCTCGTGCCGGCTGTCCGGCACCAAGCGACCCTGGCGGCGCCCCGCCCGCGGCTGCCCCACTGGTACCTCGGTGAGATCGCGGTCGGCGACGCGGCCCGAGGGCTCGGCGTCGGCACCTCGCTGATCGAACACCGCCTCGCGACCGTCGACGAGCGCGGTGAGGCCGCCTACCTCGAGTCGTCCACCGAGCGGAACCGGGCGCTCTACCGGCGCATGGGCTTCGTCGAGCTGGGGCCGATCCGCGGGCTGCCGGGTGCGACGCCCGCCGCGATGTGGCGCCCGGCGACGAGCTCGCGTGGCTCGACCTCCGACCGGTCGGGCTCGGTGACGGCTCCGACGTCGTCCTGATCGCCGTGGCTCGCGTCGCACTCGACGCGGCCCTCGCCTCCGGCTCTCGCCTCCGGCCCGGGAGGCGCGGGTCACGCCCTTTCGGGGCTCGCGTGCGACCCCGGGGTGCTGGTCGAGGCCGTGCGACGCGTCGTCGCCTTTCTCGTCACCTGTGCATGAGTCGTTGGTCGAGATGTCACGACATGCCGCTCGGCTTCAGACGTGAGCGGCATGTCGTGACATCTCGGCGGGCCTCACGAGACGTCGCGCCGCAGTTGCCGCCACCAGCCGAGCCCGAGTGGCAGCACCACCCAGAGCAGCAGCGAAGTGAGGGCCTGCCCGGCGCCGGGGATGTCGCCGGGGCCGTCCGCCCAGCCCGGGTGTGGTTGGGCGAGCCAGGCCGCGAAGGCGAGCGTCGAGATCCACGGGGCCGCGGTCGGGACGAGGAGCGCAGCCGCGATGTCGAAGGTGAGCGGCAGCAGCATGGTGACGACGATGGCCAGGGGTGTGTTCAGCAGCAGCGATCCGACGGCCGTGCCGGTCAGGGCCGCTGCTACTGCGAGGGCGACGACTCCGCCGGCGGCCGTCGTCACCGCCCGCCAGTCGGTGGTCGCCAGCAGGTCGGGGTGCAGAACCACGAACGCGAGTGCCGCAGCGGCGGCCGTGACGAGGGCGACGCCGAGGACGAGCCCGACGATGGCGACGAGGCGTGCTGTGAGGACGAGGAGTCGCCGCGGCGTCTGAGTGAACGTCGCGAGGGCGGACCGCCCGTTCCAGTCACCCGTCACCGCGAGCACGGCGACGACGGGAAGAAGGACCGTGAGTGGGATGCCGACGCCGCTCACGAAGGTTTCGAGCGACGCGTCGGAGGCCTGGGACAGAGCGACCGCGCCGGCGCCGAGAAGTGCGATGGCGGCGAAGAGCCCTCGGGCAGCCCGGGTATCAGTCGCCTTCATGACCTCGATGAGCAAGAGGACGGGCCACGGGGTCATGAGGTCGCTTTCGGAGTGGACGTGGCCGTGGGCGCGTGAACGGGCACGAGCGGTGACGTCCCCCTCAGGAGCCCCTGTGCCGTGGACGGGCGGGCTGCATGTTCGCCCGAGGTCTGGTCGAGAAAGAACGACTCGAGTGACTGACGCGACTCGGACAGATGGGTCAGCGGGATGCCAAGGGTCACCGAGAGGCGTCCGACGTGATCGGCCGTGGTCGCGGCGGTGAGGCGCGTCGTGGCATCCCGCCCTCGGCCGACCGTCACCTCGTCGTCGACGAGGGCTCGAACTAGCCGGTCGTCATCCGTGCTGGCGAAGGCGACGTTCGTCAGGCCGGCGGCTCGCGCCGGCCCGGCGTGGACGACGCGGCCGCGGTCGAGGATGACGACGTCGTCGGCGATCGTCTCGATGTCCCCGAGGTGGTGGCTCGACAGCAGGACGCCGCCACCGCCCCGGGCGAAAGCGACGACGAAGTCGTTCAACCAGCGGAGCCCCTCGGGGTCGAGGCCGTTGCCCGGCTCATCGAGGATCAGCGTCGTCGGCTCGCCCAGCAAGGCGACGGCGAGGCCGAGACGCTGACGCATGCCGAGACTCAGCGAACCAACCCGGCGGTCGCCCACACTCGACAAGCCGACGAGACCGAGACAAGTGTCGACACGATGCGACGAGACGCCGATCGCCAGTGCTCCGAGGCGAGCTGTCTCGTAGACGGTGCGTCCACCGTGGCCCGCGCTCGCGTCGAGCAGGACACCGACGATGCGACCCGGCCGCTCGATCTCAGCGAAGGGCAGTCCGTCGAAGAGCGCGGTGCCGCTCGTCGGGCGGACCAGCCCGAGCATTGCCCGCAGCGTCGTCGACTTGCCTGCCCCGTTCGGCCCGAGCAAAGCCGTCACGCGGCCCGCTCCGGCTTCGAAGCTCACGTCGGCGACGACGACCCGTCGCCCGTAGGTCTTGGTCAGGTTGCGGACCGAGACGGCCGCGCTTTCGCGGACCACGACGTTCACGCGCGAGCGGCGAGGATGAGGATGGACGTCACAGCGCACGCGGACACGAGGAAGAACGCCGCGATTGGTTGCGGTCCTCTGGGCGATCGTCGGGTCGCCAGGCTGAGAAACCAGACGCCGCCGGCCAACGGGATGAATGGCGCGGGCCAGTGCTCCATCATCGCGAAGCAGGTCAGGAGGGAGAGCGAAACGGCCAGGCCGGACAAGGCGGTGATCCGGGCGCGGGTGGCATGGGCGGGCTCGTGCGGGGCAGACAACAGGACTTCTTCTTTCGTGATGTGAGGTTACGGGGTCGGGGCCCTGAGGGCTCCGCCCCCGTAACGGATCAGTGGAAGTAATTCCAGAGTTCCCAAGCCGTCAGCAGATTCGCGATCGCGCCGGCCTCGTGCTCGCCCGCGTCACCAATATGTCGCCTCTGTCATTGCGGATGCAAGGGCAAAGATGCACCTGTGGAAACGTCGGGCCGTGTCACCGTCCGAGTGGTATCGACGTGCGCGGCCTCGGGTCTCGCCCCGGCGGGCGCGTCGGGATCGAAGTCGGCGGGCTCAGGTTGCGTGGGCTGGTGCTGCATCAGCTCGGAAGGCGCAGCAAGGGGGGTTGGATGTCTTCTCATGGCGGTCGGAGCTGCGGTGCCGTGCTGCCTGCATCCCTGGGTGGCCTGCGCTCGACGAACGCGACGCCCGGCTGCCGGGCCGATCCGCACCTCCTGCCCTGCGGGCACGTCGTGACATCTCGACGACTCGTCCCCAGGGTGCGGCCTGCGGGAGCCGTCCAGATGGGGCATGTATCTTCATGTCGAGAGACTTCTGCGCGGTAGCGTAGAGGCAGCACCACCGAGCACACGCATGCCCGACAACGAGGGAGCACCTGCCGCATGGCGAAGATCATCTACACGCTGACCGACGAGGCGCCGATGCTGGCGACCTACTCGTTCCTGCCCATCATCCAGGCCTATGCCAAGACCGCGGGAGTCGACGTCGAGACCCGCGACATCTCGCTGGCGGCCCGCATCATCAGCCAGTTCCCCGAGCGCCTCACCGACGAGCAGCGCCAGGGCGACGCCCTGGCCGAGCTGGGAGCCCTGGCGAAGACGCCCGAGGCCAACATCATCAAGCTGCCGAACATCTCGGCCTCGATGCCGCAGCTCAAGGCCGCGGTGGCAGAACTCCGGTCGCAGGGCTACGACCTCCCCGACTACCCCGACTCGCCGTCGACCGATGCCGAGAGCGACGTCAAGGCCCGCTACGACAAGGTCAAGGGCAGCGCGGTCAACCCCGTGCTGCGTGAGGGCAACAGCGACCGCCGCGCCCCCCTGTCGGTCAAGAACTACGCCCGCAAGCACCCGCACCGCATGGGCGCCTGGACGGCCGACTCGAAGACGAACGTCGCGACCATGGGCGTCGACGACTTCCGTTCGAACGAGAAGACCGTCGTCATCCCGGCCGACGACACCCTGCGCATCGAGTTCGTCGGCACCGACGGCGAGACCCGCGTGCTGCGCGAGTCGATCCCCGTGCTGGCCGGCGAGGTCGTCGACGGCACCGTGCTGCACGTCGCCGCGCTGCACGAGTTCCTCGACGCCCAGATCGCCCGGGCCGAGGCCGAGGGCGTCCTGTTCTCGGTGCACCTCAAGGCCACGATGATGAAGATCAGCGACCCGATCCTCTTCGGTCACGTGATCCGCGCGTTCTTCCCGCGGGTGTTCGAGCAGTACGGTGCCGACCTGGAGGCTGCCGGGCTCGACCCCGCGAACGGCCTCAACGGCATCCTGCAGGGCCTCGCGGCGCTGCCGAACGGCGACGAGATCAAGGCTGCGTTCGACCGTGGCATCGCCGACGGGCCCGACCTGGCCATGGTCGACTCCGACAAGGGCGTCACGAACCTGCACGTGCCGAGCGACGTCATCGTCGACGCGTCGATGCCCGCCATGATCCGTACCTCGGGTCACATGTGGGGCCCCGACGGCGGCGAGCACGACACCCTCGCGGTCATCCCCGACTCGAGCTACGCCGGCATCTACCAGGCCGTGCTCGACGACTGCCGCGCGAACGGCGCCTTCGACCCCGCCACCATGGGCTCGGTGCCGAACGTCGGCCTCATGGCCCAGGCCGCCGAAGAGTACGGCTCGCACGACAAGACCTTCGAGGTACCCGGCGACGGCACCGTCCGCGTCGTGAACCAGGCGGGCGAGACGCTGATCGAGCACGAGGTCGCCACGGGCGACATCTGGCGCGCCTGCCAGACGAAGGACGTCCCGATCCGCGACTGGGTCAAGCTCGCGGTCACCCGTGCGCGCGCCAGCCAGACGCCCGCCGTGTTCTGGCTCGACGAGACCCGTGCCCACGACGCCACCCTGATCGGCCTCGTCCGCACCTACCTCGCCGAGCACGACACCGAGGGCCTGCAGATCGAGATCCTCTCGCCCGTCGATGCGATGGCGTTCTCGCTCGAGCGCATCCGCCGCGGCGACGACACCATCTCGGTCACCGGCAACGTGCTGCGCGACTACCTGACCGACCTGTTCCCCATCATGGAGCTCGGCACCTCGGCCAAGATGCTCTCGGTCGTGCCGCTGATCAACGGCGGCGGCCTGTTCGAGACGGGTGCCGGCGGCTCGGCTCCGAAGCACGTCTCGCAACTCGTCGAGCAGGACTACCTGCGCTGGGACAGCCTGGGCGAGTTCCTCGCCCTCGCCGTCAGCTTCGAGCACCTCGCGACGTCGACCGACAACGCGCGGGCACAGATCCTCGCCGACACGCTCGACCGCGCCACGGGCACCTTCCTCGACGAGAACAAGTCGCCCGGCCGCAAGCTCGGCTCGATCGACAACCGCGGCAGCCACTTCTACCTGGCCAAGTACTGGGCCGACGAGCTCGCCGCCCAGACCGACGACGCCGAACTGGCCGCTGCCTTCGCCGGGCTGGCCGCCACCCTCGGCGGGTCCGAAGAGGCGATCGTCGCCGAACTGATCGCACCCCAGGGCACGGCCGTCGACATCGGGGGCTACTACCACCCCGACGCCGCCAAGACCGAGGCCGTGATGCGTCCGTCGCGCACGCTGAACGAGGCGCTCGCGACGCTGTAGGGCGCGAAGCTCTCGAGAGCAGGAGGCGCGGTGCCGGTCGGCACCGCGCCTCCTGTCGTCCGTCGGGTCGGGCACTCGTCGGGTCGGTCGCCCGTCGGGTTCGGGCCGGTGGCGGGCCCGGGGGTCGCCGTCGGGACCGAGTGGGCAGAAGATGCTCTTCGTGGGCCGCCGAGCAGCATCTTCTGCCCACTCGGTGCTCCGTGCGGGGTGGGGGAGCGGGCCGACGTCAGGGGTGCAGGGCGTGGCGGGCGGTGGCGCGGACGGCGTCGGTGACGGCGTCGAGCAGGGGGGACGCGAGGGTCCAGCGCTGCCAGAAGAGCGGCACGTCGACCGGGTCGGCGGCGGCCAGCTCGACCAGGCGCCCGGCGTCGAGTTCGGGGCCGGCCTGGGCCTCGGGCAGCATGCCCCAGCCAAGGCCGAGCACGACGGCCCGGGCGAAGTCCGCCGACGCGGGCACGTGGTGCCGGGGAGCGAGCGGCTCACGGCCCGTGAGGCGTCGCACGAAGTCGTGCTGCAGGTCGTCCGTGCGGTCGAAGACCACCATCGGGGCGCGGTCGAGCTTCCCGTGGTCGGAGGCGTCCGGTGTGCTGCCCGCACCCGACGTGACGCCCGCGCTCGTCGCGCCCGTGCGCCCGAGACCGTCCGGCCCGCCGCCCAGCCACCGCTCGACGAACCCGGGGCTCGCGACGGCTCGGTACCGCATGACGCCGAGCGGCTCCGAGCTGCAGCCCTGCACGGGCTCCCGGGTCGCGGTGACGGCGGCCAGCACGTCCCCCGAGCGCAGCAGCTCGGCCGTGTGCTGCTGGTCGGCTCGGCGCAGGTCGAACACCACCGGCACGGTCGGCGGGACGGCGGCCAGCGCGTCGAGGAACCAGGTCGCCGTCGAGTCGGCGTTGACGGCGATCGGCAGGGTCGTGGGGACGGGATCGTGGGATGGGTGATCGGCTCCGTCGCCCCCGTCGAACCCGCCACCGCCGAGCCGGGCCGACGCGTCCGAGGTGAGCAGGTCGACCTGGCGGGCGTGACGCAGCAACACGTCACCGGCGTCGGTCGTGGTGACCGGCGTGGTGCGTCGCAACAGCACCTGCCCGGCCGCACGCTCGAGCTGCTTGATGCGCTGCGACACGGCGGACTGCGTCACGTGCAGGCGTCGCGCGGCCGCCTCGAAGGTGCCTTCGTCGACGATCGTGCGCAGCGTGTCCAGCTGGTCGAGTGCGAAACGGGCCATGAGCAGAGCTTATGCACCATCGCGAACATGAGTTGGCGCGATGCTCGGGGCGGCCCTAGCGTGGCGGCATGACCTTCGCGACCGTGCTTCCCGCCGTCCTGTTCGGCTTCGGCACGAGCCTCGCCCTGATCGTCGCGATCGGTGCCCAGAACGCCTACGTGCTCCGCGTCGGGCTCCAGGCCGTGACCCGTGTCGTGGTGCCGGTCGTCGTGGTCTGCGCCGTGAGCGACGCCGTGCTGATCAGCGCCGGGGTGGCCGGGGTCGGGGCGCTCGTCGAGGCGGCACCGCAGGCGGTGGTCGTCGTCCAGCTCGTCGGGGCCGGGTTCCTGCTGGTCTACGGCGCCTTCGCCGCGAAGCGGGCGATCCGCCCGGTCGGCGCGCTGACGGTCGACGTCGCGCCGGAGTCGGCTCGAGTCGGCGTCACCGCAGGAGGCGCGGTGCCGGCCGACGGCGCCCCACCCGTCGCGCAGGGCCCCCGCCCACCGGCTGCCGGGCGCGCCGTCTCGCCCGCCCGGGTCGTCCCGGCCGTCCTCGGTGCCCTCGCCTTCACCTGGCTCAACCCCCACACCTACCTCGACACGATCGTCTTCCTCGGCTCGGTCGCGAACCACCAGCCGCCCGACCTGCGCTGGTGGTTCGCAGCCGGAGCGATCGCGGGGAGTCTCGTGTGGTTCTCGGCGCTGGGGTTCGGCGCGCGCCTCCTGCGTCCCCTGTTCGCGAAGCCGGTCGCCTGGCGGGTGCTCGACGCGGTGATCGCCGTCGTCATGGTGGCCCTCGGACTGCGGCTGCTGTTCGGACTCTGACGGTGCCAGGTCGGTCGACCCGGTCCGATGTCGAGCCGGTCCGACGTCAGACCGGACGCTCGGCGATGGCTCGCTGCCAGCGGACGAGCATCACCCGTGCGTAGTGCACCGCCGACACGTAGTGGAACACCAGCCCGACCAGGAAGACCAGGTACCCGACGCCGATCACGGTCGTCCACTCGGGGCCGTCGAGCGCCACCCCGAGCAGCAGCACCGCGAGGCCGACGAAGCACAGCCCGGTGCGCAGCCGCCCGGCCCACCAGACCGGCAACGCGGGGTCGCCGCGGAACGCGAGCACGGCGCCGATCGCGAGCAGCACGTCGGGCACCATCAGCAGCACGGCCTCCTGCCAGCCGAAGACGTCGGCCGTCGCGAACGCCACGGCGACGACGACCACGGTCAACCGGTCGGCCACGGGGTCGAGCCACGATCCGAGCACCGAGACGGAGTCGGTGCGCCGGGCCACGAACCCGTCGAGCCAGTCGGTCGCGAAAACGACCGCGATCACGACGAGGGCCGGCCACCAGAGCTCGGCGATCAGCAGGCCGGCGAAGAGCGGCAACAGCAGGAGGCGCGCAGCCGTGATCGCGTTGGGCACGGTCCGCCAGTCGTCCACCTCGAAGAGGCGGTGGCGCAGGGCGCCGAGCCGACGGGACGACAGGTGCTCCGCGACGAACTCGCCCGAGGCGGACGCCCCCGCGACGACGGGATCGGCCACGGCGTGCCCGGCCGCGTGGACGGCGGACGCGACGGGCCCGCGGTCGTCGACCCGCGCCTCCGCGTCCGCTGCGTCGTCGGGGGTCTCAGCGACGTCGCGGGCCTCGGCGTCGCGGGCCTCCGCGTCGTCGGCGGCGACCGTCTCGTCGACGGTGCCGTCCGCGTCGTCGGCGGCTGCCGCCCGACGCCGGCGCACGAGCCGCACGACGAACACGATCGCGACGATCAGCGCGGCGCCGATCAGCGCCCACGACGAGAACTGCCCGAGGTACTCCTGCGCCGCCTCGAGCGAGGACCGCAGCAGGAACCCGATGCCGACGTAGACGGCGGCCCAGGTCAGCGCCCCGCCGAGCGACGCGGGCAGGAACGACCGGTAGGGCACCTTCGCGACGCCGGCGGCCGCCGGCGTCAGGGTGCGGACCACCGGCACGAGGCGGGTGAGGAACACCGCGGCCGCCCCTCGACGCTCGAGGACGGCGACGGCACGGTCCCAGCTGTCGACGCCGATCCGGCGGATGATGCGCGTGTCGCGGAACCCCGTGCCGAAGCGGCGACCGAGCAGGTAGCCGACGTGGTCGCCGAGCGAGCCGCCGATCGCCACGGAGACGAAGAACGCGACCGCCGGCCAGGGGCTGTCGAAGGTCGCGGCGAGCAGCAGCACGATCGTCTCGCCCGGCACGAAGACGCCGAGGCCGAGCCCCGACTCGGTGAACGAGAACAGGGCGCCCAGGGCCCAGACGAGCGGGGTCGGCAACGACGAGCCGACGTCGGTGATCCACCCGATGAGGTCCATCCCGCCAGGCTAGGGGAGGGGCGCTGAGGGGCGCGTCGACCGGGGGACGGGGGCGTGGTCGTCCGGGGGACGGGACGGTGTCGGCCGCGGGGCGGATGCGGGTCGGTCCGAGTCGGTAGGGTCGCGGCATGGTCAGCTTCGCGGACAAGCCCGTGCTCGACGTGACGGTCGAGCAGTGGCGCGAGTACCTCGAGGGCGACCCCGACGTGGGCGGGGTGCGGCTGACGCTCCGCAAGGTGCGGTCGACGAGGCCGGGCATGACCTGGTCCGAGGCGCTCGACGTCGCCCTCTGCCACGGCTGGATCGACGGTCAGACCAGTCGGCTCGACGACGACTTCACGCTCACCGCGTTCCAACCGCGGCGGAAGGACAGCCCGTGGTCCCAGGTGAACCGCGAGCACGTCGCCCGCCTCGTCGCCGAGGGGCTCATGACCCCGGCGGGGCAGGCCGAGGTCGACCGGGCGAAGGCCGACGGGCGCTGGGACGCCGCCTATCGACAGAAGGACGCCGCGCCTCCGGACGACCTGCAGGCCGCTCTCGACGCCGACCCGGCGGCGGCCGCCCACTTCGCGTCGCTGACGAAGACCGAGCGGTTCCGGGTGTACTTCCGGCTGGCCGCGCTCAAGCGGCCGGAGACCCGCGCGGCGCGCATCCGCGACGTGGTCGCGGCGGCGGCCCGCGGCGAGCAGCACTACCGCTGAGCCGAGCGCAGGAGGCGCGGGTCGCGTCAGCGGCGCGAGCGCTGCTTCCAGAAGCGGCCGGCCAGGCGCGCCAGACCGACCAGGGCCACCGACAGCACGGCGAGTGCGACGAGCAGCACGACCATGTAGAGCGCCACGGGACCGTAGCCGCCCAGCGCCTCCGGGTCGTAGAAGGGGTACGGGTAGAACGACGTGACGGCCCCACGGACGAGCGAGTACACGCTGTAGAGCACGGGCACGACGAGCCCCGTCGCCGCCGCGGACCAGGGCAGGCGGCGACCGGCGGGCAGCACGAGCCAGTCGACCAGCACGGCGACGGGCATCACCATGTGCACGACGACGTTGACCCAGGGCAGGACGCCCCCGGCCACCTCGGTCAACAACACGTTGAAGACGAGGCCGACGAACACCATGTTCACCACCGAGACGAGCCGGACGACGTCCCAGGCTCGGCTGCCGGGGCGACGACGCAGGGTGCGGACGCCGCCGACGACGAAGACCACGACGGCGAACAGGTTGCTGAGGTTCGTGAAGAACGAGAAGAAGTTGACGACGCTGTAGTCGTTCTCGAGGGTGTCCGCGAACTGGGCGGCGACGGCCACGAGGGCGAGCGTGGCGAAGGCGAACCGGTACGGGACCATGAGCTGAGCGCGCGTCATGTCCTCACCCTAGTGAGCGCGGCGGATGCGACGGCCCTCCTGCCCTCGCCCACCTGCCGCCGATGGCACCGCCGTCTGGACGTCGCACCGCGCACATCGGCGGTGCGACGTTCAGTCGGCGGTGCGACCGGAGACGAACGTCGGGCAGGCGGGCAGGCGCCCGGCCGGGGTCGGACGCCGACGCCCGGGTCAGGCCTGCTCGATCTTCTCGATCAGGGTGGCCTTGGGGTACCGCGACACGTTCGTGATGCCCTTCGTCCGGGCGAGGGCGCGCAGCGCGACGAGCGTCTGCGCGTGCAGGTCGACGTGGGCGTCGTGGCCGTCGGGCAGCTGCACGGTCGTCTCGTCGACCTCGGGCAGGGGCGGGGTGTAGATCGAGCGCGGCTCGGCCGGGGCGGTGGACGACGGGGTCGACGAGGAAGTCTTCGAGGCCTGCCCGGCGCCCTTCGCCGTCTTCTTGGCGTTCTTCAGGCCGCTCGCGGCGTCGTCGAGCGCGTTCTCGAGCGGCTTCACCGAGGGGCGGGCCTTCTTGGCGAGCTTCTTCGCCCGGCGCTTGGCCTCGGCGACGGCCGCCCGGGCGTCGGTGACGGCGTCCTCGGCCTTGTCGTAGGCCTTGGCGGCGGATTTCTTGAGCTTCTTCTGGTCGGCCACGGGTGAGGCCCCTCTCTCGAACGTGCGGAAATCGTGCACCAGAGCGTGGCACGGCCACCTGGGACGGTTGTCAGTCGACCTGTGACGACTTGTCGTTCGCCATGCGGTCCCGTTCGGCGCGCAGCGACTCGATCGTCTCGGGGTCGAGGAAGTCCACGAACGGGTTCGGCTGACCCGTCCGTGCGGCGACCACGTCGGTGTACGTGGCGGCGGCGCGGCGGACCTTCGCGGTGGCGCGACCGAGTCGTTTGGACGACGAGGACTTCGCCGTGACGACCTCGGCGTGGTGCTCGAGGGCGTCGACGAGGTCGGCGAGGGCTGTCGGGATCTTCTTGGCCATGGTCGGGGGCCTCTCGGGTGAGGGAACGGGTGGCGGGCCGTCGCGGGCCGGTCGGGACGGTCGCGGACGCGGGCCCGATCGTTGCCCGACCAGGCGAACGGCAGGTGAACGGCCCCTGGGTGCGGGATCGGCGCGGGCTAGGCTCGCCTGCCATGACGAGCGCTCGGGTGTGGCTGCTCGACGTCGACCGCGATCCGGATGCCGGGGGGCCGACGGCACCGGAGGTCGGCGACGAGCACGAACGGGCCCGTGCGGCGGCCTTCGCGGACGCGACCGACGCCCGACGGTACCTGGCGGCCCATCGTGCGCTGCGCCTCCTCGTCTCGTCCTGCACCGGTCGCGACGCTGCGAGCCTCGTCTTCGACCGGGAGCCGTGCCGGGGCTGCGGTGGTCGACACGGTCGCCCGGTGCTGCGGACGGCGGACGACCTGCACGTGAGCCTGAGCCGGAGCGGACGCTGGGCGGCCGTGGCGCTCCGGACCGGGGCCGCCGTCGGCGTCGACGTCGAGCGGGCCCGGCCGGCCGGTGCGCTCGAGCACCTCCGGCCCGACGTGAGTCCCGAGGACGTCGACGTGGACGTGCTGCGCGCCTGGGTGCGGAAGGAGGCGCTGCTCAAGTCGACGGGGGAGGGGCTGACCACCGCGATGTCGACGATCCGGCTGTCACGGCGGCCCGACGGCACGAGGACGGACGGCCGTCGGGGGACGGTCCACGACCTCGAATCGGTCGCCGACGTCGTCCTCGCGGTCGCGGGCGACGGGCTGTCCCGCCCCGTGTTCACCGACGCGTCACCTGACGTCCTTAGCGTGCGGCCGTGAGTCAGACCCCGCCCGGCGTGATCGCCGGCTCGCCCGATGCCCCCGCGGCCCGCACCCTCGTCGACGTGCTGCGGGCGACCGCGCTCGCCCACCCCGACGCCTCGGCGCTCGAGGACGAGCGGGGTGCCCTGAGCTACGCCGAGCTCGTCGTCCGCGTCGAGGCCGCCGCGCGGGCTCTCGCCGACGCCGGGGTCCGACGCGGGGACCGCGTCGGCGTGCGCATGCCGTCGGGCGACTCGACGCTCTACCTGACGATCCTGGCCGTCCTGGCCGCCGGGGCCGCCTACGTGCCGGTCGACGCCGACGACCCGGACGAGCGAGCCGAGCTGGTCTTCGGCGAGGCAGGCGTCGTGGGCATCGTCTCGGCGGGTGGCCGCTTCACCCTGCGCGACGCCGATCGACCCGCGAGCCTCGTGCTCGCGGCGCCGGCCGCCCACGTCAGCGGACGGGGCGCGGCGCTCGCCGACGCCGACCGGCTGCCCACCCCGGCCGACGACGCCTGGGTGATCTTCACCTCGGGCTCGACCGGCACGCCGAAGGGCGTCGCCGCGAGTCACCGTTCGGCGGCCGCCCTGGCCGACGCCGAGGCGCGGATGTTCCTGTCGTCGCCGGGCGTCGAGCCCCTCGGGCCGGGCGACCGGGTGCTGGCCGGGCTCTCGGTCGCGTTCGACGCCTCGTGCGAGGAGATGTGGCTCGCCTGGCGCAGCGGCGCCTGCCTGGTGCCGGCCCCGCGCAGCCTCGTGCGGTCCGGGGCCGACCTCGGTCCGTGGCTCGTCACGCACGGGATCACCGTCGTGTCGACCGTCCCGACGCTCGCCGCCCTCTGGCCCGACGAGGCCCTCGAGAGCGTGCGGCTGCTGATCTTCGGCGGTGAGGCGTTACCGCCCGAGATCGTCGACCGGGTGGTCGGCGACGACCGCGAGGTGTGGAACACCTACGGGCCGACCGAGTCGACGGTCGTCGCCACGGGGTCGCTGGTCCGGGCAGGCGAGACCGTGCGCATCGGGTTGCCGCTCGACGGCTGGGACGTCGCGGTCGTCGACGCGGCCGGCGAGCCCGTGGCCGAGGGCGAGATCGGCGAGCTGATCATCGGCGGCGTCGGCCTGGCCCGCTACCTCGACCCTGCCAAGGACGCCGAGAAGTACGCGCCGCACGAGCAGCTCGGCTGGGAGCGCGCCTATCGCAGCGGTGACCTGGTGCGGTTCGACCGGGCCGGGCTCGTGTTCCAGGGGCGGGCCGACGACCAGGTCAAGGTCGGCGGGCGCCGCATCGAGCTCGGTGAGATCGAGACCGCGCTGCAGGCCCTGCCCGGGGTGGGCGGCGCCGCCGCGGCGGTGCGGACCACGGCCGCCGGCAACCAGGTGCTGGTCGGCTACCTGGCCGTCGCGTCGGCCGAGGCGTTCGATCGGGGGGCCGCCCTCGTGCGCCTCCGGGACGAACTCCCGGCCGCCCTGGTGCCGCTGCTGGCGCTGGTCACCGGCGACCTGCCGACGAAGACGTCGGGCAAGATCGACCGCGACGCGCTCCCGTGGCCGTTGGTCGACGCGACGTCCGGTGGCGACGGTGCCGGTGGCGGGCCCGTCGGTGCCGGTTCGATGACCCCGGTCGAGCAGCTCGTCGCCGAACGCTGGCGCGAGGTGCTCGGCGTGCCCGTCCCCGACGCCTACGCGAACTTCTTCGACCTCGGCGGGGGATCGCTGGCCGCGGCGCAGCTCGTGGCCCGGCTCCGGGAACTCGACCCCGAGTTCACCGTCGCCGAGATCTACTCGCACCCCCGGCTCGGTGCCCTGGCCGAGGCCCTGTCCGTGGCGGACGTCGACGACGAGGCCTCGCCCGCCGACTTCCACCGGTCGGTGCCGACACCCCGACGCACGCAGTGGCTGCAGACCCTGCTCGGGGTGCCCCTCCTCGTGCTGTCGGGCGCGCGCTGGCTGACCTACGCCCTGACCGCGAGCACGGTGCTGCGCTGGTGGAGCGGCTTCGACGCCCTGCCCGCGGTCGACGGCCGCCTGCTCGTCGTCGCGATCGTCGTGTTCGTGACCCCGCCGGGACGCATGGCGATCTCGGTGCTGGCCTCGCGCCTCCTCCTCCGGGGGGTGGAGGCGGGCGATCATCCGCGCGGCGGCAGCGTGCACCTCCGGCTCTGGCTGGCCGAGCAGGTCGCCCACCAGATCGGGGCGGTCGGACTCGCCGGCGCCCCGTGGATCAGCTACTACGCGCGTGCCCTGGGCGCCCGGATCGCGCCCGACGTCGACCTGCACGCCCTGCCGCCGGTCACCGGCATGCTGCGCATCGGTCGCGGGGCGTCGGTCGAGCCCGAGGTCGACCTGGCCGGCCACTGGATCGACGGCGACGTCGTGCGCATCGGGGCGATCCGCATCGGGGCGGGCAGCACGATCGGCATGCGCAGCACCTTGCTGCCGGGCACCCGCATCGGCAAGAACGCCTCGATCGCGCCCGGGTCGGCGGTCTTCGGACGGGTGCCCTCGGGTCAGCACTGGGCCGGTTCGCCGGCCGAGCGCATCGGCCGCACCCGCGCCTGGTGGCCGGAGGATCGGCCGCCCTCGCCGACCCGCTGGTTCGTCGCCTACGGGGCGTCGGCGATCGTCGTCGCGTTGCTGCCGGTGGTCTCGGTGAGTGCAGGAGGCGCGGTCGTCGCGCTCGGTGTGCGGGGTGCGGGTTCGCTGACGGACGCGTGGTGGCGCGCCCTCGCCCTCCTGGTGCCGGGCACGCTCGTGGCCGGGCTGGTGGCCGCCGTGCTGGTCGTCGCGCTCACCCGACTCTGGGCCCTGGGGGTGACCGAGGGCACCTTCGCGGTGCGGTCGAGGGTCGGCTGGCAGGTCTGGAGCACCGAGCGCCTGCTCGATCTCTCGCGCACCCTGCTGTTCCCGCTCTACTCGAGCCTGTTCACGCCGGTCTGGCTGCGCCTGCTCGGTGCCGAGATCGGGCGTGACGTCGAGGCGTCGACCGTCCTGCTGCTGCCGTCGATGACGACCGTCCGGGACGGGGCGTTCCTGGCGGACGACACGCTCGTCGCGTCGTACGAGCTCGGCGGCGGCTGGCTGCGCGTGGCGCGGGCCGAGATCGGTCGGCGGGCGTTCCTGGGCAACTCGGGCATGACCGCCCCGGGCCACAAGGTGCCGAAGGACGGTCTGGTGGCCGTGCTCTCGTCGGCTCCGCGCAAGTCCAAGGCGGGGTCGTCGTGGCTCGGTTCACCCGCGGTGCGCCTGCGCCGCACGGTCGCCGTCGCCGACGAGACCCGCACCTTCCGCCCGGCCACGCACCTCCGGGTGGCCCGCATCGCGTGGGAGCTCAGCCGCATCGTGCCCGTCGTCGTCACCTGCGGCATCGGCCTGGGGCTGGTCGTCGGGCTGTGGGCGCTGGTCGACGCGATCGGGGTCGGCGCGACGGCCGCGGTCAGCGGCGTCGTGATGCTCGCCGTCGGGGCGGCGGCCGCCGGTGTCACGACACTCGCCAAGTGGGCGCTCGTCGGGCGCATCCGGGCCGGCGAGCACCCGCTCTGGTCGTCGTTCGTCTGGCGCAGCGAGGTGTCCGACACCTTCACCGAGATGTGCGCCGCCCCCTGGTTCGCCCACGCGGCGGCCGGCACCCCGGCCCTCGTCTGGTGGCTTCGCTCGCTCGGGGCCTCGATCGGTCGCGGCGTGTGGACCGACAGCTACTGGTTGCCCGAGGCCGACCTGGTGCGACTCGACGACGCGTCGACGGTGAATCGAGGATGCGTCGTGCAGACGCACCTGTTCCATGATCGAATCATGAGCATGGACACCGTCACCCTGGCCGCCGGCTCGACCCTCGGCCCCCACAGCGTCGTGCTGCCCGCGGCCCGTCTCGGCGAGCACGCCACCGTCGGCCCCGCCTCGCTCGTGATGCGCGGCGAGGTCGTGCCCGTCGGCAGCCGGTGGAGCGGCAACCCCATCGGGCCCTGGAGGGACGTCACGTTCGCGGACTACCACGCCGTCACCCGGTGACCGGTTCGGCGGCGACCACGGACGGCTACACACCCGAGAGCGGCAACGACGGCTACGGCGTGCGCTCGTACGACCTCGAGATCGGGTACCGCGTCGCGACGAACCGGTTGGACGGCGTCGCGACCATCACGGTCGTGCCGACCGAGGCCCGGAGCACGCTCGCGTTCGACCTGCTGCGCCTGCGTGCCGCGAAGGTGCGGGTCGACGGGCACAAGGCGCGGCACGCCCAGTCGGCGACGAAGCTGACGGTGACGCTGCCGGACGTGACCGTGCCGGGTGAGCCCGTCGAGGTCGTCGTCGAGTACTCGGGTCCTCCCGCTCCCCGTCGCACCCGCTGGGGCACCCTCGGCTGGGAGGAGTTGACCGACGGCGCCCTCGTCGCCTCGCAACCGAACGGGGCACCGACCTGGTTCCCCTGCAACGACGACCCGGCCGACAAGGCGACCTACCGGGTGCAGGTCACGACCGAGCAGCCCTACGCCGTCGTCGCCCACGGTGAGCTGACCGACCGGCACACGCGGTCCGGCCGCACGACGTGGGTCTACGAACAGCCCGAGCCCACGGCGTCGTATCTCGCGACGGTGCAGATCGGCCGCTACGAGTTGGTGCCGGTCGTGCTCGCAGGAGTGCCCGGCGTCTTCGCCGGGGTGCCCGCGATGCGGTCGCGGATCGGTCGTGACTTCGGCGAGGTGGCCGACATGATGGCCTGCTTCGTCGAGCGGTTCGGCCCGTATCCGTTCGCGTCGTACTCGGTGGTGGTCACCGACGACGACCTCGAGATCCCGCTCGAGGCCCAGGGCCTCGCCATCTTCGGGGCGAACCACGCCGACGGGGCGGGCGGGTCGCGTCGGCTGATCGCGCACGAACTGGCGCACCAATGGTTCGGCAACAGCGTGGGCCTGACGACCTGGCGCGACATCTGGCTGAACGAGGGCTTCGCCTGCTACGCCGAGTGGATCTGGTCCGAGGCCTCGGGCGGTCCGTCGGCCGCGTCGCTCGCCGCCCGGGCACACGCCCGACTGCTCGAGGCTCCGCAGGACATCGTCGTCGGCGACCCCGGCCCCGACCTGATGTTCGACGATCGCGTCTACAAGCGCGGGGCGCTCGCGGTGCAGGCGCTTCGCTCGGCGGTCGGCGACGACGCGTTCTTCGACGTGATGCGCGCCTGGACCGCCGAGTACCGGCATCACGTGGCGACCTCGGCCGACTTCGTCGCCCTCGCGACGCGCGTCTCGGGCCACCCGGTCGGGCCCCTGCTGCGCCCCTGGCTCGACGAGCGTGCCCTGCCGCCCCTGTCGTGGCGATAGCGTGACGGCATGACCGCCCCGACGCCGTCCGAGGTGCCCGTGATCGCCCTGCTGCGCGACCTCGTCGCGATCGACTCGACGAGCGGCACGCCCGGCGAGGCGGCCGTCCTCCGCCGTGTGGCGTTCGAGTTCGAGGGTGTGCAGGAGGCGCGGGTCGCCTTCGCCCCCGGGGCCGACGGTGAGCCCGCGGCCCTCCTGGTCTCGCCGACGTCCGTCGCCTCCGACAGGCCGCTGCTCGTCTTCGCGTCGCACGCCGACGTCGTGCCGGTGACCGACGCCTCGGCCTGGACCCACGACCCCTTCGCCTCGACCGTCGTCGGCGACCGCCTGCACGGACGGGGAGCCTCGGACATGAAGTCCGGTCTCGCGGCCTCGATCGTCGCCGTGCGCGACCTCCTTCGCCAGGGCGCACCCGTCGCGCTCGCCGTCTCGACGGGCGAGGAGGTCGGCTGCCTCGGTGCCCCCGCGGTCGTCGACCTGCTCGCCGGCCGCCGGGTCGGAGCCGTCGTGATCCCCGAGTCGACCGACGGGCGGGTCGTCCTCGGCCACCGCGGTGCCCTCTGGTTGACGGTGCGCACCTCGGGCGTCGCCGCGCACGGCAGCACGCCCGAACGGGGCCACAACGCGATCCTCGACCTGGTGGCGGTGCTCGGGCGTCTGGACGACCTGCCGCTCTCGGCCCACGCCGACCTCGGGCGCGAGACGGTCAACGTGGGCGTCGTCTCGGGTGGCAGCGTGCCGAACATCGTGCCGGACGTCTGCGAGGCGCGCATCGACCTGCGGGTCGTCCGCGACGACGTCGGCGAGCTCGTCGCCTGGTGGCGTGGTCAGCCCGAGGTGGCCGACGTCCGCGTCGACCTCGACCTGGCCGCCGTGTGGACCCCACGCGACCATCCCTGGCTCGCCGGGCTCGAGGCCCCGGTCTCGGAGGCGCCCGCCTCGTACTTCACGGACGCCTCGGTGCTCGTGCGGTCGCTCGACGACGGCGTGCCCGTCGTGGTCTGGGGCCCGGGCGACCCGACCGTCGTGCACACGGTGGACGAGTCCGTGTCGGTCGACGCGGTGCTGAGGGCGGTCGAGCAGTTCGGTCGCGTCGGCGAACGGTGGGCGGCCGAGCACTGACCGACGGTCGTCGGTCCCGTCGGCTCGGGCGGACACGGGTCCGGCGGGCGCGGCTCGGGCGGGCGCGGACGCTGGTCCGGCGGGCGCGGCTCAGGCGGGCGCGGGAGCCGTCGAGCGCGTGCTCTGTCGTCGGACCAGGCGGGGCGCGAACGAGACGCGCGCGCCTCCTCGTCCGCCGTCGTCGGACCCGCGCAGCGAGAGCAGCCTGAGCGCCTCGCCGGCCATGCGGTCGGTGGGCTGGGCGAGCGTCGTCAGGGCCGGGGTCACGTACGAGGCGAAGACGATGTCGTCGAAGCCCGTGACCTGCAGCTCGTCGGGCACCGACACCCCGAGCTCGCGGGCCGCCCGCAACACACCCATGGCGATCAGGTCGTCCGCGCAGACGATGGCGTCCGGGCGGTCGTCGGAGGCGAGCAGCCGGCGGGCCGCCGCGTCGCCGCTGTCGACCGAGTAGTCGCCGAGCACGACCCCGTCGCGCACCTCGCGGATGCCGAGTTCGGCCGCCCAGTGCCGGAAGCCCCGGAGGCGCAGGGTCGTCGACGAGTTCGTCAGCTCGGAGGTCACGAACGCGGCCGAGCGGGCACCGGTCTCGGCGAGGTGCGTCAGGACCAGCTTCATCGCCTCGGCGTCGTCGAGGCCGATCCAGTCGGTGCCGGCGACGTCGACCCGGCGGTCGAGCTGCACCAACGGGACGGCCCGGGCGGACGCGGCGACGGCCGCCGCGCTCTCGGTGTCGTGCACCGGGCTGACCACGATGCCGTCGACGTGTCGTTCGATCAGCGACCGCAGGTGGTCGGCCTCGACGGCGGGGTCCTGCCGCGAGTCGCAGAGGAACAACTGCTTGCCTTCTCCGTGCAGCGCGCTCTCGAGGCTGTCGACCAGGGTCGTGAAGAACGGGTTGAGGATGCTCGGCACGACCATGCCGACCGTGTCGGTGCGGCGGGTGCGCAGGGCACGGGCGATGCCGTTGCCCGAGTAGCCCAGCTCGTCGGCCGCGAGCCGCACCCGGGCCTCGACCTCGCGGCCGACCGGGCGGGACGCCGACATGACGCGGGAGACCGTCGCCGGGGAGACGCCCGCCCGGCGGGCGACGTCCGAGATGGTGACGGCGTTCATGGGCTCCTCAGGGCGCGGCCGCCGGCGGCGACGGGTGATGCCGACATCGTATCGTCCCCCCGTGGGAAAACGATTGCCCGTCCGAGATCTCTTTTACACGTCGGAAACACAAAGGTGTTGACACTCGAAACACGAAGGCGTCACTCTTGACGCAGTTCCCGACGGAAATCGATTGCCCATCGATCTCGACCCCTCCGAGATCGCCCCCTCGCCAGTCCCGCATGCTCCACCTCGTCCTCCCCAGGAAGGCTCCTCATGCCCACGACCCGTACCGTCCTCGCCGCATTCGCCGTGGGCGCCATCGCCATCGGCACCCTCGCCGGCTGCGACTCGTCCTCGACCACCGCCTCCGGTTCCGCGTCCGGCGGCTCGACCTCGACCCGCCCGGCACCCACCGACGTCCCCCAGGCGTGTTCACCCGACGGCGGCGGCACCCTGCAGCTCGGCATGGTCGACATCAACGAGCAGACCGCCTTCTTCACCCAGATGAACGAGGGCGTGCAGGACGTCGCCGACGAGGCCGGGGCCGACCTGCAGATCGTCAGCGGCGACAACGACAGCGCCACCCAGGTCTCGGGCGTCGAGAACCTCGTCGCCTCGGGCGTCGACGCGCTCATCGTCGACCCGGTCGACGCGACCGCGTTGATCCCGGCGCTCACCGCGGCGAAGGCCGCGGGCATCCCGGTCGTCGCGGCCGACGGCTCGGTCGAGGACGCCTCGGCGATCGACTCGTACGTCGGCACGGCGAACGAGGACGGCGGCGCCCAGCTCGGGAAGGCCTTCCTCGACATCACGGGGGGCGAGGGCGAGGTCGGTGTCGTCGGCGCGCTGAACAGCGCCATCCAGATCCAACGCCAGAACGGCTTCACCGACGCCGTCGAGGCCGGGGGCATGACCATCGGCACGATCGTCGACGGTCAGAACGTGAACGAGGACGCCCAGGCCGCGGCCGAGAACCTGCTGACCGGCAACCCCGACCTCGAGTACATCTACGCCACGGGCGAGCCCGCGCTGAACGGTGCCATCGCGGCGGTCAAGAGCCAGGGCGCCCAGGATCGCGTCACGATCGTCGGCTGGGACCTCTCGCCCTCGGCCGTCGAGGGTCTGCAGGACGGCTACGTCGAGGCCGTCATCCAGCAGGACACCTTCGGCTTCGGCTACGAGGCCGCGAAGGCCGCGATCAACCTGGCCTGCGGCACCGCCGAGGTGCCGGCGACCGTCGACGTGCCGATCACGATCGTCACGCCCGACAACCTGGCCGACTTCTCGTACTACCTGGAGGGCTGATGACCGACGTCACCACCGGCGACCTGCTCGTCGAACTCGAGGGCATCCGCAAGTCGTACGGCGCCGTCGACGTCCTGCGCGGCGTCGACCTGCGCCTCGCGCGCGGCGAGGTGCTCGGCCTGGTCGGCGACAACGGCGCCGGCAAGTCCACGTTGATGAAGGTGCTCGCCGGTTCGGTCCAGCACGACGGCGGCCGCATCAGCATCAAGGGCAAGGAGGTGCGGTTCCAGTCCCCGAGCGACGCCCAGGCCGAGGACATCGGCATCGTCTACCAGGACCTCGCCCTCTGCGACAGCCTCAACGTCGCCGCCAACCTGTTCCTCGGCCGCGAGCCGAGGGTCGGGCCCTTCCTCAAGGTCGGGGCGATGCACGCCGAGGCCACGGCCGTGCTCAAGGAGTTCGGCGTCCGCGTGACGTCCACGCACCAGCTGATCTCGCAGCTGTCGGGTGGTCAGCGCCAGTCGGTCGCCATCGCGCGCGCCGCGTCGGTCGACCCCGACGTCCTGATCCTCGACGAGCCGACCGCCGCCCTCGCCGTCACCGAGGTCGAGTCGGTGCTGCGCCTCATCAAGGAGGTCGCGGCCCGAGGGGTCGGCGTCATCCTGATCACCCACCGGCTGCAGGACCTCTTCCGGGTCTGCGACCGCATCACCGTGATGTACGAGGGGCGCAGCGTCGACGACGCCCGCATCGACGACCTCACCATCGAGTCGCTCGTCGACATGATCACCCGTGAAGGGAGCGCTGCCGCATGACCGCGACGACCTCTGACCCCACCCGCACCGACGGCCCCGAGCCGGGTCGTGGACACGGCTCCACCGACGTGCGCGAGCGCCGCTGGGAAGCCCTGCAACGCGTCAACAAGTCCACCCTGCTGATGCTCGTCGTGACGCTCGTCGTCATCGTCGTCTTCTCGGTGGCGACCCCGACCTTCCTCACCGGCACGAACCTGCGGAACGTCGCCGTGCAGGTGGCCCCTGCGGCGATCGTGGCCGTCGCGATGACCTTCGTCATCACGGCGGGCATGATCGACCTCTCGGTCGGGTCGACGCTCGCGCTGGTGTCGGTGATCGGGGCGGTCCTGCTGCGGGCCGGTCTCGAGTCGGTCCTGGTGATCGTCATCTGCCTGGCCGTCGGAGCCTTCTGCGGGTTGGTCAACGGCTGGTTCTCGAGTTACCAGGGCATCCCGTCCTTCATCGTCACGTTGGCCACCATGTCCATCGTGCGGGGCGTCGCCCTGCTGATCACGAAGGGCTACTCGATCGCCATCGGCTCGGGGCTGATCTTCGCCCAGGTCGGTCAGGGCCGGCTGTTCGGGCTCGGGTACCCGGCCTGGCTCGCGCTGATCATCGTCGGCGTCGGCATCGTGGGGCTGCAGCGCATGCGGTTCGGCCAGTACATCACCGGCATCGGCTCGAACGAGGAGTCGGTCCGCCGGGCGGGCGTCGACACCCGCTTCGTCAAGATGATGGCCCTCGTGCTCAGCGGCACGGCGGCCGGCGCGGCCGGCATCATCACGGCGGCCCGCCTGGGGTCGGGCGACGCCAACTCGGGCGTCGACTTCGCCATGACCGTCATCACGGCCGTCGTCATCGGCGGGACGAACCTGCTCGGCGGCAAGGGCAGCGTGATCGGCACGGCGATCGGGGCCATCCTGACCGGCGTCATCACCAACGGCCTCACGCTGCTCGGCCTGAGCCCCTACATCGTGCCCATCGTGACGGGCAGCCTGCTCATCATCGTCATCTGGATCAACCTGCGCGGCGGCTCGTTCACCGACCTGGTGCGCAAGCGGGTGACCCGATGAGCCGCGTCGGTGGCTTCGGCGTCGAGACGACCACGGTCGTCGACGTGCAGACGGTCACCGGCCCCGTGCCGAGCGACCGCCTCGGTTACACGCTGCCGCACGAGCACCTGATCAACAGCATCGAGGAGGGCGGGCTCGAGCCCGACCCCGACTTCCCCGAGCTGTTCGACGCGCCGGTCACGCCCGAGATCGCCTGGTTGCTGCGCGACCGCCCGCTCGCCTGTCGCGACAACTGCGTGCTCGACGGCGACGACGACGCGGTCGACGAGCTCGTGGCGTTCCGCGAGCTCGGCGGCAGCACCGTCGTCGAGCTGACCTCGGACGGTCAGGGCCGTGACCCGCGCCGCCTCGCCGAGATCTCGCGCCGCAGCGGGGTGAACGTCGTCACCGGCGGCGGCTGGTACCTCGAGCGGTTCCACCCCGAGGCCACGGGCCGCGACACCGTCGACGACCTGGCCGCCCGCCTGGTCGCGCAGTACCGGTCCGATCCGGCCGAGACCGGTGTGCCCCGCTCGGGCGTGATCGGCGAGATCGGCGTCTCGCCGGGCTTCACCGAGCGCGAGGAGCGCTCGCTCCGGGCGGCCTGCCGGCTGCAGCGCGAGACCGGCCTGCCGATGTTCGTGCACCTGCCCGGGTTCGTCCGGCACGGCGGTCGCGTGCTCGACGTCGTGCTGCGCGACGAGGGCGTCGACCCCACGGCGGTCGTCCTCTGCCACATGGACCCGTCGGGCAGCGACCCCGACTACCAGCGCAGCCTCGCCGAGCGCGGGGTCTGGCTCGAGTTCGACATGATCGGCATGCCGTACCGCTTCTCCCTGCCGGGTGAGGGGCAGTCGCCCTCGCCGGTCGAGACGGCCACGGCGATCGCCCGCCTGGCCTCGGCCGGGTTCGGCCGCCGTCTGCTGTTCAGCCACGACCTCTTCCTGAAGAGCATGTTGCGCAAGCACGGGGGCAACGGCCTCTCGTACGTCCCCGCGGTGTTCCTCGACCGGCTGACCGACCTCGGCGTCGACGCCGAGATCGTGCACGGCGTCGGCACCCGCAACGTCCGCGACCTCTTCGAGGGCGCCGCCCTGACCCGCTGAGGGGCGACGTCGCGGCACCGAGCCGCGCGCGCCTCCTCGTCCCGAACCGTCCCGTCACCACCGGAAGGCACCACCATGTCCCGCATCCTCATCGCCGGCGAGAGCTGGATCACCGCGACCACCCACACCAAGGGCGTCGACGAGTTCACCGCCCACTCGTACACCGAGGGCGTCGCGCAGCTGCGCACGGCCCTGCAGGCCGGCGGTCACGAGGTCGTCCACCTGCCCGCCCACCTCGTCGCCACCGACTTCCCCGAGACGCAGGAGGCGCTGGACGCCTACGACGTCGTGGTGCTGTCCGACATCGGCGTCAACTCGCTGCAGCTCGCGCCCGCCGTCTTCGAGAAGAGCATCCCGGGTCGGGACCGCGTCCGCGAACTCGCCCGCTGGGTCGAGGCCGGAGGCGCGCTGCTGATGATCGGCGGCTACCTGTCGTTCTCGGGCTGGCAGGGCCGCGCGGGCTACGCCCGCACCGAGATCGCCGACGTGCTGCCGGTCGAGATGCTGATCGGCGACGACCGCGTCGAGCGCCCGGCCGGCGTCGTCGCCACCGTGCTCGACGCCGAGCACCCCGCCCTCGGCGGCGCGGGCACCGAGTGGCCGCTGCTGCTCGGCTACAACCGCACCGTCGTGAAGCCGGGCGCGGTCGAGCTCGCCCGCCTCGACGGCGACCCGCTCGTCGTCGTCGGCGAGGCCGGCGCGGGGCGCACGGCGGTCTTCACGAGCGACTGCTCGCCGCACTGGGCGCCGCCGGCGTTCTGCGAGGAGTGGGACGGCTACGCCCGGGTGTTCAACGGCATCGTGTCGTGGCTGACCGGCCGCTGACGGTGGCGGGCACGACCCGGCCCGAGGGCGTCGGCACGGGCCGGGCGGCGGCGCTGGTCGCCCGCTGCTCGGCCGAGCTGGACGCCTCGGCGTCGGTGCCGCTGCTGGCCCGGATGGCCGACGGCACGCTCGACGACCCCGCCTTCGGTCGCTACCTCGCGATCGAGCAGGCGTTCGTCCGGACGGCGGCCCGTCTCGCCGGCTACTGCCTCTGGCAGCAGCCGGAGTGGTCCCGCGCCGAGCGCCACGCCGAGGCCGTCGCCGACCTCGTCGGTCCGCAGAGCCGGTACTTCGAGCGGTTGCTCTCGACGCGACCGGTCGACGACGCGACGTCGAGCGACCTGCTGCGCCGCGCCTCCGTCCTCGAGGGGGCGGTGACGGCGGCCCTCGCCGAGGGCGGTTACGCCGGGGTCGTCACCAGCCTCGCCGCGGCCGAGACGCTCTACCTGCGGTGGTGCACGCGGGCGGCCGAGCGGCCGGTGCCCCGACCGGACGACGTGCAACGGTGGATCGAGCTGCACGTCACCGACGGCTTCCGCGCCCAGGTGGACTTCCTGCACCAGCTGGTCGACGAGCTGCCCGCCGACGTGACCGACGCACGACTCGACGCCTGGTTCGTCGGCATGCTGCGCGCCGAGGACGCGTTCCACGCGAGTGCCCTCGTCGAGGTGGCCGCATGACCGGCCCGGCGGACGGACCGACCGACCGCCCGGTCGGCTCGGCCGTCGTCGACCTGCGCGCCGTCGAGGCCCGTCTCGCCGTGGCCGGCATCGCCTCCGAACGAGTGGCCGTCGGACCCGACGCCGTCGTGGTCGTCTCGTCGTACGGCGGCCGGGTCTACGGCCCCTTCTTCGCCGAGGGCGAGGCCGAGAACTGGCTGCCCGACGCGTTCGCCGACGACGAGGCCTTCGGTGCGCTGGTCGACTCGGGCGACTGGAACGTCGGCGGCGACCGGGTCTGGATCGGCCCCGAGATCGCCTACATGATCCGCGACCGCGACGACTACTGGGGCAGCTACGAGATGCCGCCGTCGCTCGACCCCGGCCGCCACGACCTCCGCCGCACGGGCGACCGCGTGACGCTGTCGCGGGTCGCCGAGCTCGAGGCGTTCACGGAGCCGACGGGGCTCGTGCGGGCCGACCTGACGCTCGTCGTGCGTCCGGCGGCCCACCCGCTGCGACACCTGCGCGGGGCGTCGGCCGGGGGCCCCGGCGGCGCACCGCTCGTCGACGCCGTCGAGTACGGCGGCTACGTGACGGAGGTGCGGCTCGGCATCACCTCGGACGGCGCGCACGAGGCCGAGTCGTGGATGCTCGACCAGGTGCGGGCGGGCGGCACGGCGTTCGTCGCGGCCGTGCCCGACACCCAGGTGACCGACTACTACGAGCCGGTCGGCGAGCTGCTCGCCGAGGTGCCCGGCGGCGTCGCCGTGTCGCTGACCGGTGCCGACCGCTTCAAGATCGGCTTCGCGGCACCGCACGTCACCGGACGCGTCGGGTACGTGCGCACGGTCGGCGACCCGGCCGACGACCGTGCCGTGCTCTTCGTGCGCGGCAGCCACAGCGACCCGTCGGCCGAGTACTCGGAGGAGCCCGACCCGTCCCCGGGGGTCCGGGGCGACTCGCTGCACCTGTACGACGACGACGGCGGGCTCGGCGGGTTCGCCGAGATCGAGGCCCGGGGCACGCCCGTCCTCGGCCCGCGTCCCGAGGCGGTCACCGACCGGTTCGCCAGCTGGTGGTTCCGGGGGAGCACGGACGACGTCGCCCGCGTGGCCCAGCACCTGCTCGGGGTGCCCGTGGCGACGGTGGCGCGGGCCGTGCGGGGGGCCGCACCGCGCCTCCTCGGTCCGTCGGCCGCGTCGCCCGAAGCCTTCCCGGCCACGTCGCCGACGGCCACGTCGGGCCCGTCCCCGTCACCCACCCCCGAGCCGTCCCCGAGAGGAACGACATGACCCACGACATCGACCCGGCCGCGGCGCAGCGCGCGGACCGCGCCTACGACGACCTCGTCGCCCTGGTGCAGCACGGCCCCCGGTTCCACGGCACCGCAGGCAACGCGGCCGCCGCCGACTGGCTCGAGCAGCGGCTGACCGCGGTCGGGTGGTCGGTCGCCCGGCAGCCCGTGACGCTGCCCGGCTGGCAGCCGGGCAGCGTGCACCGGGTCGCGGTGCACCGGCCGATCGTCCGCGAGCTGCCCGCCTGGCCGATGCTCTGGAGCGGGTCGACCGGCGGCCCGCGCCGGGGCACGGTCGAGGCCGTCGGCCCGCAGGGACTCTGGGGCGACTCGATGGTCTGGCAGAAGTTCGTCGTCCGGAGTGACGACGGCGACGTGGTGGCCTACCTGCACGCCCGCGACGACGGACCCGCGGCCCCGCAGCCGCTGCCCTCCGGGTCGGACCACGACGTGGCCCATCTCGCGATCGGCCGCGTCGACGGTCTGCAGCTGACCGAGTGGATCGCCGACGGCAAGCCCGTCGAGCTCGAGGTCGAGGCCGACAGTGGTCCGGTCGAGGCCGCGACGAGCGACAACCTGATCGTCGACGTCCCCGGCACGGGCGAGGGGTCGGTGCTGCTCTGCGCGCACTACGACACGTTCTTCAACACGGTCGGCGCGTACGACAACGGCAGCGGCACGATCGCCCTGCTGCAGCTGGCCGAGCGGTGGGCGGCGGCCCCTCCGGTCGCGTCGGTCCGCCTCGTCTTCTTCACCGCCGAGGAGTGGCACCTGGGCGGGTCCCGGCACTTCGTCGACAGCGCCTCGCCCGACGAACTCGATGCCCTCGACTACGTGCTCAACGTCGACGGGCTAGGGCGCGGGTCGTTCGTCGAGGCGTTCGGCGCACCCGAGGCGTTCTCGACGGCGTTCCGCGGGGCGCTGCTGCAGCACGCCGCGGTCACCCGGCCCGACCTCGAGCTGGTCACCCGGTTCCCGCCGGCGACCGGCACCGACGACGCGTCGTTCTACCGCGCGGGCGTGCCCAGCGCGTTCCTCACCTTCAACGACCTGCACCGCCTGCACCAACCCGACGACGAGCCGAACCGCGGCATCGCGGCGAACGTCGCGTGGACCGTGCCGCTCGTCGAGCACCTCGTGGCGAGCCTGGCGCGACCGACCCGCGCCGCGCCTCCCGGGGTGTTGTAGGCCCCGGGCGGGCCGGGCGGGTGCCGGGCGGCGGGTGCCGCATGCCGGACGGGCCGGGCCGGGCCGGACCGGACCGGACCGGACTCAGGTCACCGGTTCGGCGAACACGACCCGGTTCTGGTCGTAGTGGCCCGAGCCACGGTCGAACACGCCGCCGCAGGTGATCAACCGCAGTCGGTCGGTCGGCTGCGCGCCGAAGACGCGGGTGGTCGGGAACTCGGCCTTCGGCACGTCGACGACCTCGGTGACGGCGTAGCTCACGACGCCCCCGTCGACCGTGGTCACGTCGACCCGGTCGCCGACGACGAGCTCGTCGAGCCGGGCGAAGACCGCGGGGCCCGACGCCGAGTCGACGTGGGCGGCGATCACGGTCGGCCCGCGCCCGCCCGGCTTGCCGCCGCCGGTGAACCAGCCGACGTCGTCCGCGTCGACGGGCACCTCCATGGCGCCGTCGTCGGCGATGCCGAGGCCGATCAGCGGGGCGTCGAGTCCGATGGCGGGCACCGAGACGGCCGCCGGAGCGACCCCCTCGCCGACGACCCCGTCGATCCCGTCGACCCCGCCCACCGCAGGAGGCGCGGTGCCGGCCGCCGACGGAGCCACGGTCGCCGGGGCGCTCGCCCCCGCCCCCGGGGCCGGCGCCGCCGTCGGTACGACCGCCCCGGGCGCCGCGCACCCGGTCAGGGCCAGCACGACGGCGACGACGACCGCCGGGGTCAGGGAACGGAGCACGTCAGGCCCGGGCCGCGCGCTGACGACGGATCAGGACGTACGCACCCGCACCGAGCAGGGCCAGCGCCCCGGCACCACCGGCCGCGAGGCCGAGACCGCCGGCCGACGCGCTCTCGGTGGCCGCGCCTCCGAATCCGGTGTCGACGCCGCCGACGGGCACCTGCGTCAGCTGGCCGCGGACGACGCCGGCCGCGAACGAGGCCGTGTGCGAGTCGCCCGTGAAGCCGGCCGGGTTCGCCTCGAGCTGCTTCAGGCTGAAGCCGGTGCCCGTGTCGGCGCCGGCGGGGCTCATGACGCCGGTGGTGAACGGCCCCTGCAGGCAGCCGCTGCTCGTGCGCGTGCCGTCACCGCGGTCGACCGGGTTCGGGAACGCGATGCGCGGCGGACCGGCCTGGCCTTGGGCCGCCTCGTGGATGTGCGTCGCGGTCTTCGCCGGGCTCTGGTAGTCGCCGGTCACGCCGCGCAGGGTGATGTCGTAGCAGATCACCTCGGTGTCGCTGTTGACGCGGAAGTCGAACGTCCCCGTCGCACCGGGCTCGCCCGGGGTGGCGACCCCGTCGTTGTTGATGACCTGGTCGGGCGTCGCCATCACCGTGTAGGCGCTCGTGAAGGTCGACGGTTCGGGCACCTCGGTCTCGGCGAACGCGGGCGTCACGCCGAACAGGGTGACGGCGGTCGCGGCGGCACCACCGATCGTCAGGGTGCGGATGGCGGTCTTCTTGGTCGTGCGCGTCATCTTCGGCATGCTCCGGGTCCTCTCGACGGGGCGGCGCCCGGGCGGGTGCCGCTCGACAGGGCCTACGTCGGGCGGAGCCGATGCGTTCACATCGGTCGCGAGAAAGTTCGTGCCCGGCCCGATGAACGCCGGAGGCGCGGCGGACGTACACCCCGTCGGCATCCGCGAACGGCGTGGATAGGCTGGAGGGCAGGCGGATGATCGCCGTCATGGGTCGCGCGGGGCCCGTCCCGGGCCGCGTCGCAGATCGGAGCCCGATGAGCGAGGGGTCGTCCGGTCTCGACGTCCGGGCCGCGTTCGTCGAACACGGATCGTCGTTGCTCGGTTTCGCCGTCAACGCCCTCCGCGACCGGGCGCTCGCCGAGGACTGCGTGCAGGAGACCTTCGTGCGGGCCTGGCGCGCCCGCGACTCGTTCGACGCCGACCGTGGCAGCGTCCGCACCTGGCTGTTCGCGATCGAGCGCCGCGTCGTGCTCGACGTGTACCGGGCACGCACGCGAACGCCGTCGGTCGTACCGCTCGAGCACGCCCCCGACCCCGTGGCGACCGTGGCCGACCCGCTCGAGCGCCTGGGCATGGCCGAGGGGCTCGCTCGCCTGAGCGACGACCACCGGGCGGCCGTCGTGGCCGTCCACCTCGAGGGCCTGAGCTACCGCGAGGTCTCGGAACGCACGGGCGTGCCCGTCGCGACCCTCCGCACCCGTGTGTTCCACGCGCTGCGCGCCCTCCGCACCCACCTCGACGACCAGGAGACGACCGATGACTGACCGCACGCCAGGGGTGGGGGCCGGTGACGACGCCGGTACCGGGGGCATCGACGGCATCGGGGGCGCCGACGGCATCGGGGGCGCCCCCGATACCGGGGGCGCCGGCGCCCGTCGCGACGAGTTGACGGCCGCGGCGCTCGCAGACGACCTCTCGCCGAGCGAGCGCGTCGAGTTCGACGCGCTGCGGGCCGCCGATCCGTCCATCGACGCCGAGTTGGCGTCGCTGGGCGTCGTCGTCGGAGGGCTGTCGGACTTCGGCCGGTGGGACGATGTCGCCCCGAGCGACGGACTGCGCGAGCGCGTCGACGCCGTCGGACGGGTCGGGGACGACCCGGCGGTCACGCACATCGGTCCGCACGTCGCCACGGCCCGGTCGGGCCGGGGTCGTCGTTCGCTGCTGATCGCCGTCGCCGCCGCGGCGTGCCTGGCGATCGGGGCCGGGGGTGGAGTCCTGCTCGCGACGCCTCGCGAGACGGTGGTGGCCGGCCCGGCCGGCACCCTCGGCGCCGTCGAGCACGTGGACTTCGTCGGTCAGCCCGCCGGGGTCGACCTCGACGGAGATCTCGTCGCCCACACCTGGGGCACCGAGACCGTCCTCAGCATCGACGGCCTGCCGACGGGCTCGGCGTTCACGGTCGTGGTGGTCGGGGACGACGGACGTGAATACGAGTCCGGTGCGTTCCTCGGGTCCGACGTGCGCGTCGACTGCCGGCTGAACGCCGCCGTGCTGCGGTCCGACGTCGCGTCGGTCGAGATCCGAGCCGCGGACGGCCACGACATCGCCGTCGCGTCGGTGCCTCCGGTCGCGAGCTGACCCGCGCCTCGCTGCCGGGCCGACCCGCGCCTCCTGCTCTCGTCCGTCGAGATGTCACGACGTGCCGCTCACCTCGGGACGTGAGTCGCGAGTCGTGATGTCTCGCCGGGCTCAGACGACGGTCAAGGAGGCGCGGGTCGCCTCGATCGTCGCGACCAGCGACCTCGAGTCGGCCAGGGAGTGCAGGGGCGAGTCGCGCAGCCCGGCGTCCACGAAGGACGCGAGGGCCGTCGCCTGGTAGGCGAGCCCCTGGCGGCCGGTCGGGACGGTCGGGTCGCTCCAGACCGCTGACCCGGCATCGGTCGTCAGCTCGAACGTCGCGGGGAAGACGAGGTTCTGCAGGGTGCGGATCGACCCGGTCGTTCCCGAGATCGTGCCGAGCCCGGGCGACGTCGTGAGCAGGCTCGTCGCCGCGGTGGCGAGCACCCCGTCGGCCGTGCGGGTGACGACGGCCGCGTCGAGGTCGACGCCGTCGGCCCGGGTCGAGCCGGTGGCGTGCCATTCGACGGGGTGACCGGTCGCGAACTGGGTGAACCAGAACGCGTAGACGCCGATGTCGAGCAGCGCGCCGCCGCCGAGGGCCGGGTCGGTCATGCGTCCGCCAGCCGAGAGGTCGTTGGCCCAGGCGACGTCGGCGGTCGCGAGCCGCACGTCGCCGATCGCCCCGTCGTCGAGCAGCGCGGCGATGACCGTGGTGTGCGGGAGGTACCGCGTCCAGAGCGCCTCCATCGCGAGGACGCCCGCGGCGCTCGCCGCGGCCACGATCTCGTCGGCCTCGGCCGTGCTGGTCGCCATCGGCTTCTCGATCAGGACGTGCTTGCCGGCACGGATCGCGGTCAAGGCGTCCGGCAGGTGCCGGGTGTGGGGCGTGGACACGTAGACGACGTCGACGTCGGGGGAGGCGACCAGCGCCTCCGCGTCCCCGAAGGCGGTGTCGACGCCGTGGGCGCGGGCGAACGCCTCGGCCCGGTCGAGGCTGCGTGAGGCCACGGCGACCACGCGCTGGTCGGTGTGCGCATGGAGGGCGTCGGTGAAGTCGCCGGCTATCTCGCCCGGGCCGATCACGCCCCAGCGCAGCGTCGGCCCGCCGCGTAGCGGGACCGCCGTCGAGGCGGGGAATGTCGGGG
>NZ_LMLG01000006.1:865818-870180 GCF_001421865.1 Frigoribacterium sp. Leaf44
CGCGGGTGCGGAGCAGGCCGGGGCGTCGAGAGCTCTCAGCCCTGCTCGGCGAACCGACCCACGCCGATGACGTCGAGCAACCGCAGCTTGGCGTCGTCGTCGGACCCGGGCGTCGCCGTCAGCACGAGCAGCGTCTGCGACTGGTCCTCGGTGAAGAGCGCCTGGCAGTCGACCTCGATCCGGCCGAGCTCGGGGTGGAGCAGCGTCTTGCGGTCGTCGAAGCGTTGGTGCACGGCGTGCCGAGCCCAGATCGTCGCGAACTCCTCGCTCGACGCGAGCAGCGCCTCCACGAGTTCTCGCGGTCGGCCTCCGCCGCCCGCCATGCTGAGCGCCGCCCGCAGCCCGGAGGCCTGCAGCTCGAGCTGGTGCGCGTGGTCCTCGACCGGGTAGGAGGCGCGCTCGGCCGGGTCGGTGAACCACCGGTGGAACGCGCTGCGGGCCAGCCCCTCGTGCCGCATCTGGTCGCCGAGCAGGGCGACCGCGAGGCGGTTCTGTGCGAGCGTCTCGGCCAGGTCGCTGAGGACGAGCGCGGGGGTGTCGACCAACCGGTCGAGCACCCGCCGCAACGCGGGACTGACGTGGTCGCCGCCGCGCGTCCGGCGAGGCGGGTGGTGGCCGGTCAGGCGGTAGAGGTGGTCGCGCTCGTCGAGGCTCAGTCGCAGCCCCCTGGTGAGGGCGACGAGCATCTGCTCGGACGGCTGCGGGCCACGCTGCTGCTCGAGCCGCGCGTAGTAGTCGGTCGACATGCCGACGAGCCCCGCCACCTCTTCACGACGCAACCCGGCGGTCCGTCGCCGCACGCCCTCGGGCAGCCCCACGTCGGACGGTCGCAGGGCCTCTCGGCGGTGGCGGAGGAAGTCGGCGAGGTCGGCGCGGTCCATGGCCCCATGCTGTCAGCCGCGGCACCCGCCAACCAGGGAGCGCCGATCCCTGGACGAGCGCTCTCTGCCGCACCGCGCCTCCCCGGGTCAGAGTGGTGGTCGTCCCCCCGACCGACGTCGGTGCGACGACCACCACCGGCCGCGCCGAGCGCGGCACACCCGAAGGAGCAACCGTGAAGATCAGCGGCAACACCGTGTTCATCCCCGGCGCCACGTCCGGCATCGGCCTGGGCCTCGCCCTGCGCCTGCAGGCAGCCGGCAACACCGTCGTCGTGGCGGGCCGACGGCGGGCCCTGCTCGACGAGATCGTCCGCGACCGCCCCGGCCTCGAGGCCGTCGAGCTCGACACCACCGACCCGCAGGCCGTCGTCGACGTCTCGGCCGAGGTGCAGCGTCGTTGGCCCGAGACGAACGTCGTCATCGCGATGGCCGGCATCATGCAGACCGAGGACGTCACGACCGGCGACTTCCTCCCGACCGCCGAGGCGATCGTCACGACGAACCTGCTCGGGCCGATCCGCCTGATCGCCGCGTGGACGTCGTTCCTGCAGACGCAGCCCGCCGCCTCGATCGTCACCGTGTCGTCGGGGCTCGCGAGCGTGCCGCTGCCGATCACGCCGACCTACAACGCGACCAAGGCCGCGATCCACTCGTTCAGCGAGGGCATCCGCGTGCAGCTCGCCGACACGAGCGTGCAGGTCGTCGAGCTCGTGCCGCCGGCCGTGCAGACCACCCTTCTCGGCCAGCAGGACGACCCGTCGGCCATGCCGCTCGACGAGTACCTCGACGAGACCATGGCCCTGCTCGAGGCACAGCCCGACGCTCACGAGATCCTGGTCGAGCGCGTGAAGTTCCTGCGCAACGCCGAGGCCGAGGGGCGCTACGACGCGGTGCTGGCGCGGCTCAGCGGTCACTGAAGCAGGCTGAGGTCAGCACCCTAGGCTGGGTGGATGAGCACATGGGGTGACTGGGGTCCGGCGGTGGTGGCGATCGTCGTGGCCGTCGTGTACCTCGTCATCGTCGTCAGCATCGTGCGTGCCGTCCGACGTCGCGCCGACACGACGCAACTCGAGCGCACGGTCTGGACGGTCGCCGCCGTCCTCTTCCCGCTCGGTGCCGGTGCGGTCTGGCTGCTGCTCGGGCCGCACCCGCTCGGGCTGCGCATCGACCACGAGCAGGACTGAGCCGGGCCCGGCCGGCCGGGTGTCGGTGGCCGCACCTAGCCTGCGGGGGTGACCAGCCCGACGCCCCGACCCGACGACACCTGCCGAGGAGGCGCGGGTCGGCTGACCGACCGCTCCTGCGGTCGTCCGGTCGACCCGTCGTCACCCGTGCCGCTCTGTGACCGGCACCTCGCACTCGCCGCCGACTGGGCCGCCTCGCTCGAGGGGTCGGGCGAGGGAGTGACCGACCTGCTGCCGTCCCCCTGCCTCGCCTGCGGGTCGCGGCTCGGCGTGCACTGGCCGTCGGGGTGGCTCTGCGCTGTCTGCGAGTGGCGTCACGGCGACGTGCCTGACGGCGAGCTCGGGGTCGTGCGGGTCGACGTCGTCTACTACATCCGCTTCGAGGACCGTATCAAGATCGGCACCTCGTCGAACCCCCGACAGCGGCTGGGCACGCTCTGGCACGACGAGCTGCTGGCCTTCGAGCGTGGCGACCGCCTGGTTGAACGGCGGCGGCACGGGCAGTTCGCGGCGTCCCGGTTCGGCCGCACCGAGTGGTTCGCGCGCAGCGCCGAGCTCGACGCCCACGTCGCGGGCCTGGCGCAGGGCGTCGATGACCCGTGGCAGCGCTACGCCCGCTGGCGCAGCGAGGCGCTGGCCCTGCGCGGCTGAGCCCGACTGGCGACGGGCCGAACCCGACCTGGGCCCCGGCTGCCGACGGGCCGAACCCGACCGGGGCCCCGGCTGCCGACGGGCCGAACCCGACCGGCGCGTGGGCTGGTTGCGTACCAATCCCGACAGCGCGGGTGCGACACGCCGCTCAGCACTCCCTCTGGAGTGCTTGTCTGCCTTGGGTTGTCGCGATTTGCACACCAAGGGGCACGAGAGCAGTCGGGTCGGGGGACTCCGGGCAGAGGCGTCCCGGGGCGCGGGCTCAGCGGCGCAGGTAGGCGTCGACGAGCAGCGGGCCGCGGATGGCACGCAGCTCGTCGAGCAGCAGGGGCACCGTCTGCCGCGTCAGCCCCGGCAGCTGCAGGTCGTGTGGGCCGAGCGCGGGCAGCTTTCCGGTCCGGAGCCGCACGACCTCCCAGCCGGCGGCCCGCAGTGCGGCGTCCTTGCGGCGGTCGGCGGTCTCGCGGTGCCCGACGTGTTCGAGCCCGTGCCGCCCGGTCGAGTCGTACTCGATCGCGACCCGCAGTTCGCTCAGCACGATGTCCGGCCACACCTCGACGTGGTCGAAGAACGGACGCCCCACGCGCACCGCGTTCAGGCCGGGCTCGAACTCGAGCCGGGCCGTCAGTTCGGCCCGCAGCTCGGCCTCGACCGCCGACGCCGGCTTCGGGGCACACACGCTGACGAAGGGTGTGCCGGTCGGCAGCGCCGGCGTCTTGTCACACACCGGCCGGGAGGCGCGGGACGGCCGGGAGGCGCGGGTCGGCCGCGAGGCACGGGTCGGCCGCGAGGCACGGGTCGACGGAGACGCGCGCTCGGTGCGGGCGACCTCGGCGGGCGGGGAGGGACGCCCGGTGCGGGCGGCGTCGGCGGGCGGGGAGGCGCCCTCCGTGGGGGAGGCGCGGGAGTGCTCGGGACTGCGGCTCGCATCCGCGCGCGGAGTCGTCGAGGGCAGGCCCGTGCTCGAGCCGCGGCGACGCCGGGGCGGGGGTGACGAGGCCGTCGGCACCGCGCCTCCTGCGCTCTGGGCCGCCCAGGCCTGAGCCGGTGCCGCCCAGGCCTGACCCGGTGCCGGCGAGGCCTGACCCGGTGCCGGCGAGGCCTGACCCGGTGCGCTCGGGCCCTGCGCCGGCATGCCCTCGGCCTGCGCCCGGACGACCGCCGCCGGCGCCATCGGCGGCCGCATCGGCAGCGCGCGCGGCGCGGCGAGCTCGCTGCACTCGGGGCACCACGACGATCGGCGTCGCTCACGCCCGGGCCGATGCCGCTGTTCGTCGGGGGTGGCGACGAACACGTGGCCCGCGTCGCAGAGCCAGCACAGCCACACGTCGGCCGCGGGCGGGATCTGGCTGAGCACGATGCCGCCGTTGTGTTCGGGCCGGTACTGCCGCACGAGCACCGGGTACGACGCCCAGGCCTCGCGATAGCTGCCCACCGGGTAGGGCACGGCGAGGCCGCGCGACGTCCGGCGTCGCGCCCACCAGGCGGCGATCGGCTCGGGCACGCGCACACGCTACGACGGGCCACCGACACTCGCGCCCGAGCCGGCCCGAGCCGGCCCGAGCCGAGCCGGCCCGAGCCGAGCCGGCCCGAGCCGAGCCGGCCCGAGCCGAGCCGGCCCGACCCGGCCCGAGCCGGCCCGACCC
>NZ_LMLG01000006.1:870219-919212 GCF_001421865.1 Frigoribacterium sp. Leaf44
GCCCGACCGCCGCCGACACCCGTAGCATCGACCGAATGCCCGACACCGCACCTCCCGACGTGCCCACGCCCGCGATCGACGTGCCCACCCCGGCGACCGACACCCCCGCCGACACCCCCGCCGACGTCCACGCCCGCCGTTTCGTCCGCGTCCGCGGCGCCCGCGAGAACAACCTGCGCGCGGTCGACGTCGACGTCCCGCGCGACAGCATCGTCGCCTTCACCGGCGTCTCGGGGTCGGGCAAGTCGTCGCTGGCCTTCGGCACGATCTTCGCCGAGGCGCAGCGCCGCTTCTTCGAGTCGGTCGCCCCCTACGCGCGGCGGCTGATCGCCCAGGGCGGCGCCCCGCACGTCGACGAGATCACCGGCCTGCCCCCGGCCGTCGCCCTGCAGCAGCGCCGCGGCGCCCCGAGCTCGCGGTCCACCGTCGGCACCCTGACCACCCTGTCGAACTCGATGCGGATGCTCTATTCGCGGGCCGGCAGCTACCCGGCCGGGGCCGACCGCCTCGAGTCCGACTCGTTCTCACCGAACACGGTCGCCGGGGCCTGCCCGCGCTGCCACGGGCTCGGCATCGCGCACGAGGTGACCGAGGCGTCGGCCGTCCACGACCCCGGCCTGAGCATCCGCGACGGCGCGATCACCGCCTGGCCGGGAGCCTGGCAGGGCAAGAACCTCCGCGACGTCACGAGCGTGCTCGGCTACGACATCGACCGCCCCTGGCGTGACCTGCCGCAGGCCGATCGCGACTGGCTGCTCTACACCGACGAGCAGCCCGTGGTCGAGGTGACCCCCCAGCGCGACCGCGTCGCCAAGCCGTACAAGGGCCGCTTCTGGAGCGCCCGCGCCTTCGTCATGCACACCCTCGCCGACTCGCAGAGCGAGACCCAGCGCACCAAGGTGTTGCAGTACGTCGAGAGCGGGCCCTGCTCGCTCTGCGGCGGCAGCGGCCTCACCCGGGCGGCGCTCGCCGTGACCTTCGCCGGTCGCACGATCGCCGAGCTGAACGCCCTGCCGATCGCCGTGTTGGGCGACGTCCTGCGGCCGACGGCGACCCTGACGAGCGCGTCGGCCGCGGTGTCGAACGCGTCCTCGGGCGAGGTCACAGAGGTCGCCGTCCGCATCGCCGCCGACCTGCTGGCGCGGACGACCGTGCTCGACGACCTCGGGCTCGGCTACCTCAGCCTCGGCCGCGCGACGCCGACCCTGTCGCCGGGCGAGATGCAGCGGCTCCGCATCGCGACGCAGCTGCGCTCGGGCCTGTTCGGCGTCGTCTACGTGCTCGACGAGCCGAGCGCCGGCCTGCACCCCGCCGACGCCGAGTCCCTCGTCGAGGTGCTCGAACGGCTGCGGGCCAGCGGCAACTCGGTGTTCGTCGTCGAGCACGACATGAGCATCGTGCGTCGTGCCGACTGGGTCGTCGACGTCGGCCCGGGGGCCGGAAGCCAAGGAGGCGCGGTGCTCTACAGCGGGCCCGTCGCCGGGCTCGCCGGGGTCGCCGACTCCGTCACGAGGCGGTTCCTCGACCCCTCCGCCGACGGTCGCGCCCGGGGCGGGTCGCCCGTCCGCCGCGAACCGACCGCCACCCTCGAACTGCGCGGCGTCACCCGGCACAACCTCGACGGCGTCGACGTCGACCTGCCGCTCGGCGTGCTGACCGCGGTCACGGGGGTGTCGGGCTCGGGCAAGTCGACCCTGGTCGGCGGCGTGCTGGCCGAGACGGCGACGAGCCACGAGCGGGTGGACCGCGTCGTGCAGGTCGACCAGAAGCCGATCGGCCGGACCCCGCGGTCGAACCTCGCGACGTACACGGGCCTGTTCGACGCGGTGCGCCAGGCCTTCGCCGCGACCGACGAGGCGCGGGCCCGGGGCTACGGCGCCGGACGCTTCTCGTTCAACGTCGCCGGGGGCCGCTGCGAGGTCTGCCAGGGCGAGGGGTTCGTCTCGGTCGAGCTGCTCTTCCTGCCCGGCAGCTACTCGCCGTGCCCCGAGTGCCACGGAGCCCGCTACAACGCCGAGACGCTCGAGGTCACCTGGCACGACGCGACCGTGGCGGACGTGCTCGCAATGACGGTCGACGAGGCGGCGACGTTCCTCGCCGAGGTGACCAGCGCCTCCCGGGCCCTCGAGACGTTGCGGCAGGTCGGGCTCGGCTACCTGAGACTCGGCCAGCCGGCCACCGAACTCTCGGGCGGCGAGGCGCAGCGCATCAAGCTCGCGACCGAACTGCAGCGGGCACGGTCGGGCCACACGCTCTACCTGCTCGACGAGCCCACCACGGGGCTGCACCCGGCCGACGTCGAACTGCTCGTCACGCAGCTGCAACTGCTGGTCGACGCGGGCAACACCGTCGTCGTGGTCGAGCACCACATGGGTGTCGTGGCGGCGTCCGACCACGTGATCGACCTCGGCCCCGGGGGAGGGGATGCGGGGGGACGCGTGCTCGCCGTCGGCACGCCCGAGCAGGTGGCCGAGGCGACCGGCAGCCGCACCGCGCCGTACCTCGCGGCGGCGCTGCCCGCCTGACCCGGCGAGAGCCGGGACGCCGAGAACCGAGGAGGCGCGGTGCAGCCGACCCGCGCCTCCTCGGTGTCGTCGTCGGTCGGGCTACGGCGAGACCATGCCGCCGTTGACGTTGAGCGTCTCACCCGCGACGAAGCTCGACTCGGCCGACGCGAGGAACACGTAGGCCGGAGCCTGCTCGGCGGGCTGGCCGGCGCGGCCGAGCGGGGCCTCGCTCGAGCCGAACTCGGGCAGCGACTCGGGGTCGACGCCGTCGGTCACCTGCAGCACGGTCCAGGTCGGGCCGGGCGCGACGACGTTGACGCGGATGCCCTTCGTGATGAGCTGCTGCGCCATGCCCTTCGACAGGTTGTTGACCGCACCCTTGGTGGCGGCGTAGTCGAGGCGGTCGGGCGCGGGCGTGTGGGCCTCGGCCGAGGCGGTGTTGATGATCGTCGAGCCGGGGGCGAGGTGCGGCACGGCGGCCTTGACGATCCAGAACGGCGCGTAGACGTTGGTGCGGAAGGTCAGGTCGAACTGCTCGTCGGTGATGTCGGCGATGTCCTCGTGCCAGACCTGCTTGCCGGCGACGTTGACGACGGCGTCGAGGCCGCCGAGTCCGTCGACCGCCTTCTGCACCAGTTCACGACAGAAGGAGGCGCTGGTCAGGTCCCCGGGGATCGCCACGGCCTTCTGCCCCGCGGCCTCGATCAGCGCGATGACGTGGTCGGCGTCGGACTGTTCGCTCGGCAGGTAGTTCAGGGCGACGTCGGCACCCTCGCGGGCGTAGGCGATCGCGACGGCGGCGCCGATGCCCGAGTCGGCACCCGTGATGAGGGCCTTGCGCCCCTGCAGGCGTCCCGTGCCGCGGTAGGTCTCCTCGCCGAGGTCGGGGACGGGCGTCATCTGCGACTGCAGGCCGGGCTCGTCCTGGTGCTGCACTTCGGGGCTGATCGTGGGGTAGAGCGTGCGCGGGTCGGAGAAGGTGTACTGGTCGCGGGTCATGCGGGGTCCTCTCTGGTTCTGGGGTGCCCTGGACGCTACGCCGGACCGCCTCCGCCGACGCGGCGGGTTCGGGGTACGGGCCCGGACGCAGCGGACGAGTGGCCGCGGATCGTGCTCGCCGTGGTGGCGGAGGACGATCGGCGACCACTCGTCCGGGTCGTCGTGCGGGCTAGAGGCCCTGGGTCATGATCAGCGCGCCGGCGATCATCGAGCCGATGTTGGCCAGGATGCCGACGAAGCCGAGCACGATGCCGACCGTCGCCATGGTGCGGGCGGCGGGCTCGCGCTTGCGCGACATGAAGCCGAGCACGACGGCCGCGATGGCGAGGAGTATCCACAGGACGGGCAGGAACAAGCAGAAGACGATGCTGACGATGCCGAAGACGAGCGACAGGACGCCCATCGTCTTCTTGGTCGTCGTGGCGGGGCCGGTGGTGCCGGGGCCGGGGTAGGGGGTGGCGTCGGTCATGTCGGGTCTCCTCGGAATCGGGGTGAGCTTTTCTCGTCGACGGTACCGACTTTCGGGGTGTGAGGGCCGCGCGGTCGGCCGGCGCGACCCGACGCGGCGCGAGGAGCGGTGGCGGCCGCGGCGGGTCGTCGGCGGAGTGCGGGGGACCCGTCAGCGGGTGACCGCGAAAGCCGGAGGAGGCGCGTCCACCGTCGTCACCGTGCCGCACGCGATGGCGCGGCTGATCCGTTCGACGAGTTGGTCGGGGACGGGGCGGCCCCAGCCGAAGGCGACGGTGTCCTTGGCGCGTCGGTGGGGGGAGACGTCGCCTTCGAGGGCTTCGTCGAACCGCGGGACGGGGTAGATGCCGAGGTGGCGGGTCCAGGCCGCGAAGTAGAGCGTCTGCCCGTCGTCGAAGCGGATGGCCGGCATGCCGTACCGGAGGCTCTCGACGCCTCCGGCGCACCCGGAGTGGATGGCCCGTCGCACCCGTTCGAGGGCTTCGCGCTTCTCCGGCGGGAACCCCGCGATGTACTGATCGACCACGCTGTCGCCCATGACGAGTCCTCTCGTTCGCTGGGCACCAGTGTGCGACGGATAGTCCCGTGCCGCCAGCCCCCGGGGTCGAGCGCTCGGGTGCGGCCGTCGACGCGACTCGGGGCACATCTCGACATGCAGTGCTCACGTCGCCCTGCCATTGATCGGTGCTCTTCTCCACTGTTGACGGACGGGTTCTTGCGAGGCGGACCTGCGAATTGCCGATAGCCCGTCCTTTCGCGAGCTGAGTCACAACATCGCCCAGGCTTGACCCCTCATCGGTGATCACTACTCGTCGATAAGAGTCAGGCAAAGACTGGGTTCGGATCGTTGTCGTGGATCAGCCGCCGCTCGTGGAGCAGGCCGGCATCGTCGCCTCAGCTCTCAGCTCTCAGCTCTCAGCTCTCAGCCCTCCGCATCGTCGACGTCGCGATCGAGTCCATGGGCGAGTACGAGCGCCCGCCCGAGATGTCGGCCTCTATCGACGACGTGGAGCCGCTGCGCACTACGCCACTGGTCGCTGCCGTGCTGATGAACCGCACCGTCACCAACGCCAACAGCACGCCGATGTTCCGCGAGCTGATGACCGACGAGGGACACATGGTCCTGTCGACGACCATTCCTCGGCGAGAGCCCATCGCCCAGGCCTTCGGAGGCCCGGTCACCGACCTCGGCAAGTACGCCGACGCCGCCGACGAGATCGAGACGCTGGGAGCAGGACGATGACCAAAGCGGAAGAGCTGCGAGCACGAGCTGCCCGCGCGACGCAGAGAGCCGCATCGACGACGCCCGAGCAGAACCAGCCCGGAGCACCCGCCGCCGAGGCGACACCAGCACCCCGGCCGAACGTCATTCGAGCTAAACCCGTACGCATCACCGCAGACCTGTCTCCTCAGGTCTACCGAGGCCTTATCGACTACGCGGCAGGCCTCGCAGAGGCTCAGGGCCGCGTCCGCGTCGCGCACGTGCACGTCACCCGCGCCCTCGTTGCAGAGCTGCTGGAAAACGACGAGCTACAGGGGGCCATCGCCCGTCGCGTCCGCGCGCAGCTCGACGACTAATACGTCCGTAGTTCAGTAACTACGGATTTACGCTACTGGCCGTCTAGCGCCTCAAGGTCTGTGGCCCAGCGCTCCGCGCCGCTCGAGCGCCACTCGACGGCCCGGTAACCCTCGTCTCTCAGGCGCTCGTCTGCTTCTGGGACGGGGTCCTGGTGGCGATCGCGGGTCGGCAGGATGACAATGGTGGATTCGCCGGTTTCTGGTGCGAGAGTCAACAGCCATGCACCGCCTCCGCCGGATGAATTGACCGGCACGTCGCGGTGGATATAGGCACTTTCGGCCAGCGAGGTCTTGGCCAGCACAGTACGGCCTCACCGGCCCTCGTTCTTGGAATACGGCTGTGAGATCAGGCGTCGGCGCGGGGGAGTGTCACGACCGAATCGACCGCGGCCGCGTGCCGCACGAGCGCCCAGTAGACCGTTGCCCGCCCCACGCCGAACAGTTCCACCAGCTCGGCGACCGTGTGGTCACCGGCCCGGTTGAGCGCCACCATGTGCCGCTCTTACATGGGGGAGAGCTTGGGCTTCGCCCGCACCTTCGCCGTGGCTATGCCCTCGCGCATGCGCGCCCGGATCACGTCGGATTCGAACTCGGCCACCATCCCCAGGACGTTGAACAGCAACCGCCCGACGGGGTCGGTCGGGTCGTAGACCGCCCCGCCGAGGTTCAGTCGCACCTGCCGGAGTGTCAGCTCCTCGGCGATGTCTATTGCGTCTCGTAGCGATCGCCCGAGACGATCAAGCTTCGTCACGACCAGGTGTCGCCCTGCCGGCAGGCCGCCAGGGCTTCCCTCAGCCCCGGCCGCTCCCTATTGGTCCCGGTCATGCTGCGGTCGCTGTAGATCCGTTCTTGCGGCACTCATAGAGCGCTGAGGGCGTCTCGCTGCGCGGTGAGGTCCTGGGCGTCGGTGGAGACGCGGGCATAGCCGATGAGGGTCCCGGTGGTCCTGCCGTCGGTCTCACAGAGGGCACCATCACCGGAACTAATTTCAGACGGCCTATCTGGAACGGCTCCCCGCCCGAAGATTCGGGGGAGTGGTCGCAGCTGCGGATCGACCGGTGAACGATCAGGGAATGGAAAAGACCTAGAACCAGTCATGCGCGATCCCTTTCGAAGGTCTCTCTGTAAGCCGTTGTTCCTTGAGAGCTCGGTCTGGCGAGCCTCTGGGCTGTGCATCTAACGGGTTCGTCTGCAGCGCATGTCGTGTCCGCGTAGAAGTACTCAAACTGCGCGTAAAGCGTGGACCGGCCGAAAAGTTTGCCCTTTGGCCTAGTCAGTAAGGAAAAACCCATCCCCGACAACGCGGCCGTACCAAACGAGGAAAGACGAACCGGGGGAGAGGTAGGGCCAAGCCTCATCATGCAGAGGCATAACCAGTGCCTCTTGGCTTTGTCCTCCAACCCATGGTCTCTGAGCAGTCAGCACCACCGTTTGATCAAGGTCGAAGAATCCAGGATTTCGACTTGAGGTACGTATTACTAGGCTTGTGGTTTTGGCTGGGAGGGGCGAAGTGAGTCCTCCTTCGGACGGAGGAAGTAGGCGGATAGCCGCGGAGAAGGTGCGAAATTCACTCATTAGATTTCCTTCCCATCAGTTGTCCACTGATCTGTTGAACATTTTCCTGCCCACGAATGTATAGGCCCGGTCCTTCACCAGCAGCTTTCATAGGTTCGGCGTTCGCGACAACGGATTTCGGTGCTGAACCTCTTGTAAGCGTTTGGTCTCCGATTCCCGCGCTCTCATATTTTTGAGCGAGACTCACGGCATCAGATCTTGATGTGAAGAAGTACTTGCCCTCGAGGCCGTTGGCGAGGCTGTATCGCCCGGAAGCTGCGAGGCTGGCTGCTTCTTCCGTCCCCACAGTGCGCCAGACTGTGACTGAACTACCCGTTGTCGCCGGTACAGATGCACCTGCCGATACAGAAGCAAACGCCGCTACGCTAACTGTGGCCTTTATGGCGTCGTTGTGGTTGTGCTGGAAGTCTGCGACCCATGCCAGGGCGCGGATGGCCGCGTTATTACTGGTCCTGTGTCGCTGAAGCGCTCTTTGCCAGAGCTGCTCAGCCAGTGCGTTGGACTGGGCAATGCGAATGTCTTCCCTGGTGGGTTTGGCCGCTGGTGCGGGTCGCATCCACGTCCGATAGCCATCTGTCCTCATGTTCTTCGGCGTCGAGGAATACGAAAGCTGCCGGGCTTTTACGGAATAACCGAGGAATTTGCCCTTGGTCGCTCCATTGTTGACGGCCTTGTTGATGCCGCCTTGACGCTTGGTGCCGTTCCCGCGGCAGTCATCGCGGACGCCGAGCGCGCAATTCCCGGAGGGGTCGGCGTAGGTCACGGGGTTGTTAGCACTGTAGGAATACCCGTTGTTCTGTAGAGGGTTCGCCGGCGCAAGGACCGCGTCCACAGAGAGGAACCTGCCCAGGGTGGCGTCGTATGCACGGGCGCCGAGTTGAGTGAGCTTGCCGAAAGCGGATTCGGGTGCGTTGAGGAAGCCGTGCTTGCTGGTCCAGGCGACGGGAGTGCCTCTGGTGTTTCCGTAGGGGTCGCTGTAGCGGCGGGTGATCTTGCCGGTGGCGACGTCGACTTGCATGTCTGCCGTGCCGTTGAGATCGGTCGCCAACCAAGCCAGCGTCCCGGTCGTGCTTCCCGTAGCACTCGTTCGCTCAGCGATGGGTGCGCCGCCGAGCGAGTACGTCCTCACGCCGGTCACCGTGCTCGAGCCTGCGGACCCGGTACGTAGCTCCGTGTCGCCTAAGAACAGGGCGGCGCCATCCGTGGGGTCGATGCGCATGAGAAGGCTGCCATCTGGGCCGTAGATGCTCCTCTGGGCCTTATCGCCGATCGTGATGCTCGACAGGCGCGATTTCGGGTCGTAAGCCAGGGACTGTCCGTTCGGTCGTGCGGTCGTGCCGCCGGCGGCGTCGTAGCCGTAGGAGGCTGTGGCCGTCCCGGACGCGTTCGTCGACGTGACGGATGTGACGGCGTGGGGGTGGGCAGAGCCTGCCGCGGGGTAGGCATATGTGCTCGTCGTGTCGCCGGCCGTGCTGTGCGCGGTGGTGGAGAGGCGGTTGCCGGTGGCGCGGTCGGTGTTGTAGCTATTCCAGTAGCTGGCCGGGCCGCCGAGAGACGCTGTGGTGGGTGACGGCGTGCAGTTGCCGAGGGCAGCTGTCCACGCTTCGGTGAGTTGTCGCAGGGAGTCGTAGCGGTAGCACTGGGTGTCAGTCGTCGTAGGTTGCACGTTCGTCGCCGAGAGGACGTCGCCAATGTCGTTGCGTGTATAGGTGCGGATCGACTGCTTGACGGCGTTGGCGCCGGTGCCGGTCTGCTCGCTGATCTGCAAGACAGCGCCGTCGGCCGGGTCGTAACCGTAGGTCGAGTACGCCGGCGTGGTGCCGTAGCGGTTGTACTGTGCGACCTGGCCGATGGCGGTGTACACCACGCCGCCGTACGACGCTGCCCCGGAAAGGCCGGTGAGCCCTCCGAGGCCGTCGTAGGAGTACCGGAGGTTTTCTGCGGGAAGGTCTCCAGCCTTGGGGTTGCTCTGGGTCGCGAGCGTGCCGTCCTGGTTGTAGTACAGCGCGACCTTGTAGCTCAGACCGGCGAAGGCCGGGGCATCCGTGGGGAGGGTGAGGGTGCTGCCGGTGGGGCGGCCTGCAGCGTCGTATCCGATAACGGTGCTGGTGTACGCGCTGCCGGGAGTGCCGGGTTGGCTGCCCTCGTAGCTACTGGCGGACGTGAGACTTCCCTTGGCCAGGGAATCGTAGGTCCAGGAGTTCAGCAGTTTGCCGCTCGCAGTGCCTTCATATTGGGCGGTGGTGCGGTCGAGGGTGTCGTAGGCGGTGGTGAGGGTGACGCCTCGGGCGTCGGTGGAGCTGAGCTTCCGGCCGGCGAGGTCGTAGGTGTACGACGACGTTCCGCTGTCGGGGTCGACCGAGGTGACCATTCGGCCCATGACGTCAAAGGACCAGGACCAGGCGTTTCCGACTGGGTCGGTCATTCCGGTCATCGCTCCGCGGGTGTCGTAGGCGTAGGTCGTTGCCTGCTGCACGGCCGAAGCGGTCGGGGTGGCTGCTTCGTACTGGATGAGCTTGGTCTGACGGCCCAGAGCGTCGGTGATGCTGGTCGTGGGGACGCCACCGGCGGGTGGTGTGGTGTCGACTCGATCGGCTCCGGGGTATGCGTTGGTCGCCCGGTAGCGCTCTTTTCCGTACGAGCTGGTGATGGAGGCGGTCGCACGTCCGGCCCCGTCAAAGACGGTGCTGTTGCGGGAAGCGATCTGCTGCTGGTTGTCGGGCACGAATAGGGCGCCGGAAGGGGCCGTGGTCGTGGTCCAGTAGGCGTTGTTGGTGGCCCAGACGCGGCCGGCGGCGTCGTACTGACTGTCGGTGATGACCGAGCCGCCACCGTAGGCGGGGCTTTGGGTCTGGACGATGTCGCCCAGTCCGTCATACAGCGAGACGGAGGTGGTGGTCCCGGTTGAGGTGAGAGTTGTCGTGGCCACGCTCGAAGGCGCGGTTCGCGTCATTGAGTAGGCGAAGGCGATCGATGGGGTCGTGTTCGAGGCCTGGGGGCGTCCCGGGAACCAGGCCGCGGTGCGTCGCCCGAGTGCGTCGTACGTTGCGGTGATGACCCGGTTGTTCTGGTCCGTCGCTGAGAGGACCAGGCCGCGTGCGGGGTCGAAGGTCGTGGACGATGCCCAGTTGTACGGGGCGGGGTTCGTCGTCGTCATCCCGGTCACGGGGCCACCGGTAGTCGGTGTGAAACTCGTTGTGGTCTTCCGGCCCAGCGCATCGGTCTCGGAGGCTGAACGGCCCATTGCGTCGTAGGTAGTCGTTCTCGATGTGACCCAGCGGGCGCTGGCCGCGGTGGTTCCCGTGTAGGTCTCTACGGTCTGTCCGCTGCTCACGAGTCCCTTGGTCGGCATTTGGCCGAGGGTGAGGCCGTCGTAAAGCGTCCGGGCAGCCGAGATCGCATCGCGCGGGTACACGGCGGAGGCAACGTCGGCGCAGGCAGCGGCCGTCGTACGAGTCTCCTGGGGTAGGCCGATCAGCCACGCGGTCGTGTTCGCCGGTGCGTAGGTGGTCTGGGTGCAGGTCGTCGGAACGCCGGTGCCGGAGGTCTGCTCGGACGTGGCGAGCCCATAGGTGGCCTCGTACTGCGTGGAGGTCTCGGTGCGCTGTGTGCCGCCGGTCGACAAAGGTGCCGTCGTCACTTCGCTGGCGTCGTCGACAAACCTCGACGTATTCGTTCCGTCGTTCGCACGGACGGCTGAGGCGTACGGGGTGGTGATGGTCTCGGACAGCGCTGCGCCACCGACGCCGTTGAGGGTTTTCTCGCTCCGCAGTTGTCCCGCGAACCAGGCGGAGTCGACGACTCCGGGGAATCCCGTGACGGCGACAGATTTGGTACCGCCGGCGGGCGCTGCCCGGTCGCCGTCCATGCCTCGGTAGTAGGTGTAGGCGGTGGTCTGCTGCAGGGCTGGGGTCGAGGCGGAGCCGATGCGTTCTTCGACGGTGTCGTAGCCGGCGTACCGGGACCACGTGCGCCGGTTCGCGGGGGTGGTGGTGGAGTCGTCGTATTTCCAGCCGGGTTTGCCGGTGTAGACGTAGTACGTCTCTCGCGGGGTGTCGTTGCCGCCGCCGGTCTTCGGGTCGGCGATGACCGAGGTGACGACGTACTTGTGGAACAGGTCAAGCTTGGGCTCTTGTGCCGGGACCATCTCTGGGCTCCACCACTGGGGGAAGCATCGGCGGTCGTTGTTCTGCACGTTGGCCAGCAGCGTCGAGGCTTCTGCGGGGGTGCAGTCCTTGGCGGAGTAGTTGACCGAGGTGACGGCGCCGGCGGAGTTCGTGATCGACGAGATCCGGTACTTCACCAGAGGTGCCAGGCCATCGACCGCCCAGACGCGGTTCTGCATGGGCACACCAACGAAGGTGGTCGCGGGTTCGGCAAGGGTGGTGGTGCCGGCGTAGCCGGTGCGGACGATGTCGGTCAGCCACAGGACGGGGTTGGTGCCGTCGCCGGGGGAGGGGAAGGAGTGTCCGAGTTTCCAGCTGTCGACGTTGGCGTAGGTGGTGCCGGATCGGTACTGGGTCGTGATGGTGTTCAGCATCCCGTTCGTGAAGAACGTGGGAGAGACCTTGCCGGTGCACGTCGCGGTGCAGAGCTGGTCGAAGGGCACATCCGGGTACGCGCTCGGCGTCGCCGGCGTGGTCGCGGCGGCATTGATCGGCAGTTTGGTACACGAGGCACGGCTGGCGTCACTGCAGCGGCCGTAGTCGTCGTACCCGTACACCACACGGTTCGTGGCAGCGTTCGCGGTGTAGATCGTGCTGGCGGTGAGGCCGTACTCGATGCGGTCGAGCTGGCCGCCACGAGTGTAGGTCGTGTTCTTGGCGGTGCCGGTCGTGTACTGGGCGTACTTGTTGGTCTCTGCGTGGTAGTAGAACGCTTCAGCGTTGCCGTGGACGTCGACGACGTAGTCGAGGTTCCACCGCCAGCCCTGCATGCAGGAGGAGTCCACGAACGAGGCGGCGTTGCAGGGCTCGCCGGCGTCGTTACCGAACACGGGCACGGTCCAGGCGGAGTTCGTGACGGGGTTGCCGGTGGCCCAGCCGGGTAGTTGGTGGCGTCCGAACCAGTACTGGGTGCCGTCCGTGGTCGTCAGGCGCCAGCAGGAGGTGTCGTAGGTACCGTTCGGGGCGCAGCCTGCGGCTGTGCCGGTCAGCTTCTCGATCCTGGAGCCGTCGTCATCAGCCAGGCGCCAGGCACCGGTGGCTGTGTCACGGACGAGTTTGCCGGAGTGACCACCGAGGGCCAGGGTGGCGTTCTCGCCTGCCCAGCAGAGGTCGCCGGAGTCTTTCTTGGCTCCGCTGGTTCCGGTGTCTTGGGCGCAGGTGGCGTAGCTGCGTTCGATGAAGCCACTGCCGGTCGCGGTCCAGCCGGCACCGACGGCAGAGGGCTGATTGTTCGTCGATCCGGTTTCACCGTCAACGGACTGGGAGTCGTAGACCACTCCGACATCCGGGGTGGGGCCGGCCGGGGGAGAGGGAACGGTCATGGGGTAGGACCAGTTGAAGTCACCCGTCTGAGTCGACACGTCCCAGGCCCCCGCTGCCTTTAGCGGGGTGGCGGTGAATGAGCCGGTGCCGGTGCTCGAGGTGGCGGTGGCCACGGCAGCCATCATCACGGCAGAGCGCTGAACTGTCGGGGTTGCCGTGACGGACTTGGAGTTGGAAGAAGACGGCACCGTCGTGGCGGCAGAGAGCGGGACGGTTTTTCCCGTGGCGGGGACTTGCACCCAGCGGACACGGTTGCCGTAATCGGCCCCGAACTGACTCTCCAAGTACTTCGCAGGAATGCTGACCGCAACAGGTGCGGTCGGCGCCGAGGCAGGGGTTTCGAGCTTGATGACGAGACCTGAAAGGCCACGAGCAGCAGCAGTTTTCTTATCGACGATGGCGGCGGTGACATCGGTGGACGTCTTGGCGCCCGCCTCCGCTTCTTTGGCTGCGGCCACCGCAATGCCGGTCGATCCGACCTTCATCCATTGACCAAGGACTGTGGTGGCGCCTGAGTCCTCGGTCGCCTCGATGGCAATGGCCTTTGATTGCTTGCCAGATCCCAGATCGATCGTTGTGGGTTTGGACGGGGCGAGGATCTCAGACGCCACCGGGGAACTTAGGGACGTGTCCGCAGTAGTGCCGTCGGCGAGCTTGCTGGCGCTGGTGCCTGGTACTGGCTTGCCAAGGTCAGGCTTCGGGTCACCCGCGGCATAGGCAGGAGCACCGGACAAGGTCGTGACGATCAGGGTGGTGGTGGCCACTATCGCCACCCCTGCAACCAGGGACCGGATGTGACGACGAGGAGTCTTCGCGTGCGCGTTCATGTTTTGTTTCCTTGGGCCTTAGCGCTGGTCGCCGTAGCGGGCCGCGAGCTGTGAGCTCGAGATGACTCCGGGGGTGATGACTGGGTTGAAGATTTGTCCAAACCACATGTCGGTAGCGATTCCGTCCGACTTGGCGCTTCCGACTACCAGAGCCCCGGCAGCGGAAGAGTCACCGGAAGGCAAGCTGTGTGAAGCTACGGGGCTTTGACCAGTAGGCGTTGTGCTGTTGTCTGTGAGGATTCGGATCTGTTTGTTAGATGCGTCCCAGATGCCCGTGAGGTAAACCCACTGGGAGGTCGACAACGCTGGGCCCACGGCACAGTCGGTCACAACGGTGGTGGTCTGGCTGCGCACACAGAAGTACCACTTGCCAGCTGCGGCCTGCAGGTAAAAGCCAGAATTCTTGGCTCCTTCCTGGGACACCGCCGTGTAAGAGGAGTTATGCGCGGGGTTATTTTCGCTCAAGTTGACCCAGGCAGACACCGAGAAGCTCTTCGTCGTGTCAACAGCTGAGCTGGATTTGCTCGCATCGGGGTTGACGGTGCGGGTGGGTTTGACATCGGCGAAGTAGCCCAAGAGGTGATCGACGTGCTGCCCCTCGCAGCTCGCGCTGTGGGACAAGAAGTGATCGTTGTTTGCCGCAACAGCGCATCGGTAGACAGTTCGTGTAGTCATCCCATCGGGAACGCTTGCTGCCGTCCGCCAGATGTAGCCAAGAAGAACGCCCGTCACGCCCGTGCCTTCACAGGTGGCACTGAGTGAAGTCATGTCTCCCCAGGACAGGGCACACGAGTAGATGGCAAAGGTGTTTGCCGGCGGCGGCGTCTTTCCGGGCAAAAAGATTTGGCCCATGGTTGCCTCGAAGTTCATGCCAGATGGGGGCGTGATCCCCGTTCGAGCTGCATGCGTGGACGCGCCGGCGAACCGATTCAGTTGCACCAAGTTGGCATAGTCGAGAACGGCAACAGGCGGGTCGCTTGGTACGCCGGCTCTCAGAGAGCGGTTCATCCCGCTTCCAAGACTGAGCGGCAGAGGCGCCGGACCGCGGTCATCTAGTTGCGCGGGAAGCTCTCCGCTCGCATTTTGCTCGAACGACCACGAATGCCCGTTGGGCAAAGTCGCGGCGGGGTCGGCTGAGGACTGGACTTCAAGGCCTGCCGAGTTGGACTTAGTTGCCGTGTCGACAGATACGTTTCCGGCCTTGTCGTAGCTCGCGACATAGAGCGTGGAGGTCTCGTCGATCGGCGCAAGAGAGATGGTCGTGCTGGAACCTGTGGCACAGACGTAGGTCACGACACCCTGGACGAATGAGCACGGGTTATAGCTCGTGGAAGGACTAATGATTCCCATGGTTGGCATGGGCGGCGTCGGGGTGGCCTTGTTCGCCGGGGACCACCAGTACGCAAAACCACGAACCTGATCCTCAGGACGGGGGGTGATCGTCACGTTCATGGGCTGTCCGACGACACCAGAGGCTGGCCCGCTCAGAACGGGGAGAGCCGGTGCGCTGTTCTTGATCGTGAAGAAGCAGTAGGGGGAATAGCCGGATGTGTCGGCACCGTCGAAGGTTTGGGCCTGGATGGCGTAGGCACCTTCTCCGAAGGTGTTCGCGGGAATGGTGACCTGGACAGTTCCCTGGGCCTGCATAGGGCCCTGGAAAGTCTTCAGGGTGTTGGCGCCGTTGTTGGCGGGGACCACGCGGAAGGTCGTCTGGACGTTAAAACCGGCGTCGGGGTCGCTGGCGTTGATGCGCATGACCAGGTTCTGGCCGCCGTTCATGAACGACGCCTCAGCTGCGGTCGGCCCACATGCACGTGGGGGAGAGGCCCAGGTGAAGCCGGAAGGAGCGTTGGGTGCGGTGTTGTAGTCGACACGGAGGGTGGCCCCTTGGCCGAGGTGGCGTCGACCCGAGCCGCTGCCTTCGTTCGAGGATCGGACACCGATCACGATGGAGCCGGCCCCGGCGCGAGATGTCTCAGCTAGGCCCGCGCTGACGTCCATGCCAAACGACTGACCAGGGGACAGACAAGGGGCAGCGCTCGAGAGATGCTGCGCCCAGCCGCCCGGGTTGGCTTGATCCTGGTTCCAGCTAAAGCCGTCCCCAAGTCCCGAGGAGTAACGCCAGGCCTGGATGGGCACGTTCCCGCCACACGTGTTAAAGCTGTCGGCCTGCGTGAGAGAGATCTGAGCGGCCATGATTCGTTTACCCGCGAGGGCGCCGACGTTAAACCGCCAGAAGGAGCGCGACGTGTAGGTGCCGCCGCTGTCCGAGGCGCGGCCAACGCTTTGGTTTCCGTTGGCGTACTGACCGTTCAAGTAGGACTGATTGGGACGGAAGGCGTCGGTCATCCAGAACGGGGACGCGCCCGCCGACCAGTCAGGGTCGATGTAGAGCGGGTAGACCACGTCGGGGGTGGTGGCCGCAGCGGCGACATCGAGGGTAACCGTCGAGGCCGTCGTGTCGTGGGGCAGGAGGCTGGCAGTCAGGTCGCCGCCGGGCCCTTCGATGTTCGCGTCCGGGTGCGAGGAGTCCCACCAGGTGGGAACTGTAGAGGAGATGCTTGACCCGTCTTTGGCGGTGGCCACGATTGAGCCCTTGTCACCGGTGGCGAGGGCGGCACCGCTGACCTTGAGCTGGAGATCGGCCAGCTCGGGATCTGCCCCTGCTTCCGGGGTCTTCACCACGAGGACTTCGGTCATCCCTGTCGGGGTGGCTGTGAGCTTCAGATCGACATCGTCCAAAACGTCCGAGTAGGTGGCCGTGGCGCCGTCGAGGCGTGGGCGAGGAAGTGCACCCAGATCCCACTTCTCGGACACCCACTTGTCGGTCTTGGTCTGAACGCGAGCAATATCGCTCACACCGCCCCCGGCGAACTGGACAGGTAGTGCTGCCGCACGAGGGCGCACCCATCCATCGGCGTCTCGCTCGAGAGTGAGATCCACGTCGACCCATTCACCGCCGTCCTGGACACGGACGGGCTCGGAAGACATCTCTAAAGTCGTGGCACCCGACGGTTGGGCGGCTAGCGATGTTGTTTCCGTCAGCTCGGACTCAATGATGACCGGATGTCCGTACTGGACGGCGATCGCGGACGCTTCGGCAGCAGTCGGAGCCGAGGGGGCGTCCGCGAGAGGTGTGACCGCTGATGCCGGCTCTGCCGCTAAGAGCGGGATAGCCGCGACGGTTGATCCAACAAGAGCAAGACACGACACGATGCCGATGGCAGCGAATCGGCCAGACGAGATCTGAAAGCTAGGCACGTTTTCCCCTGAAGAGCTGATGAGACAGCTACCGGGAAGCGTCCCCACAGCCAAAGCTGAAGATAAGCCCAGAGATAAAACAAAATCCACCATGAATTCTCGTGCTGTGAACCGGACTGCATGGTTCGGGTGACAACTAAGAGAGATCGGTGTGCTTGCTTCCTTGTCGTGGCGAGAAGTCGACCCGTTCTTGGGGTACGGCCGTAACACAATCGTGACAACTTGCAGTCAGTGAATCTCGCGGGACTCCTTGGCGCAGGCTGCGCAAGTCGCCACCGCGGCACTCATCTCGATGTCCGATAGGCGGTCGTTCATCGGGACACCTGCTCGAGCCTCTCTCGGTCGCTCGAAGCCAAGTAGCTCCTGGCCTGCGGATTCGCGCATGCCTGTCCCGCAAAAATGCCCGGTGACGGGGGTTTAAACGCTACAGTCGTCGGATGCTCATCGGATACGCTCGCGTCTCGACCTCCGGGCAGGATCTCGCAGCACAGCGTGATGGTCTTGCAGCACTTGGTGTTGACGATCAACACGTCCATGTTGACCACGGTTTGTCGGGGACGACTCGAGCCCGGCCGGGTCTCCGCGAGGCCCTCGCTGCGTGCCGTGCCGGCGACATCCTGGTCGTCACGAAGCTCGACCGTCTCGCCCGGTCGCTGCGGGACGCGACCGACATCGCGGATGAGCTGACGAAGAAGGGTGTCGCCCTGAATCTCGGGGGAGCGGTCTATGACCCCACCGACCCCGTCGGCCGGCTCCTGTTCAACGTCCTCGGGATGGTGGCCGAGTTCGAGGCCGACCTCATCCGCGCCCGCACCCGTGAGGGGATGGCGATCGCGAAGGCTGCCGGCAAGCTCCGCGGCCGAAAGCCCAAGCTCACCCCCTCGCAAGAGAGGCACCTGGTGCAGCTGCACCGCACCGGCGCCCACACGACGAGCGAGATCGCGGAGCTCTTTGGCGTGGCCCGTTCGACGGTCTACCGCGCGATCCAGCGAGGGGAGCAGGCGTGATGGACATGGGCTCACCAGAGGTGCAAGTTCAGGTGGCGGCGGCGCCAAACGAGGCTGAGCAGTTGGAACCGTGCTCGTTCTGCCGCATCATCGACGGTTCGTCTCCGGCCGTGTGGATAGAACGGGAACACGACGCCGTGGCCTTCGCGCCTCTGCCCGATTCGGCACTCGCTCCCGGGCACACTCTGGTCGTACCCGTCGAACACACCACGGACCTCCGCACGGCATCACCTCGCTCGTTGGCGGCGACGATCGCCCTGGTACAGCGCGTCGCGCGAGCGATGCGAGGCGGGCTCGGGGCCACGGGCACCGTCCTTCTCCAAGCCTCGGGCCAAGACGCTGGCCAGAGCGTCCCGCACCTGCATTTCCATGTCGTCCCGTGCTGGCCTGACGACGAGACCACCCATTGGCCACCACGGCCCTCTATTCACCAGTTCGACGGAGACCCCCACGCGGCCCTGGCGGAGATGTTCGAGTAGCGCCCGATATCCCATGGGTTGGCGGCCATTGCTCAAAGAGGCAGGTCGCCCTGGGGCGTCGGCTTCGCCACAGACTCGGCCTTGCGAGTCGCACCACGCCGCCGCCACTCATACGCGTCGACTGCGAGGGCTATTAGTGCCAGCAGGACAAAGATGTAGCCCGCGACGTTGCCTGAGACGATCCAGGCGACTGCAAAAGCCAGGACGGCGAAGTGCACGCTGACCTGCACCGCGGGTGCACGAAGAAGCTTCAAGAGCATGCGGGAAACATACGGCACGTCCGTCCGGCCGGACGCTTCCCATTCCTCGCTAGGCGTCCGATAGGAGATCGGCGACCGGTCAGCGATCGAACTCTCGGATCACTTCCGCGAAGTCGTAGACCTCGAGCTCGACCTCGTTGGCGAGACGGTGGCCGGCAACGAGCCAAGCCTGGTGGCGTTGTTCATCAGACCAACCGTGTTCGGGACTGCAATGCTGCGCCCACGTCTGGTACCACGCGTGGAGGCGCTCTCCGAGATCTGCGGACAGGCCGTAGTCGCCGGGTTCCTTCGTGTAGCCGTCTGAGCCGTCTTCCCAGAGGGGGTATCTGTGACCCCAGTCGAGGAAGAAGCGGATGCGTCGGAGCTCCCCATTGCGACTTCGCCGAGCGTGCTCGATGGCTTGTTCCTGCCAGATGCCGGAGGGGACACGCACCTCGGTCTGCGTGAAGGGGTCGACGACGAACTCGCGATCAGACACAGCGCCACCTTACGGTCTTACCTCGACAGAGACGCGGTGTCCCGATAGCCGATCGTTCACCGAGATCAGTTTCGGACTGGCCTATCGAGACAACTGGCGCCCCGTAGCTGCGGGGGAGTGGCTCGCGTCCGCCGATGGTCGGTGACCGATCGTCTAACGGGCGGCTTGTTCGGGAGGTGCTCAGGTGTCTAGCCGAGCCAACGCGACCGTGGATCCCTGCAAGCGGATTTCTACACTCGTGATCTTCAGGCTGGGAATAGCCGTCGACGCAGACAGATCTGCGGCACGCGAGCCAGCTGCGTCCCACGTCGCGACGGTAAGCGTGGTGTTGTCCGTTTGTGTGACCACGAGCTCGTATCGGGAGTTGTCTGGCGCATCCGCGCCGTAGTCGCAGTTCCAATCGAGCCTCGTGCCCCAAGATTTCTCCTCGATCTGCAGACCGGCAGTAAGGGTGGTGGAGTCAGTTCCGGGGTCCATGGGCTGGAACGTCATTTGGGCCGTCGCTGGGCCGACGTCGTTTCTTGCGCCCACGGCGAGCCCCCCGAAGACGGCGGCAGCAACAGCAGCGGCAACTGCGAGAGCCATGACTCCTCGGCGGCGGCGTTGACTCTTGCGGAAGCGGTGGGCCATCAGCGACAACGTTTCTGATGGCGCCTGAGTTTCATCCATACCCAGAGGTGAATGGATGGCAAGGGCCTCTTCCGGCGAGATTCGGCTCAGGATGCCTGGGAGACCCGCAAGTTCCGTCACCGCTTCACGGCAGTTGGCGCAGGTACTGAGGTGCTGCTCGTATTCGCGACGTTCATCGGTGGGGAGCGCTCCGAGGACGTAGGACGCGTCCCAGTCTTGGTAACGGTCCTCGTTAGCTTGAAGATCGGGATGCTCAGTCATCGTGTGACGCCCCTTTCTTGGAGGGCTAGCCTCAGCCCGCGTAACCCATAGTGGAGCCGCGATTTCGCGGTTCCTTCTGGGATGCCAAGCCGTCTCGAAATTTCAGGAATGCTCTGACCAGCGAAGTACGCATCGATGACGATCTGACGGTGGTGGTCGGAGAGCGACGCCAGCGCGTCCGCAACGATGATGCTGTCCAGGACGGCATCAGTGCGATCGAGAGCAGTGCCTTCTACCTCGCCAAGGGCTGCCACTTCTCGTCGACTCCGGGCAGATCGTGCGTCGTCGATGACGAGGCGCCGAGCGACCGTGAACAGCCACGCTTGAGCCGCATCCTTGTCGAGCTCCAGCACCTTAGGACGCTGCCATGCTCTCAGCATCGTCTCTTGAACGATGTCCTCGGTCAGCGCCGCGTTCCGAGTGAGGCTGTGTGTGTAACGGCGAAGCGCCCCGCCGTGGCACTCGAACAATGTCGACAAAAGCTCGTCACTGGCTCGGGCCATGACCTTCACCGCCTCGCGCCAGTGAAGTCCGGCTAGTGCCTGATCCAGGACCGCCTCTTGTCGTGCCTGTATCGAGCGCACCGAGGAACGCCGATGCGCACCAGTGATCGAACCTCATGCCATCGACCAGGCCAGGACATGGGTTCACCGTCTGAGCGGAAGCAGTCGACGTATTCGCACCCACTGTCTCTGCCTTGATGTCGATGAGCACTGCCTTGTGGCTCCTTTGCTCGGGTGGGGTTGTGGAGCTGCGAGGGCCTGCAACCCGGAGAGTTCTGTCCGGCAGGCAGGCGTGCGATCAGGAGGCTGGGGTTGCTGCGCCCTCAGTGGCTGCTTCCATGTTGATCGTGCCGTCCGGCTGGAGGACGTACCAGGCATCCTTCACGCCCTGTCCGTTGACCTGTCCAGGTTCGGTGTCCTTCGCGAACCGGTACACCGGCCAGCCGTCGACGGTCAGCTGGGTTGTCCCGTCCGTGCGGGTGAGGGAACCGATCTTGCCCGTGATGCCTTCTGGGGAGGACGTGTCGGAGGCTTCAACTGCCGGCCAGGTCGTGGCGCATTCGTCGTAGCAGTTGCTGGTGCCCGAGTCCTGCTTGTCCATCTTGAACGTGTAGATCGTGTACCCGGCGTCGTCGGTGATGATCTCGCCCAGGGGAGACGTTGCGGTGCCGAGGACTGCCGCTGCCGCGGTGGTCTCGGCGGGGGCCGGCTCGGTGGAGTCGGTCGTCGTGGATGATTCGGCAGATGTGGTGCACCCGGAGAGAGCGGCCGCCGCCAAAACGGCCGTCGTGAGGGTGATGGTCATTCGCTTGTGCATGATTCCTCCTGCTGGTACGCCGGCCCAGGTAGCCCGCTTACTACGAACACGATGCAGCTCATCCAGAAGTTCATCCGTGGCCGAAAAAGATTGGCGGTCGCAGGCAGCCGTCCTCACTCCCGGCGAAACGGGTGGCAGACGCGAGTGGCAACCCTGCACCGAGGGCACCGCTGTCACACATCATCACTCTGGGCCACTGTTCGCAGCTGCGGCGTCACGCCCTGCTGGACGACGTGACTATCCATGTTCACGACGTGATCTGGTCTCGAAACATCCCCCGGGACCGGATTACGGCGATCTCAGACGTCGGCCAGGTCGAGTACAAGGACGCCCGCGGCTACAGCAGCATGGGCGCCTTGGTCAACTTCCACGGCTCATTGGGCTTGACGGTCGCCAGTGTCGCCGGGCTGGTCCTGTCAGCCGAGCGTGATGGCGACGAGGCCACCGATGCCGACCGCGTAGAGCACGAGCACGACGAACGAGTCCACGCCCATGCCCGCGATGCGTCGTCGCGGCCGAAAGAGCAGGCCGACGGCGTAGACGAGCGTGAGGAGCGCGGCGAGGGCGGTCAGGTAGACGTCGCTGGTGTTCGACTGGGGCAGGATCGCCTGCCCGGAGATGACCGTGGCGACGAGGAAGAGCACGGGCAGGAAGGCGTTGCCGCCGAAGATATCGCTCATGGCCAGGTTGTCGTCGCCCTGCTTGACGGCCTGCAACCCGGTCGAGATCTCGGGCAGGCTCGTCGCCAGGGCCAGGACTGTCGCGCCGAACAGCACACCCGACAAGCCGATCTGCGACGCGGCCGCGTCGCCCGCGCGTTCGAGCACGACGCCGGCGACGAGCGTGGCGAGGGCCGACAGGCCGAAGACGACCGCGGCCTTCTTCGTGCTCATGGTCGTCGGCGACGGGTTCGAGCGCGTCCGGTGTCCGCGCGGTCGCGGCGTCGACGTGTCAGGTGCCGCTCCGGCCTCGTGCCACGGCAGGCCCTTGCCGGCACGCCGGACGAGGAACAGGCCCACGAGCCAGATGACGGCGATGAGGACGACGTCCGGCGTCAGGCGCGCCACTGTGAGCGAGGACGGCAGCTGGGTTCCGGCGATGACGACGGCGAGGACCGCCACCACGACCAGCGCCTCGAGCAGCAGCCCTAGGGAGGCCGCGCGATAGGTGAGGGGGTGGACACCCTTGCCGCGTTTCCCGAGGGCGTCCAGGACGACGAGGACGACCGTCTGAAGGGCGATGCCGCCGAGGATGTTGCCCGCGGCCACCTCGAGCGAGCCCGAGAGGGCGGCGCTGACCGTGATGGCGATCTCGGGCAGGTTGGTCGCCACCGCGAGGACGATGAGTCCGCCGAGCGCGCTACCGAGGTGGAGTCGGGAGTCGAGGACGTCGGTCGTTTTCGACAGCTGGATGCCGGCGACCCAGATGACGGCGGCGCCGGCGACGAAGATGGCGGCTAACAGCCAGAGGGGAAGGGTGTCCATGCGTGCTATGCAACTCCTCGGGGTGCGCCTCTCGACGCGGGGCGATCGTCGAGACGGATGCCGGCGGCCCCCGGCCGGTCCAGGCGCCTTGCACTCGTCGGCAGCCGCCGCGGGCTGGGAATCGATCAACCGCCTCATCGACCCCAGGCCGATCGCGAATCCCTGGCTGCTGGTCGCCGCTGGGCTCATCGGCTTTGCAGACAACGAACTCGTCGCGATCTACCGCATCCGCGTCGGGCGACGGATCGGATCGGCAGCCCTTGTCGCTGACGGGGTCCACGCCCGCCTGGACGGCTTCACGTCCCTGTCTGTCGTGCTGGGCGCCATCGGGGTCCTCGCCGGGTTCCCGCTCGCGGACCCCATCATCGGCCTGCTCATCGCAGCCTCGATCATGGTCCTGCCCTGGGGGACGGTGAAATCCATCGGCCGACGGCTGATGGACGGCATCGACCCCGACCTCCACAAGCGAGCCGAACACGCCCTGGAACACGCCCTGGGCGTGCGGGGCGTCCACGATCTTTATCTCCGGTGGATCGGGCACCGTCTCACCGGCTCCGCAACCATCGAGGTCGACGCCGAAGACCTCCTGACGGCGTCCCAGACCGCCGACCAGGCCGAGGCGCATCTGCGCGCTGCGCTCGGCAACCTCGACGCGTTCACCGTTACACCGATACCACCGGTGCCGGCTCAGAGGCTCTCATCAGCCGTACGCGGCACGATACCTCCGGGGGGTATCTTTTTTTCGATTCTGATCCTGGAAGAACGACCATGAACCGCACCGCCACCATCTTCATCAGCGCAACTGCGACCATTGCTGCCCTCGCCCTCGCGGGGTGCGCCGAGGCGTCGTCGTCCGCAGGCGACACGTCGTCCGCGTCGTCGTCCCAGGCTGCTGCCTTCAACGATCAAGACGTCATGTTCGCCCAGATGATGCTCCCGCACCACACCCAGGCCGTCGAGATGAGCGACATGCTCCTCGCGAAAGACGGTATCGACGGGGACGTGATCACCCTTGCCGAGACGATCAAGGCCGAGCAGGCCCCGGAGATTGATCAGCTCACGACATGGCTCAAGGCTTGGGGGCAGGACACTGAGGCGTCCATGGATCACTCCATGGACGGCATGATGAGCGACTCCGACATGGACGCCCTCGAGAATGCTGACGGAACCGACGCGGCGCGGCTGTTCCTGGAACAGATGACGACACACCACGAGGGGGCTGTCGAGATGGCGCAGACCGAGATCGAGGGTGGGCAGAACCCTGACGCGGTCCAGCTGGCGACAGCGATCGTCTCCTCTCAGACTGACCAGATCGACACGATGGAAGACCTCCTCGCGGTAATCAAGTAGCCGTCCTCGTCGCAGGCCAGCGTGCCCCAAGACGGTCACCAGAATCTCGGTCTTGGTAATGCAGTCCCGGGATGGCTCGGGGAGCCACAAGCAGCGGAATTTTGGTCGCCACCTGGGGTGGCAGCGATACCGGTCGCCGGCCTCGTGGTCGACGTCGCTCCCGCAGTCCTGCTGGTGAGGATGTGACCCGTGCTGAAAACGTCCGCCTAGCAATCGGTCACCGGTTGAGGCAGCCCCAGGCATCATGAGGGGCATGAGAGCGGGGACAGCGACCTACGGGAAGACCCTCGCTGGTGTCTTGGCTGTTCTCAGCGATGTCGATCCGTATGGTCTCGAGCCTGGTCAGCCGGACGGTGCTCCGTCAGATGAGTGCGAGATGGAGGCGGTCGACCTGGTTCGCATTCTCCTCAGGGCCGATGCCGTCACGATCCTTGATGTCGAGGCGGTGTGGATGCGCTGGTTCTCGGAGTCGCTCGTCCTTCGACTCGGACCGCCCCGAATGGCGCAACTGGTTGATCGCTTGAACGCACTCGTGGACGGTGCCCGATAGAGGATCGCCCACTGGATCACTTGCTGTGGGGCGAGTGCACTCGGAGCGGACGCCGTCTTGGTCGTTCCGCGTCGTCGGTGAGCGTGGGCGGAAATGGTCCTCGACGTCGTAGCGTCTAGGGATGCAGCAGCCGAGGGGCCTCGATCAGCTCGTGTCGGAGTGGCGGAGCTCCGGACCAGGACGTGCGCGCTTCGTGCCGGGCTTCGACCCATCAGGTGGAGGAGCAGCGGCGAAGGTCCTCGTGCTGATGGAATCACCCGGTCCTGCCACGATCAGGCAGGGCGAGGACGCGATCAGCAGTGAGGACAACCCGGGGCCGACGGCGTCTGCGTTCAAGCGAGCACGGATCGAGTCGGGGCTGGGCAGGCACGTCTACCTGCGATGGAACATCGTCCCGTGGGCCCTTGGTCGGGCGCCGACCGTCACCGATCTCGACGACGCACGCCCTGCCCTGGCTCAGCTGCTCGATTCTCTGCCGCAGCTGCGGGCGATCGTGACCTTCGGAACTCCGGCCCTGACGGGCGTGATGAGGTACTTCACCCTGGAACCGCGTGCGAGGGTCGTGCCCGTGCTCGCGGCACCCCATCTGTCGCCGGCGAACGCCACCCGCGCCGGCGAGAAGCACCTGCGGGCCGTCACGGCCCTACGGCACGCTTCGCTTCTCTGATCATCTCGGCGAGGAGTCGGGGCTGTGCTGCAATGCGGCGATCACGGCCAGGAGATCCTGCGCCCCGGCGCTCAGACCGGCCGACCACACGGCGCGAAACGGTCGTCTCAGGTCGACGGCTGCCGGGACGGTGACGAGGCGCCCGGCGCGGAGGTCGTCCTCGACCAGCAACGAGCTGATGACTCCCGGACCCACACCGCCGGCGATGGCCGCCCGGATGGCGCCCGTCGACGACAACTGCGCAGCGGGTTCTGCCATCAGGGCAGGGTCGATCCCCAGGGCGAGCTCGAGGGTCCGGCGGGTGCCCGAGCCCGACTCCCGAGACACGAGCGGTGTGGATGCGAGATGGGCTGCCGTCACGGGTTCGGACTTCGATGCCCATGCGTGCCTGGGCGAGACGACGATGAGCAGTTCGTCGACACCCAGGACGGTCGTGGCGAGCCCGTCGGTCTCATCAGGGGTCTCCGTGAACCCGAGGTGCGCGCGCCCCGAACGGACCTCGTCGACGACCCAGTCGCTGTTGCCCGATTCCAGGCGCACCCGGACACGATCCGCTGCCGCTGTCATCCAGCGGGGCATCAGCGCCTCTGACACCGTCTGACTCGCCGCTACGAGGAGAGCGTCGGAGGCGCCGGCCATCAGGGTGTGCAGCGATCGTTCGAAGGTGGTCGCCGCCTCGAGCACAGGTCGGCCCCACTCGCACACCAGGAGTCCGTGCTCGGTCAGCGCCGAGCCCGCCCGAGAGCGGACGAGCAACGTGCGACCCAGCCGCCGCTCGGCGCCCGTGATGCGAGACGACGCCGCCTGCTGGCTGATGCCCACCGATGTCGCGGCACGGCCCAGACTGCCCGATCTCGAGATCGCCTCCAGCAGTCGGAGCGTCTCGAGATCAACAGGGAGTCCGGTCACAAGGATCGATTGTGACACCACAAGCATCCGCCCGTATCGGCAGCCGGACGCACGTACGAAGATCGAGGCATGCCTGCCGCGATCTCACCGACTGTCGCCCCTCCCCGCACGCGCGGTCTGTTCCGCCAGCTCGAGCACCGCGGGCAGATCGTGTCGAACCTGACCCCGAACTGGTTCGCGTCGATCATGGGGACCGGCATCGTCGCCAACGCCGCGGCGACCCTGCCGTTGCAGTTCCCGGGGCTGCGCCCGGCCGCGACCATCGTCTGGGCACTGGCCAGCGTGTTGTTGGTCGCTCTCAGCACAGCGACCGTCATGCACTGGGTGCGTTACCGAGCCACCGCGCGGGGGCATCATCTCAATCCGGTGATGGCGCACTTCTACGGGGCACCGCCCATGGCGCTGCTGACCGTCGGCGCGGGCACCCTCCTCTTGGGCAAAGACGTCCTCGGTACGCCCCTGGCGGTCGGCATCGACTGGGTGTTGTGGACCATCGGCACGGTGCTCGGCCTCGTCAGCGCGATCGCGGTCCCGTACCTGACGTTCACCCGGCACGACACGGCCCCCGACAGTGCGTTCGGCGGCTGGCTCATGCCCGTGGTCCCCCCGATGGTGTCTGCCTCGACCGGTGCGCTGCTGCTGCCCTTCCTGCCCGCGGGGCAGGCAAGGCAGAACATGCTCTGGGGGTGCTACGCGATGTTCGGCTTGTCATTGCTGGCGTCGATCGTGATCATCACGCTGATCTGGTCACGCCTGGCCCAGCACAAGATCGGCCCGGCCGGCATGGTCCCGACCCTCTGGATCGTCCTCGGCCCCCTGGGGCAGTCGATCACCGCAGTCAACCTTCTCGGTGGCAACGCCCACCTCGCCGTCGACCAGGGAACCTCGCACGCCCTGTTCGTCTTCGGGCTCGTCTACGGTGTGCCCACCCTGGGATTCGCCCTGATGTGGGCGGCACTGGCATCGGCCATCACCCTCCGCACCATCCGCCAGGGGCTCCCGTTCTCACTCACCTGGTGGTCGTTCACCTTCCCCGTCGGCACCTGCGTGACAGGCCTGAACGGTCTGGCCCTGCACACGGGACTCGTCACGCTGCAGGTACTGGCGGTCGTGTTCTACATCGGGCTCGTCGGGGCCTGGATCACGGTCGCCGCGCGCACCTTCCACGGCAGCGTCATCCGCGGAACGCTCCTCGCGCCTCCCCGTCCCCTGCCCTGACCACGGACGACGAGGGTGCGTGGGGGAGCGACTCAGATCGAACAGGCGTCGTTCCAGTCACGGCGATAGGCCTCGGGGTCACTGACGTCGACGATGGCCGAGGCGGCGCCCTTGGGCTCGTCACGCGACCGGTAGCTCTCGAACGCCACCGCACTGCGGTCGTTGCTCGCCGGATCACGCACCCCGGAGGCCTCCACCCACAGAGTCCAGTTCCACCGCGTCCGGACGCCAGGCTGCAACGCGCCTTCGCCGACGACCAACAGCACGTCCGTGCCGGCGGGTGAAGACTCGAAGTCTGCGCCCGTGAATGATCGGACCGACGACGTGAGGCCTCTCGCGCTGATCTCCCGAGCCAACTGACTGCCCATGTCCGAGAGTTGCTCGCCAGCATCGCCATCCACAGCCACGATGCCTCCACCGGACGGAAGCCGACCCAGCATCTCGGAAACCAAGTCATGGATGACGGTGTTGCTCATGATGCTTTCTCCTGCGCACTTGTATGTCGAAACGGAAAGGGGAGTCGGCGGCCGCCGACTGGTGCGGCTGCACGAAGCGGCCGCGAACCTGATGCAACCACGAGCATGCCCCGACGGCAGCCCCCACGAGCATTCGCGACTCGTCAGCAGAAGGGCGTCATGACGTGCCGATGGTGAGGCCGACGAGCCCGGCAGCGACGGCGAGCAGCAGCATGCCCGCGCCGTTGGCGATTCCCGCGACCCATTTCTTCTCGGCTACGAGGCGCACGGTCTCGACGCTTGCGGTGCTGAACGTGGTGTAGCCGCCCATGAGCCCGCCGCCCGCGACGAGCAGCCACTCTCGGGGCATCCCCGCGTGGTCGGCGAGACCGGTGAGCAAGCCGAGCACGAACGACCCGCTGACGTTGATGACCAGGGTCGCCAGCGGGATGGGGGCCGACCACGTGCTGCGGACGACGCCGTCGACGACGAGGCGCAGGGCCGCACCCACGCCACCGGCGACCGCGATCGCGACGAAGAGCCACGGGGCGATCACGACGCCGCCTCAGAACGGCGATGGAGGGCGGCACCGCCGGTGATGCCGGCCCAGGAACCCACGGCGCCGAGCACGACCGATCCCACACCGTAGGCGATCGAGATTGGCAGCGCGTCACCGAGCAGGGTCGCGGTGTCGACCGCGAGGGCGCTGTAGGTGGTGAACCCGCCGAGAACGCCTGTTCCGACGAGGAGGCGCAGGTCGCGTCGGCGACCCGCGTCCGACCCTCGTCGCACCAGCGACTCAAGGAGCAGCCCGAGCGCGAACGCACCGACGACATTGATCAGCAGGATCGTGACGGGGATGCTGCCCGGGGCCGCGGGGAAGCTCAACGCCAGGGCTTCGCGCAATCCCGTGCCGATCGTGCCGCCGAGGGTGACGAATCCGATGAACCGCCACCGCAGGTGCACGGGCCTTTCGGTGCCCGTGGAGTCGTCGACATCGAGGTCCGGGTTCTGGCCCAGCCCGTCGAACTCGTCGCCTCTCCTCGAGGGCAGCGGCGGAAACGGTGAGTCGGGTGAGGGGGTGGTCATGCATCGTCCTTCGTGCTGAGGCCGTAGGGGAGTCCGGGCTGATCGGCTTCGATGTCGGTGAGGCGGTTGTACTTGCAGACCCGCTCCCCGCGTGCGGGGGCACCGGATTTGATCTGGCCGACCCCGGTGCCGACGACGAGGTCGGCGATGAACGTGTCGGTGGTCTCCCCGGAGCGGTGCGACACCATGCAGGCCATGCCGTGCGACCGAGCTGTGGCGATCGCGTCGAGGGTCTGGCTGACGGAGCCGATCTGGTTCGGCTTGATGAGGACGGCGTCCGACCAGCCCTTCTCGGCACCTTCGGCGATCCTTTCGGGGTCGGTCACGTAGAGGTCGTCGCCGACGAGCTGCACGCGGCCGCCGAACCTCGACGCCATCAGCGCCCACCCGTCGTGATCGTCCTCGTGGAACGCGTCCTCGATGCTCCTGATCGGGTACGCGTCGAGCAGTGCACCGTACCGGTCCGCGAGGGCCGCACGGTCGAGGTCCTGCCCGGCGACCCGGTACCGGCCGTCTCCGTCGCCGAACCCGTTCGCGGCAGGGTCGAGGGCGATCGCGACGTCGTCGAGCGCCGCCCGGTGGCCGGCGTCGGTGATCGCCTGGACGATGAGGTCGAGGGCGTCCTCGGGGCTGCTGATCGCCGGGGCGAAGCCGCCCTCGTCGCCGAGGCCCGCGGTGCCGTAGCGGGTCTGTACGAGCGCTTTCAGGGCGTGGTAGACCTCTGCGCCGGTCTGCACCGCTTCCTCCTCACTGGTCGCCCCGACGGGAGCGATCATGAACTCCTGGAAATCGAGGTCGTTGGCTGCATGGGCGCCTCCGTTCAGGACGTTGAAGTGCGGGACGGGGAGCGATTCGTTCGCCCCCGACAGCAGGGCGATCCACCGGTGCAGGGGCAGGCCGGCTTCGCGGGCCAGCGCTCGGGACGCCGCGATCGACGTGGCGACGACGGCGTTGGCGCCGAGCCGCGACCAGTTCGGGGTGCCGTCGAGGTCGGCGAGGGCACGGTCGATCTCGCTGATCCCGGCCCAGGGGCGTGAGGTCAAGAGGTCGCTGATCTCGGTGGTGACCATCTCTGCCGCTTTCCGGACGCCTTTGCCACCGAACGCTGCACCTCCGTCTCGGAGTTCCACGGCCTCGTGGGCACCGGTCGAGGCTCCTGCGGGGGCGGCGCCCGAGACGAGGGTGCCGCCGGCGAGTTCGAGGTCGACTTGCACGGTGGGGAATCCGCGTGAGTCCAAGATCGACCGCCCGAGGGCGGACACGATCTGGACGGGGTGTGCACCGCCGTGGGTGACGTAGGTGCCGACGTCATGGGTGTGGACGGTGCGGTTGCTGATGTAGTCGTTCATGTCAGGTTCCTCCTTCGTGGGTGATGACCGCGGCGGCGAGGGCCGCTGCGGCCGGGTCGAGATACGTGCCGCCCCGCGTCAGCGGATGCCCGTCGGAGGCGAGGTCGTAGATCAGGGGGTGGCCGGTCGGGATGTTGAGCGCGGCGACCTCGAGTGGGGTGAGCGCGTCGAGCACCAGGCAGAGTGCGCGGAGGCTGTTGCCGTGGCCCACCACGAGCACGGTGCCGCCGGGGGCACCGGCCTTGACCGCCTCGGCGACGGGGCGGACCCGGACGATGACGTCGAGCAGGCTCTCGGCCCGGGTGCGGTTCGAGGGATCCACCTGACGAAGGGCGTCCTGAGCCCACAGCTTCGCGAACTGCGCGTCGGAGGACGGCGGGGGCGGGATGTCCAGTGAGCGCCGCCACAGGGTGAAGTCCTCCTCGCCGGCTGAGCGGCGAACATCCGCCTTCGTCCGTCCGGTCAGGTCGCCGTAGTCGCGTTCCCGGAGTCGCACGTCGACGGTGGCGGGCACGGTCCACTGGTTCTCGGACACCATGATGCGGGCAGTCTCGGTCGCACGGGCCAGCGGCGAGCACAGGATCGACGCCGGGCGGAAACCCGCCTCGTCGAGCAGGTGTGCAGCACGGCGGGCTTCTCCACGGCCTCCGGTCGTGAGGGGTGAGTCGGTGATGCCGGTGAACAGCCCGTCGGCATTGGCCTGGCTCTGGCCGTGTCGCACGAGGGCGATCCGGGTCGTCACGGCCGGGCCTTCGAGACCGGCACCACGAGCACCGGCACGGGTTGATGGTGCATGAGGAACGATGCCGTGGACCCGTGCAGTGCAGCCTTCAGGCCCGCGGCGAGACCGTTCGAGGATCCGACGACGATCATCACGGCGTGCGTGTCGGCGGCGACGCGGGCCAACGCCTTCGCGGGATCACCGGCGAGGACACGGACGTCGACCGTGATCTGCGCGTCGGTGCGGAGCCGGGCTGCCGTCGCCTCGAGGGCAGATCTGTCGGCGGCGACGTCGTCGTACTCGTCTGGGTCGAGGGGAACGGTCGCCCCTCGGCCGCTGGCGTCGTCGGGGTCAGCGGGGACGCGGGAGTCGTCGACCTGCACGACGACGAGTTGTGCCGACAGCCGGGCCGCGAACCGGGCGGCGTTCGAGAGAACGGTGTCGGCCGTCCGGGTATGAGCTCCGACGACGATGGTGTCGGTGGTCATCTGGTCTCCTATCTCGGTTCCTGGGCACGCCAGTGGATGAGATAGGGACTGTTGTCGACCTGAGTCGAGGTTGGTGACGGCGAGCCCCACCGCCGTGGCGTCTCCGCCAGGCTCAGTCAAGCACTGATCCGACCAAGCTGCACCTGCTGATACAACATTCTTTTCGACCAAGAAAAGGGTGTGGTGGCCTGTCCCGATAGGGGATCGACGTCCGGGTACGCCTGCTAGATGGCGGATAACACCCTCAAAGTGCTGTTAGACGATCGAGTCGGGGCGACACTTCCGTTCCCTCACGCGGGATGACGTCGAATCCGAGCCGATCCAATTCGGCGACTGCTGTCATGGGGTCGTCGGAGACCGCAGCGGCAAGCTGTCTGACGCGCCATCGACGGCGTCCCTCGTGAAGCGCTGCACTGGCGCTGTTGACGGTGTCAATGCCGAACTCGATGATCATCATCTCGAGTACGTCCTCAAGGCAGGGGCGGAACCGATGGCCGCCCGTAGGGAAATGCACATCGCCGAATCTCGGCATGTCCCCCTTCGCCACACGTTTTTGGTAGATCTTGCCGCGACGTCGCCCACCCGTAGCAATGAGCGCGTCTGTCATGTCTTGACGCTCGGCATGGACGTTGTAGTGCGCCAACGGGACGTCGCTGCCGCTGTCTCGGAGGTAGTCGACGGTGAAGAGGGGTCGCGCAGAGCCGTGCACGTTCACCTTGAAAGTCGAGCGGTCCACCGACACGAGATGGCTCACCGGGCTCAGAACGAGCCGATACTGAACGATGAGTCGGAAAGTCTCGGCACCGTCGATGTCCAGTCGAAGGCCGAGCTCCTCGCTCGGCTCGACGGTGACGGCAACGCCGCCGCCGCGAGTCCGGACGACAGTGCTGTCCAGGCCGACGAGCCCGTTGGGAATTACTGCGGCGAGCATCTCCATGATCTCCAACATGAAGTCGAAGACCTTCTCTTGAAGGTTCCCATCGGCCTGGCCGCTGGAGTCAGCGCTCGGCATGCTCCTGCAGGTAGGTCAGGTCCTCAAGTTTCCGAAGGATTGCTTGTCCCTCCTGCGAGAGCTCGTAGCGGTCGGCCCGACGGCGCAGCTCGTCAGCCGACGCGCCTGCGCGTGCCTCGAGCTCGGCTAGGCGACTGCGGATCTCGGGAATCGTGAGCATCTCGAGTGTGGGGACCATTCAGCCATGGTGACACGGACCCCCGTCAGTCGTTCGCAACTCGCCTCAACTGATGGACATATACGGATTGCCAACCTGCGGAGCCGCCCGATAGCCGATCAGCAATCGGGACGATGACGGCGAGGTCGCGCCGCTGCAGCAGAGTTCCAGAGCGGACGCGCGGTGAGCAGCAGGAACAACAGAAACACCGGCTGCGTAACAAGCCCGGGCCCTGCGAGGGCGGGCTGCGCGGACGCCGCCAACCAGTTGACCGTCACGTCCGCGACCATCGTGGCCACTCCAGCGAGCACGCCTGCTCGAAGCTTGGCGAGGAGTAGTACGACGATCACGGGATCAACGACGGTGAGCGAAATCCAGAACCGTCGGACCGGCTCGGATGCGTTGTCGTAGACGCCCGCCCCTGCAGCGATCACTTCAGACAGGTGCGTCACTGTACCAACGCTGAAACCGAGCATCCACAATGCGGCGATGACTGCGAGGCGTCGCCCGTGTCGTTTCGCAGCAGCAGTTCCCACTCGCGCAGCCTATGGACGCTTCTCGGTGTCCGATAGCCGATCGGCCTGTGGGACGAGATGTTTCTTAGTGGCCGGTCGTCGCGAGCTGCGCAGTAAGCAGGTCGCGGACGGACGCGGGCTCGCGACTGAGGACCTTGCCCAGCAAGGGGCCGGTGCCGGCAAAGAACCCGCCGGCGGCGGCGCGGTACATGTCGAGCATGAAGCGTGCCATGAACTCCGGCTGCCCCGAGGACACCTGGTGTGCGACCCAGTTGTCGTCCCCGAGCACCACGGTCTCGACCGGTCGCCCGGCGACGTCGGCAGCGATCGCTGCGACGTCCGCGAACGTGGGAGCTTCGGGTGCGGTCAGGGTCGTCGGCCCGTCGTAGTCGCCGTTCGACAGCAAGATGTGCGCGGCGGCTTCGGCCGCGTCTTCCCGGGCGGTCCACGACACGGGCCCGTCGGCAGGGACCGTGATGACGCCCGTCTCGCGCCAGTCGCCGAGGAACCAGGTCAGGCTGTGCGCGTAGAAGCCGTTGCGAAGCGACGTCCAGGCCAGTCCCGATTCGGCGAGCAGCCGTTCGGTGGCCGCGTGGTCGCGGCCCGGTCCGAAGGGGGTGTCGGGTGCCGCTCCCTGGTGGCTCGTGTAGAGGACCCGGCCGACACCGGCAACCACTGCTGCTTCGACGGCGTTGCGGTGCAGTGCGACGGCGTCGTCGTGCGGGTCGCTCGCCGAGACGAGGAGGAGCTGGTCTGCTCCGGCGAAGGCGGCGGGCAGGGACGCAGGGTCGGCGTAGTCGCCCATCCGCACCTCGACTCCGCGCTCCGCGAAGTGCACAGCCTTGGCCGCGTCGCGGGCGACGATGGCGATCTCGGATGCGGGAAGGGTTTTCAGGAGGTGCTCGACGGTGGAGCCGTTCAGGGCGCCCGTGGCGCCGGTGATGATGATCATGGAGGTGAGCCTCTCGTCGAACCGCGACCAGATATCAGCGGAACGCTCGCAAGAGTATCGTCGGAATCACGCCGATAGCAAGAGGGCGGTATCGTTGATTCTGTGACTGACGAAACCGTTCCTGTCGACACACGGATGCGCATCGTCGAGGTCGCTGCCCGGTTCCTCCGTGAGCAGGGCCCGGGCGCTGTTACGACGCGGGGCGTGGCGCAGGCCGCTGGCGTCCAGGCCCCCGCGATCTACCGGCTTTTCGGTGACAAGGACGGCTTGCTCGAGGCCGTTGCTGAGCACGTCATGGCGTCCTTTGTCGCGGACAAGGCCTCGACCGTGGCTGCCGCTGCCGCGGCGGATGTCGATCCAGTGGAGGAGCTCTGCGACGGGTGGCGTCGTCAGGTCGAGTTCGGTCTCGAGAACCCGGCTCTCTTCGCTTTGCTCAGCGACTCGCGTCGTGTCGCGGGCTCGCCTGCTGCTCGCCTGGGCAAGGACGTCCTTGTTGCTCGTGTCCGCCGGGTCGCCGCCGCCGGGCGCCTCGCGGTGCCGGAGGCGCGAGCGGTCGGACTCATCCAATCGGCGGGAGTGGGCGTCATCACGACGATCCTTGCCACGCCTCCTATCGAGCGTGATCCCGGGCTGGCGGATGCCGTGTTCGAGGGCGTCCTGGCGCAGATCCTGACGGATGCGCCTGTGGCGGCTCGGTCAGGTCATTTAGCTGCAGCCGTCGCGTTCCGCGCCGTCGCTCCCGAGCTCAACCAGCTAAGCGACCCCGAGCGACGCCTTCTCGGGGAATGGCTCGACCGGATCATCTCCGTGCCGACCGCCCGGTAAGGGGTGGTCTGCCGAGACGCGTTCAGGTGGCGTGCTCCCTGTGCCACCAGGTCGACAAGTGGTCGAGGGTCGCCGTGGCCGCGCCGTCCAGACGCGCGCGAGTGTCTCCCCGATGAGCATCCGACAGGACCGCATCGCCGATGCTCGCGGTGGTCTGCTGCACCACCGAGACGAGCGCGGCCGCGTACGCCCGCTCGGACATCGCGTTCGGTCCCGTACCTGCGAGTTCAGCTGCCACCACGGTCGTGACGTCGTCGTAGAACTCCAGGGCCCGACGTCGGAGCAGCGCACTGAGCCGACACTGCGCGGGGAACTCGCCCTTGGCCAATCCCTCGTCGTCCTCGACGTACCGATCGATGTCCTCGAGGATGAGGGAGCGCAGGGCATCGGCGGGTGACTGCTGGGGGTCTCGCCGGGAGATCGCACCCCGGATCTTCTCGAGCACGTCGTCTGCTCGGTCGAAGACGAGGTCGGGCTTGGTCGGGAAGTAGTTGTAGACCGTCGGCTCCGACACGCCCGCGGCGACCGCGATGTCCGCGACGGACACCTCGTCGTACCCGTGCTCCGCGAAGAGCCGAGCCGCCACATTGCCCAGACGCTCGCGGGTCTCTCGCTTCTTGCGTTCTCGGAGCCCTGATCCGGCACCCATGCTCGCTTGCTCCATGGCACCAGTCTGCCACGAAACATAAAGTGACCCAAAGTTTCTGCTAGCTTCGGCCTGGCCAGAAAGATTGGGTCACCATAAGTTCGGCAGGAGCCGGGAAACGAGGACGATCGATGAACACGCGCACGCAGGAACAGGTGTTGATCTCGGGAGCGAGCTTCGCGGGTCTCGCGACAGCGTTGTGGATGCGTCGGCTCGGTTACGAGGTCACGGTCGTCGAGAGCGGATCCGGGTTGAAGCGCGGCGGCACCCCCGTCGACATCCGCGACGACACCATCGCGATCGTCGAACGGATGGGCCTGCTCGAGGAGATCCGAGCGAAGGCGCTCGTTCCTCGCGTGACCAAGTTCACGACACCGGAGGGAGAACTCATCGCGCGGATGGACCCGGAACCGCCTACGGACGACTCGGCCGGCGACGGCTACGAGATCCACCGAGACGATCTGCTCGACATCCTCGCCGCCGCGACGGAGGGGGAAGTCGAGATGCTGTGGGGCAACTCCATCAGGTCGCTGACCGAGCCCGACGAGGACAGTGTCCACGTGGTCTTCCGCAACGGCACAGAGCGGGACTTCACGATGGTGATCGGGTGCGACGGCAACCACTCGGCGGTGCGACGACTGCGCTTCGGCCAGGAAGCGCTCCACACCCACTTCCTGCAGACGTACTTCTCCGTCGCCACCCTCGACCACCTCGTCATCGACCGCCAGACGACCCAGATCACCAACGCGCCCGGCGTGACGATGCTGGTGAACTCCTACGACACCACGACCGACCTCGTGCTCGGCTTCCGATCCGAGCACGAGATCCCCTACGACCACCACGACGTCGACCAGCAGAAGCGCATCCTCCGAGAGCACCTACTGCAGGCTGGCGCACCGTTCTCAGACCACATCGACGAGGCAGTCGACGTCGACACCTTCTACTTCGACAAGCTCAGTCAGATCAAGATGCAAGCGTGGACGTCCGGACGCATCGCGCTCGTCGGCGACGCCGGCTACTGCGCATCACCTGCCGCGGGCATGGGTGGATCGCTCGCCATCATCGGTGCCACCGCCCTCTACGACGCCTTGCGAGCTGCTGACGGCGACGCCGAGCAGGCGTTCGTCGAGTACGAACGCGCACTCCGGCCGATCGTCGAGAAGATCCAGCACGACGCCGAAGACGTCGGCGTCAGCAGCTACTTCCCCGCTACCGACGAACAGATCCGGGCCCGCAACGACATGCTGCTCGGGCACTGAGCTTCGATCACCCCACCGAGGAGAACTCGCTGTCCATCAGCGACGCGGCGTCCGGTGGTCGATCGCCTGCCGGGCTGTGTTCCGGTGAGTCGGAGGGGCGGTGGCGGCGATCGCTTGGCTCCCCGTCTCGATCCAGTCGCCGACCAGGACGACACGCTGACCGGGGGAGAACAGGTCGTGCCGGGCCGACAGAGTGCGTCGGTTGCCCCGACATTCCGCTGATCGGAGCATCGACCACGTGTCGGCAGCGCCCTCGATCCACCGACAGCCGACAGCCGACAGGCAGTGGGTCGCTCGTCCCGCGGAACTGCGAGGAACCCGTCAGTCGTCCGTGGCGGGCGGTGCCGGACGGGGGTGCCGAATCGTCGCGACCGTGCCGATGATGCAGACCGCCGCCAGGACGGTCAGCCCGGCCAGGACCAGGGCCCCGACGACGGACGTGCCCCCGTTCTGCACCACCCCGACCAGAGCCTGGACCGCGCAGACGAGCCAGAAGAACGCACCGATTCCCCAGCCGACGGAGGACCCTCGAAAGGTCGGTCGTTGCAGTCGGAGCCGACCTCTCGGGTGTTCCGTGTCCTCGTCCATGCTCACTCCCTCGACGTCATCGGCCCTTTCACCGTACGTCGAGTGCCGAGATGGTTCAAGGAGGTGCGCGACGGTCGAGCGCGCCGTCACGGTCCGGTGCGACGGCGAGGTCCGGCCGAGGAGAATCCGCGCCCCGGCGCCTCCCTACTCGTTCTCGTCCCGCGCCTTCGAGAAGAGCTCCTTCGTGCGGAGCAGCCGCAGCGAGGTGACGAGCACGAGCCCCCCGAGGATGTTGAAGAGCAGCGTGTAGCCGAACCACCCCGCCCACTGGGCGTAGGTGACGTCACTGCCCGCCTGGATGGCCCCGAAGATGAGGAGCGAATCGAGGATCGAGTGGAACAGCTGCAGACCGGCCAAGAGGAAGGCCCCGGCGACGGCGGCCGCGATCTTCGCGGGCTCGGAGGTGGTTCCGTGCTGCATGCGGGTCATCAGCGTGATCGTGCTGCCACCGAGGACGGCCAGGATCACGGTCTGCAGTGAGAACGGAGCGTCCACGAAGTGGTGAGCCGACTCGTCGAGGGTCGTGTGCCATTCGGGGAAGGCCTGGACGACGAGCCACATGAAGATCCACCCGCCGGCGAGGTTGGCGACCAACGTGGCGCCCCAGAGCTTGAGGAGTTGCAGGAACGTGCCCTCCTTCGCCGCGAGTGCGGCGATCGGCAGGAGGAAGTTCTCGGTGAAGAGCTCCGAGTGCGCCAGGAGCAGGGCGAGGAACCCGATGCTGAACGCCAGGCCGGCCAGAAGGTGGCTGCCCGTCTCGGTCAGCACGGCGAGCATCGCCATGATGCCCAGGCCGACCTCGAGGCCTCCGAAGAAGCCCGTGATGAGCGTGGTGCGGAGTGTGCGGTGCAGGCGTTCGGCACCCTCTTCCACGGTTGCGTCGAACGATTCGTCGAGTTCGTCCTCGAGGGGTTCGTCCGACTCGCCCAGTTCTCGCCGACGTCGTTCGCTCATGGCTCGTTCCTTCCCTGGAGACGAGTCTCGTCCTCGGGGTGAACAGTAGAGGCGAAGTGGATCGCGTGTGACGCTGCTCCCTCGAACACCGCTGGTACCAAAAGGTTCGGCTTAAGTCCATATCTGTCGTGGTTGACGAGCCGAGGAGCAGGCTCGACGTGCCTTGAGGGTGGTTCAGGTCCTCAAGTGAGCGGCTGCACCCGTCGGGTTCGGTGTGAGCTGCCGGCGACAGGGTCCCGTTCGGGTCGGGACCCTGTCGCCCTTCCCCCGGCAGCGGTCTAGTGTCAGGTCTCGAGGAGAGCCGAGCGGACGCATCACCGATGTGGTCTCGTCACCACGTGTGGCGCCGCGAAGACGGCCGGCGCAGTGCGCAGTGAGATCCGCACACCACCACAGCCCAGACCCTGCTGTCAGCACCGTCGGGCGTTCTCCGTCTCGGAGCAGCCATGGGATACATCGTCTACGACGGCGACGTCCTCGAGTTCAAGGTCGAGGACCGCCTCCTCGCCCACCTCCAGATCGTCATCGTCAACAAGTTCCGTCAGAACGAGTCGTTCATGTTCTCGTGGAAGGAACCGATCGAGACCGGCGACGGCCGGTCGACCGTCTGGCTCTCTCCGCAGATCAGCCTTCGGTTCAAGTTCGCCGGCAGTCGAACGGTCGACATCAACCCCACCTGGCTCGCGGCGCTCTACGCCAGTGCGTCGTCAGGCCGCGGCCTCTATCCCGAAGCAGAGCCCGACCACGACCCTGCGACCCACCTCCCCGGCGGTTCCGGCACGCACGTCGACTGGGCCACCGACCGTCCGGAGCCGTCGAAGACGAGGGCGGCGCGACCGCCGCATCGCGCCTAGCTCGCAGGGCTCCCACGTCACGTGCGTGCTCGACGTCACCGACGCCGTGTCCGTCATCCGGCCCCCTCGTTCCGTCCCGGCCGGTGATCCTGAGAGCGGCCCTCGGAGACACCGAGCCGTACCGAGGTTCCACCGCGGCTCCGTCCCGCCCCGCGCTCAGCTGATCCGACGTGTCCTAGTCTCGGTCCGTGCTCTCGACCGTGCTGGCCCTGGTGCCGTGGCTCGCCTTCTCGGTCCTGATCGGCGTCGTGGTCGCCGGTCCGTTCGTCGGAGTGTGGCTCGCGGGACGCCCACGGACGACCGGCGCTCTCTTCGGCCTGGCGGTACTCACCGTCATGGGGCTCACGCTGTACCCGGACGGCGCGCCTTACCCGAGCATCACGTGCAACCCGGGCCTGCCGTACCTCGCACCCACTGCGGGGGAGTCGACTGCGAACATCCTCCTGTTCGTTCCGGTCTCGTTCCTCGCGGGGGTGCTCTGGCGACGACCGGTGGCGGCGGTGCTCGGTGCCGTCGCGCTGTCGGGTGCCGTCGAGGCGATCCAGGCGCTGGTGGTGGTGATCGGTCGGGCCTGCGACACGAGTGACTGGATCACCAACACCATCGGGGCCGTCGTGGGGGGCGTGCTCGCGGCGAGTGCCCTCACCTGGCATCGGAGCCGCACCCGACGGGAGGCCGCACGCCCGGTGCGCGACGCTCCCTCGGGCGACTAGTCGGTGGGGACCACGTCCCAGTGCTCGCGGATGAGGCCGTCGTCGACGCGGAACAGGTCGGCGGCGAGCAGCGGGTCCCCGGGCTTCGCGCCGACCGCCTGGGAGAAGGTCCACACGATGTCGCCGTCGGAGAGCGAGATGACGGACTGCTGCGCCGGGAACTGCGCGCCGCTGCCGAACAGCCGCTTCAGCGCCGCGGTCCCGTTCGGAGCGACCGGGTTGTGCTGCAGGTACGCGGGGTCGAAGGCGCGGTCGAGGATCGACGGGTCGTGGTCCCGGAACAGCGTGTCGTACGCCGACACGGCCAGGACGCGATTGCGTTCTTCCTGGCGTTCCGACGGCGCGGCGGTCGGACGTGCCGGCCGGTAGAGGTCGCTGAACATGGTGTTCGTGTTCCCGCTGGCCGGTGTGCCGGTCGGAACGGGCTGCTCGAGCGACCAGCGCTCGACGATCCGGCCGTGCTCGAGGCGGAACAGGTCGACGGCGGCGTCGCCGCGTCGTTCGTCGCGCGGGTCCGGTGTGATCTGCCAGTGCACCGCGACGAGGTCGCCGTCGGCTGCGACGCGCTTGATCACGGCGTGGGCCCCCGGGACGCGCGTGCGGTCCGCCGAGAACTGGGCGAGGAGTCCCTCCGGCCCGGCGGTGGTCCCTGCTCCGTGCGCGACGGCGCTCGGTGAGACGGATCTCGCTGCGAGCTGCTGGGAGGACGTGCTGTCGGGATCGGCGAAGGTCGTGGTGATGAGCGTCCGCACGGCGCAGGCGTTGCGGTGTTCGGTGGTGGTGTCCCGTCGGTCCGGGGCGGCTGTCACGGTCGGCTTCGGTGTCGTCCCGGGAGCAGCGGATGCCGGCGTGGCGACGCCGAGTCCGGTGAGGAGGGCTACTCCGGCGAGGACGGCCGTGCCGCGGGCGAGGCGACGGGAAGGGTTGCGCGTGGTCGGGTCGTTCGTCATGGTGTTCTCCTGCTCGTGTGGTCGGCGGGTGATCGCAGCATCGCAGGAAGCCCCGTCGTCGGCAGGTACGCACTTTCTCGTAAGCCACTCACGTGGAGGTCGGAATCGTGGAACCGCCCGGGCCGACCGCGCAGGATCGTGGCGCACTCGTTCGCGTCCCCGCGGCGTGTCCGACGCGAGTCGTGCTCACACACGTCGCCGTCCGAGGGGACCGGCACCGCGCCTCCTTCACGACCGACGTCCCCGCCTGCCCGTCCCCTCGGCAGGAGGGGCGGGCGGACGGGGACGTCGGCACGTCGGGGGCTACTCGGCCCGGCGACGGCCTCGGATCGGGCCGACCACGCGACGGCCGCGACGCGAGAGCGCCAGGCCGAGCGCGACCCCGAGCAGGGCCATGGCGGCGATGCCGAGCACCGACGCGCTGCCGGTGAAGGCCAGCTGCGTCGCCGACAGGATCATCGGGAACGACACCGTGACGACCGCCTGGACCGTCTCGCCGGCCGTGTCGGTCACGCGGTACTGCACCGACGCCTTCGAGTCGAAGCCCTTCGCGGGGGTGAAGACCACGGAGCCGTCGACGACCGTCCAGGTGCCCTGCCCGGGCACGGTCAGCGCGCTGACCCCGTCACCGGTGGCCGGGTCGACGATCACGACGGTGCCGCGGTCGAAGGTCGCTCCCTCGGTGGGGGCGTCGTTCGTCGTGACGTCGACGGTGACCGCGTGGTCGGTGGTGCCGCGCTGCTGGTCGTCGACCGCGACGGCCGCGCCCAGCACCGTGATGGTGACGGTCGCCCGGGCGGTCTGTCCGGCCTCGTCGGTCGCCGTGTAGTCGAAGGTGTCGACCCCGACGAAGCCGGCACGGGGCATGTAGTCGTACGATCCGTCGAGGTCGAGTGCCGCGGTGCCGTGCGACGGCTCGGACGCCAGGGCGACCCAGAGGGCCGAACCGTCGTCGTTGCGCATCACGCCGCCGACCCTGCCCGAGACGAGTCGTTTGCCGGCGATCGTCCTGCCCGAGTCGGCCACGGCCTTGACGCGCACGGTGATGCTGACCGTGGCGGTCGCGGTACCGCCGTCGCGGTCGGTCACCGTGTAGGTCACGGCGTCCTTCCCGGAGAACCCGGCGTCCGGCGTGTAGACCAAGCGTCCGCTGGGGTCGATGGTCGCCGTGCCGTGAGCCGCGAGGCCCGTCGAGGTGACGCGCAGGCCGGTGCCGAGGTCGTTGCCCGACACCCCTGGGGCGGCGACGGTCAGCGTCGTGTCGGCCGGCGTCCAGGCCGCGTCGTCGATCGCGGTCGGCAGCACCGTGAGGGTGACGGTGCCCGTGCGGGTCTGCCCTTCACCGTCGGTCGCCGTGTAGGTGAACGCGTCGGTGCCCGAGAAGCCGGTCTTCGGCGTGTAGACGTACGAGCCGTCGCGAGCGAGGTCGACCGTGCCGTGCGTGGGCGCGGCGTCGAGTGCCGCGGTCAGCGAGCTGCCCGAGTCGTTCGAGAGCACGCCGTGTGCGGCGTCGACGGTGAGCGGGGTGCCGGCGCGGGTGCTGCCGGCGTCGTCGACGGCCAGGGCTCCGACGACGATGGTCGCGGTGGCCTTCGTCGCGGTCCCCGACGAGTCGGTCGCGGTGTACGTCACCCGGTCGGTGCCCGAGAAGCCGGCGACCGGCGTGTAGACGAACGACCCGTTCGACCGGGTGTCGATCGTGCCGTGCGCCGGGGTGCCGGCACCCGTCACGGTCAGGCCGGTGCCGAGGTCGTTCACCAGAAGGCCCGGGGCGGGTACCGAGAGCGCGGTGCCGGCGGGCGTCGAGTACCGGTCGTCGAGGGCGCGGGGCGTGACGGAGACGGTGACCGTCGTCGTGGCGGTGCCGCCGTCCCGGTCGGTGACCGTGTACGTGACGACGTCGGTGCCCGAGAAGCCGGGGGCCGGCGTGTAGTCGACGGTGCCGTCCGGCGCGATCGTGGCCGTGCCGTGCGCGGCCGGGGTCACCGCGGTGACCGTCAGGCCGGTCCCGACGTCGTTGCCGAGCACACCCGGTGCGGCGACCGTGACGCGGTCACCGGCGGCGACCGTGGCGACGTCGGGGGTGGCCTTGGGGCTGACCACGATCGTGACGGTGCCCGTGCCGGTCTGACCGTTGCCGTCCGTGACCTCGTAGCCGAAGGAGTCCGTGCCCGAGGTGCCGGGCTTCGGCGTGTAGGTGTACGAGCCGTCGGGTGCCATCGTGACCGTGCCGGCCTTCGGCTGGTCGGTGACGGTCGCGGTCAGGCCGGTGCCCGTGTCGTTCGACAGCACGCCGTGGTCGGCGTCGACGACGAGGGGCTGGTCGGCGGTCGTGCCCCCCGCGGGGGAGTCGTCGACGACGATCGGTCCGACATGGATCGTCACGGTCGCGACGTCCGACCCACCGGACGCGTCGGTGGCGCGGTAGGTCAGCTGATCGGTGCCCGAGAAGCCGTCGACGGGCGTGTAGCTGATCGTGCCGCCCGCTGCGATCGTGGCCGTGCCGTGGGCCGGGGCGTCGACGATCTCGGCTCGCAGGTCGGTGCCGAGGTCGTTGCCGAGCACGCCGGGGGCGGTCACGGTGACCGTGGTGCCGGCCTTCGTCGAGGTCGTGTCGTCGACGGCGTCGGGGAGCACGACGATCGTCACGACACCGGTGCTGGTCTGGTTCTCGGCGTCGGTCGCGGTGTACGTGAAGTCGTCGGTGCCCGAGAAGCCCTTCGCCGGGGTGTAGACGTACGAGCCGTCCTTCGCGACGGTCACGTCGCCGTGACGCGGGGCTCCGTCCAGCACGGCCGTCAGGCCGGTGCCGCGGTCGTTCGAGAGCAGGCCGGCCTTCGCCGGCACGGTCAGGTCGCGGCCGGCGGTCGCGGTGCCCTGGTCGGCCATGGCCAGGTCGCCGACGATGACCCAGGCGCGAGCCGTCGCGGTCTGCCCCGCGGCGTCCGTCACCTGGTACTCGAACGAGTCGGTGCCCGAGGTGCCGGCGTCCGGCGTGTAGCTCCAGGCGCCGTCGGCGTCGACCGTCACGGTGCCGTGCGCGGGCGTGCCGTGGTCGGTCACGCGCAGCCCGGTGCCCAGGTCGTTGCCGAGCAGGCCGGGGGCCGCCGTGGTGACGGTCGTGTCGGAGGGGGTGGTGACCTGGTCGTCGACGGCCACCGGCTTCACGGTGATCGTCACGGTCGCGGTCGCCGTGCGGCCGGCGGCGTCGGTGACCTGGTACGTCACCGTGTCGGTGCCCGAGAAGCCGGGCGTCGGCGTGTAGTCGAACTCGCCGTTCGGGGCGATGGTCGCGGTGCCGTGCTGCGGGCCGGTCACGATCGCGGCGCTGAGGCCGGTGCCGAGGTCGTTGCCGAGGACGCCGGGACCGTCGACGTGCGCGTTGCCACCCGCGACGACGGTGACGGTGTCGTCGACGGCCTTCGGGGCGACGGCGACGGTGGCGGTGCCGGTGCTCGTCACGCCGTTCGCGTCGGTCAGCGTGTAGGTGAAGGTGTCGGTGCCCGAGAAGCCCTTCGCCGGCGTGTAGACGTACGAGCCGTCGGGGTTGACGACGACGGTGCCGTTCGTCGGGCCCGTGGCGAGCGCGGCCTCGAGGGGACCGCGGCCCCCGTCGTTGCTGAGCAGTCCACGCCCGGCGGGCACGTCGAGGGGCGAGCCCGCGACGGCGTCGGCGGTGTCGGCCGAGGCGCGCGGCGCGACGGTCACGGTCACCGTGCCGGTGTCGGTGCCGCCCGTGCCGTCGGTGACGGTGTAGTCGACGGTGTCGGTGCCCGAGAAGTCGTTCGCCGGCGTGTAGATCACGTCGCCCGCGGGGGTGACCGACGCGGTGCCGTGGCCCGGCGTCGAGACGGCGGTGACCTCCAGGTCGATGCCGTCGTCGTTCGCGGTCAGGGCGCTGCCGGTGATGGTCGTCGGGGTGCCCGCGACCGCGGTGGCCGTGTCGTCGACGGCGGTGGGCAGCACGGTGAGCGTCACGGTGCTCGTGGTGCTCCGGCCTTCGGCGTCGGTCGCCGTGTAGGTGAACGTGTCGGTGCCCGAGAAGCCGTCCGCGGGGACGTACCGGAACGAGCCGTCACGGCCGAGCACGAGGGAGCCGTGCGAGGGTCCGGTCGCGACGGCGGCGTTCAGCCCGGCGCCGGAGTCGTTCGTCAGCACGCCCGAGGAGGCGTCGACCACGAGGGCCTGGCCGGCACGAGCGGTCGCGACGTCGTCGCTGCTCGCCGGGGTGACGGTGATCGTGACCGTCGAGGTCGACGTGCCACCGCCTCCGTCGGTCGTCGTGTACTGGAAGGTGTCGGTGCCCGAGAAGCCCTTCGCGGGCGTGTAGACGTACGAGCCGTCGGCCGCGACGGTGGCCTGCCCGTGCGCCGGCTCCGTGTTCGACGTCACGGTCAGGTCGGTGCCCGCGTCGTCGGCGAGGACGCCGGGCGCGCCGACCCTCAGGGGGGTTCCGGAGGCGGTGGTCCCGGTGTCGTCGGAGGCTGCGGCTGAGATCGCCGAGACGGTGTTGACGAAGGTGCAGACGACGTCGGTGCCGTCGGCGCTCGTCGCGGCGGGGAACGAGAACTGCGCGGTGTTGCCCGAGCCGGAGGCGACGGTCGCGTCGTCGTTGACGTTCGCGCACCGGTAGGTGGTCGAGTAGTCGGCGAGGCGGGTCGTGCTGTTGCCCGCCGTCTGCGAGACGGTGTACGTGCGGGCCGGGATCGCGAGCGCTGCGCCGGCCTTCTGGGCCTGGACCCCGGTCGCGTTGCCGGACGTCGTCGCGGTGGAGGGCGTTGACAGGTTGCCGCCGTCGACCTTGAGCGCGAACTGGTCGCCGGACTTCCAGCGGCCCTTGACATCCGCCTTGCCGGTCAGGGTGTTGGCGTAGTTGCAGCTCGCGAGGTCGGAGTACGAGGTGATGTTGCTGATGGCCGGGGTCGTCCTGCGACTGACCTCGGCACCCGAGCTCGAGTCGAGCTTGATGATCTGCATGCCGGACGAGACGTAGAGGTAGCCGTCGGACGAGAAGGCGATGCCGGGGCTGTTGGTGCCCGTGGGCAGATCGGTCAGCTTGGTGGCGGCGAGGGACGTGGTGCCGGCCGTGGTCGGGATCGTCTCGTCGTTCAGTCGGTAGACCGCGTTGCTCGCCACGACGAAGAGCAGCCCCTGCGTGCTGAAGGCGAAGTCGCCGTTGCCGGCCTGCAGGCCGGGGATGCGGCCGACGACGCCGATCTTGTCACCGGTCTTGGGGTTGTACGCCGAGATCGTGGCCGGGTCGCCACCGGTCGCGTAGTAGTAGATCCCGGTCACCGGGTTGACGGCGCCCCGCAGGGTCGATGCGGGTGCGCCCGAGGGGTTCGCGTCGGCGACGGTCGTGACGGCCCCGGCCGCCGAGTCGTAGCGCGCGAGCGTGTTGCCGTTCGAGTTGTTGGCCGTGCCGTTGGTGAAGGCGTAGGCGTCGAGGCCGTTCCGCCCGACGCCGAGACCGTTGTTGGCCGGCGAGAACGGGTTCGCCGTTCCGGCGATCACGTCGGACACCGTGTTGGCCGCGACGTTGATGGCGACGAACTGGCCCTGGCCGGCCGTCGCGTAGATCGTGTTCTGGTCGCACGAGAGCGCTGCGGCGGCGTGCGCCGGTGCCGGCGCGACGGCCTGCGTCACGGCGACGGCCGCGAGCACGGAGGCGGTGGCGAAGGCCGCGAACGAGAGGGCACGACGGCGGGGGCGCACGGAGGCGCGGAGAAGCGACATGGGCTGGTGATGTCCTCGGGTGGGGGCGTCCGGCCGGGTCGGATCCGGTCGGACGTCGGTCCTGCTCGACACGCGGGGGTTCAGGCGCCCGCGTGTCGCCCCCGACGGGAACGGGGGCTCCACGGAAGTGGATGTTTCGACAATAAAGCTTCTTGCCTGTCGAGTGGAGTCCCCAGAGCAGGGGTGATTTCGTCCGCCTTGTGGGGGACATCGGGGTACAAAGGGGCGGGTCAGGGGCGGGTCGAGGGCGGGTCGCGGTGCCGAGGACGCGACCCGCGCCTCCTGGTGTCCTAGCGGCGGGGGCGACGCCCGCGGCGGCCCTGGCCGACGGTCGGGATCGACGTCGTGACGACCGCGACCGACGAGGTGATCACCGCGAGCGACGAGGTCGACAGGTTCGCCTGGGCGTGACCGGTCAGGGGGAACCCGCGTCGGCCCGCGACGATCACGACGAGGCTGATCGCGACGATCGCCGCGGCCGCGAACGGTACCGTGGCGAGGCCCGACATCCCGTAGACCTGCCCGCCGATCGCGGCACCCGCGGCGATGCCGACGTTCGAGCCGGCGTTGATCAGCGCGCCGGCGATGTCGGGGCTGACACCGCCCGTGCGGATCGCGGCGGCCATGAAGAGGGTGCCGGTCGTGCCGTTCGCGGCCATCCACAGGCCGGCGACGACGAAGGTGCCGACGAGCGAGCCGTGCACGAACGGCAGGACCGCGAGGGCGCCGATCATCACCGCGACCGCGACGATCAGGGTCTGCCGAGGCGCCCGGTCGACGAACGCGCCGGCCGCGAGCAGGCCGATCACGCCCGTGCCGCCGAGCACGAGCAGGGCGCCACCGACGAGGTCCTCGCCGAGGCCGGCCCCGGTCAGGTACGGACCGATGAAGGTGTAGACGACGTAGTGGCCGGCGAAGAGCATGAGGTCGGCCACGACCACGGCGAGCAGCCCCGAGCGCGCCCACGACCGCACCGAGCCGACGTGCGGCGACGACTCGCCCTGCACGTGCGGCAGGAACAGCGCGGCCACGACGGCCAGCACCGCGGTGGCGACGGCGACCGCGCCCACGGCGGGACGCCAGCCGAGCTGGTCGCCGACGGTCGTCGCGAGCGGCACGCCCACCACGAAGCCCAGCGAGCTGCCCGAGTAGACGAACGCGATCGCCCGGCCGGCCAGGCGCGGTGGCACGATGCGCGTCGCGTAGGCCGACGCCACCGAGAAGAACAGGGCGTGTGCGATGCCGCCGACCACGCGGCCGGTCAGCAACACGCCGAAGCTCGGGGCGAGCGCGACCATCAGGTTCGAGGCCGTGTAGCCGACCAGGGTCGTGACGAGCACGGCCTTGCGGGGGAAGCGGGCGGTGGCCCAGGTGAGCGGCAGGGCGAGCGCGGCGACGGCCACGGCGTAGACCGTGACGACGACGCCCATGCGCGCCTCGCTCACGCCGAGGTCGGTGCTCATCGTCGAGAGCAGGCCGACCGGGCTCAACTCGGTCGTGATGGCGAAGAACGTCGCGAGGCCGAGCACGGCGATGCCGACGACGCCCGAGGGGGTCAGGCGGTGCGGCTGGGGCGTGGGGCGGGTGTCGCGCGCAGGCGTCGACGACGAGCGCGGGGGAGACGCGGCGGCGGGCGTGCGCACGGAAGGCGTGCGCACGGCGGGCGTGCTCGAGGTCTCGGGCGGACGCTGAAGGGTGTCGGTCACGGGATTGCCTCCGGGCCCGTGGCGCGTGCGCATGACGATGATCTCGTCGGGGGCACCGTGGACGTCGGCGGCCGACTCGTGGTCGACCCCGGTCTGCACGATGCAGCACACTCGTCGCGGGCCATGCTGCTGGCGGGTGGATTGGGGGGATTGCCACTCCACGACGAGGGCGCTCATCCAGTGTGACATGCCACCCCCGGGGGCTCGCAAGGCCCCCGAACGAGAAACCGAACGACGTTCGCTCGCGGCGAGCGGGCGCTCTCCGCGGCCCGTCGAGGACGAGGAGGCGCGGGTCGCGTGTCCGCGCCCCGTCACCGCGCGTACCCTGGTCGCCATGAGCACCGACACCGCCCCCGACCGCATCCTGATGTTCGGCGCCGAGTGGTGCCGTGACTGCCGCCGCTCGAAGGCGCTGCTCGACCGCGAGGGTGTGGCCTACGACTACGTCGACCTCGAGGCCGTCGCCGACGGTGCCGATCGTGCCTACGCCGTCAGTGGTCGCACGCAGATCCCCGTCGTGGTCTTCCCCGACGGCAGCCACCTGGTCGAGCCGACCGACGCCGAGCTCGCCGCCAAGCTCTAGCCCGGCACCCCGGCACCCCGGCACCCCGGCACCCCGGCACCCCGGCCCCGCGCCACGCGCCGACTCTCCACCCCGCCACGAAGTGAACAACCCGCCACGCGAACGTGTGGCGGGTTGTTCACTT
>NZ_LMLG01000006.1:919234-932202 GCF_001421865.1 Frigoribacterium sp. Leaf44
GGCGACGCGCTCGTACGTCGTGAGCGCGTCGTACGACTTCGCCGGGCCGCGCACCGTCCACCGCTCCTCGAACGACGTCGGCGAGAGCACCCGGGTCTCGACCAGGTAGCTGTCCGGGGCGCACGGGTGGTGCGCCTCCCAGGCCCCCGACCGCAGGTCGAGGTCGACGAAGTGTCGGCCGTCGGCGAAGCGCACGTCGAGCGACCCGTCACCCCGGGACGCATAGCCGAGCCGCCGGGTGGCGGGTGTCCGCCGGTCGGCCACGACGAGCTCGCCGGCCTCGTCGTAGGTCGCCACGAGGTCGGAACCCGCCCGCGCCTCCTCGATGGTCGCCGTCCCGTCGAACCGGGCGTGCTCGCCGGTGCGGTGGTCGTCGATGTCGCGCGTGACGGCCCATCGGCCGAGCAGCAGCGCCAGCGTCTCAGCCGGCATGCCGGTCGAGGAACTCGTAGACCTCGGTGTCCTCGACGCCGGGGAAGGTGCCGGACGGCAACGGTGCCAGCACGTGCGCGTGCAGGCGGGCGCTGGGCCAGGCCGCGTCGCGCCACCTCGACGTGAGTCCTGCCGGGGGACGACGGCAGCACGACTCGTCCGGGCAGGTCGAGGTCTCGCGACGCTCGGTGTCGCGTCCGCGGAACCACTTCGCGTCGGCGAACGGCACGCCCACCGTGATCGAGAACTCGTCGTGCTCGGTCGTGCCGGTCTGCGACGCCGACCAGAAGGTGCCGGCCGGGGTGTCGTCGTACTGGTAGTGCTCGGTGGTGCGGTTCGTCCGGGCGAAGGCCGTGCGGGCGGCCCAGTGCCGGCAGACCAGCTGGCCCTCGACGGCCCCGGTGACGTCGGTCGGCAGGGGCAGCCCGTCGTTCTCGGCCGCCTTGGCGATCGCTCCGTCGCCCGTCACCCGCAGGAAGTGCATGCGGATGCCGAGGTGCGACGTCAGCAGGTTGCTCATGCGCATCGCCGCCGCCTCGTGGGTGACGCCGAAGCCGTCGCGGAAGTCCTCGACCGAGAGGTCGCGCTGTGCCTTGGCCTTCTGCAGTGACTCGACCGCTGCCCTGAGCGGCATGAGGCAGGCCGACGAGAAGTAGTTGATCTCGAGCCGCTGCTTGAGGAACTCGGCGTAGGTCGAGGGTCGTTCGTGGCCGAGCAGACGGTGCGCCATCGCCTGCAGGGCCAGCGCCCGCAGGCCGTGACCGCCCGGGATCGAGGCGGGTGGCAGATAGATGCGCCCGTTGGCCAGGTCGATCACCGAGCGGGCCGAGTGCGGCAGGTCCGAGACGTGCATGATCTCGAGCCCGAGGCTCCGGGCCATGCGGCTCACGCTGCTGTGTGACAGGGCGCCCGAGGTGTGGCCCACGGTGCCGAGCAGGTCGGCCGCCGCCTCCTCGACGTAGGGCAGGTGGGAGTCACGCCCGCGCATCCAGAGCCGCAGCTCGGTGTTCGCCCGCCGCGCCTCCTCGGGGGTGGCGCTGGCCTCGCTGTGCCGACGGGCGAGCTCGCGGTGCAGCCCGAGGATCGTCTGCAGCACCGGCGTGCTCATGCCCTTGTTCGCCTTCACGTCGGGCAGGCCGAGAGAGCGGTACAGCGACCCGCGCTGCGCCTGCGCCAGCTCGATCTCGAGGGCCGCCCGCTCGCTCGGCGGCTCGGCGGCCAGCAACGTCGCGAGGGGCACGTCGAGGGCGTCCGAGAGAGCTCGGACCAGGCCGATCTTGGGCTCGCGACGACCCGTCTCGACGAGCGAGAGCTGACTGGCGCTGACCTCGACCCGAGCCGCGAGCTGATCGAGGGTCAGGCCCCGGGTCGTGCGGGCGTGCCGCACCGCCTGGCCGAGCAGCAGGGGGTCGGCGTCGACCACGGGGCACCCCTCTCGGGAGGTCGTCTTTGACGAGGGCGAAAGAACACCCGATCTTTACGCATCGGGCATCTGCAGATCAAGGGTGTGGGCGTTCATCGTGGAGAAACACCCCTTTCGACGACGAGAGAAGAGAACATGGCACCGGCCCCCACCGCCGCGACGGAACCGCTCGACGACACCACCGCCCGGTACGACGACCGCCAGGACGAGTGGGCCGGGCGCGTGGCGCTCGCCGAGGCGATGATCCCGGTGATCGGTCGGCTGTGGCGTCGAGACGGCGTGGTCGTGTCGATCCACGGACGCAGCCTCCTCGACCGGTCGCCGGTCGGCGTGCTCAAGCTGCACCGTTTCGCCCGCCAACTCGACGACCACGTGCTCGATCCCGTCGAGACCCTGAAGGTGCTGCAGCTGCTCGACGGCCTCGAGCTCGGCCCGGCGTCGATCGACCTCGCCCGGCTGAGCGCCCGGCACCGGGCCGCCCTCGTCGAGCAGCCCGAGAGGTCGCTCGTCGACGTCGTGAACGTCGAACTCGCCGAGGTGGTCGGACGCCGCGGCGACGGTGGGCCCCCGCCCCGCGACGTCGTGCTCTACGGCTTCGGCCGCATCGGTCGGCTCGTCGCACGGCTGCTGATCGAGCACGCCGGCGAGCGCGGCGGTGCGCGGCTCCGGGCGGTCGTCGTGCGTCGGGGGTCGGCCGACGACCTCGTCAAGCGGGCCAGCTTGCTGCGGCGCGACTCGATCCACGGCCCGTTCGCGGGCACGATCGTCGTCGACGAGACGGCCGACACGATCGTGGCGAACGGCACGACGATCCAGGTGATCTACTCGGACGACCCCGCGACGGTCGACTACGAGCGGTACGGCATCCGCGACGCGATCGTCGTCGACAACACGGGCCGGTGGCGCGACGAGCCGTCGCTGCGACGACACCTGGAGGCGCGGGGCACGTCACGCGTGCTGCTCACGGCCCCCGGGAAGGGCGCGATCCCGAACGTCGTGTTCGGCGTGAACCACGAGACGGCGGGCGACGACGTCGTGGTCGCCGCGGCGTCCTGCACGACGAACGCGATCACGCCGGTGCTGGCCGTGCTCGACGACCGCTGGGGCGTCGAGTCGGGACACGTCGAGACCGTGCACGCGGTGACGAACGACCAGAACCTGACGGACAACTTCCACCCCGGCGACCGGCGGGGGCGGTCGGCGTCGCTCAACATGGTGCTGACCGAGACGGGTGCGGCGAAGGCCGTCGCCAAGGCGTTGCCGCAGCTCGCCGGGCGCCTGACCGGAAGCGCGATCCGGGTGCCCACGGCGGACGTCTCGGTCGCGGTGCTCAACCTGCGGCTGAGGACGCCCGTCGAGCGTGACGAGCTCAACGCGCACCTGCGTCGGGCCTCGCTCGACTCGCCCCTGCGCCGCCAGATCGACTACGTCGAGTCGCCCGAGGTCGCGTCGACGGACTTCGTCGGCTCGCGCCACGCGGGCGTCGTGGACGGGCTCGCGACGGTGGTGTCCGGGGACGGGGACGGGGACGGGGACGGCGACGGGGCGGGCGACCACGGCTCGGGCCGCCGGGTCGTGCTCTACGTCTGGTACGACAACGAGTTCGGCTACAGCTGCCAGGTCGTCCGCCTGCTCGAGCACCTCGCCGGCGGCACGCCCCCGTCCCTGCCCCGTCCAGCCCGAGCCACCTCAGCACCGACCGACGACCTGCTCGACCTGACCCTGGAGGCCACGCGATGATCACCACCCGACCCCTCGACCCCGGCGTCCTCGGCGACGCGACCCGCGCCTCCTCGGCTCTGCCTCCGGCACCCACGACCGACTGGGCGCGGGCCGCGCGGCGCCGCCACGTGCCCGCCCCGTCGTGGGCTCCCCGCACCCTGGTCGCGTGGGTCGCCGAGCAGGTCGACCTGCTCGAGCCCGACGGTGTGCAGTGGATCGACGGCTCGGACGCCGAGGCCGAGCGGCTGACGGCCGACCTCGTCGCGACCGGGGCGCTGATCCCGCTGAACCCCGACCTGCGTCCCGGCAGCCACCTCGCCCGGACCGACCCCGGCGACGTCGCCCGCGTCGAGGACCGCACCTTCATCTGCACGACCGATCCCGCGGGCGCCGGCCCCACCAACAACTGGCGCGAGGCCGGGGCCATGAGGCGCGAGCTCCGGCCGTTCTTCGCCGGCTCGATGCGCGGGCGCACGATGTTCGTCGTGCCGTTCAGCATGGGCCCGGTCGGCGGCCCGTTGTCGCAGCTCGGCGTGCAGCTGACCGACTCGGCCTACGCCGTGCTCAACCTGCGCATCATGGCGCGCGTCGGTTCCGAGCCGCTGGCCGCGTTCGGCGGTGCCGACGGAGACGTGCCGTTCGTGCGCGGCGTGCACAGCGTCGGATACCCCCTGCGCGACGCCGACGGCACCGCGCGTGACGACGTGGCGTGGCCGTGCAACGAGACGAAGTACATCACCCAGTTCCCCGAGACGCGCGAGATCTGGTCGTTCGGCTCGGGCTACGGCGGCAACGCGCTGCTGGCCAAGAAGTGCTTCGCGCTGCGCATCGCGTCGACGATGGGGCGCGACGAGGGCTGGCTCGCCGAGCACATGCTGCTGATCAAGGTCACCAGTCCCGAGGGGCGGGCCGTCCACGTCGCCGCGGCGTTCCCCTCGGCCTGCGGCAAGACCAACCTCGCGATGATGCAGCCCACCCTGCCCGGCTGGCGGGTCGAGACCCTCGGCGACGACATCACCTGGATGAAGCCCGGCGCCGACGGTCGCCTGTGGGCGATGAACCCCGAGACCGGCTTCTTCGGGGTGGCCCCCGGCACGGGTGAGGCGTCGAACCCCATGGCCGTCCGCACCCTGCACGCGAACACGATCTTCACCAACGTGGCGCTGACCGACGACGGCGACGTCTGGTGGGAGGGGCTGACCGACGAGGCGCCCGCGCACCTGACCGACTGGCAGGGGAACGACTGGACCCGCGCCTCCTCGTCCCCGGCCGCCCACCCGAACTCGCGCTTCACCGCGCCGGCCGAGCAGTGCCCCTCGCTCAGCTCCGATTGGGATGCGTTCGACGGCGTACCGCTCGACGCGATCGTCTTCGGCGGGCGACGGGCGACGAACGTGCCGCTCGTGACCGAGGCGCGGTCGTGGCGGCACGGCGTGTTCGTGGGCGCGACGGTGGCGTCCGAGCAGACCGCGGCGGCCGAGGGCGTCGTCGGCGAGCTGCGGCGCGACCCGTTCGCCATGCTGCCGTTCTGCGGCTACGACATGGGCGACTACTTCGCGCACTGGCTGCGGCTCGGGGCGGAGCTCGGCGATCGGGCGCCGCAGGTGTTCCAGGTCAACTGGTTCCGCAAGGGGGCCGACGGCTCGTTCCTCTGGCCCGGCTTCGGCGAGAACTCGCGGGTGATCGCCTGGATCGCGGGTCGCCTGGCGGGCACCGCCGACGCCGTCGAGACGCCGCTCGGCCTCGCCCCCGCACCGGGAGCCCTCGACCTGACCGGCCTCGACCTCACCGAGGAGGCGCTGGCCGAGTCGTTCGCGGTGCCCACGGACGCGTGGCTCGCCGAGTGCGACCTCACCGACGAGTTCTTCGACGGGTTCGGGTCGACGCTGCCGGACGCGCTGCGCCACGAGCTGGCCGCCCTGCGCGCCCGGCTCGAGGCCGCGTAGCCGCCCGCACGCCTGCCGAGGAGTCACGACAGGCCGCTCACGTCCACACCTGAGCGGCACGTCGTGACGTCTCGCCGGGCCCGACGACTCCCGTCGCCCGTGATCAGCGGGTGACGGGGCCGGGGCTCCGCGTCGTGGGGACGCGGGGCCCCCTCGCACCACACCATGGGCCGACCTCTGCCCCATGTAGCAGGTGGGTCTCGCCGCCACGAACGAAACACCCCGCCACGGGATCTCGTGGCGGGGTGTTTCGTTCGTGGCGGCGTAGCGGACGGAGCCGGCCGCTAGTGGCGGGTCGGGTCGTCCGAGTCCTTGGCGACCGTGACCTTCTCGCCGTCGATCTCGTCGCGCTTGGCCTTCTGGGCGTCGCCGCGGGTCTTGGCGAGGCTGGCGATCGTGGCGACCGTGATGGTGGCGCCGATGAACAGCAGCGAGAACCAGATCGGGATCTCGGGCACCCAGAGCAGCGGTTCGCCGCCGTTGATGAACGGCACCTCGTTGACGTGCAGGGCGTGGAAGACGAGCTTCACGCCGATGAACGCGAGGATGATCGCGAGACCCTGCGACAGGTAGACGAGACGCTCGAGCAGTCCACCGATCAGGAAGTACAGCTGGCGCAGCCCCATCAGGGCGAAGGCGTTGGCGGTGAAGACGATGTAGGCCTCGTTGGTGAGCCCGTAGATCGCGGGGATCGAGTCGAGGGCGAACACCAGGTCGACGAAGCCGATCGCGATGACGCAGAGCAGCAGCGGCGTGACGAAGCGCTTGCCGCCCTTCTTGACCGTGAACTTGTCCTCGTGGAACTCGTCGTCGACGGGCAGCACGCGGCGGGCGATCTTGACGAAGGCGTTGTCGGCCGCGTTGCCGCCGTGGTCGCCCTTGATCTGCTGGTAGGCCAGCACGAAGAGCAGGGCGCCGAAGAGGTAGAAGACCCACGAGAAGTTCTCGATCAGGGCGGCGCCGGCGGCGATGAAGCCCGCACGCATGATCAGCGCGATGACGATGCCGATCATCAGCACCTTCTGCTGGTACATGCGCGGCACGGCGAACCCGGTCATGATCAGCAGGAAGACGAACAGGTTGTCGATCGACAACGCCTTCTCGGTGAGGTAGCCGGCGAAGTACTCGCCGCCGAAGCCCCAGCCGCTGACGAAGCCGATGCCGACGCCGAACAGCAGCGCGAGACCGATGTAGAACGCCGACCAGCGGGCGGACTCGCCGATCGTCGGCTCGTGCGGCTTGCGCACGTGGGTGAAGAACTCGAACACGAAGAACGCGATGGTGACGGCGATCGTGATGAGCCAGGTGGTCAGTGAGACGTCCACGGGGATGCTCCGGGTGGGTCGGGCTGATGAGGCGGGTCGGGCTGAGCGGCACGAGTGGCCGGACAGCGGAGAAGGCTCCTGACGAGCGGAGAAAGCTCCTGAGAAGACGGTACGTGGGGGTCCGCTGGGGGCGTGCCCTCAAGCGACCGTGACAGTGCTGAGAAGCTGCAGTGCGTGCAAGGCTCGGGCCCTCGTCAGCGAGGCGTCCGCAGGGTCGGTTGCGTTGCAGGATGTGGACGCGACAGCGGCGGCAGGTGCACCCCGGCCAGCATGCAGCGCACCGACCCTCCGGCCAGCTCGATGGTGGGCACGTCCAGGGGCAGGGGCCGGGCGTGCCTCGAGATCGTCCGGCGCTGCGCCGTCGTGAGGGACGCCCAGCCGCGTGCCGAGATCGCCAGTACGGGTCCGTCGGCCCCCGCCAGTTCGAGGGCGTTGCCGGCGAACTCGCCGAGCTGGGCGCGGGTGAGGGCGACCACCTCGCGTCCGGAGGCCGTCAGGCGCTCGACCACGCGCCTCCGTTCGCTCGTCGACTCGATCGATTCGAGGCCGACCAGGGCGAACCGCGACGCCACGCTCATCATGACGTTCGTGTGGTAGATCGGCACGCCGGTCGCGTCGGTCGCGCTGAAGGTCACGGGCTCGTGTCCGAGGTCGGAGCAGACCAGGGCGACGGCCGCCCGGTCGGCCCGGTGTGAGAGCGCGACGTAGGCGACGCGCCCGACGTGGTCGAGGACGAGCGCCCCGGTGCCCTCGACGACGATCCCGCGCCGTTCGAGCGGCGAACGGTCGAGCACCTCGGTCACGAGGTACCGCTCGCGCAGCAGGTCCACCACGTCCGTCCGTCGCTCGCCCCGGCGGTTCGGCGAGTGCATGGGGTAGAGCACCACCCGGCCGTCGTCGTGGGTCGAGAACCAGTTGTTCGGGAACACCCCGTCGGGCCGGTCGGTCCGCTCGTCGTCGACGAGGTGCACCGTGACGCCCGCCGCGCGCAGTGCCTCGGCCGCCCGGGTCACCTCGTCGAACGCACGTGCCGCGAGCTGGGCCCGGGTCGCGTCCACCTCGGCCGGGTCGGTCTGGAACGCGTTGTCGGCCGCGGTCTGCGGGTTCGGCGTGAAGTGGTGCGGCCGCACCATCACGACCGCGGCGGGCGACTGGACGGCCGTCCGCGCCTCCTCGTCGGCGCTTCGGGTGCGCGAGGAGGCGCGGAGTGCGGGGGACGCCGCCGACGTCACCGCGGCGGTGGCCGGGGACGAGGAGGCGCGGGGCGGGGGAGCGACGGTCGTCACGACGGTCTCGGCGCTGTTCGTGCGGCGGGTGCCGGTCCGGGTCGGCCGACGACTCAGACGCCGACGGGCCGACGGGCGGCGACGAGGCCGAAGAGGTCCTTCGGGTCGTCGGGATCGGCGACGAGGTCGATCTCGACGGCGTAGTCCGTGCCCACGACGTCCTCGCGCAGGTACTTGAGGGCGCAGACGTCCTCGATGGCGAAGCCGACCGAGTCGAAGATCGTGATCTGCTCGTCGCTCGTCCGCCCGGGGCGCTGCCCGGCGACGACCTGCCACAGTTCGGTGACGGCGAAGTCGGCCGGCTGGTGCTGGATCTCGCCCTCGACGCGGGTCTGCTCGGGGTACTCGACGAAGACGTCGGCCCGGAGGAGCGTCGCGGGGTCGAGCTCGGTCTTGCCCGGGCAGTCGCCGCCGATCGCGTTGACGTGGACGCCGGGGCGGACGGCCTCGTCGGGCAGCACGATCGCGTTCTGCTTGTCGGCCGTGCAGGTCGTGATGACGTCGGCGCCGTCGGCCGCCTCGCCGGGGCTCGCGCACACCGTGATGTCGAAGCCGAGCGGCTCGAGGTTGCGGACGAACTTCGCGGTGGCGCGGGGGTCGACGTCGAACACGCGGACCGTCTCGAGTCCGAGGGAGGCGCGCATCGCCAGGGCCTGGAACTCGGCTTGCGAACCGGCGCCGATCAGGGCGAGCACGCGCGAGTCGGCCCGGGCGAGGCGCTTGGCGGCCATGGCGCTCGTGGCGGCGGTGCGGAGCGCCGTCAGGATCGTCATCTCGGCGAGGAAGGTCGGGTAGCCCGTGTCGACGTCGGCGAGCACGCCGAAGGCGGTGACGGTCTGGTAACCGCGGCCGGGGTTCGACGGGTGGCCGTTGACGTACTTGAAGCCGTAGGTCTCGCTGTCGCTGGCCGGCATCAGCTCGATGACGCCGATGGGGCTGTGGGAGGCGACGCGGGGCGACTTGTCGAAGGCGGGCCACCGGGCGAAGTCCCGCTCGAGGGCGGTCACCATGCCGCTGGTGATCGGGCCGACCCCGCGGTCGGTGACCCATCGGATCATGTTCTGCACGTCCACGAAGCGCACCACGGCGACCTCCTCCTGCTCGGCCCGGCTCGGTCGTCGCGTCCGGGTGGCACCACGTTAGGACTGGGCGATGTGCAGCCACAATCACCATCGAGCGCCATTCCGCTCGTCCGATCGCGCGTTCTGCGCGGTCGTGCTGTACGTTTCGGGTCATGGCGGATCTCGACGAACTCGACCGGCGCCTCCTGGCGGCCCTGCGGGTCGACGCGCGCGAGTCGGCGGCGAGCCTCGCGCGGCGGTTGGGCGTGACGCGGGCGACGATCACCTCGCGGCTCGACCGGCTCGAGGCGACGGGCACGGTGCTCGGCTACACCGTGCGGGTGCGCGAGGCCGACGACCCCGACCTGATCCGTGCCATCGGCTTCATCGAGATCGAGGGGCGGTCGACCGACCACGTCATCCGGCAGCTGCGGGGCTTCCCCGAGGTGGCGTCGCTCCACACGACGAACGGCGGGTGGGACCTCGTCGCCGAGCTGCGCACGTCGTCGCTCGGCGAGTTCGATCGCGTGCTGGCCCGCATCCGCAGCGTCGAGGGCGTCGTCAACAGCGAGACGAGCCTGCTGCTCAGCTCCGTCCTCCGCTGACCCGGTGCCCGCGGACCGCGACCTCCGCGCTCAGGCCGCGCCGCGCCTCCCGGCGACGATGCTCTTGAGGGCCTCGTCGAGGTGAGGGTGCTCGAATTCGTACCCGGCGTCGACGAGGCGCTCGGGCAGCACCCACCGGCTCTTGAGCACGAGCTCGGTCTCCGTGCGGAGCACGGCCGTGCCGAGCTCGAGCATCCACCGCCAGGCCGGCAGGCCGAACGGCACGCCCAGCACGCGGCGGAGGGTGCGCATCACGGTGCGGTTGTCGCTCGGGTTCGGGGACGACAGGTTGAGCGGGCCCTCGACGGACGAGTCCGCACGGGCGAAGCGGATCGCCCCGAGCACGTCGTCGACGTGGATCCAGCTGAACTTCTGCCGCCCACCGCCCCGGCCCTCGTGGTGGTACGTCCCGGCCGCGAGCCGTGCCCGGGTGGCCGGCCACGGGCCGTCGAACTGCGGCCCGCCGAGGCCCGCCCGCACGAGGTTCATCAGCGGGACGAGTGCGCTGCCGTCGCCCAGCACGATCGCCATGCGCAAGGCGACGCGACGGGTGGCGGGCAGCTCGCCCGAGAAGAACTCGGCCTCCCACGCGGTGGCGACGTCGACCGAGAACCCCGAGCCGATCTCGCCGCCCGACTCGGTCATCGGGCGGTCCTCGGCGTGGCGGTAGATCGTCGCCGTCGACGAGTTCATCCAGACCCGAGGAGGCGCGGCGCACGCGAGCACCGCCTCCTTCAGTTCGCGTGTGGTCTCGACGCGTGACCGCACGATCTCGGCGCGGTTCTCGGGGCCGTAGCGGCAGTTCACGCTCTTGCCCGCGAGGTTGACGAGGAGGTCGGCCCCGTCGAGCAGGGCGGTGATGCCGGCGGTGTCGCCCCACGACGCGTCCGGTCCGTGGCGACCGATCAGGCTGACGCGGGCACCCTCGGCGCGGAACGCGGCCGCGAGGTGCTGCCCGATGAAGCCGCTGGCTCCGGCGAGGACGATGTGGTCGGTCATGGGGCTCACGCTAGGGGACCGGTCGGTCCCCGTCCGCGCGATCCCTCGACATCGAGCAGACCTCACGTGTGGGGTGCCCGTTAGCCTCGTCGGCATGAGCCATCCCCTGGTGACCGCTGCCGAGCTCGACGCGACCCTCACGGGTGGGGGAGCGGTGCGCCTGCTCGACGTCCGGTGGCGGCTCGACCGCCCGGACGGCCTCCCCGCCTTCCGCGAGGGGCACCTGCCCGGCGCGGTGTACGTGGACCTCGACTCCGAGCTCGCCCGGCACGGCGCGCCCGTCGAGGGGCGGCATCCGCTGCCCGACCGGGCCGACCTGCAGGCCGCCGCCCGCCGGTGGGGGCTTCGCGACGGGGACGCCGTCGTCGTCTACGACGACCTCGGCGGGCAGTCGGCGGCTCGCGCGTGGTGGCTCCTGCGGGCCTCGGGCATCGCCGACGTGCGCTTGCTCGACGGCGGGCTCACGGCCTGGACGGACGCGGGCCTTCCCCTCGAGCAGGGCGACGCGGACGTCGTGCCCGGCGACGTCACCCTCGGCGACGATCCGTGGCCCGTGATCGACGCCGACGCGGCCGCCTCGTGGTCGCGCACCGGTGTGCTGGTCGACAGTCGGGCCGCCGAGCGCTACCGCGGCGACGTGGAGCCCGTCGACCCGCGGGCCGGTCACGTCCCGGGTGCCGTCAACCTGCCGACGGCGGGCAACCTCGACTTCACGGGTCGGTTCGTCGACGCCACCGCGCTGCGCGCCCGGTTCGAGGAGGCGGGGGTGACGCCCGCGACACCGGTGGCCGTCTACTGCGGCTCGGGCATCACCGCGGCCCACAACGCTTTGGCCGCGACGATCGCCGGGTTCGACCCGGTGCTCTTCGCCGGTTCGTGGAGCGCCTGGTCGAACGACCCCACGCGCCCCGTCGCCACCGGCGGCCGCCCCGGGTGACCGAGGGACGGGGCCGCGGTCAGTCGGCGTGACCGGGGACGGGGACGTCCGTCCGGTCGTCGACCACGGCGTCGACGGCCGTGAGGCGCAGGGCGTCGATGCCGTTCATCGCCGCGCCCTTCTGCTTGTAGCCGCCGGACGAGGCGAGGACCTCGCCGTTGCCTGCCGTCAGGACGAAGCGGTACTCGCCCGAGGTGTCCTGGGTGACGACGAAGGTGCCTGCCATGTGGGTCCCCTTGCACGAAGTGGTGCACGCGCTCTGCGTGGCGACAGCATAGGGCCGCACCCCGACCGAGGGGCGACCCGCGTCGCGGAGCCGACCGGCGCCTCCTCGTGTGCGGTCACACCGACCGTTTGACATGTGAAATGCCACGTGACATACTGGATGAGTCGGTGCGGCCGCCCGCGAGTCTCGTCCCCCCTCCGAGACCGGGCGGCCGCACCGGTCCGTCTCGGTCTCGCACCGAGCACACGAGAGCGCCCGGCCCCGGATGGCAGTCGCGGTGTCGGGCGCTCTCGTCGTTCCCGGGCGACGGCCCGGGGTCAGGTGCTGCGTCAGTCGGCCAGCAAGACCGCCATCGCGCCCTTCAGGGCCTCGCGGTCGCGGCGCAGCTTGGCGACCTCGGCCTCGAGTTCGGCGACGCGCTCGGCCGTGGCGGTCGACCCCGAACCCGGGGGCCGACCCCGGCGGGGGGTCGCAGCGGTCGAGGGGGCGGCCTCGTCGTCGTCCGAGGTGACGTCGAGTTCCCTCTCGACCGCGTCGTCGGGTGCCGGCGTCGGGGTGATCGACCGCTCGTGGGCCCGGATCCATCCGCGCAGGGACTGCTCGCCGACCTCGAACTCGGACGCCGTCTCGCGGATGATCGCCCGGTTGCCCGGCTCGGCCTCGCGACGTTCGAGCACCCGGGCGAGCGACTTCTCTCGCGTCTCGTCGCTGTACTTCTGTTCGAAAGGCATGTGCGCTCCTGGTGTCGAGACACGGTGTCGTGTCAGCTCTTTGAATAGCCCCCGTGATGACCGTACTGTACGTTCACGTGGGAGCGCTCGGTTATGACGACAACTCACGTAACCGATCGTGTCGCGCATCATGACGGATGACGTAACACCAACATCGATGGGCATCGTGTGTCGCCGACGGGTCCATCGACGTGAGGACGGCCCGGCGTGACGACTCGCGACGGAACCGCCCGTCCTCCGGGTGTTGTCGAGGCGGACCGCTTAAGGTGTCAGGG
>NZ_LMLG01000006.1:932214-936179 GCF_001421865.1 Frigoribacterium sp. Leaf44
CGGCGCGCCCACGGGCGTGATCACACCCCACGCCGTCAGCCTCGGGCACCCGGGTCACTCCCTGGGCAACGTGGCCGAGCCCGTCTGGAACACCTGGCGCGAGTCCCTCCGACGAGTGGGCGGCTCCTCGACGCTGCTGCACTTCGGCGACTCGCAGCGGTCGCGCATCGAGCTGAGCACGACCCACCCCGGTGGCCTCGCCCAGTTCATCACGGGCAAGACGACCCTGCTGTCCAGCCTGATCCGTGACGACCTCGCCCTGCGCACGGCCCGCGCCGCAGCCGGCGAGATCGCCGCGAAGGGGCTCGAGCTGAGCACGGTCCGCGGCATCGACGCCGTGCACCTGGCCATCGGCGTCGCCGCCTGGTCCTTCGCCGGAGAAGACTTCCGGGCCCCCGTGTTGCTGCGCCCGCTGGCGATCCGGCGCCACGGTCGCGACTTCGAGGTCAAGCTGCTCGGCGAGCCCTTCCTCAACCCGGCGCTGGTCGACGCCCTGCACGACCAGTTCGGCATCACGCTCGACGCCGAGTCCTTCGTCTCGCTCGCCAGTCGAGAGGGGTCGTTCACGCCGAACCCGGTCATCGACCGCCTCCGCGGGCTGACCGCCCACCTCGAGTGGTTCACGGTCCAGCCGCGACTCGTGGTCTCGACCTTCGCCGAGGTCTCGACCGAGATGGCCCTCGACGCCCGCGAGCTCGGGCACCCGGTGCTCGACGCGCTCGCCGGCAACCCGATGGCCATCCGTCAGGTCGAAGAGGCCTACCGACCCACCACGGCGACGCCGCAGGACGAGCGCAGCCCCGAGACCGACACCCTGTTGCTCGACGCCGACCCCGAACAAGAGAACGTCGTGGCGCAGATCGCCGCGGGCAACTCGGTCGTCGTCAAGACCCTCCCGGGCACGGGCGGCACCCAGACGATCGTCAACGCGGTCGGCCGTCTCGTGTCGCAGAACAAGCGCGTCCTCGTGGTGAGCGCCCGCCGGGCGACGCTTCGGGGCATCACGAGCCGCCTCACCGACGTCGGCCTGCCGGGTGTCGCCGTCAGCCCGACCACCCTGCGCCGTGACGTGATCCGGTCGATCTCCCGCAACGAGAAGGCCACCCACCCTCAGATGGGAGAAGTCGACGACGCCCTCGTGCGCCTCCGCAAGGTGCTCGTCGACTACCGCGGCGCCCTCAGCCGCCGCGACCCCGAGCTCGGCGTCTCGGTCCTCGACTGCCTCACCGAGCTCTCGCGGCTGGCCCTGCTACCCGCGGCCCCGGCGACCACCGCCCGCCTCAGCCGGCGCAGCATCGCCGCCATGGTCGACGGTCGCGGCCGCGTCGCCGAGACGATGGTCGGTGCCGCCAACCTGGGCGAGTTCAAGTACGGCCCGGGCGACTCGCCCTGGTACGGCGCCCGCTTCACCGAGAGCGTCGGGGCCGGTGACGCGCACCAGCTCGCCAAGAACCTGCACCACCGCGACCTGCCCCGCCTCCTCGAGCGCGCAGAAGAGGTCATCGGCAGCACCCGCATGCGCCCGTTCGAGAGCGTCTCCGAGCTCGGCGTCTACCTGCGCCTGCTCACCGAGATCCGCGACACCCTCGACAAGTTCATGCCCGTGGTGTTCGACCGATCGGTCGCCGAGCTCGTCGCCGCGACGGCACCCAAGCGCGAGGCGCCCGACATGTCGAGCGCCAACCGTCGTCGACTCAAGAAGCTCGCCCGCGAGTACGTGCGACCCGGCGTCCACATCGCCGACCTGCACGGCGCGCTGCAGCGCATCCAGCAGCAGCGCGTCGTGTGGCAGCGCTACGTGTCGGCCGGCACCCCGCCCGAGGTGCCGACGGGCATCGCCGACACGCACGTGCTCCACCAGCAGGTGTCGCAAGACCTCGAACGACTCGACGGCCCCCTCGGCCTGACGGGCGACGACGGGCTGACCGAGATCGGCATCGTCGAGCTGCAGCAGCGGCTCGAGGCCCTCGCCGCCGAGAGCGACGTCCTGCAGAACCTCCAAGAGCGCACCGAGCTCATGACGACCCTGCGCGACCTCGAACTGACCCCGCTCATCACCGACCTGGCCAACCGCCACGTGCCCGAGCACCAGGTCGCCGCCGAACTCGAGCTCGCCTGGTGGCGTTCGGCACTCGAGTCGCTGCTCGAGGCCGACCGCGCCCTGCTCGGCGCCAACACCGCCATGCTCGACCGGCTCGAGGCCGACTTCCGCCTCGTCGACGAGGCCCACGCCGCGGGCAGCGCCCAGCTGCTCGCGTGGCTGCTGGCCGAGAACTGGAAGATCGGCCTGGTGGACTGGCCCGACGAGGCGTCGGCGCTCAAGGGCCTCCTGCGTCAGGGCCACCTGACCGCTCGTCTGCTGCACGACGCGGCCCCGCACCTGTCGCGCGCCGTCGCTCCCGTCTGGGTCGCGTCCCCGTACGAGGTCCACACCATCGCCGACACCGTGCCGTTCGACACGGTCGTGCTCGTCGACGCCGGGGCCACGACCCTGGCCGAGAACGTCGGGGCGATCCGCCGCGGAAAGCAGACCGTGGCTTTCGGCGACCCCGTGACCCAGACCCCGTCCGAGTTCGACATCGGCGTCGTGCCGGGCAAGCCGCCCGTCGACGCCGACGAAGAGGCCCTGGCGACGTCGCACTCCGAGAGCGCCCTGGCGCGCCTCGCGACCCTGCTGCCCACGCTCTCCCTCACGCGCAGCTACCGTGCCGGCGGAGAAGACCTCGCCGAACTCGTCAACCGCCGGTTCTACGGCGGGCGCATCGAGTCCCTGCCCTGGGCGGGCAGCTTCCTCGGCCACGGCAGCATCGCGCTCGACTACGTCTCGGGCGGCACCGCCGTCCCCGACCCCGAGTCCGGCGCCGTCGAGAGCGTCGACGCCGAGGTCGACCGCGTCGTGTCCCTCGTCCTCGAGCACGCCCGCACGCGTCCGAGCGAGTCGCTCATGGTGCTGACGGCGTCGGCCAAGCACGCCATCCGCGTCCAGCAGGCCGTGCTGACCGCCGTCTCGGGGCACAAAGACCTGACCGAGTTCGTCGTGGGCGACCGCAGCGAGCCGTTCATGATCGCCACCCTCGAGCAGAGCGTCGCCCAGAGCCGCGATCACGTCGTGTTCTCGATCGGTTACGGTCGCACCCCGCACGGGCGTGTGCTGAGCGACTTCGGTCCGCTCGGCCAGCCGGGAGGCGAGCGCCTGCTGGCGGTCGCCATGACGCGGGCGCGTCGGTCGATGGTCATCGTCACCTGCTTCCAACCGGGCGACATCGACTCGAGTCGCATGGGCCACGGAACGGTCGCGCTCAGCGAGATCCTCACCGAGGTGCAGGCCCGGACGTCGGCCGAGCACGTCCCCGACGACAGTGAGCCCATGCTCGTCGACCTGGCTCGCCGGCTCGAGGTCAAGGGCATCCCCGTCGCGCTCGGGCACCGGGGCAAACTCGGTCTCGTGGCCGCCCACGACGGCGTCTGCGTCACGATCGAGACCGACACGACGCTCTCGCGCACCAGCCTGCGCGAGTCGCTGCGCTCGCGTCCCGAGGTGCTGCGGCGGCTCGGCTGGCACTACATCCGCGTGCACGCGTTCCAGCTCTTCACCGACCCCGACGCCGTCGCCGAGCGCGTCGCCGAGGTCCTCGGCATCGGTGATTCGCACACGCACGAGGTGCCGGCCCTGTCGGCCAGCCAGCACGTCAACCGTCGATGACCCCGGGAGGCGCGGCGTCCGAGGGCGACGCCCCTCACGCCCTCGAGGCGGCCGAGCCGAGCCCCCTGGTGGTGCGTCGGCGGGCCGGGCGTCGCGTGAGCACCGACCCGGTGCCGGGCAGCGACCCCACGCCCGCTCCCGAACCCGCGCGGCAGGGATCGAGCGAGAACGACCAGCGACTGCGTGCCGACGTCCCACCCCACTGGGGCTGAGTCGTCGTCCACGGTGACGCGACGAACCCGCCACGAGATCTCGTGGCGGG
>NZ_LMLG01000006.1:936220-959288 GCF_001421865.1 Frigoribacterium sp. Leaf44
TCTCGCTGTGCGGGTCGCGCGACTCGAGCACGGGTGCGGCGTGTGAGCCGCCGCCGACGGCCGGTGCGGCCTGGGCACGCAACAGGTCGCGGATCTCGCTGAGCAGTTCGACGTCGGTCGGCGGGACGTCGGCCGGGGTCTCTTCCGCCTTCTGCTTGGCGAAGGTGCGCTTGAGCAGGTTGTTCACCGGCAACACGAGCACGAAGTAGACGACGGCCGCGATGATCAGGAACTGGATCGCGGACCCGATGACGGCGCCGAACTTCAGCTGGGCCTCGCCGCCGTCGAGCGTCGGGATGGTGACGATGAGCGCCTCGTCGAGCATGGTCGCGTTGAACGCGGCACCGATCAGCGGGTTGAACACGTTGGTCACGAGCGACGTCACGATGGCCGTGAAGGCCGCACCGATGACGACCGCGACGGCGAGGTCGATGACGTTGCCGCGCAGGATGAACTCTTTGAAACCCTTCACGGGCGACTCCTTCTGATCCGACGAGATGAGGTTCTCGACGTCCAGCAAACCACGGAGGCGCGCTCGGGTGATCCCGTCGGTCGCCTTCGGCGCGGTCAGGACGAGCGGGACGACCCGCCCGACGAGCTCGAACCGGACGAGCTCGAACCGGACGAGCCGGAGCCCGATGAGCCGGAGCCCGACGAGCCGCTGCCCGACGAGCCGCTGCCGGACGAGGACGAACCCGACCCGCTGCCCGAGGTGCCCGACGAGGACGAGCCGCTCGCGCCTCCTGAGGTCTTCTCGGACGAGCCGGACGACGATCCCTTGTCGCCCGAGCCGGACGACCCCGAGCCCGACGTGCTCTTCGAGCGCGAGTCGGTGCGGTAGAAGCCCGACCCGTTGAAGGTCACGCCGACGGGGCTGAAGACCTTGCGCAGCTTGCCCTCGCAGACCGGGCAGACCGTGAGGGTGTCGTCGGTGAACGACTGCACGATGTCGAACGCGTTGTCGCACTCGGTGCAGCGGTACGAGTAGGTGGGCACGGAGGCGATCCTGAGGGAAGGCGAGTCTAGAACTCGTGGATGCCGGAGGGGGTGACGACGCCGTCGACGGGCTGGTCGTGCCGCTCTCGGGGCACCGACTCGACGTACTCGGGGTCGAACACCACAGCATAGACGGGCGGGCGGCGCTCCATCGAGCCGAGGGTCTTGTCGAAGTAGCCACGGCCCCAGCCCATGCGCATGCCGCCGTGGTCGATCGACGCCGCGGGCACGACGATCAGGTCGACGTCGTTGACCGCCATCGGGCTGAGCACCTCGCCGACGGGCTCGGGCAGGTCGAACAGGCCGCGGGTCTCGCTCTCGCCGTCGCCCACCGCCCAGTCGAGCAGGCCGTCGGCCCGGGTGATCGGGAACAGCACCCGGACGCCGTTCGCGAAAGCCCAGTTGAGGAACGGTCGCGTGTTCGGTTCGACGTCGGTCGACAGGTAGGCCGCGATCGAGCGCACCGACAGGCCCGTGGCGAGGTCGGTGAGGTGCCGGGTGATGCCCTCGGTGGCCTGGTCCCTCTCGTGTGCACCCAGGGTGCGACGCTTCTGGCGGATCTCGGCTCGCAGGGCGCGTTTGGCGTTGCCGACGTCGTCAGTCATGACGACGAGCTTAACCGTCCGACTATTAACCTCCGCGAAACGTCGGGGATGGATACGCTGACCCGCATGGGCTTCACGATTTCTAAAGCAGTCATTCCCGCCGCGGGCCTGGGGACACGATTCCTGCCCGCCACGAAAGCAATGCCGAAGGAGATGCTGCCGGTCGTCGACAAGCCGGCGATCCAGTACGTCGTCGAAGAGGCCGTCAACGCCGGCCTCACCGACGTCCTGATGATCACGGGCCGCAACAAGAACGCGCTCGAGAACCACTTCGACCACGTCAGCGAGCTCGAAGAGACGCTGAAGAAGAAGGGCGACCACGACAAGCTCGCCAAGGTCAACCAGTCGACCGACCTCGCTGACATGCACTACGTGCGTCAGGGCGACCCGCTCGGCCTCGGCCACGCGGTGCTCCGCGCCAAGATGCACGTCGGACGCGAGCCGTTCGCCGTCCTGCTCGGTGACGACATCATCGACGCCCGCGACCCGCTGCTCACGCGCATGGTCGAGGTGCAGGGGCAGAAGAACGCCACCGTCATCGCCCTGCTCGAGGTCGACCCCTCGCAGACCCACCTCTACGGCATCGCCACGGTCGAGAAGACCGACGAGGACGACGTCGTCAAGGTCACCGGCCTCGTCGAGAAGCCGGCACAGGGCGAGTCGCCCTCGAACCTGGCGATCATCGGCCGCTACGTCATCCGCCCCGAGGTCTTCGACGTCCTCGAGAAGCAGGAGCCGGGCAAGGGCGGCGAGATCCAGCTGACCGACGCCCTGATGAAGATGGCCGGCGCCGAAGAGTGGACCGGCGGCGTGTACGGCGTCGTGTTCCGTGGCCGTCGCTACGACACCGGTGACAAGCTCGACTACATCAAGGCCATCGTGCAGCTCGCCTCCGACCGGGACGACATCGGTGGCGAACTGCGCCCGTGGTTGCAAGAGTTCACCGCCGGGCTCGAGAAGTAAGCAGGCGACACGTTCCGTGACGAACATCCCCACGCTGACGGAGGGGGCGGTGACCATCCGCCCCCTCCGTCTCCGTGACACCCGCGACCTCGACCAGGCCCTGATGGAGAACAGGTCGTGGCTGCGGCAGTGGGAGGCCACCAACCCGAACGGCTTCACCAGCCACGACGTGCGCGGCAGCATCCGGTCGCTGCAGACCAACGCCCGGGCGGGGCTCGGTCTGCCCTTCGCCATCGAGCTCGACGGCCGGTTCGTCGGCCAGCTCAACGTCTCGGGCATCGCCTACGGCTCGCTCGGCTCGGCCACCATCGGCTACTGGGTGACCCAGGCGGCGGCGGGCCACAACGCGACGCCGATCGCGGTGGCCCTCGCGACCGACCACTGCTTCCGGGCGCTGGGGCTCCACCGCATGGAGATCTGCATCCGGCCCGAGAACGCCCCCAGCCTGCGCGTCGTCGAGAAGCTGGGCTTCCGCTACGAGGGTCTGCGGCGGCGGTACATCCACATCAACGGCTCGTGGCGCGACCACTTCTGCTTCGCGTTGGTCGCCGAAGAGGTGCCCGAGGGGGTCCTGCGTCGCTGGACCACGGGAACCGTGCCGGTCGGGCAGGGCAGCGTGCCGGCCGACGCCCTGGCCGAGGCCGGACGCACGCTGCCGCTGTAGCGACTCCGCCCGCTCGGGTCCTCCGTCGGGCCGCGAAGCGGATCCGTCCCGCGACACGCGGACACACCTGTCGATCAGCGGCCTCCAGGGCCCGCCCGCTCATACCTTGGTCACCATGCACATCGAGTCGTGGGGTGGAGGCGTCGTCCTCGCTCTCGTCGCCGCGCTCTGGCTCGTCTACCTCGTGCCCACCTGGCAGCGTCGACGCGAGTACCTCGCGACCGAACGCAACGCCGTGCGGCTGCAGCAGACCCTGCGCATCCTCGCCCAGACGGCCGAGGTCCCCGACGAGGTGCGCATCGAGGCGAACGCCCGCTCGGTCGCCGACGCGCAGAAGATCCTGCGACACGAGGAGGCGCGGCGCGAGGCCCTGAGGCGGGCGCACGAGGCGGCGCGGCAGCGTGCCGTCACCCGCGAGCTCGCCGCGGCCGCCCCCGTGCTGCGGGCCGCCGACCGCGATCCCGCCCTCGCGGCCCGTCGGCTCCGGCGCTCGCGCCTGGTCTCGACCGTGGTGCTCGCCGTCAGCGTCGTCGCCGTCGTCGGCGGCGTCGCCGCGGGTCTGACGTCGTCGTGGGTGGTGGTCGTCGCCGGCCTCGTCTTCGGTGCCGGCGCGGTCGCGATGCTGACGCAGCTGGCCGCCGTGTCGCGTGCGCGCGCCCGCCGGGCGGTCGTCGCACCCGTGGCGCAGCCGCTCAAGGATTTCTCGGGCGTCATGGGCGACGGTGCCGTCGTCCGCGCCGACGAGGCCTCGGCCGAGTCCCGGCTGTGGACGCCCGTGCCCGTCCCGAAGCCCCTCTACCTGCGACGCGGTCGACAGCGTCCCGCCCCTGCCGCGTCGGCGGACGCCGCGTCGGCGGAGGACGCGGCAGCCGTGATGCAGCAGGACTCCCGGCGCTCGGTCGAGTCGCTGCGTTCCGCGCAGCACGACGCCCTGCGCGAGGCCGCTCGGGCCGAGGCCGCGCTGCAGTCGACGCGACGCGCGTCCGTGGCCCGCACCGCGCCTCCTGCCCCCGTCGCGGCTCCCGCCGTCCCCGCCGAGGAGGCGCGGGTCGAGCCGGTCGCGCCCCCTCGCCCCCCGAGTCGCTTCGCCCGCATGGGCATCATCGACGACCTGCCGCAGTCGGACTTCTCGCTCGACGAGGCGCTGCAGCGCCGTCGCGCCGTCTGACCCCCGGAGCGCCCGGCCCGGGTTCTTCCGGTGGTCGACGAGGTGCTATCGTGGCAGAGCAGTTTCTGGGGCTATGGCGCAGTTGGTAGCGCGTCTCGTTCGCAATGAGAAGGTCAGGGGTTCGAATCCCCTTAGCTCCACCACATCAGGCCCGGGTCGATCACGACCCGGGCCTTTCTCGTGCCGGCTGCCGCCGAGACCCCGCGACCTCGCCGAGACCCCACGACCTCGCCGAGACCCCGTGACGCGTCCGGTGGTCTCGGCGACTTCCTGGGGTCTCGCCTCGGCGCCGCGGCCCGCGACCTGATGTATCCGCTGTGAGCGGGCGCGGCAGGGGCGGGGCGGTCGTAGCATCCGGGCATGTCCCTCGCAGTCAGCATCGTGCAGCACGACGAACACGATCACCCCGTCTGGTACCTGCAGTACTCGTACGCCCGCGCCCTGCCCGGCGCGCCGGCCCGGGGGCCGTACCACTCCCGATCCGAGGCCGAGGAGGCGCTGCACCACCTGCGCGACGCAGCCCACATGTACGGCGAGTTCGAGATCTCGGTGCTGCCGGCCTGATCGACCCTGAGGGGCGCGTGACCGCCGAGAGGTTGCGCAGGGTGAATCAAATACGACAGATCGGTAACGAAAACCGGTCGCACAGCCTGTTCGGCCCGTCGGATCCCCGAAGTCACGACATGCTTGCCTCATGAGCACTCCGCAGCCGCCCTACGGTTCGTCCGACGAACCCCGTGACCCCCGCGACGAGAACGGACGCGGCGACCAGACGCCTCCTCCGTCGGCACCCGTGCCTCCGCAGCCGACGTACGGCACGACGCCCCCGCCGAGTGCACCCCAGCCTGCCTACGGTGCCCCGCAGCAGCCCTACGGTGGGCAGTCGCAGCAGCCGTACGGCGGCCAGCAGGCGCCCTACGGTGCCGCCCCGACCGGGGCTCCGGCCTACGGCGCGCCCCCGCAGTCGCCGCAGGGCGGCAACGGGCTCGGCATCGCGTCGATCGTCGTCGGTGGCGTCGGGCTGTTGCTGTCGTTCATCGGGTTCGGCGTGATCCTCGCGATCGTCGGCCTCGTGCTCGGCATCATCGCGCTCGTGAAGAAGAAGGGCGCGCGCATGCTCGCCCTGATCGGCACCATCGTGTCGGGCCTCGGCGTGCTCATCGGCCTCGCCGTCGTGATCGTCGGACTCGTCATCGGGCTCGCCTCCGTCCAGGCCGTCAACGACTCCCTGCCCACGAGCGGCTCGATCGACTCGGGTGACTCCGGTTCGGCCGACAGCGACGCCTCGGCCGAGAACAACGCCTTCGGCGACACCTTCACCTACGACGACGGCGTCGCCGTGACGGTCTCGGCCCCCGAGGCGTACACGCCCGGCGAGTACTCGAGCGGCGCCGACCAGGCGGCCTCCGTGGTCTTCACGGTGACGATCGAGAACGGCACCGACGCGAACTTCGAGCCGATGCCCTACGAGACGGCCACCTCGGGCGGCGTCGAGGCCAGCAAGGTCTACGACTCCGACATCGAGAGCTCGCCCACGACGGTCGTCCCGGCCGGCCAGACCATCACCTACCGCATCGTGTTCTCGGTGGCCGACGCCGACCAGATCGTCTTCCAGATGTCGCCGTCGTTCGACTACGACGACGTGGTCTTCACCAGCTGACCCGTCCCGCGTCCACCGGCCGGAGCCCCCGTCGTCCCACGACGGGGGCTCCGTGGCGTCCCGGTGACCGGCGCCGCGCCTCCTGCACCATGATGGTCGGGTGCCTCCGACGACCCCCACCGACGACTCGACGCCCCACCTCTCGATCGATCCCGAGGCGCTCGCACGGCTGAGGGCCGACCTGGCGTCGTCCGGGTTCACGGTCGAGCGGCTGCAGGGAGCCGACGCCTGGGGTTCGCAGGCCGGTGCCGCACTCTTCCGCGGCGAGCGGGTCGCCGCCCGTCGTGCCCTCGCCCGCAGTGCCGCGCGCGACGAGTCGCTGCGTCCGGCCGCCACGCTCGCGTCGCTGTTCGTGCTCGGCTACCCGCAGGACGTCGACGCGGTCGTCGACGCCTTGCCGACCCTCGGCGTCGAGGGTGCGGTCGCCCTCGGGCTCGTGGCGAGCGAGGGCGACTCGGTCCGTGCGCTCGTCGACCTCCGCCCGTACGCCTTCGTCGACGCCTCGGGCGAGGCGAGCTGGTGGATCGCCTCCGACCTCGGCGAGCTCGTCGTCGAGGGGGCTCTGCGCGAGGACCACGTGCTCGGCGTCGGGGGAGCCTCGGCCACGCTCGCCGGCCTGATGATCTCGCGCCAGGTCGACCGGGCGCTCGACCTCGGCACGGGCTGTGGCATCCAGGCCCTGCACGCGGCCCGGCACGCGCGGCACGTCGTGGCCACCGACATCTCGCAGCGCGCCCTCGACTACGCCGCGTTCAACGCCGCGCTCAACCTGGTCGACGGCATCGAGCTGCGCCTCGGCAGCCTGTTCGAGCCCGTCGCCGGCGAGGCCTTCGACCACATCGTCTCGAACCCGCCGTTCGTGATCACGCCTCGGGCCGAGGGCGTGCCCGAGTACGAGTACCGCGACGGCGGCATGGTCGGCGACGACCTCGTCGCCTCGGTCGTCGAGGGCCTCGGGCGCCACCTCGCACCGGGCGGCGTCGCCCAGCTGCTGGGCAACTGGGAGTCCGGAGGCGCGGGTGCGGTCGCCGGTAAGAAGGGGGCGTACTCGGTCGCCGACTGGGCGGCCCGTGGTGGCGTGCCCGTCGACGTCTGGGTCGTCGAGCGCGAGGTGCAGGACCCGACCGCGTACTCCGAGACCTGGATCCGAGACGGCGGCACCCGTCCCGGCTCCGCGGACTTCGAGCGCCTTTACGAGGCGTGGCTCGGCGACTTCGAGGCCCGGAGCATCGTCGAGGTCGGCTTCGGCTACCTGACGGTGCGGCGACCCGTGGACGACGCGAGCCGGCCCGTGGTGCGCACGGAGCGCCTCCTGGGCGGTCTCGGTCAGAACGACGTCGGTCTCGGCGCCCACCTGCTCGGCACGCTCGACGCGATCGAGCTGCTGCGCGACCTCGACGACGAGCAGCTGGCCGCGCGCCGACTGGTCGTCGCGGGGGACGTCACCGAGGAGCGACACTACTGGCCCGGCAACGACGACCCCACGGTCATCTCGTTGCGACAGGGCGGCGGCTTCGCCCGGACGGTCGACTCGGGCACGGCCCTGTCGGCGCTGGTCGGTGCCTGCGACGGCGAGCTCAGCGTCGGCGCGATCGTCGGCGCCCTCGCCCAGCTGCTCGGGGCGGACGAGGCCGCGTTGCGGTCGGAGCTGTTGCCGCAGGTCCGCGAACTGGTGACGACGGGCATGCTGCGGGCCTGAGTCGGTCGGGCGTCCTGAGCCGGACGGACGTGCTGAGCCGGACGGGCGAGCCGGGTGCCGTTCGCCGGGCCGGGCGGGTCCGCCGACACCGGCTCCGACGGGTCAGGCCGGGGTCGCCACCGCGGCCAGCGCCAGGCGCCAGACGAGCTCGACGTGTTCGGCCATGTCGGTGGCGGGGTCGAGCATCCACTGGATCTGCATGCCGTCGCTGACCGCGAGCAGCACCGTCGCGAGGCGGGTGGGGTCGACGCCCGCCGGCACCTCTCCCCGCCGCTGGCGGATGGTGATCGCGTCGGCGGCCTGGGTGCGGAGCGAGGCGTACCGCTCGACGAAGTACGCGTGGGCGGCGTGGCTCGGGTCGCTCGTCGCGGCCGTCGACATGCTGGCGAACAGCTGGACCAGCCCGGGCACGTCGGCGTTGTGCCGGATGACGGTGATCAACTGCTCGACGATGTCCGCCTGCGGGTCGGCGAGGGCGAGGTCGACCTCGTCGCGTCGACGGAGGATGGCCGTGAACAGCTCGTCCTTGCTGTCGAAGTAGTGCAGCAGCCCGGCCTGGCTGAGGCCGACCGAGTCGGCGAGTTCCTTCACCGACGTGCCGCGGAAGCCGTTGCGGGCGACCACGTCGAGCGCCGTGTCGAGGATCTCCGTCCGCTTGGCCACACCCTTCGCGTACGAACCCCGTTGTGCCATGCGGTCAGGCTAGCGCGAGCGTCGGGGGTCGGGCCCGAAACCCACCGTCACTCGGTTTTCGCTGGTAGCGTCACGTCATGACCCTCCACCACGACGGCGACGCGGCCGACGACCAGGCACGAGAAGACCACGCACGACACGACCGGGCACGACACGACCAGGCCCGACTCACCGAGCTCCTCGGGCGGCTCACCCTCGACGAGAAGGTGCAGCTGCTCACCGGCCGCGACTTCTGGACGACCCACCCGAACGAGAAGATCGGCCTGCGGCGCATCCTGGTCAGCGACGGCCCCAGCGGGGTGCGCGGCGAGGTGTGGGACGAACGCTCGCCGTCTCTGAACCTGCCCAGCGCCTCCTCCTTGTCGTCGTCCTGGGACCCCGACCTGGCCCGCCGCTACGGTGCCGCGGCCGCCGTCGAGGCGCGCCGGAAGGGCGTCGACGTCGTGCTCGGCCCGACCATCAACCTGCACCGGTCGCCCCTCGGCGGTCGGCACTTCGAGGCGTTCAGCGAGGACCCCGTGCTCACCGCCGAGCTCGCCGCGGCGTACGTCCACGGCGTGCAGGACAACGGCGTCGGCGCGACGCCCAAGCACTACGTGGCCAACGACTACGAGACCGACCGCTTCACCGCGAGCACCGTGGTGGGCGACCGGGCCCTGCGCGAGCTCTACCTGCTGGCGTTCGAGAAGGCCGTCACCGAGGCGCACGCCTGGCTGGTCATGTCGTCGTACAACTCGATCAACGGCGTCACGGCGACCGAGAACGAGCTGCTCGAGACCCCGCTGAACAGCGAGTGGGGCTTCGACGGCGTCGTGGTCAGCGACTGGACGGGCGTCCGCAGCGTCGAGAGCGCGAAGCACTCGCAAGACCTCGTGATGCCCGGCCCGGACGGCCCGTGGGGCGACGCCCTCGTCGCCGCCGTGCGCGCGGGCGAGGTGTCCGAGGACGCCATCGACCGCAAGGTGCTGCGCCTGCTGCAGCTCGCCGCCCGCGTCGGCGCCCTCGAAGGCTTCGAGCCCGTGGCCGCGTCGCCGACCACCGTCGAGGACGGCATCGCGTTCGTCCGCGAGGCCGCGGCCGCCGGCACCGTCCTGGCCCACGACCGAGGAGGCGCGGTGCCGGTCGACCCCTCGACCGTCCGGTCGATCGCGGTCGTCGGCCACAACGCCCGCTTCGCCCGCACCCAGGGCGGCGGCAGCGCCACCGTGCTGCCCGAGAAGGTCGTCACGCCCGTCGAGGGCATCGAGGAGGCCTTCCCCGACGCGACCGTGACGTACTCGGTCGGTGCCGTCGTGCAAGAAGGGGTGGCCGAGCTGCCCCTCGACCGCATCACCAACCCCGAGACGGGCGAACCCGGCGTGCGCGTGTCGTTCCGCTCGGGCGACGACGAACTGTTCGCCGAGGACCGCAGGGCCACCGCGCTCGTCTGGTTCGGTGGCGACGCACCCATCGAGCGCAGCGACACCGTGCGGTTCTCTACCCGGTACACGCCCGAGGTCACGGGCGAGATCCTGCTCGGCGTGGCCTCGGTCGGCCACTCGGTCATCCGGGTCGACGGCGAGGTCGTGCTCGACGGCACGAGCGAGGCCGTCGGCGACGACCTCGGTGCGGCGTTCCTCGCGCCGCCGTCGCAGTCGGCCGCCGTGGCGGTCGTCGAGGGGCGGCCGATCGACGTCGTCGTCGACCACACCATCGGGGCGAGCGCACTCGGCGGAGCCCTGAGCTACACCTTCGGCATCGAGCCCGACGACGGCGACCCGGCCGGGCTGATCGACGAGGCCGTCGCGGCCGCGGCGGCCGCCGACCTGACGATCGTCGTGGTGGGCACGAACAGCAAGGTCGAGTCCGAGGGTTTCGACCGCACCTCGCTCGGCCTGCCCGGCCGTCAGGACGAGCTCGTCTCGCGCGTGGCTGCGGCCGCCGCGACGACGGTCGTCGTCGTCAACGCGGGCTCACCGGTCACCATGCCCTGGCGTGACGAGGTCGACGCGCTCTTCCTCACCTGGTTCGGCGGTCAGGAGTACGGCCACGCGCTCGGCGACGTCCTCACCGGTGCCGTCGAGCCCGGCGGGCGCCTCCCCACGACCTGGCCCGCCACCCAGGCGGACGTGCCCGTCATCGACGTCACGCCCGTCGACGGCGAGGTCGTCTACGACGAGGGCATCCACATCGGCTACCGCGCCTGGCTCAAGGCCGGCACGACCCCGGCCTACCCGTTCGGGCACGGCCTCGGCTACACGACCTGGTCACTGTCGGGCCTCGACACGACCCCGTCGGTCACCGCGGGAGGCGCGGTGCAGGTGGCCGTCGACGTCGCCAACACGGGTGCCCGCGAGGGCAAGCACGTGGTGCAGGTCTACGCCTCGCGTCCCGACTCCGTGGTGGACCGTCCGGTGCTCTGGCTGGTCGGGTTCGCGCCGGTCGTCGTGCCGGCCGGGGGGACGAGCCGTGTCGAGGTGACCGTCCCGGCCCGGGCCTTCGCCGACTGGCGCGACGGGTCCTGGGCCCACGAGCCGGGTGCGTTCACGCTGCACGTCGGCTCGTCGGTGGCCGAGCTGCCGCTCGAGGCGACGGTGGTGCTCGAGGGGTGAGGCGCGCCGCGTGACACGACCCGCACCTCCTGGTCCGTCGGATCAGGAGGCGCGGGTCGTCGGTTCGCCGAGGGGGCGTCAGCCGCGGTGGTTGCCCGTGCGCTCGCCCCACTCGCGCCACGAGAACTCGGGCACGAAGCCGAGCAGGTCGCGGGCCTTGTCGCTGCTGAGCAGCGGCTCGACGCCCTCGACGGCCCGGCGCTTCTCGACCTGCGGCCAGTACTGCTCGGCGAGCACGGCCGTCGGCGTGTTCATCACGGTGTCGGACGCCGCGATGATGAACGCCTCGAAGCCGACGAGGTCGCTCTCGAGCGCCTTCCGCACGGCCTGGGCGCCGTCGCGGGCGTCGATGTACGAGAACAGGTTGAAGGTGCGCTTCTCGGGCGTCTCGTCGAAGGGGTACTCCGAGTAGTCGCCGTCGTCCATCACGTTCGAGAACCGCAGGCCGATCAGCTTGAGCTGACGGTCCCAGCGCGTGAAGTGCCGCGCCATCTCTTCCTCGACGGCCTTGCCGAGCGAGTACGACGACTCGGGTCGCACGGGGTACTCCTCGTCGAGCGGCAGGTAGGGCGGGTCGATGTCGAACGGGATGCCCAGCAGGGTCTCGCTCGAGGCCCAGACCACGTTGCGGATCTTCGCGGCGCGGGCGGCGGCGAACACGTTGTAGCTGGAGGTCACGTTGTTCGTGAAGAGGGCGGCGTTCGGCACCAGGCCCGGGGCCGGGATCGCGCCGAGGTGCACGACGGCGTCGATGTGGTCGTACCGGTCGTCGACGCTCGTGAGGGCCTGGGCGACCTGGCCGTAGTCGGTCAGGTCGACCTTGACGAACACGACGCCCTCGACGGGGTCGGGGCTGGGCACGCGGTCGAGCAGGACGACCTCGTAGCCGTGCTCGGCGAGGTCGCGCACGACGGCACGGCCGAGCTTGCCGCTGCCGCCGGTGACGGCGACACGGGTGGTGGGGGTGCGGGGAGACGACATCGTCGGCCCTTTCTGCCGGGCGCCCGGCGGGTCTGGAGGTGCGGGGATGGGGCTGCGCGCCTCCCTCGTTTCTACTAGTCGGCGGCCGTCCGTGGTCGGACGCGGGTGGTCGGCTCGACTGTCTCCCGACTCCCTCCGGACTCCCTCTCGACTCCCGGGAGGCGCGGTGCCGGTCCCGACGCGCTGGGAGCCGTCTCGGAGGTGCCGGGGTAGGTTCGGGCGCACCGGGGTCGAGCGTCGGCCCCCGAGAGAGGCCCCCATGAGCACGCCCACGAACCCCGCTGACCACGACGCCGACGCGCGCACCGACCCGGCCGCCGTTCACGGCGACAGCCCCGACGAGGTCGAGTTGAACGGGGAGTCCCCGGCCGACGAGGCCGCCGTCGAAGGCGCCGTCGACCAGGTCGACGGTCTGCTCGGAGGCCCGGGGCGCATCGCCTGAGCCGTCGGCCCGTCGGCCCGTCGGCCCGTCAGCCGATCGGTTGCAACGAGTGGAAGGCGGTGCCGTGGTAGACGAGCGGTGCAGCCGTGTCGTCGACCTCGGCGCCGAGCACCTGCAAGATGACGACCACGTGGTCTCCGGCCGGCACCTCGCGGTGCACGACGCACTCGAGCCGCAACGGGGTGGCCGACACCAGGACGGCCCCGTCGTCGGTGACGACGTGGTCGACGTCGGCGAAGCGGGCGGCCCGGGTGCGAGACGAGAGCTGGCGACAGAGCAGGCCCTGGTCGGCGGCGAGCACCGAGACGCCGAGGCTCGGTGCCGTGCGCAGGCGGGCCCACGTCGCCGAGTCCTGACGTGCGGCGAAGGTCACCATCGGCGGGTCGAAGGACGCCCCGACCGTGAAGCTCGAGACGACCATGCCGTCCGGGCCGTCGACCCCGGTGGCGGCGAGCGCGGCGACCCCGCTCGGGAAGGCGGCGAACGCCGAGCGTTCGACCGGGGCGAGCGACGTGGTGCGGGTCATCGGGGCTCCCGTCGTGAGATGTGAACCAAGTGGTTCATCCGCGACCGTAGCCGTCGGGTGTTTCATCCGGATTACGAGGTCTTCCAATCACCTGGAAGTCACCCACCCCCGCGGGGGCTGTCCGAGGTACGGTGTAGTGCGCTCACCGGCTGGTTACCGGGGCGCCCGTTCCCGACAAGCGGCCGTCGAACGCAGCGTGGTCTCCTGATCCGACTTCGTGAGGTCTTCGGCCGTGGGTCCGGTGGGCACGCCCTGGTCCGAGTTCTGCTCGTCGACCGGGGCGTGCCCTCTTCTCGTCCCGGGTCCCTGCCGTCGTCGTGGACCGAGCGTCCTCGGGGTCGCGCACCGCGCCTCCTCGTGATTTACTTGAGTTCCCCTCACCTCGTGGAGGTTCAGGGCACGAGGCCGGGGGCCGGTCGCGGGGGCGCCGTCCCGCCCCCGCGGCCGGACGACCCGCCTGTGATCGTCGCCGGCGGCCCGGTCGATGGTGCAGGGTTGACTCATCATGTCGCCCGCTCCCGTCGCCCCCCTCGCCGCCCTGCTCCCGTCGACGCCGGGCGCCGATTCGTACGACGCCGACACGGCGTACACGGCATTCGCCGAGTGGGCCGAGTCGCGCGGGCTGCCCCTCTACCCGGCGCAGGACGAAGCGATGATGGAGCTCGTCGGAGGCGCGTCGGTGATCCTCAGCACGCCGACGGGCACCGGCAAGTCGCTCGTCGCGGCCGGCGCCCACTTCGTCGCCCTGAGCCAGGGTGGACGGTCGTACTACACGGCCCCGATCAAGGCCCTGGTCAGCGAGAAGTTCTTCGCGTTGGTCGAGCTCTTCGGGCCCGAGAACGTCGGCATGGTGACCGGCGACTCGTCGGTGAACGCCGACGCGCCGATCATCTGCTGCACCGCCGAGATCCTCGCGAACCTGGCTCTGCGGCACGGGGCCGACGCGGACGTCGACCAGGTCGTCATGGACGAGTTCCACTTCTACGGCGACCAGTCGCGCGGGTGGGCCTGGCAGGTGCCGCTCTTGTTGCTGCCGCGCGCGCAGTTCCTGCTCATGTCGGCGACCCTCGGCGACGTCGCCCGCATCACGGACGACCTCGCGCGGCGCACGGGGCGGCCCGTCGCGCGGGTCACCGGCGTCGAGCGTCCCGTGCCGCTGCACTACTTCTACGCGCAGACACCCGTGCAGGAGACGGTCGAAGAGCTGCTCTCGACGGGCGAGGCCCCCGTCTACGTCGTCCACTTCTCGCAGGCCGCGGCGCTCGAGCGGGCGCAGGCGCTCTCGAGCATCAAGGTCGCCAGCCGTGAGCAACGGGACGAGATCGCCGAGCTGATCGGCGGGTTCCGGTTCAGCACGGGCTTCGGCAAGACCCTGAACCGTCTCGTGCGTTCGGGCATCGGCGTGCACCACGCGGGCATGCTGCCCAAGTACCGTCGCCTGGTCGAGCAACTCGCGCAACGCGGCCTGCTGCGGGTCATCTGCGGCACCGACACCCTCGGCGTCGGCATCAACGTCCCGATCCGCACGGTGCTGTTGACGGCGCTGACCAAGTTCGACGGCACCCGCATGCGTCAGCTGAGCGCACGCGAGTTCCACCAGATCGCCGGACGGGCCGGTCGTGCGGGCTACGACACCTCGGGCACGGTCACGCTGCAGGCACCCGAGCACGAGATCGACAACCTCAAGCAGATCGAGCGGGCGGGCGACGACCCGAAGAAGAAGCGCAAGATCGTCCGCAAGAAGGCGCCCGACGGGTTCGTGTCCTGGGGCGAGCCCAGCTTCACCAAGCTGATCGCCGCCGAGCCCGAGGCCCTGACCTCGCACATGCAGGTCACCCACGCCATGCTGCTCAACGTCATCGGTCGCGGCGGCGACGTCTTCGCGAACGTGCGCTCCTTGGTCTTCGACAACCACGAGCCGCTCGCCAAGCAGTACGCGATGGCGCGGCAGGCCATCTCGATCTACCGCACGCTGCGCACCGCCGAGGTCGTCGTGCAAGAGGCCTCGCCCGACGGGGGAGCCCCGACCATCCGCCTGACGGTCGACCTGCAGGCGAACTTCGCCCTGAACCAGCCGTTGTCGCCCTTCGCCCTGGCGACCTTCGAGGTGCTCGACGTCGAGTCGCCCACCTACGCACTCGACATGGTCTCGGTGGTCGAGGCGACGCTCGACGACCCGCGGCCGATCCTGTCGCAACAGCAGTTCAAGGCCCGGGGCGAGGCCGTGGCCGCGATGAAGTCCGAGGGCATCGAGTACGACCAGCGCATGGAACTGCTCGAGGAGGTCACCTGGCCCAAGCCGCTCGACGAGTTGCTGACGGCCCTGTTCGAGACGTACGCGGCCTCCCAGCCCTGGATCGGCGACTTCGCGCTCAGCCCCAAGTCGGTCGTGCGCGACCTGTACGAGCGCGCGATGACCTTCGGCGACTTCGTGAACTTCTACGGGCTGGCCCGCTCCGAGGGCCTCGTGCTGCGCTACCTGTCGGACGCCTTCCGCGCCCTGCGCCAGACCGTGCCCGACGAGGCGAAGACCGACGAGCTGGTCGACGTCATCGAGTGGCTCGGTGAACTCGTGCGGCAGGTCGACTCGAGCCTGCTCGACGAGTGGGAAGAGATGGTGAACCCGCGCGAGGTCGAGGCCCACGACGAGATCGTGCCTCCGACGCTGCGCAACCTCACCGCCAATGCCCGGGCGTTCCGCATCATGGTGCGCAACGAGCTGTTCCGTCGCGTCGAACTCGCCGCCCGGGACGACGCGGACGCCCTGGGCGCCCTCGACGCGGGCTCGGGCTGGGACGCCGACCGCTGGGGCGAGGCCCTCGACCGGTACTACGACGAGTACGACTCCATCGGCACGGACGCCGCGGCCCGGGGGCCGCAGATGCTGCAGGTCGAGCAGCTGCCCACGGTGTGGCGGGTTCGGCAGATCCTGGCCGATCCCGAGGGCGACCACGACTTCGGCATCTCGGCCGTCGTCGACCTCGCCTCGAGCGACGAGCGGGGCGAGGCCGTCGTGACGGTCACGGCCGTCGGGCCGGCCTCCGAACGGAGCCGACCGTCACCCGTCGAGGGGTAATCTCGTAGGGTCCTGCCCCACCCCGGCAGCCGACCAGCTCCACCCGCGTTCCACCACGAAGAGGTCGCCATGTCTCGTCTGTCCGGCAAAGTCGCCATCGTCACCGGGGCAGCCTCGGGCATCGGCGAGGCGATCGTCCGTCGGTTCGCCGACGAGGGGGCCCGGGTCGTCGCGACCGACATCGTCGACGGGGCGGCCGTGGCGGCCGAGACGGGGGCCGAGTTCGTGCAGCACGACGTCGCCAACGGCGGCGACTGGAAGCGCGTCATGGACCGCATCGCCGAGCACTACGGCCGACTCGACGTCCTGGTGAACAACGCCGGCATCGTCTCGGGCCAGTCGATCGACGTCACCCAGCTCGAGAGCTGGAACCGCGTCTTCGCGGTCAACGTCACCGGCGTCATGCTCGGCACCCGCTTCGCCATCGAGCAGATGCGCGCGAACCCCGACGGCGAGGGCGGGTCGATCATCAACCTGGCCCCGGCGACGTCCTTCCTCGGCTTCGGCGACGACGCGGCCTACACGGCGAGCAAGCACGCCCTGGTCGGGCTCACCCGGTCGAGTGCCGCCCACGCCGCCCAAGAGGGCTGGAACATCCGCATCAACTCGCTGCACCCCGGCCCGACCGACACCGCACTGTTCCGCCGCCAGGTCGAGGCCCAGCCGCAGGTGCTCGACGCGTTCCGCGCGATGAGCCCGCGGGGTCGACTCGCCAAGCCCGACGAGGTCGCCGGGCTCGCCCTGCACCTCGCGAGCGACGATTCGGCCTTCTCGACGGGCGCGCAGTTCGTCGTCGACGGCGGACTGTCGAGCACGCACCCCTCGATGTAGCCGCGCCGCGCCGTGCCGCGACACGGCACGGCCCACCACGGCACGGCGTCTCGTGCACGGCACCGCGTCCGGATCAGGTGCGGTGCACGATTCGCGGTGCGGTTCGTCGCGGGATCAGAAGAGCGTCGCAGGAGGCGCGGGCGGGGTCGCCGGCGCCGCGATCGGGTCGGTCGTCGCGACCGGTGCCCCCGGCCACCCGGGCCCGGACGGCACCTCGGTGCGGTTCTGGAACGCCGTGGCCGCGCCCCGGGCCCGCACGTCGGCCGCCTCGTTCATCTCGTGGCCGACGTGGCCGCGGACCCACTCGAAGCGGACCTTCCGGCCGGCCAGGGCGGCGTCGAGCTCCTTCAGGATCTCGACGTTCAGCACGGGCTTGCCGTCGGCCTTCCGCCAGCCCTTGCGCTTCCAGCCGGGCATCCACTCGGTGCAGGCCTTGATCGTGTACTGGCTGTCGCAGAGGATGTGCAGGTCGTCGTCGGTGCCGGCGGTGGCGCGCAGCAGCTCGAGCACGGCGGTCAGCTCGCCCTGGTTGTTCGTCGCCCGTGGCCAGCCGCCGGCGGCCCATCGCTCGTCGTCGACGTACCAGGCCCATCCGGCGGGGCCGGGGTTGCCGAGGGCCGATCCGTCTGCTGCGGCGGTGATGGTCATGCGGGGTGCTCCTTGCGTCGACGGGTTGCCGGTCCACGGTAACGTGCCGGGCGCGACCGACCGGACCCGCGCCTCCTGCAGCGGTGTCGGGATCGGGCGGCGGTGTCGCGGTCGACCGGGTCAGCCGTTGTGGTCGGGGTGCGAGCCCGTGCGCTCGCCGGTCTCGATGCCCGCGATGGCGGCGAGGTCGCCCGCGTCGAGCTCGAAGCCGAAGACGTCGAGGTTGGCGCGGATGCGCGACGGCGTGACCGACTTGGGGATGACGACGAGGCCCTGCTGCAGGTGCCAGCGGATCGTCACCTGGGCCGGGGTGACCCCGTGCTTCGCGCCGATGCGCACGAGCGCGGCGTTGTCCAGGATGCGCCCTCGCGCCAGGGGCGACCACGCCTCGGTGACGATGCCGTGGGCGGCGTCGAAGGCGCGCAGCTCGTGCTGCTGCAACCACGGGTGCGCCTCGACCTGGTTGATGGCCGGCACGACGTCGGTCTCGGCCATCAGGCGTTCGAGGTGGGCGACCTGGAAGTTGCTCACGCCGATCGAGAGCGCCCGGCCCTCGGCCCGGATCGTCTCGAGGGCCCGGTACGTCTCGACGTACTTGTCCTGCTTCGGGGCGGGCCAGTGGATCAGGTAGAGGTCGACGTGGTCGGTGCCGAGCTTCGTCAGGCTCTCGTCGAACGAGCGGAGCGTCTCGTCGTAACCCTGCGCGGTGTTCCAGACCTTGGTCGTGAGGAAGACCTCGTCACGGGGAACGCCGGACGCCGCGAGGGCACGTCCGACGCCTGTCTCGTTGGCGTAGAACTCGGCGGTGTCGAGGTGGCGGTAGCCCTCGCCGAGGGCGGTCTCGACGACCCGTTCGGCCTCGTCGTCGGCGACCTTGTAGACGCCGAGGCCGAGCTGGGGGATCGTGCGGCCGTCGTTGAGGGTGATCTGGGGCACGTCGATGGAGGGCATGCCCTCAACTCTGCCAGCGTCCGACCCACCCGTGTCGCCGGGCCTCGGCGACCGTCCGGTGAACGCTGCGTGCCGGGCCCGTCGCCCCGTGGACGAGGAGGCGCGGGTCAGCTCGTCTGGACCGGCACCGGTTCGGTGTCGGGCAGGGGACTCGCGTCGCGGCCGCGGAGGTCGGGCAGGGCCTTGTGGAACGCGGCGCCGACGACCATGCCGACGAAGGCGAAGCAGGCGGCCACGATGAGTCCGCCCTGGCCGCCGATGTGGTCGATCGCGAAGCCGGCGATGGCCGAACCCAGGGCCGAGCCGATCAGCTGGCCCGTGCCGGCCCACCCGTAGGCCTCGGCCGTGTCGCTGAACTTCACGCTCGACGACACGATCGCGAACATCACGGCGAGGGCGGGGGCGATGCCGACGCCCGCGATCAGCAGCGTGATGCTGATCGGCCACAGGCCCGTCGCGAAGATCGCGAGGGTCATGCCCACGAAGACGATGGCGATGCGGCGGGCGAGCGCCCACGGGCCGACCGGGACGTGCCCGAGGGCGAGGCCACCGACCAACGACCCCGCGGCGAAGATCGCGAGGGCGATGCCCGAGTCGGCGCTGCCCTCGCCGAAGAGCGCGACGACGCCCGCCTCGACCGCGGCGCAGGCACCGATGAGCAGGAATCCGGCGACGGTCGCGAGCAGCACGGTCGGCCGCGCGAGCACCTTGCCGAAGGCCCGCTTGCTGCGGGGGATGCGGACGCGTCCGACCTCGGGCGACGCGATGAACCAGATGCCGCCGCCCACCAGGAAGGCCGCGGCGAGCCAGATGGCCTCTCGGGTGCCGATCTGCGTTCCGACGAAGGTCGTGATGACCGGGCCGGCCACCCAGATGATCTCTTGCGCGGACGCGTCGAGCGAGAAGAGGGGAGTGAGCTGGTTCGAGGTGACCATCTTGGGGTAGATGGTGCGGACGGCCGGCTGGACGGGCGGCACGCTGAGGCCGGTCACGAAACCGAGCGCCATGAACACCGGCACCGAGAAGTCGTACAGGGTGAAGGTGACCATCGTGATCAGGCAGACGATCAGCGTCAGGGTCAGGACGGGGCGCATCGCCCACCGACCCATCCAGCGGCTGGTGAGCGGGCCCGAGATCGCCTGGCCGATGCTCGTCGCGGCGAGCACCAGGCCGGCCGCGGCGTACGAGTGGTGCACGTGCTCGACGTGCAGCAGGAACGCGAGCGACAGCATGCCGAACGGGAAGCGCGCGGTCAGCTGGGCCGCGATGATGCGCGAGACGCCGGGCGTCTTCAGCAGGGTCGAATAGGTGCTCACGAGGGGACAAGTCTACGAGTGGGGCCAGGGTGCGCGACACGCCGTGGTCCCGAACTGGGGACACGGATCGACGAGTGTCGGTGGTGGGGACGAACATGTGGAGAACAGACCAGAACCGGGGAGAACCGCCCTCGTTCTGTGCAAAACGTGTGCGGTTCCCTGTGGAGAACTCCGCGAGACGAACTACAGGCGTGTAACACCGCATCTAGTTGTGGGGGCAACTCCGGGCCACTAGATGTAGTATCGAAGAGTCGCCACGGGCACTACGCCCCGAGGCTCACGAACCACCGATCCGGCCTCAGGGGCCGGCCAGAACACAGGGGATCCCATGGCCATCACCGTCTACACCAAGCCGTCCTGCGTCCAGTGCACGGCCACCTACCGAGCCCTCGACAACAAGGGCATCGAGTACGACGTGCTCGACGTCACCGCCGACGACGCCGCTCTCGAGAAGGTCCGCGCCCTCGGCTACATGCAGGCCCCCGTGGTCATCGCCGACGACGACCACTGGAGCGGTTTCCGCCCCGACAAGATCGCCGCCCTGGCCGCCAAGGTCGACTAGTCGACCGGGCGCCCCGCGCCCGACCAGCAGGACCGTGACCCGGGGCCCGGCCCCACCTCACCTCGGAGGCGATGACTCGACGTGACGAACGAACTCGTCTACTTCTCGAGCGTCTCGGGCAACACCGACCGCTTCGTCAAGAAGCTCGGTCTGCCGGCCCAGCGCATCCCGCTGTTCCCGTCCGAGCCGCCGCTCCACGTCCGAGACCCCTACGTCCTCGTCCTGCCGACCTACGGTGGCGGCGAGGGGCGAGGCGCCGTCCCGAAGCAGGTCATCCGGTTCCTCAACGACGAGGGCAACCGGCGCCTCATCCGAGGCGTGATCGCGGCGGGCAACACCAACTTCGGAGAGGGCTACTGCCTGGCCGGCGACATCGTCTCGGCCAAGTGTGACGTTCCCCTTCTCTACCGTTTCGAAGTCTTCGGAACACCAGACGACGTACAAGCCGTACACACAGGATTGGAAGAATTTTGGACGCAGCAGTCGATGACCTCGAAGTGATCGCCGCACCGGGGCAAGGGCTCAGCTCGGGGATGGACTACCACTCCCTGAACGCGATGCTGAACCTCTATGGCCCGTCCGGCGAGATCCAGTTCGAGAAGGACCGCGAGGCGGCGAAGCAGTACTTCCTGCAGCACGTCAACCAGAACACGGTCTTCTTCCACAACCTGCGCGAGCGCCTCGACTACCTCGTCGAGAACGAGTACTACGAGGCCGCGACCATCGAGCGGTACGACTTCGCGTTCATCGAGAAGCTGAACGACCTCGCCTACTCGAAGAAGTTCCGGTTCCAGACCTTCCTCGGTGCGTTCAAGTACTACACCTCGTACACGCTCAAGACGTTCGACGGCAAGCGCTACCTCGAGCGCTTCGAAGACCGAGTCGTCATGACCGCCCTCGGTCTCGCCCAGGGCGACGAGGCACTCGCCGTCGACCTGGTCGAAGAGATCATCGCGGGCCGCTTCCAGCCGGCCACGCCGACCTTCCTCAACACCGCGAAGGCCCAGCGCGGCGAGCTCGTCAGCTGCTTCCTGCTGCGCATCGAAGACAACATGGAGTCGATCTCGCGCGGCATCAACTCGTCGTTGCAGCTGTCGAAGCGCGGTGGCGGCGTCGCCCTGTCGCTCTCGAACATCCGCGAGGCCGGCGCGCCGATCAAGCAGATCGAGAACCAGTCCTCCGGCATCATCCCCGTCATGAAGCTGCTCGAAGACAGCTTCAGCTACGCGAACCAGCTCGGTGCCCGTCAGGGTGCCGGCGCGGTGTACCTCAGCGCACACCACCCCGACATCATGCGGTTCCTCGACACCAAGCGGGAGAACGCCGACGAGAAGATCCGCATCAAGACGCTGTCCCTCGGCGTCGTCGTGCCCGACATCACGTTCGAGCTCGCCAAGAACAACGAGGACATGTACCTCTTCTCGCCGTACGACGTCGAGAAGGTCTACGGCGTCCCCTTCGGCGACGTGGCGATCAGCGAGAAGTACCGCGAGATGGTGGCCGACTCGCGCATCAAGAAGACCAAGATCAAGGCGCGCGACTTCTTCCAGACGATCGCCGAGATCCAGTTCGAGTCGGGCTACCCCTACATCGTGTTCGAAGACACGGTGAACAAGGCGAACCCGATCAAGGGCCGCATCAACATGTCGAACCTGTGCTCCGAGATCCTGCAGGTCAACACGCCCACCACGTTCAACGAAGACCTCTCGTACAACGAGATCGGCAAGGACATCAGCTGCAACCTCGGCTCGATGAACATCGCCCTCTCGATGGACGCGCCCGACCTCGGCAAGACCGTCGAGACCGCGATCCGCGGCCTCAGCGCCGTCAGCGACATGAGCCACATCACGTCGGTCCGCTCGATCGAGGTCGGCAACGACCAGTCGCACGCCATCGGCCTCGGCCAGATGAACCTGCACGGCTACCTGGCCCGCGAGCGTGTGCACTACGGCACGCCCGAGGCGATCGACTTCACGAACATCTACTTCTACACGGTGCTGTTCCACGCCCTGCGCGCCTCGAACACCATCGCGATCGAGCGTGGCGTCACCTTCGGCGGCTTCGAGGACTCGACCTACGCGTCGGGCACCTTCTTCGACAAGTACACCGAGACCGAGTGGAAGCCCGAGACCGAGCGGGCGGCGGCACTGTTCGCCGACGCCGGCGTCGCGATCCCCACGCAGGACGACTGGCTCGCGCTCAAGGCCAGCATCATGCAGCACGGCATCTACAACCAGAACCTCCAGGCCGTGCCGCCGACCGGGTCGATCTCGTACATCAACCACTCGACCTCGTCGATCCACCCGATCGCGTCGAAGATCGAGATCCGCAAAGAGGGCAAGCTCGGCCGCGTGTACTACCCGGCGCCGTTCATGACGAACGACAACCTCGAGTACTACACCGACGCGTACGAGATCGGGCCCGAGAAGATCATCGACACCTACGCCGCGGCGACGCAGCACGTCGACCAGGGCCTGTCGCTCACGCTCTTCTTCAAAGACACCGCCAGCACGCGCGACATCAACAAGGCGCAGATCTACGCATGGCGCAAGGGCATCAAGACGATCTACTACATCCGTCTCCGCCAGCTCGCACTCGAGGGCACCGAGGTCGACGGCTGCGTCAGCTGCATGCTCTAGGCCCTGCGCCCCGAGCCCTTGCGCCACCCGGCGTGGGCCGGTCTCGACGACCGGCCC
>NZ_LMLG01000006.1:959301-965593 GCF_001421865.1 Frigoribacterium sp. Leaf44
AGGCACGTCATGACCATCACCGATCCGGTGCACGCCACCGGCAAGTCGGTCCCGCTGATCTCGTCAGTCAGTGCGATCAACTGGAACCGCATCCACGACGACAAGGACGTCGAGGTCTGGAACCGGCTGGTCAACAACTTCTGGCTGCCCGAGAAGATCCCGCTGTCGAACGACGTCCAGTCGTGGAACACCCTGACGCCCGAAGAGCAGCAGATGACCATGCGGGTCTTCACCGGCCTGACGCTGCTCGACACCATCCAGGGCACCGTCGGCGCGATCAGCCTGATCCCCGACGCGATCACCCCGCACGAAGAGGCCGTCTACACGAACATCGCGTTCATGGAGTCGGTGCACGCCAAGAGCTACTCGTCGATCTTCTCGACCCTCGCGTCGACCCCCGAGATCGACGACGCCTTCCGCTGGTCGACCGAGAACGTCAACCTGCAGAAGAAGGCCCAGATCGTCCTCGACTACTACACGGGCGACGACCCGCTGAAGCGCAAGGTCGCCTCGACGCTGCTCGAGTCCTTCCTGTTCTACAGCGGCTTCTACCTGCCGATGTACTGGTCCTCGCGCGCCAAGCTGACCAACACGGCCGACCTGATCCGCCTCATCATCCGCGACGAGGCCGTACACGGGTACTACATCGGCTACAAGTTCCAGAAGGGTCTCGAAGGCGCGTCCGACGAGCGCAAGCAAGAGATCAAGGACTACACGTTCAACCTGCTCTTCGAGCTGTACGAGAACGAGATCCAGTACACGCAAGACCTCTACGACGGCGTCGGCCTCAGCGAAGACGTCAAGAAGTTCCTGCACTACAACGCCAACAAGGCGCTGATGAACCTCGGCTACGAGCCGATGTTCCCCAAAGAGACGACCGACGTGAACCCGGCGATCCTGTCCGCGCTCTCGCCGAACGCCGACGAGAACCACGACTTCTTCTCGGGGTCGGGCTCGTCGTACGTCATCGGCAAGGCCGTCAACACCGAAGACGAGGACTGGGACTTCTAACCCACCCCCGCACCACGCAGCAGGCGTCGCCCACCCCGGGCGGCGCCTGTTCTGCGTCCGCTCGTCCTCGCTCTGCTCCGGTGTGCAATTCGCGACCGTCGAGGGACGACACGCCGCTCATCTTCGGCCGCAAACGTTTTCGTCCACGCTGGATGTCGGGTTCGGCGCGGTACGCGGGCGCGGGGCGGTCGGGTTCGGCACGGGGGCGGGGCGGTCGGGTTCGGCACGGGGGCGGGCGCGGGGGCGGGCGTGGGGCGGTCGGGTTCGGCGCGCGGGACGCGGGCGGGGGGCGGGCGTGGTGCGGTCGGGTTCGGCGCGGGGGCGGGCGTGGTGCGGTCGGGTTCGGCGCGGTACGCGGGGGCGGGCGTGGGGCGGTCGGGTTCGGCACGGGGGCGGGCGTGGGGCGGTCGGGTTCGGCGCGATACGCGGGGGCGGGCGCGGGGTGGTCGAGTTCGGCGCGGGGGCGGGCGCGGTGTGGTCGGGTTCGGCACGAGGGCGGGCACGGGCGCGGGGCGGGCGGAAGGCGCAGGGCCCGGTTGACTGCGCCCACCCGGCGCCGGGGGCGTCCGTCCGCGAGAACACGGGGAACCGGAGAAGGCGCCGCCTCGTGCCGCGGTGTCCTGCCCACTCGGCGGTGTGCCGGGTGCGTGCTCAGTCGGCGAGCAACGCCGCCCGGATCGCGGCGATGCCGATGCGCACCTCGGCGAACGAGGTGCTGAGCGGCGACAGTCCGATGCGCAGGGCGTCGGGGTTGCGGAAGTCGGGCACGACGCCGGCGTCCCAGAGGCGGGCCACGATCCCGCGGAACGACTCGTGCGTGATCGTGACGTGGCTGCCGCGTTCCGTCGCGGCCCGGGGCGTCGCCACGGTCACCCCGAGCGGCACGAGCCAGGCATCGACGAGGTCGAACGCGTAGTCGGTCAGGGCGAGCGACTTCGACCGGATCGCGTCGATGCCGGCCTCGTCGATCAGGTCGAGCATGTCGTGCATCGCGAGCATGCCCATCACCGGGGGAGTCCCGCTGACGAACCGCCGGATGCCGGCCGCCGCCTCGTACCCGTCGGCCATGGCGAACACGTCGGCCGCGCCCATCCACCCCTGGATCGGCTGGTCGAGCTCGGGCAGCAGCGAGGCGCGGGCGTACACGAACGCGGGGGCACCCGGCCCACCGTTCAGGTACTTGTACGTGCAGCCGACGGCGAGGTCGACGCCCCACTCGTCGAGCTGCATCGGCACGACGCCGACGCTGTGGCAGAGGTCGGCCAGCACGAGCCCGCCCGCCTCGTGCACGAGCGTCGTGATCGCGGGCAGGTCGACCAACCAGCCCGATCGGTACGACACGTGGTTCACCAGCAGCAGTGCGGTGTCGGGCCCCACGACGTCGCGCACCTGCGACACGGTCACGCCCGTCGCCTTGTCGACGGCGATCCAGCGGATCGTGGCCCCGTGCTCGCGGGCGATGCCCTCGACGACGAAGCGGTCGGTCGGGAACTGGTCGTCGTCGATGACGATCTCGTGGCGGTCGGGCCGGGCCCGCAGACCCGCGCGGATCGCCTTGTAGAGCAACACGGTCGTCGAGTCGGCCACGACCGTCTGACCCGGGGCGGCACCGAGGCAGGCCGCCGCGATGCGGTCACCGAGCTCGGTCGGCAGAGCCATCCAGCGTTCGTCCCACGAGCGGATCAACCGCGTGCCCCAGGCGCCTTCGACGAACTCGGACAGTCGCGACAGCGTGGCGGTCACGGGCCGCCCGAGCGAGTTGCCGTCGAGGTACGAGACCACGTCGACGGCCGGCACGAACCGGTCGACGAACGACGCCAGCGGGTCGGCGGCGTCGAGCGGGCCGGCCGGATGCGCCGAGGCCTGCTCGTCGGGGTCGGTGGAGTCGACGGGGTAGGCGAGCGGATCGGTCATCGGGTCTTCTCCTCGAGGGCGACGGCGAGCAGCTCGTCGGCGGTCAGTGCGGTCGCGCGGGCGAGCCAGGCGGCCCGTTCGTCGGAGGACGCGGAGGCGCGGGGCGCGTCGGCGATCCAGGTCACGCGGGTGAACGGCAGGCGCGCGCCGCCGGCCGGCTCGGCGACGTCGGGGGCGAGGGCGTCGAGCAGTCCCGCCAGCCCGAAGCCGGCCCGACCCATGGCACGCAGCTCGCGCTCGTTCACGCCGAGCGGCAGGTCGCCGTTGCCGAGGTCGGTGCCGTAGAGCACCCGGCCACCCGCGGCACGGAACCGCGAGAGGTTGTCGACCGCCGTCTCGTGCGCGACCCCACCGAGACCGTGGCCGTGGATGTCCAGCGTGCTCACCCACGTCGTCGAGGCGGCCAGTCGGGCGATCAGGTCGTCGTCGAGCCGTTCGCTGAAGGGGGTGTGGGCGAGCCGGTCGACCCCGGCGTCGGCCGCGCGTGCCGCCTGGCCGACGCCCTGGACGTGGGCCACCACGAGCAGGTCGAGTCCGTGCGCGGCGTCGACGACGGCGCCCAGCGTCGCGTCGTCGAGGACGGGGCCGACGTCGGAGTTCAGGGCGACCTTGACGATCGAGGCGCCGAGGGCGTGCTGCCGTTCGACGACCCGGGCCGCGCGGCGCAGCCGGGTCGAGGCGCGGAGGCCGCCCACCGCGAGGGAGGCGCGGGGCGGCGCCCAGCCCGCCCGGCTCGGGTACCCGCCCGGTGCCGTGATCAACCCGCCGGCGATGGTCGCCTCGGGCCAGCCGTCCCGGCCGGACCGGCCGAGCCAGCCCTGCGCGATCGCCGGGTCCCACCCGAGGTCGACGACCCGCGAGATGCCGCCGACGGGAAGCTGCGCGGCGTCGATCAGGCCGAGGTGGACGTGTGAGTCGGTGAAGGGGGCGAGCACGGTGCCCGGCACGTGCGGCAGCTCGGCACCGGCCAGGGTGTCGGCGTCGTGCGCGTCGGCCGACCCGGCGAAGACGACGCCGTGGGCGTCGAGTCGCAACAGGCTGCGACCGGACCACCGGCCCGACCAGGCGTGGTCGACCGTGACGAGCCGCGCCTCCTGGTCCATGACCCGACCCTATTCGTGCGTGCTGCCCGTGCCCTGCAGGCCCGCCCGCGTCCGGGGACGACGAGGCGGGCCCGCAGGGTGGGGAGGGGCCGAGGAGGCGCGACCTACGAGGGCAGGACGGCCCGCGAGCACCGCGCGACGTAGGGCAGGCGGATGAGCTCGACGTCGCGGGTGTCGGGGTGGGTGTCGAGCAGCCGCTCGACGTCGCCCAGCAGGGCCGCGCGGTCGTCGGGCGAGAGCGTGATGACGTAGCTGCGCGACGCGATCATGGCGAGGAACTCGTCGCGACCCAGCTCGTGCACCCAGGCGACGTCGTGTCGCTCGACGGTGCCGAAGGGGGCACCGACGACCGGGGCGTCCGACCCCATGTCGCGCTCGCGCGGCTGGTGCATCACCCGGCTGAGCTCGGCGACCCACGGCACCGACTCGTCGCGGATGTTCCAGATCAGGCCGAGCGTGCCGCCGGGGCGGAGAACGCGGGCGATCTCGGGCACGGCCCGGTCCGTGTCGACCCAGTGCCAGGCCTGCGCCACGAGGACGGCGTCGACCGAGTCGTCCCCGAGGGGGATGCTCTCGGCGGACCCCGCGACCGACGTCGCCCCGGGGACGACCTGCTCGAGGGTGGCGCGCATGCCGGGCGAGGGCTCGACGGCCGTGACCGACGGAGCGCGGTCGAGCAGCAGGCGGGTCAGCTTGCCCGTGCCGGCCCCCAGGTCGACCACGTGACAGGCGCCCTCGGGCAGCAGCCAGTCGACGGCCTCGAGGGGGTACGACGGGCGACCCCTCTCGTAGACGTCGGCGGCCAGCCCGAACGAGGCGGCGAGGTCGGAATCGGGTCGTGCGGGGTCGAAGCCGTGGGCGGCCGGGTCGAACCCCTCCTGCTGTGGTCGATGTGTCACCGGGACACTGTCGCACGTCACGATCCGTCACACACCCTGTGTTACGTCGGCCTCGGGCGCAGCATGGACGGGATGACTTCCACGCTGCCTCCGCCCCCCGCGTCCCCGCGTCCGACCCGGCCCCTGCGGGTCGTCGCCGTGTCGGGCACCCTCAGCACGCCGTCCAAGACCGACGCCCTCGTGCACGAGATCGTCACGGCGCTGGGCGACGTCCTGCCTATCGAGGCGCACGTGATCCGGGTCAGCGAACTCGGGCCCCTGTTCGCCGGCGCGCTCACCCGCGACCAGCTCGACGAGCGGGTCGAGCGCGAGCTGGTCGCCATCGAGACCGCCGACCTGCTGATCGTCGCCTCGCCCGTCTACCGCGCCTCCTTCACCGGGCTCTTCAAGCACCTCTTCGACTTCGTCGAGCAGTACGCGCTCGTCGACGTGCCCGTGCTGCTCGCCGCGACGGGCGGCAGCGAGCGCCACGCGCTGATCATCGAGCACTCGTTGCGACCGTTGTTCGGGTTCTTCCAGGCCCTCACGCTGCCGCTCGGCGTGTACGCGCACACGACCGACTTCACGGCGACCGGGGGCGCGGAGAAGTACGCGGTCACGGCCCCGCTGCTGCAGGAGCGCATCCGTCACGCGATCCAGCGCGGCCTGCCCCTGATCCGGTCGAGCATCGCCGAGAAGGGGCGCATCGAGCGGAGCCTCGACGACGGTGGCGCGGGCGACGGTCCGTCGGGGGAGGAAGCGCGCGTGAGCGAGCTCGACCTCTCGACGCCCACACGGCTGTTCAGCTGAGCGCACGACCCGAAGGCGGGGCAGCCGCCGCGGATGCCCGCGGGTATCGTGGTCGTCGTGACCCTCGACCCGACGCCCCGTGACCCGTCCGTCGCCCGCGCCGAGATCCGCGACAGCGAGGCTCAGCGCCGGCTCGGCCTGTTGCCGTCCGGGGTGCTCCCGGGGCGCGCCGCGCGATGGGTGGCCGACGGCGTGGACGACCTCTCGGTGCTCGCGCTCGCCGAGGCGCAGACGAGCACCGACGACGACCGCGAAGGGCTGCTGGCCCGGGCCGCGACCGACCTCGGCCTCGGTTTCGCGTCGGTTCGCGAGGCGCGCGCCCACCACGGTCAGCGCGTCGTCGAGTCGATGACGGCAGCGTCGGCCCCGAACGACGCCCTCGGCTTCTCGAACGGCTTCACCGACACCATCGAGGAGTCGGTGCGCGACAGCATCGCTCGCCTCTTCAAGCCCCGCGGCTGAGCCGGGTCCCGGCTGCTGGGCGTGAGGTCGGCGGCTGAGCCGAGGCCTCGCGGCCGACCCGCGCGCCCGACGCGACCGGACGCAGGAGGCGCGGTGCCGGTCGTGACCGGCACC
>NZ_LMLG01000006.1:965630-1160713 GCF_001421865.1 Frigoribacterium sp. Leaf44
CGAGCTCGACGACCGCCCACGACAGGGCGGGCAGGCGCAGGCGCGCGATGCCGCCGTCGACCGTGACGCCGGTCAGCGGGACGAGCCCCACGGTGTCTTGCGCCTGCTCGGTGTTGGACGAGAAGCGGTCGCCGCCCTCGGGGACGGCCAGGACCTCGGCGCGGGTGACGCGTCCGCCGCTGAAGCCGCGCAGGGCGACCTCGACGTCGGCGGCCTCGTCGAGACCGCGGTTCGCGAGGAAGAACGCGACCGTGCCGGCCTCCTCGTCGTAGGTCGCGCTGACGTCGACCAGGTCGGCGTCGCCGTACTTCTCGGTGTCGACCTTGTCGCTCGTGACGAGGGTGCGCAGGATCTGCCCGGTCGCGAGCGCCGCCATGCGGGCGAACGGCCAGAAGATCGACTGGCGCCACGCGGGCCCGCCGGCCTCGCTGCGGATCGGCGCGATGACGTTGACGAGCTGCGCCTGGTTCGCGATCTTGACCCGGTCGCCGTGACGCAGCAACGAGTTGAGGAAGGTGCCGACCACGACCGCGTCGGTGACGTTGTACTGGTCCTCGATCAGGCGGGGGTGCTCGCGCCAGCCCTTCGACACGTTGTGCGGCTGGTCGTCCGAATCGAGGCCCGTCTGGTACCAGACGTTCCACTCGTCGAACGAGATGTCGACCTGCTTCGTGTGCTTGCCGGCGGCCTTGACCCCGTCGATGGTCGACACGACCTCCTCGATGAACGCGTCCATGTCGACGGCCGTCGCGAGGAAGCTTTTCGCGTCGCCGTCGTGCTCCTGGTAGTACGCGTGCATCGAGACGTAGTCGACCTCGTCGTACGCGTGCGTGAGGACCTCGTGCTCCCAGGTGCCGAAGGTGGGCATGCCGCGGCCCGAGCTGCCGACCGCGACCAGCTCGATCGAGTCGTCGACGAACTTCATGGCCTTGGCGGCCTCCTGGGCGAGGCGGCCGTACTCGGTGGCGGTCTTGTGGCCGATCTGCCACGGGCCGTCGAGTTCGTTGCCGAGGCACCAGAGCTTGATGTCGAAGGGGTCCTTCGCGCCGTTGGCGATGCGCCGGTCGCTGAGTGCCGTGCCACCGGGGTGGTTGGCGTACTCGACGAGCTCGCGGGCGGCGTCGACGCCGCGGGTGCCGAGGTTGACGGCCTCCATCACCTCGGTGCCGGCGAGCTTCGACCAGGCGACGAACTCGTGCAGGCCGAAGGCGTTGGTCTCGACCGTGTGCCAGGCGCCGTCGAGGCGACGCGGGCGCTGGTCGACCGGCCCGACGCCGTCCTCCCAGTTGTAGCCCGACACGAAGTTGCCGCCGGGGTAGCGGATGACGGTCGCGCCGAGCTCCTTGGTGAGGTCGAGGACGTCCTGACGGAAGCCGTTCTCGTCGGCGGTGGGGTGACCGGGTTCGTAGATGCCGGTGTAGACGCAACGGCCCATGTGCTCGACGAACGAGCCGAACAGGCGGCGCGGGACCGGGCCGATGGTGAACTCGCGGTCGACGGTGATGCGGGCGGTGGACATGGATCTCCTAGGTGAGGGGAACGGCGTGCGTGTGATGGGGACGGGGACGAGGAGGCGCGGTGCGGCAGGGCGGTCGCGTCCGGGGCGGTCGGATCACTGACCCCCGAACCCGGTGGTCGAGATGCCCTTGATGATCTGGCGCTGGAAGAACAGGAACACCAGGATCAGCGGCAGGGCCGCGAGGACCGCTGCGGCCATGTTCTGCGCGTACTGGATGCCGTAGGCGCTCTCGATGGTCTGCAGGCCGACCGGCAGGGTGAGCAGGGACGCGTCGTTCGTGACGATGAACGGCCACAGGAAGTTGTTCCAGGCGCCGATGAACACGAAGATCGACACCGCGCCGAGGATGGGGCGCGACAGCGGCAGCAGGATCGTGAAGAAGACCCGGATGCGCCCGGCGCCGTCGACGCGGGCGGCGTCCTCGAGCTCGATCGGCACCTGGTCGAAGAACTTCTTCAGGACGAAGACCATGGCCGGGGCGATGGCCTGCGGCAGGATGATGCCCCAGTACGTGTCGACCATGTCGAAGGCGAGCATCTGGTAGAACAACGGCACGATCAGCACCTGCGGCGGGATGATGATCGACGCGATCGTCGCGACGTACAGCCACTTCTTGCCCCGGAAGTCCAGGCGCGAGAAGGCGTAGGCGACGAGGGCCGAGGTGGCCACGACGATCAGCGTGATGACGATCGAGGTGAACAGGCTGTTGAACAGCCACACCGGGATGTTGCCCTGTTCGAGCACCCCTCGGTAGGCGTCGAGGGTGAAGCCGCCGGCCGGGATCCAGGTCTGCGGCGTCGCCGCGGCGTCGGTCTCGCTCTTGAACGAGGTCGCGAGCGACCACAGGAACGGCAGCAGCCAGAGGACGGCGAGCACGACCAGGATGACCACGCTGAGGACGGCCATCGGGCCGAACGGCTTCTGGCCGGGCTTGTGGCCCTTCCGGCCGCGGTCGGCCGTGGGGGCGCGCAGGTCGGACGTCGGGGCGAGGGCGGGGGCGGTCATTTCTGGGCTCCCTTGCGGTTGCGGGCCGTGATGCTGAACTGTGCGACCGAGATGACGACGATCACCGCGAAGAAGATGTACGAGATCGCCGACGAGTAGCCGAAGCGGTAGCCGGTGAACCCGGTGTCGAAGATGTACTGCACGGCCGAGCGGGTGCTGCCCGCCGGTCCGCCGGTGGTCATCTGGTAGATCTGGTCGAAGACCTTCAGCGAGGCGAGCACCTGCAGGATGACGATCAGGCCGGTGGTCGGGCCGAGCTGCGGGATGGTGATCGACAGCAGTGACCGCCAGCGTCCGGCGCCGTCGAGCGACGCGGCCTCGTACTGCTGGTCGGGGATGTTCTGCAGGGCGGCGAGGTACAGCAGGAAGTTGAAGCCGACCGTCCACCAGACGGTGGTCGCGACCACGGCGATCATGGCGGTGTCGGGGTCCTGCAGCCAGGCGGGCTGCGGCAGCCCGAGCGTGCCGAGCACGTTGTTGATCGGACCGAGGGTCGGGCTGTAGAGCTGGATCCAGAACAGCGAGACGACCGTCGAGGCGAGCAGGTACGGCAGGAAGAAGCTCAGCCGCCAGAGCCACTGCCCCGGCAGCCCGGTGTTGACGAGGATGGCGAGCACGAGGGCGACGACGACGAGCGGGATCGTGCTGAGCACCGTGAACCACAGGGTGTTGAGCATCGAACGCCACATGTCGCCGTCGGCGAAGGCCTCGGCGTAGTTGGCGACGCCGATCAGCTCGCCGCCCTGGCCGGTCAGGCTCTGGCCGGTGAAGCTCAGGTAGAAGCCGTGCAGCAGCGGCCAGACCAGGAACACCGCGAAGAGCACGGTGAACGGGGCGGCGAACCCCCAGCCGATGCGGTTGTCGGACGGGCCGGTCCGCTTGCGGGAGGCGCGGCTGCGGTCGGTCGCGCGGGCGTCGGACCGCGCGCGTTCGGCGGTGGCCCGGGGGGCCTTGACCGTGGTGGAGGTCACAGATCGACTCCTTCGTCGTCGTGATGGTCGGGTCGTGCGGAGGGGGAGGAGGGCGGTGTCGGGCGGACGGTGCGGCGGTGTCGTGCCGGGGTGAGGGCGTGCACGGTGGTCACACCGGGGCCGGGCGCGACAGCTGGGTGTTCACCCGCGCGACGAACCGCCGCATGCCGTCGGCCGCGTCGTCCTTGGCGAGGATCACCGACTGGATCGAGTCGAGGAAGTACGTCTGGAAGTCCGAGCCCGAGCCCGTGAACCAGGCGGGCGGGTCGTAGTTGAGGTAGTCGGCGGCTTCGGCGTAGTTCGCCTGCGGTCGCAGCTCGGCGTACTCGGGACTCTCGACGATCGGCAGGTAGGCCGGGATGTGCCCGGCCGCGGCCCAGGAGATGGAGTCCTTCAGGATGGTCGAGACCATCTTGTAGACGTCCTCGCGCTTGACGTCGTCGACCTCGCTCTGCCGCGGCAGGACGAACGCGTGCGAGTCGGCGTAGACGGCCGGCGTGCCGAACAGCGTCGGGATGATGCTGCCGTCGAACGGGATGCCCGCGTTCTCGGCGCTCGGGACCTCCCACACGCCGGTGAAGAGCATGCCGCTCTCGCCGCTGACGAACTCGGCGATGCCCGACTGGATGTCGCTGGCCGTGGCCATCGCCGTGCCGTCGGTGAGCTGCTGCATGAACTCGAGCGCGGTCACGGCGGCCTGCTCGTCGTACTCGACCGTCCCGCCCTCTTTCAGCACCATGTCGGCGCCCTGCTGCTTGTAGAAGGTGTAGAACATGCGCCACAGCTGGGCTCCGTCGTTGAGGTATCCCCACGAGGCGCCGTGCTTGCCGGTCACCTGCTGCATGGCGTTCGCGACCTCGAGGAACTGCTCGGGGCTGGTGATCTCGACGAGCTTGCCGTCGGGGCCGAGGGCACCCGCCTGGGCGGCGATGTCGGTGTTGTACAAGAGGATGAACGGGTGCGAGTCGAGCGCGACCGAGTACAGGTCGCCGCCGTTGAAGCCCTTCTTCCAGACCGCCTCGGCGAAGTCCTGTTCGCGGACGCCGTACGACGCGAGCTTCTCGACGTCCCACGGGTCGAGCAGGCCGCCGGGGGCGTAGCCGGGCACGCGCGAGGCGTGCATGATCGCGACGTCGGGCGCGCGCCCACCGGCCGAGGCCATGGCTAGCTTCGTGTAGTACGGGGTGCCCCAGGCGAGCACGGTCTGCGTCGCGTGGAACTCGGGGTTCTGCTCGTTGGCCTGGTCGATCAGCGCCGACATCTTGATGCCGTCACCGCCGCTGAGCAGGTGCCAGAACTTCAACTGCGCGACGTCCGTGCCCGAGCCGGTGACGGCACCGGGCGCACAGCCCGACAGGCCCGTGGCGACGAACGCCCCGCCGACGAGGGCCGCCGAGCCGAGCAACATGCTGCGGCGGCTGAGGCCGCGGGGGGTGGCGGTGCCGGGGGTGGTGCCCGGTCGCGGTACCGGGGTCGTCCGATGGTTCTCGGTCATCTTCACTCCTTTGTGATGTGTGACGAGAACGACTATTCCATCGTTGTAACGGAATCGCAAGGGGCGTGAGTCGGCGAGCCGCGCCTCCTCGCTTCCCGCCTGACGGGCTGCCGGCGGTGCCGGAGCCACACACCGCCACGAAGTACACACGCCGCCACCTTTTTGCGTGGCGCCGTGTTTACTCCGTGGCGGGATGGCGGGATGGCGGGGTGGTGGCGTGGCGGGGTGGCTCGATGGCGGCGTGGCGTGGCGTGGTGTGGCGTGGCGGGTCGGGATCAGGCGCGGGCGCCGCTGCTGGCGCGCACGACGATCTCGTGCGGGATCAGCACCAGCTCGGCCGCGCCCTGGCGGTCGGCGATGCGGGCCGCGAGCAACTCGAGGGTGCGGTCGACGAACAGTCGTTTGTCGAAGGTGACGGTCGTCAGCGGTGGCACGGAGAACCTCCCGTCGACGATGTCGTCGAAGCCGGCCACCGCGACGTCGTCGGGGACGCGCAGGCCCGCCGAGCTCAGCGCGCTGACGGCGCCGATCGCGAGCGAGTCGGTGAAGCAGAAGATCGCGTCGGGCCGGTCGCCGCGATCGATCGCGGCGCGCACGACGGCGAAGGCGTCGGCCGACGTCCATTCGGGGCAGGAGTACTGCAGGGCGCGGTCGACGGGCAGCCCGGCCTCGGCCATGGCCTGCTCGAAGCCGCGGGTGCGGGCGCGGGCCGTCGCCGTGTCGAACTCGCCGGCCGAGTCGCCCAGGGTCGCGATGCGGCGGTGTCCGGCCGAGATCAGGTGGGCCGTCATGTCGCGGGCCGCGGCGACGCTGTCGACCCGCACCTGATCGACGAGGGTCTGCTCGACCTCGCCGATCACGACGACGGGTGGCAGCGAGTCGGTGGCGGCGCCGGTGCCCGTGCCGGCGGACGACAGGGCGCTGGCGTCGAGCGTGATGGGGTTAAGGACGAGGCCGTCGACGAGGTGCTCCTTGCCCCGCGAGAGCAGCTCGCCCTCGCGCTCGGGCCGCGAACCGGTCTGCTCGAGCTGGATCGACCAGCCGCGCTCGTGCGCCTGCTCGACGAACCAGTGCGTCATCTCGGCGCTGTACGGGGTGCTCAGGTCGGGGAAGGCCAGCGCGATCGATCCGGTGCGCCCGGTGCGCAGGCCGCGCGCGCTGAGGTTCGGCACGTAGTCGAGCTCGGCGAGCGCGCTCTCGACCCGCGTGCGGGTGTCGGGTCGCACGAAGACGACGCCGTTGATCACGTTCGAGACGGTCTTCGGCGACACCCCGGCGAGTGCCGCCACGTCCTTCACCGTCGCGCGCATTGTCACAGGCTAGTGGCGGCCACGAGACCCCGGGGCACCACTCAGGCGGAGGCGAGCACCTTCACGATGCGCGGCAGCGAGACGCTCTCGCTCGGGCGCAGGTCTTGGGCGAACAGGCTGAGGCGGAACTCCTCGATCATCCATCGGGCACGGACGAGCGCAGGAGGCGCGGTGTCGGTCGGCGGGAAGGTCCCGCCCGCGGCCTCGTACCGCTCGGTCGCCTGCTGCACCTCGCTCAGCCAGACGCGGTCACGCCCGGGGTTCTCGAGCAGCTTCGCCGTGCGCTTCGTGATGCCCACGAGGTACACCGGCACGCGCTGCAGCTGCTGGAGCCCGGTCTGCGACACGAAGCCCGGACGGATCAGCCGGTCGCGTTGCTGGCGCATGTCGGTCAGTGCGGCGAGGAGGGTCATCGACGTCGCACCCTTCATCGCCTTGTCGGCGTCGCGGGCGGCGGTCAGCGTGCGGGCGACGAGCGAGACGGTCTGGAACATCTGGTCCATGACGGCCCCCGAGACCCGGTCGCGCGTCGAGAGGAACTCTTTCTTGGTCATCACCATGCCGTCGGGCTTGACCCGGAAGAGCACGTCGTCGACGACGGCCACGAGACAGTCCGCGAAGAGCGCCGACGTGTTCTGGTACGGGCTCGTCGCCAGGATGAGCTTCTCGGCGCTCGTCAGGTGCTGCTGCACGTAGGCCACGGGCGACGGGGTCGCCAGCATCAGCAGGCGCCGCACGCCCTTGGGCGTCGCGAGGGCCTGGTCGGCGGGCGTCGCCATCAACGTGATCGAGACCGAGTCGCCGTGGTCGACCAGGGCCGGGTAGGCCCGGATCACCGTGTCGCCGTGGCGGGTGTCGACGACGGCGGGGAGCTCGTCGAAGTCCCACGACGTCAGGCCCTCGCGCTCGATCGAGCTCGTGGGGCGGGGCGCGACCGGCGTGGTGTCGCCACCCGCGCCTCCTCGTCCGCGACCCCGGCCCCGGCCGCGCTCGTCGCGCCCGCCGCCCTGCGTGACGCGCGCGACGCTGTCGCGCGTGGCGTCGCGCAGCCGGTGCTGGAGCGCGTCGAGGTCCTTGTCGGCCCCGACCGTGCGGCCCCGCTCGTCGACCACGGCGTACGTGACCCGCAGGTGCGCGGGCACGCGGTGCAGGTCGAAGTCGTCGGTCGTGACGGGCGTGTAGGTGAGCTTCTTGATCGCCGCGGCCACGGTCGCCGTGAACGGCTCGTCGACGTCGGCCGGTGGTGCGTCGGGCAGCTCGTCCGTGATCTTCGAGGCCCAGTCGGCGGCGGGCACCACGTTCTTGCGGATCTGCTTCGGCAGCGACTTGATGAGCGACGTGACGAGCTCGTCGCGCAACCCCGGCACCTGCCAGTCAAAGCCGACCGGACGGAGGCGCGGCAGCAGCGGCAGCGGAACGATCACGGTCACGCCGTCGTCGTCGGCCCCCGGCTCGAACTTGTAGCGCAGGGTCAACGTCTGGTCGCCCTGCTGCCACGTGCTCGGGAAGCCCTGTTCGTCGACGTCGGGTTCGTCGTCCCCGAGCAGGTCGGCGGCGGTCATGGTGAGCAGGTCGGGGGTGTCGACCTTCGCCTTGCGCCACCAGCCCTCGAAGTCGCGCATGCTGGCGACGTCGGCCGGGATGCGCCGCTGGAAGAACTCGAACGCGGCGTCGCCGTCGACCAGGATGTCGCGCCGACGCGTCCTCTCTTCGACCTCGGTCAGCTCGCGGATCAGCTGTTGGTTCTTCTGCTCGAAGGCCTGGTGCCCCTCCCAGTCGCCCTCGACGAGCGCGTGCCGGATGAACAACTCGCGGGCGTAGGCGGGGTCGATGCGCGAGAACTGGATGCGCCGACGCTCGACGATCGGCACGCCGTAGAGCGTGACGCGCTCGTAGGCGACGACGGCGCCCTGCTTCTTCTCCCAGTGGGGCTCGCCGTAGCTGCGCTTGACCAGGTCGGGTGCGAGCGGTTCGGCCCAGGCCGGGTCGATCGAGCCGGCGACGCGGGCGAACAGGCGGCTGGTCTCGACGAGTTCGGCGGTCATCACGGCCGCCGGTGGCTTCTTCGCGAGGCTGCTGCCCGGGAAGATCAGGAACCTCGTCTGGCGGGCGCCGACGAAGTCCTTCTTCTGCGGGTCGAACAGGCCGATCTGGCTGAGCAGGCCGGCCAGCAGGCTGCGGTGCACGCCATCGGGGTTGGCGCTGCGCTCGCCGATGTGCAGGCCGAGCGGCCGGGCGGCCCGGCTGAGCTGGCGGTAGACGTCCTGCCACTCGCGGATGCGCAGGTAGTTGAGGAACTCGTCGCGGCACAGGCGCTTGAAGGCGTTGCCGCTGAGCTCCTTCTGCTTGTCCTCGAGGTACTCGAACAAGTTGAGCAGGGTGAGGAAGTCGCCCTTGGGGTCGCGGAAGCGCGAGTGCTTCTCGTCGGCCTGGGCGCGTCGTTCGAGCGGGCGCTCGCGAGGGTCCTGGATGCTCAGCGCCGAGACGATGGCGAGCACCTCGCGCGTCGTGCCCTGCGTCTTCGACTCGACGACCATGCGGGCGAGGCGCGGGTCGATCGGCAGCCGCGTGAGCTGCTTGCCGACGCGCGTGATCTGGCCGCCCTGGGTGACGGCGCCGAGCTCGCGCAACAGGTCGAGGCCGTCCTTGATGCCGCGCGAGTCGGGCGGCTGCAGGAAGGGGAACGCGGCGATGTCGCCGAGGTCCAACGAGATCATCTGCAGGATGACCGCGGCGAGGTTGGTCCGCAGGATCTCGGGCTCGGTGAACTCGGGACGCTTCTCGAAGTCGGTCTCGCTGTAGAGGCGGATCGCGATGCCGCTGCTCGTGCGACCGGAGCGACCGGACCGCTGGTTGGCGCTCGCCTGCGAGATGGCCTCGATCGGCAGGCGCTGCACCTTGGCCCGGGTCGAGTAGCGGCTGATGCGGGCCGTGCCGGCGTCGATCACGTACTTGATGCCCGGCACGGTCAGGCTGGTCTCGGCGACGTTGGTCGCGAGGACGATGCGGCGCCGGGTGCCCGCGGTCGTGCTGGGCTGGAAGACCCGGTGCTGATCGGCGGCGCTCAGCCGTCCGTAGAGGGGCAGCACCTCGGTGTACGGGAGGTTGCGGCCCCGGATGCTCTCTTCGGCGTCGCGGATCTCGTTCTCGCCGCTGAGGAAGACGAGGACGTCGCCGCTCGACTCCCGGGCGAGTTCGTCGAGGGCCTCGTTGATGCCTTGGAGGTAGTCCTTGTCGTCGGCGCGCTGCCTGCGGTCGCCCGCCCGCGCCTCCGGCCGGTCGCCCGACCGGCCCGAGGGGCGCTCGTCGTCGTCGAGGTCGCCGTCGTCGTCGCTCGTGGTGTCGTCGGCGACGAGCGGCCGGTAGCGGACCTCGACCGGGTAGGTGCGGCCCGAGACCTCGACGATGGGCGCGTCGCCGAAGTGCTTCGAGAACGACTCGGGGTCGATCGTGGCGCTGGTGATGATCAGCTTGAGGTCGGGGCGTCGGGGCAGCAGCTGCTTGAGGTAGCCGAGCAGGAAGTCGATGGTGAGGCTGCGCTCGTGGGCCTCGTCGATGATGATCGTGTCGTAGCGCTCGAGCTCGCGGTCGAAGTGGATCTCGTTGAGCAGGATGCCGTCGGTCATCAGCTTGATCTGCGTGTCGGCGCCGACCTTGTCGGTGAACCGCACCTGGTAGCCGACCACGCCGCCGACCTCGTCGCCGAGTTCTTCGGCGATGCGTTCGCTGATCGTGCGGGCCGCGATGCGCCGGGGCTGGGTGTGGCCGATCTTGGTGCGACCGAGCTCGAGGCAGATCTTGGGCAGCTGCGTCGTCTTGCCCGAGCCGGTGGCGCCGGCGACGATGACGACCTGGTTGTCACGGATCGCCGCGGCGATGTCGTCGCGCCTCTGACTGACCGGCAGCTCGGCGGGATACGTGATGGTGGGGATCATGAGCCCTCCATCGTAAGCCGCCCGGGCTGGTCGGGGGCCGCGCCGGTCGTGTCGCCCCCGGCGGCGTCTCCGTGTCGGTCCTAGACAGGTCGAGTGGTGAGGGACGAGGAGGCGCCGGTCGGCGACAACCCACGGCGACGGGTCGCCGGCCGGCACGAGCCCGGCGGGGCATGCTCCCCGCACCCGGTGACGCCTTCGCCAGTACAGGAGGCGCGGGCTGGGCGGGTCGTCGGGTGTCGCGTCGTAGGATCGCGGCAGACTGCACGTCAACGGAGACGGAGAAGACACAGATGTCATCAGCACCCAGCCCCCGGGGCCACGCCACCGCGTCGGTCGCGGCCATCCTCGCCGAGTCGGCCGCCCGTCACCCCGACGACGTCGCCGTGATCGTCGGACCCACCTCGACCACCTACGCCGAGCTCTGGCAGCAGACGTTGGCCTACGCCGGCGCCCTCCGCGCCCGCGGCGTCGGCCCCGGCGACCGGGTCGCCATGCTCGTCCCGAACGTCGCGGACTTCCCCCGCGTCTACTACGCGACGCTCGCGCTCGGTGCGGTCGCCGTCCCCGTGCACGCCCTGCTCAAACGGCACGAGATCGAGTACGTGCTGCGCGACAGCGGCTCCCGCCTGCTTGTCTGTGCCGCACCGCTGCTCGGCGAAGGGGGTGCGGGAGGGCAGCTGGCCGGGGTCGACGTCCTCACCGTGCTCGCGCCTCCTGCCGGTCAGGACGAAGAAGCGCCCGACCGACTCGAAGACCTGGCCACGGCCGCCGAACCGCTCGACACCTACGTGCCCCGCGACCCGTTCGACACCGCCACGATCCTCTACACGAGCGGCACCACCGGTCAGCCCAAGGGCGCCGAGGGGTCGCACCTCGCCCTGATCGAGCAGGTCAACACCAACCTGATGACGACGTTCGACATGCACCGCGGCGACGTGCTGCTCGGGGCGCTGCCGCTGTTCCACACGTTCGGGCAGACCTGCACGATGAACACCGGGTTCCGGGTCGGCGCGACCATCGTCATGCTGCCGAAGTTCGACGGCGACGCGGCGCTCGCCGCGATGGTCGAGCACGGCTGCGAGGTGTTCATGGGCGTGCCCACGATGTACATGGCCCTCATCGCCGCCGCCACCCGCAGCGAGGCCCGTCCGCCGCTGCGCTACGCCGTCTCGGGCGGGGCGTCCCTGCCGCTCGCGGTGCTCGAGAAGTTCCAGCAGGTGTACGACGCACCGATCCACGAGGGCTACGGCCTGACCGAGACCTCGCCCGTCGCCACCTTCAACCACGTCGGGGTGCCGCCGCGGCCCGGCACCATCGGCACGCCGATCTGGGGCGTCGACGTCGAGATCGCCGATCAGCACGTCGAGGACTCGATCGTGCTGCTGCCGCACGGCGAGATCGGTGAGCTCGTCATCCGTGGCCACAACCTGATGAACGGCTACCTCGACCGCCCCGACGACACCGCGAAGGCGATCGTCGACGGCTGGTTCCGCACCGGCGACCTCGGCACGAAGGACGACGACGGCTACCTGACGATCGTCGACCGCACGAAGGACATGATCATCCGCAACGGCTACAACGTGTACCCGCGGCAGGTCGAAGAGGTGCTCGCGCAGCACCCCGACGTCACGATGGCGGCCGTCTTCGGCGTGCCGCACGAGCTGCACGGGCAAGAGATCGAGGCGGCCGTCGTCCTGCGCGACGGCGCCACGGCGACGCCCGACGAGCTGGTCGCGTTCGTCTCCGACGAGATCGCGGCCTACAAGTTCCCCCGCGTCGTCCACGTCCTCGACGCCCTGCCCCTCGGGCCCAGCGGCAAGGTGCTCAAGCGCGAGCTCGTCGAGCGCTTCGGGTCGCCGCAGGAGGCGCGCCAGAGCAGCTGACGCCGGGTCGCGTCGACCCCGAGCCCCTCCCGGCCGGGAGCGGTCGCGACCTAGAGTGGAGCCTCGACGAACGTGTCGTGGCCCCCGGCCACGCACGACCGGCCCGTCCCGGCGGGCCCGCCTCATCACGAAGGAGTGACATGAGCGACACCATCACCGCACCCGCCCCGGCCGCCTCCGACGGCCCCGAGATCCACAAGGGCCTGGCCGGCGTCACGGTCGACCGGACGGCGGTCTCGAAGGTCGACGCGGCCAGCAACTCCCTGCTCTACCGCGGCTACCCGGTGCAGCAGCTCGCCGCCGAGCGGGACGTCGAGGACGTCGCCTGGCTGCTGCTGCACGGCGAGCTGCCGACCGCCGACGAACGGCGTGACTTCGACGTCGAACTCCGCGCGCACCGCTCGCTCGCGCCCGGGCTGCAGCACCTGATCGACCTGATCCCGACCTCGGCCCACCCGATGGACGTGGTCCGCACCGCGGTCAGCGCCATCGGGGCCGCCCGGCCCGAACCGACCACGGGTGCGGGTGCCTACGACGTCGCCGACGCCCGTCGACTCGCCACGCACCTGTTCGCCGTGCTGCCCGCCGTCATCGCCTACGACCAGCGGCGCCGCCACGACCTGCCGCCGGTGCCGCCGCGCGACGACCTCGGCTACAGCGCCGACTTCCTGCACCAGGTGTTCGACCGCGAGCCCGACGCGCTCGACGTCGACGCGTTCGACACCTCGATGACCCTCTACGCCGAGCACTCGTTCAACGCCTCCACCTTCACCGCGCGGGTGATCGCCTCGACGCTGTCCGACCTGCACTCGTCGATCGTCGGCGCGATCGGCGCCCTCAAGGGCCCGTTGCACGGCGGCGCGAACGAGGCCGCGCTCGAGCTGCTCGACCGGGTCGGCCCCGCCGACGGGGCCGCGGCCTGGCTCGACGACGCGTTCGCCCGCAAGGAGAAGATCATGGGCTTCGGGCACCGGGTCTACAAGAACGGCGACAGCCGCGTGCCCACGATGGAGGACGCCCTGGGCCGCCTCGTCGACCGGGCCCGCGAGCAGGGCGACGACCGGGTCGACGGGCTCAAGGAGACCTACGACGTCGTCGCCGCGACGGTGTTCGAGCGCAAGGGCCTCAAGCCCAACGTCGACTACCCGTCCGGGCTGGCGTACCACCTGATGGGCTTCGAGACGCCGGTCTTCACGCCGCTCTTCGTCGCGTCGCGCGTCCTCGGCTGGAGCGCCCACGTCATCGAGCAGCGCGAGGCCAACTCGCTGATCCGCCCCCTCAGCGAGTACGACGGCGCACCCCTGAGGGACGTCCCCGCGCGCTGACGCCTACCGTGGCCCGCATGCCGAACCAGCTGCGAGACGCCGTCAGCCCCTACCTCAGGTCGCACGCCGACAACCCGGTCGAGTGGCGCGCCTGGGGGCCGGGGCCGTTCGCCGAGGCCGTCGAGCGGGACGTGCCCGTGATGGTCTCGATCGGCTACTCGACCTGCCACTGGTGCCACGTCATGGCGCGCGAGAGCTTCTCCGACCCCGAGGTCGCGGCGCAACTCTCGGCCGGGTTCGTCTCGGTGAAGGTCGACCGCGAGGAGCACCCCGACGTCGACTCGAGCTACCTGGCCGCCGCGTCGGCCTTCACCGAGGGGCTGGGCTGGCCGCTGACCGTCTTCGTCACGCCCGAGGGTCGTCCGTTCTACGCCGGCACGTACTTCCCGCCGGTGCCCGTGCAGGGTCGACCGTCGTTCCGACAGGTGCTCGACGCCGTCACCGACGCCTGGACCACCAGGCGGACCGAGGTCGACGCGACCGCGTCGGCGGTGCAGGAGGCGCTGGCCGCGGGACCCGCGTCGGTCACCGGCACCGCGCCTCCTGGTCCCGGTGCCGGGGTCGCCCTGCCGGGGCGCCCCGAACTCGCCCACGCCGTCGCCCGGCTCGCCGCCCACGAGGACCGTGAGCACGGAGGTTTCGGCGGGGCCCCGAAGTTCCCGACGGCGCCGGCCCAGCTGGCGCTGCTCGCCCTCGGCGCCGGGGGAGACGACGGTGCGCTCGAACTCGTGTCGCGGACGCTCACCCGGATGGCCGCGTCGTCGCTGCGCGACCCGGTCGAGGGCGGGTTCTTCCGGTACGCGGTGCGCCGAAACTGGTCCGAGCCGCACTACGAGCGCATGCTCTACGACAACGCGCAGCTGCTGCTGGCCTACTCGCGGCTCGCGGTGCTCGACGCGGGCCAGGACGCCACCACCGCCCCGGCCGGCCCGGCCGCTCCTGCCGCCACGGGCACCGCGCCGACGTCGGCAACTCAGGAGATCGACACGCTTCCGGCCCGGGTCGCCGCCGGGGTCGCCGATTTCCTGAGTTCCCGACTGCGCACGGCCGACGGCGCCTTCGGCTCGGCGCAGGACAGCGAGAGCACGATCGACGGCGTCCGTGACGAGGGGGGCTACTACCGGCGGGACGCCGCGGGCCGCGCGGCCCTCGACCCGCCGCCCGTCGACGACAAGGTGCTCACCGGCTGGAACGGCCTGGCGATCGCGGCGCTCGCCGAGGCGGGGGCGCGACACGTCCGGCCCGAGTGGGTCGGGACGGCGCGGGGCGCGGCCGACCTGCTGCTCGCGCGTCACGTGACCGACGACGGTCGTCTGCTGCGCGCCTCCGTCGGGTCGACCGTGTCGGACGCCGTGGCGACCCTCGAGGACCACGGTCTGTTCGCGTCCGGCCTGCTGGCCCTCTCGCTCGCGACGGGCGAGGCCCGGTACGCCGTCGCCGCGCGGTCGTTCGTCGACGCCTGCCTGCTCGACGACGACGACGACCCGAGGATCGTCGCGGCGCCGTCGGGCGGCGACCCGGTGTTGGTCTCGCAGGGCGTGGCCCTGTCGAGCGACCCGAGCGAGGGCGCCTATCCGTCGGGACGCAGTGCGGTCGCGGCGGCCGCGCTCACGCTGCACCAGCTCACCGGGGAGGCGCGCTACCGGTCCGTCGCCGAGCGGCTCGTCGCCGAGGTGGCCGGTTCGGCCCTCGACAACCCGCTCGCGTACGGCGCGGCCTTCGGGCTGCTCGTCGAGCTCGAGGCCCCGCTGATGCAGCTGGTCGTGGTCGAGCCGTCACCGTCGGCCCGCGCCGACGGTGCCGACGACGGTCTCGCCCGGCGCGCGCGGGGCCTCGTCCGTCCCGGCAGCGTCGTCGCCGTGCTGGACGAGGAGGCGCTGGTCGCGTTCGAGCTCGCGGGCTTCGAGTTGTTCGCGGGTCGCTCGGCTCCCGGGCGCGTGCCCACCGCGTACCTGTGCCGCGACTTCGTCTGCCGACTGCCGGTCACGACCGGCGACGACCTCGACGGGCTGCTGCTCGGGGGGTGACGGCACGGCCGCGTCGGTCGCCGAGGCTCAGGCGTCGCACCGGGGGAGGGGCGGCCGTCGGGGCGCCGGAGAGGGGCACCGTGCGGGCTGTCGGATGGGGGAGTCAGGCGGCGGCGGGGACGAGCGGTGCGGCCGGGTCGGCGACCCACTCGGCGAGCGAACCGTCGTACACCGCGACGTCGGGGCGGCCGAGGACGGCGAAGGCGAGGGCGTCGACGCTGGCCGACACCCCCGAGGCGCAGTAGACGACCGTGCGCGGTTCGTCGGGCACGACGGCGAGGCGGTCGCGGAGCACCGGGTCGCGGGCGAGGGTGCCGTCGTCGGCGAGGAGCGTCTCGGCCGGCACGTTGACGCTGCCGGGGATGTGCCCGGCGCGGGTGAGCGGGCTCGACGTGCCGTCGAACTCGTCGCGGGGCGAACCGGAGACGAGCGCTGCTCTCTCGTCGCCCGCCACCACGGACTCGACGAAGGCCTTGTCGACCCAGTGGTCGGGACGTTCGGTCGCGACGAACGGGGCGGGCGTCGGCAGGACGTCACCGAGGTCGTACGGCTTGCCCTGCGCGAGCCACTGCGACCACCCGCCGTCGAGCACCGCCACGGCGTCGTGCCCGTAGGCGCGGAACAGCCACCACAGGCGGGACGCCCAGCGGCCGTCGACCGTGTCGTAGACCACGACGGTGCTGTCGTTCGAGACGCCCAGGGCGGCGACCGCGGCCTGGAAGCGCGCGGCGCCGGGACGGGTGAAGGGCAGGCCCGAGTCGGGGTCGCTGAACTCCGCGACCAGATCGGCCAGGACCGCCCCGGGGACGTGCCCGTCGTGCTCGAACCCGTCCCGGCCGGTGGCGTAGGCGACGGATGCGTGGTCGGTGTCGCCGTCGAGTCCGAGGTCGACGAGAACGGTCGCGTCGACGATCGTCAGGTCGTCGGCCCCGAGGTGGTCGGCCAACCACTGGGTCGAGACGACGGGTGAGGTGAGGACGGGTGCCATGCGGGCCACGCTAACTCCGACAGGTGACATCGGACCCTGAGTCCGCAACGAATCGTCACAGGGTCTGCGCCGGAACAGCCGGGGAGACCGTCACGGGCCCCGACGGACGTGTCAGCGACCGGCCTTCTTCGCGGTGATCACACCGGTGTCGAAGCCCATGAGGTTGAGCCCGCCGTTGAACCGGGCGTGCTCGACCTTCATGCAGCGGTCCATGACGACGGTGAGCCCCTGTTCTTCGCCGTAGCGGGCGGCCTCTTCGTCGTAGATGCCGAGCTGCACCCAGATCGTCTTCGCGCCGATCGCCAGGACGTCGTCGACGACCGACCGGATGTCGGAGGCCTTGCGGAACACGTCGACGACGTCGGGGACCTCGGGCAGCGAGGCCAGGTCGGGGTAGGCCTTCTGGCCGAGGATCGTGTCGGCGCGGGGGTTGACGAAGTAGACGCGCAGATCGGTCGACTGCTGCAGGTACGTGCCGACGAACGAGCTGGACCGGCTGGGGTTCGGTGAGGCGCCGACGACGGCGACGCTCTTCGCCGACCGCAGGATCGCCTGCCGCTCGCGGGCCGACGGCCCGACCCAGGTGCGTTGCGACTTCAGCAGCTTGGCGAGGGGAGACGACGAGGGCAGCTCGCAGGTCAGCCCGTTGGTCAGCTGCGTGGTGACGGTGTCGGTCACGTCGGGTCACTCGCCTTTCGTCGCCGCGGCCAGCGCCTGGTCGAGGTCGTGGATGATGTCGTCGGGGTCTTCGATGCCGACACTGATGCGCACCGAGCCGGGCAGCACGCCCGCGTCGACGAGCTGCTGCTCGCTGAGCTGGGCGTGGGTGGTCGAGCCCGGGTGGATGACGAGCGTCTTCGCGTCGCCGATGTTGGCGAGGTGGCTGGCGAGCTCGACCGACTCGATGAAGGTCTTGCCGGCCGGACGACCGCCCTTCAGCTCGAAGGTGAAGACCGAGCCGGGGCCCTTCGGCAGGTACTTCGCCGCACGCTCGTGGTGCGGGTGCCCGGGCAGCCCGGCCCAGCGGACGCGCTCGATGCGCGGGTCGGCGTCGAGCCACTCGGCGACCTGGCGGGCGTTGTCGACGTGGGCCTGCATGCGGAACGGCAGGGTCTCGACGCCCTGGGCGAGCAGGAAGGCCGAGTGGGGAGCGAGGGCCGGCCCGATGTCGCGCAGCTGCTCGGCGCGCAACCGGGTGAGGAAGGCGTACTCGCCGAAGTTGCCGGACCAGTTCAGCCCGCCGTAGCTCGGCACGGGCTGGTCGAAGAGCGGGAAGCGCTCGCTGTCCCAGTCGAAGCGCCCGGACTCGACGACGACGCCGCCGAGGGTGGTGCCGTGCCCGCCGAGGAACTTCGTGGCCGAGTGCACGACGACGTCGGCACCCCACTCGATCGGCCGGTTGAGGTAGGGCGTGGCGATGGTCGAGTCGACGATCAACGGCAGGCCGTGCGCGTGGGCGACGTCGGCGAGGCGCTCGAGGTCGGCGACCTCGCCGGACGGGTTGGCGACCGTCTCGACGAACACCAGCTTCGTCTCGGGTCGGATCGCGGCGGCGTAGTCCGCCGGGTCGGAGGACTGCACGAAGGTCGTCTCGACGCCGAAGCGACGCAGCGTGACGTCGAGCTGGGTGATCGACCCGCCGTAGAGGTTCGCGCTGGCGACGATGTGGTCGCCCGCGCCGGCCAGCGAGGCGAAGGTGACGAACTGGGCGCTGAGCCCGCTCGCCGTGGCGACGGCACCGAGGCCGCCCTCGAGGCTGGCGACGCGCTCCTCGAAGGAGGCGGTGGTCGGGTTGGCGAGGCGGCTGTAGATGTTGCCGTACTTCTGCAGGGCGAACCGCGCCGCCGCGTCGTCCGTGTCGTCGAACACGAAGGCGCTGGTCTGGTAGATGGGCAGCGCCCGCGCTCCCGTCGCCGCGTCGGGGATGTTGCCCGCGTGGATCGCCCGCGTGCGGAAGCCGTACTCACGATCTGCCATGCCCCCACGCTAGCCGCTGGGCGTCACGCGGGGACCCGGGACGTCACACGGCGGAACACGGCCGACCCGCGCCTCCTACGGGGGAGGAGACGTCGGTCAGCCGCGGGCCACGACCCGGGCGTAGACCTCGACGGCGTCGTCGGCGTGCTGCGCCGCGCGATCGCGCTCGGCCACCATGACGGCGCTCGCCGCGCCGAGGGCGTCCGGTTCGCGCACCAGCCGGCGGACTTCGTCGACGATGCCGTCGACGTCGGGCGTCGGGGTGACGAAGCCACCGCCGGACGGCACCACCTCGGCGAGGTCGGGGTCGCAGTACAGGACGGGCAGTCCCGTCGCCATCGCCTCGAGCATCACCATGGGCTGGTTGTCGAAGTCGACCGAGCTCGAGACGAGCAGGTGGCTCCGGCGCATCGCGGCGAGCACCTCGGCGTGGGGGACGGCTCCGTGCAGCGTCACGGGCCCGCCCAGCCGCTCGAGCGCGCGCCGCTCGGGGCCGTCGCCGTACACGTCCACCCGCACAGCCGACCCGAGTCGGAGCGCGGCCTCGACCAGCGCCGCGGGCCTCTTCTCTCGCGAGAGGCGCCCCACCCAGACGACGGTCACCGTCTCGCCGGGGACGAGGAGGCGCGGGGCGGGTTCACCGATCGCCGCCAGCACCGACGGCTCGAGTCCGTTCGAGGACACGCTGACCGGGGTCGTCACGCCCTGGGCGACGAGCTTGCGGGCGAAGTGGGCCGAGGGGACGAAGACGTGGGCGCTGGCCCGGGACTGGGCGAGCATGAGCCGCCACATCCGGCGGGCCGAGACGGTCGCGGTGTACGGCGTCCCGGGCTCGACCCGGAGCCCCCGCCGGCTCACGTGTCGGGCGTGGAGGGCGCCGAGCAGTGCCGTCGTCACCGCGGGCAGGGGCAGGGCGTGAGCCGTGTAGACGTCGACCCGGCCGTGCATCGTGTGGACGACGGGCAGACCGAGCGACCGGGCCGCCGTGATGGCGCCCAGGGCGGCGAACATCTCGGAGTGCGTGTGCACCACCTCGATGCGACGGTCGACGAACTCGCGGCGCAGCCGGTCGGCGACGCGGCGCGGCGACCAGGCGAACGGGTAGCCGTCGGGGCGGAACCACCTCGCCACCGGCAGCGCGACCACCCCGGCGTCGTCGGACGGCCCGGCCAGGGGGCAGAACACCGTGACCTCGTGTCCGGCGGCCGCGAGGGCCTCGGCGAGCGCCTTCACCGCGGTCTGCACCCCGCCGAGCGTGGGCGGGTAGTAGTCGGTCACGAGAGCGATGCGCACGGTCCGATCCTAGGGACCGATCCGTCTAGCATTCGGGCATGGACTCCTACCTCGTCACCGGTGCCAGCGGGTTCGTGGGGGGTCACGTCGTCCGCGACCTGCGCCGCCGTGGCCACGACGTCGTCGCGGCGGGCCGTCGGGCCGACCGGCTGCCGACCGGGGGCGAGACCTTCGTGGGCGACCTCGACGACCTGGCCCGCGCCTCCCACCGGGTCGACGTCGTCGTGCACTGCGCGGCGCTCTCGTCGCCGTGGGGTCGCCGGACCGAGTTCGAGCACGCCAACGTGACCGGCACGGCGCGCGTGCTCGACTTCGCCCGGCGGGTGGGCGCTCGGCGTCTCGTGCACCTGTCGTCGCCGGGGATCTACGCGGCACCCCGCGACCGGGTGGGCATCCGCGAGGACGAGGTCGACGCGCGACGCCCCATGAACGAGTACATCCGCTCCAAGCTCGCGGCCGAGGCGTTGTTGTCGGCCGCCGCCGCCCGGTCGGACGCGCCCGAGATCGTCGTGCTGAGGCCGCGCGGCATCGTCGGGCCGGGCGACCCGAGCCTCGTCCCGCGCCTGCTGCGCGTCCACGCCCGGGTCGGGGTGCCGCTGATGCGGGGCGGCCGCGGGCTCGTCGATCTGACGTCGGTCGAGAACGTCGCACTCGCGATCCGGCTGGCGGCCACGGCCGAGGGGGTGCACGGTGAGGCGTTCAACGTCACGAACGGCGATCCCCGTCCCTTCGGCGAGGTCCTCGAGCAGCTGCTGCGCGGCCTCGACCTGCCCCTGCGGGGCCGCCCCGTCCCGGCGCGGGCCGCCTACGCCCTCGCCGGCGCGCTCGAGGGCGTCTGCTCGGTGCTGCCGGGGCGCCCCGAGCCGCCGATGACCCGGTACACCGTCACGACCATCGCGCACTCGCAGACCCTGGACATCTCGAAGGCGCGGCGACTGCTCGGCTACGAGCCCGAGGTGACCCTCGACGAGAGCCTCGCGGGGTACGCGCGTGCGTGACCGCGACGCACCGGGGGCCGACGCGCCAGGGGGCGACGTGCCGGGGGCCGACGCGCCCGACTCGACGGCGACCCGCCTCGAGTACTTCGCCTGCGGCGAGACCGGCCACGACATGGGCCTGCTGACGCGGGGAGGCGCCCGGGGGCGACGGGTCTTCCCGTCGGGGGCGTTCCTCTGGACGTCCGCCACCCGGCGGGTCCTCTTCGACACCGGCTACGCCCCGCTGCCCTGGCGGGCCGGGCCCGCGGCCTGGGCGTACCGGCGCCTCCTGCCGCCGACCGTGCCCGCCGGCGCCACGATCGCCGAACAGGTCGACCCCGCCACGGTCACCCACGTCGTGCTGTCGCACCTGCACCCCGACCACGTCGGCGGCCTGCGGTCCTTCCCGCACGCGACGCTCGTCCTCAGCGAGGGTCTGGCCCGCACCCTCGGCCGGCCGCGGCTGCGCGACGGCGTGCTGCGCCGTCTGCTGCCCGACGGGTTCGACGTCGGCCGGGCGACGGTGGTGTCCGACTTCGCCGAGGGGCCGTTCGGGCTGCGCGTCGCCGACCCCTTCGACGACGACCGCTACCTGCTCGTCGACCTGCCGGGTCACGCCCGGGGTCACCTGGGAGCCCTCGTCGAGGGGCGGGTCGTGCTCGCCGGCGACGCGGCCTGGGGACGTGACCTGCTGGGCCAGGAGGCCCGCCTCCGTGCGGTGCCCCGCCTGGTGGCCCACGACGGTGCCGCACAGGCCCGCACGGCCCGGTCGCTCCTGGCGGCCGAACGGTCCGGCGCGCGGTTGCTGCTCGCCCACGACCCGCACCCGACCCGGACGGACCTACTCTGAGGAGCGCACCGGCGGGGGTCCGGTGCGCGTCGACACGAGGGGGACGACCATGAAGAACTGCCAGATCGCCGGTTGGGGCACCTATCTGCCCGACGAGGTGGTGACCTTCGGGTCCCAGACCCGGTACCGGATCGCCGACCACACCTCGCAGCTCGACATGCTCGCGGCGGCCGCCGAACAGGCCCTCGAGCGTGCGGGCCTGCGCCCTGACGACGTCGACTGCGTCATCGCGGCCTGCGCCGCCGGCGTCCAGCCCATCCCGTGCACCGCCGCACTGGTCATGGAGCGGGTCGCACCGGGCGCGGCGGCCGCGGCGTTCGACGTCAACTCGACCTGCACCAGCTTCGTCACGGCCGTCGACGTCGCCTCCCGCTACCTGGCCGACGGCGAGTACGAGAACGTGCTGATCGTCTCGGGCGACGTCGGCTCGAGGTTCCTCGACCCCGGCCAGCGCGAGAGCTTCGAGTTGTTCTCGGACGCGGCGGCCGCGGTGGTCCTCACCCGCGGCGCCGACGATCCCGAGGGGCCGGGCGTCATCGCGAGCCTGCAGCGCACCTGGCCGGAGCACGCGCACGACACCGAGCTCCGCGGCGGGCTGTCGCGGCACCCGGCGCAGGCCTACGCCGACGGCGACCCGAGGGACTACCTCTTCGACATGAACGGTCGGCGGGCGCTCATGGGGATGCTCGCCGTGCTGCCGGGCTTCTTCGCGTCGTTCTTCGAGAAGGCCGGCCTCGGCCTCGACGACGTCGACCTCGTGGTGCCGCACCAGGCGAGCGGAGCGCTGGGCATCGCCATGCGCCGGCTCGGCATGGCGCCCGGGACGTACGTCGACGCCGTGGCCGAGTACGGCAACATGGTCTCGGCGTCCGTGCCGTACACGCTGGCCCGCTGTCTCGACGACGGCCGCCTGGGTCGCGGCGACACCGTCCTGCTCTGCGGCACGGCGGCCGGTCTCACCGCGAACGCACTCGCCCTGCGGCTCTAGGCGACGGCGACGGCCGGGCCCCCGCGTCTACTTCCAGCTGGGGATCCAGTAGTGCAACCGGATGAACTCCCAGTCCTCGAGCTGCGCCGTCCACAAGGGGTAGAAGAAGACCGACACGGCGACGGCGACGACGACCACGATCGCCGTGACGCCGATGCCGCTCAGTCGACGGGACCGATCGTCGGTGCGTCGTCCGAGGACGATGCCGAGCACCGCGGCCAGGCCGAGCACGAGGTAGGGCTCGAACGCGATCGTGTAGAACTGGAACACCGTCCGGTCGGTGAACGCCAGCCACGGCAGGTAGGCCGCCGCGACGCCGACGAGGATCGCCCCGTACCGCCATTCGCGGTACCGCGCGACGCGGTAGACGAGGTAGAGGCAGGCCGCGACCGCCGCGTACCAGATCAGCGGGTTCGCGACCGAGGTGATCGCCTCGCCGCACCGGGCCACGTCGCAGCCACCCTGGCCCTCGTCGAACCCCTGGTAGTACATGCTCGTCGGCCGCAGCATCAGCAGCCAGGTGAGCGGGTTCGCCTGGTAGGCGTGGGGGGTGTGCAGACCGACGTTGAACCCGTAGACGCCCGCCTGGTAGTGCCAGAAGTTCTGCACGACGTCGGGCACCCACGCCAGGGCGCCCGTCCACCGCGTGCCGCCGTCCTCGACCCAGCTGCGGTAGTAACCGCCCGACGTCACGAACCAACCGGTCCAGCTCGCCAGGTAGGCCACCACGGCGACGGGCACGGTCAGCAGGAAGCTCACCGGTGCCTGCTTGAAGAGCGTGCCGGACAGCCAGAACTCCACGCCGGCCCGGCGGCGCGCCACCATGTCGACGATCACCGTGTAGACCGCGAAGAACGCCAGGAAGTACAGGCCGTTCCACTTGACGGCCGTCGCCAGTCCGCAGAGGAGGCCGGCCGTGACGAGCCAGGGACGCGCCCACAGGGCAGGGCCCCAGGCGATGTCGCGACCGGCACCGCGCCTCCTCGCCCGCCAGGCCTCGAGCCGCCGGGCGCTCTGCCGGCGGTCCAGCAGCACCGCCCCGAAGGCCAGCAGGCCGAAGAACATCACGAAGTTGTCGAGCAGGGCCACCCGTGACATGACGATCGCGTGCCCGTCGATCGCGAGGAAGAACCCCGCCAGCGTGCCGAGCAGCGTCGACCGCAGCAGCAGCGACCCGATGACCGCGACCAGGGCGACGGCGAGGATGCCCACGACGGCCGTGCTGATGCGCCAGCTCGCCGGGTTCTCCGGGCCGACCGCCGCCATGCCGAGGCCGATCAGCCACTTGCCGAGGGGTGGGTGCGCCACGAACGACGGTGCGGCGAGGAACCCGTCGACCCCGCCGGCGGCGAAGGTCGGGTCGTAGTCGGCCGGCCACGACCCCTCGTAGCCGAGGTTGAACAGCGACCAGGCGTCCTTGACGTAGTACGTCTCGTCGAACACGAGCGTCGCGGGCGAGTTGAGGTGCCACAGCCGCAGCACCGCGGCCAGCAGCGTGACCGCGAGCGGGCCCGCCCAGGCCCAGACGCGCCTCCTGACCGGGGTGCGCAGCACGCGACCCCACCAGGCGTCCAGCCGGGTCGGGGGAGCCTCGCGGGCGTGGGCCGCGCTCGCGTCCTCGACCGGCGTGCCGACGTCCGGGACGATCGCCCGGCCGGCGAGCGGACCGGCCGGCACGAGGGCCGGCTCGCCCGCCACCGGACGGGCAGGAGGCGCGGTGTCGGTCTCGACGAGCGCGTCGAATTCGCGCTCGGGCCCGGTCGTCATCGGGCCATCGTAAGTGGGCGGTCCGGGGCCGGGGGACAATGGGCGGGTGATCGTGCTCGCCGCCACCCCCATCGGAAACCTCGGCGACGCCAGCCGCCGCCTGATCGAGACGCTCTCGAACGCCGAGGTCGTCGCCGCCGAGGACACGCGCACCGCGATCCACCTCATGCGTGCCCTGGGCGTCGAGAACCGCCCCCGCCTGATCGCCCTGCACGAGCACAACGAGCGCGAGAAGGCGGGCGAGATCGTCGAGCTGGCCCGCTCCTCCGACGTGGTCGTGCTCACCGACGCCGGCATGCCCGCCATCAGCGACCCCGGGTTCCCGCTCGTCGAGGCGGCCGCGGCCGCGGGAGTCACCGTCACGGCGATCCCCGGCCCGTCCGCGGTGCTCACCGCGCTCGCCGTCTCGGGGCTGCCCACCGACCGCTTCAGCTTCGAGGGCTTCCTTCCGCGGAAGCAGGGCGACCGGCTGCGCGTGCTGGGCGCGCTCGCCGACGAGCGGCGCACCATGGTGTTCTTCGAGTCGCCGCACCGCCTGGCCGATTCGCTCGGTGACCTCGTGACGGCCCTCGGGGCCTCGCGTCGCGTCGTCGTCTGCCGCGAGCTGACCAAACTGCACGAAGAGGTGCGCCGCGGCAGCGCGGCCGAGCTCGCCGAGTGGGCGGCCGAAGGCGTCCGAGGCGAGATCTGCCTCGTGGTCGAGGGCGCCCCCGAGCGCGTCGTCGACCTCGCCGCCGGGCTCGTGCAGGTGCAGGCCCTCGTCGCCGACGGCACCCGCCTCAAAGAGGCCACCGCCGACGTGGCCGCCGCCACGGGTCTGTCGAGGCGCGACCTCTACCAGGCCGCCCTCGCCGCCCGCCCGCCCCGCGCGTAGGGCGTGGCGTACCCCGCCCAGCCCGGCGGGTGCAAGCTCGGAGGAGGCGCGTGCCCGGCGGAGGCGCGGCCCACCACGAGCAGGAGGTACGACATGAAGGCGGTCCGTTTCGAGCAGTACGGCGACATCGACGAGCTGAAGGTCGAGCAGGTGGCGAAGCCCGAGGCGGGTGCCGGCCAGGTCGTGGTCGCCGTCAAGGCGGCGGGCCTGAACCCCGGTGAGGCGGCCATCCGCGCCGGACTGATGCACGACGCGTTCCCCGCGGCGTTCCCGTCGGGGCAGGGGACCGACTTCGCCGGCGTGGTCGACGAGGTCGGCGCGGGCGTCGACGAGTGGTCCGTCGGTGACGAGGTCGTCGGGTGGGCGAACCGGTCCTCGCACGCCGAGTTCGTCGTCGTCGACCACGACGAACTCGTGGCGAAGCCCGAGAACGTGCCGTGGGAGGTCGCGGGCAGCATCAGCGTGACCGGACCCACCGCCTACGCCGCGCTGCGTGCCGTGCAGGCCACCGAGGGCGACACGATCGTCGTCTCCGCCGCGGCCGGCGGCGTCGGCGTGATGGTGTCGCAGCTCGCCGTCCTCGGCGGGCTCACCGTGATCGGCACGGCGAGCGAGCGCAACCACGACTTCCTGCGGCAGCTCGGCGTCACGCCCGTGGAGTACGGCGACGGCGTCGTCGACCGCATCCGCGAGGCCGCCCCCCAGGGCGTGGACGCGTTCGTGGACTGCTTCGGCCAGGGAAACGTCGGGTACGCCCTCGAGCTCGGCGTCGCGCCGCAGCGCATCGACACGATCATCGACTTCGCTGCCGTCGAGCAGCACGGCGTCAAGGCCGAGGGCAGCGCCCAGGCGACGTCGCAGGCCGTGCTGTCCGAGCTGCTCGAGCTGATCTCGACCAACAAGATCATGGTGCCGATCGACGGGATCTTCCCCCTCGACGACGTCAAGGACGCCTACCGCGACCTCGAGGACGGCCACGCCCGGGGCAAGTACGTGCTCGGCATGGACGTCGTCGAGTACCCGGGCGAGCACGCCGGCGAGCGGGCCGGCTCCGACGACCGCACCGAGGAGCACGACGCGACCTGACCGGTCGACGCGACCCGCGCCTCCTCGTCCCCGACGGCGGACGCAGGAGGCGCGGGTCGCGTCATCACGTCGGTGCCCCCACCTAAGATGGTCCCCATGCCCGCCGGCGACTCCTTCTTCATCGCAACGCCCATCTTCTACGTCAACGACGTGCCGCACATCGGTCACGCCTACACCGAGGTCGCAGCCGACGTGCTCGCCCGGTGGCACCGTCAGCGGGGTGACGACGCCTGGCTGCTGACCGGCACCGACGAGCACGGTCAGAAGATCCTGCGCACCGCCACGAGCCACGGCGTGACTCCGCAAGAGTGGGCCGACAAGCTCGTCACCGAGTCCTGGAAGCCCCTGCTGAAGACCGTCGACATCGCCAACGACGACTTCATCCGCACGACCGACGCCCGCCACGAGGCCGGCGTGCAGAAGTTCCTGCAGAAGCTCTACGACGACGGCTTCATCTACCAGGGCGAGTTCGAGGGCTTCTACTGCGTCGGCTGCGAAGAGTACAAGCAGCCGAGCGACCTGGTGCCCGGCACCGGCGCCTACGAGGGCGAGCAGGTCTGCGCGATCCACAGCATCCCGGTCGAGGTGCTGCAAGAGAGCAACTACTTCTTCCGCATGAGCGACTTCGAGCAGCGACTGCTCGACCTCTACGAGGCCCAGCCCGACTTCGTGCAGCCCGACTCGGTGCGCAACGAGGTCGTCTCGTTCGTCAAGCAGGGTCTGCGCGACCTCTCGATCTCGCGACAGAGCTTCGACTGGGGCGTCAAGGTGCCCTGGGACGAGAAGCACGTCGTCTACGTGTGGTTCGACGCCCTGCTCAACTACGTCACGGCGATCGGCTACGGCGTCGACGACGACGAGTTCCAGCGGCGCTGGCCGGCGGTGCAGCTCGTCGGGAAAGACATCGTGCGGTTCCACGCCGTCATCTGGCCCGCCATGCTCATGGCGGCCGGGCTGCCGGTGCCGAAGAACGTCTTCGGTCACGGCTGGCTGCTGGTCGGCGGCGAGAAGATGTCGAAGTCGAAGCTCACGGGCATCGCCCCGCAGCAGATCACCGACGTCTTCGGGGCCGACGCGTTCCGCTACTACTTCATGCGCGCCATCACCTTCGGCCAGGACGGCAACTTCAGCTGGGAAGACATCGCGGCCCGCTACCAGGCCGAGCTGGCCAACGGGTTCGGCAACCTGGCCTCGCGCGTCGTGGCCATGATCACCCGGTACTTCGACGGCACCGTCCCCGTCGCCGGCGACCTGACCGAGGCCGACCTCGCCGTGCGCGAGACCGAGCTGCGCGTCACGGCCGAGGCCGACGCGGCGATCGACCGCTTCGCCATCAACGAGGCCTTGGCCTCCATCTGGCAGCTCGTCGACCAGCTGAACGGCTACATCACCGAGCAAGAGCCCTGGGCCATCGCGAAGGACTCGTCGCAGCGCGAGCGTCTCGCGACCGTCCTCGCCACGGCCCTGCGGGGTCTCGGCACCCTCACCGTGCTGCTGTCGCCCTTCATCCCGACGGCCACGCACACCCTGTGGCAGTCGATCGGCCAGGGCGAGCTGACCAGCCAGCCCGTCGACCGGGCGGCCGAGTGGTCCAGCGCTCCCGAGGTCCAGCCGCTCGCCGCCGGACTCTTCCCGCGCATCGAACAGCCCGAGCCCGCGGCATGAGCGACGACACGTCAGGTGACGGCGTGACCGGCGGCCCGGGCGGCGGAGGCGCGACCGCAGGTGGCCCGGCGGCGCACGTCCGACACCGCTCGTCGGGCGCGGACGGCCAGAAGCGCGACCTGACCTACCCCGCGCCTCCTCAGCCCCTCGTCGTCCCGGTCTACGACAACCACACGCACCTCGAGATCGCCGACGGCGTCGGAGACGACGGTGACGGCCCCCTCGACTACCGCGAGCACCTCGACCGGGCCTCGGCCGTCGGCGTCCGCGGCGTCGTGCAGGTCGGCACCGACCTCGAGACGTCCCGCTGGTCGGCCGAGATCGCCAGCCGCGAGCCCCGCGTGCTCGCCGCCGTCGCGATCCACCCGAACGAGGCGCCGGCCCTCGCCGCCGCGGGCACCCTCGACGACGCCCTCACCGAGCTCGACGGGCTCGCCGCCCGCCCACGCGTCCGCGCCGTCGGCGAGACCGGCCTCGACTTCTTCCGCACCGGCGACGACGGTCGCGCGGCCCAGCTCGAGGCCTTCCGCGGCCACATCGAGATCGCCAAGCGCCACGGCCTGGCGCTGCAGATCCACGACCGCGACGCCCACGACGACGTGGTCGACCTGCTGCTCGAGGTGGGCGCTCCCGAACGCACCGTGTTCCACTGCTTCAGCGGCGGGCCCGAGCTGGCGAGCATCCTCGCCGAGAACGGCTGGTACGCGTCCTTCGCCGGCACGGTGACGTTCAAGAACGCCCAGCCCCTGCGTGACGCCCTGGTGCAGCTGCCTCGCAGCCTGATCATGGTCGAGACCGACGCGCCCTACCTGACGCCGGTGCCCTACCGTGGTCGGCCCAACGCGCCGTACCTCATCCCGTTCACGCTGCGGTCGATGGCCGAGACGATCGGCACCGACGTGTCGATGCTCGCCGCCCAGATCTCGTCGACGACCGAGCTCGTCTACGGCACCTGGGACAGCGAACCCGTGACGGTCGAGGGCTGATGTCGCGCGCCACCCTGCTCGGCCCCGCCGAGATCCGCGACCTCGCCGATCTGCTGGGCGTGCAGCCGACCAAGAAGCTCGGGCAGAACTTCGTCCACGACGCCAACACCGTGCGCCGCATCGTTGCCGCGTCGGGCGTCTCGGCCGGCATGACCGTCGTCGAGATCGGCCCCGGTCTCGGCTCGCTCACCCTCGGCCTGCTCGAGGCGGGTGCCAAGGTGGTGGCCGTCGAGATCGACAAGCGCCTCGCCGAGCAGTTGCCGAAGACCGTCGCACAGCTGCAGCCGGCGGCCGACCTCACCGTCGTGGTCGACGACGCCCTGCGCGTGACGACCCTGCCCGACGAGCCCACCCACCTCGTGGCGAACCTGCCGTACAACGTCAGCGTGCCGGTGCTGCTGCACTTCCTCGAACACTTCGGCGGGCTCGAGCACGGGCTCGTCATGGTGCAGTCCGAGGTCGGTCTGCGTCTCGCCGCCGAGCCCGGCTCGAAGGTCTACGGCGGCCCGAGCATCAAGGCCGCGTGGTACGGCGAATTCCGTGCCGCGGGTCAGGTCAGCCGCCAGGTGTTCTGGCCGGTGCCCAACGTCGACAGCATCCTCGTCGCCTTCGACCGCAAGCCGGCCCGGGGCAGCGAACTCGAACGTCGGGCGACGTTCGCCCTCGTCGACGCCGCGTTCCAGCAGCGTCGCAAGATGCTGCGCCAGTCGCTGTCGTCCCTCTACGGTTCGTCCGCCGCGGCGTCCGAGGCCCTCGAGCGAGCCGGTCTCGCTCCGACGCAGCGGGGCGAGCAACTCACCGTCGACGACTTCCTCGCCGTTGCCCGGGTCAGCGATGTCGACGCCCTCGCCGGGGCGTCCGTCGCCGCCGTGCTGCACGCCGACGAGGGCGAGGCCCACGAGGGCGAGGCCCACGAGGGCGAGGCCGACTGAGCCGTGCCCCGACGCAAGAACGGCTCCGGCGGCGTGCCACCCGGCACGGGCGGGGTCGGGCGTGGGCGCGACGAACAGCGGCTCAGCGACGCCCGACTCGGGTCGGGCACGGGGCGCAGTGCGGCCGAGTGGTTCGCGCTGCTCGACGCCGCGGGGGCGGCGCGACTGTCCCACGATCAGATCTCGCGCCTCCTGGTCGACGAGTTCGAGGTCGTGCCGTGGTGGGCCGAGGGGATCACGGTGCGCTACGAACAAGAACACGGCGTCGAGCCGCCGGGGCGTCAGCCCGACGGCAGCTACGCGGTCACCGTCGGCCGCAGCCTTAGGGGTGCACCGCTCGAACTGTTCGACCTCGCCGTCGACCGGTTCGCCCGGTACGCCGGCGGCCCGCCCGAGGTCGTCGCCCGGTCCGCGACGCGTCCGACCGCAGACTGGACCCTCGCGCACGGGGACACGCTGCGCCTCCGGGTGGTGTCGACCGCCGGTCCGAAGTGCTCGGTGTCGTTGACGCAGGGCAGCTTGCGCCTGCCCGAACGGGTGCAGCCCGTGAAAGAGGGGTTGACGCGGGCCTTCGGCGTCATGAGTGATCGCCAGAACTGACTAGGTTGGACGCATGACGTCCGTGGCCGCCCCGACCGTGGTCCACACGCGTGCACCGGGCAAGATCAACGTCTTCCTCGCCGTCGGCGACCTGCAGGACGACGGCTACCACGACCTCGCGACCGCCTACCAGGCCGTGTCGCTCTACGAAGACGTGCGCGCGCGTCACGCCGACGGCTTCACGGTCAGCGTCGCGGGCGGTCCGTCGATCGACGTGTCGGGCGTGCCCACCGACGGGTCCAACCTGGCGATCAAGGCCGCCCGCCTGCTGGCCGAGACGACCGGCTACACGGGCGGCGTCGCACTGACCGTCGACAAGGCGGTGCCCGTGGCCGGCGGCATGGGGGGCGGTTCGGCCGACGCCGCCGCCACGCTGCTCGCGTGCGACACCCTCTGGGGCACCGGCGTCGGTCGTGACGAACTCCTGCGGCTCTCGGCCCGACTCGGGGCCGACGTCCCGTTCGCCTTCGCCGGGGGCACCGCGATCGGCACCGGCCGCGGCGACGAACTCAGCCCGGCCCTGGCGAAGGGGCAGTTCCAGTGGGTCCTGGCCGTGGCCGACGTCGGCCTCTCGACGCCCCGCGTCTACGACGAACTCGACGCCCACCGGCTGCGGCACCAGGGCGAGATCCGGTCGGTGCGGCACCCCGTCGTCGACGCCGGCGTCCTGCAGGCCCTCCGCGCGGGTGACCCGGGTATGCTCGCCGACGCCATGCACAACGACCTCCAGGCGCCCGCCCTGCACCTCCAGCCGGGCCTGGCCGACGTCCTCGAGCTCGGCGAGGGAAACGGCGCCCTGGCGGGCATCGTGTCGGGTTCCGGCCCGACCGTGGCGTTCCTCGCGCCCGACCTCGACGGCGCCCTCGAACTCCAGATCGCCCTGAGCGCCGCCCGCCTCACGGTGGTGCGCGCGACGGGTCCCGTGCACGGCGCCCGCGTCGTCACCGATTGACTCGTTCGCCGCGGGCCCCGAGACCCTAAGAAGTCGCCGAGACCCCCGCGCGCGCACGGGGGTCTCGGCGACTTCGCGGGGTCTCGGTGACTCGCGGGGGTCTCGCGGGCTCAGCGCTCGTACTTGAGCACGTTCGTGCGGGTGAGGTGCCACTCGTCGGCGACGTGGAAGCCCTTCGCGGCGAGGTCGGCGGTGACGCGGGGGCGCCAGTCCTGCTTGTCGCTCGTGATCAGCCAGACGACGTCGAGGTCGTCGGTGCGGTCGATGACGTCCTCGAGCGGGTGCTGGACCTCCCACAGGCCGCCGGTCTCGGCCGCGGGGGTCTCGAGCGTGAAGTCGGACATGCCCTCGAACGCCGCGGGGTAGGTGTTCTCGATGATGCGCGACGTGGCCTTCGGGTGTCGACGCACGGGGCCGAAGACGACGCCCTCGGTCGTTCCGGCGGGCTCGAGGGCGCGCTGCTCGGCGACGAGGTCGGCCACCTGGTTCCAGGCGGCGGAGTCCTTCGCCTCGGGCTGTCGCTGACGCTCCCAGGTCGGGGCGGTGAGCACCAGGGCGAGCAGCAGCACGAGCGCGATGACCCGCCGCCAGGGGATGGCGGCCACCGCGACGGCCATCATGATCGCGACCGCCGGGGTGCCGAAGGTCAGGTAGCGCGGCGAGTAGAGCGGTTCGGTCACGAGCGAGACGCCCACGAGGCCGACCGTGGGCACGATCATCCAGGGCAGGACGACCTCGGCGAGACCCCGGGCGCGGGGCACGAGACCGGCGGCCACGACGACCAGGCTGGCGACCACGAGCATCCAGCCGAAGACGGCGAAACGGTCGTTCTGGTAGAACCACTGCGTCGCCAGCACCTGGTTGATCGTGGCGAAGCTCGGTCGGTCGAGCCAGCCGACCTGGCCGCTCTGCTCGGACGTGAAGTACACGACGGGCAGGCTCGCGAGACCGGCGACGGCCGCGCCGGCGAACCAGCCGAGGAACGAGCCGCGCGCGCCGTGCGGTCCGCCGACGAGCGGGGGCGGGGCCGCGGCGTCGTGCGACCGCGCCACCGACCCGGAGGAGGCGCGGAGGCGGCGCTCCCGTCGCCACTGCACCAGCATGGTGACGCCGTGCCCCACCACGACGAAGGCCACGTACAGGAAGAACAGCACCGAGACGACGGCAAGCACCGCGTAGAGGACCCACCAGCGCACCGCCGACGCCCGGGTGCGGGTCTCGCCCACCTGGGCGGTGCGGCGCGCGGCGGTGACGAGCACGAGGGTCAGGACGACGGCGAACATCGCCGAGAAGGCGTACGAACGGCCCTCGCCGCCCATCCAGGTCACGCGGGGGATCAGGCAGAACAGCAGGCCGGCGACCACGGCCGTCCGGCGGTCGGCCAGGGTGCGCGCCAACACGACCGTGAACGCGGCCGCCAGCCCGGTGACGATCGTGCTGGGCACGCGCAGCGACACGGGTGAGTACGGGAACACGTCGAACCAGAGGTGCATGAACGCGTAGTAGGTGGCGTGCACCAGGTCGACGGTCTGGACCATCTGCCAGAGCTGGCCCCAGCTGCGGGTCGCCGAGATGACCGTCGCGGCCTCGTCGTACCAGACCGAGGGCACCCACAGGAAGGCACCCGAGATCACCGCGGCCAGCAGCCCGATCAGCAGGGCGTCGAGGTGACGCCAGTGCCGGAGGCGCGCGAGGGTCGTGCCCCGACCGGTGTCGGACGTCGTGGGTACAGTGGGCGCGGTCGAACGACGGTCGGCCGGATTCAGGAGGTTCGTCATGTCGTCTCTTCCCCCTCTCGGCGGATCTCGCGCGCGACACGGTGGTGACGCGCACGGGGCGGCCGTGCGCGACGGTGGCGTGCACGGTGCCGACGTGCGCGACGGCGGACACGGCGGCGACCCCGCCGAGGGCGAACGCTACTCGCGAAGCGTGCGCCTGCCGGGGTTCGGTCTGGGCTCCCAGGGGCGCCTGGCGGCGTCGAGGGTGCTGGTGGTCGGGGCCGGCGGGCTGGGCGCGCCGGTCATCCAATATCTCGCAGCCTCGGGTGTGGGAACCCTGGGAATCGTCGACGACGATGCCGTCGATCTGTCGAACCTACAACGCCAGGTGCTGTTCCGCCCCGACCAGCTGGGCTTCCCGAAGGCCCGTGCCGCCGCCGACTGGGTGCGCGCCGCGAACCCCGACGTGACCGTCGTCGCCCACCCGTTCCGCCTGAGCGAACGCACCGCCGACCTGCTCGACGACTACGACCTCGTGGTCGACGGCAGCGACTCGTTCGACACCTGCTACCTCGTGGCCGACGCCGCGGCCGCCCGTGGCCTGCCGGTCGTCTGGGGCAGCGTCAACCGCTGGGACGGCCAGTTCAGCGTCTTCTGGGACGACGCCCCCGACGGCCGGGCGGTCGACTACCGCGACCTCCACCCCGCCCCGCCCGCCTCGGGCTGGGACGAGTCCTGTGCCGACGTCGGCGTGCTGGGGCCGCTGTGCGGCACGGTGGGCACGGGCATGGCGAGCGAGGTCGTCAAGCTGCTGACCGGTCTGGGCGAGCCGTTGCTCGGCCGGGTCGTGACCGTCGACGCCCTGGGCGGCACGTGGCGCGAGAGCCGGTTGGCCCGTGCCCCGCACCGGGTCGAGGCCCGGGCCACGGTGAACGACGCGCGCCGCGCCTCCTCGTCCTCGGTCCCGGGGACGTCGGCGACCACCACCGAGGCACCGGTGCGCGGCCGTCGCGTCGGCCCCGACGTCGACGCCGACGAGCTGTCGACCCTGCTCGGGGCGCGCGCGGCCGGCGACGCCGATTTCACCTTGCTCGACGTGCGCGAGGTCGACGAGCACGACTTCGCCCACATCACCGGTGACGTGCAGGCTCCCGGGTACGGCACGCGCACCCGTCAGCGGCCGGAGCTCGACCCGGCGCAGCGGGTGGTCGTCTACTGCGCCCGAGGTCCCCGGGCCCGCGCCGCGGCCGACCTGCTGGCGGGCGAGGGCTTCGACGTGTCGGTGCTGCACGGCGGCATGCTCGGGTGGCAGCTCGCGCAGGGGGCGCCCACGCGGCCCTAGGTGGGCTGCCGTCAGCCGCCGGCGAAGGGCGGCATGACGTCGATCACCGTGCCGTCGGGGACGAGCTGCTCGCGGTCGCGCGTGGTCAGGCCGTCGACGAGGAACGAGCAGCGCAGCAGCACGTCGCGGAAGTCCGCGGCCGACACGCCCTCGACCGGGCGGACCTCGGTCAGCAGGCGTCCGATGGTCGGGCGTTCGCCCGCGGGCACCTCGACGCGCTGGTCGTCGCGGCCCACGGCGGTGCGGGCGGCGGCGAAGAACCGCAGCGTCGCCGAGACGGGGGTCGAGGCGGCCTCGCCGACGGTGGGGGCGGGGTTCGTGGTCGTCATCTCAGCCTCCGATGGCGCTCATGGTGCGTTCGGGCTGGACGAAGTCCGGGTCGTCGATGCCGTGGCCCGATGGCTTGGCCCACATGGCACCGCGCCAGGCGTCGGCCAGTTCGAGGTCGCTCGCCCCGCTGCGCAGCAGGTCGCGCAGGCCGGTCTCGCCGCCGCTGAAGAGGCAGCTGCGGATGCCGCCCTCGGCAGTCATGCGAGTGCGTCGGCAGTCGGCGCAGAACGGTTCGCTGACCGAGGCGATGATGCCGACCCGCCCGGTCAGGCCGGCGTCGTCGCCGCGGCCGACGGCGTCGAACAGCTCGGCGGGGGCGCCGTCACGCAGGACGTCGGCGGGGCTGAGGTCGAAGCGCGTGGCGATCAGCGAGTGGATGTCCCGAGAGGTGACGAAGGAGGCGCGGTCCCAGCTGCGGTCGGCGTCCAACGGCATCTGCTCGATGAAGCGCAGCTCGTGGCCGCCGCGCAGGGCCCAGGCGAGCAGGTCGGGCGCCTCGTGGTCGTTGATGCCCGGCAGCAGCACCGCGTTGATCTTGACCGGGGTGAGGCCTGCCGCCGCCGCGGCGTCGACCCCGGCGAGCACCTTGTCGAGGAACGGTCGACGCGAGACCTTCATGAACGTCTCGGCGTGCAGCGAGTCGAGCGACACGTTGACCCGGTCGAGGCCGGCGTCGGCGAGGGCCTGGGCGCGGTGAGCCAGGCCGATGGCGTTCGTGGTGAGCGACACCTCGGGCCGCGGGTCGATCGCGGCGACCCGTCGCACGATGTCGATCAGGTCGGCACGCAGCAGCGGCTCGCCACCGGTGAAGCGCACCTGCCGGATGCCGAGGTCACGGACGCCGATGCCGACCAGCCGCACGATCTCGTCGGCGTCCAGCGCCTGTTCACGGGGGAGCGCCGGCAGGCCCTCGGCCGGCATGCAGTACGTGCAGCGCAGGTTGCACTTGTCGGTCAGCGAGACCCGCAGATCGGTCGCGGTCCGACCGAAGCGGTCGAGCAGTCCGGGTGCCACGTCGTTCGTCGGCCGCGGGGGCAGCAGGGCGTCGGCGGAGGCCCGGCCGGGCATGGTGGGCAGTCCGAGCGAGACGGTCATCCGTCGAGGTTAAGCCCGCGAGGCCGAACGTGCGGTGTCCGGGGGAGGCGACCCGCGCCTCCGTTCGCTCACCGGCGCACGGCGCCCGGCGTCGGAGGCTCGTTCGACGACGTCCGCCGGGGGCGCGCGTCCGCGCATTCGGAACTAGGCTCGCTCTCATGACGCAGATACGGATCAAGGATGCCGCGGCGTTCCTCGGCGTGAGCGACGACACGGTGCGTCGCTGGATCGACCTCGGACTGCTCGAGAGCGTGAAGGACGACGCCGGGCGCGGCGTGGTCGACGGCCTCGCGCTCGCGACGCTCGCCCGGAAGAACGCCGTCCTGCCCGCCGACCCGTCCGAGGTGGGGCGCTCGGCACGCAACCGCCTGGTGGGCGTCGTCACCGAGATCACGGCGGACCGGGTCATGGCCCAGGTCGAACTGCAGTGCGGACCCCACCGCATCGTCTCGCTGATGAGCAGCGAGGCCGTCCGCGAGCTGGGCCTCGAGCCCGGCTCGGTGGCCATCGCCGTCGTCAAGGCCACGACGGTCATCATCGAGACCCCCGGCGGGAAGGCCTGACCCATGAGAAGAATCCCCTCGAACGTCACGACGCTCGCCGGAACCCTCGCGGTGGCGACGGCCCTCGCCCTGACGGGCTGCTCGGGTGCGAGCGTCGATCCGGCGACCAGCGCGACCCCGACGGCCGCCGGCTCGGCGCTCGACGGGTCGATCACCGTCTACGCCGCTGCCTCGCTCAAGACCACGTTCACCGAGTTGGCCGACGAGTTCGAGGAGGCCCACCCCGGCACGACCGTCGAGCTGACCTTCGCGGGGTCGTCCGATCTCGTCACGCAGATCACCGAGGGCGCCCCCGCGGACGTCTTCGCCTCGGCCGACGAGAAAAACATGGCCGAGCTGACCGACGCCGGTCTCGTCGACCCGTCGGCGTCCGAGGACTTCGCCACGAACGTCCTCACCATCGCCGTGCCGCCGTCGAACCCTGCCAGGGTCTCCGACTTCGCCGACCTCGCGAAGCCCGACGTGAAGACCGTGATCTGCGCGGCCCAGGTGCCCTGCGGGGCGGCCACGAAGACCGTCGAGGAGGCCACCGGCGTCACGATCTCGCCGGTCAGCGAGGAGTCGTCGGTGACCGACGTGCTCGGCAAGGTCACCTCGGGTGAGGCCGACGCCGGGCTGGTCTACGTCACCGACGTCGAGGGCGCCGGCGACGACGTCGAGGGCATCGACTTCCCCGAGGCGGACCAGGCCGTCAACACCTACCCGATCGCCCCCGTGGTCGACACGTCGAACCCGGAGGTGGCCGAGGCGTTCGTCGCCTTCGTCACCGGCGAGGTCGGGCAGGGCGTGCTGCGGTCCGCCGGCTTCGGCAGTCCGTGACCTCGACCGTCAGGCCCGGGCCCTCCGCCCGCCTCCTCCGTCGACGTCGCCGGGCGTACGCGAGCGTCCCGGCCTGGGTCGCGGTGGTCGCGGTGCTCGGTGCCGCCTTCGTGCTGCTGCCTCTCGTCGCCATGGTGTCTAGGGTCGACTGGGCCGAGTTCGTGCCGCTGGTCACGTCCGAGTCCTCGGTCGCCGCGTTCTGGCTCAGCCTCCGCACCTCGGTCGCGGCCACCCTGATCTGCGTCGTGCTGGGCGTCCCGATGGCCGTCGTGCTGGCCCGCACCGAGTTCCGCGGCCAGAAGGTCCTGCGGTCGCTCGTGCTGCTGCCGCTGGTGCTACCGCCCGTCGTCGGGGGCATCGCGTTGCTCTACACCTTCGGGCGCCGCGGCCTGCTCGGCCAGACCTTCGACGCGCTCGGCGTCACCATCGCGTTCTCGACGACGGCGGTCGTGCTGGCCCAGACCTTCGTCGCCCTCCCCTTCCTGGTGCTGAGCCTCGAGGGCGCCCTCCGCACGGTGGGCACGCGCTACGAGGCCGTCGCCTCGACCCTGGGGGCGCGACCCACGACCGTGCTGCGGCGGGTCACCCTGCCGCTCGTGCTGCCCGCCCTCGTCTCGGGAGCCGTGTTGTCGTTCGCACGCGCCCTCGGCGAGTTCGGGGCGACGCTGACCTTCGCCGGGTCGCTGCAGGGCGTCACGCGCACCCTGCCGCTCGAGATCTACCTGCAACGCGAGACCGACCCCGACGCCGCCGTGGCGCTGTCGCTCGTGCTCGTCCTCGTGGCGGTCGTCGTCGTCGCCCTCGCGCATCAGGCCGGCCAGTCCTCCGGTGCCGCCACGAGGAGGCGCGGGTCGTGACGCTCGAGTTCGCGGCGGTCGTCGAGGACCGCGGCTTCGACGTCGAGTTGACCGTCGCCGAGGGCGAGACGGTGGCCGTCCTCGGCCCGAACGGTGCGGGCAAGTCGACGCTGCTGGCGTTGATCGCGGGCCTGCTGCGACCCGACCACGGCACGGCCCGGCTGGGTGGCCACGTGCTCTTCGACGTCGACGACCGAGGGCGGGGGCCTGCGCTGCGCCCGCACGAGCGTGGCGTCTCGATGCTCGCGCAGGACGCCCTGCTCTTCCCCCACCTCAGTGCCCTCGACAACGTCGCGTTCGGCCCGCGCAGCGCCGGCGTGCGGCGCCGCGAGGCCGGCCGACGTGCCGCCGACTGGCTCGCCCGGGTCGACGCGACGGGGCTCGCCGACCGCCGGCCGGCGCAGCTCTCGGGCGGCCAGGCGCAGCGCGTCGCCGTCGCTCGCGCCCTGGCGGCGGGTCCCGACCTGCTTCTGCTCGACGAGCCGATGGCCGCCCTGGACGTGTCGGTCGCTCCCGCCCTGCGACGGACCCTCCGCGACGTCCTGGCCGACCGCACGGCGATCGTCGTCACGCACGACGTCCTCGACGCCTTCACCCTGGCCGACCGGGTCGTCGTGCTCGAGGGCGGTCGGGTCGTCGACGCCGGACCGACGCACGACGTCCTCGAACGCCCGACCACGCCGTTCGCGGCCGGGCTCGCGGGCCTCGACCTGTTGACCGGCACGGCTCACGGGGGAGGCGTCCGGCTGGAGGACGGCACCCTGCTGACCGCCCGGTCCGCCGACGGGCTCCCGGCGGGTGCGGCGGGCGCGGCGGCCGCGGTGGCCGTGCGACCGAGCGCCGTGCGCGTGTCGACCGGGTCCCCTGCGAGTCCGACGCCGTCCGAGAACGTCCTCGACGTCGTCGTCACGGACCTCGAGCCCCGCGGGGACGTCGTCCGGGTCCGGGCCGGCGACGTGTCGGCCGACGTCCCGCCCGGCCTGGTCGCCGGCCTCGACCTCGTGCCGGGCAGCGCCGTCCGGTTCTCGTTCGACGCCGGGGACGCCGTCGCCTACCTGGTCTGAGCGGGCCCGGGGGCCGACGAGGGGGCGGACCGTCGGCGGCCGACGACCCGACGCAGCCGGTCGACGTCGTGCCCGACGGCGTCGAGCAACCGGTCGGTGAAGCCGGGGCCGGCCCGCCAGAGCGTCACGAGCAGGATGACGAGCACGGCCGAGGCGAGCGACGCCCGCTGCAGCGCCATGCCCGGCTCGAGTTGCCGGACGAGCAGGGCGAGCGGGATCGCCAGCCACTCCACCCGCCCGGTCAGCGCGACGAACGGCACGAGCAGCAGCGCGTACCAGGGGTAGCGCGGGCTGACCGTGACGAGCGTGACGCCGATCATCACGAGCTGTCCGAGCCACGGGTCGTGTGCCGGGGTCCTGACCCACACGAGCACCGCCGTGACGCCGACGATCAGCACGGCGACCGGTGTCGTCCACGCGTCCGGCATGAAGGCCGACAGGAACACGAAGCGCGACCCGTCCTCGTAGCCCTCTTCGGTCAGATAGCCCGGCAGGTACCCGAGCACGCCCCACCCGGTCATGGCGACGTAGGGAACGTAGAGCACGGCGAAGGTGACGACGGAGGCGCTGATCACCTTCCAGGGCTGCCCGCGCAGCAGGGCGGGTGCCGCGATCACCGGGATCAACTTGGTCGCGATCGCGGCCCCGAGCGCGATGCCGCCGCGGAGACGTCGACCGGTCGCGACGAGCAACGACGCGGCGACCACGAGCACGGCGCCCAGGAGGTCGACGTGGGAGTTCGTGACGCCCTCGCCGACCACGAGCGGGCACCAGCCCCACAGCGCGGCCCAGCGGGGGTCGAGACCGCGACGGCGCAGGGTCGCCAGCAGGGCCAGGGTCGTCCCCAGCACGAGCACGAAGCCCATGGCCTGCAGCGGGAAGAACCCGGCGTCGGGACCGACCACGGCCGAGACCGCCCAGAAGTACAGCTCGGCCATCGGCGGGTAGATGGTCGGCACGTCGGGCCGGTTGATCAACGTGCAGACGACGTCACCGGTCTGGCTGTCGTAGGCGCGGTGCACCTGGCGGTCGGGCTCGCCGCAGCGTTCGCCGATCGTGCCGTCGTCGCGGGTGAACGGCGTCGACTCGGGGAAGATCCACGCCGGTCTCAGGTCGCGCAACTCGCCCGCGTCGGGCGTGTACTCGTACGGCGAGACGCCGGCGGTCTGCACGATGCCGTCCCAGGCGTAGCGCGCCGGGTCGGTGCTCGTGTTGGGCACGCCGGTCAGACCCGCCCCGCCGACCAGGGCCGTGCCCGCCACGACGAGAGCGGTGACGTGTCGCACGGGCACCCGTCGCAGCAGCACCACCGCCAGGGCGAACAGCGCCCAGCACACGGCGGTCCAGACGACGAAGTCGGTCCGCAGTTCTTTCATGAGGAACCCGACGTTCACGACTCCCCAGGCGATCGCCCCGGCCAATCCGAGGACGGCCACGGCCGCGAACACAGTACGCACGCCCCCAGTCTGGCCGAATCGGCCCTGGGAGTCGTGCACATCGGAGATGATGAGCCACATGAGACGACCGACACCATGAGGCGCCTGCTGTACGAGGCGCGCCGCGCCGCCTCGTCGCCGAACCGCAACGCCCGGTCGGCGACCGTCTTCGGTCGCCTCCTCGGCGCCGCGTTCGTCATCTGCCTGCTGACCGGGCTCTACAGCCACTTCCTGCAGGAACCGCTCGACGGGATGCGGTTCCCGACGAGCCCCGTCTGGCTCTACCAGGTGAGCCAGGGCATCCACATCACCGCCGGGATCGCCTGCATCCCCCTGCTGCTGGCGAAGCTGCACTCGGTGTTCCCGCAGCTCTTCCAGCACCCGCCGATCAAGCACCCGGTCGACGTGCTCGAGCGCGCCTCCATCGCCCTGTTCGTCGCGGCGACGATCCTGCAGCTCGTCACCGGCCTGCTGAACACGTACCAGTACTACCCGTGGCCGTTCCCGTTCAAGCAGGTGCACTTCGCCCTGTCGTTCGTCATCATCGGCTCGCTCGCCGTCCACATCGCGGTGAAGCTGCCGCTGATCACCCGCTACTGGCGGGCGCGTGACAGCTACGACGCCGAGGGGCGTTTCGTCGAGCCGTCGGCCGAGCTCGACGAGGCCCGTGCCGCGTTCGTGGGTGAGACCGAGGCGACCGCCGAGCTCGCCCGCTTCCGTGCCGTGCGCGACGCCGACGGGACGCGACGCGACCGTGATCCGCAGGCCGCACCTCCTGCTCCCGCCCGGGGCCTCACCGGCCGCGTGACGCGCTGGATCGACTCCGCGCACGACGTCGACCGCGAGCCGGGTCGCGCCCGGGTGTCGCGCCGTGGCTTCTTCACCGCCGCCGGCGTCGCCACCGGGGGAGTCGTCGCGCTGACGGCCGGGCAGTCCTTCGCCCCCTTCTCGCCGCTCAACGCCTTCGCTCCGCGGCAGCGCGGGCTCGGACCGAACGACCTGCCGATCAACCGCACGGCCGCCGCGGCCCAGGTGCTCGAGACGGCCATGGACCCCGACTGGCGGCTCGACGTCGTCGTCGGCGGCGTCGCGACCTCGTTCACGCTCGACACCCTGCGCGGGTTCGACGGGGCCGACGAGCGCCTGCCGATCGCCTGCGTCGAGGGCTGGAGCCAGACCGGCGCCTGGCGCGGGGTCCGCCTCGTCGACCTGCTGGCCGCCGCCGGAGCCCCGACCGACCACCGTCTGCGGCTCACCAGCCTCGAGAAGAAGGGTGGCTACCGCGTGACCGAGATGGGCCCCGAGTACGCCTCCGACCCGCGCACCCTCGTCGCCCTCGAGCTGAACGGCGAGCCGCTCAGCATCGACCACGGCTACCCGGCGCGCATGATCGCCCCGGGGCGCCCCGGCGTGCTGCAGACCAAGTGGCTCAGCTCGATCGAGGTGCTCTCGTGACCGCGCGCGTCCCCTCGGCCGCGTCGAGCGCAGGAGGCGCGGGCACGTCGCGCACCGTCCGCGTCGTGCGGGGGGTGCTGATCGCCCTCGGCATCGCCCTGATCGGCCTCGGCGGCTGGGTGCTCACCGACACGGTCAACCCGAACCGGTACGGCGGCCTGCTGCTCTGGCTGGTCGGCTCGGTCGTCGTCCACGACGCCGTGCTCGCCCCCGTCGTGGCCGTCGTCTCGCTGGTCGTGCGACGGACCGGGCGTCGCGTCCGACCTGCCGTCCTCTGGATCGTGCAGGGCGCGGTCGTCGTCGGGGCGATCCTCTCGCTGATCGTGGTGCCCGAGATCGTCGCGAAGACGAAGGGCCCGAAGAACGACACGGTGCTGCCGTTCGACTACGGCCTGCGCCTGGCCGTGCTCTGGCTCGTGATCGCGGCGGTGGCCGCCGGCCTCGTGGCGCTCTACCTGGCGCGCAGGCGGCAGAAGGTGCGTCCGTCGACCGACCAGGTCTGAGCGACTCGCAGGCCCGACCGCTTGGCGTGGCGGTGCAGGGCCTCGCGGCCGACCTCGGCCCAGGGGAAGGTCGCGCTGGCGTGCCCCTGGTCGTCGACCACGTGGGCTTCGTAGCTGTCGTCCAGCGACGCCTCGGGGGCGGTCTCGACGACGATCGAGCCGGTCGCCGTGAGGATCTCGGCGCAGCGGGTCAGCAGCGCCGTCGGGTCGCCGCCGATGCCGACGTTGCCGTCGAGCAGCAGGGCGAGGTTCCACTGGCCCTCGCGGGGCAGCGGGTCGAAGACCGAACCGCCGGCCACGGGCAGGCCGGCCTCGCGGGCCATCGCGACGGCCGTGGGCGAGACGTCCAGGCCGAGCACGGTCAGGCCGCGGTCGACGGCGGCACGCACCATGCGGGCGGGCCCGCAGCCGATGTCGAGCACCGGGCCGGTCTCGTCGTCGAGGGTCGTGAGGTCGGCGGCGTCGGCGTCGGCGCTCCAGCGCGCGACGTCGAACGCTTCGTCGGCGTCGCCCGCGGCAGGGGGCGACGCCGGGCGTCCGGCACCGCCGGTCACGCGGACGAGTTGCAGGAGTCCTTCGTGACGCAGGGCGCGGGCGTACGGCTCCGCGCCTCCTGATCCAAAGGTGGCGGGTCGGTCGGGGGCGATGGTCACGAGGTGACCCCTTCTGTGGCGGGATCGGTCGTGCGGGCGACGCCGTTCGTGGTGGTGGTGGCAGTGGCCTCGGCGTGCCGCAGGGCCGCCGCGAACCGGCTGTCGGGTGCTGTGGCCGCGACGAGGCGGGCGTCGTCGATGGTGTCGACGTCGACGAGTTCGGGCAGCATGCGCACGCTGAGGCCGGCGTCGGCGAGCCGACGGAGCTGGTGGGCGCCCGTGTCGTCCCGCGACATCGGCACGCCGCGCAGCAGGTCGCCGGTCGGTCGGGCGAGGCCCAGGGCCCAGAATCCGCCGTCGTTCGCCGGCCCGAACCAGGCGTCGACGTCGTCGGTCCACGCGTCGAAGACGGGTGCGAGGGCCTCGACCGTCACCTGGGGGGTGTCCATGCCGATCAGCACGGTCTTCGCGTCGACCTCGTCGAAGAGGGCGCCGAGGCGCGCGTCGAGGTCGCCACCGATCTGAGGGATCACATCGAAGTCTTCGGAGCCGACGGGCCTCCGGTTGCCGTCGAACAGCAACACGCGCCGCGTGGCCGGCAGGCGGCGAGCCACGTCGAGGGTGTCCTGGATGGCGGCGGCGGCCACGTCGGCGGCCTGCTCGAGGCTGAGCGGGGGGTGCAGGCGCGTCTTGACCTTGCCCGGGATCGTCTCCTTCGCGATCACCACGAGGGTCGTCATCGGCCGACCTCCCGCAGCAGGCGGGACATGTCCTTGATCGCGACGGACGTGCCGCGGATGGTGCCGGTCACCTTGCTCCGGCCGACCCGGGGCGAGTACGGGGCGTCCTGCTCGACGATGCGCCAGCCGGCCTCGCTGGCGCGCAGCACCATCTCGAGCGGGTAGCCGCTGCGGCGGTCCTTCAGGTCGAGGTCGAGCAGTGCCCGGCGCCGGGCCACGCGCATGGGGCCGAGGTCGTGCAGGGCGACGCCGCTGGCGCGCCGCATGAGGTGCGAGAGGGCGAGGTTGGCGAGGCGGGCGTGCACCGGCCAGGCGCCCCGGGTGGTCGGGCGGCGACGGCCGAGGACGAGATCGGCGTCACCGGCCATCACGGGGGCGGCGAGGGCGACGAGGTCGGCGGGGTCCATCGAGGCGTCGGCGTCGCAGAACGCCACGTAGTCGGCCGTGGCCGCCTCGAGACCGGCGTGGGCGGCGCTGCCGAAGCCGCGCCGCGCCTCCTGCACGACGGTCGCGCCGTGCTCGGCGGCGACGCGGGCGGAGTCGTCGGTCGAGCCGTTGTCGACGACGATGGCGTGCCAGCCCTCGGGCAGGCGGCCGAGCACCCACGGCAACGCGCCTTCTTCGTCGAGACAGGGAAGCACGACGTCGACTCGGGGGCTGCTCATCCTGTCGACTGTACGGATGCGATCCCATGAAGGTGATGGGAACGGGCGGCCCGCGCCCCGAACGGGGGGAGCGGCCCCTCCCGCCTACCGGACGACCGCGGCGCGCAGCGGGGCCGTGGCGAACTCGTGCATGCCCTGCTCGAAGGTCACGCTGGGTCGCCAGCCCAGCTCGCCCTGCAACCGGGCCGACGACGCGGTGACGTGCCTCACGTCGCCCGCACGGTACTCGCCCGTGACGACGGGCACGGGACCACCGGCCTCGCGGGCCAGGGCCTCGGCCATCTCGCCGATGGTGTGCACCGTGCCGCTGCCGACGTTGAACGCTCGGAACGTGTCGGTCGGCTGGTCGGCCGTCCACTCGAGGGCCGCGAGGTTGGCGGACGCGATGTCGCGGACGTGGACGAAGTCGCGCCGTTGGGCACCGTCCTCGAAGACGCGAGGTGCCTCGCCGCGTTCGAGCGCCGAGCGGAAGAGCGAGGCCACGCCGGCGTAGGGCGTGTTCTGCGGCATGCCCGGACCGTAGACGTTGTGGTAGCGCAGGGCGGCGGCCCGACCGCCAGTGCTGCGTGCCCACGAGGTCGACAGGTGTTCCTGGGTCAGCTTCGTGATGGCGTAGACGTTGCGGGGGTCGAGCGGGGCCTCCTCGCCGATCAGCTGCGGCTCGAGCAGCTCACCCGCCTCGTCACGCGGGTCGAAGACGCCGGCGTCGAGGTCGGCGATCCGGCGGGGGGCCGGGCGCTCGGTCGCGCCGGACGAGGTGCGGTAGCTGCCCTCGCCGTAGACGACCATCGACGAGGCCACGACGAGGCGGTCGACGCCGGCGCGGTCCATCGCCGCGAGCACGACGGCCGTGCCGAGCTCGTTCGTCGAGACGTAGTCGGGCGCGTCCTGGAAGTCCACGCCGAGCCCGACCTTGGCCGCCTGGTGGCAGACCGCGTCGACGCCCACGAGTGCCCGGTCGACGGTCTCGGCGTCCCGCACGTCGCCGTGCACGAAGTCGACGCGCGGGTCGACCGTCGGCTCGCCGCCGTGCACGTCGGGCCGCAGCGAGTCGAGCACGCGCACCCGCCAGCCGCCCTCGAGCGCGAGGTCGACGATCGCCGACCCGATGAAGCCGGCCCCGCCGGTGACGAGCAGCAGGCCGGGAGCGTCGGCGGACGCAGCGGGGGCAGCTGACGAGGAGGCGCGGGCCGCGTTCACAGCGCGGCCTTCCGAGCCGAGACGGGCCGCGAGAGCACCTCGGCCACCGCCTCGGGCGGCATCAGCTCGCGCGGCGAGTAGTCGTCGGGCATCGCGGCGACGATCGACTCGATGGCCGCGACGATGCGCGGCTGGGCGGCCGCGAGCCGTTCGAAGACGAGCGAGGCGCTCACCGCGTCGGCGTCGGGCGCGTCGCCCTCGGCCGGGGCCAGACCGGCGTCGCTGTCGGTCACGTACGAGAGGTTGACGGCCCCCATGCCGAGTTCGAGGGTGAGCGGGATCTCGGGGTACATCGTCATGTTGACCGTGTGCGCCCCCGCGGCACGGAACCAGAGGGACTCGGCCCTGGTCGAGAACCGCGGCCCCTGGATCACGACGCAGGTGCCGGTCGGGGCGAACGGCTCGCCCTGCGCCTCGAGGGCCGCGATCGCGGCGGCCCGGAGCGCGGGGTCGAACGGGTCGGCGGCGATCAGGTGCTGCACGTGCCCCTCGACGTCGAAGAACGTGTCGCGGCGTCCCCAGGTGCGGTCGATGAACTGGTCGGTGACGACCATCGTGCCCGGGGCGACGTCGGGGCTGACCCCGCCGACCGCCGAGGACGACACGATGGCCTTCGCGCCGAGCGACGCGAGCGCCCACACATTGGCCCGGTAGTCGATCAGGTGCGGCGCGACCGCGTGGCCCGCGCCGTGCCGGGTGAGGAACGCCACCCGCTTGCCGCCCAGCTCGCCGATCGTCACCTCGCTCGAGGTCGGGCCGTAGGGAGTCTCGACGACGTGCCGGGTCGCCTCGCCCTCGGCGAAGAGCGAGTACAACCCCGATCCGCCGATGACGGCGACGTCGACGGGCGGCGGCCCCGAGGAGGCGCGGGTGGGCTGAGGGACGTCGGTCTCGGTCGCGGGGTCGGTCACCCCCGATACGCTACTGACCATCGCCCGAGAGGAACCGCGTGCGCACCATCGAGACCCACCTCGCCGAGGTCACGGCCGTCGTCGAGGCCGCCGTGCGGGCCCGACCGGTCGATGCACTCGTGGTCAGCCCCGAGGCGCTCGCCTCGCACTCCGACCGGTACCGCGACCGGGTGCTCGCCGTCGACGTCGTCGCCCCGATCGACCTGCCGCCCTTCGCCAACTCGCAGATGGACGGCTACGCCGTCTCGACCGCCGGGCTCGACCCGGCCGGTCCCACCAGCTTCCGGGTCGCGGCGCGCATCCCCGCCGGCCGGGCCGCCCCCGACCTGGTCGCCGGCACCGCCGCCCCGATCATGACCGGTGCGGCCGTCCCCGCCGGCGCCGACGCGATCGTGCCCATCGAGAAGGTCTCGCCCGACGCGTTCCCTCCCGTCGGGGTCGACGCCGTCGTCGAGGTGCCGGCCGGCGTCTCCGCCGGGGCCTTCGTCCGGGCCGCGGGCAGCGACGTCGTCGCGGGTTCCGTGCTGTTCGCGGCCGGGACGCGACTGACGCCCGCTCGGTGGGGCGTGCTCGCCGCTGCCGGGATCGACGCGGTCGAGGTACGGAGCCGCCCGCGCCTCCTGCTGGTCTCCACCGGCGAAGAGCTCGCCGCACCCGGTGCCCCGCTCGGGCCCGGCCAGATCCACGACGCGAACGGCGTCGCGCTGGCCGCCGCGATCGCCGAGGTCGGCGTGATCGTCACGACCGCCCGGGTGACCGACGACGCGGCTGCCCTGCTCGCCGTCGTCGCCCGCCACGCCGACGAGGTCGACCTCGTGCTGACGAGCGGCGGGGTGAGCGCCGGCGCCTACGAAGTCGTGCGCGACGCGTTCGAGGGCTCGGGCGTCAGCTTCGGCTCGGTGGCGATGCAGCCCGGCGGGCCGCAGGGCTGGGGCAGCGTCCTCGTGCGCGATCGCGAGCTGCCCGTCGTCTGCTTCCCCGGCAACCCCGTCAGCTCACTCGTGTCGTTCGAGGCCTTCCTGCGTCCCGCGCTGGGCGGCGTCACGGGGGTCGGCCTGCCCCGACGGCGGTGGACCGTGCCCATGGCGCACCCCCTGGACTCGCCGGTCGGCAAGCACCAGCTGCGTCGCGGGCGGGTCGACGTCGACGGGCGCGCCCACGTCGTCGGCGGGCCCAGCTCGCACCTGCTCGCCGCCCACGCCGAGGCCACCGTGCTCGTCTCCGTCCCCGTCGGGGTCGACCGCGTCGACGAGGGCGACCGGGTCGAGGTCTGGGCGCTCGACGACTCCGCCCCCCACGAGAAGGCCGACCGATGACCGAGAACCCGCCGCCCGACGTGCCGCTGTCCGACACCCCGTTGGCCGACACTCCGCGGGCGGACACCGCGCTGTCCGACGCCCCGCTCTCGCACGTCCGCGACGACGGCACCGCGCACATGGTCGACGTGACCGGCAAGACCGAGACGAAGCGCGTCGCGACGGCCCAGGCCGTGCTGACCACGCGGCCCGACGTGATCGCGCGACTGGTCGACGGCTCGCTGCCCAAGGGTGAGGCACTCGGCACCGCCCGCATCGCCGGCATCCTGGCCGCCAAGCAGACTCCGACGCTCATCCCGCTCTGCCACCCGTTGCCGCTCGGCGCGATCACCGTCGACTTCGAGACCGCGGAGGCGCAGGTCACCGTGATCGCGCGCGTCTCGACCCGCGGGGTCACCGGGGTCGAGATGGAGGCCCTGACCGCCGCGTCGGTCGCGGCCCTCACCCTCTTCGACATGATCAAGGCGGTCGACGCGCTCGCCGTCATCGGCGAAATCAAGGTGCTCGACAAGCAGGGCGGCAAGTCGGGGGACTGGTCGCGATGAGCGACGCCACCGTCGCTCCGGGTCCCACCGTGCCGGACGGCCCGACCCCCTCGGGCTCGTCCGACCGGCGCCGGGCCGTCGTCGTCGTCGCCTCGACCCGCGCGGCCGCCGGCACGGCCGACGACACGACCGGCCCCGTCATCCGCGACTGGTTCGCGGGGCGCGGCTGGCTGGTCGAGGGTCCCGTCGTCGTGGCCGACGGCGAACCGGTCGGCGCGGTGCTCGAGGCGGCGCTCGAGTGGGGCGTCGACGCCGTCGTCACCACCGGTGGCACGGGCGTCTCGCCGACCGACGCGACGCCCGAGATGACCCTGCCCCTGCTCGACCGCGAGCTGCCCGGCATCGCCGAAGAGCTCAGGAGGCGCGGCGCGGCCTCGACGCCCCTGGCCGTCCTCTCCCGTGGGCTCGCGGGCGTGGCCGGCGGCACCTTCGTCGTCAACCTGCCCGGTTCGCGCGGCGGGGTGCGCGACGGGCTCGCCGTCCTCGAGGACGTCCTCGACCACGTGGTCGACCAGTTGCACGGGGTCGACCACGCCCAGAACCGCCATCCCAGTCCCGAGGGGGCCGCATGACCGCCGACGATCCGACCCTCCTGCCCGGCGGGGAGTCCGCCCGGGAGGCCGGCGCCACCCCGGTCTCCGGCGTGCCGACCGCACCCGCCGCCGCACCCGCCTCCGAGCGCGTGCTGCTCGCCCGCGTCGTCGACGTGACCGTGTCGGTGGCCGAGTGCTCCGCGCTCGTGACGAGCCGCGCCTCCGGGGCGGTCGTGACGTTCGAGGGGGTCGTGCGCGACCACGACGAGGGGCGTGGCGTCGAGGCGCTGCACTACGAGGCGCACCCGACCGCGACCGAGGTGATCCGTGAGGTCGCGCTGGCCGTGGCCGAGGCACACCCCGAGGTCGCGATCGCGGTCGAGCACCGGTACGGCGACCTCGTCGTGGGCGACGTCGCCCTGGCCTGCGCCGTGTCGTCGGCCCACCGCGCCGAGGCGTTCGCGGCCTGCGCCGCCCTCGTCGACGAGGTCAAGGCCCGCACCCCGATCTGGAAGCGCCAGGAGTTCACCGACGGCTCGGACGAGTGGGTGGCGTCGCTGGGCTGACACCGGCCGTGCGCCGCCGAGTCGGCCGCCCGGCCCGGGCCGTCTACGCTTCTGTGGTGGCTCATCTACTCGGCGCAGAAAACCTCCGTCTCGAATTCCCGACCAAGGTCGTCCTCGACGGGGTGACCCTCGGCATCGACGAGGGCTCCCGCATCGGTGTCGTCGGCCGCAACGGCGACGGCAAGTCGACGCTCATGTCGGTGCTCGCCGGCCGGCTCGAACCGGACGACGGCCGCGTGACGACCCGCCGCGGCCTGACGATCGGCATGCTCGACCAGCGCGACGTGCTCCCCGAGGGCGCCACGGTCGGCAGCCTGATCGTCGGCGACCGCGACGAGCACGAATGGGCCGGCGACGCGCGCATCCGCGACGTCATCTCGGGCCTCGCCACCGACATCCCGTGGGAGGCGCGGGTCGAGGACCTCTCGGGCGGCCAGCGTCGACGCGTGGCCCTCGCCACGCTGCTGGTCGGCGACTGGGACGTCCTGTTCCTCGACGAGCCCACCAACCACCTCGACGTCGAGGGCGTCGCGTGGCTGGCCCAGCACCTCTCACGCCGCTGGTCGCCCAACTCGGGCGCCCTCGTCGTCGTGACCCACGACCGGTGGTTCCTCGACGAGGTCTCGACCGACACGTGGGAGGTCCACGACGGCATCGTCGAGCCCTTCGAAGGGGGTTACGCGGCGTACGTGCTGCAGCGGGTCGAGCGCGACCGCATGGCGTCGGCCTCCGAGTCCAAGCGCCAGAACCTGATGCGCAAAGAGCTCGCCTGGCTGCGACGCGGCGCCCCGGCGCGCTCGACCAAGCCCAAGTTCCGCATCGACGCGGCCAACGAGCTGATCGCGGACGAGCCGCCCGTGCGCGACGCGGTCCAGCTGTCGCAGATGGCGACCGCGCGACTCGGCAAGGACGTCGTCGACCTCGTCGAGGTCGGTGTCTCGTTCGGTGACAAGCGCGTCCTGCAGGACGTCGAGTGGCGCATCGCTCCCGGCGAGCGCACCGGCGTCCTCGGAGTCAACGGCGCCGGCAAGTCGACGCTGCTCAAGGTCGTCACCGGGGCCATCACGCCCACCGAGGGGCGCGTCAAGCAGGGCAAGACGGTCAAGTTCGCGATCCTCGACCAGCAGCTCGCCGACCTGCACGAGGTCGCCCACGAGCGGGTCAACGACGTCATCGGGCGACAGCGCACCTCGTACGTCACCGGCGGCAAGGAGATGACGCCCGGGCAGCTGCTCGAGCGCCTCGGCTTCACCAGTGCCCAGCTGCAGACGCCGATCAAGGACCTGTCCGGTGGCCAGAAGCGCCGCCTGCAGTTCCTGCTCATCCTGCTGAACGAGCCGAACGTGCTGATCCTCGACGAGCCCACCAACGACCTCGACACCGACATGCTCGCCGCGATGGAGGACCTCCTCGACGGTTGGCCCGGCACCCTGCTCGTCGTCTCGCACGACCGGTACCTGCTCGAGCGCGTGACCGACCAGCAGTACGCCGTGCTCGAGGGCCGCTTCCGGCACCTGCCCGGCGGTGTCGACCAGTACCTCCAGCTGCGTCGCGAGGCGACCCAGAACCAAGGAGGCGCGACCGACCGCCCGACGGCCGTCCAGGGGGCCTCGGCGTCGGTCGCGGCCTCGGCCGCCGCCTCGGGCCTGTCGGGAGCCGAGAAGCGCAACGCCGAGAAAGAGCTCGGCTCGATCGACCGCAAGCTCGCCAAGGCCGCGGGCGAGCGCGAGACCCTGTTGGCCCAGTTCGCCTCGTTCGACCAGTCCGACTTCGACGGCCTGGCCGCGTTGCAGGCGAAGCTGACGGCGCTCGACCACAAGACGGGCGAACTCGAGGTGCGCTGGCTCGAGCTGAGCGAGCTGCTGGCGTAGGGGGCCGGGCCGACGTGCTCCGTCGGTCGCCCGACTCAGCCGCCGAGCGTCAGGCTCAGCGTGCGCAGCAGGTCGGTCAACCGGAGGCGGTCGTCGTCGCTGAGGTCGCTGAGCAGGGCGTCCTCGGCCGTGACGAGTCGTTCGATCGCGGCGTCGACGGCGCGGCGCCCCTCGGGCGTCATCGTGACCAGGATGCCCCGGCCGTCGTTCGGGTCGGTGCGGCGTTCGACCAGGCCCCGCGCGACCAGCCGGTCGATGCGGTTGGTCATCGCGCCGCTCGAGACGAGGGTCTGCTGCAGCAGCGTCTTGGGGCTCAGCTGGTAGGAGCCGCCGGCCCGACGCAGCGCCGAGAGCACGTCGAACTCCCACGACTCGAGGGCGCTGGCGTGGAAGGCCTCGCGTCGCGCCCGGTCGAGGTGCTTCGAGAGCCGACCCACGCGCGAGAGCACGTGGAGCGGCGCGAAGTCGAGGTCGGGTCGCTCGTGGCGCCACGCCTCGACGATCCGGTCGACCTCGTCCTGCTCGGGCATCCGCCCATCATGCCCGAGGCCGTCCTCGGACGCGGGAGGCGCGGTGCGGCCCGGCGGGCACGTCACCCCTCGCGGTCACCTCGGTCGAGTCGCGGTCTGGCAGAATGGTCCGGCGCGCACGCGCGGTCCGCCATGGTGTAACGGCAGCACGACAGCCTTTGGAGCTGTTAGGTCTAGGTTCGAATCCTGGTGGCGGAGCCCCGAGCGTCGCAGGTCGCGGTCGGCTCGTCGGTCCCGTCCCGCTCCCGATCGTGGGCGCCCCGGCGTCCGCCTGACGACGAGGACTCCCGTCATGTCGAAGACCGACTCCCTGCCGCCCCTCCTCCGTGCCGCCCTGCTCGGCGTCCTCAGCGGATCACGTTCGGCGACGCCACTCGCCGTCCTGGCCCTGAACCACGACGCCCGGGAGGCGCGAGGCCCCTGGCAGCGCTGGCGCCTGTTCCGCTCACCCCTCGGTCGTGGTGCCCTGGTGGCCGCGGGCGTGGGTGAGCTCGTCGGCGACAAGCTGCCGGCCACGCCGAGTCGGGTCGGTGCCGGCCCGCTGTTCGGTCGCGCGGTCTCCGGTGCCGCCGCGGGGATCGCGATGGCCGGCACCGGCCGTCGGGGCACCCCTGTGGCCGCAGCGCTCGCCGGGGCGTCCGGCGCCCTCGTCGGCAGCTGGTTCTTCTACCGGGCACGGAAGGCCGTCGTCGAGAAGACCGGGTTGCCCGACGTCGCCGTCGCGCTCGTCGAGGACGTCGTCGCGGTCTCGGGCTCGGTCGCCGTCGTCCGCTCCCGCTGACTCCTCCCCACCTCGTCTCGGCCTCGGCGACGTCCCCACGCCGGGCGGGTGACCCGCGGCCGCGTCGCCTCCCGTGGGAGGATCGGCGGTGATCACGCGCCACCCCTCACCAAGGAGCACCATGCCCGAACGCCAGCTCGCCGTCGTCGTCCTCGCCGCAGGGCAGGGCACCCGCATGAAGTCCTCGACCCCGAAGGTCCTGCACCGCCTGGCCGGGCTGCCGCTGATCCAGCACGTGCTCGAGAGCGCCGGCGCGCTCCGGCCCGACCACCTCGTCGCCGTGGTGCGGCACGAGCGCGACCTGGTCGTCGCGAGCGTGCTCGACACCGCCCCGCACGCGCTCGTCGTCGACCAGGACGACGTCCCCGGCACCGGTCGAGCCGTCGAACAAGCGGTGGAGGCGCTGCCCGCCGAGTTCACCGGCGACGTCGTGGTCGTCAGCGCCGACGTGCCCTTCCTCGACCACGCGACGCTCACCGCCCTGCTCGACCAGCACCGTGCCGCCTCCGCCTCGGCGACGCTGCTGAGCGCCGTGCTGCCCGACGCCACCGGCTACGGGCGGGTCGTCCGCCGCGAGTCGGGCGACGTCGACCGCATCGTCGAGCACAAGGACGCCACCGACGACGAACGTGCCGTGCGCGAGATCAACTCGGGCACCTACGTGTTCACGGTCGCCGCCCTGCGCACCCACCTGCCCCGCATCGGGTCGGCCAACGCGCAGAACGAGAAGTACGTCACCGACATGGTCGGCCTGCTCACCGGGGCCGGCGAGGTCGTCGCCGCCCGGGCGATCGACGAGACCTGGCGCCTCGAGGGCATCAACGACCGCGTGCAGCTCGCCGCCGCGGCCCGTCGCCTGAACGACCGCATCGTCGAGCACTGGCAGCGCGAGGGCGTCTCGATCGTCGACCCGCAGACCACCTGGATCGACCGCGACGTCTCCCTCAGCCCCGACGTCGAACTGCTGCCGGGCACCCAGCTCCGCGGGGCGACGTACATCGCCCCGGGCGCGGTCGTCGGGCCCGACACCACCCTCGTCGACACCGAGGTGGGCGAGGGGGCGACCGTCAAGCGCACGGACGCGACGCTCGCCGTCATCGGTGCCCGCGCCTCCGTGGGCCCGTTCGCGTACCTGCGGCCCAACACCCTGCTCTCGGCCGACGGCAAGATCGGCACGTTCGTCGAGACCAAGAACGTGCAGATCGGCGCCGGGTCGAAGGTGCCGCACCTCAGCTACGTGGGCGACACCGAGGTGGGCGAGGGGTCGAACATCGGCGCCGGCACCATCACGGCCAACTACGACGGGGTGAACAAGCACCGCACCGAGGTCGGGTCGCACGTCCGCACCGGGTCGCACAACGTCTTCGTCGCCCCCGTTAGGATTGGCGACGGAGCGTACACAGGCGCCGGAACGATCGTCCGCAAAGACGTGCCGGCCGGTGCCCTGGCCTTGAGCATCGCTCCACAGCGCAATGCGAGCGGATGGGTCGAGGCGAACCGCCCCGGCTCGGCGGCTGCCGAGGCCGCCGCTCGCGCCGAACGAACGACCGACTGAACCCGGTCGGGTTGGCCCCTCGGGGCCGGAGAGCGAGTGACGTGTCCGGAATCAAGATCACCGGCGAGAACCGACTCGTTCTGATCTCGGGGCGTGCGCACCCCGAACTGGCCAACCAGATCGCCGCCGAGCTCGGCAGCGAACTGATCCCGACCGACGCCCGCACCTTCGCGAACGGCGAGCTCTACGCCCGCTTCGACGAGAGCGTCCGTGGCTCGGACGCCTTCGTCATCCAGTCCCACTCGGCGCCGATCAACGAATGGCTGATGGAACAGCTGATCATGGTCGACGCGCTGAAGCGGGCCTCGGCCAAGCGCATCACCGTCGTGGCGCCGTTCTACCCGTACGCCCGGCAAGACAAGAAGGGTCGTGGCCGCGAGCCGATCTCGGCCCGGCTCGTCGCCGACCTCTTCAAGGCAGCGGGCGCGCACCGCATCATGAGCGTCGACCTGCACGCGCCGCAGATCCAGGGCTTCTTCGACGGCCCGGTCGACCACCTCTTCGCCATGCCCGTGCTGCTCGAACACTTCCGCGCCAAGCTCGACAACACCACCCTCACCGTGGTCTCGCCCGACATGGGCCGCGTCCGCGTCGCCGACATCTGGAGCGAGAAGCTCGACGCCCCCCTGGCGATCATCCACAAGCGTCGTGACCCGCTGGTGCCGAACCAGGTCACCGTCCACGAGATCGTCGGCGACGTCTCGGGTCGCGTGTGCCTGCTGGTCGACGACCTGATCGACACCGGTCGCACCATCGTCAAGGCCGCCGAGGCGCTCAAGGCCGCCGGCGCGATCGGCGTCGTGGTCGCCGCGACCCACGCGGTCTTCAGCGACCCCGCCCCCGAGATCCTCAACAGCGAGTTCATCGACTCGGTCGTCGTCACCGACACCCTGCCGCTCACCGAGCACCAGAAGTTCGACAAGCTCGAGATCCTGCCCATCGCCCCGCTGATCGCCCGGGCCATCCACGAGGTCTTCGACAACGGCTCGGTCACCTCGATGTTCGACGGCGCCGCCTAGCCCCACCCGCCCGTCGCGGCGTCGCGCGCCCGGCGCCCGACGGCGCGACCTCGTCCGCCCGGGCGCCCGACGGCGCGACCTCGCCCCCCGCTCGAGCGTCCGACGGCGCGGCCTCGCCCCCCGCCCGGGCGCCCGACGGCGCGACCTCGCTCCCCCCGCGCGCGCGCCCGGCGGCCCCGCCGTGACCGCACTCCCACCCCGGGCTTCTCCGCCGGCCCCGCCCCGCCCTACCCCGCCCGCTCGTCTGCGGTCGGCAACTCCGGAGTTCGGCTGCGCCGCGCCTCCTGCGGGCCGCTCCGGTGGTCGTTCTCCCGAGTTGCCGACGTGGGCGGGGTGACGTCGGGCTGCGAGGGGCGTGACCCGGCCCGGTCCGGCACGTCCCGGCCCTGCCCGCCCCTGCCCGTCCCGGCCCCGCCCCGCCCCGCCCGGCCCTGCCCGCTCGTCTGCGGTCGGCAACTCCGGAGTTCGGCTGCGCCGCGCCTCCTGCGGGCCGTTCCGGTGGTCGTTCTCCTGAGCTGCCGACGTGGGCGGGGTGACGTCGGGCTGCGAGGGGCGTGACCCGGCCCGGTCCGGCACGGCCCCGCCTGGCACGGCCCTGCCCGCTCGTCTGCGGTCGGCAACTCGGGAGTTCGGTTGCGTCGCGCCTCCTGCGGGCCGTTCCGGTGGTCGTTCACCTGAGTTGCCGACGTGGGCGGGGTGACGTCGGGCTGCGAGGGGCGTGACCCGGCCCGGTCCGGCAGGCACGGTCCAGCACGTCCCGGTGGCGGTGGCGGTGGCGGTAATGGTCGGGTTCGGCTCGCGATGCCGCTCGTCTGCGGTCGGCAACTCCGGAGTTCGGTTGCGCCGCGCCTCCTGCGGGCCGTTCCGGTGGTCGTTCTCCCGAGTTGCCGACGGAGAAGGCGCGACCTCGCGAAGAGCCGAGGTCCCCTCCGGCGGGCGACGAACGGGCGTGCCCGCCGACGCCGGCCGCCGCAGCGGCACCGCATCGACGGGCACGCCCGTCAGAACGCAGGAGGCGCGGTGAGCGCCCCCCTGGCGCTCGTCAGTGGGTCGACGGCTCCGTCTCGATCTCGGAGCGGTCGCCCGACCAGAGGGTGTGGAACGTGCCCTCCTCGTCGACGCGCTGATAGGTGTGGGCGCCGAAGAAGTCGCGCTGTCCCTGGATGAGCGAGGCGGGCAGACGTTCGGACGCGAGCGAGTCGTAGTACGACAGCGCCGAAGCGAACCCGGGCACGGGGATGCCCGAGAGGGCGGCCTTGGCGACGACGCGGCGCCAGGCCTCTTCGCCGTCGCGGACGGCCGCGGCGAAGTAGTCGTCCTCGAGCAGGGTCGCGATCGACGCGTCCTTCTCGTAGGCGTCGACGATGCGGTTGAGGAACTGTGCGCGGATGATGCAGCCGCCGCGCCAGATCTTGGCGATGGCGCCCTTGTCGATGTCCCAGTCGTACTCGTCGGCACCGGCGATGATGGCGTCGAAGCCCTGGGCGTAGGCGACGATCTTCGAGGCGTAGAGCGCCTTCTGCACGTCGTCCTCGAAGCCGTCGCCGGCCTCCTGGATCGTGGGTCGCCCCTGCAGGGTCTTCTGCACCGCCGTGCGCTGGGCGGGCTTCGACGACACGGCGCGGGCGAAGACGGCCTCGGCGATGCCGCCGACCGGCACGCCCAACCCGACGCTGTTCTGAACGGTCCAGACGCCCGTGCCCTTCGAGCCGGCCTGGTCGACGATGGAGTCGACGAGCGGGCCGTCGGTCTTGGCGTCGGTCTGGCGCAGCACCTCGGCCGTGATCTCGATCAGGTACGACTCGAGCTCGCCCTTGTTCCACTCCTCGAAGACCGAGGCGATGGCGGCGGGCTCGTGGCCGCCGACCCGGCGCAGCAGGTCGTACGACTCGGCGATGAGTTGCATGTCGGCGTACTCGATGCCGTTGTGGATCATCTTGACGAAGTGGCCCGCGCCGTCGGCTCCGACGTGCGTGACACAGGGTTCGCCCTCTGCGACCGCCGCGATCGACGCCAGGATCGGGCCGAGCGTCTCGTAGGCCTCCTTCGAGCCGCCGGGCATGATGGACGGACCCTTCAGGGCCCCCTCCTCGCCGCCCGAGATGCCGGCACCCACGAAGTTGAGTCCGCGCTCCTTGAGGGCGGCCTCGCGCCGGCGCGTGTCCTGGAAGTTCGCGTTGCCGCCGTCGACGATGATGTCGCCCTCGTCGAACACGTCGGCGAGCTGGTCGATGACGGCGTCGGTGCCGCGACCGGCCTGCACCATGATGATCGCGGTGCGCGGCTTCTGCAGCGAGGCCGCGAAGTCCTCGATCGACTTCGAGGGGACGAACCCCGCGTCGCCGTGCTCGTCCATCAGGGTGTCGGTGCGTTCGGGGGAACGGTTGTAGACCGCGACCGTGTTGCCTTCGCGGCTGGCGAGGTTGCGAGCCAGGTTCGAGCCCATGACGGCCAGGCCGACGACTCCGATGTTCGCCTTGGCGGTGGACTGCGCTGCTTCTCCGTGTTCGGTCACGGTGCCTCCTTCTCGGTCGATGGTGATCGCAGACTATGCCTCGGTGCCGAGCGTCCGACAGGCACCGTCCGTACCCCTCCCGGACGGCTCGCCTAGGGTTGACGCGACCGTGTTCCCGATCGAAGGCCGTCCGTGACCGACCAGCCCCACCCCGCTCCCTTCCCACCCGTCGTCGTGATGGGGGTCTCCGGATCGGGCAAGTCGACCGTGGGCGAGCTGCTGGCAGAGACCCTCGGCATCCCGTTCGTCGACGCCGACGACCTGCACCCCGAGGCGAACCGCCGCAAGATGGCCGAGGGGCACCCGCTCGACGACGACGACCGGTGGCCGTGGCTCCGCATCGTCGCCGACCGCATCACCGCCGCGGGCGACGACTCGGTCGTCGTGGCCTGCTCGTCGTTGAAGAGGGCGTACCGCGACGTCCTGCGCGAAGGCGACCCGCGCCTCCGGTTCGTGCACCTGACCGGCGTGCGCGACCTCGTCGCCCGTCGCCAGCGGGAGCGCAAGGGGCACTTCATGCCGCCCGGGCTGATGGAGTCGCAGTTCGCCACCCTCGAGCCGCTGGCCGACGACGAGGCCGGGTTCGAGGTCGACGTGCGTCCCGGCCCGGACGACGTCGTGGCGACGGTCGTGGCCCATCTCGAGGCCGTGCGACGAGGCGAGCTCGAACACTGACCGTGCGCCCTCGGGGGCGGACGAACCAACTGACCGTGCGCCCTCGCGGGCGGACGGACCAGAGGAGGCGCGGGTTGGCGACACGCCCGGCCGACGTGTAACCTGGGCAGCTGAACCTCGGCGAGGGGTGCTCCGGCACCCGTGATCGACGCGGTAGGCAGGCGCTCGGTGCTCAGGCACCACTCGTGCAGCGGTGATCGTCCTTCGGGCGGCGCCCCTCGGGTTGCGGGTCCTTCCTCACGCGATGCGCGTTCGAGTTGACACCGACCACACACCCCCGGGCCGTCCGCGGCCCCTGCAAGGAGACGACATGTCCGACCAGAACACCCTCAGCGCCCTCGTGCGCACCAGCTTCGGCAAGGGCGCGGCCCGCAAGATCCGCGCGAACGACCAGATCCCCGCGGTCATCTACGGCCACGGCACCGACCCCCAGCACGTCACGCTGCCCGGTCACGAGACCATGCTGATCACGCGTCGCGCCAACGCCGTCATCACGCTCGACATCGAGGGCACGAACCAGCTCGCCCTCGTCAAGGACATCCAGCGCGACCCGGTCAAGCAGACCATCGAGCACATCGACCTGATCGTCGTCCGCCAGGGCGAGAAGGTCACCGTCCAGGTCCCCGTGCACGTCGAGGGCGAGTCGGCTCCCGGCACGATCCACGTCGTCGAGCTCAACGTCGTCGAGCTCGAGGTCGAGGCCACGCACATCCCGCAGAGCGTCGTCGTCTCGATCGAGGGCCTCGAAGAGGGCGCCCAGATCTCGGCCGCCGACCTCGCCCTGCCCAAGGGCGCCACCCTGGTCAGCGAGCCCGAGACCCTCGTGCTCGCCGTCTCGGTGCCCCAGCTCGACCTGACGACCGACGCGGTCTCCGACGAGGACGGCGAGGCCGCCGAGGCCGAGGGCGACGTCGACTCCATCGAGGACGAAGAGCGCTCCGAGTAACACGGCACACCCCGAACACCCTGCCGGCGCAGATCCACTGAGAGAACGACGACCACGACGATGGCACTCGACGACCAGTGGCTCGTGGTCGGGCTCGGCAACCCCGGGCCCGGCTACGCCGGCAACAGGCACAACGTGGGGCAGATGGTGTTGGCCGAACTGGCCGACCGTCTGTCCGCCGGCTTCAAGAACCACCGCACGAACGCGACGGTCGCCGAGGGGCGTACCGCTCCCGGCGGCCCTCGCTTCGTGTTGGCCAAGCCCGCCACGTACATGAACGTCTCGGGCGGTCCGACGCAGGCGCTCCTGCGGTACTACGACCTCGACGTGTCGCGGCTGATCGTCGTCCACGACGAGCTCGACATCGACTTCGACGTCGTCCGGCTGAAGCACGGTGGTGGCCACGGCGGCCACAACGGCATCCGCGACATCATCGCCGCCACCGGCTCGAACGAGTTCACCCGGGTGCGGGTCGGCATCGGCCGTCCCCCCGGCAGGCAACCCGCCGCCGACTTCGTCCTCAAGGACTTCTCGTCCACCGAGCGCAAAGAGCTGCCGTTCCTGATCGGTGACGCGGCCGACGCCGTCGAGATGATCGCGACCGACGGGCTCACGGCAGCCCAGCTGAAGTTCCACACCGCGAAGAGCTGACCGGCTCGCCGCACGCCGACCGCCGCGGGCCCGGGGCCGGTGTCGCCGTCAGCGAACCCCGGCCGCGGTGTCGGTGGTGCCGCGTAACATCGTGCGGGTGATACTCGCGGGCTTGATCCAGGCGCTCTCGCGCGCCTCCACCTTCTCTGCCGCCCTCGACCGGGCCGCACGCAGCACCGACTTCTCGGTCGTCGACGGCCTCCGCGTCCCGTTGCTCGCGGGGCTGCTCGACCGTCGCGAGGGTCCGCAGGCGATGCTGGTCGTCACCGCCACGGGCCGCGAGTCCGAGGCGGTCCGGGGGTCGCTCGACAGTTACCTGCCCGACGCCGAGATCATCGAGTTCCCGGCGTGGGAGACCCTGCCGCACGAACGCCTCAGCCCCAGCGCCGAGACGGTCGGCAAGCGCATCCACGCCCTGCGACGCCTCGCCACGTGGCAGCGCGAGGCGGCCGAGGCGCCCGGCTCCGTGCGGCCGATCGTCGTCGTCGCGGGCGTGCGTGCCGCGCTCCAGCCGCTCAGTGACAACCTCGTCGAGCTCGACCCCGTGCGTCTCACGGTCGGCGAACGCGGGCACGACCTCTCGGGCATCGCCGTGCACCTCGTCGATCTGGCGTACGCCCGGGTCGACATGGTCACCCGTCGGGGCGAGTTCGCCGTCCGCGGTGGCATCCTCGACGTCTTCCCCCCCACGGCCGAGCACCCCGTCCGCGTCGACTTCTTCGGCGACGAGGTCGATCAGATCCGTCGCTTCTCGGTGGCCGACCAGCGCAGCCTCGACGGCGAGGTCCCCTCGGTCGAGCTGCCGCCGAGCCGCGAGATGCTGCTGACCGAGGCGGTCCGCCAACGGGCACGAGAGATGCAGCACGAGTTCCCCAGCCTCTCCCAGATGCTCGCGAAGATCGCCGAGGGCATCCCGGTCGAGGGCATGGAGAGCCTGGCGCCCGCGCTCGTGCACCGGCTGGTGCCGGTGACGCACTATCTGCCGGCCGGCGCCTCCGTCGTCGTCCTCTCGCCCGAGCGGGTGGTGTCGCGCGCGCAGAGTCTGGCCGAGACCAACCGCGAGTTCCTGTCGGCCGCCTGGAACGCCGCGACCGCCGGTGCCGAAGCGCCGATCGACCTCGACTCGGGCGACTTCCTCAGCCTCCGCGACCTGCGCGAGGCGGCCGGCGACAGGTCCTGGTTCACGATGAGCGGCTTCGACTCGGGCGAGGTCCTGTCCGACGACGAGGCCGTCGCGTCGGCCGGTGACTACGTGCGGGTCGACGCCGCCGTCGTGCCGAGCTTCAGCGGCCACGCCGAGGGAGCCCTCGAGCACGTCGTCGAGCGCGTGCGTGACGGCTGGTCCGTCGTCGTCACGGCACGCGGCGTGGGCCTCGTCGAACGGGCCCGCGACGTGCTCGCCGAGCGCGAGGTCGCCGCCCGACTCGAAGAGAACCTGCCCGACAGGCTCGAACCCGGCGTCGTCCATCTCGTGGCCGGTGGCGTCGAGGCCGGATTCGAGCTGTTCGAGTCCAAGATCGCCGTCCTCGGCGAGTCCGACTTCTACGGCCGTTCGGCCAACTACGACTCGCGCCAGGTCAAGAAGCTCGCCACCCGACGCAAGAACGTCGTCGACCCCTTGCAGCTCAAGCCGGGCGACGTCGTCGTGCACTCGACCCACGGCATCGGCAAGTTCCTCGAACTCACGAGTCGCGAGGTGTCGAGCGGCGGGAAGAACGCCGTCAAGCACTCCCGCGAGTACCTCGTCCTCGAGTACGCACCCTCGAAGCGCGGCTATCCCGGCGACAAGCTCTACGTCCCGACCGATCAGCTCGACCTGCTCAGCCGTTACGTGGGTGGTGAAGCCCCGTCGCTCAGCAAGATGGGCGGCGGTGACTGGGCGGCCGCCAAGGGCAAGGCGCGCAAGGCCGTCCGCGACATCGCCGTCGAGCTCGTCAAGCTGTACTCGGCCCGCATGGCGAGCAAGGGTCACGCGTTCCCACCCGACACCCCCTGGCAGCGCGAGCTCGAAGAGGCCTTCCCGTTCGCCGAGACCCCCGACCAGCTCACGACCATCGACGAGATCAAGGCCGACATGGAGCGCCCGATCCCGATGGACCGCCTGCTCTCGGGTGACGTCGGCTACGGCAAGACCGAGGTGGCCGTCCGTGCCGCGTTCAAGGCGATCCAGGACGGGAAACAGGTCGTGATGCTCGTGCCGACGACCCTGCTCGTGAAGCAGCACTTCGACACGTTCACCGACCGCTTCGCCGGGTTCCCCGTGCACCTCCGCAGCCTGAGCCGGTTCCAGACCGCGAAGGAGTCGAAAGAGACGATCGCCGGGCTCGGTGACGGCACGGTCGACATGGTCATCGGCACGCACCGGCTGCTCAGCGAGAGCATCTCGTACAAGGACGTGGGCCTCGTCATCATCGACGAAGAGCAGCGTTTCGGCGTCGAGCACAAGGACGCCCTCAAGAAGCTCAAGACGAACGTGGACATCCTGGCCATGTCGGCGACCCCGATCCCGCGGTCGCTCGAGATGGCCGTGACGGGCATCCGCGAGATGTCGACCCTGGCCACGCCGCCCGAGGACCGCCACCCGATCCTCACCTTCGTCGGCCCCGAGAGCGACCGCCAGAAAGCCGCGGCGATCCGGCGCGAGTTGCTGCGCGAGGGACAGGTGTTCTACGTGCACAACCGCGTGTCGAGCATCAACCGCATCGCGGCGCAGATCGCCGAGCTGGTGCCCGAGGCCCGCGTCGCCGTCGCCCACGGTCAGATGGCCGAGTCGACGCTCGAGCAGGTCATGGTCGACTTCTGGGAGCGCAAGTTCGACGTCCTCGTCTCGACCACCATCATCGAGACCGGCCTCGACATCGCCAACGCGAACACGTTGATCATCGACCGGGCCGACAAGTACGGCCTGAGTCAGTTGCACCAGCTCCGAGGTCGCGTCGGCCGAGGCCGGGAGCGCGGCTACGCGTACTTCCTCTACGACGCCGACAAGCCGCTCAGCGAGACCGCGCAAGACCGGCTCGAGACGATCGCCGCCAACAACGAGCTCGGCGCGGGCATGCAGGTCGCCCTGAAAGACCTCGAGATCCGCGGCGCCGGCAACCTGCTCGGCGGCGAGCAGTCCGGGCACATCGCCGGTGTCGGCTTCGACCTGTACCTGCGCATGATCGGCGAGGCCGTCAGCTCGTTCCGCGGCGACGTCGCCGAGGGACAGACCGAGCTGCGCCTCGAACTGCCGGTCGACGCCCACGTGCCCGAAGAGTACGTCGAGAGCGAGCGACTGCGCCTCGAGGCCTACCAGAAGCTCTCGACGGCGAGTTCGCCCACCTCGACCGACGAGCAGATCGATTCGGTGCTCGACGAGCTCACCGACCGCTACGGCGAGCCCCCGGCGCCCGTGCTGGCCCTCATCGAGGTCTCGCGTCTGCGCCGTGCGGCCCAGAAGGCCGGGCTCAGCGAGGTGGTCGTCATGGGCAGCAACCTGCGCGTCGCGGGCATCGACCTGCCCGACAGCATGCAGGTGCGCCTGCAGCGCATGTACCCGGGTGCGCGGTGGTTCGCGCAGGCGAACGCCGTCAGCGTGCCCTTGCCGCGCGCTCACGGGCAGTCGCCGAGCGACGACGAGCTGATCGTCTGGGTCGAGCAGCTGCTGTCGGCGATCTACTCCGCCCCGGTCGCCCGTCCGGCGACCGACACGGCCGCGGCGAACTGACCGTGTCGGCCCGGCGGGCGGGCGGCGCCCCGGACGACCAGGCGCGGGGCGGCCTCGAGCCCGGGGCAGGTGTCCGGCTCGACGAGCTCGTCGGCGTGGTCGACGCCCTCCTCGCCGACGAGGGCGGGTGCGCCTGGAACAGGGCGCAGACCCCTCGATCCCTCGTGACCTATCTCGTCGAAGAGACCTATGAGCTCGTCGAGGCGATCGAGGACGGCACCGTGGACGACCTCCGGGAAGAGCTCGGGGACGTGCTCTACCAGGTGGTCTTGCACAGCGCTCTGGCTGCGCGCGCCTCCTCGGGGTCGTTCGAACTCGCCGACGTCGTCCGCGACGTCGCCGAGAAGGTCGTCCGGCGTCATCCTCACGTGTTCGGGGCGGACCGGGCCGACGGCGTCGACGACATCGTCCGTCTCTGGTCGGCGGCGAAGGCGGTCGAGAAGTCGCAGCGGACGAGTGCCTACGACGGTGTCCCGGTCGGGCAGCCGGCTCTCGCCCGGGCTCAGAAGCTCGACGCGCGTCGGGCCTCCGCGGGCGCGGCACGGCCTGCGTCGGATCATGCGCCGACGGTGACGTCGGGCACGGACGTCCCCGTCGCCCGGGCCGAGTCGAGTGAGCTCGCGTGGGGCAGGGCGCTGCTCGCCCGGGTCGACGAGGCCACCGATCACGGCATCGACGCCGAGCGTGCCCTCCGGGCGGCCGTGCGCGAACGCGAGACACTGCTTCGGCGAGATGAGGCGGGACCAGCCCGAGAAGGACGGGCCGAGGGGTGACGGGCCCGAGGGGAACGGGCCGAGAACGGATCGTCCGAGAACGGATCGTCCGAGCACGGGGCGTCTGACGCAGCCCCGGTCGAGCAGGTGCCCCCTCAACCCGAATGAGGGGGCACCTCGGCGTCGCCTGCTCAACCCGAATGAGCGGCGAGGCCGGCGCTCGTCCACCAGCGGATCGGCCCGAGGGGCAGCGACCCGGCGGAGATCGAGTGTTGTCCTCAATGTAGAGGGTGATTGCTGACATGTCAAAAGACGACATGTCGGTCTACTCGTCGTCCGGTTCGACGGTGTTCGGCGGGGCAGCGAGACCGTCGATCGGCCGACCGGTCGGCCACGGCAGACGTCTGTTATGGTCCACTACGACGACGGCGACCGCGCAGGGCGAGTACGACTCGTCGGCACGAAGGAGCGGCACCATGCCTCGCAAGCCTGACCCCACCCGCAAGCCCGAACTGCTCGGTCAGATCCTCGAGCACCTCCGGGGTCGCTCCCTCGCCACCGTGTCCTTCCGAACCCTTGCCGAGGCCCTCGGGGTCAGCACGTACGTCTTCGTCTACCACTTCGGCAACCGGGCCGAGCTCGTCGCCGAGATCGTCCGTGCCGTCGTCGCCCGCAACGACGGACTGCTCGCGGTCGCGGTCTCCGAGCTCGATCGTGAGGCGTTCGGCAAACACCTGGCGAAGGTCTGGCACGACGTCTCCACCGAACGGGGACGCGACCTGCATCGCCTCGAGCTCGAGGCGGCCCTGCTCGAGACCGTGGCGGGCGAGGCCGATGGCACTGCGCGCGGGACCGTCGGCCGGTGGGTCGACCACGTCGCCGACTGGCTCTCGGCGAACGGAGTCGCGGCAGCCGAGGCCAAGGTCGCGGCGCGGGTCTTCGTCGACGCGTTCTTCGGTCTGCAGTACGACGCCATCGTCTCGGGTGACGGGCGTCGAGCGTCTGCGGCCTACAAGGAGTCGGTCGAGACCCTGGTCTCTCGCGTTCCTCGCGACTGACCCAGCCTGGCGTGGGTCTCGGTCGGGGTCTCCGGTGAGGCGGAGCCGGGCCGAACGCATGGCGCCCGACCCGGCCCGGGCCCTCACCGCAGGGAAGGGAGGGCCTCGAGGTGTGACCGGCACGCAACCCGATTCGCGCCGACCACCCGAGAAAACCATAACGTAGAATGTGACATGCCTGCAAATCGGCACGACCTCGGGGGCTCGGCGTCTCTGGGATGATGTCCTCATGCCGACCCCCGTCAACCCGCCGCGCGGCATGCGCGACCACCTGCCCGCCGACAAGAGGCGCCGCGAGGGCGTCCTCTCGGTCATCCGGGGCGTCTACCGCTCCTACGGCTTCGACGAGATCGAGACCCCCGTCGTCGAAGAGAGCTCGCGCCTCCATTCGGGTCTGGGGGGCGACAACGAGAAGCAGGTCTTCGCCGTGCTCCGGCGCGGCCTCGACCTCGACGACCTGCGGTCGGCCGAGAGCGTGCTCGGACTCGCCGATCTGGGGCTCCGTTTCGACCTCACGGTGCCGCTCGCACGCTTCTACGCGTCACACCGAGCCGAGCTCCCGACGGTCTTCCGCTCCGTGCAGATCGCTCCGGTGTGGCGGGCCGAGCGTCCGCAGAGGGGGCGCTACCGCCAGTTCGTCCAGTGCGACATCGACGTCCTGGGCGAGGCCGGGCCCCTGGCCGAGATCGAACTGATCCAGGCCACGACCGCCGTGCTCGACGCCCTCGGTCTCACCGGGACGACGATCCGCGTGAACGACCGCCGCATCCTGCTGGCGATGCTCGCGCACTGGGCCGTGCCCGAGGCGCTCACCGACCAGGCGCTGATCGTCGTCGACAAGCTCGACAAGATCGGCGTCGACGGAGTCGTGGCCGAACTCGTCGACCTCGGCGTCACCACTCCCGGTCTCGGCGAGGCGCTCACCCAGCTGGCCGACGCGTCCTGGGCCACCGGCGAGGCCGACGACGCTCCGTGGCTCGACCGCGCGGCCTTCGCCGACCTGGTCGCGCTGCGCGAGGCACTGCCGGGATCGACCCTCGAGTTCGATCCGACCCTGGTCCGTGGCATGGGCTACTACACGGGCACGATCTTCGAGATCGCCCACCCCGACGTGCCCTACTCGCTCGGCGGTGGCGGTCGCTACGACGGCATGATCGGCCGCTTCCTCGGCAGCGACGTGCCCGCGGCCGGTTTCTCACTGGGATTCGAACGCCTCGTCGACCTGGTGACGCTCGAGGCCGACGGCGACGAGGGTCTCGCGCTGGTCTACGACAAGAAGGTCGAACCGGTCGAGCTGCTCGCCCTCCAGCGTGCGCTCCTGGCGGGCGGTGAGCGACGCGTACGCCTCGAGAAGAAGGCCAAGAACTTCACCAACCAGCTCGACGGCCTGGCGGCGGCGGGCTTCGGCCGGTTCGTGACCGTGCGCGGGGGCGAGTCGGTCGCCGACCTCGAGGTCCGCACGATCGGCTGACCGCCTCCCACCGCTCCTCGCCACGAACCAGAGCAGGAGGCGCGGCTAAGCTGGGCCGCGGACCTCGCGTCCCCAGACGAACGACTACTAAGGAGCTCTCCAGTGGCAGCAATCGACGCCGTAGGCGCCCGCGAAATCCTCGACTCGCGGGGCAACCCCACCGTCGAGGTCGAGGTCTTGCTCGAGGACGGCACGGTGTCGCGTGCGGCCGTCCCCTCGGGTGCATCGACCGGGGCCTTCGAGGCCTACGAGCTGCGTGACGGCGACAAGAGCCGTTACCTCGGCAAGGGCGTGCTCAAGGCCGTCGCCGCCGTCATCGACGAGATCGGCCCCGAGGTCGAGGGTCTCGACGCCACGGACCAGCGCCTGATCGACCAGGCCATGATCGAGCTCGACGGCACCGACAACAAGAAGCGCCTCGGCGCGAACGCCATCCTCGGCGTCTCGCTGGCCGTGGCCCGTGCGGCGGCCGACTCGGCCGACCTGCCCCTGTTCCGCTACCTCGGCGGGCCGAACGCGCACACGCTGCCCGTCCCGATGCTCAACGTGATCAACGGCGGTTCGCACGCCGACAGCAACGTCGACATCCAGGAGTTCATGATCCTGCCGGTCGGCGCGTCCTCGTTCGCCGAGGCGCTGCAGTGGGGTGCCGAGACGTACCACGCCCTCAAGAGCGAGCTCAAGGCCAAGGGCCTCTCGACCGGGCTGGGCGACGAGGGTGGCTTCGCGCCGAACCTGGACAGCAACCGCGCCGCGCTCGACCTGCTGGTCGAGGCCATCACCAAGGCCGGCTTCACCCCCGGCAAGGACCTCGCCCTGGGACTCGACGTGGCGTCGAGCGAGTTCTACTCCGACGGCAGCTACACCTTCGAGGGCGAGAAGCGCGACTCGGCCTTCCTCGCGAACTACTACGCCGACCTCGTCGCGTCGTACCCCCTCGTCACCATCGAGGACCCGCTCGACGAGGACGACTGGGAGGGCTGGGCCCACCTGACGAGCGAGATCGGCTCGAAGACGCAGATCGTCGGTGACGACCTCTTCGTCACGAACCCCGAGCGCCTCGCCAAGGGCATCAAGGCCGGCGCCGCCAACTCGATCCTCGTCAAGGTCAACCAGATCGGCACGCTGACCGAATCGCTCGACGCGGTGGCGCTCGCCCAGCGCAGCGGCTACACGACCGTCCTCTCGCACCGTTCGGGTGAGACCGAGGACACCACGATCGCCGACCTCGCCGTCGCGACCGACGCGGGCCAGATCAAGACCGGCGCACCCGCCCGCAGCGAGCGCGTCGCGAAGTACAACCAGCTCCTCCGCATCGAGGAAGAACTCGGCGACGCCGCGGTCTACGCCGGGTACAGCGCTTTCCCGCGCTTCTCCGCCTGACGCGACCCGCGCCTCCTCGGGGCCCGTCCTGCTCGTGCGGGGCGGGCCTCCGTCGTTCCCCAGAGACGTCGTTTAGGCTCGTCGCATGCCCCGTGAGACCGCGAACCGCCGTGTGCCGGTGACCCTGCCGACCGGCGAGACGCCGACGGGCCACTGGCTGCGCTCCATCCGGTTCTCGGGATTCAGCGTGCTCATGCTGGTCATCCTCGTCATGTTCGTCGTCATCCTCGCCCCCTCGCTGCGCACCCTGATCCAGCAGCAGCAGCAGATCGCCGCCCTTCAGGACGACGTCCGGCAGCAAGAGCAGTCCGTCGACGAGTTGAAAGAGGACGTCGCGCGGTGGAGCGACCCGGCGTACATCGAGGCGCAGGCGCGTGATCGCCTGCTCTACGTCTATCCCGGCGAGTACAGCTACCTCGTGATGGGCGACGACGCGGCTCAGACCTCCGGCACGGCTCCGGGCACCGGTACGACGATCAGCGATTCGCTGCAGACGCCCCAGGTCGACTGGGTGGCGGCCATGACGGCCTCGGTGCTCGACGCCGGCCTGAGCGACGAACCCGCGACCGAACTCGTGGCCCCCGACATCAGCGGCAGCCAGGTGCCCGCCCCGACCTCCGAGCAGACAGGTGGCACGCCGTGACCACGCCCCCCTTCGACCCCGTCACCGACCACGACGTCCGCGTCGTGACGGCCCAGCTCGGGCGTCCCGCGCGCGACGTGATCGGCATCGCCGCGCGCTGCGTCTGCGGTGCACCCACCGTCGTGGCGACGAGACCTCGTCTGACCGACGGCACGCCCTTCCCGACGCTGTACTACCTGTGCCACCCCGGTGCCACGGCTGCCGTGTCGACCCTCGAGGCCACCGGGGTGATGGCCGAGTTCACCGACCTCCTCGACTCCGACCCCGCACTACGGAGCCGGTACCAGGCCGCACACGAGGCCTACCTGGCCGACCGTGAGGGCATCGAGCACGTCGACGAGATCGATCACGTCACGGCGGGCGGCATGCCCGAGCGGATCAAGTGCCTGCACGCCCTCGTCGGCCACTCGTTGGCCGCCGGGCCGGGCGTCAATCCGTTCGGAGACCTCGCCCTCGAGCGCGCGTCGTGGAGTCCCGACGTGTGCCGGTGCCCCGACTTCCTGGCCGACGACCAACCGTCCGTCGCCGCTTCCGCGATCCGCGGGGGAGCCTGACGCGCGTGCGCCGTTCCGGGGGGTTCGTGGTGGCGATCGTGCTGGGGGCCCTGGTCGCCGCCGTCGTGCCGGCGTCGGCCGCGTCGGCCGATCAGGTGCGAGACGCCGAGTACTGGCTGGCCGACTACGGCATCCAGCGGGCGTGGCAGACGACACGTGGTGCGGGGACGACCGTGGCGGTGATCGACACCGGTGTCGATTCGTCGGTGCGTGAACTCCAGGGCGCCGTCGTCGGCGGCACGGACGTCTCGGGGCTCGGCTCGCCCGACGGCCAGACGCCGGTCGGCGAGGACCCCAACCACGGCACGCTGGTCGGATCGATGGTCGCGGGCCGCGGCACCGGGTCGGGCGACGGTGTGATCGGTGTCGCGCCCGAGGCCGACCTGCTCTCGGTGTCGGTGGGCTTCGGCTCGACGGCCGTGGACTCCGACGACCAGATCGCCCGCGCCGTGCGCTGGGCGGTCGATGCCGGGGCGGACGTCATCAACATGTCCCTCACCCGCAACACGCTCGACTGGCCGACCAGTTGGGACGACGCCTTCCTCTACGCCATGCAGCACGACGTCGTCGTCGTCGCGGCGGCCGGCAACCGCGGCAGCGGGACGACCGAGGTGGGTGCACCGGCGACGATGCCGGGCGTCCTGACCGTCGCCGGGGTGGACCGGCAAGGAACGGCGAGCTTCGACGCGTCGAGTCAGGGCATCACGATCGGCGTGGCCGCTCCCAGCGAAGACCTGGTGGGTGTCGGTCCCGGCGACGTCCACTACAGCTGGAGCGGCACGAGCGGGGCCACCCCCCTCGTCGCGGGCATCGTCGCGCTCGTGCGCAGTGCCCACCCCGAGCTCGACGCCGACGACGTCATCAACCGAGTGGTGGCGACGGCCACCCCGAAGGGCACCACGACCCCCGACCCCCTGTACGGCTACGGGCTCGTCGACGCCGCGGCGGCCGTCACCGCCTCGGTGCCGACGGTCGCCGAGAACCCGATGGGCGACCTGGCCGAGTGGATCAGGGTGCACCGGCGAGCGGACGTGCCGGCGCCGTCGGCGCAGGCGTCGAACCCGGCCGTGGAGGCGCCCGTACCGACGCCGGTGACCGATCCGGGTCAGCCGTTGGCGGTCCTGCTGCCCACCGTCGAGACCATGAGGTCCACGGGCATCCCCTTGATCGTGTTCACGGTCTTCGGCGGAGCGGCCGTGCTCGTCGCCGTCGGCGCGGTCCGCCAGTTCAGGCGTGCGCGGCGGTCGGGGTAAGGTCGTCTGCGACACCCCCACCTCAAGGAGACATTCGCCGTGCCCAAAATCCTGATCGTCGGCGGCGGCTACGCCGGTTTCTACACCGCCTGGAAGCTCGAGAAATGGCTGCGCGCGGGTGAGGCCGAGGTCACGATCGTCGACCCGTTGCCCTACATGACGTACCAGCCGTTCCTGCCCGAGGTGGCCGCCGGCTCGATCGAGCCGCGCCACGCGGTCGTCGCCCTCCGACGCCACCTCAAGAAGACGAACGTCGTCACGGCGAAGGTCACCGGCGTGGACCACGCTTCGCGGACCGCCACCATCACGCCCGAGGTGGGCGACGCCTGGACGATGCAGTACGACCAGATCGTCATGACGGCCGGTGCCGTGTCCCGCACCTTCCCGATCCCGGGCGTGGCCGACGAGGCCATCGGCCTCAAGACCATCGAAGAGGCCGCCGCGATCCGCGACAAGGTGCTCACGAACTTCCAGAAGGCGGCGAACCTGCCGGCCGGTCCCGAGCGAGACCGTCTGCTCACGGTCGTCGTCGTCGGCGGCGGCTTCGCCGGCATCGAGGTCTTCGCAGAACTGCGCAGCTTCGCCAGCGACCTGCTCAAGAACTACCCCGACCTCACCATCGACGACACGCACTTCCACCTCGTCGAGGCGATGGGCCGCATCATGCCCGAGGTCTCGCTCGAGACGAGCCACTGGGTGCTCAAGAACCTCGCCGAACGCGCCGCCACGGTCCACCTCGACACGCAGCTGCAGTCGGCGGTCGGCGGCAAGATCGAACTCTCCACCGGTGAGTCGTTCGAGTCCGACCTCATCGTCTGGACGGCCGGCGTCATGGCCAACCCGATGGTCCGCGGCACCGACTTCCCGCTCGAGCAGCGCGGACGCATCACCGTCAAGGCCGACCTGCGCATCGTCGACGGCGAGACCGTCGTCCCCGACGCCTGGGCCTGTGGCGACGTCGCCGCCACCCCCGACCTCACCGGGAAGGGCGTGGGCGGGTTCTGCGTCCCGAACGCCCAGCACGCCGTCCGCATGGGCAAGCGCCTCGCGAAGAACATCGTCGCGTCGCTCCGCGGTGAGGGGCTCGTCGACTACAAGCACGAGAACCTCGGTGCCGTCGCCGGCCTCGGTCTGAACGTCGGGGTCTTCCAGAGCGGCAAGTTCGCCATGAAGGGTTTCCCGGCCTGGGCCGCCCACCGTGGGTACCACGGCATGGCCATGCCGTCGTTCGAGCGCAAGTTCCGCGTCGTGGGCGGCTGGTGGAACAACTTCTGGTTGGGGCGCGACATCGTGTCGCTCGACAACCGTGAGCGTCCCCGCGCGGCCTTCGAAGAGTTCGCCTCGCGTCCCAAGCCGGCCGTCGAGACGCCCGCCGAGGCGACCGCTCCCGCATCCGTCGGTGCCGGCCAGCCCGCCGGCGAGGCCGGTCCCGCGTACGCGAACCCGGTCGAGGACGACGGCACGGCGAAGAAGGGCACGGCCGAAGGGGTCGAGGCCGCTGCGAAGGCTCCTCGCAAGACCCCCGCCCGCAAGCCCGCCGCCAAGAAGACGGCGACCGGCGAGACCGCGGCAACCGACGGAGCAACCGCCTCCGAGTGACCCTCGAGCACGTTCGAGACGCCCGCCCGCTGCCTGCAGCGTGGCGGGCGTCCGCGTCTCGTAGGCTGGTCGTTCGGGCCCCCGTAGCCCAATCGGCAGAGGCAGGCGACTTAAAATCGCTTCAGTCAGGGTTCGAGTCCCTGCGGGGGCACCTGCAACCTGTGGCTGCACGGGGCACCTGCCCCCGAGGTGGCACGAGGACCTGTGCCCTGAGGCTGGGGGCCCGCCCGCGCCTCCGTCCCCTTGTGGAACGCAGCCTCTCGTCGTCGACCCCGCCCGCGCCTCCTGATCTCGGCCGCGCCTGTCGCCCCGCCGCGACCTGATGCGTCAGCCCCCGCCTCTTCAGCGTCGCGCCTCGCAGGCGCCTCGGCGCGCGTCGGCAACTCAGGAGATCGGCATGCTGGTGCGCGCGCAGCGCCCGCCGCGGTGTCGTTCTGCTGAGTTGTCGTCTGCGGTCGGGGCTCTGTCCGCCGGCCGGGACAACCGTCTCGCCCGCTTCGCCGCGCCGCTCCCGCCCCGGCCGCCTCGCCTCGCCTCGCCTCGCCTGGCCTCGCCTCGCCTCGCCTGGCCTCGCCTCGCCTGGCCTGGCTTGGCCTCGCCATGCTCTGCCTGCGGGTCGTCGGCAACTCAGGAGATCGGCACCTTCGCGGGGCAGGCGAGCCTGTTCGTGCGTCGTCCACCTGACGTGCCGACGACGGCCGTCGCAAGAGGCGCGGCGCGATCCAGGACTGCAGTCGGGGGCATCGCAGTCAGGGGGGTGGCAGTCGGCAGGATCACCGTCGGCCGGACCGCAGTCGGCGGTCTGGCGCCCGGCCGGGCCACGGCACGCGTGGCCACCGCCAAGGGGCGCGTCGGGTCAGGCGTCGTCGGGAGTGATCTCGACGAACGACGTCCAGAGCCACACGGCGAGGCAGAGCCCTGCCGTGACGGCGGCGGCCACGACCGCCCCTCCGACGGGGAACGACGACGAACCGCCCGTCAGCACGGCGGCCGCCGCAGCCACGCCGACCACGCTGAGTCCGACGTGCAGCGGGCGCGACCAGGCCCAGATCCGCCGACCCGGCAGGGAGCTCAGGGGGACGAGTGCCAGCACGAGGGACCCGAGCCCGGTCAGGCAGACCGTCGCGCTCGTCTCGAGGGCCAGCTCGGTGACGAACCCCCCGGTGGCGGGCAAGGCCCCGTGGACGGCCCAGGCCGCGGCCGACACGGCCACCAGGGTGACGACCTGGACGAGCGCCAGCAGCCCTGCCTCGCGATCGTCCACCGCGTCGGTGCGGCCGTGGCGCGCCGGCGACCGCGGTGCTGCGGCGAGGCTGCCGACGAGCACCACGCCGAGCACGAGGGGCGGGTCGAGGCCGAGCAGCCGCGTGACCGCGCACGCGACGACGGCGACGAGAAGGAGGCGCGGTGACATGCGGACGTGCCCCTCGCGTTCTCGGGCACGCCCCATCAGCCGGGTGGGGACGACGACGACGAGCAGGTTGACCAGGGCGACCCCGATGACGATCCCGGCGAACAGGCGCGCGTAGCGGACCTCGTCGTCGAGGCCGGCCGCCAGCGCGACCACGGCGGCTCCGGCGGTGACGGTCAATGCGGCGGCGAGGCGGGGGTCGAGCGTGGCGGTCGAGAACGAGGTGGGGAGCTCGCGGCGACGATTGCGGCCGGTGAGCCGTGGGCCACGAGGCGCCAGTCGGCCCCTGAGTGCCGTGGCCAGCAGTCGTGCCGGGGCGACGACGAGCAGCACGAACGCGGCTGCCAGGCCGAGAGCGAGCAACCACCCCGTGCCGCCCATCGTCTGGCCGAGCGAGGGCAGGTCGCGGCCGAAGGTCGTCGCGACGGCCCAGGAGTCGGTCGTCGGCGTGGCCGCCTCGGGCCGGCCCCCGCCGCCGTCGCCCGGTGTGCCTCCCGAGCCGTCTCCGGGCACCGTCCCCCCGGGCGTCCCGGGAGTCGGCTCGGTCGGGACGGCAGGACCCCCGGACGCGCCGGGCCCCGGTGTCGGTGCCGGTGCGGCCGAGGACGACGGAGGCGCGGGTTGCGCGGCCGACGACGTCACCGTGATCGAGATGCCCGCGCTGGGCGGCCCGACGTTCACCGACGAGTCGATCTGGGCGGCCTGGACCACGTGCTCTCCGTCGGAGAGAGCGGCGTCGGAGGACGTGCAGCCCCATGCGCCGTCGGCGACGGTGGCCTGGCAGACGGGGGTGCTGTCGACGTAGGCGGTGACGGTCGCGCCGTCTTCTCCCGTCCCCGAGAAGGTGAGGGGTTGCGTGGCGAACCGTTCGCCGGCCCGGGGCGAGAGGACGGCCGGCGCGGCGGGTGGGTCGCGGTCGATCGTGACGGTGACGCCGGTGGAGGTCGAGGACCGGGGCACGGCGGGAACGGATCCCGAGGACTGGGACGCGGTGACCGTGTACCGGCCGGTCGGCCAGGTCGTCGACGGGAGCACCGCCGACCAGGCCCCGGATGCGTCGGCCGTCACCGAGACCGACGCCGCGCCTCCGTCGAGGGTCACGCGGGCACCCGCGAAGGCGGTGCCCGCGACCTTGCCGCCGACGGCGGGTCCGCCCTGGACCGTCGGCGGACCGAGCACCGAGAACGGAGCGCTGATCGCGTCGCCGACCACGGCCGAGTTCGTGACGTCGCGGACCGTGAGGGTCTGGTCGGCACCGTCCTCGAGTGTCACCGTGCACGACCAGGGGACGCCGGTCGTGCCTCCGGTGGGCAGGGTGACCTCGCAGAGGGCCCGACTGGGGACGCGGGGGTCGAGCACCCTCACGGTGGCTCCGGACGTGCCCGTGCCGCCGACCACGACGGTGTTCACGTCCTGATCGCCGACGTCGCGGATGGTCGGTGTGACCGGAACGGGACCGGGCTGGCCGTTCGACGGGACGGGTGTGGGTGTACCCGAGGGGTTGCCCGCGGCATGGGCGCCGACGCCGACCCACAGGACCAGCGAGAGACCGAGCACGACCGCCGCGAGGGTCGACACGATGCGTCGCCCGCGTCGCGGCACGACCAGGAGCCGTTCGTCGACCGAGGTCGACGGACGCGTCGGATGCAGGGTCGGCGACTCGAACACTGTCACCCATTCAGCACGTTCTCGGGGTACAAGTCAATCCGTTGCGCGGGGGAGACGCCCGGACGAGTGCCGGTCGGGAGTCTGCTCCGAGATCTCCCGACGGGCAGGGAGCCCACATGCAGCGCATTTATAGTGTCCAACGGGCTCCCGACGACCCGACCCAGGTCGCGGGCGACCATCCGGCGCCCGCCGTCATCGGTCCACCACCTAGGAGTGACACGTCATGCAACCGGCCACGATCGGCATCTTGGTAGCAGCAGGGATCATCGTCCTGCTCGCGGTCATCATCGGCATCTACCTCTGGGCCACCTACAACTCGTTGGTGACCCTGAAGGTGCGCGTCGACGAGGCGTGGAGCGACATCACGATCCAGCTCAAACGCCGGGCCGACCTGATCCCCAACATCATCGAGGCGGTCAAGGGATACGCCTCGCACGAGTCGTCGGTGTTCCAGAACGTGACAGCGGCCCGTGCCGAGACCATCGGGGCCGGCACACCGGCCGAGGCATCGGCTGCCGAGGGGCACATGCAGACCGCCCTGAAGAGCATCTTCGCCGTGGCCGAGGCCTACCCACAGCTCCAGGCGAGCCAGAACTTCTTGCAGTTGCAGTCCGAGTTGGTCGACACCGAGGACAAGATCCAGGCCGCCCGCCGCTTCTACAACGGCGGCGTTCGCGAGTTCAACACCAAGAACCGCGTCTTCCCCAACTCCCTCTTCGCCAAGCGGCTGGGTTTCAGCGAGCGGGACTTCTTCGAGGTCTCCGAGCCGTCGGCGATCGCCGAACCGCCGCGCGTCCAGTTCTGATCCAGCCCGAGTCGTCCTCGACACCGTGTACTCCGCGATCTCGCGCAACAAGCGCAACACCGTCTTCATCGTCCTGATCTTCCTGGTGATCGTCGGGGCTCTCGGGTTCGCCGCGAGCGCCATCTGGAACAACGGGTCGATCGGTTTCCTGGTGCTCGGCGGTGCCGCGGTGTACGCCGTGATCCAGTACTTCGCGGCCAGCGGGCAGGCACTCTCGATGAGCAACGCCCAGCAGGTCGACGGTGTGACGGCTCCGCGGCTGTACCGCACGGTCGAGAACCTCAGCATCACGATGGGCATGCCGATGCCCAAGGTCTACGTCGTGGTCGATCCGGCTCCCAACGCCTTCGCCACGGGGCGCGACCCGGAACACGCCGTGGTCGCCGCCACGACCGGCCTGCTCGAGATCATGGACGACAGCGAGCTCCAGGGCGTGATGGCTCACGAGCTCGGCCACGTGAAGAACTACGACATCCGTGTGTCGACGATGGTGTTCGGCCTCGTCGTGGCCGTGGGATTCCTCGCCGACATCCTGTTGCGCATGTCGTTCTTCAGCGCGTTGTCCGGGGGGAACCGCAACTCGAACAACAACGGTGGGGGCGGCGGGAACCCGGTCTTCCTGGTGCTCGGTCTGGTGGCCATGATCATCGCGCCTCTCGCCGCCGCGGGTGTCCAGGCGGCCGTCTCGCGTCAGCGCGAGTACCTCGCCGATGCCACCGGGGCGTTGACGACGCGGTACCCCGAAGGTCTCGCCCGAGCCCTCGAGAAGCTCGGTGCCCAGGGGCGGCCCATGCGGCAGCAGAACACCTCGATGTCGCACCTCTGGATCAGTGATCCGATGAAGCCCGGCATGATGGACCGACTCTTCAGCACGCACCCTCCGCTCGCCGATCGCATCCAGCGTCTGCGACAGAACGCGGGGACCTTCTAGTCGAGGCGGCGGACCGCGACGTCGGCGTCTGACTCGGCGTGGCCGGCCAGGGGCGCTCGGAGGGCTCCTGCCAGGTCCCCGCGGTCGGCGACCTCGACCGCGCCCAACCCTTGCCAGGCGGCTGCTCGGCGCAGCGTCGTCGCGAGCCGCTCGACGTCGATGGGGAGGTCGCGCTCGCGCCACGCCGACTGCACCCGCAGGACGCCCGCCTGACGATCGCTCTTGAGGTCGACCCGCCCCACGAGCTGGTCGTCTTGCAGGACGGGCAGCACGTAGTAGCCGTGCACTCGCTTCTCGCGGGGGGTGTAGATCTCGATGCGATAGCGGAAGCCGAAGAGGCGCTCCGCCCGGGGCCGGTACCAGACCACGGGGTCGAACGGCGACAGCACGGCGTCGGCCTCGAGCCGACGGGGTACGCGGGCGTCACGGTGCAGCCACGCGGTCGCACCCCAGCCCGGCACGACCACGGGCTCGACGACTCCTTCGTCGTGCAACTCGCGCAGGGCGGGCACGACGTCGGCGACCTTGAGGCGGAAGTAGTCGACGAGGTCGGCGGCCGTCGCCACCCCGGAGGCGCGGGCCGCGTGGGCGACGAGGCGCCGGTGGGCCTCGTGACGGTCGACGTCGACGGCCAGGATCTCGGCCGGCAGCACCTGTTCGGGAAGTGCGTAGACGCGCTCGAATCGACGGCGACCGGCGCTGACCAGGGCGCCGGTGCGGAACAGCGATTCGAGACCGCGCTTCACGTCGCCCCACCCCCACCACGGGCCCGTCCGGTCGGGCTGGGGGAAGAGGGCGGCGTCGGCCTCGACCAGGCTGGCAGGCAGAGGCCCCTTGTCACGGATCTCGTCGAGCAGCCAGCGTTCCATGCGCGGACTCGTGGACAGCCACGACGAGGCGTCCCCCCGCCACTTCACGTCGTAGTCGCGCATGCGCCACCGCAACAGGGGCCAGGTCGACACCGGGACGATGGCCGCCTCGTGGGCCCAGTACTCGACGTACCGCCCGCGGGGAGCGAAGGTGAGACGGTCGAGGGTCGCGCGGTCGTACGCGCCCAGGCGTGCGAACGCGGGCAGGTAGTGGCTGCGCTCGAACACGTTCACCGAGTCGATCTGCAGCAGTCCGAGACGATCGACGAGGCCGTTCAACTGCCGCGTCCCCGGGCGGGCGTGGCCACCGACGGGCCTCCCGAAGCCCTGGGCCGCCAGGGCGACACGACGGGCCTGGGCGGGGGAGAGCTGCTGACGTGGCACGCGGACGACTGTAGCCACGGCCACCGACAGGCGCCGCGCCTCCTGCCGTCGACTGGTCCCCGTCGACACATGCGCGCAACGGCATGTGGAGGGGTAGGTGACCGGCCCCGCAGGGCCATAAACTGACGCGATGATCTGGCGGAACCGCCCCACGCGCGGCGACGAGGTGCTGGGTGACGCGACGAGCGGTCGCGCGGCCGGTGTCGTCGCCGATCCGTCGGTGCCGCGGGGCATGGTCATCGCCGGGGCCTGGTCCTGGCGCATCCTGCTGATCGTGGCCGTGGCCGGCGTGTTCATCTGGCTGGTCACCCAGCTGCGGGTCATCGTCATCCCCTTCCTGGTGGCCCTGCTGATCTCCGCCCTGCTCGTCCCGCTGTCGGGGTGGTTGCAGCGGCACGGCTGGCCCAAGAGGCTGGCGGTCGTGTCGGTCCTGGTCGGGTTCCTCGTCTCGGTCTCCGGACTCCTGCTGCTCGTCGTGCTCCAGATCGTCGACGGCTGGCCCTCGTTGCGCGATCGGTCGATCGCTTCGTACGGCGACTTCAAGGCCTTCCTGCTCACCTCGCCCTTGCACCTGACCGAGGCGCAGATCAACGGGTACGTGTCCGACGCCGTCGCGGCCGTCCAGCAAGACAGCCAGCCGCTCGTGCGCGGTGCCCTCTCGGTCGGGTCGACGGCGGGGCACGTGGGTGCGGGGCTCGTGCTCGGGCTCTTCGCGACGATCTTCCTGCTCATCGGAGGGGCCGAGATCTGGCGATGGGTCGTCAGGCTCTTCCCCCGCGTCTCGCGTCCGGCGATCGACGGGGCGGGCCGTGCCGGGTGGCTCACGCTGACGAACTTCGTCAAGGTGCAGATCTTCGTCGCGTTCGTCGACGCCGTGGGCATCGGCTTGGGGGCGTTCTTCCTCGGCCTGCCCCTGGTGGCGCCGATCGCGATCGCGGTGTTCCTCGGGTCGTTCGTTCCCGTCGTCGGCGCCGTCGCGACCGGGGCCGTCGCCGTCGTCATCGCCCTCGTCTACAACGGCTGGGTCGTGGCCCTGCTCATGCTCGCCGTGGTGATCCTCGTGCAGCAGATCGAGGGGCACCTGCTGCAGCCGTTCGTCATGGGCAGCGCCGTCAAGGTGCACCCGTTGGCCGTCGTCTTCGCCGTCGCGGCCGGCACCCTGGTCGCCGGGATCCCCGGCGCCCTCTTCGCGGTCCCGTTCGTGGCCGTGCTGAACGTCATGATCACCTACGTCGCGAGGGGCACGTGGCGAGAGAAGCCGCGACCCGTCGAGCACGACGTCACGCAGCCCGGAGGCCTCACCGATGTCTGAACGCACCCTGGCCGGTCCCACCCTCGTCGAGATCGAGGAGGCGCGCGATCGCGTCTCGCAGGTCGTCCGCGTCACCCCGATGGAGACCTCGCACTACCTCGCCGAGGTGCTCGGCTCGCGGGTGCACCTCAAGTGCGAGAACCTGCAGCGCACCGGGTCGTACAAGATCCGAGGCGCCTACAACCGCCTGACCCAGTTGAGCGACGACGAGAAGGAGCGCGGGGTCGTCGCCGCCTCGGCCGGCAACCATGCGCAGGGCGTCGCCCTGGCGGCCCGTGAACTCGGCATCGTGGCCACGATCTTCATGCCCGTCGGCGTGGCCCTGCCCAAGCTCCAGGCGACCCGGCACTACGGCGCCGACGTCGTCCTCCGAGGGCACACGGTCGAGCAGTCGCTGCGAGCCGCGCAAGAGTTCGCCGACACGACCGGCGCCGTCTTCATCCCCCCGTTCGACCACGCCGACGTCGTCGCGGGCCAGGGCACGCTCGGGCTCGAGATCCTCGAACAGGTGCCCGACGTCGACACCGTGATCGTGCCCGTCGGCGGGGGTGGGCTGGCAGCCGGTGTGGCCAGTGCCCTGAAGCAGAGCGCGGCACGCATCGGGCGCGACGTCCGCATCATCGGCGTGCAGGCGGCCAACGCCGCCCCCTACGCCGTCTCGATGAAACTCGGCGTCCGGACCGACATCGACGCCCAGCCCACGATCGCCGACGGCATCGCCGTGGCGAAACCCGGCGTGCTCAACTTCGAGATCATCCGCGACACGGTCGACGAGATCGTCACGGTCAGCGACGACGACACGGCCCGGGCGATGCTCGTGCTGCTCGAGCGTGCGAAGCTCGTCGTCGAGGCCGCGGGTGCCGTGGGCATCGCGGCCATCCTCACCGAGCAGGTGCGCGACCTCGGCACGACCGTGGTGATCCTCAGCGGCGGCAACATCGACCCGCTGATGATGGAGCGCGTGATCGGTCGTGGCCTCGCGGCCGCCGCCCGCTACGTCAAGCTGCGCATCGGCATGCCCGACCGCCCCGGCCAGCTGACCCGCGTCAGCGAGGTGCTGTCCGACGCCAACGCGAACGTGGTCGAGGTGCTGCACACCCGCCACGGTCGCGGGCTCCAGATCAGCGAGGTCGAGCTCGAACTCAGCGTCGAGACGCGCGGCCCCGACCACGTCGAAGAGGTGCTGCAGCGGCTCCGCGACGCCGGGTACGAGCCCAACGTCGACTTCTGAGCCGCCCCTCCCCGACGTGACGCGTTCCTCCTGACGTGACGCGCGCCTCCTGACGTGACCTGCGCCTCCTGACCCGGCCCGTACCTCCTGATCCGGCCCGCGCCTCCTGACCCGGCCCGCGCCTCCTGACCCGGCCCGTGCCTCCTGCGGGCTCGTGTCCCGGTCGGCAAGTCAGGAGAACGACGACCCGCAGGGCGCGGGACGGGCGTTCCGCACGTCGTCCTCCGGAGTCGCCGACACCCGCGTCGGCAGTCGCCGCCAGCAGGCCCCGGGGACGACGAAGGCCCCCGCTCCGATCGAGCGGGGGCCTTCGAGTCGGTCGACCTACGGCTGGTAGGTCTCGACGTTCGTGATCGAGACCGAGATCTCTTTGCCGTTCGGGGCGGTGTAGCTGGTCGTCGTGCCGACCTTCAGGCCGTTGATGGCCTGTCCCAGCGGGCTGGTCTCGCTGTAGACCGACAGGTCGCTGCCCGCGGCGATGATCTCGCGGTTGCCGAGCAGGAACGTGCTCTCGTCGCCGGCGATGGTCGCCGTGACGACGGTGCCGGGGCCGACGATGCCGTCGGCGGCCGTCGAGTCGCCGACCGTCGCGTGCTTCAGCAGGTTGATGAGCGTGCGGATGCGCGCCTCCATCTTGCCCTGCTCGTCCTTGGCCGCGTGGTAGCCGCCGTTCTCCTTCAGGTCGCCCTCTTCGCGGGCGGCCTCGATGCGTGACGCGATCTCGCGACGTCCCTCGCCGCTGAGGGTGTCGAGCTCGGCCTGCAGACGGTCGTGGGCGTCCGTCGTGAGCCAGGTGGTCTCGTTGTCAGTGCTCATGGTGTCTCCGTTTCGTGCGGCGGCCGAACCCGGTCGGGCGTATCGAGCCGAGGAGGCGCGGTGCCGGGAGCCGGGGCGAGGTCGCCCACCGAAAAAAGGAGACCGGCCGAGTGGCCGGTCTCGTCGTGCGATTTCGAGCAGTCTAGGGAAGCCAGCACCGGTAGATCAAGCCCGTGACCGCCCGTTCCGACGTCGCGAGCGAGGTCGTGTAGGTCACCGAACGCCGCTCGGAGGCGGGCAGGTGCACGATCTTCCAGCCGACGACCGCGAAGCCGCTGTTCTGGGCCTCGACCGCACAGTCGACGGCCTCGCCCGCGTCCGCGGTGACCGTGTACTGGACCTCGACGGCCCGGTCGGAGGTGACCTGGTAGCCCACGTCGGCGGATTCGAGCTTCGACGAGGTCCCGTCGAAGGCGGCGAAGACGACCCACGCCGCGAAGACGACGACGAAGGCGACGGCGACGGACAGGCCCACGACGAGGCGTCTGCGCCGACCCCGCGGCGAACGCCCGTACCGTGCGTCGAGGCGCGACGAGGGCGAGGTGACACGGGGCGTGGACGTCACGCGGATCTCCGTCCGATTAAGCTGTCCCCAGGGTAGCAACGTCTGCCCGGCACACATTGCGAGGAAGAATTGACCCTGCGCCTGCTGGCGGTCCACGCCCACCCCGACGACGAGTCCAGCAAGGGCTCGGCGACCTACGCCTACTACCGCAGCCTCGGCGTCGACGTCCTCGTCGTCAGCTGCACCGGCGGCGAGCAGGGGTCGATCCTCAACGAGCAGCTCGAGGCCCGTGCTCACGCCGAGCGCGACATCGCGGGCCTGCGCGTGCACGAGATGGCGGCCGCCCAGGCGGCCATGGGCATCGAGCACCTCTGGCTCGGCTACGCCGACTCGGGGCTTCCGGCCGAGGGAGAATCGGTCGCGGTGAACTCGTTCTCGACCATCCCGCTCGAGATCAGCGCCGAGCCGCTCGTCGCGATCATCCGCCGGTTCAAGCCGCAGGTTCTGGTGACCTACGACGAGAACGGCGGGTACCCGCACCCCGACCACATCCGCACGCACGAGATCTCGATGGCGGCCCACCGCGACGCCGCCGACCCCGAGCGTTACCCGGCGACCGGCGACGCCTGGCAGATCGACAAGGTGTACTACGACCGCATGTTCAGTGCCGGACGCATCGGCGCGATGATCACGCACCTGCGCGAGAGCGACCCCGAGTCGCCCCTCATCGAGTCGTTGACCGAGATGCTGGCCCGCTTCAGCGACCGTCCCGACCTGGCCACGACCCGCGTGCCGGTCTCCGACTTCTTCCCCGTGCGCGACGCCGCCCTCCGGTCGCATGCCAGTCAGGTGCCGCTCGACAGCGCTTTCTTCTTCTGGCCTCACGACCTGCAGGTGGCCGCCTGGCCCACCGAGGACTTCCAGCTGGTCGAGTCGAACGTCGAGTCCGACGTGCCCGAGGACGACCTGTTCGCGGGCGTCGTCGACCCCGACACCGGCCTCGTCGGAGTGCAGCGATGAGCGCGCTCTCCGACTCGGTGCTCACGGTCACGACCCGTCTGCTCGCCCAGCCGCAGACGCCCGATCCGACCCTGCCGCCGTCGACCATCCCCGACGAGGCGGTCACGCCCGGCGTCTGGGGTTTCGTCGCCATCGCGTTCGTCGCGATCGCGACGGTGCTGATCGTCGTCGACATGACCCGTCGGGTCCGACGCACCCGCTACCGAGGCGAGGTGCGCGAGCGCATCCAGGCCGAGCGTGACGAGGCGACCCTGGCCGCCGCGGCTCTCGACGACGAAGAACTCCCCGGAGACGCCGACCGACGGGCTCGCCCCGTCGAGGGCGACCTCGACGACGACGCCGACCGCAGGAGGCGCGAGGGCGACTCGTGACCGACGCGACCGGTGCCGGGGCGGCGACCCGCGCCTCCTCGGCTCGGGTGACCTCGCCCTAGAAGGTCGGTGGGTCCAGGGCCACGAGCAGGATGCCCGTCCAGTGGCAGAGGTACGCCAGCACCGTCATGGTGTGGAACAGCTCGTGGAATCCGAAGTGCCCCGGTACGGGGTTCGGCCTCTTGATTCCGTAGAACACGGCGCCCGCGATGTAGAGGGCGCCGCCGACCAACACGAGCACCATCATCGCGACGTTCGCGTCGAGCAGGTCGACGATGAAGCCCAACGCGCCGACACCCAGCAAGACGTAGAGCGGCACGTACAACCAGCGTGGCGCGTTCAGGAAGAACACCCTGAAGAGGATGCCCAGCACGGCGCCCGTCCAGACGAGCACGAGCAGCGTGACGCCCTTGGACGGCGGCAGGGCGATGACCGCGATCGGCGTGTAGGTGCCGGCGATCAGCAGGAAGATGTTGGCGTGGTCGAGGCGCTTCAGGAAGCGTTTCGCGTTCGGGCTCCACGGGAAGCGGTGGTAGGTCGCCGAGATGCCGAAGAGCAGGAGCGACGTGGTCATGAACACGGCACAGGCCCAGGTCGCCGCCACGCCCTGCGCGAGGACCAGGAGCACCACTCCGGTCGCGATCGCGACCGGGAAGGTGGCCGCATGGATCCAGCCGCGCCAACTCGGTTTGCGCTCGATGCCGGGGTAGGCGAGGGCGTCGTCGAGCAACGGCAGGTTCGGGATGTCGGCCCCGTCGGATCGATCGGCCCGGTCGACCTCGTCGGCCTGGAGGCCCGCGCGATCTCCGTCGGTGTGGCTGCTCATGGGGCCGAGCCTAGGGGAGCGTCCGAGAAGGCGGGCTGAGAATCGTTTGCTCTGTGGAGGGCCCGCCGTGGGCTACCGTAGCCCTGTGAAAAAGCGCCGTCCTTCTCCCCTCGCCAGGGGAGTCCTGTACGGCCTCTACCAGAACCGCATCCGCCGCAGCCTCGACGGTCAAGAGTTGCCGCACCACGTCGCCATGATCGTCGACGGCAACCGGCGCTGGGCCAAGCAGCGCATGCTCGAGACCGCCGCCCACGGGCACCGCGCGGGTGCGGCGAAGATCAGCGAGTTCCTCACCTGGTGCGACGACCTCGGCATCAAGGTGGTCACGCTGTACCTGCTCTCCGCCGACAACCTCGGCAACCGCCAGTCCGACGAGTTGACCGAGCTCTTCGGCATCATCGGCGACGTCGCCGACGAGCTCTCGCGTCAGCGGGACTGGCGCGTGCAGCACGTCGGCGCGACGGACGACCTGCCGCCGGCGCTCTGCTCGGCCCTCCGCGAGGCCCAGGCCCGGACCGCCGACAAGACGGGGCTCCACGTGAACCTCGCCGTCGGCTACGGCGGGCGCCGCGAGATCGCCGACGCCATGCGCAGCATCGTGCGGGCGCACGACGCGGCGGGCGGCACGCTCGACGCCCTGGCCGAGGTGCTCACCCCCGAGCTCATCGCCGACCACCTCTACACCGGCGGCCAACCCGACCCCGACCTCGTCATCCGCACGTCGGGCGAACAACGGTTGAGCGACTTCATGCTGTGGCAGAGCGCCCACAGCGAGTTCTACTTCGTCGAGGCCTTCTACCCCGACCTGCGCGAGGTCGACTTCCTGCGTGCCGTGCGCGACTTCGCCCTCCGGCACCGCCGCTACGGCAGCTGATCGGGGCGCGGCTGCCGGCTCGGTGACCGAGCTGGTGTCGGCAACTCCGGAGTTCGGCTGCACCGCGCCTCCTGACGGGGTTCGGGTGTGTCGTTCTCCTGAGTTGCCGACGGCCTGATCGACGGGCGCGGGCGGGGGCGCGAGCGTGGGCGCAAGCGCTGGCGCCGGTGCGGGGTGGGCGGGAGCGGGCTGGTGTCGGCAACTCCGGAGACGGGCTGCACCGCGCCTCCTGAGGGGCGTCGGGTGTGCCGTTCTCCTGAGTTGCCAACGGCTCGCCGACGGCCGCGCACGCGCCTGCGCCGACGACGGGACGAGGAGGCGCGGGTCGGCGAACCACGGACAGCACTACGGTGGACCAGTCACCGCCGCCTAGGAGAACACCGTGAAGACCATCGACGACCTCGCCTCGGGTTTCACCGACGAACCCGGATACTTCGACTTCGCGAAGTGGGGACCCATCTCGAGTGCCGTCGCCGACGAGCAGCGCTCGCTGGTCGAGGTGCAGGCCCGGGCCCGCTTCGGGTCTGAGATCGCCCTGACCGAGCAGGCGGGGCGCGTCGGACGGGCGATCTCGTCGATCGTCGGCTTCGCAACCGACCACGTCGTCTTCCAGCCGAACACGAGCGCGGGACTCACCCACACGCTGTTCGGTCTGACCGGACAGGTGCTGATGTCGCCGCGGGACTACCCGAGCATGCCCATCGCGGCGACGCGATCGGCCGAGGCGCTGCGCGTGCTCGAGCCGGTCTGGATGGACCTCGACCACGACGTCGTGACGCCGGCCGTGGTGCAGCGCCACCTCACCGACTCGGTCACCGCCGTCGCCGTCAGCCTGGTGGACTACCGCACGGGGTACCTGGTGGACCTCGAGGGCATCCGCCAGGTGATCGGCGACCGGTTGCTGATCGTCGACGCGATCCAGGGGTTCGGCGTGGTCGACGCGCCCTACGCCGTGGCCGACGTCGTCGCGTCGGGCGGCCAGAAGTGGGTCCGGGCCGGGTGGGGAACGGGGTTCCTGGCCTTGAGCGATCGGGCCCTTTCGGCCTTGACCCCGGTGTTCAGCGGTGTCGCCGGCAGCGACCTGGCCCTCGGCGGTTCGTACCACGAACGGCAGCCGACCCGTCCGGGTGCCGCGGCCTTCCAGCTGACGAACCCCGACCCCATCGCCCAGGCGCGGTTCGCCACGGCGCTCGAGGACCTCGCCGACGTGGGCGTCGCCGCCGTCTCGCGAGCCGTGGCCGAGCGGGCCACCCGGGTGATCGACCTCGCCGACGAGTTCGCCGTGCCCGTGGTCTCACCCCGCGACGAGGCGGAGCGCGCCGGCATCGTCGTGCTCGAGCCGGCCCTCGACCAGATGACGACGCTGACGGCCGCATTGATCAATCACGGGGTCACGGCGACCGTCCGCGACACGACCGTCCGGCTGAGCGTGCACGTGTCCACGGGCGACGAGTCGTTCGAGATGCTGCGGGGCGCGTTCACCTCGTTCGGCACGACCGTCTTCTACTAGGCGGGTCCGCCCTGCGGGGTGGGGCTCGGCACCCAGCACCCTCGACCGCCACATGAGGGTCGTTCACCTGATCGTCACACGACACGGTGGCGTCGATGATGCGGATGTCGGAGGCGCGTCGTAGGTTCGTCACATCGGGCAAGGAGCCCGATCGAGACGGCCACGAACGTTCGCCTCGCAACTGCTCCGCGGCCGTCTCTGCCGAAGGTACCCGGGTGCCCAGCCGCCCGAGGACGGAGTGGTCGTGACCGCGTCGAACATCACCTCAACCGAACGCAACACCGCATCAGCCACGGGGGGTGACCAGGCGGTCGCCCAGCGCACCTACGTGCTCGACACCTCGGTGCTGCTGTCCGATCCGCAGGCTCTCTTCCGCTTCGCCGAACACGACGTGGTGCTGCCCGTCGTCGTCGTCAGCGAACTCGAGGGCAAACGTCACGACCCCGAACTGGGCTACTTCGCGCGTCAGGCCCTGCGCCTCCTCGACGACCTCCGCGTGAAGCACGACCGTCTCGACTTCCCGGTGGCCGTGGGCGACGGGGGTTCGCTGCGAGTCGAGCTGAACCACTCGAACATGTCGGTCCTGCCCTCGGGCCTGCAGTTGAACGACGCCGACTCGCGCATCCTCGCCGTCGCGTCGAACCTCGCCGCCGACGGGCTGGCCGTCACGGTGGTGTCGAAAGACCTGCCCCTCCGGGTGAAGGCCGCATCCATCGGGCTCGCCGCCGAAGAGTACCGGGCCGAGCAGGTCGTCGACAGCGGGTACACCGGGCAGGCCTCGATCGACGTCTCGAGCGAGCAGATGGCCTCGTTCTACGAGTCCGAGAAGATCTCCGCTCGATCGCTCGCGGACGTCCCCGTGAACACCGGGGTGGTCCTGCACTCGGATCGTGGTTCGGCGCTGGCGCGGGTGTTCGCCCGCGGCGAGGCACGTCTCGTCCGCGGCGATCGCGACGTCTTCGGGCTGCACGGCCGCTCGGCCGAGCAGCGTCTCGCGATCGACCTGCTGCTCGACCCCGAGGTGGGCATCGTGTCGCTGGGCGGCAGTGCCGGCACGGGCAAATCGGCCCTCGCGCTCTGCGCCGGCCTCGAGGCCGTGCTCGAGAAGCAACAGCACAAGAAGATCATGGTCTTCCGCCCGCTCTACGCGGTGGGCGGCCAAGACCTGGGGTTCCTCCCGGGCGATGCCGGCGAGAAGATGAACCCCTGGGCGCAGGCCGTCTTCGACACGCTCGGGGCCATCGTGTCCCAGAACGTCCTCGACGAGGTGGTCGAGCGGGGCATCCTCGAGGTGCTGCCCCTGACGCACATCCGGGGACGATCGCTGCACGACGCGTTCGTGATCGTCGACGAGGCCCAGTCCCTCGAGCGCAACGTGCTGCTGACCGTGCTCAGTCGCATCGGCCAGAACTCGCGGGTGGTGCTGACCCACGACGTGGCGCAGCGCGACAACCTGCGCGTCGGCCGGCACGACGGGGTCGCCTCGGTCATCGAGACGCTCAAGGGCCACCCGCTGTTCGGCCACGTGACGCTGACCCGCTCCGAGCGGTCCGCGATCGCAGCCCTCGTCACCGAGATGCTCGAGTCGAACGACCTGATCTAGCAGGGACCGCAGGAGGCGCTGGTCACCCGACCCGCGCCTCCTGCCGGCTCGGGCGGTACGGGGTGCGCTCGGGGTGAGCGGGGCAGGGGTGGCGAGCCGCGCGCGGCGTCGGCAACTCCCGAGATCGGCGCGCTGACGGTTGCCAGCGCCGCACCTGGACCTCGTTCTCCGGAGTCACCCGCGGTGCTCGGGGTCTCGTCGTGCTCTGCCGTCCGCGACGGGCCCTTGCGGGGCGTTCCGAACGCCGCGGGGCTGCGGCCTGCCGAGTCGGCAACTCAGCACGTCGGCAGGGTTCGAGGGCGGATGGAGGTTCGCGGGCCTCATTCTCCGGACTTGCCCACACGGGTGGGCCGGGCAGGGCGGGCCGGGGCCGGCCCGGCCGCCGACAGGAGCAGCTTCGGACGGAGGCAAGGGCCTCCGGCGTGGTGGATGCCGGGGAGCCCGTGTGCCGGTGAACCCCTGAGCCGCGTGCGGAACGCCCCGGCCCCAGCTCGTGCGACGTCCTTCTTCTCCACCGGTGGGCTCTCACGCACCGCCGAGGAGGCGCGGGCCGCGTCACCCTGTCGGCATGCAGCAGATCGCGACCCACGTCAGGAATGCCGGCGGCGTGCTCCACAAGCGGGATCTCGTCGCCCTCGGAGCCACCGACCGGATGCTCACCGCAGCCGTCCGCTTCGGGCACGTGGATCGGGCCCGCCGAGGCTGGTACACGACGTTCCCGCCGGGTGACGTGAGGCACGAGGCCGTGCGCATCGGGGGCAGGTTGACCGGGGCGTCGCTTCTGGCCCTGCTCGGGGCGTGGATGTGGACGGCTGGTCCCACCGTCAGCGTCGTGGTGCCCCCGGGGGCGTCACGACTTCGGCCACGGCGTGGCGCGACGGTCCGGTGGCGGTCCGACGGGCGAGTGCCCCCTCGTCCGTCACCAGGGACAACGCCCCGTCACCCCGACGACGACGACCACGCGGTGGACGACGCACACCGGGCGGCCTGGGCGGTGCCCCTTCGAACCGCGCTGGTGGACGCCGTCGTGGCCGCACCTCTCGACGAGGCGGTCGCCCTGCTGGACTGGGCGCTGTCCAGCGGTCACTTCTCGGTCGTCGGACTGCACGAGGCCTTCGCGGAGGCTCCGGCCGACGTGAGGGGCATCGTCGACTGGGCCGATGCCCGGAGCGAGAGCTTGCTCGAGAGCGTCATGCGGGTGACCTTCGCCCGTCTGGGGCACCGGGTCGAATCCCAGACCCGAGTCGGCTCGGGGGACCGTCGCCGCATCGACGTCGTCGTCGACGGCGTCGTCGCTCTCGAACTCGACGGCCGCAGCTGGCACGGCGACACGTTCGACGCGGATCGTCTGAAGGACCTGGCCATCACGATCCAGGGTCGGACCGCCCTTCGAGCCAGTTACGAGATGGTGCGCGACCATCGACCGCTCGTCATCGAGGCCGTCCACGCGGTGCTCGAAGACGCCCGACGGCCTCGACGCCGTCTCGTCGTGCCCCGCGGACGTGCCCGCCGCCCTGGTGTCCGGCGCACACGGGGGCGACGACCGTGGCATCTGGTTCGACCGGCTCGGGAGCGCGTCTCGCCTTGGGGTCCACCTGGGCCGGTGACGGCTTCGACTTCGGGAGCGACATGACCTCGTCCGACGGTCCGGAGGACGGGACGATGTCGTCGGACGAACCCCGCTCGTCGGATGGACCCCGCTCGTCGGACGGGGGAGCGCCTCGACTCAGTGGCGGGCCGCTGCCGGAGCGCACACAGGCTCGCGAAGCAGTCGCCGTGGCTGCGCTGTCGGCGGTCGCGGTTGCTGCCGCGGCTGCCACGTCTCATGCCGTTCCGCTCTCGGGCGCGGGCGCCGACGCGGGGACGGTGACGCTCGTCGGCTTTCTCGGAGTCGCGGCCGTGACACCGGCCCTGGTCCGGATCGACCTCGCCGAACGTCGACTGCCCAACGTCCTCGTCGGAGTGGCCGCGGGTGCGTGGGGGATGTCGACGGCTCTACGCGTCGCCGGGGGTGACTCCGCCGAGGCGGCGACGAGCCTGGCCCTCGCCCTGGCCGCGGCCGGGTTCGGTCTGCTGGCCGCCCTTGCGGGTGGCCTGGGCATGGGGGACGTCAAGCTCGGGGCCGTCCTGACCGGGCTCCTGTCCACGGGTGACCCGACGGCTCTGCTGGGTTTCTGGGGCCTCGCCGGAACTCTGGCCATCGGCGTGGCCGGCATTCGGACGTTCCGCACGAGGCGGCGACGGTCACGCTCGCATCCGGCGGCGGACTCGGCACGCGCCGGTCGGGGTGTCCCCTTCGGGCCATGCCTGCTCGCGGCGTTCTGGTGTGTGGTGGTCGTCCGTTCGGGCAGCGTCGGCATCGATGCCGTCGTGACGCTTCTGTGAGGACCGTGCCGCGGTCCAGCCACGGCCACACGACGAGGACGAGGACGAGCACGAGAAGTGGCCGTGACGCCGAGGAGGTGCGTGTCCGTCTCCCACGGGCGCGCACCTCCTCGACGTGCTGCGGGCGCGACGACCGGTCGGGACGCCCGGGTCGGCGACGCCCCGGTCGGGACGCCCCGGTCGGGGACGCCCCGGTCGGCGACGCCCGACGGGCTGCCGCCGGGGGCGGCGACCCGGGCTCGGTGCCGCACGTTGGACGCAGCCCGGCAGGGTGGGGCAGGGCGCCCCGCCGGCCGGGGCCCAGCCCGGCAGGGTGGGGCAGGGCGCCCCGTCGCGCTGGGCTCAGCCCGGGTGGGTCATGCTGAGCACGTCGAGGGCGGTGTCGAGCTGCTGCTCGGTGACCTCGCCCCGCTCGACGAACCCGAGATCGACGACGGCCTCGCGAACGGTGAGCTTCTGGGCCACCGCGTGCTTGGCCACCTTCGCCGCGGCCTCGTAGCCGATGACCCGGTTGAGCGGCGTCACGATCGAGGGAGACGACTCGGCGAGGGCACGGGCGTGCTCCACGTTGGCCTCGAGCCCGTCGACGGTCTTGTCGGCCAGGGCACGGGTGGCGTTCGAGAGCAGGCGGATCGACTCGAGCAGCGCCGTGCCCATCACGGGGATCGCCACGTTGAGCTCGAAGGCTCCGGACGCGCCGGCCCAGGCGATCGTCGCGTCGTTGCCGATCACGCGTGCCGAGACCATGAGCACGGCCTCGGGGATGACCGGGTTGACCTTGCCGGGCATGATCGACGAACCGGGCTGCAGATCGGGGATGTGCAGCTCGCCGAGGCCCGCGTTGGGACCCGAGCCCATCCACCGGATGTCGTTGTTGATCTTCGTGAGGCTCACGGCGAGCACTCGCAAGGCACCGGAGGCCTCGACGAGCGCGTCGCGCGCCCCCTGCGCCTCGAAGTGGTCGAGCGCCTCGGTGACGGGCAGGCCGCTGTCGTCCGCGAGGACGGCGATGACCCGTTGCGGGAAGCCCTGGGGCGTGTTGATGCCGGTGCCGGTGGCCGTTCCGCCCAGGGGCACCTCGGCCACGCGGGGCAAGGCGCTCTGCACCCGTTCGATCGCGAGACGGATCTGCCGTGCGTAGCCGCCGAACTCTTGACCGAGCGTGACCGGAGTGGCGTCCATGAGGTGGGTGCGCCCGGCCTTCACCACGTCGGCCCAGGCCGAGGCCTTCTTCTCGAGGGCGATCGCCAGGTGGTCGAGGGCGGGGATCAGGTCGTGCAGCAGCGCACCCGTGACGGCGACGTGCACGGAGGTCGGGAAGACGTCGTTCGACGACTGCGATGCGTTGACGTGGTCGTTGGGGTGGACGGCGACGCCGTCGACCGTTCCGGCGAGGGTCGCGAGCACCTCGTTCATGTTCATGTTCGAGGACGTGCCGCTGCCGGTCTGGTAGACGTCGACCGGGAACTGGTCGTGATGGCTGCCACCGATGATCTGGTCGGCGGCCGAGACGATCGCGGCGGCGACGGGTCGGTCGATGATGCCCATCTCGCCGTTCACCAGGGCGGCTGCCCGCTTGATGCGAGCGAGCGCCACGATCTGCGCCGGCTCGAGTCCGGCCCCGCTGATGGGGAAGTTCTCGACGGCACGCTGCGTCTGGGCACGGTAGAGGGCCGATGCGGGCACCCGCACCTCGCCCATCGTGTCGTGCTCGATGCGGTACTCGGTCTCGGATGTGGTCACGACGTCGTGGTCCTTTCCTCGGGCCCTGCCGGGCTGCTGCGCCCGTCGAGGGCGCGGGGCGTCGGAGCGTTCGCCCCGACTCGGTTCAGAGTCGGCCGACGACGACCGAAGGGTCGACCCGCCCGTTGGCGAGGTCGTAGTTCGCGCCGACCACGGCCAACTTACCGTCCGCGACGGCGGACGCGATGAGGGCGGACCGGTCGACGAGCGTGCGGACGGACGCCTCGATGTGCAGCTGGCCGACCGTGCGGGGGTCGAGGTCGGCACCGTTCTCGAGGTCGATCTGCGCCCGCTCGACCGACGGCATGATCATGTCGATCAGCCCACCCAGGAACTCCGACCCGGGGGCGGCGTCGGAACCGATCGAGTCGATGGCCGAGGCGACGGCACCGCAGCTGTCGTGGCCGAGGACCACGATGAGGGGGACGTGGAGCACCGAGACGGCGAATTCGAGCGAGGCGATGACGGTGTCGCCGACCACCTGGCCGGCGTTGCGGACGACGAAGAGGTCACCGAGGCCGACGTCGAAGATGATCTCGGCGGCGAGTCGCGAGTCGGCACAGCCGAAGAGGGCGGCCACCGGTTCTTGTCCGGCGGCGAGGGACGAGCGGCGGTCGCTGTCCTGGTGAGGGTGGTGCGGTGCCCCGTCGACGAAGCGGTGGTTGCCCTCCACCATGCGGCTCCACGCGGTACCGGGAGCCGAATCCTCGATGGGGTGGGTCGTCGGAACGTCCGCCGAGGCGGAACCGGAGGGGGAGCTGGAGGCTGAAGGGGTGTCGGCGGGGTCGTGTCGGGTCACGTCATTCGCTTTCTTGGCTGGAGATCTGTTCGGCCAGGGAGGTGGCCAGGACGTCGAACTCGGCGTCGTCGGCCGTGCCGTACAGCACGTACGAGCTGCGGTCGACCGTCGTGGTCAGGGCGTAGGCGTAGTTGCCCGGGTCGTCGGCGTCACGCCGGTCGTAGACGTCCCAGGTGAGACCGCCGATCGACCGGGTCGACGTCGCCGCCGCGTTCTGCACCTGCAGGCTGACCCAGGTCGGGTTGGCGTCGATGCCCTGTTCGAGGCCGATGAACTGCTGGGCGGGCGTGATCAGCCCCACGTACCAGGTCGGCACGTCGTCGCGGGTCGTGGACCGGACCTCGGCGGCGTTCGAGCTCCAGCCGTCGGGCAGCGGAGGCGCGGCCAGGGGGGCGTCGACGCTCGCCTGGGCCTGTGAGGCGACCTGGACGTAGTCGATCTCTTGCCGGTTCACGGTGCCGCTCGGGCGGACCACGACGAGCACCAGGAAGAGCACGATGCCGAGCGAGGCGACGATCGACAGGGTCAGGTTGATCGCCGTCTGGTTCGCGTAGTGCTTGCGCGTGTTCTCGGCCTTGCGCGCCGCGGTCTCGTCGGGGGTCTCGGGCCGGCCGAGCTCGGCGACGACGCGGGGCTCCCGAGGGCGTCGCGGGCCCCGGGGGCCGCCGTCGGAGGGGGAGGTCATTCGGCGGACACCTGGCGGCGGGCCGCCTCGAGGCGCTCACGCGCCCCCATCAGCCATTCTTCGCAGCGCCGGGCGAGTGCCTCGCCGCGTTCCCAGAGGGCCAGCGAGCGTTCGAGGGTCGATGCGCCCTGCTCGAGTTCGTTCACGACGGACACGAGCTCGTCGCGGGCCTGCTCGTAGCTGAGCGAGGAGACGTCGGGCGGGGTGCTGGTCGGGGTGGTGTCCACGGGACGATCCTAACGAGGGGTGGTGACGGAGGTCGTGACGGACGCCACGGGCGAGGACTCGCTCGCCGCAGCGGAGCCTGGGGAGGAGGCGCCGGTGCTGACGGCGCCCACCGCGCCTCCGTCGGTGGTCACGACGAGCCGCGTCTCGGCGGGGGCCTCGTCGGGGGACCGCAGGACGCTGCCCGACGGCAGCTGGACGATCGCGTAGCCGCGACGCAGCGTGCCCTGCGGCGACAGCGCGCGCAGCTGTGCCGTCAGCTCGGAGACCCGGGTGTGCGCCCTCTCGACGGCCCGCCCGACGAGTTCTTCACCCCGGGCCACCGCCCGGACGACCTCGTCGGCCCGGACGTCGACGAGGGTCTGGGGTGAGGCGAGCACGGGCCGGCTGCGGATCTGTTCGAGGCGGTCGATCTCGGTGGCGACCAGCGACGTCAGCCGCACGCCGATGCGGGTGCGCGCCTGTTGGACGCGTGACAGTTCTTCTGTCACGTCGGGGACCACCCGCTTGGCGGCGTCGGTGGGCGTGGACGCGCGCAGGTCGGCGACGTCGTCGAGCAGCGGCCGGTCGGCCTCGTGTCCGATGGCGCTGACGACCGGCGTGGTGCAGGCCGAGACGGCGCGGACGAGTCCTTCGTCGCTGAAGCCGAGCAGGTTCTGGAAGTCGCCGCCGCCTCGGGCGACGATGATGACGTCGACCTCGTCGTCGGCGTCGAGACGCTGGATCGCCGCCGTGACCTCGCCGACCATGCGGTCGCCCTGCACCGCCGCGTGCACCACCCGGAACGAGACCGAGGGCCATCGCAGCTGGGCGTTGCGCAAGACGTCCTTCTCGGCGTCGCTGTCCTTGCCGGTGACGAGGCCGATGCACCCGGGGAGGAACGGCAGGGCCCGTTTGCGTTCGGGGGAGAAGAGCCCCTCGGCCGTGAGCTGGCGGCGGAGGCGTTCGAGACGTTCGAGGAGGTCGCCGATCCCCACGTGGCGCATGTCGAAGACCTGCATCGTGAGGCTGCCGCCCTTGACCCAGTAGTTCGGCTTGACGGCGGCGATGACGCGGTCGCCCTGCTTGAGGTCGGCGGGCACGCGCGACTTCACGCTGGACCAGATGGAGAACGACACGGTGGCGTCCTGTTCGAGGTCGCGGAGCTTGCCGTAGACGTTGCCCCCGGAGACGTTCCACTGGGTGATCTCGCCCTCGACCCAGGCCGTGCCGAGGCGGTCGATCCAGTCGCGCACCTTGCTCGCGAGGAGCCCGACGGGCCACGGGGACTCGGCGGTGGGGGGAGGGGGAACGATCGTCATGGAGCTCCGTTCGAGGGGTGGTCGACACCGGCAGGACGAGCGACGGCCAGGGGCGATCGATCGATCGCGCTGCCGCTCCCAGTACGCGACCAGTCCGGCACACCTAGACTCGTCGGGTGAGCCACATCTCCAACGGCGCCCTCGCCATCGACCTGCCGACACCGCGTGTTCCTGCGGTGCGGAACAGGCTAAAGGATACCCCCGTCAACGGACGCAAGCGGGTGCTGCTCGCAGCACCTCGCGGGTACTGCGCCGGCGTCGACCGAGCCGTCATCGCGGTCGAGAAGGCGCTCGAGCACTACGGCGCCCCCGTCTACGTCCGCAAGCAGATCGTCCACAACGTGCACGTCGTCGCGACCCTCGAGAGCCAGGGTGCGATCTTCGTCGACGAGGTCGACGAGGTTCCCCAGGGGTCGCACATCGTCTTCAGCGCGCACGGCGTCTCGCCGGCCGTCGTGAAGGGTGCGGCCGACCGCGAGTTGCAGGCCATCGACGCGACCTGCCCCCTCGTCACCAAGGTCCACCGCGAGGCCGTGCGCTTCGGCAACCAGGGCCGGCACATCATCCTGATCGGCCACGCCGGGCACGAAGAGGTCGAGGGCACGATGGGTCACGCGGCCGACCGCACGACCCTCGTGCAGAACCCGGCCGAGGTCGACGACCTCGTCGTCGCCGATCCCGACAACCTCGTCTGGCTGTCCCAGACCACCCTCAGCGTCGACGAGACGATGGAGACCGTGCGTCGTCTGCGCGAGCGCTTCCCGACCATCCAGAACCCCCCGAGCGACGACATCTGCTACGCCACGCAGAACCGCCAGGTCGCGATCAAGAAGGTCGCCCAGGGTGCCGATCTCGTCATCGTCGTCGGCTCGGCGAACAGCTCGAACAGCGTGCGTCTCGTCGAGGTCGCCCTCGAGCACGGGGCCAAGGCCGCTTACCGCGTGGACTACACGAACGAGATCAAGCAGGAGTGGCTCGACGGTGTCGAGACGGTCGGCGTCACCTCCGGCGCGTCGGTGCCCGAGGTCCTCGTGGACGAGGTGCTGGCCGACCTGTCCGACGCCGGCTACGTCGACGTCCAAGAGGTCGTCACGGCCGAAGAAGACCTGATGTTCTCGCTGCCCAAAGAGCTGCGCAAAGACGCGACGGGCCAGGTCGACGCCCGCGGCCTCGGCGGTCGCACCCGATGACCGACGACCGTCCGAAGCCGCGCTACGGCGAGTACGCGCCCGAGGGCTGGGTGAATCCCGTCACGGCCGAGGCCGACACCACCGAGGAGGCGCGGGTCGCCGGTCAGGACGCGCGGCCCGCCATCTCGACCGACGTGCGCCCTGGTGACGAGACCCGCACCGCGCCTCCTGCGCTCTCGACCGGGCGGCGCATCGACCGGGTGGCAACGTTCGCCCTGATCGGGCTGGGCGCCTTCGGGGCCATCCAGGCGATCGCCCGCGTGCCCGGCTACGCGACGACGCAGCTCGCCCAGTTCGAGACGTTCGGGCTCGACCTCTCGGGGTTCGGCTCGTCGGCCGCGCTGCAGACCTTCGGTGTCGTCATGGCCGTGCTGGCCGTGGCGTTGTTCACCGTCTCGACCTGGTGGACCCTCCGGCGGCTGCGCGCGGGGCGTCTCGGATTCGTCGTGCCCCTCGTCGCCGGTGTCGTCTTCGGTCTCGTGCAGGGGTTCGGAGCGGCGGCCATCCTGATGGGCGACCCGGCCTTCGCCGAGGCGATGCAGAGCTTCACGAACGACTACTTCTCGGGATCGAACTGACCCTCGCCGCACGCCTCGACGACGAAGCCCCCGAGCACTCGCTCGGGGGCTTCGTCGTGCGACCAGGAGGCGCGGGTCAGCTCGCCGACTGACCGTACGACCCGAGCTGCTTCGTCGCCTCGACGACGCGGGCGGCCATGGCGCTCTCGGCGACCTTGCCCCAGGCGCGGGGGTCGTACTGCTTCTTGTTGCCGACCTCGCCGTCGACCTTGAGGAAGCCGTCGTAGTTCTTCAGCACGGTGTCGGCGATGGATCGGCTGAAGGCGTACTGCGTGTCGGTGTCGAGGTTCATCTTGACGACTCCGTTCGAGACGGCCTCGGCGATCTCGGCGTCGGACGACCCCGAGCCACCGTGGAAGACGAGTTCGAGGGGCTTCGCGGCCGTGCCGAACTTCTCTTGGATGCCCTGCTGGATCTCGCCCAGCAGTTCGGGACGGAGCTTGACGTTGCCCGGCTTGTACACGCCGTGCACGTTGCCGAAGGTGAGGGCGGCGATGTAGCGGCCGTGCTCGCCGAGGCCGAGCGCCTCGACCACGCGGGTGACGTCACCCACCGTGGTGTAGAGCGCGTCGTTGGTGCCCTCGTGCTGCACACCGTCTTCTTCGCCGCCGACGACGCCGATCTCGACCTCGAGGATGGCGTTGATCGCCTTGGTGCGCTTCAGCACGTCCTGCGCGATCGAGATGTTCTCGTCGAGCGGGACGGCCGAACCGTCCCACATGTGCGACTGGAACAGCGGGTTGCGTCCGGCCCGGACCTCTTCTTCGGAGGCGGCGATCAGCGGCAGCACGAAGCCGTCGAGGGCGTCCTTCGGGCAGTGGTCGGTGTGCAGTGCGACGGTCACCGGGTAGTTCTTCGCGACCTCGGTCGCGAACTTGGCGAAGGCGATGGCCCCCGCGGCACGGTTCTTGACGGTGTGGCCGGCGAAGTAGTCGGCGCCGCCGGTGGTGACCTGGATGATGCCGTCGCTGCCCGCCTCGGTGAGACCCTGCAACACCGAGTTGATCGTCTGCGACGACGAGACGTTGACGGCGGGGTAGGCGAAGCCCTTGTTCTTCGCCTTGTCGAGCATCTCGGCGTACTGCTCGGGGGTTGCGACGGGCATTGAATCTCCTTCGATCACGACTGGTGGCTCGTCCACCCTAGTCAGCGCACGTCTGTTCGTCCTGGTCGCCGGAGCCCGGTCGGGAGGCGCGGCGCGGGTAAGATCCGGAGCATGGCTGACACGGATTCCGGAACCCTCTACTCGCACCCCGACCGCAACCTCGGCATGGAACTGGTGCGGGCCACCGAGGCGGCCGCGATCCGCTCGGCGCCGTTCATCGGCAAGGGCGACAAGAACGCCGCCGACAAGGCCGCGGTCGACGCCATGCGCAAGTTCCTCGGCACGGTGGCGTTCGACGGCGTGGTCGTGATCGGCGAGGGCGAGAAGGACGAAGCCCCGATGCTCTTCAACGGCGAGCACGTCGGCAACGGCTTCGGCCCGGCCTGCGACATCGCCGTCGACCCGATCGACGGCACCAGCCTCACCGCGGCGGGACGCATGAACGCCCTCTCGGTGATCGCCGTCAGCGACCGCGGCAGCATGTACGACCCCAGCGCCGTCTTCTACATGGACAAGATCGTCACCGGCCCCGAGGGCCGCGGCATCATCGACCTCGACCGTCCGATCGGCGAGAACATCACCGCCCTGGCGGCGGCCAAGGGCATCGCCGTCGAGGACATGCAGATCGCCGTGCTCGACCGTCCCCGTCACGCGGACCTCATCGCCGAGATCCGGGCCGTGGGCGCGTCGACCCGCCTGCTGCTCGACGGCGACGTGGCCGGCGGCATCAACGCCGCTCGTCCCGACTCGCGCATCGACATGTGCGTCGGCGTCGGTGGCACGCCCGAGGGCATCATCACGGCCTGTGCGGTGAAGGCCCTCGACGGCCTGATCCTGGCCCGTCTCGCCCCGAAGGACGACGCCGAGCGCCAGAAGGCGATCGACGCGGGTCACGACCTCGACCGCGTCCTGGACCAGGACGACCTCGTCACGGGCGACAACGCGTACTTCGTCGCCACGGGTGTCACCGACGGTGCACTCGTCGCGGGCGTCACGCGCAAGCAGGGCATGATCCGGACCTCGAGCATCGTGCTGCGTTCGCACTCGGGCACCATCCGCCGGGTCGAGGCCGACCACCTCGTGTCGAAGTGGTACGGCGAGAAGGCCTGACCTCCACGCCACCTCACGACACGACGAACGCCCGGCCTCGGCCGGGCGTTCGTCGCGTCGGGGGTCAGTCGCGGTCGGTGCTGCCCTCGCCCAGGGCCGACGCGAGCTCGGGGGCGGTGAGCTCTCGGGGTGACTCCTCGACGGTCGTCGGGGTCGCGAGGACCTTGGACTCGTCGAGCATGCTGAGCCGCCGGGCCGACGGGAGGACCGTTCGCTCGAGCGAACCGACGAAGCGGTTGTAGTCGGTGACGCCGGCGCGCAGCGACCGGCCGAGCTTGTCCACGTGACCGGCCATGGTCGACAGCCGCCCGTAGAGCTCGCGGCTGAGGTCGAATAGTTCTTTGGCCTCGGCGGTGACGACGTCCTGTTGCCAGCTGAACGCGACGGTCTTGAGCACGGACCAGAGGGTCACGGGCGAGGCGAGGGCGACGCGCTTCTGGAAGGCGTAGTCCATCAGGGCCGGGTCGGCCTCGAGGGCGGACGACACGAGCGACTCGCTCGGGATGAACGCGATGACGAGCTCGGGCGAGGACTCGAGCCCGGCCCAGTAGGTCTTGCCCGCCAGGGCGTCGACGTGGGCCCGCAGTGCCTTGACGTGCTGCCGGACCAGCTGGTCGCGTCGTGCGCCCTCGTCGCCCGTGGCGGATGCGGGGATGGCGCTCGCCTCGAGGTAGGCGGAGAACGGCACCTTGGCGTCGACCGCGATGTTCTTGCCACCGGGGAGGTGCACCACCATGTCGGGCCGGCCGGAGCCGGCGTCCGACGAGATCGACGTCTGCACGTCGAAGTCGACGCGCTCGACGAGGCCGGCGGCCTGCACGACGTTGCGCAACTGGGTCTCGCCCCAGACGCCGCGCGTGCTGTTCGACTTCAGCGCGGAGGCGAGCGACTCGGCCGTCCCGCGGAGCCGTTCACCCGATTCGGCGGCGGTGCGCAGCTGCTCGCTGAGGGCGCCGTATTGGAGGGTCCGTTCGGCTTCGAGTTCGGCCACCTTCTGCTGGACGGCCTGCAGGCTCTCGGCCACCGGGCTGAGCGCGACGAGCACCTGGCCGTCGGTGCGCGCCCTCTCGGCCTCGGCGATGCGGACGTCGCGGAGGCGGTCCTGGAACTCGCGGAGGCGGTCTTCTTGCTGCGCGATCTGTCGACGGTACTGGTCGTCCTGGCCCTCGAGGCGCTCGCGCGACGCGTCGGCCACGGCGCGGGCAGCGGCGAGGTCGGACGACAGGCGTGCCGTCGCCTCGGCCGCGCGGGTGCGGGCGACGAGTGCGCCGACGGCGACGCCGAGGACGAGACCGAGCAGCAGGGCGAGGAACAGCGCGAGCGGAAGGGGCATGGCGGAAGTGTGGCAGCGGCCACCGACACCGACCGGGAGTCGACGCGGTGGGGTCGGGGATGCCCGACGCGCCTCACGGCGTCGGGCTGGCGTGGGAGAGGCGCCTAGCCGAAGGCCATCGGGAGTCGGTCGGCCCGGGGCACGGCGGGCGCCGTCGGCGCCCCGGCCGGCTGCAGCACCTTCACCTTGACCGAGGCGATCGTCGCGAGCTCGCCGAGGTCGGAGGCGCCGTGGAACAGCGCGGCGTGGGCGACGATGGCCGCGCAGGCCTCGGCGTCGGCGAGGGCGTCGTGGTGCGAGAAGGCGTCGAACCCGGCGGCCGTCGCGGCGACCGGAAGCCGGTACGAGTCGAGCGAGTAGGTCTTGCGGGCGACCTGCAGGCTGCAGAGGTACGACCACGGGGGAGGGGTGAGCCCGGTGGCCGCGCAGGCGGCCTTGATGACGCCCATGTCGAAACCGGCGTTGTGGGCGACGAAGACGTCGTCGCCGGCGAAGTCGGCGAGCAGCTCGAACTGCTCGGCCCAGCCGAAGGCGCCGACCACGTCGCTCGCGACGATGCCGTGGATGCGGGTGTTCCACTCGGAGAACTCGTCGTGCCCGGCCGGTGGCTGGATCAGCCAGCCGACCTTGTCGACGACGACCCCGTCGCGGACCTTGACGAGGCCGACGGAGCAGGCACTGGCGCTGCTCGAGTTCGCGGTCTCGAAGTCGATCGCGGTGAAGTCGATGGGCATTGACTCATGCTCTCACGCGCCTCCGACACCGCCTCCCCAGGCACGGTCGGATGCCGTTCCGTCCCCAGCCGGCGCGACGCCGACGGCACGGCTCGGCAGGCCCGGTACGCTTGACCCTCGTGGCTCTCACTATCGCGATCGTCGGACTGCCCAACGTCGGCAAGTCCACCCTGTTCAACGCCCTGACCAAGAACCAGGTGCTGGCGGCGAACTATCCGTTCGCGACCATCGAGCCCAACGTGGGCATCGTCAACCTGCCCGACCCGCGCCTCCAGGTGTTGGCCGGTCTCTTCGGCAGCGAGAAGATCCTGCCCGCACCGGTGTCGTTCGTCGACATCGCCGGCATCGTCAAGGGGGCGAGCGAGGGCGAGGGGCTCGGCAACAAGTTCCTGGCGAACATCCGCGAGGCCGACGCCATCGCCGAGGTCGTGCGTGGCTTCGACGACCCCGACGTCGTGCACGTCGACGGCAAGGTCGACCCCGAGAGCGACATGGGCACGATCAACACCGAGTTGATCCTCGCCGACCTCGAGACGGTCGAGAAGGCGCTCGTCCGGTACGAGAAAGAGCTGCGGCTGAAGCGCGTCGAGCCGATCGTGCACGAGACGGCCGTGGCCGCCAAGGAGGCGCTCGAGCGCGGGGAGGCGCTCTCGGCCACGAGCATCGACCTCGAGCCGATCCGCGAACTCGGGTTGCTCACCGCGAAGCCCTTCATCTACGTCTTCAACGTCGACGAGGCCGTCCTCACCGACGAGGCGCGCAAGGCCGAACTGCAGGCCCTGGTCTCGCCGGCCGAGGCGATCTTCCTCGATGCGCAGGTCGAGTCCGAGCTGATCGGCCTCGACGACGAGGACGCCGCCGAGCTGCTCGCGTCGCTCGGCCAGGACGAGTCCGGTCTCGACCAGCTCGCCCGCATCGGGTTCGAGACGCTCGGGCTGCAGACCTACCTGACGGCGGGCCCGAAAGAGACCCGCGCCTGGACGATCGGCAAGGGCTGGAAGGCCCCGCAGGCCGCCGGCGTCATCCACACCGACTTCGAGAAGGGCTTCATCAAGGCCGAGGTCATCTCGTTCGACGACCTCGTCGAGACCGGCTCCATCGCCGAGGCCCGTTCGGCCGGCAAGGCCCGCATCGAGGGCAAAGAGTACGTCATGCAGGACGGCGACGTGGTGGAGTTCCGCTTCAACAACTGACCCTCCGGCTCGGGGGCGAGCGCCACTCATCTACTCTCAAGCATGAGCCAAACGGATTCCACGCCCACCGGCACCACCTCCGGCGCCCCCGCACTGCTGCGCCTCGGCGTCCTGGCCACCTCGCGCAAGCCCGACGAGCGGCGCCTGCCGATCCACCCCGCCCACCTCGACCGCATCGACGCCGATCTGCGCGCGAACATGACCCTCGAGCGCGGCTACGGCCTGCGCTTCGGCATCCCCGACGCCGACCTCGAGCCCCTCGTCGCGATGGCCGACCGCGAGCAGATCGTCGCGGACAGCGACGTCGTCCTGCTGCCCAAGCCCCAGGCCGCCGACCTCGAGGGCCTGCGCGACGGTCAGACCCTCTGGGGCTGGCCGCACTGCGTCCAGGACCGCGAGATCACCCAGCTCGCCATCGACAAACGGCTCACCCTGATCGCGTGGGAGGCCATGAACCACTGGCAGTCCGACGGCGGCTACGGCCTGCACGTCTTCCACAAGAACAACGAGCTCGCCGGCTACTGCTCGGTGCTGCACGCCCTCCAGCTCTGCGGCTCGACCGGCGACTACGGCCGTCGCCTCAGCGCCGTCGTCATCGGCTTCGGCGCCACCGCCCGCGGCGCCGTCACGGCCCTCAACGCCCACGGCATCCACGACGTGCGTGTCCTGACGAACCGCAACATCGCCGCCGTCGGCTCGCCGATCCCGTCGGTCAGCATCTTCCAGTTCGAACACGACCCCGAGACACCCGGCGCCAGCACCGTCAACACCCCCGACGGGCCGGTCGCCCTCGCCCCGTTCCTCGCCGCCGCCGACATCGTCGTCAACTGCACCCTCCAGGACCCGAACGCCCCGCTCACCTACCTCCGCGAGACCGACCTCGACGCCTTCCGCCCCGGCAGCCTCATCGTCGACGTCTCGGTGGACGAGGGCATGGGCTTCGACTGGGCCCGCGCCACGACCTTCGCCGAGCCGCTGGTCACCGTGGGCGCCACCACGAACTACTACGCCGTCGACCACAGCCCCTCGCTGCTCTGGAACTCCACGACGTGGGAGATCAGCGAAGCCCTCCTGCCCTTCCTGCGCACCGTCATGGAGGGGCCGACCTCGTGGGCGGCGTCCGACACCATCCGCCGCGCCGTCGAGATCGCGGAGGGGCGGGTCGAGAACGCGGCGATCCTCGAGTTCCAGCACCGCGCCTCCTCGTACCCGCACGCACCGCTCGACTAGCGCAGGCAGGCAGGACGGCAGGCAGGCCGGGTGGCCTCGGCGGAACCGGGCGTTCGTGAACGCCCGTTCACCACGAAGCCGCCCGTCCGTCGGGCGGCTCAGACCGCAGGAGGCGCGGCGAGGGCCGCCAGGACGCGCTCGGCCCCGAAGTCCCATGCCCCGTCGACGTCGCCGCCCAGCTGGAAGCCGCCGTTGAGCTCCATGATGACGAAGCCCGCGACCCACGCCGTGAGGGTGCGGGCGGCGTCGAGGGCTCGCTCCGGCCCGACGAGCTGTTCGCCGACCCGGAGGGCGGCAGCGCTCGCCGCGGCGCCGAACTCGCGTCGCGCGGTGGGGACGCCGGGCCCGGGCGTCATGACCAGTTGGAACGCAGCCGGGCGTTCGTGGCCGAAGGCGCGGAAGGCGTCGAGCACCTCGCGGGCCGACCCCGCCCCGTCGAGCCGCGCGGCCAGGTCGGTGAGGGTGGCCTCCGCGACCGACCGCAGCAGCGCCTCCCGGTTCTCGACCCGCTTGTAGAGCGAGGGGGCGCGGACGCCGACCCGTGCCGCCACGGCGGCCATCGTCAGGCCGGAGGGGCCGTCGGCCTCGAGCAGCTCGCGGGCGGCGAGGAGGATGGCGTCGAGCGAGGTGCGGTCCGGTGTGGGCATCCGTCGAGTATAGCTATTGACAATAGCCATGATGGCTAAGTACCGTAGCCATCATGGAACTCGCACCCTCACTCCACCGCATCGGCAACGACATCGTCGCCGCCTACCTCGTCGTCACGCCCGAGGGCGTGACCGTGATCGACGCCGGCCTGCCTGGCCTCTGGTCCGAACTCGTCACCGAACTCGCCTCGGTCGGACGCACCCTCGACGACGTGAAGGGCGTCGTCCTCACCCACGGCGACTCCGACCACGTCGGCTTCGCCGAACGGCTGCGCCGCGACCATGGGGTGCCCGTGTACGTCCACGCGGCCGACGCCTCGCGGGCGAAGGGCGGACCGAAGCCGAAGAACGGCATGCCTCCCATGAAGCTCGGCCCCCTGCTGGGCTTCGCCGGGTACAGCCTGCGCAAGGGCGGGGCGAAGACCGCCTGGCTCACCGAGGTCGTCGAGGTGCACGGCGGCGAGACGCTCGACCTGCCGGGCTCACCCCGGATCATCCCGATGCCCGGACACTCCGAGGGCAGCATCGCCGTCTTCGTCCCGGGCGTCGACGCCGTCTTCGTGGGTGACGCCCTGACCACGCGACACGTGACGACCGGCCACGTCGGGCCCGCACCGGCTCCGTTCACCGACGAGCCCGAGCAGGCGCTGGCGTCGCTCGACGCCCTGCTCGACACCGGTGCCACCTGGGTGCTGCCCGGCCACGGCGCCCCCTGGGACGGTGGCGTGGCCGCGGCCGTCACCGCCGTCCGCGCCGCCGCCCGCTGACCCGACGGACCAGAACGGGCGAGTTCGGGGGACCCGGGCGTCGTCGACCGCCCGGATGCCGCGAAGTCGCCCGTCATCGCCGTGGGCGTCGGTCCGCACCGACCGGACGTCGTCGCCGCGCGCCGCCGATCGCCGACGCGTCGGCCCGGGCTCAGACCCCGACCGGCACCTCCGCCGGCGTCACCCGCACCAGCACCGCCTTCGACACGGGCGTGTTGCTGCCGATCGACGCGCTGTCGAGGGGCACGAGCACGTTCGCCTCGGGGAAGTACGCGGCGGCGCACCCGCGGGCCGTGGGGTAGGCGACGATGCGGTAGTCGCGGAGCACCCGCTCGACGTCGTCGGCCCAGACCGTCGACACGTCGACCTTCTGGCCGTCGACGAGCCCGAGGTCGTCGAGGTCGAGCGGGTTGACGAACACCACGTGCCGACCCTTCTTGATGCCGCGGTAGCGGTCGTTGAGGCTGTAGATCGTGGTGTTGTACTGGTCGTGCGAGCGCAGCGTCTGCAGCAGCAGCGTGCCCTCGGGGCGTTCGACGTGCTCGAGGTCGTTGACCGTGATCATCGCCTTGCCGACCTTCGTCGCGAACGTGCGCGAGTCGCGCGGCCCGTTCGGCAGCACGAAGCCGTCGCGGCTGCGGACCCGCTCGCTGTAGCGCTCGAAGCCCGGCACGACCCGGCTGATGTGGTCGCGCAACGTGTCGTAGTCGTCCTCGAAGCCCTTCCAGTCGATCTCGAGGTCGGCCCGGTCGCCGAGCGTCGCCCGCGCCAGGCGACTCACGATCGCGACCTCGCTGAGCAGGTCGGGCGCGACCGGCGGCACCTGGCCGTGGCTGCCGTGCACCGAGCACACGGTGTCCTCGACCGAGACGAACTGCGGCCCGGCCGCCTGCACGTCGATCTCGGTGCGGCCGAGCGTCGGCAGGATGAGCGCCTCGGCGCCGACCACGGCGTGCGAGCGGTTCAGCTTCGTCGACACCTGGACGGTCATGTCGGTCCCGCGCATCGCGGCCTCGGCGAGCTGGGTGTCCGAGATCGCGGCCACGAGGTTGCCGCCCATGCCCATCCAGAACTTGATCCGCCCCTCCTGCATGGCCTTGATGCCCTTGAGGGCGTCGACGCCGTGCTCGCGCGGCGGGTCGAAGCGGAACTCCTTCTGCAGGGCGTCGAGGAACTCGTCCGAGACCTGCTCCCAGATGCCCATCGTGCGGTCACCCTGCACGTTGCTGTGCCCGCGGATCGGCGAGGCGCCGGCGCCCGGCTTGCCGATGTTGCCGCGCAGGAGCAGCAGGTTGATGATCTCCTTGATGGTGTCGACGGCCTTGCGGTGCTGCGTGATGCCCATCGCCCAGGTGATGATCACCCGGTCCGAGGCCAGGTAACGGTCGGCCAGCTCGTCGATCTCGGCGCGGTCGAGCCCGGTCGCGAGCAGCACCTCGTCGTCGTCGACCTGCGCGATGTGCTCGCGGAAGGCCTCGAGCCCGACGGTGTGCTCGGCCAGGAACTCGTGGTCGAGCACCGTGCCGGGGGCGGCGTCCTCGGCCTCGAGGACGCGCTTGGCGACGGCCTGCAGCAGCGCCATGTCGCCGCCGAGCCGGATCTGCAGGAACTGGTCGGCGATCTCGGTGCCGCGACCTGCGACGCCCCGCGGCAGCTGCGGGTTCTTGTAGCGACGCAGGCCGGCCTCGGGCAGCGGGTTGACCGCGACGATCTTCGCTCCCTTCAGCTTGGCGTCCTCGAGGGCCGTCAGCATGCGCGGGTGGTTCGTGCCCGGGTTCTGGCCCAGGATGACGATCAGGTCGGCCTGTTCGAAGTCGTCGTAGGCGATGGTCGACTTGCCGATGCCGACCACCTCGGCCATGGCGAGGCTCGTCGACTCGTGGCACATGTTCGAGCAGTCGGGCAGGTTGTTGGTGCCGAAGGCGCGCACGAACAGCTGGTACGCGAACGCCGCCTCGTTCGAGGTGCGGCCCGAGGTGTAGAACGACGCCTCGTCCGGGCTGTCGAGGGACCTCAGCTTGTCGCCGACGATGCGGAACGCCTCGTCCCACGACACCTCGCGGTAATGGTCGCTGCCGGCGGGCTTGTGCACGGGCTTCGTGAGGCGGCCCTGCATGCCGAGCCAGTACTCGGTCTTGTCGAGCAGGTCGGTCACCGAGTGCTCGGCCCAGAACGTGTCGGGCACGAGCACCGGGTTGGCCTCCCAGGTGACCGCCTTGGCGCCGTTCTCGCAGAACTCGGCCACCTTGCGGTGGTTCGGGTCGGGCCAGGCGCAGCTCATGCAGTCGAAGCCGTCCTTCTGGTTCAGCGACGTCATGAGCTTGACGGTGCGGGCCAGCCCGAGCTGCTTGATGGCCGGGTCCATCGAGTGCAGCACGCCGGGCACGCCGGCGGCCCACTCGCGCGGGGGGCCGACCTCGATGTCGGCGTCGGTCACGTCGGAGACGGGCGGTTTCTCGGTCACGGTCTGGTTCCGATCGTCAGGGGGACGGGCGAGGAGGCGCGCGTCGCGCCACCGGGGGAGTCGAGGGAGGACGAGGAGGCGCGGGCCGCCTCGCCGGGGACGCCTGCGTCGGCCGCGGGCTCGGTCCCGTCGGGCTCGCCGAGTCGGTCGGGCCGTGAGTACACGACCATGGACCGCCCGCGGAGGAACCCCACGATCGTGACGCCGAGCTCGGTCGCGAGGTCGACGGCGAGCGAGGACGGCGCCGACACGGCGGCGAGCACCGGGATGCCGGCCATCGAGGCCTTCTGTGTCAGCTCGAACGAGGCGCGACCCGAGACCATCAGGACGGTCCCGGTCAACGGCAGCCGCGCCTCCTTGACGGCCCAGCCGACGACCTTGTCGACGGCGTTGTGCCGGCCGACGTCCTCGCGCAGCACGAGCAGCTCGCCGGTGCGGCCGTCGAAGAGCGCCGCGGCGTGCAGCCCGCCGGTCTTCTCGAACACGTCCTGACCCTCGCGGAGGCGGTCGGGGAAGGTGGCGAGCAGTGCGGGGTCGACGACGAGGGGGTCGTGCAGCACGTCATGCTGCGACGTCGTGCGGACGGCGTCGATCGAGGCCTTGCCGCACAGCCCGCACGAGCTGGTCGTGTAGAACGCCCGCTCGAGGCTCGGGTCGGGCGCCGGCACCCCGGGCGCGAGCGTGACGTCGAGCACGTTGTACGTGTTGAGCCCCTCGGCGGTGGCCCCGGCGCAGTAGCGGGCGGCGAAGAACTCGTCACCGGTCGAGATGACGGCCTCGGACACGAGGAACCCCGCGGCCAGGTCGAAGTCGTGACCGGGTGTGCGCATGGTGATGGCGAGCGACGTGCCGCCGACGCGGATCTCGAGGGGTTCCTCGACCGCGAGGGTGTCCATGGTCTTGCGGACGCCGGCGCTGCCGTCGTCACCGACCGTGATGCGGGTCACCGGTTTGCGGGACGTGATGCGTGCCATGGGTCAGGTCTACCCCTCGAACCCCGGAATCGAAAGCCGGCGGGGTCCGCGCCTCACCACGGGAGGCCGAGCGAGGGGACGACGTCGCCCGCCCGCGCCCCGCCCTCGGGCACGACGAGCAGCCCGTCGGCGTCGGCCAGGCCGCGCAGCATCGCGGACGACTGACGCTCGGTCGGGACGGCACCGTCCGGCGTCACCCGGTACGCCTGCACGAGCGCCCCGGGTCGGGGGTGAGCGACGTCGACGGCGAGCGTGACGGACCCGGGAGGCGCGGGTCGCCTGCCGAGGAGGCCGTCGACCACCGCGGTCCCCACGACCACGAGCCCCACGTACGCGGCCATCGGGTTGCCGGGCAGACACAGGTAGAGCGTCCCGCCCCGCCGACCGACGACCAGGGGCTGCCCCGGACGCATGGCGAGACCGTCGATGATCAACTCGGCGCCCAGCCGGTCGAGGGCGGCGCGCACGTGGTCGGTCGGGCCGTGGGCGGTGCCGCCCGTCGTCACCACGAGGCGACTGCCCGGGCGGTCGAGCGCGGCGACGGTGGCGTCGAGGTCGTCGGCCACGCGCGTCGTCGTCGCGGGCGCCGTCCCGAGGGCCTCGAGGAGGCGCGGCACCGGCACCGAGAACACGTCACGGACCGTGCCACGCGCGGGCACGCCCTCGGCGACGACCTCGTCTCCGAGCACGGCCACGGCGACCGACGGCCGCACGACCACGGACACGGCGTCGTGCCCGCCGAGGGCCAGCACGGCCACGCGGGGCGGGGTGAGGAGGGTGCCTGCGGCGAGCAGAGCGTCGCCGAGGTCGATCTCCTCCCCGGCCCGACGGACGTGCGACGGGCGGTGCGGGTCGTCGTCGGCCGTGAGGACGTCGTCGGCGACGTGCCCGGACTCCGAGCGCAGCACGCGGTCGGTCCCGGTCGGCACGACGGCCCCCGTGGTCACCGGTCGGGCGATCCCGGGGGGCAACTCCTCGGCATCGTCGGCGACCCGGCCCGCGACGATCGACGGGCCGAGGCGCCACGGGCCCTCCCCGGCGACCGCCCAGCCGTCCATCGCCGAGACGTCGGAGCCGGGCACGCGCGCGAGGCTCGTGACGTCGTCCGCCACCGTGCGACCGACCGCGTCGGCGAGCACGACGGTCTCGAGGTCGCGGGGCAGGGCCCGTCCGACGTCGGCCGCCTCGGCGCGGGCGACCCGCCAGTCGGCCCGCCGGATCGTCACGCCGGGTCGGCCGTGGCCAGCGCGGTTGCGGTCGCGACGGCCCGGTCGAGCTCGGCCCGGGAGCCGCCGGCAAGTCCTGCGGCGTAACCGACGAGGAACGTCGTCAGCGGAGCAGCCGGGCGCGCGACGCCGTGCGCCGCGTCGCGGGCGAGGTCGAGCACCTCGGGGATGTCGACCACGAAGTCGTCGGGCAGGCCGAGGGCCCGGACGAGTCGTGCGGCCCAGGCGTCGAGTTCGGCAGGTGTGTCGGTCATGGTCGACACTCAACCAGTCGCGTCGGGCCCGCGCCGGACGACACCCAGGCGGTCGGCGTCGTCCACGGTGTCGACGTCGGCGCAGAGCTCGTCGGGCACGGGCACCTCGAGCAGGTCGAGCCCGTCGAGCAGACGGCGCAGCGAGAGGTCGGTGAGGGGGCCGTCGGCCCGCAGCCCTCGGAGTCGCGTCCGCAGGGCGTCGGTCCGGTAGAGAGCGAGCAGTGGCTGACGTCGCCCGTCCGAGTCGACGGCGAGCCGACCGTCCCGGTGTTCGTCGTCCTCGGCGCCGCCGGCGAGGAGGGTCGCCACGGCCTCGGGCGCCCGCGGCAGGTCGCAGGCCAGCACGAGTGCCCACGGTGCCGGGTCGCCGACCACGTCGAGACCGGCCGCGAGGGCGGCGACCGGCCCGGACCAGGCAGGCTCTTCACGGGTCAGCAGGGCTCCGGCGGGCGGCACCCGACCGTCGCGCAGGCCGACCACGACGAGGCTGCGGGCCCCGACCGAGGCCTCGACGGCCCGGTCGAGCAACGTCGCGTCGCCGCTGGTGAACCCGGTCTTGTCGGCGCCGTGCACCCGGGAGGCGCGACCCCCGGCGAGCAGGACGGCGTCGAACACGAGGCTCACGATCACCCGCGCGGTCCGGTCGCGGCGAGCCGGGCGGCCAGCGTGCCTTCGTCGGGGACGAACCAGACGTGCCGCCCACGGTTGGACTCCCGCACCCAGTCACGGAACGCGGCGCTCGCCGCCTCGTGGCGTCCGACGTCGCCCAGCACCACCAACTGCACGCGATAGTCCACGAGCTTCTGGGCGAACTCGCCCGCCCGGCGGGTGCTCAAGTCGAAGAAGGTCGGGTCGAGACGGGCGACCGGCACGACGAGGACCGACGCGTCCGCCCCGAACGCCTCGCCGACGAGGTCGACGGCGTCCGTCTCGGTCGACAGCCGCGGCCCGGCCGCGTCGACGTGCAGGACGCGATGGGGGCCGTGGTCGTCGATGCGCATGCCCACAGGCTAGGCGCAAGGAGGCGCGGTGCCGGTCGGACCGGCACCGCGCCTCCTGAGGGCCTGGCGGGCGTCAGCTCGCGGCGACCTGCTGGTCTCGCTTCGGCAGCACCCAGCCCGGGCGCACGAAGTGGCAGGTGTAGCCGAAGGGGTCCTTCTCGAGGTAGTCCTGGTGTTCTTCTTCGGCTTCCCAGAAGTCGCCGGCGGCGGTGACCTCGGTGACGACGGTGCCCGGCCAGATGCCCGACGCGTCGACGTCGGCGATGGTGTCGAGGGCCGTCGCCCGCTGCTCGTCGTTCGTGTAGAAGATCGCCGAGCGGTAGCTGTCGCCGACGTCGTTGCCCTGGCGGTCCTTCGTCGACGGGTCGTGGATCTGGAAGAAGAACTCGAGGATCTCGCGGTACGAGGTCAGGCCCGGGTCGAAGACGATCTCGACGGCCTCGGCGTGACCGCGGTGGTTGCGGTACGTCGCGTTCGGCACGCTGCCGCCCGAGTAGCCGACACGGGTCGAGACGATGCCCGGTCGGCGGCGCAGCAGCTGCTGGGCGCCCCAGAAGCAACCGCCGGCGAGGATCGCGGTCTCGGTCGTGCCGCTGGGGGCGGGGGTGGATTCGGGGGAGAAGAGCGTCATGTAGGCACCGTATCCTTCGGTTTCGAGTGAGGCGTAGGGGACGAAGCGGAGAGCCGCCGAGTTGATGCAGTAGCGCAGCCCGCCGGTGGCGGTGGGGCCGTCGCGGAAGACATGGCCGAGGTGGCTGTCGCCGGCGGTGGAGCGCACCTCGGTGCGCTTGAAGAACAAGCCCTCGCGCTTCTCGACGACGTGCTCGGCGTCGATGGGGCGCGTGAAGCTCGGCCAGCCGGTGCGGCTGTCGAACTTGTCGACCGAGGCGAACAGGGGCTCGCCCGACACCACGTCGACGTAGATGCCCGCGTCCTTCGAGTCCCAGAACTCGTTGCGGAACGCGGGTTCGGTGCCGCCGCCCTGGGTCACCCGGCGCTGGGTCGAGGTGAGGCGGGCGACCGCCTCGGGGTCTTTCCGGTACTGGTCCGACATGATGCCTCCTGTTCGTCGGCGTCGGTGCGATCGGATGGGTCGGGTGCCCGCGGTCACGTCGATGCCTCCGACGACAACAACCGGGCGGCGCCGCGTGTTCCGTCGGCCTGCGAGGATCGACGCATGAGCCTGATCCGACTGAACGACGTGACCGTCCGCTTCGACGGCACCCCGGTGGTGCGCGAGGCGTTCTTCCGCCTCGACGAGAAGGAGCGCGTGGGGATCGTCGGTCGCAACGGCAGCGGCAAGTCCACGCTGCTCAAGCTGATGCTCGACCAGGTGCAGCCCGACGAGGGCACGGTCACGCTCGAGCAGGGCGTCCGGGTCGGGTACTTCTCGCAGTTCTCCGAGCTCGACGGCACGCAGACGATCGTCGAGGTGCTGACCGGGCTCTTCGCCCACGAGAGGGCGATCGAGGCCGACCTGGCGCAGATCGACGCCGACATCGCCGTGGTCGCGATGGACCCCGACGGCGGGGACGCCCTCGACCAGCTGATCCACCGGCAGTCCGAGCTGTTCGCCGAGATGGACCGGGTCGACGGCTGGGAGTACCCGCGCCGCATCGACACCGCCCTGAGCGTGCTCGGCTTCAGCGACGCGCACCGCACCAGCCCGATCGACGACCTCAGTGGTGGTTGGCGCAACCGGGCGGCCCTGGCGAAGATCGTCCTCGAGGACCCCGACGTGCTGCTGCTCGACGAGCCCACGAACTTCCTCGACGTGGCCGGCGTCGAGTGGCTCGAGTCGTGGTTCCGCGACTTCCACGGCGCGGCCGTGGTCGTCTCGCACGACCGCAGCTTCCTCGACGCGGTCGTCACCCGCATCGTCGAGGTCGAGAACTTCCACCTGCACGACTACCCGGGCGACTTCGCCGAGTACGTCGTCCAGAAGCAGTTCCGGTTGAAGAGCCTCGAGCAGCAGTTCGTGCACGAGTCCGAGCTGCTCGCGTTCGAGGCCGAGGGCATCTCGGACCGCCGCGACGCCGCCAAGGCCGCCAAGCGCCAGGACGGCGGCGACCTGCTCAAGCAGCTGGCCAAGGTGAAGAAGTCGCGGGCACCGCGCCCCGTCGACCAGATCATCACCGAGATCTACTCGGGGCTGCACGTCAAGGACGTCCTCTGCCGGGTCGACGGCCTCGGCAAGGCCCGCGACGACCGCACGCTCTTCGACGACCTCACCTTCGAGCTGCGGCGCGGCGACCGCCTGGTGATCACGGGGGCGAACGGCAGCGGGAAGAGCACGCTGCTGCGGGTGCTGACCGGCGAGGAACGCGCGGACGCCGGTCGGGCCGCGTGGGCGGGCGGGGTCAAGGTGGTCTCGTACGACCAGGTGCTCGCCGAACTCGACGACGACGACACCGTCACGCACTCGGTCAACGCGATGCCCGACAGCCTCGCCCTCACCGCGATGCGGAAGTCGGTCGGGCGGTTCCTCGCCATGTTCCAGTTCAGCGAGGCCGATCTCAAGAAGCGCATCGGGGCGCTCTCGGGTGGTCAGCGGGCCCGCGTCGCGATGGCGCAGTGCCTGCTCTCGGGGGCCTCGGTGCTGCTGCTCGACGAGCCCACCAACCACCTCGACGTGCCGAGCGCCCAGGTGATGGAGCGGGCGTTGCAGCACTTCCCCGGGGCGGTCGTCGTGGTCAGCCACGACCGGTTCTTCGCCGACAAGGTCGCCACCCGTCGGTTGGTGTTCGGGGCGGACGCCGAGCGACCCGAGCGGGTGACCGTCACCGCGGCCTGACCCGTGGGGTGCGAGGGGTGAGCCCCACCGGCGGGCGTTGGGGGCTCAGCCCTCGGTCGTGAGCGGCCCGACGACGTCGGCGACGCTCGAGACGACGAGCCCGTCGGCGCCCTGGTCGAGGGCGGTGTGCGCCGCGTCGAGGTCGGGCACGATGTGGCCGTACACGGGCTTGCCGGTCGCCGCGAGGGTCGACCAGGTGTCGGCCGGGGCCGACCAGTCGAGGCCGAGCAGGCTCCAGGAGCCGGAGGTGCGGGTCAGCAGCTCGGGATCGCCCGCCAGCTCGTCGGCGTAGTAGTACCCCCAGGTCTCGCACCCCCGCGCGCTGGCGAGGTCGCCCCACTCGGTCTGCGTGCAGTAGCCCTTGCCGACCAGTGTCTGCGTGAGGTCGGCCGTGCCGAGCTGGGTCCGCGCGATCTCGAACAGCTCGGGGTAGAAGTCGGCCCCGACGTACTTCGGGTCGACGAACAGGGCGTGGTCACGGCCGAACTCGCGCACGAACTCGTCGAAGCGGGCGTAGGGCTGGTCCGACTGCCCGGGGTCGGTCGTCCCGGCCGCCGAGATGCGGTACCGCTGCACCTCGCTCCAGGTGTGCTCGGCGGCGACGAAGCCGGACGTGCCCGAGGTGCGGTCGAGGGTCTCGTCGTGCAGCCCGAACCACACTCCGTCCGACGTCCGGGAGAGCGACATCTCGAGCGCGTCGACCCCGGCCGCGACCGACTGCCGATAGGCGTACAGCGACATCTCGGGCCAGTCACGTGATCCGCCGCGGTGCGCGACGGTGGCGGGACGCGCGGCCCGCAGGGCGTCGACCGGTCGAGGAGGCGCGGTCGGCGTGACCTGCGCCTCCCCGGTCACGCGCGCGGTCCGTAAGGCCACGCCGGCCCCCACGGCACCGAGGACGGCCACGCCGCCCACGCCGAGCAACACGGTGCGTCGGTCGACGCGGGCTCGCGGACGCGGGGAGGAGGGCATGAGCCCATCTTGGGGGTCCCCGATCGCGGTCCGTGACGTGGCCGGCCGGGATCACCCGGCGTTCGCCCGGGTCAGTCGGCCGCGTACTCGTCGAGTGCGGGCAGCGGGCGACCGTCGTGGTCCCACATCGCCTGGTTCTCCCACGCGTTGCCCGAGGTCGGGTCGTCCGGGTCCCACCCGGCACCGTCGACCGCGGTCCACGCGGGTTCCCACGCGACCACGCCGATTCCGCGGCCGCCCGGGGCCGAGGCCACGACGTCCTGGATCGCGCGGAAGTTCGCGGCCTGCCCCTCGGGCGTCGCGGGGTAGCCGGCGACCAGCTGCGACGGGGCGACGACGACGTTCTCCCAGGTGTGGTCGGGGTCGTCCTCGAGCGTCCACGGGTACGAGGTCTCGACGATGAGCACGCCGCGGTCGTAGCGCGCCGAGAGCGTCGTGACCGCCTGCTGCATGCCCGACAGCCCGCCGTGCCAGTAGCCGTAGTACGAGAGGCCGATCAGGTCGAACGGCACCCCGCGTGAGGTCGCCTCGTCGAACCACCAGGTCAGGCCGTCGATCCCGTCGTCGATGTTCGTCAGGTGCAGCACGACCTGCGTCGTCGGCGAGACCTCCTTCACCGCCGTCGCTCCGGCCGTGAGGAACATCGCCAGGTTGCTCCACTGCGCGCCGCTGACGCCGTCGCTCGGGTCGACGTCCCAGGTCTGGCCCAGCGGCCAGACCATGCCGGGGTTGATCTCGTTGCCGACCTGCACGGCGTCCGGGGTGATGCCCTCGTCGGCGAGGGCGTCGAGCACGCTGCGGGTGTGGTCGTGGATCTTCGTGGCGACCTCGGGCGCGCTCAGCCCGAGCCAGGCCTTCGGCATGGTCTGGGCGCCCGGGTCGGTCCAGCGGTCGCTGTAGTGGAAGTCCACGAGCAGCTGCATGCCCGCCGCCTTCACCCGCGCAGCCATCGCGACGACGTCGTCCTGGTCGTTGTAGCCGTCGGTCGGATCGACCCAGACCTTCAGCCGAACCATGTTCGCGCCGTGGTCGGCGAGCTGCTGCACGGCATCCGTCGGACGACCGGCGGCGTCGAGGTAGACGGCTCCGCGGTCCTCGTTGCGGGGCAGGCCCGAGAGGTCGGCCCCGCGGACGTCACGGGTGACACGGCCGGGCGTGAAGGTCACGTCGTCGATGCTCGCCCAGGCACCCGCGGCGCCCGACGTGGTGAGCGTGGGCGTGCACTGGCTGTGCGTCACCTCGGCCGAGACCGACAGGTGCAGCCAGCCGTCGTCGGACTCGGTCGAGGGGACGACCGTCGTGCCCGCGGCGTCCGTGCTCGAGCCGGTGCCGCACCCGGTCAGCGAGAGCGTGCTCGTGGCGAGCCCGCCACCGCTCTTCACCCACGCCGAGAAGGTCCACCAGCCGGGCGTGACCTTCTTGAGCTTCTGGCTGGTCGTGGCCGTGCCGACCGTCGACAGCACGTGCGTCAGGCGCGTGGCCGAGTCGTGCCCACCCGTCTCGAGCGTCGTGGTGCCCTTCCCCTTCGAGACCCAGCCCGCCGCGCCCTGCTCGAAGCCGGGGTCCTGCACGACGACCGGGCGGGGGATCGCGCTGCCGGGGGCCGCGGTCGCGGGGGCTCCCGACAGCAGGCCGGCTCCCAGGGCCGTCATGGCGAGGGCGGCACCGACGACGAGACCGCGCCGGCCCCTCCGGTCGATGCGGGGCCGTGGTGTGCTGGTGGGTCGTGTCATCGTGTCGTCCTCCTTGACGATCGGTGTGGCGGGGGGCTGCGGTGCCGGGTGGGGCTCTCGAGGGGTGGGGTGCAGGAGGCGCGGTGCCGGTCCCGACGCCGGCACCGCGCCTCCTCGGGTCGCCTCGCGGCTCAGCCGCGCGGGCGGCTCACGACGCGGACCGCCCCGGCGGGCACGACGACGCGGCCGTCGACGGCGTCGCCGGTGATCAGCTCGGTGCCGCGACCGACCTCGACGTCGGTCGCGGCCCCGGCGTGGTTGACCAGGAAGGTGAAGTCGGCGTCGTCCCCGTGGCGCACGACGACCTCGAGCCCGTCGGGGTGCTCGACCGGCAGCGGCACGCCGGCGTCGTCGAGCACCGACTGGACGAGTCCCTCGAGGTCGGCGCCCGTCGTGCGCGTCGAGACGTACCAGGCCGATCCGTCGCCGTGGGTGTGACGGGTGACCGCCGGACCTCCCGCCGCGGGGCCGTCGACGTAGCTCGCGATCGCCACGGCACCTTCGAGCACGATGTCGTCGGACCAGCCGGTGCCGGTCGTCCCGTCGTCGAGCGTGACGACCTGGTCGGCGTACAGGGGCAGGAACTCGGGCACCGAGAGACCGAGCACCTCGCGCAGGGCGCCGGGAGCTCCGCCGGCGTGGACGGTGTCGTTCTCGTCGACGACGCCCGAGAAGTACGACGCGACGAAGGTGCCGCCCCCGCGGACGAACGCGCCGAGGGCGTCGGTGGTGTGCCGGTCGGCCAGGTACAGCGACGGCGCGAGCACGAGGTCGTAGCCCGACAGGTCGTCGTGCGGGTGACGGAAGTCCACCGTCACGCCGAGGTGCCACAGGGCCGAGTACCAGGCGACGACGCGCTCGCGGTGCTGGAGTTCGACCGACGGCCGCCATTCGAGGTCGTGGGCCCAGAACGACTCGACGTCCCAGAGGATCGCGACCCGCGCCTCCACGCGGCTGCCGCGGACGGCCGCGAGGCGGCCCAGGTCGGCGCCGAAGTCGACGACCTCGCGCCAGGTGCGGGTCGAGGTGCCGGCGTGCGGCAGCATCGCGGAGTGGAACTTCTCGGCGCCGTACCGTGACGCCCGGAACTGGAAGAACAGGATCGCGTCGGCGCCACGGGCCAGGTGACTCGCCGCGTTGCGGGCGAGTTCACCGGGACGCTTGGCGATGTTGCGCGGCTGCCAGTTGACGGCCGAGGTCGAGTGCTCCATGAGCATCCACGGCGCACCGCCGGCGAGCGAGCGGGTGAGGTCGGCGTCCATCGCCAGCAGCACGTGGTTGTCGTGGCGTTCGGCCACCAGGTAGTGGTCGTTCGCGACCACGTCGACCTCGCGGGCCCACGTCCAGTAGTCGATCGACGGGCAGTTGGTGGCCATGAAGTTCGTCGTGACCGGGAGGTGCGGTGCGTGTCGCTTGATCGCGTCGCGTTCGGCGGTGAAGCAGGCCAGCAGGGCGTCCGAGGTGAACCGGGCGAAGTCGAGGCGCGAGGTCTGGTTGACGACCGTGGCCGAGGTGCGCGGGGCGTCGATCTCGTCCCACTCGCCGTAGGTCTGGCCCCAGAACCGGGTGCCCCAGGCCTCGTTGAGCGCGTCGAGGGTGACGTACTTCTCCTCGAGCCAGGTGCGGAAGGCGAGCACCGAGTGGGGGCCGTAGTCCTCGCTGATCGGGGCGCCGTACTCGTTGTGGACGTGCCAGAGCACCACCGCGGGGTGGTTCGCGTAGCGCTCGGCCAGCCGCTCGGTGATCGCCAGGGCCGCGCGGCGGTAGTCGGGGCTGCTCGGGCTGACCATGCCGCGGGAGCCGCGGCCGAGGGTGACGCCGTCCCGCGTGACCGGGTGGGAGTCGGGGTAGGCCTTCCAGAACCAGGCCGGGGGGACGGTCGTCGGGGTGGCCAGGTCGACGTCGATGTCGGCGTCGTGCAGCAGACCGAGGATGTCGTCGAGGAAGCCGAAGTCGTACTCGCCCTCACGGGGTTCGAGCAGCGCCCACGAGAAGATGCCGACGCTGACCAGGTTGACGCCCGCCTGCTTCATCAGGGCGATGTCCTCGAGCCAGACCTCGCGCGGCCACTGTTCGGGGTTGTAGTCCCCGCCGTAGCGCAGGTCGGCGCGGCCGGGCAGCCAGGTCGTGGTGGCCTGGGGCGTGGGCCGGGCGTCGAGCTCGAGTGACATGCGGTGATCTCCTTTGACTGTGTGCGCTCCCAGTTGTAACACACCGGCATCGACCGTCGGAAGGGTTCGTAACGGTGTTGACAAGCCAAAAGGCCTGTGCGTAACTGTAACCGCTCACAGGCACAGCGACGTGGTTCTCCGAAGCTCGCGCTGTCCCGCCCCACCACAGCTCTTGCTTTCCTCAAGGAGGACGAATGCGCAGCTCATTCCGCCGTCTCGGTGTCGCCACGGTCGCGACCGCCGCCCTACTGCTCACCGCCGGGTGCACCGGTGCCGGGGGAGGCGCGGCCGACGACGGCCCCGTCGAACTCAGCTACTGGGCCTGGGCCCCGAACCTCGACAAGGTCGTCGACCTCTGGAACCAGGACAACCCCGACATCCAGGTCACCGTCAACAAGCAGGACGGCGGAGACCCGGCCATCACCAAGCTGCTCACGGCCATCAAGGCCGGCAGCGGTGCTCCGGACCTGATCCAGGCCGAGTACCAGAAGATCCCGACCCTCGTGTCCTCGGACGCTCTCGCCGACATCTCGGACCAGGGTGCCGCCGACCTCGAGGGCGACTTCTCGGAGGGCACCTGGTCGTCCGTCACCCTCGGCGGCGACGGCGTCTACGCCATCCCGCAGGACTCCGGCCCGATGATGGCCTACTACCGCACCGACGTCCTCGACCAGTACGGCCTGAGCGTCCCCACCACGTGGGACGAGTACGCCGACGTCGCCACGAAGCTCCACGCCGCCGACCCGACCAAGTACCTCGGCACCTTCTCGGCCAACGACGCCGGCTGGTTCGCCGGCCTCGCGCAGCAGGCCGGCGCCTCGTGGTGGTCCATCGACGGCGACAGCTGGGGCGTCGACATCGAGGGCGGCCCGACGGAGAAGGTCGCCTCGTACTGGGGCGGGCTCGTCGAGAGCGGTGCCGTCGACAACAAGCCGATGTACACGCCCGAGTGGAACGCCGGTCTGAACGACGGCAGCCAGGTCGGTTGGATCAGCTCGGTCTGGGCCCCCGGCGTGCTGGGCGGCAACGCCCCCGACACCGCCGGCAAGTGGACCGCGGCCCCGCTGCCGCAGTGGGACGCCTCGAAGCCCGCGGACGGCAACTGGGGTGGCTCGACCACGGCCGTCACGACCCAGTCCGAGCACAAGGAGGCGGCGGTCGAGTTCGCGACCTGGCTCAACACCGACCCCACGGCGGTGGCGGCGCTCGCCGACGTCGCCGGCGTCTACCCGGCCGCGACCGACGCCGCGAAGGACGCGCTGACCACCAGCCCCGAGTTCTTCAGCCAGCAGGACGACTTCTACGACATCGCGGCCGAGGCGTCCGAGTCGGTGAACCCGTTCACCTACGGTCCCAACGTCAACGTGGCCTTCAGCGCCTACAACGACGAGTTCGCCAAGGCCGCCGACGCGAAGACCCAGGCGGCGTTCGAGGACGCGGTCACGGCCATGCAGAAGATCACCGTCGACGACCTGACCAAGAGCGGTTTCTCGGTCGAGTAGCGACATCGGGCGGGGCGGTCGGGGTCGCCCCGCCCGCCCCGTCACCCCTCCGTCACACCCGTCTCGACCCAAGGACCCGGCATGGCCGACACCCTCACCCCCCTCAGCCCCCGCACCGACGGCGCCGGCACCCCGCCGTCGTCGACCGGTCGCGAGGCGCCCCGGCTCGCGACGCGCAAGGGCAACGGAAGCTTCCGCACCCGGGTGCTGACGCCCTACGCGATGCTCGCCCCCGGCATCGTGCTCTTCGTGCTGTTCATGGCGGCGCCCATCGTCTACACGCTGTTCCTCAGCTTCCAGAAGAAGCAGGTCGTCGGCCTCGGGCTCGGTTCGGGCGGCGACAGCCAGGTGTTCGCCGGCTTCGAGAACTACGTCGGTTCGCTCACCGACCCCGAGTTCGCCGCCAGCGTCGGGCGGGTCCTGCTCTACGGCGTCGTGCTGATCCCGTGCATGCTCGGTCTCGCGCTGCTCTTCGCCCTGCTGCTCGACTCGAAGCGCACCCGGGCCACGGCGTTCTCGCGTGTGTCGATCTTCATGCCCTACGCCGTGCCCGCCGTGATCAGTTCGCTGCTGTGGGGCTTCTTGTACCTGCCCGCCGTGAGCCCCTTCTACTACGTGTTCGACCGGCTGGGCTGGGACGTCGACGGCGTGCTCGGCTCGGGCACCGTCCTGTTCGCGATCGCCAACATCGCCCTGTGGGGTGGCGTCGGCTTCAACATGATCGTCATCTACACCTCGCTCAAGGCCGTGCCGACCGACGTCTACGAGGCCGCCCGCCTCGACGGCGCCAGCGAGGTGCAGATCGCCCTGCGCATCAAGATCCCCATGGTGGCTCCCGCGCTCGTCATGACCGCGCTCTTCTCGATGGTGGCCACCCTGCAGGTGTTCGCCGAGCCGACCACCCTGCGTCCGCTCACGAACAGCCTGTCGACCAGCTGGTCGCCGCTCATGCTCGTCTACCGCGACGCGTTCACCCGCGACGACATCTACTCGGCGGCGGCGACCTCGGTCGTCATCGCGCTCGCCACCTTCATCGTCAGCTTCTTCTTCCTCCGGGTCGTCCAGAAGCGCGCGTTCGGCCAGGAGGACTGACCATGACCACGATCGACCTCGACGGCTCCCGCGACGCGGCGGCCCCGGTGCCCGACCCGACCCGCGCCTCCTCGACGGGCCGCGGAGCCTCGGGCAAGGTGCCGCGCGACCCGGCCGCCCCGCGCCTGCACGCCGAACGGCCGAGCGTCGTCTCGACGGTGCTGCTGCTGATCGGCGCCGTCTACTGCCTGTTCCCGGTGCTCTGGGTCGTCATGGCCTCGACCAAGGACGGCGGCGAGCTCTTCTCGACCTTCACGCTCGCGCCGAGCGGTCACCTGCTCGACAACGTCGTCGCCCTCACGCAGTACCGCGACGGCCTGTTCTGGCGGTGGATGCTCAACACGGCCCTCTACGCCGGCATCGGTGCGATCGCGTCGACGTTCGTCTCGGCGCTCTCGGGCTACGTGCTCGCGAAGTTCGAGTTCCCCGGCAAGAAGGTCGTCTTCAACGTGCTGCTGATGGGCGTGCTCGTGCCCGGCGTCATCCTGGCGATCCCGCAGTACTTCCTGCTGGCGAACGTCGGCCTGACGAACACCTTCTGGGGCGTGCTGCTGCCGCAGATCATCAGCCCCTACGGCATCTACCTCGCCCGCATCTACGCCGCGGCCGCCGTGCCGACCGACGTGATCGAGGCCGCGCGCACCGAGGGGGCCCGTGAGATGGGCATCTTCGGTCGCATCGCGGTCCCGATGCTGCTGCCGGGACTCGTGACGATCTTCCTGTTCCAGTTCGTCGCCATCTGGAACAACTTCATGCTGCCGTACATCATGCTCGGCGACGACTCGCTGTTCCCGTTGACGGTCGGCCTCAACGGCCTGCTCAACCAGGGGGCGTCGGCGCCGGCGCTCTACACGCTCGTCATCACCGGGGCGTTGCTGTCGGTCATCCCGCTGATCGCCATCTTCCTGGTGCTGCAGCGCTTCTGGAAGGTCGACCTCGCCGCCGGCGCGGTCAAGTAGTGCCGGCGGGCCCGGCGCCGGCGGCACCCTATGCTGGCCGCGTGAGCAGCGCGACGGGTCGGGGACGACCGACCATCGACGACGTCGCGACGGCGGCGGGCGTCTCGCGGGGCACCGTCTCGCGGGCGCTCAACGGCGGCCGGTGGGTCAGCCCCGAGGCCAAGACCGCCGTCGAGGCGGCCATCAAGGCCACCGGGTACCGCGTCAACCCGCATGCGCGCAGCCTCGCGACGAACCGCACCGGCTCGGTCGCCTTCCTGCTCACCGAGGACCACCAGCAGCTCTTCGAGGACCCCAACTTCTCGATCCTGCTGCGCGGGGCCGCCGCGGCCCTCGCCGACCGCGACGTCTCGCTCGTGCTGATCATGGCCGGGTCGCCGGCCGAACAGCAGCGGGCGCTGGCGTACATCGGCGCCGGCCACGTCGACGGCGTCCTGCTCGTCTCGGCACACAGCGGCGGCCGCCTGCTGACGGACGTCGTCGAGTCGGGGGTGCCGGCGATCGCCTGTGGCATCCCGCTCGGACACGAGAAGAAGATGGGCTGGGTCGCGGCCGACGACCGTGAGGGTGCCCGCGAGATGGTGGCCTACCTCCGCGGTCTCGGGCGTCGCCGCATCGCCACCATCACGGGCCCCGCCGACACCCCCGGCGGCATCACCCGGCTCGAGGGCTACCGCGCCGAGCTGGGTGGCGACCTCGACGAGTCGCTCGTGCGTCACGGCGACTACGGGCGCGAGAGCGGTCGCGTCGCGATGGCCTCGCTGCTCGCCGACCACCCCGACGTCGACGCCGTGTTCGCGGGCAACGACCGCATGGCCGCCGGGGCGATCGACGCCCTGCGGGCCGCCGGCCGTCGGGTGCCCGAGGACGTCGCCGTGGCCGGGTTCGACGACTCCCGCGTCGCGACCGAGACGACACCGGCGCTGACGACCATGCGTCAGCCGTTCGACCGCATCAGCAACGAGATGGTGCGCCTGCTGCTGCAGGTGATCGACGGCGAGAAGCCCGCCGCGATGACGTTGCCGACCGAGCTGGTGGTGCGCGCGTCCGCCTGACGCGACCCGCGCCTCCTGCGGTGTCCTCCCCGGCGCCGGACGGCGGCGCGCGCGTAGGGTCGGCGGCATGACCGATCTCGACGGAGCCGTGGTGCTCGTGGCCGGCGCGTCCGGCGGACTCGGCGTGCGTGTCGCCGCGATGCTCGAGGACGAAGGGGCCGTCGTCGTCCGTGCGGCCCGACGCCCCGAGTCGCTGTCGGGTACCGGCGCCTACCTCGCCGACCTGCGCGACCGGTCGGGAGGCGCGGCGCTGGTCCGGTCGGCGCTCGACGAGCACGGACGCCTCGACGGCGTCGTGGTGGCCGCGGGCGTCGTCGCCTTCGGAGCGGCGAAGGACCTCGACGACGACACGCTCGACGAACTCGTCGAGACGAACGCTCTCGGGCCCATCCGTCTGGTGCGCGCCGCGCACGCCGCCCTCGCGGAGTCCGCGGCGGCCGGTCGCGAACCCTTCGTCGTGACGATCAGCGGCGTCGTGTCCGAGGCCGCGACCGTGGGGATGGCCGCCTACTCGGCGTCCAAGGCGGCCCTGGCGTCCTTCGCGTCGGCCGCCGGACGCGAGTACCGGCGAGACGGCATCCGCGTGCTCGACGCGCGCCCGGGGCACACCGACACCGGCCTCGCCACGCGGGCGGTCGCCGGGACGGCGCCGGCGTTCGGTGCGGCCCTCGACCCGGACGCGGTGGCCGAGCGCATCGTGCGCGCGATCGTCGACGGCGAGAAGGACCTGCCCAGCTCGGCGTTCTCGAGCTGATCCACGACCGGCCCGACGCTGCTGCTAGCTGAACTCGTCGCCGACCAGGCGCAACAGGTCGGCGAGCTGGGCCTGCTGGGCTGGCGAGAGAGAGTGCAACCTGGCGCTCTCGGCATCGACCAAGCTCAGCATGGCGGCGTCGACCCGAGCGATGCCGTCCTCGGTCACGCGCACCAGCACACCGCGGCCGTCGCTCGGGTCGCCGTGACGTTCGACGAGGCCGCGCTCGACCAGACGGTCGAGTCGGTTCGTCATGGTGCCGCTCGTGACCATGGTCGCCGTGACGAGGTGCTTCGGGCTGAGCTGGAAGGGGTCACCGGCCCGACGCAGGGCCGAGAGCACGTCGAACTCCCAGATCTCGAGGCCCGCGTGGGCGAACGCCTCGCTGCGGATGCGGTCGAGGCGCCGCGACAGGCGGCGGAGGCGCGAGAAGACGTCGAGGGGTGCGAAGTCGATGTCGGGGCGCTCGCGGGCCCAGGCGTCGATGATCAGGTCGACTTCGTCGTTCGTGGCCACGGTGCTGCGTTCCCATCGGTCGGTTTCGGACTCCTCATCTTCGTCCACCTGCCGGTGAATCGTCCGCACGGGTCGCCGGAGCGACCTCGACGACGCGCTACTGGTACGTCACCAGGTCGGGCGTCGGCGACACGTCGGCCATGGTCTGCTCGGGGGAGAGCATCGGGGTGTCCTCGTCGTAGAAGTTCTTCCAGCCCCAGGCGACCCCGGCCGGAGCGCCGTCGTGCAGCGTGCGCCAGGTGGCCTGCTTGTCGGGCTGCGAGCCCTGGCCGTCGGCGTGGATCAGCGTGGCCAGCTCGGGTCGGGACGTGTCGATCGACGCCCGGTCGCGCAGCATGTCGAGACGGAACTGGTGCAGGACGAACATCTTCGGCGGCAGACCCTTCGAGGCCACGAGGTCGGCCAGCCAGGTCGACACGGCGTTCACCTCGCTCGCCTCGACGCCGCCGATCTGGCGCAACGGCACCTGGTCGGCCTCGAGGCGCCATTCGGGGTCGAGCGCCAAGCCGACGTTCGGCCGCGACAGGAGCGACTCGTAGCGCTTCGCCTGGCTGAGGAAGTCCGCCCGACCCGGCTGCAGGTCGATCACCACGTACTGTCCGGCGGCGGCCGCTGCGTCCACGTAGGGCTCGATGCTCTCGACCGACAGCTCGTTCGAGTAGTCGCCGTCGTCCCCCGCGGCACCGGCGGCGACCGTCGCGATGACCTCGAGCATCGGCACCACGGGACGGTCGCTCGCCGCGTCGTAGCTCGCCGCGACGTCGGCGGCGCGCTGCACGGTCGCGGCGACGTCCTGCTCGCCGAGCACGCCGAGCGCCCCGGTGCCGGGAGCGCCGTAGAGCGCCACGAACCGTCGGTCGGGGAAGAACCGCTGGCCGCCGCCGGGCAGCTGTGCCCCGGACCGGGCCGCCGCGACCGACCACCCGGGGTCGCGCACCGCCGTGAACGTCGACCCGATCAACACCGTGTCGGTCGTCGTCGAGGCGTGCAGTGCGTCGATCGCCTCACCGGAGGACTGCAGGTCGACGACCCCGTCGGGCAGGGCCTGCACCTCGGCACCCGCGGCCCGTGCGGTGGCCGTGGCCGCGACGTCGTCGCCCCCTGCCACGACGGCGAGGACGTCGTCGAGGGGCGTCGCCGCGTCGGGCACGTCGACCGAGGAGGCGGTGGTCGCGATCTCGACTCCCGCCCCGTCGATCGCCCCCACGTCGCCCACCGCCAGCACCGTCTCGACACCGAGCCGGTCGAGCTCGGCCGCCAGGACGGACGGCCCGCTCGACGGGCCGCCGCTCGACGGGCCGCCGGACGGCGACCCGGTCGAGGTGCCCGCCGGGGCGAGCAGCATCGGCACGCCCAGTCGAGCGGCCTCGTCGGCCGCCTCGGCCTGGCCTGCCTGGTCGCCGTCCGGGGCGACGACGGCCACCGGACTCGACGCGAACATCGCCCGGCTGGCCTCGACGGCCCTCTCGGGGGCGGTGGCGGCGCCGACCACGGTGACCCGCGCCTCCTGTTCGTGGGTGACGAGGGCCGTGCGCCCGTCGGCGTCGTCGGTCGACGTGGACGTGCAGCCGGTCGCGGCGAGCAGGGCCACGGTGGCGAGCGACGCCGCCACGGTCAAGCGGATGGGGCGGGAGGGGACACGGGATCGGCGGGTACGGGAAAGCACCGATCCACGGTAACCGCGACCGCCGACACGGGTGCGCCGACGGCTCAGCTCAGGACGTCCTTGGTGGTGAAGCGGCCGAGCGCCAGGGCACCGAAGACCACGACGTAGCCGGCCTGCAGCAGGGCGTTGGCGCCGAACGAGTCCCACGAGACCGGGTCGCGCATCAGGTCGGCGAATCCCAGCCAGTGGTGCGTGAACAGCCAGGGGTCCAGGACGTCCAGTTGCGGCAGCGCATCGACGATCTGGGCGACGGTCGAGAGCACGATCGTGGCCGCCATGGCCCCGACGGGCACGCTCGTCAGCGTCGAGGCGAACAGGCCGATGGCGCTCAGGCCGAGCAACGACATCGTGACGTAGAGCGCCATCAGCAGCAGCCTCAGGGCGTACTCGCCCAGGCCGATCGTCTGCCCGGAGAGCAGGGTGACCGGCCCGACCGGGAACAGCGCGGCCCCGGCGATCGCCCCGAACACGACCACCACGAGCGTGGCGGCGAGGCAGAACGCCGCGGCCGCCGCGAACTTGACGAGCAGGAGGCGCACCCGGCCCACCGGCGTCACCAGCAGGTACCGCAGGGTGCCGAGGCTCGCCTCGCCCGCGATCGTGTCGCCCGCGACGACCCCCACGGTCAGCGGGAGGAAGAGCGGGATCGCCACCGTCAGGGCGGTGAGCGAGACGAAGAGGCCGTTCTGCGTGATGTCGCCGAGGAAGGCCGGCCCTCGACCACTGCCGCCGTCGGACGACGTGACCCGGACGGCGACGGCGAGCAGCACCGGGATCAGGGCCAGCGCGGCGAGCAGCGCGATCGTGCGGACGCGGCGGAAGAGCACCGCCAGTTCGCTTCCCAGCAGGGCGAGACCCAGACCGCCCCGCGTGCGGTCGGCGGGCAGGACGGCGTCGGGACGCGAGTCCCTGGGGTCAGCCGGCGACATCGAAGCCCTCCCCGGTCAGGTCGACGAAGCGGTCCTCGAGGCTGGCCCCGGCCACCTCGAATCCGCGCACGCGCACGTCCGCGGCGACGAGGGCGACGACGATCGACTCGGGCGAGAGCCCCTCGACGGCGAGCTCGGCCTCCACGCTCACCGAACCGCCTGCGGTCGCGGGCGTCGCGTCCGGCCGGGCCCGCGCCTCCGGGGCGAGCCCCAGGCGCACGAGGACGTCGCGGGCGGCGTCCGGGTCGGGCGTGAGCAGGCGGACCCGGTGCGTGCCGAGCGCGCGCAGGTCGTCGAGCGTGCCCTGGGTCAGCAGCCGACCGGCGCTCATCACGCCGATGTGCGTGCACATCTGCTCGACCTCGCTGAGCAGGTGACTCGAGACGAAGACGGTCGTGCCCTCGTCGGCGAGGGAGCGGATGAGGGTGCGGACCTCGCGCGTGCCCTGCGGGTCGAGGCCGTTGCTGGGCTCGTCGAGCACCAGCAGGTCTCGGGGCATGAGAAGGGCGTTCGCGATGCCGAGGCGCTGCTTCATGCCGAGCGAGTACGCGTGGGCCTTCTTCGAGGCGGCGTGACCGAGCCCGACGCGGTCGAGGGCGGCGTCGACCCGGGCACGGCGCGTGGCGGGCGGGGCCGAGCGGTCACCCGAGTCGAGGCGGTGCAGGTTCGCCCGGCCCGACAGGAACGGATAGAACGCCGGACCCTCGACGAGCGCGCCGACGCGGGGCAGGACGCGGCGCAGGTCGTCGGGCATGGACCCGCCGAGCACCCGGATGTCGCCACTCGACGCCGCGGTTAGCCCCAGCAACATGCGGATCGTGCTGGTCTTGCCCGAGCCGTTCGGTCCGAGGAACCCGTAGACGCTGCCGTGGGGGACCGCGAGGTCGACGCCGTCGACGGCACGCTGACGCCCGAACTGCTTCGTCAGACCCGTCGTCTCGACGGCGAACGCCCCTCGGGACGCGTCACCGTCGGTCGACGCCGGGACGGTGGCGGTGTCGTGGCTCACCGGCCGGAGGTCACTGACCGGCGACGGCGGCCTGCAGCGTCGAGGCGTCGACCGCCCCGGCGAAGACCCGGCCGTCGTCGGTGAGCAGGACCGAGACCAGCGAGGTCTCGAGCACGCGACCGCCGTCGACCTTCGTCGTGAGCTGGTCGAGCAACCCCGTGGTGTCGGCGTCGGCCGACGAGGTGCCGTCGGTCGACCCCGCCGCCGGGGTGACCCCGACGATCGTGCTCCACCCGGAGCCGATCACGGTCTTCTCGGCGTGCGCCGCGTCACCGTGCGACCGTCCGGAGGCGCCGGTCGGCACGGTCACGTCGGTCACGGTCGCGTCCGCCGGCGGAGTGAACGCGAAGACGGACGCCGCAGGGGCGCCGAAGTCGACCGAGGTGAACCCGGCCGACAGGGCCGGGTCGCTCTGCCCCTTCGCGGCGACGACGACCTTGAGCGGGACGCCGGTCTCGGCGTCGACGGTGAGGGTCGCACTCGCGACGAGCGTCGAGGAGTCCTTCGGGGTCAGGACGACCCGGTACGCGTCCCGTCCGGCCACCCTGACGTCGGAGTCGGCCGTGACGGTCGTCGTGGGCTCGACCGACGACAGGACGAGGTCGGCCAGTTCGGCCGGGGTCTGCGGGACGGAGGTGCCGTCGGGCAGGGCGCTCGGCTTCTCGGTGGTCCCCTGGGCGGGCAGCGTCGCGTGCGTCGCTTCCTTCGTCTTCGAGTCGTACGCCCAGACGCTCGATCCGTCACGGATGACGTCGCGCTCGGCGAGCTGGTCGATCACCTGGACGCGCTGCTTCGAGGCGCCGTCGGCGTACACCTTGGCGATGTGACTGCCGGTCAGCAGTTCGAGGGCGCCGGCGGCGTCGGACGACGACCCGCCGCCCGTGGCCTGGGCCGACACGTCGGGGAGCCCGAGGTCGGAGGTCTGCTCGATCGTGCCCGAGTAGGACGCCTCCGAGCTCGAGGCGGCGAGGGCCAGCACCTGCTGCGGCGTCTTGTCGGGCAGGTCGACGTCGGCCGTGGCCGAGACGGCGGGGACCACGATGCTCGCGGCGATGACGGCCACGGGGACGGCGGCGGCGGTGGCCCAGCGGGTGGACTTCTTCATGACGATCGCGACCTCTCACGCCGGGCCCCGAGCGGGTCGGCGATTGGGCAGGAGACTACGCGCGAAGCCTGGAGATCGCTGTCACCGTGACCCACATCGGCTCGACGTCGAGCGAAGTGGGGATCAGAGTTCGACGACCTCGAACTCGAGCAGGTCGGCACCGGTGGCGACGGGGCCGCGCGGAGCCTCTCCCGATCCGGCGGGACGGGCGTGGGCGGCCTTCGCGCCGTCGGCCGACCAGGCCGCGAAGTCCTCTTCGCTGCGCCAGGTCGTCACGACGAAGTAGCGGTCGTCGCCCTTGACGGGACGCAGCAGCTGGAATCCCTCGAACCCCTCCGCTCCGTCGACCGAGTGCTTGCGCGCGGCGAAGCGCTTCTCGAGCTCGGCGCCCGAGCCTGCGGGGACGTGGATGGCGTTGATCTTGACGACGGACACGACGGTGCCTTTCGGTGGAGGTGCTGGGGGTGTGAGGGGACGGCAGGAGGTGCGGTGACGGTGTGCGGGACGGCCGCGCGTCAGGCGGTCTTCATGACGTTGGCCGTGAAGCCCTGCACCCGCTCGGCGAGGCCGACCGACCGGCGGGCGATCTGCTCGGGCGGGTTGAGGTGCGGGGGAGCGACCCGGATCAGCAGCGAGCAGGCGAGGTCCTCGCAGATGTAGGTGCCGAGCGTGTTGCCGTTCAGTCCGGCCTCGCCGGCCTTGGGAGCGGTGAAGAGGCGCACCTGCGTGGCCGGCTGGGGCGAGTGGCAGAGCGAGCACATGGCGGCGATGCCGGGGCGCAGCGAGCTGCTCGACGACCGGACGACGAGACCGACGGGCCGGCCGTCCATCCAGTGGACGATGTAGCCCCGGTGGTGGGCCTGGGGGTCACGCCAGCCCAGGAACTCCCGGTCCTCCCAGAGCATCTCGTGCAGTCCGGGGATCGGGAGGCGGTCGAGGTCGCCCGGCAGGGCGTTGACGAACGACTCGCGGATGTCGTTCTCGGTCAGCGGCTTCATGTTCTCCCTCGTGCCGTCGGGTCTCGTCAGCCTACGCGTCGGTCTAGCGTGGGCGCGTGACCATCCCCGGGGCCGACCGTGAGCAGGTCGTCACCCGACGACTGCGGGCCGCGGGCTGCGTCTTCGCCGAGGACGAGGCGCGGCTGCTGCTCGACGAGGCCGCCGACGGCGAGGCGCTCGAGACGATGGTCGCCGACCGCGTCGCAGGCCGACCGCTCGAGCAGGTCCTCGGCTGGGCGGCCTTCGCCGGGCGACGGGTCGTCGTCGAGCCCGGCGTCTTCGTGCCCCGCCGCCGGACCGAGCTGGTCCTGCGGCAGGCCGAGGTGGCGCTCGCCGAGGCGGGTGCCGCGGGGGGTCTCGCCACCGGTCCCCTCGCCGTGCTCGAGCTCTGCTGCGGCGCCGCCGCCGTCGCGACCGTGCTCGCCGCCGAGCACCCCGGTCTCGACCTCTGGGCCACCGACCTCGACCCGGCCGCCGTGCACTGCGCCCGTCGCAACCTCGACGGAAGGGGAACCGTCGTCCGGGGAGACCTGTTCGACGGGCTGCCCCCGTCGCTGCGCGGCCGGTTCCGGGTGATCGCGGCGAACGCGCCCTACGTGCCGACCGGGGCGATCTCGTCCCTGCCGCCCGAGGCGCGCCTCCACGAGTCGTCGCTCGCCCTCGACGGCGGGGCCGACGGGCTCGACCTCCACCGACGGATCGCCGCCGAGGTCGCCGACTGGCTGGCGCCCGGCGGCACCCTGGTCCTCGAGACGAGCGGACGTCAGGCGGCCGACACACAGGAGGCGCTGGTCGCCGCGGGTCTCCGGGCCCGGGTCGTCCGCGACCACGAGATCGACGGCACGGTCGTCGTCGCCGTCGCGGCCTAGACGGACCGGCGACGGCGGGGGCGACCGCGGCTCAGAGGTCGGCCGGCGAGACCCAGTCGACGACGGGGGACTCGGGGGTGCCCGAGATCTGGCAGGTCCACTCGGTGGCGGGGCGACCGTCGGCGAGGTGGCCCATCGTGACGGTGGCGATCGCGCCGACGTCGCTGTCGCGGACGTCGTCGGCCTCGTAGGCCCAGACGTCGCCCAGGTACGGCAGGTCGGGGTACTGCTGACCGACCGCCGTGACGCACGCGTGCCACGCGGGGGGCGCCTCCTGGGCCTGGGCCGTGGAGGGAGCGGGCGGCTCGGTCGTCGGCAGCGCGGTGGCGTCGGGCAGGGCCGTCGCGTCGTCCGAGGCCGTCGGCGTGGGCGTGACCGACGCGGTGCTCGTCGGGCTCGGCGACGAGGCCGGCTCGCCGCCGGCGCACCCGGACACGAGCAGCACGAGGGCGAGACCCGCGGTGGCCAGGGCCGGCGCGGCGGATCGGGGGGACGGGCGGAGGCGGAGGCTGCGGGGCACGAGGGCTCCTCGAGGTGGGTGCGACACGGCGGGGTGTTGCACAGGGTAGCGAGTGGCCGGGCCGCCCACCACGCGGGACGCTGAGCCGACACGGAGGTTCGCCCGGCAGGCTGGTCGGATGACCGACACGGACAACCGCGAAAAGACCGCACTCGAACAGGCCATCAGCAAGGGCCAGGCGGGTGAGGGCGACATGAACAGCGTGCTCGCCGAGTTCGTCAACGCCCAGGTCGTCGTCGCCACGGCCACCGACGCGCAAGAGTCGCTGAACGACCTGCAGCCCGTTCTCTTCGACCGCGAGGGCGTGCCGATGCTGGCCGCCTTCACCCACGTCGACATGATCGGCGAACAGGTCAAGGGCGTGGCCGAGTTCTCGGCGACCCTCCCGGCTGCCGAGCTCGTGCAGGCCATCCCGGCCGAGACCGGCCTCGTCGTCAACCCGGGCAACCGCGAGGGCTTCGAGATGCTGCCCGAGGGCGTCGCCCAGCTGGCGGACGACGTGCGCAAGCTCGTCGCCGAGCACGAGGCCGCGGGTTCGCCCGAGCCGGGGCAGCCCTCGCGCACCGTCTGACGCCTCCCGCGACGACCTCCCGGCGCCCCGACCCCACCCGGTCGGGGCGCCGATCGTCGTCAGGGCGACCGAAATCGCGTGCACACCCGAAACCTGCGCGTCACACGACGACGCTAGGCTGACGCCACAACCGAACATCGGGCCACGAACACGTCGCGGGAGAGCTCCGGTGCGCAGAGACTGCGCCGACCGGGCACCGAAGGAGCAAGCTCCCCGCCAATCTCTCAGGTACGCGTACCGCGACGGACTGGCCACTCTGAAAAGCAGGAGGCGCGAGGCGGTCGACAGACCTCTCGCCGGTCCTCGCCCACGGTGAAAACCGGCCCCGGCCGGTGAAGCTCTCAGGCCCATGACAGAGGGGGAGCCCCGCCCGGCGCACCGCCGGGCAGGGCTGCCCCGTCGTGCGCCATCCGCACGGCACCGTTCCCGGCCGAGACACCTGGCGGCCGGTCCGTCCCTCTCAGGAGCACCGATGTCCGACGCAGCCTCGAACCTTCCCGCCGCCCCCGGGCCCGACGACGACGACCTCCGCGGTGCCGAGGCGTCCGCCGTGCTCGACGGCGACGTCGTCCTCTCCGACGACGGCACCGAGGGCATCGCCACGGGGCCGGGCGGCGACCCCGACCTGAGCGGTTCCGACGAACCCGACGAGCGCTTCAGTCCGCTGCACGAGGTGCACGTCGCCGCCGGCGCCGTGTTCACCGACTTCGCGGGCTGGCAGATGCCCGTCCGCTACGACTCCGACCTCGCCGAGCACCACGCCGTCCGCACCGCCGCCGGGCTCTTCGACCTCTCGCACATGGCCGAGATCGCCGTCGTCGGGCCGGACGCCGGCGCCTTCCTCGACCACGCCCTGGCCGGCACGCTCTCGACCATCGCCGTCGGGCGGGCGAAGTACTCGCTCCTGCTGGCCGCCGAGGGCGGGATCGTCGACGACCTCGTCGTCTACCGCCTCGACGAGCACGACTACCTCGTGGTGGCCAACGCGGGAAACCGCGAGGTGGCGTTCGCGGCCCTCGCGACCCGCGCCTCCGGGTTCGACGTCACGGTCGACGACGAGAGCGACGACACCGCGCTGATCGCGGTCCAGGGGCCCGAGAGCGAGGGCGTGCTCGACGAACTCGTCACGGCCGACCGCCTCCAGCCCGACGCCCCGCTGTCGACGCTGCGTTACTACCGCGTGCTGCAGGCCACCTTCGACGACGCCCCCGTGCTGATCGCGCGCACCGGGTACACCGGCGAGGACGGCTTCGAGCTCTACGTCGACCCCGAGACCGCCCCGTCGCTGTGGGCCGCGATCGCCGAGGCCGGCGGACCCCGAGGGCTCGTCCCCGCGGGGCTGGCCAGCCGCGACACGCTCCGCCTCGAGGCCGGCATGCCGCTTTACGGCCACGAGCTCGGCCTCGACGTCCGCCCCGACCAGGCGGGGCTCGGCCGGGTCGTCGACACCTCGAAGGACTTCGTCGGGCGCTCGAACGTCGAGCCCACCGCCGGCGCCCGCGTCCTCGTCGGACTGACGCTCACCGGGCGTCGGGCGGCGCGGGCGGGCTACCCGGTCGTCACCGACGACGGCACCGTCGTCGGCGAGGTCACGAGCGGCGCGCTGTCGCCCACCCTCGGCCACCCGGTGGCCATGGCCTACGTCGACCCCGACGTCGTCGACCGCGGTCCCGCACTGGCCGTCGACGTCCGCGGCACCGCCGTCGCCGCCACCGTCGTCCCGCTGCCCTTCTACAAGCGCTCCTAGGCACCCCCTCCCTCGAAAGGACCGGCCATGACCGATCTCACCGCACTGAAGTACACCGCCGAGCACGAGTGGCTCCTGATCGACGGCGACACCGCCACCGTGGGCATCACCGACTACGCGGCCGACAAGCTGGGCGACGTCGTCTACGTCGACCTTCCCGCCGAGGGCACCGAGGTCGAGACCGGCACGGTGGTCGGCGAGATCGAGTCGACGAAGTCGGTCGGCGAGCTCTTCGCCCCCGCGCTCGGCACCGTGCTCGAGGCCAACCAGGCCGTCGTCGACAGCCCCGACCTCGTCAACAGCGACCCGTTCGGCGAGGGCTGGCTCATCAAGATCACCCTGTCGTCGACCGACGGCCAGGGCCTGCTCTCGCGCGACGAGTACGTCGCGCTGACCGCCGAATGAGCGCCGGGCAGACGGGCGGGTCCGTCTTCGGCGGCTGGTCCGACCAGGTCGCCACCGGCTTCGTCGACCGCCACGTCGGCACCACGCCGGGTGACCAGGCGACGATGCTCGCCGCCGTGGGGCACGACAGCGTCGAGTCGCTCGTCGCGGCCGCCGTGCCCGACGCGATCCACGCCGCGGCCGTCGAGGGCAGCGTGCTGCCCGAGCCGATCGGCGAAGAAGAGGCGCTCGCCGAGCTGCGCGCCCTGGCGGGGCGCAACCGCGTCTCGCGCAGCCTCCTCGGTCTCGGGTACTACGACACCGTCACCCCGGCCGTCATCCAGCGCAACGTGCTCGAGAACCCCAGCTGGTACACCGCGTACACGCCGTACCAGCCCGAGATCTCGCAGGGTCGACTCGAGGCCCTCATCAACTTCCAGACGATGGTGGCCGAGCTGACCGGGCTCACGACGGCCAACGCGTCGATGCTCGACGAGGGCACGGCCGTCGTCGAGGGCATGCTGCTGGCCCGCCGGGCGTCGAAGGCGAAGACCGACGTCTTCGTCGTCGACAGCGACACCTTCCCGCAGACCAAGGCCCTGCTCGCCGGCCGCGCCGAGGCCGTCGGGATCGAACTCGTCGAGCTCGACCTCTCGGTGCTCGACCCCGCCGAGTTGCCCGAGTCGTTCGGCCTCTTCGTGCAGTACCCCGCGGCGTCCGGGTCCGTCTGGAGCCCTCGCGCCGTCGTCGAGGCGGTCCACGCCCAGGGCGGCCTGGCCGTCGTCGCCGCCGACCTGCTTGCGCTCACGCTGATCGAGGCACCCGGCGAGTTCGGGGCGGACGTCGCCGTCGGCACGAGCCAGCGGTTCGGCGTGCCGATGGGCTTCGGCGGCCCGCACGCGGGCTACATGGCCGTCCGCACCGGACTCGAGCGTCAGCTGCCCGGTCGCCTGGTCGGGGTCTCGCAGGACGCCGTCGGCCAGCCCGCCTACCGCCTCAGCCTGCAGACCCGCGAGCAGCACATCCGCCGCGAGAAGGCCACGTCGAACATCTGCACCGCGCAGGTGCTGCTCGCCGTGATGGCGTCGATGTACGCGGTCTACCACGGCCCCTGGGGGCTGCGGCACATCGCGACGCGCGTGCACGGCCACGCCTCCGACCTGGCGGCCGCGATCGGGGCGAGCGAGCTCGAGCTCGAGCGGGACTCGTTCTTCGACACCCTCCAGGTCTTCGTCCCGGGTCGGGCGGCCGAGATCGTCGCCGCGGCCCACGATCGGGGCTACCTGCTGCACGCCGTCGACGACGACTGCGTCCGTCTCTCGTTCGACGAGACCACGACGGCCGACGACGTCCGGGCCGTCGCCGAGGTGCTCGGCGTCGACCTGCTCGACGGCGCCGCGCCCTCGGGCCTGCAGGAGGCGCTGCTGCGGACGAGCGACTACCTCACGCACCCGGTCTTCCGCACCCACCGCAGCGAGACCAGCATGATGCGCTACCTCAAGCACCTCGCCGACAAGGACTACGCGCTCGACCGCGGCATGATCCCGCTCGGCAGCTGCACGATGAAGCTCAACGCGGCGACCGAGATGGCCGCGGTCACCTGGCCCGAGTTCGCCGGCGTACACCCGTTCGCCCCGGCGGACGACGTGGCGGGTTACCTCGACCTGATAGGCCAGCTCGAAGGGTGGCTGGCCGAGGTCACGGGCTACGACACCGTCTCGCTGCAGCCCAACGCCGGCAGCCAGGGCGAGCTGGCCGGTCTGCTCGCGATCCGCGGCTACCACCTGTCGAACGGCGACGTCGAGCGCACGGTCTGCCTGATCCCGCAGAGCGCGCACGGCACCAACGCGGCCAGCGCGGTGCTCGCGGGCATGCGCGTCGTCGTGGTCGCCTGCGACGAGGGCGGCAACGTCGACCTCGACGACCTGCGGGCCAAGGTCGAGCAGCACGCGGCCCAGCTCGCGGCGCTGATGATCACCTACCCGTCGACGCACGGCGTGTACGAGCACGACATCGTCGCCCTCACCGACGCGGTGCACGCGGCCGGCGGCCAGGTCTACGTGGACGGGGCGAACCTCAACGCCCTGCTCGGCGTGGCTCGGTTCGGCGACTTCGGCGGCGACGTCTCGCACCTCAACCTGCACAAGACCTTCTGCATCCCGCACGGTGGCGGCGGTCCGGGCGTGGGTCCTGTCGCGGCCAAGGCCCACCTCGCACCGTTCCTGCCCGGCCACCCGATGGCCCAGCAGGCCGACCGCCGAACCGGGGCCGCCCCCGCGGCCGACGGCGACCGCCTCGCCCACGCCGGTGTGCCGGTGTCGAGCGCTCCGTACGGGTCGCCGAGCATCCTGCCGATCAGCTGGGCCTACGTGCGCATGATGGGCACCGAGGGCCTCACCCGGGCGACCGGGGCGGCCGTCCTGGCGGCCAACTACGTCGCCGCCCGCCTGCGCGAGCACTTCCCGGTGCTGTACGCGGGCGAGAACGGCCTCGTGGCGCACGAGTGCATCCTCGACCTGCGACCGTTGCGCGACGCGACCGGGGTCACCGTCGACGACGTGGCCAAACGCCTCATCGACTACGGCTTCCACGCCCCGACCATGTCGTTCCCCGTCGCGGGCACCCTCATGGTCGAGCCGACCGAGAGCGAGGACCTGGCCGAGATCGACCGCTTCGTCGATGCCATGATCGCGATCAAGGGCGAGGCCGACGAGGTGGCCTCCGGTCGGTACACCGCCGAGTCGAGCCCGTTGCGCGGGGCGCCGCACACGGCCGAGTCGGTCGTGGTCGGCGAGTGGACCGCCGAGTACGGGCGCGAAGAGGCCGTGTACCCGGTCCGCTCGCTCGTGCGCGGCAAGTACTGGCCGCCGGTGCGTCGGATCGACCAGGCCTACGGTGACCGCAACCTGTTCTGCAACTGCCCGCCGGCCGAGGCGTTCGCCTAGGCCACGGCCCGCTCCACGGACGGGAAACCGTCACCGCCCGATCCCGTCGGGCGGTGACGGTTTCCTCTGGGTCCCTCGGACGTCGGCCGCCGAGTGTCGCGGAGGGCGTTCACGTAGCGGCGACCGTCCCGATCGACGCCCGGGGGACAGCTCACGCTGTGTGGCTAGCTCGGATCGCCGTGACCCGTGCGTCCATCAGACTCGCCCCCCGGACGGGTGTCAAGACCCGGTTCCGGCCGTGGCGGTCCGGTTCGGCCCACCCGGGGTGTCAGGACGGGAGGCCGAAGAGCGCCGGGAAGGTCGTGGCGGCCCACGGGTAGCCCACGAAGACGGCCGCGTCCATCAGGACGTGCGCGACGACGAGCGGCAGCACCCGGCCGAAGCGCACGTAGAGCCAGCCGAACGCGACGCCCATGACGACGTTGCCCACGAACGCGCCGAACCCCTGGTAGAGGTGGTAGCTGCCCCGCAGCAGGGCCGCCGTCACGATGATCGACCAGGTCCGCCAGCCGAGGTCGCGGAGGCGCGCGAACAGGTACGCGACGACGATCACCTCTTCCGTCACGCCGGCCCGCAGGGCCGAGAGCAGCAGCACGGGGACGGTCCACCAGTGCTCGCCGAGGTTCGTCGGCACCACCGTGACGGTGAGGTCGAGGGCTTTGCCCGCGAGGTAGAGGCCGATGCCCGGGATGCCGATCGCGAGGGCCAGGCCAACGCCACCGAGGGTGTCCCGGCCGGCGCGCGAGAAGTCGACGCCGAGCCGACCCAGGTGTGGCCGCTCCTCGCGCCACAGCAGGAAGGCCACGAGCAGCACCGGCACGAGGTCGACCGCCACGCCGAGCACCTGGTAGGCGAGGTCGAAGAACTCGCGACTGCTGAGCGGCGAGTTCAGCGTGGCGGTCTGCTGCGACAGCGCGGTCTGCTGGGTGAGCCGGTTCACGATCGAGAGCACCGAGTACACGGCCGACGCGCCGAGCGAGAGACCGAGGACGATCGCGATCTCGACCCGGAGGCGCGCTCGGGTCATCCGTGCCGGGCGCGGTGCGAGGTCATCGGGTGGTGTCGCGGCGGGGGTGGGGTCGTGGGGGCGGCTCACGGGGGCGATCGTACGGGACCGGCGTGGGTGGGCCGACCCGCGCCTCCTGCCGTGGCGGAGAACAATACCTGCCAGGTGGCGGATTTCTCGCAGCCGATTCATGCGAACTTCAGGCCTCACGCGCAACGAACTGCATGCCGACGCAACGATCCGGCGAGTTGGTTTCCGTCGTGTAACCGTTGTCGTCGGGGTTTGGTGATGCCCGAACGGGATGCCTAGGCTCACACCATCCAACGCGGCACGGCCCCTGGGCACAGTGCTGCGTCCTTTCCCGCATCAGGAGGAACATTGAAGAAGACGCGCATGGGCCTGTCGGCCGTCGCCGTCGTGGGGACGGCAGCACTCGTCCTCACCGGTTGCGCCAGCGGCAGCGGGGACGACAACTCGTCGTCCGGTGACGCTTCCGCGATCATCAAGACGAACGGCACCGAGCCCGAAAACCCGCTCGTCCCGTCGAACACCACCGAGACCGGCGGTGGCCGCATCGTCACCTCGATCTTCGCCGGTCTGGTCAGCTACAACGCCGACGGCACCACCAAGAACGAGGTCGCCGAGAGCATCGAGAGCGACGACGCCACCGTGTGGACCGTCACCCTCAAGGACGGCTGGAAGTTCACCGACGGCACCGACGTCACGAGCGAGTCGTTCACGAAGGCCTGGAACTGGGCCGCCAGCTTCGACAACGTCGCGAACTCGTCCGGCAGCTCGTTCTTCGAGAACTTCAAGGGCTACAGCGACACCGCGCAGAGCGACCTCGACCTCACCGTCGAGAGCCCGACCGAGTTCACGGTCACGCTCAACACCCCCGAGGCCGACTTCCCCCTGCGCCTCGGCTACTCGGCCTACTCGCCGCTGCCGGAATCGTTCTACGCCGACCCCGCCGCGTTCGGTGAGAACCCGGTCGGCAACGGTCCGTACATGCTCGACGGTGAAGGCGCCTGGACGCACAACCAGGGCATCAAGCTCAAGACGAACCCCGACTACGACGGCAACCGCAAGCCGAAGAACGGCGGGCTCGACATCAACTTCTACACCTCGCTCGACTCGGCCTACGCCGACGTGCAGGGTGGCAACCTCGACGTGCTCGACCAGATCGGCCCGGCGGCGTTCCAGACGTACCAGAGCGACTTCCCCGACACGAACGTCAACCAGCCCGCCGCGGTCTTCCAGGGCATGACGATCCCGCAGTACCTCGCGCACTTCGGCGACGACGAAGAGGGCAACCTGCGTCGTCAGGCCATCTCGATGTCCATCAACCGCGACGACGTCACGAAGGTCATCTTCCAGGGCACGCGGACGCCGGCCAAGGACTTCACCTCGCCCGTCATCCCCGGTTACACCGACAAGCTCGAGGGCGAGAGCGTCCTCTCGTTCGACGCCGACAAGGCCAAGGACCTCTGGGACCAGGCCGACGCGATCTCGCCCTACGGCGACACCACGTTCACCATCGGCTACAACTCCGACGGTGGACACCAGGAGTGGGTGGACGCGGTCACCGCGAACATCTCGAAAACGCTGGGCATCAAGGCCGAGGGCAAGCCCTACCCGACCTTCGCCGAGTTCCGCACCGACGCCTCGGGTGGTGCCATGACCGGCGCCTTCCGTTCGGGCTGGCAGGCCGACTACCCGTCGCTGTACAACTTCCTGTACCCGACGATGGCCACGAGCGGCAGCTCGAACGACGGCAAGTACTCGAACCCCGAGTTCGACGACCTGCTCGCCGAGGGCAGCGCGGCGAGCGACGTCGACGACGCGAACGCCTCGTACCAGAAGGCTCAGGAGGTCCTGCTCAAGGACCTGCCGATCATCCCGCTGTGGTATGCGAACGTCAACGGCGTCTGGGCCGACACGGTGAGCAACGTCGAGTACGGCTGGGACTCCGTGCCGATCTACGAGAACATCACCAAGTAACCAAGTAAGGTCGTCGCTCACGCGCTCGACCGACGCTCGAGGGGGTCCGGGCAGTGTTCGCACTGTCCGGGCCCCTTCGGCGGGCCCACCCACCCCTCCCTCCACACGATTGCGATAACGATGCACGCGCAGACGTCCGAGGAAGCCTGATGCTCTGGTACACCGGACGCCGGCTCCTCCAACTGATCCCCGTCTTCTTCGGGGCGACGTTCCTCATCTACTTCATGGTCTTCGCGCTGCCCGGTGACCCCGTGGCGGCGCTGTTCGGTGACAAGACCCCGTCGCCGGCCGTCATCGAGGCCATCCGCGCCGAGTACAACCTCGACCAGCCGTTCATCGTGCAGTACCTGCTGTACATCGGCGGCCTCTTCACCGGCGACCTCGGCACGACCTTCTCCGGTCGTCCCGTGGTCGACGAGCTGATCCGGGCGTTCCCCATCACGTTCCGACTCGCGATGCTCGCCCTGCTCTTCGAGGCCGTCGCCGGCATCGTCGTCGGTCTGATCGCGGGCCTCCGCAAGGGCAAGCTCTTCGACACGAGCGCCCTCGTCGTCAGCCTGTTGCTGATCTCGGTGCCGACGTTCGTCATCGGCTTCCTGCTGCAGTACGTCTTCGGCATCCAGCTCGGCCTGTTCCGCACGACGGTCAGCTCTCAGGCGCCGTGGGACGAACTGGTCCTGCCGGCCATCGTGCTCGCCTCGGTGTCGTTCGCGTACATCGTGCGGCTGACCCGCGCCTCCGTGTCCGAGAACTCGAGCGCCGACTTCGTGCGCACCGCCTCGGCCAAGGGGCTCACCCGTGGCCGCGTCGTCACCGTGCACATCCTGCGCAACTCGCTCGTCCCCGTCGTCACCTATCTCGGTGTCGACATCGGTTCGCTGATGGTCGGTGCCATCGTCACCGAGGGAATCTTCAACATCCAGGGCGTCGGCGGCACCGTCTACCGAGCGATCACGCTCGGCGAGGGCCCCACCGTCGTCTCGTTCGTCGCCGTGATGGTGATCATCTTCATGATCGCCAACCTCCTCGTCGACCTGCTGTACGCCCTTCTCGACCCGAGGATCCGCTATGCCAAGTAACGACTCGTCGGCGTTGTCCGCCGACCACTTCGTCGCCGATCTCGACGAGACGCCCGTCAAGGCCGTCGACGCGATCGACGAGTCCGAGAAACCCCGCAGCAGCTGGAACGACGCGTGGGACGCCATGAAGCGTCGCCCGACGTTCTGGATCGCGGCGTTCCTCATCGTCGTCGTCATCGTGGTGGCGCTCTTCCCCGGGCTGTTCACCAGCGTCTCGCCGACCGCCGCCGACCTGCCCCGGAGCAACGAGGGTCCGTCGGCCGGCCATCTGCTCGGTTTCACGTTCCAGGGCACCGACGTGTTCGCCCGCATCGTCTGGGGCACCCGTGCCTCGCTGACCGTCGGTCTGATCGCGACGATCATCGTCACCGTCGTCGGCATCGTGATCGGCTCGCTGGCCGGCTTCTACGGCGGATGGCTCGACGCGGTCGTCTCGCGCATCGGCGACATCTTCTTCGCGATCCCCACCGTCCTCGGTGCCATCGTGCTGATGTCGATCCTGCCGACTCGGACGCCGCTCACCGTTGCTCTCGTGCTGTCGGTGTTCGCCTGGCCCCAGATCGCGCGTGTCATGCGCGGTTCGGTCCTCAGCGCCCGGGCCGCCGACTACGTGACGGCCTCGGCCGCGCTCGGGGTGTCCCGCTTCCGCATCCTGGTCCGGCACGTCGTGCCGAACGCCATCACCCCGGTCATCGTCGTGGCGACCGTCTCGCTCGGAACGTTCATCGTGGCCGAGGCGACGCTGTCGTTCCTCGGCATCGGGCTGCCGCCGAGCACCATGTCCTGGGGCAACGACATCAACGCGGCCCGCAACTCGCTCCGTGTCGCGCCGATGCCCCTGTTCTGGCCCGCGGCGGCGCTGTCCGTGACGGTGCTGTCGTTCCTCCTCATGGGCGACGTCGTGCGCGACGCCCTCGACCCGAAGGCGAGGGCACGTCGATGACCGACACCTCAACCCGACCCGAGACGGCCGGCACCGCGTCGTCGTCGACGCCCCTGCTCGAGATCAAGGGCCTGAAGATCGGCTTCAAGACGCAGGCCGGGTACGTCGACGCCGTGCGCGGGGTCGACCTGACGATCCGCCAGGGCGAGAGCCTCGCGATCGTGGGCGAGTCCGGCTCGGGCAAGTCGACGACCGCCACGTCGATCATCGACCTGCTGCCCGGCACGGGTGAAGTCACGGGTGGCCAGATCCTCTTCGAGGGCAAGGACCTCACGAAGGTCAGCGCGTCCGAGATGCAGGCCATCCGCGGTCGCGACATCGGCTACGTGCCGCAGGACCCCATGTCGAACCTCAACCCCGTGTGGAGCATCGGCTTCCAGGTCGAGGAGGCCATCCGGGCGAACGGCGTCGCGACGGGCAAGCAGGCCGTGCGCCAGCGAGCCGTCGACGTCCTGAAAGAGGCCGGACTCAACGACGCGGGCGACCGCCTCAAGCAGTTCCCGCACCAGTTCTCGGGCGGCATGCGCCAGCGTGTGCTCATCGGGATCGGCCTGTCGTCGCGGCCCAAGCTCCTGATCGCGGACGAGCCCACCTCGGCCCTCGACGTGACCGTCCAGCGACGCATCCTCGACCACCTCGAGACCCTGACCCGCGACTACGGCACCTCGGTGCTCTTCATCACGCACGACCTCGGCCTCGCCGCCGAACGGGCCGAGAAGCTCGTCGTCATGTACAAGGGTCGCGTCGTCGAGTCGGGGCCTTCCCAGGAGATCCTCGCCAACCCTCAGCACCCCTACACGCAGCGACTCGTCGCCGCCGCTCCTTCGCTGGCCAGCCAGCGCATCCAGTCGAGCATCGCGCCCACGCACTCCCACGGGCTCGCGATCTCCGACGAAGGCGCCGACGACGCCGAGCTCATCGCTCGCGCCCGTCAGCGCGAGGAGGCCGGCAAGAAGGACTCCGAGTACATCTCGGTGACGAACCTGTCCAAGGTCTACAAGATCCGTCAGGGCGGGTTCAAGACCACCGATCTGCGGGCCGTCGACGACGTGTCGTTCTCGATCCCGCGGGGCACGACCATGGCGCTCGTGGGCGAGTCCGGCTCGGGCAAGTCGACCGTGGCCAAGCTCGTCCTCCAGCTCGAGTCGATCACGTCGGGCACCGTGTCGGTCGACGGGCAGAGCGTCGGAGCCCTGAAGGGCCGAGACCTCTTCGACTTCCGTCGTCGGGTCCAGCCGGTCTTCCAGGACCCCTACGGTTCGCTCGACCCCATGTACAGCGTGGGCAACACGATCGCCGAACCGCTCGTCACGCACGGCATCGGCGACCGGTCCAGTCGTCAGGCCCGCGTCCGCGAGTTGCTCGATCAGGTGTCCCTGCCCGCGTCGACGGTCAACCGGTACCCGAACGAGCTCTCCGGTGGTCAGCGCCAGCGCATCGCCGTCGCTCGGGCGCTCGCGCTCAAGCCCGACGTCATCGTCCTCGACGAGGCGGTCTCGGCCCTGGACGTCCTCGTCCAGGGGCAGATCCTCGACCTGCTCACCGACCTGCAGACCGAACTCGGGCTGACCTACCTCTTCATCACGCACGACCTCGCCGTCGTCCGCCTCATCGCGGACAACGTCAGCGTCATGCAGAAGGGTCGCGTCGTCGAGGCGGGCACGACCGACGACATCTTCGCGAACCCGGCCCAGCAGTACACGCGCGAACTGCTCGAAGCGATCCCCGGCGCGAACTTCGAGTTCGGCCGCTGAGTCGTTCCGCGACCACGAAGGGCCCCGCCGGACGGCGGGGCCCTTCGTGGTCGCGGACGTCGGTCGGCGTCAGGCGCTGTAGGTGAAGTTCCAGGTCTTGGACCCCGAGTAGTACGTGCAGGCCGACGTGATCGTGAGTCCGGTCTGGCGGTACGTCTTGGCCCCGGCGTTGCAGGCGTTCAGGGACGAGTAACCGGGTGAGGTGCTGGCGACCGCCGCTTGTGCGGCAGCAGGGGCGGCGACGGCGCCGGCGACGAGGCCGAGACCCAACAACACGGATGCGATGCGCTTGTTCATGGTGTCCTCCGTTCGGTGGGCGAGTGGCCCAGGACTCCACGCTCCCACCGGCACCAAAAGGTGACAAGAGGTCATGTGGAGGACCGGAAGCGTCCCCCTCGCCCTCGGGAAACCCTCGGCGGAGGGGTCCCTTTACCACGTGCCGTAGACTGTCTTCGCCGGGCTCTGACCCGACCACTTCCCCCTCTCTCTTCTCGTAAGGAATACATCCATGGCGACTGCCATCCGCAGCGACCTGCGCAACGTGGCGATCGTGGCCCACGTCGACCACGGCAAGACGACCCTCGTCGACGCCATGCTCAAGCAGACCAACTCGTTCGACGCGCACTTCGACACCGAAGACCGCATGATGGACGGCAACGAGCTCGAGCGTGAGAAGGGCATCACGATCCTCGCGAAGAACACCTCGGTGCTCTACAACGGTGCCCACGCGACCGACGGCCCGATCACCATCAACGTGATCGACACCCCCGGCCACGCCGACTTCGGCGGTGAGGTCGAGCGCGGCCTGTCGATGGTCGACGGCGTCGTGCTGCTCGTCGACGCGTCCGAGGGCCCGCTGCCCCAGACGCGCTTCGTGCTCCGCAAGGCCCTCGCGGCCAAGCTGCCCGTCATCCTGCTGGTCAACAAGACCGACCGTCCCGACGCGCGCATCGACGAGGTCGTCGCCGAGAGCCAGGACCTCCTGCTCGGCCTCGCCAGCGACCTGAGCGAAGAGGTCGACGACCTCGACCTCGACGCCATCCTCAACGTGCCCGTCGTCTACGCCTCGGGTCGCAACGGCGCCGCGTCGACGAACAAGCCCGACGACGGCTCGCTGCCCGACAACCCCGACCTCGAGCCCCTCTTCGAGGCGATCCTCACCCACGTGCCGGCGCCGCGCTACGACGACGAGCACCCCCTGCAGGCGCACGTCACGAACCTGGACGCCTCGCCGTTCCTCGGTCGTCTCGCGCTCCTCCGCGTCTTCCACGGCACCCTGCAGAAGGGCCAGACGGTCGCCTGGGTCAAGTCCGACGGCTCGGTCCAGAACGCACGCATCACCGAGCTGTTGATCACGAAGGCCCTCAGCCGCTATCCCGCCGAGAGCGCAGGCCCCGGTGACATCGTCGCCGTCGCCGGCTTCGACACCATCACCATCGGCGAGACGCTGTCCGACCCGGACGACGTCCGCCCGCTGCCGACCATCACGGTCGACGACCCGGCCATCTCGATGACCATCGGCACGAACACCTCGCCCATCATCGGCAAGGTCAAGGGCCACAAGCTGACCGCCCGCATGGTGAAGGACCGCCTCGACCGCGAACTGGTCGGAAACGTCTCGCTCAAGGTCCTCGACGTCGGACGCCCCGACGCGTGGGAGGTCCAGGGCCGCGGCGAGCTCGCGCTGGCCATCCTCGTCGAGCAGATGCGTCGCGAGGGCTTCGAGCTCACCGTCGGCAAGCCCCAGGTCGTCACGCGTCGTGACGAGAACGGCAAGCTGCAAGAGCCGTTCGAGCACATGACCATCGACGTGCCCGACGAGTACCTCGGTGCCGTCACGCAGCTCATGGCCGCCCGCAAGGGCCGCATGGAGAACATGGCGAACCACGGCTCGGGCTGGGTGCGCATGGAGTTCATCGTCCCCTCGCGCGGCCTGATCGGCTTCCGCACGCAGTTCCTCACCGACACGCGCGGCACCGGCATCGCCAACGGCATCAGCCACGGCTACGGCCCCTGGGCCGGCGAGATCTCGACCCGCACCAACGGCTCGATCATCGCCGACCGCTCGGGCGTCGTCACGCCCTTCGCGATCATCAACCTGCAAGAGCGCATGTCGTTCTTCGTGCAGCCGACCGAAGAGGTCTACGAGGGCATGGTGGTGGGCGAGAACTCGCGCGCCGACGACATGGACGTCAACATCACCAAAGAGAAGAAGCTGACCAACATGCGTCAGTCGACGGCCGACAACTTCGAGTCGATGACGCCCTCCAAGGTGCTGTCCCTCGAAGAAGCCCTCGAGTTCGCCGGTGACGACGAGTGCGTCGAGGTCACCCCCGACGCCATCCGCATCCGCAAGGTCGAGCTCGACGCGTCGGCTCGCCAGCGCAGCACCGCTCGCCTGAAGAAGCAGAACGCGTAAGCGGCACCGCTCCACAGCACCATCCGCCGAGGAGGCGGTCCGCACCACCGCGGGCCGCCTCCTTCGTGCATGGTCGGCACGTTCTGCGCCGGTCCCCAGCGGCCACCGTTAACCTCGCGGAGTGCTGATCCAGAAGACGACCCTCGCCCGCTCTGCCGCCACGCTCGCGCTGGCGGCCGGCCTCGTGGCCGGCCTCACCGCCTGCGGTGAGGGCTCGCCCGTCGACAACATCGTGGGCGGCGCGGTCGACAGCGGCATCGAAGACCTCAAGGGCACCGCGCAGAAGGCCGTCGAGGACGCGGCAGGCGAGGCGCTGAACGGTGCAGGCATCACGACCGACGGCACCCTGCCCGCGAGCTTCCCGGCCGAGGTGCCGCTCGTCCCGGGGACGACCCGTGGTGGGGGAGCAGGTCCCGACGGCACCGGATGGGTCGCCCAGATCACCGTCTCGGGGGCCGACCAGTTCGCCGTCGCCCAGCAGCAGCTCGAGGCCGCCGGCTACACGGCCTCGGGGGTCGACACCGACGCCGAGAGCGGCTTCGGCACCTTCACCGGCTCCGCGTACCGCGTCGTGCTCACCGTCTCGACCGACAGCGAGGGTCAGGCGATCGCCACGTACGTCGTCACGTCCGTCTGACCACCCGCGGTGAGCGCCTCGGTCCCGGCGGGTCCCGATCCGTCGGGAGTCGCGTCAGCCGAAGAGCGTCTCGCCGACCCAGCCGTCGCGTGACGCCCCGGGCGGCACGGCGTAGATCGCCGACCCGACGTGCTTGACGTACTCGTTCATCCGGTCGTTCCCGGACAGCGCCTGTTGGATCGGCACGTACTGCCGCCGCGGGTCGCGGTTAAAGGCGATGAAGAACAGCCCGGCGTTCAGGCGGCCGAGTTCGTCGTTGCCGTCGACGAAGTTGTACCCGCGGCGCAGCAGCGTGGCCCCGTCGTTGTTCCGGGGGTGTGCCAACGCGACGTGCGAGTCGGGTGCGATGGCCGGCCCGCCACCGGTCGAGGCGGCGACGGCGAAGTCGGGGGCGGTGAACTCGGTCCCGCCCGAGAGCGGGGCCCCTTCGCCCTTGTCGCGGCCGACGACCGTCTGCTGCTCGGACAGGGAGGCGTGGTCCCAGGTCTCGATCGTCATGCGGATCTTGCGCGCGACCAGGTACGACCCGCCGTCCATCCACGCCGCACCGTCGGACGCGGTCGCCCAGACGCCGTCGTCCACCGCGGCGACGTCCTCGGCCTTGACGTTGGCCGTCCCGTCCTTGAAGCCGAAGAGGTTGCGGGGCGTCATCTGGCCCCGGGTCGTCGACGAGGTGCGACCGAAGCCCAGCTGGGACCACCGCAAGGAGGCGCGGCCGAAGGCGATCCGCGAGAGGTTGCGGATGGCGTGCACCGCGACCTGCGGGTCGTCGCTGCAGGCCTGGACGCAGAGGTCGCCGCCGCTCGCGGCCGCGACGAGCTGGTCGCCCGAGAAGTGCGGCAGGTCGACGAGGGCCGGAGGCCGCTTCGAGGCGAGCCCGAAGCGGTCGGTGCCGTCGGCGGTGGTGAACAGGGTCGGCCCGAAGCCGATCGTGACCGTGAGTCCGGCGGCGGGCAAGCCCGTGGCCTCGCCCGTGTCGTCCGGCGGAGCCAGGAGGCTGCCGCCCGTGGCACCGGTGGGGCTCACGTCGAGTCCGGCGGTCAGGCGCGAGGCCGCGTAGCTCCAGTCCTTCAACAGTTCGACGAGCTCGGTGCGCGTGACGCCGTCCGCGACGTCGAACGACGCGAAGTGCAGGCGGTCCTGGGCAGCCGTCACGATGCCCGACTGGTGGTCACCGAAGAACGGGTACGACGCCGAGGCCCCGGACGACCCGCCGGCGTGCGCCTGCACGGCGCGGTCGGTGCCGATCCCGACCCCGAGGCCCAGGACGCCGGCCCCGACGCCCGTGCCGACGAGCCCCAGAAGACCGCGGCGCGAGAGGCCGCCTCCGTCCGTCACCGTCAGGCGACCAGTGCCGAGGTCAGCTTGCTGAGCGGCTCGCTGAGGGCGTTGACGGCGTCCGACAGCTTCTTCTTGTCGGCGTCGGTCAGGTCGGTGTACGACGGGTAGCCCGCGTCGAGGCTGCCGTGACCGGCGAGCAGCGTCTCGACCTTCGTCAGCTGCGCGTCGATGGAGGTCGCCAGCTCGGGGTCCTTCTGGTCGACGACGTCGCGCACGCCGTCGAACGCCACCCGGGCACCCTCGAGGTTGCCCTGGAAGTCGTAGAGGTCGGTGTGCGACCAGATCTCTTCCTCGCCGGTGATCTTGCCGGTGGCCACCTCATCCATCAGGCCGACCGCACCGTTGGCGATCGTGTCGATGCCGACCGTGAAGTCGCTCGCCGTGACCTCGTCGTAGAGGTCCTTCGTGTCGCTCGTCAGCAGGTCGGCGTAGTGCGTGCGTTCGTCGGCCGTCAGGGGGACGTACGCCGCCCCTCCGTTCTCTGGCGCCGCGGGCTGCCAGAGGTCCTTCTCGATGCGGTGCCAGCCGGTCCACTCGGTGCCGGGTTCGACGTCGGCCTCGCGGAAGTCGATCTTCGGGTCGAGGTCGCCGAAGGACTCGGCCACGGGCTCGATGCGCTCGTAGTGTGCCCGTGCGGAGGGGTAGAGCGACCGTGCCTTCTCGTCGTCGCCGACGGTGTAGGCGGCGAGGAACTCGTCGGTGGCCGTGACGAGCTGCCCGGTCTGGTCCTTGACGTAGCCGACGTAGGCCGTCGCCGCGGCGTCGATCTGCTGCTTCTCGCTGCCCGTGGCCTCGACGGCCGTGCCCGAGTCGGTCACCGTGAAGGAGGCGCGCACGCCTTCTCCGACGAGCCCCGGGACGCAGGCGGTGTAGTACTCGCCGGCCGGCACCGAGACGGTCATCGAGCCCGACGTGCCGGGGCCGATGTTCTCCTTCTCGCTGATGATGCGGAGACCGTCCTCGGCGAGTAGTTCGAACTCGCTGTTGTCGCTGCCGGAGTTCGTCATGGTGAACGTCACGGGGCCGCTCGGCACCGAGGTCGTCGACAACGAGCAGGAGTCGTCGGAGCCGTCGACGGTCACCGCGGTGGCCGACGAGGAGCCGGCGGGGGAGTTCGCGACGCACCCGGTCAGGGCCAGTGCGAGCGCGGCGACGCCCGAGGCGACGGCGAGGGGGCGGAGGGGGCTGGCGATCATCGGGATGCTCCTGCGGTGCGGGGGGACGGGGTGGTCGGGGCGGCGGAGGTGCCGCGGGTCGTGGACGGGTCGGACGTGCTCGGGGCGCCGGGGCGTCGGCGGCGGGTCGCACGCACGAAGAAGGGGACGACGACGGCCAGGTAGGCGAGCCAGACGATCACCTGCAGCCAGCTGGGTGTCGGCGTGAAGTTGACGAGCCCTTGGAGCAGGGTGCCGTACCAGCTGGTCGGCGGCACGGCCGCGCTCACGTCGAAGGCCAGGGAGGCGCGGCCCGGCAGCACGGACGCCTCCTGCAGGTCGCCCACCCCGTAGGCGAGGACGCCCGCCGCGACGACGACGAGGAAGTAGCCGGTCACCCGGAAGAACCGGGCGACGTCGAGGCGGACCACGCCGCGGTAGATCGCCACCTGGATCGCGACCGCCGTGAGGATGCCGAGCAGGGCGCCCACGAGGGGTGTCGCGCCGCCGCCGGTCGACTGCACGGTGGCCCAGACGAAGAGTGCGGTCTCGATGCCCTCGCGCCCGACCGAGAGGAAGGCCAGGGCGACGATCGCCCCGGCACCGCCGACGAGCGCCCGGTCGAGGCCGGATTCGAGCTCGCCGCGCAGGCCCCGCGCGGTCCGGGCCATCCAGAAGACCATCCAGGTGACGAAGCCCACGGCCACGATCGAGAGTCCGCCGCCGATGATCTCCTGGGCCTGGAAGGTGAGCCCGTAGGTGCCGAAGGTCAGCACGGCGCCGAGTCCGAGGGAGAGGGCGACCGCGGCGCCGACGCCCAGCCAGAGGCGGGGGAGGACGTCACGTCGGCCGACCTTGACCACGTAGGCGATGAGGATGCCGACCACGAGAGCGGCCTCGAGGCCCTCCCGGAGTCCGATGAGGTAGTTGGCGAGCACGGGGACGGCTTTCTCGGAGGGGAGTGGAGCTCGTCGTCGAGCAGGGGCGGGAGTGGGCTCACGGTGCACTGCGCCGAACGGTGCCGAGACGGGACCGAACGGGCCGGTATGGTTAGGCTAACCTCACTAAGGGCACCCTGAGCCAGACCGACAGTAGTGCGGCGCGGCATATCCTGTCCAGTGATGAACTCCTCCGCCTCGCCGACGCCCGCGTCGCCCTCGACCGCCGGTGACCCGCGGCTCGAGCGCGTGCTCTTCGTCCACGCCCACCCCGACGACGAGACCATCACCACGGGTGGCACGATCGCCGCGCTGGTCGAGGCCGGTGCCGCCGTCACCGTGGTGACCTGCACCCGGGGTGAACTGGGCGAGGTCATCCCCGACGACCTCGCCGCCCTGCGAGACGACCAGGCCGCCCTCGCCGTCCACCGCGAGGGCGAGATCGCCGCCGCCGTGCACGACCTCGGCGTCGACGACCATCGGTTCCTCGGTTCGCCCGGAGCCCGCACGCCCGGCCTCCCCGAACGGGCCTACCGCGACAGCGGCATGGTGTGGCGGTCCGACGGCGTGGCCGGGCCGACGCCGGACCTGCACCCCGCCGCCTTCTGCGCCGCCGAGTTCGGCGAGGTCGTCAGCGACCTATCGGCCGTCGTGCAGTCCGTGCGCCCGACCGCCGTCATCAGCTACGACGAGGACGGCGGCTACCACCACCCCGACCACGTCCGGGCCAACCGGGTCGCCGTGCGCGCCGCGCGCCTCGTCGGCGTGCCGTACTTCGCGATCGTGGCCGGCGCCGAGTCGGCCGAGGGCGCCGAGGCCGAGGCCCTCGCCACCGACGACACCGTGCTGACGATGGACGCACGGCACGTCGCACCCCGCAAGCTCGCGGCGCTGCGGGACCACCGCAGCCAGGTCGAGGTGGTCGACCTCCCGGGCGGCCGGGCCGGCATCCGCTTCCCCCACGGGGCCGTCGAGCCCGTGACGGTCCGTGAGTCGTTCCGCTTCGTGCCCGAGCCGACGGACGACCGGGGCGCCTCCGAGATGGCGCAGATGACGACGGGCGGTCGCGTCGCCGCACTCGTGCTGGCGCTCGCCGCCGGGGCCGTGTTTGGCACCATCGGCACCGTGATGCACCAGTCGACGATCACCGTCGCCGGTTCGCCGGTGTGGTCCGGGCTCGTCCTCGCGCTACTGATGAGCCTCGCGCTCCTCGCCGGTCTCCGCTCGGTCTTCGGTTCGCGGGCCATGGCCGGCGCCGCCGCCGTCGGACTGCTCGGGGCACTCGTGGTCCTGTGGCAGGCGAGTCCGGGCGGATCGATCCTCGTGCCCGACAACACGCCCGCCCTGGTCTGGCTCGGCGGCGTGTTCCTCATCTGCCTCGTGGTGCTCGGGTGGCCGCGGTTGCGAGGCCCGGTCGCCGGGGGGCCGACGTCGCCCGGCGACTCGACCCGCGCCTCCTCGGTCGAGGCACAGCCGGCAGACGATAGGCTGGACGCCCTGCCCGACGCGAAGGGAACCCCCCAGACGTGACGTACGTGATCGCACTTCCCTGTGTCGATGTCAAAGACCGTGCCTGCATCGACGAGTGCCCCGTCGACTGCATCTACGAGGGCGAACGCTCGCTCTACATCCACCCCGACGAATGCGTCGACTGCGGTGCCTGCGAGCCGGTGTGCCCCGTCGAGGCCATCTACTACGAAGACGACCTGCCCGACAAGTGGGCCGAGTACTACAAGGCCAACGTCGAGTTCTTCGACGAGATCGGTTCGCCCGGTGGCGCGGCCAAGGTCGGCGTCATCGCCAAGGACCACCCCGTCATCTCGGCGCTGCCCCCTCAGGGCGCCGGCGCCTAGGTCGGCTTCCGTGGCGCTCGACCTGCCCGAGTTCCCCTGGGACGCCCTGGTGCCGTACGCGGCGACCGCCCGGCGTCACCCCGGTGGCATCGTCGACCTCAGCGTCGGCTCGCCCGTCGACCCGACCCCCGACGTCGTCCGCGAGGCCCTCGCGATCGCGACCGACGCCCACTCGTACCCGCAGGTCGCCGGCACCCCGGCCCTGCGGTCGGCCATCGCCGAGTGGTACGAGCGGCGCCGCGGAGTGACCGGCCTCGGTGACGCCCACGTGCTGCCGACCATCGGCTCGAAAGAACTCATCGCCGGCATGGCGCTCTGGCTCGGCATCGGTGCGGGCGACACGGTGGTCTACCCGACCAACGCCTACCCGACCTACGCGCTCGGTGCGGCTCTCGTCGGCGCGACGGCCCTCGCCTCCGACGACCCGGCCGAGTGGCCCGCCTCGACGAAGCTGGTCTGGCTGAACAGCCCGGGCAACCCCGACGGAGCCGTCCTCGGCGTCGAGGCCCTGCGCGCCGCCGTCGCCCGTGCGCGCGAACTCGGGGCCGTGATCGCGGGCGACGAGTGCTACGCCGAACTCGGCTGGACGGGCGAATGGGCCGATCACCCCACGCCCTGCATCCTCGACCCCCGCATCGTGGGTGACGACCTCCGTGGCGTCGTCTCGGTGTACTCGCTCAGCAAGCAGTCCAACCTCGCCGGGTACCGCGCGGGCTTCGTCGCGGGCTGCGACCACGTCCTCGGGCAGCTGCTCGCCGTGCGCAAGCACGCCGGCCTGATGCCGCCGGCCCCGGTGCAACAGGCCATGGTGGTCGCGCTGGCCGACGAGGCCCACGTGGTCGAGCAGAAGGCGCGGTACGCGGCCCGCCGGGCGCGCCTCCTTCCCGCTCTCGAAGGGGCAGGGTTCCGCATCGACCGCAGCGAGGCCGGGCTCTACCTCTGGGCCACGCGGGACGAGGACGCCTGGGTCACGGTCTCCTGGCTGGCCGAGCGCGGTGTGCTCGTCGCCCCTGGGTCGTTCTACGGGCCGGCCGGCGATCGTCACGTCCGCGTGGCGCTCACGACGACCGACGAGCGCATCGACGCCGCCGTGGGGCGCCTCGGCAGCTGACCGCTAGGCTGACCGGGTGACTGACACTGCCAACGACGCCCAGAAGGCCACGCTGCAGTTCCCGGGGGGAACAGCCGAGTTCCCGATCGTCGCGAGCACCGAAGGTGCCTCGTCGATCGACATCTCGACGTTCACCAAGCAGACCGGTTACACGACCCTCGACACGGGATTCGTGAACACCTCCAATGCCCGAAGCACGATCACCTACATCGACGGTGATCAGGGCATCCTGCGCTACCGGGGCTACCCGATCGAACAAGTCGCCGAGAACTCGACCTACCTCGAGACGGCCTGGCTGTTGATCTACGGCGAACTGCCCACCCCCGACCAGCTCGCCGACTTCGACGCGCGCATCCGGCGGCACACGCTGCTGCACGAAGACCTGCGTCGCTTCTTCGACGCCCTGCCGCACAACGCCCACCCCATGTCGGTGCTGTCGAGCGCGGTCGGTGCCCTGTCGACGTTCTACGAAGACAGCATGAGCGTGCACGACCCCGAGCAGGTCGAGCTGCAGACCGTGCGACTGCTGGCCAAGCTGCCGGTCATCGCGGCCTACGCGCACAAGAAGAGCCTCGGCCAGGCGTTCCTCTACCCTGACAACTCGCTCAGCTTCGTCGACAACTTCCTCAAGCTGAACTTCGGCACGATGGCCGAGCCGTACGAGGTGAACCCCGTCCTGTCGAAGGCGCTCGAGCGCCTGCTCATCCTCCACGAGGACCACGAACAGAACGCGTCGACCTCGACCGTGCGTCTCGTCGGCTCGACGCAGGCCAACATGTTCTCGTCGATCTCGGCCGGCATCAGCGCCCTCTACGGGCCGCTGCACGGCGGGGCCAACGAGGCCGTCCTCAAGATGCTCGCCGAGATCCGCGACAGCGGCCAGGGCGTCGAACGCTTCGTCGAGCGGGTCAAGAACAAAGAGGCCGGCGTCAAGCTGATGGGCTTCGGGCACCGCGTCTACAAGAACTACGACCCGCGCGCCAAACTGGTCAAAGAGAGCGCCACCGAGGTGCTCGAGTCGCTCGGCGTGAAGGACGACCTGCTCGACATCGCGATGGAGCTCGAGGGCATCGCCCTGGCCGACGACTACTTCGTCGAGCGCAAGCTCTACCCGAACGTCGACTTCTACACGGGCGTCATCTACAAGGCGATGGGGTTCCCGCCGCGCATGTTCACCGTGCTCTTCGCGATCGGGCGCCTGCCCGGCTGGATCGCCCACTGGCGCGAGATGAACACCGACCCGACGACCAAGATCGGCCGCCCCCAGCAGTTGTACCTGGGCGCGACCGAGCGCGACTGGCCGCAGCGCTGACCCGTCGGGGCGATCGGCTGCCACACCGGTAGATGGGCACCATGCCAGGCGATGACCCGGCGTGGTGCCCATCTTCCGGCGTTGCGGGGGCGTGGTGCTGCTGCCCCGCCCGGCTACGCGTGCAGCTGCGAGTTCAGCGTGATGCCGTGGCCCTTGCGGGGCAGCACCTCGACGGCGCCGGTCAGCGAGTTGCGTCGGAAGAGCAGCCCGGGCTGGCCCGAGAGCTCGACCGCCTTGACGGTCTGCGGTGAGCCGTCGTTGGTGGGGGTGCCGCCCACGACGACGACCTTGGTGCCCGCCGTCACGTAGAGACCGGCCTCGACGACGGTGTCGTCGCCGATCGCGATGCCGATGCCGGCGTTGGCGCCGAGCAGGGCACGGGCACCGATGGTGACCCGCTGGGTGCCGCCGCCCGACAGCGTGCCCATGATCGAGGCGCCACCACCGATGTCGGACCCGTCACCGACGACGACGCCCTGCGAGATGCGGCCCTCGACCATGGACGACCCGAGGGTGCCGGCGTTGAAGTTCACGAAGCCCTCGTGCATGACCGTGGTGCCCGGGGCTAGGTGCGCACCGAGCCGCACCCGCGAGGCGTCGGCGATGCGGACTCGGTCGGGTGAGACGTAGTCGAGCATGCGCGGGAACTTGTCGATGCCGGTCGCGACGATGCCCGCACGCTGCAGCGTCGGACGCAGGCGCCCGAAGTCGTCGGGGTGGACCGGCCCGGCGTTGGTCCAGGTGACGATCGGCAGGTGCGCGAACACGCCGTCGAGGTTGATCGTGTTGGGCTTCACCAGCAGGTGGCTGAGCAGGTGCAGGCGGAGGTACGCGTCGGGGGTGGACGCAGGAGGCGCGCTCAGGTCGATCTCGACGGTCACCGGGACGAGGTCCACCGCGCGGCGCTCGTCGGGCCCGGCGGCGTCGGCCAGCTCGCCCGGGACGATCTCGGGGTCGCGGTCGGCCGGCAGGGTGCCGAGCCGGGGGGAGGGGAACCAGGTGTCGAGCGTGGTGCCGTCGTGCGAGACGGTCGCGAGGCCGTACCCGTAGGCGCGGGTCGGGGCGGTGGCGGTGGCGTCGGAAGTCATGGACCCGAGCGTATCGGCAGCCGCCGACGACCCGGTTGGAGGCGACCCGTGCCGTCGGCCCGTAAACTCGCCCGCATGGCACCGATCGACCTCTCCGTCTCGCCCGTCGACGTCACGAGGCAGCTCTGCGACATCCGGTCCGAGTCGGGCGACGAACGTCGCGTCGCCGACGAGATCTGGGCCACGCTCGAGGACTGCGACCACCTCGAGCTGTTCCGCGACGGTGACGCGATCGTCGCTCGGACACGGCTGGGCCGGGACTCGCGGGTCGTGATCGCCGGTCACGTCGACACCGTGCCCGTCAACGACAACGTCCCCACGCGCTACGAGACCGAGGGCGACGTCGAGTACCTGTGGGGCCGGGGGACGGTCGACATGAAGGCGGGCTGCGCCGTCCACCTCCGACTCGCGGTCGAGCTGACCGAACCGAACGTCGACGTCACGTGGGTCTGGTACGACCACGAAGAGGTCTCCGACGCGCTGAACGGTCTGGGACGCCTCGCACGCCTCCGGCCCGACCTGCTGGCCGGCGACTTCGCCGTCCTCGGCGAACCGAGCAACAGCGGGGTCGAGGGCGGCTGCAACGGCAACCTGCGCGCCGAGATCCGCACCTTCGGCGCCCGGTCGCACAGCGCGCGGTCGTGGGTGGGCGACAACGCCATCCACAAGGCCGCGCCTATCCTCGACGTGCTGGCGGCCTACGAGGCGCGCGAGGTCGAGGTCGACGGGCTCGTCTACCGCGAGGGCCTCAACGCCGTCGGCATCACGGGTGGCGTGGCCGGCAACGTCATCCCCGACGAGTGCATGGTGCACGTCAACTACCGCTTCGCCCCGAGCCGCAGCGCCGACGAGGCCGTCGCCCACGTGCGCGAACTCTTCGAGGGCTTCGACGTCACGATCGTCGACCTCGCCCCCGGTGCCCGGCCCGGCCTGGACGCCCCGCTGGCGCAGCAGTTCCTGCGCGCCGTCGGCGGCGAGGCCAAGCCCAAGTACGGCTGGACGGACGTCGCGCGCTTCTCCGCCCTCGGCGTGCCCGCCGTCAACTACGGTCCCGGCGACCCGATGCTGGCCCACCACGACGACGAGCGCGTGCCCGTGCAGCAGATCCTCGACAACGAGCGCGGACTGCGGGCGTGGCTGACGAACTGACCGTCGACGAGGCGAGCCGCGCCTCCTCGTCCCCGCTCCCGAGTCACGCCCCCCGACGACCGATCTCGCCGTCGAGGAGTCTCGTGCTGCGCTACCGCCTCACGCCGTGGTGGGCGCGCGTGCTCGTGGTGTTCGTGCTGTCACGCGTCGTCAGCACGGTCGCCCTGCTCACCTTCGCCGGCGCCCAGCAGGCCAACGCGTGGACCCTCGCGAGCCCCGACTACGGCAGCTTCGCCACCATCTGGGACGGTCACTGGTACTACATCATCGCCGTGGTGGGGTACCCGAGCGACCTGCCGATCACCGGCGACGGTCACGTGGGCGAGAACGCCTGGGCGTTCATGCCCGTCTACCCGTTCGTCGTCCGTGGGCTGATGGCCCTGACCGGCCTGCCCTTCGCGACGCTCGCGGTCGTCGTGTCGGTCGCCTGCGCCGCGGGGACGGCTCTGCTGTTCTACCGCCTCATGCGGCACTCGCTGTCCGAGTCGACCTCTTTGTTCGCGGTCGTCCTGTTCTGTGTGGCGCCCCTGTCGCCGCTGCTGCAGGTGGCCTACGCCGAGTCGATGTTCCTGCTGCTGCTCTGCGCGAGCCTGCTCCTGCTGGTGCGGCGACAGTACCTGGCGATGCTGCCGGTCGTGCTGGTCATGTCGTTCACGCGGCCAGGGGCGCTTCCGCTCGCCCTCGCGATCGGACTGCACGGGCTGTTGCGGTGGTGGCGGCGGCACGACGACCCCTTCCCGGTGCGCGAGCGGGTCCGTGTGGCGGCGGTCGCCGCGACCACGGCCGTGTTCGGCGTCGCCTGGCTCGTCGTCGCCGGAGCGGTGACCGGCGTGCCGGGTGCCTACACCGAGACCGAGCTCGCCTGGCGGGCGCCGTACATCGGCTACGGGCCGCTGGTGCCGTTCACCCCCTGGGTCGACGGGGCGAACTGGTGGTTTCCGGGTGGTTCCGGCATCGCCTTGCTCGTCCTGTCGGTCCTCGCCTTCACGGCCCTGATGCTGTCGCCGTGGGCGCGCAGGACGAGTGTCGACCTGAGGCTCTGGGGTGTCGCCTACGCGCTCTACCTGCTGGCCGTGTTCTTCCCGCAGTCCAGCACCTTCCGGCTGTTGATGCCGCTCTTCCCGTTGCTGGGCGTGCTCGCGGTGCCACGGTCGAAGGTCTACCGAGTGCTGCTCGTCGCCGTGTTCGTGGCCGCCCAGTGGGTGTGGCTCTACTACTGCTGGTGGGTGAACGGGTACGACTGGACGCCGCCGTGATCGGTGGTCGAACGGCGTCGTTTAGGTCGGGGGCTGGAAATCACGGATAATGGGTCCAGCATCTTGCGAAAGGGGACTATCTGATGGCAGCCATGAAGCCGAGGACCGGCGACGGGCCTATGGAAGCCGTTAAGGAGGGCCGTCTCATCATCGTGCGTGTTCCGCTCGAGGGTGGGGGACGCCTCGTGGTGTCGGTCAACGACGACGAAGCCAAAGAGTTGCACGACGCCCTCGCCGGCGTCGTGAGCGCCTAGTCGGCTACCTCCTTAATAGCCCCGGACGCCCCGCCCGTCGCACCTGCGACGCGCGGGGCGTTCGTGCGCGTGCCCGCCGTCCGCTGCCCGCCCCCTGCGCTCGCGTGCGTCGCCGGGCGCGAGCGTCTCAGCGCTTGACGAGCGAGAGCAGGCCGTCGCCCGCGGTCGAGAGCGAACTGATCACGGCCGGTGAGGTCGACACCTCGGTCAGCAAGGTGCGGAAGCCCGTGGTCGTGGCGTCGCGGACGGCAGGATTGGCCACCCTGCCGTGCCAGAGCGCGTGCGCGACGAGGACGAGTCCGCCGGGACGGGCGAGTCGCAGGCCGTGCTCGACGTACTCGATGACCGAACCGGGGTCGGCGTCGACGAAGACGATGTCGTACGAGTTCTCGTTCATGCGAGGCAGCACGTCGGCTGCGCGGCCTGCGATCAGGCGGAACCGGCTGGCCGGGACCCCCGCCTGCAGGTAGGCGTCACGGGCGGCCTGCTGGTGCTCGATCTCACGGTCGATGGTCGTCAGGACGGCACCGGGGGCGCCCGAGAGCAGCCAGAGCCCGCTCACGCCCAGGCCCGTGCCGACCTCGATGATCGACGAGGCGTTCGAGGCGGCGGCGACGACCGCGAGCTGGGCACCGACCGCCGGTGAGACGGCTTCGACGCCGACCTCGAGCGAATGCTGTCGAGCCTCGGCGATCGCGTCGCTCTCGGTGACGAGTTCTTCCGCGAACTTCCAACTTGACTCTATCTGCGACACACCCACTCCTCGAAAGGCCAACTCTAGGGGGTTCCCCGAGTCGTCACCGGTTAGTCTGCATGCGTGTCCATGTTCGGTCTGACGTTCGACAAGCTGCTCATCATCGGTGTGCTCGCGGTCTTCCTGCTCGGTCCCGAACGGCTGCCCGGTTACGCCTCGAAGCTCGCCCAGCTCGTCCGGACGGTGCGGGACATGGCCAACGGCGCGAAGACCCGCATGCGCGACGAGATGGGCCCCGAGTTCGACGACGTCGAGTGGCAGAAGCTCGACCCGCGCCAGTACGATCCGCGTCGCATCATCCGCGACGCGCTGCTGGACGGCACGGACGCCGCTCCCAAGCCTTCGGCGCCGAGCATGGCGACGGCCGGTGCCGCAGCCGCGGCGGTGTCCGCAGGGTTGCCCGGGGGCCGCTCCTCCGCTCAGGTCGTGCCCTTGGCGACGGGCGAGGTGCCGCCCTACGACTCCGAGGCGACCTGACGCTCTTGCCGCGCCGCGCCTCCTGATCCGGCGGACGGTCGCCCCTCCGGCCTCGTGCACGGTTGCCCCGGCGACGGGTCAGACGCCTCCGTGCAGCGCCGCCACGCGGGAGGCCTCGGCGCGGAGGGCGTCGACGACCCGCCGGACGGAGGGGCGCTCGGCCCGGTCGCGCCGCATCACGGCCGACACCCAGCGCACTGCCCGGATGCTCTCGAGGGGCACGAGCACCATGTCGTCACGGGCGTCCTTGGCCGTGAAGCGCGGCAGCACGGCGATGCCGAGGCCGGCTCCGACGAGCGACTCGGTCACCTTGGTGTCGCTGAAGCGTTGGGCGACACGGACGGGGCTGCCGGTCACCCGCTCGATCTCGCGGTAGACCCACTCGAACGGGAAGTCGTGCGGCACGCCGATCCAGTTCTCTCCCTCGAGGTCGCCGGGCGCGAGCGAGGCGCGACCGGCCAGTCGGTGGTCGGCGGGCAGGGCGATGTCGAGGGGTTCGGTCAGCAGCGGGACGGTGACGAGTCCACGGCCGGGCCAGGGCTTGTCGTCGGACGAGTGCGCGACGACGACGTCGTGGTCGGCGGCCAGTTCGGGGAACTCACGGATCGACGGGTCGTGGTCGCTCGCGACGACCACCAGGCCCGGGGTCTCGGCCACCGTGCGCAGCAGGCCCGGCAGCAGCATCTGCCCGCCCGTGGGAAAGGTGGCCAGCGTGACCTCGCCCTGGGGGGTCGCGACGAAGTCGTCCCAGACCGCCTGGGCGCGTTCGAGTGCGACGGCGACGTCGGTGGCCGTCTGGGCCAGCACGCGCCCGGAGCCGGTGAGCACGATGCCGCGTCCCACCCGCTCGGTCAGTGCGACCCCTGCTTCGCGCTCGAGCACCTTGAGCTGCTGCGAGACGGCGCTCGGGGTGCGGTGGGTGGCCCGGGCGACGGCGGCCACGCTGCCTCGTTCGGCGAGTTCGCGGAGGAGTTCGAGGCGCTTGACATCCATGTAGCAAAACTACTCTGTTTCGGTAGAAACGTGAGATTGATCTACCGCTTCCCGAGGCGCATCATTGAAGAGTCCCCGGAGCGCGTCGTAGCGCTCCCGAGCTCCGGTCGACCTGGTCCCGGGCTCGGTGGCGAATCCATCCCACCACGCAGAACCGCGCGCCGAACCGCGCCAGAAAGAGTCCCCCATGCTCACCGGAATCATCGTCCTCATCATCGCCGCAGTCGTCGGAATCGCCGGCTCGCTCGTCTCGGTCGCCCGCGACGGCTTCCGCGCCATCCCGACCAAGACCTACAACCGCTGGTCGTAGTCGACTTCGCGGTGACAGGCTCGTCTCCCTCCTGAGCGTGCCGTCACCGCGTGTGCCGCCCCTGTGCTGGGGTGCGGCACGAGCACGTCGCCGCCCGCGGGCGAGACGCTGTGACGAAAGGGCACCTCGCCACGCGAGGTGCCCTTTCTGCGGTTCCGGGAGTCGGGCCGGAGGTCAGCTGACGCTGAGTCCGAGCTTGCGGCCCGCCAGACCGCGTGCCCGCACGGCCAGTCGGCCCGCCAAGTCGTCGATGGCCGCGGCCGCGGGATCGTCGGGAGCGGCGAGCACGACCGGGACGCCGTCGTCACCGCCCTGCCGCAGGCCCAGGCTCAGCGGCACGCTGGCGAGCAACGGCACCTCGGCCTCTTGCCCGGTCGACAGCCGGCGTGCCGTCTCGGCGCCACCGCCCGACCCGAAGAGCTCGAGCACGCTGCCGTCGGACTGCGGCAGGCCCGCCATGTTCTCGACCACCCCGAGCAACCGCTGACCCGTCTGGCGCGCCACGAGCCCGCTGCGCTCGGCGACGTCGGCGGCGGCCGGTTGGGGCGTCGTGACGACCAGCACCTCGGCGTGCGGCAGCAACTGCCCCACCGAGATGGCGACGTCGCCCGTGCCGGGAGGCAGGTCGAGCAGCAGGACGTCGAGGTCGCCGAAGTACACGTCGGTGAGGAACTGCTGGATCGTGCGGTGCAGCATCGGACCCCGCCAGGCGACCGCCGTCGAGGCGTCGTCGACGAACATGCCGATCGAGATGACCTTCACGCCGTGGGCCACGGGGGGCAGGATCATGGCGTCGACGCGGGTCGGCTTGACGGACGCGCCGTCGGGGCCGACGAGGCCCAGCAACCCGGGGATGCTGAAGCCGTAGACGTCGGCGTCGACGATGCCGACCGCCAGGCCGCGGGCCGCGAGGGCGACGGCGAGGTTCGCGGTGACGGTGGACTTGCCGACACCGCCCTTGCCGCTCGTGACGGCGTACACCCGGGTCAGCGTGTCGGGCCCGAACTGCATGCCCCGCGCCGCCCGGCCCGCCCGGAGCTTCTCGGTGAGGGCGTGTCGTTCGTCCTTGGTCATGACGGTCACGTCGACGGTGACGGCGGTGACGCCGGCCACCGAGGCGGTGGCCTCGCGGACGTCGCGTTCGATCGTGTCGGCGGCGGGACAGCCCACGATCGTGAGCTTCACGGCCACCGTCGCCGCGCCTCCTGCGTCGACGGCGACGTCGCCGATCATGTCGAGCTCGGTGACGGGCTTGCGGATCTCGGGGTCGAGCACGCGGCCGAGCGCACGGCGGACGTCGTCCGGCGTCGGCACCGGCGGCCGGGGTGCCGGTGCCGGCTCAGCCACGGTGCCCGTCGCGCCGGGCGTCGCGTCGCGAGGGGGACGAGGAGGCGCGGGTCGCCTCGACCCCGGAGGGCTCGTCGTCGTCGCGTCGGTCGAGCTCGTCGAGCAGCGAGCGCAGCTCGGCCCGGATGAAGTCCTTGCTCGCCATGTCGCGGATCGCGATGCGGAGGGCGACGACCTCGCGGGCCAGGTACTCGGTGTCGGCCAGGTTGCGCTCGGCGCGCTGGCGGTCCTGTTCGAACTGCACACGGTCGCGGTCGTCCTGACGGTTCTGCGCGAGCAGGATCAGGGGAGCGGCGTACGACGCCTGCAGCGAGAGGATCAGCGTCAGGGCCGTGAATCCGATGGCGGCGCTGTCGAACCGGATGTCGACGGGAGCGACCGTGTTGTAGATCATCCAGACGACGCAGAACAGGGTGAGGGCGATCAGGAAGTAGGGCGTGCCCATGCCGCGGGCGATGGACTCGGTGGCCCGGCCGAAACGGTCGCTGCTGACCCGCTTCCGCCCGGGCAGGACCCTGGTGCGCAGACCCTTCGGAGCGTCGAGGCGGACGTCGTTGCGGTTATCGCGGGCCATCGTCGCTCCTCGTGCTCTGACCGATCGCCGGGCGACGGGCGCGACCACGCGGTCGGCTCGCGGTCAGGGGTTGGTCGGGGTCCTGACTGCGCCAGTCGTCGGGCAGCACGTGGTCGAGCACGTCGTCGATGGTGACGACGCCGACCAGGCGGTGGGCCGAATCGACGACGGGCACCGAGACGAGGTTGTAGGTCGCCATGACCCGCGTGACCTCGAGGGCCGTCGCGTCGACGCGGACCGGCTCGGTGGTCTGGTCGAGGATCGTGCCCAGGCGCTCGTTCGGCGGGTAGCGGAGCATCCGCTGGAAGTGCACCATGCCGAGGAACCGGCCGGTGGGCGGCTCGTAGGGTGGCAGGACCACGCAGACGGCCGCGCCGAGCGCGGGCGCCAGCTCGTGGCGACGGATGAGGGCCAGGCCCTCGGCGACGGTCGCGTCGGCCGAGACGATGACGGGCTCGGTCGTCATGAGGCCGCCGGCGGTGTCGGAGTCGTAGCTGAGCAGCATGCGCACGTCGTCGGCCTCGTCGGGCTCCATCAACGTGAGGAGCTGCTCGGTGCGCTCGTCGGGCAGCTGGGCGATGAGGTCGGCCGCGTCGTCGGGCTGCATCTGGTCGAGGACGCTCGCCGCGCGGTGGTCGTCGAGGCCCGTGAAGATCTCGACCTGCTCGGCCTCGGGCAGCTCTTCGAGCACGTCGGCGAGACGGTCGTCGGACAGTTCACCGGCGACCTCGAGCCGCCGTTCGGGCGTGAGGTCGAGCAGGGTGTTCGCCAGGTCGGCGGGCACGAGGTCGGAGTACGCGGCGATGAGGTGCTCGGCGCTCTGCGCCTCGCCCGGGCCGGCCTCTTCGACCACGTCGTCCCACGCCGCGAACGCCGTGGGCGGTTTGACGAACGGGGACGGCGACGTCTTGGGCTTGCGCAGGAAGAGCTGGCCGACCTCCCAGTCGCCCTCGCTCACCTCGTCGATCGCCACGTCCTCGATCGTGGCGTGGCCCCCACCGTGCCGGAACGACACCCGACGACCGAGCAGGTCGGCGATGACCCGGGTCTCGCCGCCCCGCTGTTCGAAGCGGCGGAGGGTGATGACGCCGTTCGTGATGATCTGGCCCGAGCCGATGCTCGTGACGCGGCCGATGCCGACGAAGACCCGGCGCTTGCCGGGCACCTCGACGACGAGCCCCACCACGCGGGGCGCCCCGGTGCGGCGGTAGACCACCAGCACGTCGCGCACCTTGCCGACCTTGTCGCCCGCGGGGTCGAAGACGGAGCAACCGGCCAGGCGGGCGACGAAGACTCTGGTTGCACTCACGCGTCCAATTTAGTCGCTCGCACCGTCGCCGCCGACGGGGGCTCGGCAGGGGCACCGTGTTTAATGCAGGGATGACGAACCCGGGCCCCGTGGGGCGACGCCCGCCGATGGTTCCCACCCTGCCGCGGGGTGACGTGCTCGGCACCTACGACACGTATCCCGAGGCCCAGCGCGTGGTCGACCGGTTGTCGCAGGCCGAGTTCCCGATCAAGCAGCTGGCGATCATCGGCAACGACCTCAAGACCGTCGAACGCGTCACCGGTCGGTTGAGCTACGGGCGTGCCGCGCTGGCGGGGGCCGTGACCGGACTCTGGCTCGGCGTCTTCTTCGGGCTCGTCATGCTCGTCTTCGCGACCGAGACCGCCACCGCCGCCACCGTCGGGGCGGCCGCCCTGCTCGGTGCGGGCTTCGGCATGCTCTACGGCATCGTCAGCTTCGCGGTCACGCGTCGTCGCCGCGACTTCACCTCGACGCACCAGGTGCTCGCCTCGAACTACCAGATCGTGGTCGACCCCGTGGTCTCCGGTCGGGCGCACGAGATCCTCGCCCGTCCCGAGACCCCGCGCCGCTGACGTACCCTGGTGTCGACATGGCACCCCGCGACCCCTCCACGACGGCCACCCGGGCCGAGCGCTTCGCGCGTGGTTGGCTGACCGCCGGCGCCTCGACCCTGGTCGCGGCCTTCTCCCACGTGGCGGGCGGCGGCATGCAACCCGGCGTGCTCGGCGTGGTCCTCGCCCTGGCCGTGGCCGTGCCCGTCTCGATCGCCCTGGCCGGCGTGCATCTCTCGACCGTGCGGCTGGCGGTCGCGGTAGCGCTCAGCCAGGTCGCGTTCCACCTGCTCTTCTCGCTCGGTGCCGAGGGCGTCGGCGGAGCCTCCGCCACGGGCGGCCACCACGCGGCGCTCGTGATCTCGACGGCCGCCGACGGGTCGGTGTCCGGCGCGGTCGCGGGTGCCATGGTCATGGGCGGCCCCACCATGTGGCTGGCCCACGCCCTCGCGGCCGTGGTCACCATCGTCGCCCTCCGGCGGGGTGAGGGTGCGGCGTGGGCCATCGTCCGACTGGCCGTCCGCGGTCTGACCGTCGCGCGCCTCCTGACGGCCGGACACCGACCCGAGGTGCCCGTCGTCCGACGCCCCCCGACCCCGACCGGCGTCCCCCCGCGTCCGCCCGGACGACGACACCTCACGGCCCGGCCCCGCCGCGGTCCGCCCTGCCCTGCCTGACCCCTCACGCCGTCGACTCCGTCGTCGGTGAACCCGTCGTGCGCGCCCCGCGCCGTCGGGCCCCATCGTCATGCACCGCAGACCGATCGCCCTCGCGATCGAGAGGACCGGATCCATGAACCGCACCACCGTCCCCGCATCCGTCACGACCCGCCGTCCCCGGTCGTCCGTCGTCGTCGCCCGGTCGGCCGCCGCCCTCGGCGCGGCCGCCCTGCTCGCGCTGGCCGCGCCCCTCGCGGCCTCGGCCCACGTCCACGTCGAGCCCGGCCAGGCCGAGGCCGGCTCGTACGAGACGCTGACCTTCAAGGTGCCGAACGAGTCCGCGACCGCCGGCACCGTCGGGCTGGTCGTCGACCTGCCCACCGACACCCCGTTCACCTCGGTGTCCTACGAGCCCCTTCCGGGGTGGACCACCGAGGTCACCACCAGCACGCTGCCCGAGCCTGTCGAGCTCGACGGCGCGACGATCACCGAGGCGCCGACCCAGGTGACCTGGACGGCCCAGGGCGACACGCAGATCGCCCCGGGACAGTTCCAGCAGTTCGTCATCTCGGCCGGTGCGGTGCCCGACACCGGGTCGATCGCCCTTCCGGCCCACCAGCGCTACTCGGACGGCACGGTCGTCGACTGGGCCGACGCGACGCCGGCCTCGGGAGAAGAGCCCGAGCACCCCGCACCGACCCTCTACGTCAACGACGCCCCGCCGGCGGACGAGCACGCCGGACACGAGACGGACGACGACACGACGACCGCGGGTCTGAGCACCTCCGGCGACTCCGCGTCGGGTTCCGGTGACGCAGCGGTCGGACCGCTCGCGATCGGCCTCGGCATCGGCGGACTCGCCCTCGGTGCGCTGGCACTCGTCGTCTCGGTCGTGGCGCTGACCCGTCGGCCCCGGGCGACGGCGTCCGGTGCCTCGACGAGCGGTCGGGTGGACGCGTGACGGCCGCGCGCCTGCGGGCACCGCGCCTCCTCGGCGTCCTCGCGATCGCCGGCCTCGGCGTCGCGACCGGCACCCTCGCCCTCGCCCTCGTGCCGGCGGGCCCGGCCGCTGCGCACGACTACGTCGTGAGCAGCACGCCCGCCGCCGGCTCGACCGTCGACTCGTCCCCGTCGACCGTGTCGATCACGTTCAACGACGTGATCCTCGACCTCTCGGGGACGGGCAGCTCGAACGTGCTCGAGGTGACCGACGCCGCGGGCCTGCACTACGAGGACGGCTGCTCGACCACCTCGGGGCCCACCCTCACGACCGGCGTCGCGCTCGGTGCGCCCGGGGCCTACACGATGACCTACCAGGCGGTCTCGGCCGACGGTCACACCGTGTCGGACGCCGTCCCGTTCACCTACGCACCCGCCGCGGGCACGGCCGAGGGGGTCGGCTCGCCGACCCGTCCGAGCTGCGGCAGTGCAGGAGGCGCGGGTGGGGCATCCGGCGCGCCCACCGGTGACGAGACCGACGCGGCCTCGCCCTCGGCGTCGCCCGAGCCCGAGATGACGACCCTGGCGACCCCGGGTGACGACACCGTGGCGACGCCGTCGGCCACGTCCGGGTCGGGCTCGGTCAACGCCGGTCTCGTCATCGGCATCGCGGTCGCGATCGTCGTGCTGGCCGCCGCCGGTGTGGTCGTGGCGATCGTCACCGGTCGGCGGAGGGACGGGACGCCCGCCGAGGCCGATGCCGACGACCCGTCGGTGCCGGACGGCGACGAGTCGTCCGACGGGCGATGACCGTGCCTCGCTGACCGGCGCGTGGACGGACGAAGGGCCCCGGGTGCGATGCACCCGGGGCCCTTCGGCGTCGGACCTCAGTCGCGCGAGATCCACGCCTCGACGTCGGCGACCGTTCGGGGGATGCCGACCGACAGGTTCTCGGCGCCGTCGGCCGTCACGAGGATGTCGTCCTCGATGCGGACGCCGATGCCGCGGAACTCTTCGGGGACGGTGAGGTCGTCGGGCTGGAAGTACAGGCCGGGCTCGATCGTGAACACCATGCCGGGCTCGAGGACGCCGTCGAGGTAGAGGTCGCGGCGGGCGGCGGCGCAGTCGTGCACGTCGATGCCGAGGTGGTGGCTCGTGCCGTGCACCATGTAGCGGCGGTGGTACTGGTGGTCGGGCTTCAGCGACTCGTCGGCGGAGACCGGCAGGAAGCCCCATTCGGCCGTGCGTTCGGCGATGACCTTCATGGCCGTCGCGTGGATCTCGCGGAACGCGATGCCCGGGCGCACGATCGCGAACGCCGCGTCGGCCGCCTCGAGCACGGCCTCGTAGACCAGGCGCTGCACGTCGGTGAACCGGCCCGAGACGGGCAGTGTGCGGGTGATGTCGGCCGTGTAGAGGCTGTCGAGCTCGATGCCGGCGTCGATCAGGATGAGGTCGCCGTCGCGCACGACACCGTCGTTGCGGGTCCAGTGCAGGACGCAGGCGTGGTCGCCCGACGCGGCGATCGTGTCGTAGCCGACCGTGTTGCCGTCGGCGCGGGCGCGGCGGTTGAAGGTGCCCTCGACGAGGCGTTCGCCGCGCGGATGCGCGACGATGTCGTCGAAGTCGGCGATCACGTCGGTGAATCCCTTTCCCGTCACCGTCACCGCCTGGCGCATCTGGGCGACCTCGTACGCGTCCTTGACGAGCCGGAGCTCGCTCAGGTCACGGGCGAGATCGGCGGAGGTCGCCCGCCCGGGGGCGCCGTCGCCGTCGGGTGTCACCTCGCCCGCAGCCGCCGAGGCGGGGGACTGCTCGGCTGCGGCCTCGACGACGGCGTCGAGACGACGGGTCAGGTCGGGGTCGGCTTCGCGGACGACGAGGGTCTCGGCGTCGACCGTGCCGACCACGGCCTCGAAGTCGGCCAGGTCGCGCGTGGCCAGACCCAGGTCGGCGGCGACCTGTGTCAACGAGGGGCGGGGGCCGATCCAGAACTCGCCGATCTCGGGGTTGGCGTAGAACTCGTCCGAGTCGCGGCCGGCGCTCGCACGCAGGTACAGGGTGGCGTCGTGCCCGTCGGCCGTGGGCTCGAGCACGAGCACCGAACCGGGCACGGTGTCCGAACCCCAGCCCGTCAGGTGCGAGAACGCCGAGTGTGCACGGAAGGGGTAGTCGCAGTCGTTCGAGCGGACCTTGGCGGAGCCGGCCGGCACGACCAGGCGGGTGCCCGGGTGCAGCACGGACAGCCGCGCGCGGCGGTCGGCGGCGAACGGCGCCTGCTCTCGCGGCTCGGGCAGGACGTCGGGGCGGTCGGCCCACTGCGACGAGATGTAGTCCTTGAACGTGTCCGACCCGGGGGTGGTGGAGCGGTTGGTGGTCGCGCGCGGCGCCTTCTGATCTGCCATGCCCACCATTGTCCCGCCAAACGGGCCGGACGCCCAGTCGGCGGGGTCAGGCTCCCGTGCGACTGAGCTGCGCGACGACCGGACGATGGTCGCTGCCGGCGTCGTCGAGCTCGGTCACGACCCGGAACCCGGTCGGCAGCCACTGCTCGGTCGCCATGACGTGGTCGATCGGGGCGCCGAGGAGGGGAGGGACGTCGGTCGGCCAGGTGCCCACCCCGGCGTTGGCGGTCGCCTCGGCGGTGTCACGGCAGGCGCCGAGGGCTCCACCGTCGGAGCCGAGCCCGGCCATGTGGTCCAGCGTGGCGTTGAAGTCGCCTGCCATGATCACGTCACCCGACCGGCAGACGTCGGCGAGGTAGCCGAGGCCGGCACGCCACTGCCCCATGTTGTCGGGCGTCGGCGAGACGGGGTGCGCGGCGACGATGGTAGGCCCCTCGCCCGACACGGGCGTCGCGACGACCGTCGGGAGCACGGGCGTCGTGCGCGCGTCGGTGGTGCCGTCGTCGCCGACCGCGACCTGGTATTCGCCGAGCGCGGCGCTGATCAGCAGGGTCGTCGAGCGACCGCTCGCGATCTGGTCGTACGCCACCGTGTGCACCCACATGGGTTTGCCGGCGGCACCCATGGCCTCGGCGACGGCGACGCCGACCTCCTGCCGCGTCTCGGGGAGGGCGATCACGTCGGCGCCGACCTCGGTGGCGAGGGCGACCACGGCGTCGGCCCCGGTCGCCGCGCCGAGCGTGTTCCACGACAGGACGGTGACGTCGGTGGGCGTCTTCTCGACGAAGTCGGTGCGGCCGAGGCCTCGAGCCGTCACCACGCCGGCCGAGAGGACGCCGAACACGAGCAGCAGCACGGCCGCACTCGCCGTCAACGACCGGATCGGTCGGGCGATCAGGCCGAGCACGAGCAACAGCACCGTCAGGACGATCGCCACGGCCGCGGCGACCAGGCGGAACGACACCACCTGAGCGACCGGGAAGACGCGCTGCAGCCCGACGGCTTGGGGCCAGAGGGCGGCCACCAGCACGGCGGCGACGGCGAGGACGAAGACGAGGGCGACGAGACGACGGATCATGGCCCCTGGAGCCTAGGGGAACCCCCGACCGCAGGTCGGGCGCCGCACGGACGGCTCGGAAGCGCGCCGCCTACGATGGGGGGATGCCCACGCGCCTGGTCGACCTGCACACTCACTCGAGCGTGTCGGACGGCACCGAGGCGCCCGCGGCGTTGATCGCGTCGGCCGTGCGGGCGGGGCTCGACACCGTCGCCCTGACCGACCACGACAGCACCGCCGGGTGGTCCGAGGCCTCGGCCGCCGTCGCCGGGACGGGACTCACCCTCGTCCCCGGCATGGAGCTCAGCACCCGGCTCGGCTTGAACAGCGTGCACATGCTCGGCTACCTCTTCGACCCCGCGCACCCGGGTCTGGTCGCCGAGACGGCACGCCTCCGCGACAGCCGTCTGCACCGCGCCGAGCGCATCGTCGAGCGCATCGCCGCCGACTACGACCTCACCTGGGGCGACGTCCTCGCCCAGGCCAGTTCGGGGGCGACGCTGGGCCGGCCTCACATCGCCGACGCCCTCGTCGCGAAGGGCTACGCACCCGACCGCAGTGCCGCCTTCGCGGGGATCCTGCACTGGCGGTCCGGGTACTACGAACCCCACGAGGCACCCAGCCCCCTGATCGGCGTCCGCCTGATCCGCGAGGCCGGGGGAGTCCCCGTCATCGCCCACCCCGCGACCCGGGGGCGCGAGCCCAACGTCTCGAGCGAGGGCTTCGAGGCCCTGGTCGACGCCGGCCTGCTCGGCGTCGAGATCGACCACCGCGAGAACACCACGGCGGGCAAAGCGCGACTGCTCGAGCTCGCCCGGCGGTACGACCTCATCGTGACCGGCTCGAGCGACTACCACGGCGACGGCAAGCCCAACCGTCTGGGCGAGAACGCCACGGCTCCCGAGCAACTCGACCGGATCGTCGACGCGGCGACCGGGTGGGTGCCCGTCCGGGGCTGAGTCGACCCGCGCCTCCTCGTCCGGGACGGTGACGTGCCGGATGCACGAGACCCCCTCGCCGCGGACGGTCGAGGGGGTCTCGTGCTGGGTCGGTCGTCAGCCTTGGGGCTGTGACGACGAGTCGCCGGCGGGACGACGGCGACGGTTGCGGCTGCGCTTGCGCGGGGCCTCACCCGAGCCCTCACCGGCCGGAGCGGTCGCGTCGGACGCCTGTGCGGCGCCGCGGCCCGTGGCCGAGGGCTCACCCGAGGTGCGCACGGGAGCGTCGCCGCGACCGCGTCCACGGCCCCTGTCCCGGTCGCCCTGGGGGCCGCCGGTGCGCTCGCGCGAGCCGGCCGAACCCGCCTTGACCGCCGACAGGGAGGTCGCGCGCAGACGCCCCTTGGTGCCGGCGGGGATGTCGAGGTCGGCGAAGAGGTGCGGGCTCGACGAGTAGGTCTCGACCGGTTCGGGCTGACCCATGTCGAGCGCCCGGTTGATCAGGGCCCATTTGTGCAGGTCGTCCCAGTCGACGAACGTGACGGCGATGCCGGTCTTGCCCGCACGTCCGGTGCGGCCGGCGCGGTGCAGGTACGTGTCGTGGTCGTCGGGCACGGTGTGGTTGATCACGTGCGTGACGTCGTTCACGTCGATGCCGCGGGCCGCGACGTCGGTCGCGATCAGGATGTCCTTCTTGCCCGCCTTGAAGGCGGCCATGGCGCGCTCGCGTTGCTCTTGGTTGAGGTCGCCGTGGACGGCGGCCGCGTTGAAGCCGCGATCGTTCAGCTCTTCGACGAGCTTGGCGGCCGCGCGCTTGGTGCGGGTGAAGACGACGGTCTTGCCACGGCCCTCGGCCTGGAGGATGCGCGCGATCACCTCGTCCTTGTCGAGCGAGTGGGCGCGGTAGACCACGTGCTTGATGTTCGCCTGCGTGAGGCCCTCGTCGGGGTCGGTCGCGCGGATGTGGATGGGCTTCGACATGAAGCGGCGGGCCAGCGCCACGATGGGGCCGGGCATCGTCGCCGAGAACAACATGGTGTGACGCGTGGCCGGGACCTGCTGGAAGATCTTCTCGATGTCGCTGAGGAAGCCCAGGTCGAGCATCTTGTCGGCCTCGTCGAGCACGACCTCTTGCACCTCTTTGAGGTTCAGGAGGCGCTGGCCGGCCAGGTCGAGGAGGCGACCGGGGGTGCCCACGACGATCTGCGCGCCGGCCTTGAGCTGCTCGACCTGGCCCTCGTAGGCCTTGCCGCCGTAGATGCTGACGATCTTGGTGGCACGGTTCGAGGTGGCGACCTCGAGGTCGTCGGCCACCTGGACGCAGAGTTCGCGGGTGGGGACGACGACGAGCACCTTGACGCCGGGAGTCGGGTCGAGGCCGATCCGCTGGATGATCGGGAGGCCGAAGCCGAAGGTCTTGCCGGTACCCGTCTTGGCCTGGCCGATGATGTCTTGGCCGGCGAGGGCGAGGGGGATGGTCTGGGTCTGGATGGGGAAAGGTTCGAGGATCCCCTTCGACGCCAGAGCGTCGACCATGTCGGGGTCGATCGCGAGGTCAGTGAATGTCAAAGTGTTGCCCTGTCTCATATAGGGGGATGCGAGGAGTTTAGCCCGTCGCGACGGGCGGCCCCTCGGACCCCGTAAGATGTCGGCGTGGTGTCCTGGCCCGGTCGAGGTGCGAAACGCGGCGTCCCGTCCCTGCAGTGGCCGCGGCCCGCGGCGAAGCCGACCCCCGCGGCGCGTGTCGAGCTCGACCAGTTCACCCCCGACCTGTTGGTCTTCCTGGGGCACGCGGCCTACCTCGAGCTCGCGCTGTTCGAGACGCTCGGGCGCTCGTCGGCGTTCGCCCCCGACGTCCGCGCGAAAGAGACCACCGGTCGCATCGCCGAGTCGACGTTGGCACGACACCGTGGCCTGGTGGCCGAGATCGAACGATCGGGGCACGACGCCACCGAGTCGATGGAGCCCCACATCGCCGCGATCGACGAGTTCCGGGCCCGGACCGAAGGCACGGACTGGTACGAGGCGATCCTCGCGAACTACGTCGCGGCCGGCCTGCTCAACGACGTGTTCGTCCGGTTGGCGGCCGGGCTGCAGGCCGACCACCACAAGCGCATCGTGGCGGTTCTCAAGGCGCACGACGACGCACCGCTCGTCGTGCGAGAGCTCTCGGCGGCCATCGAGGCCGACCCGCGCCTCGCGTCGCGACTGGCCCTCTGGGGGCGCAGGCTGGTGGGCGACACCCTGTTGGTCGCGCGTGCTGCCGTCTCGGCGTCGCACGTGTCGGCGGACGACGAGCGTCTCGAGCCGGTCTTCACCGAACTCATCGCCGCGCACACCCGCCGCATGGACGCCCTGGGCCTCACCGCCTGAACAGATTCCGAGGCTTGGCTGATTCCAGAGGATCGCCTACGGGCAGATCCGTCAGGGGTCGCCGACCGACCTCTCAGCAGAGGCGTTCGACCGGACGTGCCGTGTCAGGAGGCGGAGCGGACCAGACGGGCGAAGTGCTCACTGTCGCGTGCCCGGCGACGGACGGCTGCGACGCGGCAGACGAGGACCGCGACGACGGCCGGGAGGACGAGCCCCACGACCCAGATCCAGCCGCCGTCGGCCGGCCACCCCGCCCAGGTGAGCGCCTCCCACACGATCGCGGCCACGACGGCACCGGAGGCCGGCGCGAGCAGCACTCCGCGGGTGTCCGCGTCGGGCAGCGCGTAGTGGAAGACGAATCCGAGGACGGCGCCGCCCAGGACGACGAAGAGGAGTTCCACGGCTAGCTGACGAAGCCGACTTTGCGGCTCTCTTCGCTGCCGACCTCGACGTAGGCGAGCGACGCGGTGGGGACCAGGTAGGTCTTGCCCTTGGAGTCGGCGAGGGTGACGTACGACTTGCCGCCGTCGAGCGCGTCGCCGACGACCTTCTCGACCTCGTCGGCGGTCTGCGCCGTCTCGAAGCTGATCTCACGGGGGCTGTTGGTGATGCCGATGCGAATGTCCACGTGGTCACGATAACCGACCTCGCCGCCCCGGCTCTGCACGTTCACTGTCGGCGCACAGGAGGTCGCCTCCCGGGCCGTCGCCCACCCGTCGGGCCGGCCTCGATGTCGGTGCGAGCCGGTAGCGTCGGGACATGGCCTCGACCGTCTCCCCGCCCCTCCCGGGCCCGACGCGAGCCGTGGCGCCGACGGCTCTCGACGACTCCCAGCGAGCAGTGCTCGACCTCCCTCACGGGCGGTCGGCGGCCGTCCTGGGGGCCCCGGGCTCGGGCAAGACCCGCACGCTCGTCGAGTTCGTGGTGGACCGGGTCGAGGTGCGCGGGTGGGGGCCGACGGCCGTGATGGCACTCGCGCCGACGCGGTCGACGGCCACGACGCTGCGCGACGTGATCGCGTCGAGGCTCACCGTCCCCACTCCGGGCCCCCTGGCCCGCACCGTCTCGTCGCTCGCGTTCGACGTGGTCGGCCATGCGGCACGACTCGTCGGCCTCCCCGCACCGACCCTGCTGACCGGCGGCGATCAGGACAGCATCGTCCGAGCCCTCCTCGAAGGGCACGAACTCGACGGCACGGGCCCGTCCTGGCCCGACGGGCTCGGTCCGACCGTCCGTCGGCTCCGCGGGTTCCGGACGGAATTGCGCGAGGTCCTCATGCGGTCGACCGAGCACCGCATCGGGTCCGAGGGGCTCCGACGCGCCGCCGAGCTGGCCGGCCGGCCCGAATGGGCGGCGGTGGCCGACTTCCGCGACGAGTACCTGGGCGTGCTCAACGCGGCCCGGGGACGGCACCTCGACTCGGCCGACCTCGTCGACTACGCCGTCGCCGCCCTCGACCGGGGCGAGACCTCCCCGGCCGTCGACGGGCTGCGGGTCGTCCTCGTCGACGACGCGCAAGAAGCGACCGAGTCGACGGTGGCCCTGCTGCGGGCACTGACCCGGCGGGGCGTCGCCGTGGTCGCGTTCGGCGACCCCGACCTGTCGACCAGCGCCTTCCGGGGCGGCACGCCCGACGTGCTCGGTCGTCTCGGCCCCCGGCTCGACCTGCCCGACGTCGAGACGCTCTACCTCTCGACGGCGCACCGCCACCAGCCGCCTCTGCGGGATCTCGTCCAGCGCGTCACCTCCCGGATCGGGACGGCCGGGGCCGGTCGGCAGCACGGCGCCGTGGCCGCGCCGGTGGCCGAGCCCTCCGAGGTCGGCGACCGGCCCGACTCGCCGGTGCCCCCGATCGTCACCGTCCGGGCCGACAGCCCGACCCACGAAGTGGCGTCGGTGGCCCGGCTCCTGCGCGAGCACCACCTGGTCCGCGGGGTGCCGTGGTCACGCATGATGGTCGTCGTCCGCAGCGGCGGGCAGGTGGCGGGCGTCGCGCGGGGGCTCCAGCTCGCCGAGGTGCCGACCCGCACCTCCGTCGCCGGACGTGCTGTGCGCGACGAGCACGCGGCACGTCACCTGTTGCTCGCCGCTTCCGTGGCCGTCGGACGGGACGAGCTCACCGTCGACCTCGCGACCGAGTTGCTGCTGGGTCCTCTCGCAGGCTTCGATCCGCTCTCGCTGCGCCGCCTGAGGCTGGCCCTGCGCGCCGACGAACTCGGGGCGGGCGGCATCCGCTCGGCCGACGACCTCCTCGTCGAAGCCCTCGAGGGGGCCGGCCGGTTCGTCACGATCGACTCGAGGTTCGCCGCCCGCGCCGGGCGTTTCTCGACCAGTCTCGACGCGGCTCGTCGCGCAGCCGCGACCGGTGCGAGCATCGAGGAAGTGCTCTGGGGTCTGTGGGAGCGCAGCGGACTCGCGGCCGAGTGGTCGGCGCAGAGCGACGGTCACGGCATCGTCGCCGCCGAGGCCGACCGTCACCTCGACGGCGTCGTCGCACTGTTCACGGCCGCCAAGCGCTTCGTCGAACGCACCCCCGAGGCGCCGGCCGGGGCCTTCCTCGACTCGTTGCTCGGGGCCGAGGTACCCGAAGACACGCTCTCGCCGCAGGCGACGGCCGAGACGGTGCTGGTCTGTTCTCCGTCGAACGCCGTGGGAGTCGAGGTCGACGTGGTCGTCGCAGCGCGGCTGCAGGACGGCGTGTGGCCGAACCTCCGCATCCGCGGCGGGTTGCTCGCGCCGGACGAACTCGTCGCCCTGGCCGAGCGCGGGCTGCTCCGCGGCGGTCCGTCCGAGAACCCCGACGACGAGCCGGCCGCCCCCTCCGACGCGCGGGCCGTGGTGCTGTCCGACGAGTTGCGCATGTTCGCCCTCACGGTGTCACGCGCCACCCGGCAGGTCGTGCTCTCGTGCACCTCGAACGACGACGAGGGCCCCTCCCCGTTCTTCCGGCTGCTGCCGGACGGCTGCCCGGAAGCCCCCGCCGGGCACCCCCTGTCGCTGCGCGGGCTCGTGGGGCACCTCCGGCACGTGCTCGTCTCGTCGCCTCACGGCCCACGGGCCGACGACGCGGTCGAGGCATTGGCCCGACTCGCCGGCGAGGGCGTGGCCGGGGCGTCGCCGGACGACTGGTACGGCCTGCTCGACCCGACCACCGTCGAACCGCTCATCGACCTCGACGACCCCGAGGCCCACGTGCCCGTGTCGCCGTCGCAACTCGGGTCGTTCGAAGAATGCCCCCTGCACTGGTTCGTCGACCGGTTCGGCGGCTCCCCTCCCAACGCGGCGATGGGTCTCGGCACGGTGCTGCACGACGTCATGGAGCACGCCGACGGCACGGACGTCGATTCGCTCTGGCGGGCGGTCGAGGGGCGCTGGCCCGAGCTCGAGTTCGAGTCGGCGTGGATCGCCGAGTCCGAGAAACGCCGGGCTCGCGACATGACCGAGAGCCTCTCTGCCTACCTGCGGGACTTCGAGGCGTCCGGTGGCAGTCTGCTCGGAGCCGAGTCGACCTTCACCCTCGACATCGGGCCGGCTCGTCTGCGGGGGTCGATCGACCGGGTCGAGCGGACCGCCGAGGGCGCCGCCGTCATCGTCGACCTCAAGACGGGGCGGTCGGCCCCGACGTCGTCCCAGGCCGTGGCCGAGCACCCGCAGCTGGGCAGCTACCAGGTCGCCCTCGCCGACGGTGCGGTCGAGGCCGTGCCCGAGGGCACGCCCCCCGGTGGGGCCAAACTCGTCATCGTGTCGTCGGGCGTCCGGGGCAAGCTCTACCGAGAGCCGGCCCAGGGGGCATTCGACGACGACCGACTCGCGGCCTTCCGGGCACGGGTCGTCGACGCGGCCGAGCACATGGCGGGCCGGGTGTTCGTCGCCCGCCTCGACGACCACTGCGAGGGCCGCCACGGCGGATCGTGCCGCATCCATGTGGTGGGCGAGGTGAGCGGCTCGTGACGGCCGTGGGCCGGGCCCCCGGCACGGCTGGCGCAGCGGGTGCGGGCGACGGGAGCGGCGTGGGCGTCGCGACCCGCGCCTCCTCGTCCCTGCTCGGAGCGGCCGAGATCGCCGAGGCACTCGGGCTGCCCACCCCGACCCCCGAACAACAGGCCGTCATCGAGGCCCCGCTCGAGCCCGCCCTCGTCGTGGCGGGCGCCGGCAGCGGCAAGACCGAGACCATGGCCAACCGCGTGGTGTGGCTGCTCGCCAACCGCCTCGTCGGCGTCTCGCAGGTGCTCGGCCTGACCTTCACCCGCAAGGCCGCCGGCGAGCTCGGTGAGCGCATCGAGCGGCGCATCGCCCAGCTCGGGGCGGTCGGACTGCTCGGCGACGAGGTGGATCCGTTCGACGTGCCCACCGTGTCGACCTACAACGCGTTCGCCAACGCGATCTTCCGCGACAACGCGCTGCGGGTGGGGCGCGAGAGCGAGTCCCAGGTGCTCGGCGACGCGTCGGCCTGGCAGCTGGCGCGCTCACTCGTCGTGGCCAGCCACGACGAGCGCCTGGCCGGGCTCGGCCGCAGCGTCGACGGCATCACCGAGGCCGTCCTCCGCCTGAGCCACGCCCTGAGCGAGAACGTCACCGAGCCCGAGCCCGTGGCGCGCCTGGCCGACCGGTTCCTCGACCTCGCGAGTCTGCCGTCGACGAAGGGCAGCGCCTACAAGTCCGTCGTCGACGCCGTCGGCGCGGTGTCGGCCCTCCCTCCGCTGCTCGACCTCGCCGCGGCCTTCGCCGACGAGAAGGCCCGTCGCGGCCTCGTCGAGTACTCCGACCAGGTGTCCTTGGCCCTCGAGGTCTGCGACACGGCGCCGAGCGTCGTGGCCGAACTGCGCGACCGCTACCGCGTCGTGCTCCTCGACGAATACCAGGACACCAGCGTCGTGCAGACCACCTTGCTGTCCCGCCTCTTCGAGGGCACCGGGGTCATGGCGGTCGGCGACCCCCACCAGTCGATCTACGGGTTCCGGGGTGCCAGCGCCGCGAACCTCGGACGGTTCCCGGAGGACTTCGGAGCCCGTCCCGACGCCGTCTTCAGCCTCTCGACCAGTTGGCGCAACGCGTCGCGCGTTCTCGACGCCGCCAACACCGTCGTGGCCGAGCTCGCGCGGTCCGCCGGTGCGGTCGTCGGCGAGCTGAACCCCCGGCCGGGTGCACCAGAGGGTCGCGTCGAACTGCTCTTCGACCAGACGTTGCCCGGTGAGGCCGACCAGGTCGCGGCGTGGCTCCAGCAAGAGTTGGCCGTCCCGACGGTCGTCGACGGCGAACCGGCCCGCCGGACGGCGGCGTTGCTCTTCCGGTCGAAGAAGACCATGCCCGTCTTCGTCGAGGCACTGGCCGCGCGCGGGGTCGAGTACCACGTGCTCGGTGTCGGCGGTCTCCTGCAACGTCCCGAGGTCGTCGACCTCGTGTCCTGCCTCCGGGTGCTGCACGACCCGTCGGCCGGTTCCGAGGCGATCCGCCTGATGGCCGGGGCCCGATGGCGGATCGGCGTGCGAGACATCGCGCGGTTGCGCGACGTCGCCTCGTGGCTCTTCTCGCACGACCACGCCCAACAGCGCCTCGACGACGACGTCGCCGCCGGGTTCCGGGCGTCGGTCGCCGCTGGCGAGCACGGGTCCGTCGTCGACGCCCTGGACTTCGTGGCCACGGCACCCGTGACCCATCGTCAACTCGCCGAGTTCAGCGACGAGGGCCTCGTGCGCCTGCGGCGGTTGGGCTCGCAGCTCGCGTTCCTCCGGGGCCGCACCGGGCTCGACCTCGTCGACCTCGTCACGCTGGTCGAGCACGAGATGCTGCTCGACGTCGAGGTGGCGGCGGTCACCGGGGCGCCCTCGGGCGGTGCCTGGTTGCAGGCCTTCGAGGACGAACTGGCCGGGTACGTCGCGACCGACGAGAACGCCGGGCTCGGGGGCTTCCTGTCGTGGCTGGCGGCAGCCGAGCGTCGTGACGACATGGGGCCGCGATCCGAGCAAGCCGAGCGGGGTACCGTCCAACTGCTGACCATCCACGGGTCCAAGGGGCTCGAATGGGACGTCGTGGCCGTGCCCCGCTTGGTCGAGGGAGAATTGCCCGGCACGTCCCGCGAGGGTGTGGGGTGGCTCGGTTTCGGCGAACTGCCGTACGAGTTCCGTGGCGACGCCGCCGAGCTGCCCGTGCTCGGCTGGCGGGGCGTCGCCGACCAGAAAGAGTTCGACCAGTCGCTGAAGGCGTTCAAGGACGAGCTCGTCGTCCGGCACCAGGCCGAAGAGCGGCGGCTGGCCTACGTCGCGCTCACCCGTGCCCGTGACGCCCTGCTCGTGAGCGGTTCCTTCTGGACGAGCGCCGTGCGCCCTCGCCCGGCGAGCCGGTTCGTCGTCGAGCTGGCCGAAAGAGCACTCGTGCCGATCGAAGACCTGCCCGAGCGGCCCGACGACGACGAGAACCCCCTGGCTGCGGCATCCCGCGAGCTCAGCTGGCCGCTCGACCCCCTGGGTCAGCGCCGCGCGGTCGTCGAGGACGCCGCGTCACGGGTCACCGCGGCCCTGGACCGGCGCTCACGTGACGAGCCCACCGACGAGGAGCGACCAGGGCCCCGATCGAGATGGTCGTCCGACATCGAGCTGCTGCTGCTCGAGCGCGATGCCGCGCGAGCAGGCGCCGGGGCGGTTCCCCTGCCCCAGCGCATCCCCGCCTCTCGGTTCAAGGACTACGTCGACGATCCCGCCGCGGTCGCAGCCGCCCTCCGTCGTCCCCTGCCCGAACGGCCTTACCGGGCCACCCGCCTCGGCACGCTGTTCCACGAGTGGGTGGAAGAGCGCTTCCGGCCGACGGGCCGTGCCGAGACCCTCGACGCCTGGGGTGACGAGAGCGATCTGGACGACGAACGGGTCGGCTCGTCCGGGTCCGGGCCGATCGACCCCGACGACGCGAGGCGGTTCGAACAGCTGGTCGCGACCTTCGAGCGCTCGCCCTGGGCGTCCCTCGAACCGACCGACGTCGAGCTCGAGATCCACCTCCCCCTCGGCAGTCGCACCATCATCTGCAAGATCGATGCCGTGTTCGAACGAGACGGCCGGTTCGAGGTCGTCGACTGGAAGACCGGCAAGGCACCCACCGACGACGCCGATCTCGAGCTCAAGCAGCTGCAACTGGCGCTCTACCGCGAGGCCTACGCCCGGTTCACCGGCACCCCGGCCGAGAAGATCGACGCGGTGTTCTACTTCGTGGCCGACGACGTGGTGCTGCGGCCCCGACACGTGGCCGACCGCGGTGAACTGGTCGAGCTCTGGCAGCGGGTCGAGGCGGCGTCTCAGACGTGACGGCGCTCGGTCGCCTCGAGCAGGTCCTCGACGCCGTCGACATCGAGGGCGGCGGTCGAGCCCGAGCCGATGCCGGCCCGCCGATCTCCGGGCAACGAGTCGACGAGCTTCGTCATCATCTCGACGGCGTCGTCGACGACCGACGTGTTTTTGGTGCCGGTGCCGTGCAGCAGCCACTTCGCCAGGTCGAGTTCGCGGTAGAGGGTCGCCCGGTGCCTCAGCTGGTGGTCGCTCGTGCCGCGGGCGATGTTGTAGGCCTCGAACGCCGCGTCGACCGCCGTCGGGCTGGGGGCGCCGAGCAACCAGGCCAGGTCGCGGGCGGGGTCGCCGACCTGCAGCTCGTGCCAGCCGAGCACGCCGCTGACGGTGTCGCCGAGGACGAGCACCGAACCGGCGTCGAGGGAGCCGTTGACGACCGTCGGCTGGAATTGCCACAGCACGGAGTCCTGGATGGCGGCCTCCCACCGCTCGAGCAGTGCGGCCGGCAGCAGGCGCGTCGAAGCCGCGCGGTCGACGAGTGCCGCCGACGACCTCATCGCCTCGAACGGGGTGTGACTGGTCAGGCCGGCGTCGGTCACGAAGCTCGTCGGCAGCGAGTGGATCGCCGCCACCGCACGACCCAGGGCAGTGGGCAGGTCGCTCGTCGCGGTCAGTCGCGAGATCGACAGGTGCTCGCCGGGGACGACGTCGTAGACGATGCCGCGCGTGCGACCGATGGGCGCCTGGCCGCGGTAGGCGGGCACGTCGAACGAGAGCCGTCCGCGAACGCCGGCGCTCAGCGCGCGCAGGGCGACGAGATCGGCCGACTGCTCGGCCTCGGCTCGTTGCGACCGGGGGACACGGACGATGCAGTGCTCTCCGGCACGGCCGTCGACGAGTGCGGAGTCGAAGTCGCCACCCGTCTCGCTGCCGTGGCGTGACGCGCGCGTGACGTCCAGGTCCGCGACGGCGGCCGTGGCCAGCGCGGCTAGAGTGAGATGAGATCTGGCCATGCCCTCAGGGTAGGCCGCCGCACGCGATGCCCTGCCGTGCGCCACGCTGTCAACTCGCGATGATTGGTCGTCCGATGTCCTCGCCACTCACGTCCCGGCTCCCGTTGTCCCGCCACCAGGTCGACCGTGACTACCTCACCCGCGAGCGCGCCGGCGTCGTCGACGAACTGCTCGCCTCCGCGGCCACCCGTGTGCTGCCGGTCTGGCGGGGACGCACCCTCATGGCGTCGCCGGATTCCCTGGCTCTGCTGCCGGCCTCGTCGGTCCCGCCGGCCGACGACTACGTCTACCTCGGCGTCTCGAAAGACCCTTCGGCCGCCGAACCCGTGGGCACGCCCGTCCTGGCGGCACTCCTCGACGACGAACGCGCGAAGTCGATCGCGGCCGACGACTCGGCCTGGGGCAGTCCGCGAGTGTCGGGCACGGCGTTGAGCGCGCGCGACGCCGGCCTGGCCGTCGAGGCCGTCGCCGTGGCGAACTGGCACGACTCCCACCGGTTCTCGCCGCGGACCGGTCGGCGTCTGGTCACCCACAAGGCGGGCTGGGTGCGCCGCGACCCGGACGACGGCCACGAGATCTTCCCCCGGACCGACCCCGCGATCATCGTCGGCGTGACCGATGCCGACGACCGCCTCCTGCTCGGTTCGAACGCCCTGTGGGAGCAGAACCGTTACTCGTTGCTGGCGGGTTTCGTCGAGCCCGGCGAATCGCTCGAACACGCCGTGCAGCGTGAGATCTTCGAGGAGTCCGGCATCAACGTCGTGTCGCCCCGCTACCTGGGCTCGCAGCCCTGGCCGTTCCCGGCGAGCCTCATGCTCGGTTTCCGGGCCGAGGTCGACACCGATGATCCCGGCACGCTCACCCCCGACGGGGCCGAGATCCTCGACCTGCGCTGGTTCAGCCGGGACGAGCTGGTCGCGGGCCTCGGTGAGATCGTCCTGCCGGGGCGCACGTCCATCGCCCGTGCGATCATCGAGGACTGGTTCGGCGGCGAGATCGACCAGTGAGCGAGGCCGCCGACCTGATCGCGGGGCTCGACGAGCAGCAGCGCCGGGCGGCGTCCAAGCTGCTGGGTCCCGTGTGCCTGCTCGCGGGGGCCGGGACGGGCAAGACCCGCGCCATCACGCACCGCATCGCCTACGGGGTCGCCACGGGTGTCTACGCGCCGAACCGCGTGATGGCGCTGACCTTCACCTCACGGGCGGCCGCCGAACTGCGTGGTCGGTTGCGTCACCTGGGTGCCGGGGGAGTCTCGGCGCGCACCTTCCACGCCTCGGCCCTGTCCCAGCTGTCCTATTTCTGGCCGCAGACGATGGGCGGTCAGATGCCGCGCCTCCTCGACAGCAAGGCCAAGGCCCTCGCCCACGCCGCCGAGTCGTTGCGTCTCAAGATCGACACGGCGGCCTTGCGAGACCTCGCGGCCGAGATCGAGTGGCGCAAGGTCTCGCGGCTCACCCTCGAGGACTACGCGAAGGCCTTGCCGGGCAGGTCGCTGCCGCCCTCGATCAGCGTCGAGAAGGCCGTCGACCTGCACCGTGCCTACGAGGCCGTCAAGGACGAACGGCGCCAGCTCGACTTCGAGGACGTCCTGCTCGCGACGGTCGGCATGCTCGAACTCGAGCCGCGCGTGGCCCAGCAGGTGCACGAGCAGTACCGCTTCTTCGTCGTGGACGAGTACCAGGACGTCTCGCCGCTGCAGCAAGACCTGCTCGACCTCTGGCTCGGCGGTCGGAACGACCTCTGCGTCGTCGGCGACGCCAGCCAGACCATCTACTCGTTCGCGGGCGCGTCGTCGGACTACCTGCTCGGGTTCGGCGCGCGCTACGACGACGCCACGGTCGTCCGTCTCGAGCAGAACTACCGATCGTCGCGGCAGATCGTCGACACGGCCAACCAGCTCATGCGGGGTCGGCCGGGCGCGTTGCACCTCCACCCGGCCGTCGAGACGACGGGGCCCGTGCCACCCGTGACCGAGTACGCCAGCGACTCGGCCGAGGCCCGGGGCATCGCCGAGACGATCGCCGACGAGATCCGCTCGGGCGTCGCCCCGGAAGAGATCGCCGTCCTGTACCGGGTCAACGTCCAGGCCGCGGCGATCGAGCGCGCACTCGCCGACGTCGGCGTGTCGACCCGCATCCACGGTGCGACGCGGTTCTTCGAGCTGCGCGAGGTGAAAGAGGCCCTGATGATGATGAAGGGCGCGGCGGTCAGCATCGTGGGCGAGCCGCTCTTCAAGACCGTCAGTGACGTCCTGCGGTCGCTCGGCTGGACGCAGGACGCTCCCGACCAGAGAGGGGCGATCCGCGACCGGTGGGAGTCCTTGAACACGATCATGGGCCTGGCCGAGGCGTCGGCGCCCGGAACGACCCTCCGCCAGTTCGTCGACGAGCTCTTCGCCCGCCAGGCCGGGCAACACGAGCCGACGATGGCCGCGGTCACCCTGGCGACGTTGCACTCGGCCAAGGGGCTCGAATGGCGCAGCGTGTACCTGATCGGACTGAGCGAGGGCCTCGTCCCCATCAGCTACGCGAAGGACGACGCGGCGATCGACGAGGAACGCCGCCTCTTGTACGTCGGCGTCACGAGGGCGCGTGAGCGGCTGCGGCTGTCGTGGAGCCGATCGGGGCAGGGCCGCGGCGGCGAACGGCGCGCGAGCCGGTTCGTGGAAGAGCTGCGCACCCGCACTCCGGGTGGGGCGCCACGTTCGCGCGAGTGACGAGACCTTCGGCGATCGAGATCGACTCGACCTCGGAGTCGTCCGGTGTGCCGGCTGCACCGCTCAGACGCGACCACAGACGACGGGCGGCTCTCGTGGCGACCTCGTGGACGGACAGCAGCGGAGGCGCGGTGAGGGGACGAGCGCTCAGCTGACCGGCGATCGCGGGCCAGGCGTGGTCGGCCTCACCGGCGCGGAGGTCGAGACACCGGGCGCAGGCCGTCGCGCCGGGCACCGTCACGGGCCCGATCCGCGCATGACGATCGCCCAGTCGCACGACGAGGTGCGTCAGGTCGGACCGCACCCACTCTCGGACCACTCCGGGGTCGACGACGTGCCCGCCGACCAGGACGCCGGTGGTGTTCCTCGGCGGCGGCAGGTCGGCGTGGGCCCGACGGACGTCGGCCCCGCAGGAGCCCAGGAGGCGCGCGACGGCATCGGCCACCGGGCCCGGCCCACCGACGAGGACGGACGGTGGGACGATCGGCTGGGTGTCGCCGTCCAGCGCGGGCCGCAAGCGCTCGACCGAGGCCTCGACCGCGGCGCGGTCGAGACCGAGATGGGCGACGAGGGTGGGCAGCCCGCCTGCGCCGTGGCCCGCGGCGACGGCGGCGACCACGCGTTCGTCGAGCCTGCTGACCGGACTCAGGACGAGCGTCGGGCGATCGACGCCGACCTGGAGGGTCGACGGATCACGCCAGACGACGGGTGTTCGGGGATCGAGGACGAGAGGCATCGTCCGATCATGCCGTGGAGCCGGGGTGGATCAGAGGTTGTCCACAGGCGACCGCGGATCGACGTGACGCGAGGTCTCAGGACCGGGGTGCGTCCGGGTCGGGCCCCGAATCGCCCGGCTCGGTCGCCGATCCGTCGTCACCCTCGCGGGGACGATCGTCGGTGGTGTCGTCGAGCAGGTCCTGGATCGCCTGGTCGACGTCGTCGAAGGCGGGCTCGTTCGACGTCAGTCGAGCCACGAGGGCCTGGGGGTCGTCGACGTCGGCGCTGGTGGGCACGATGTCGGGATGCGACCAGAGGTCGTCTCGACGTTCGGCCCCGACGGCGTCGGACACGGTCTGCCAGAGGACGGCCGCCTCGCGGAGTCGTCGCGGTCGCAGTTCGAGGCCGACCAGGGTGGAGAAGGCCGACTCGGCAGGCCCACCGGCGGCACGACGCCGGCGCACCGTCTCGGCGATCGCCGCGGACTTCGGGAGGCGCGCCGTGGCCTGGGCGGTCACGACGTCGACCCAGCCCTCGATCAGGGCGAGCGTCGTCTCGAGGCGGGCGAGGGCGGCGAGCTGCTCGTCGGTCTTCGGGGGGATGAGGGCACCGCTCTTCATCGCCTCTTGCAACTCGCCGGGGCTCGAGGGATCGAAGTCGACCGCGAGCTCTTCGAGCCGGGACGTGTCGATGCGGATGCCCTGGGCGAACTCGCGGATGGACGAGATGAGATGCAGCCGCAGCCATCGCGCGTGGCGGAACAGGCGGGCGTGGGCGAGCTCGCGCACCGCGAGGTAGAGCTGCACCTGGTCGGCCTCGATGTCGAGACCCTCGCCGAAGGCGGCGACGTTCTGGGGGAGCAGCACGGCCTGCTGCTCGTCGAGCAGGGGGATGCCGACGTCACCACCGGACACGACCTCGGTCGAGAGCTGACCCACGACCTGGCCGAGCTGCATGGCGAAGAGCGTGCCCCCGACGCTCCGCATGACCTTGCTGGCCCCGGCGAGCATCGAGCGCATCTCTTCGGGAGCCTGTTCGCTGAGCACACCGGTGAGCGAGTCGGCGATCGACGTGGCCACGGGCTCGGCGAGCTGGCTCCACACGGGCATGGTCAGGCGGGCCCACTCGGCCCGGGTCACCAAGCGCGGCGTGGCGGTGAGCTCGGCCACGAACGTGACGTCGTCGAGCCACAGCGCGGCGACGTGGAAGGCCTGCTCGAGGGCGGCGGTCTCGGCGGCGGTCGGTGCGACGGCGGTCTGGGTGCCCACGGCGGTCGCCTGCTCGGTGGCGATCGACCAGTCGATGCCGTCACCGCTGCTGTTGACGGCGTTCTGCAGTTGGCTCATGAGTCGAGCCACGAAAGCCGGGTCGTCGGGCAGCCCCGCGGCCCCGGCGAGCTGTGACGGATCGATCTCGGAACCGCCGGAAAGGAACTGCCGCAGCATGTCACGGAACTCGTCCTCAGGCCCGCGCGGCGAATCATCGGTCATGCTGACTACGCTAGCTGCTGGCCGCACGAAGATCCTGGGATTCGGCCACCGCCCCGGGGCCGACGCTCCGCTCGTGGCGAACGCGACCCGCGCCTCCCCGGCCGATCCCGAAAGGACCCTCCGTGGCCTTCTTCACGCCCCCGCGCACCTCCCCGTCGTCCGCTCGCCGTGCGGGTCGGGTCGGCTGGCCCCTCCTGGGCGTGGCCGTCGTCTCGGCGGTCGTCCTGAGCCTGCTGCCGGGGCCGTACCTGATCGAGCAGCCCGGCCCGGTGTTCGACACCCTGGGCAGCGCCGAGTACGAGGGCTCGTCCCAGCCGCTCATCACCGTCTCGGGCCACGAGACCTATCCCACCAGCGGCACGCTCGACCTGCTGACCGTCAGCGTCCAGGGCAACCTGGACGTCCGGCCGGGGTGGGTCGACGTCGTCCGTGCCTGGGCGGATCGCAGCCGTTCGGTCATCCCGGTCGAGGCCGTGTACCCGTCGGGGGTGTCGAACGACCAGGTCGACGAGCAGAACGCCGTGGACATGCAGAACTCGCAGAAGTCCGCGATCGCCGCGGCGCTGATCCACGAGGGGTACGCCATCCCCAGCGCCGTGACGGTCAGCCAGGTCTCCCAGGGCAGCCCGGCCGAAGGCGTCCTGCGCGAGGGCGACGTCCTGGTGAGCGTCAACGGGACGAGTCTCGCCACCGATGCGGACGTGGACGTCCTCCGCGGCCTCGTCGCGGCGAACGGCGCGTCGACGCCCGCCGAGGTCGTCGTCGACCGGGCGGGGACGAGCGTGACCGAGGAGGTCACCCCGCAAGAGGTCGACGGCACGCCGCTGCTCGGGGTCGGGGTCAGCGTGGACTACACGTATCCCTTCGACGTGACCCTGAAGCTCGACCAGGTCGGCGGGCCGAGCGCCGGCATGATGTTCGCGCTCGGGATCATCGACAAGACGACTCCGGGCGAGCTCACCGGCGGCGAGAAGGTCGCGGGCACGGGGACGATCACGGGGTCGGGCGAGGTCGGAGCCATCGGGGGCATCCGACAGAAGCTCTACGGTGCCCGTGACGCCGGGGCGACCGTCTTCCTCGCACCGTCCACGAACTGCTCCGAGGTCGTCGGGAACGTGCCTTCCGGGTTGGACGTCTACTCCGTCGAGACCTTGGACGACGCGGTGACGGCGCTCGAGACGGTCGCGGGCGGGGGCGACACGTCGTCGCTGCCCACCTGTACGGCCGGTCGATAGGGTTCGTGCAGCCCACGCAAAGCTGAGAAGGGGACGCTGAGGCGGCCAGGCTCGACACGTAGGATGGCCGTCCACGTCCCCGTCAGCCAGGAGCACACCCTTGACGTCACCCGCATCGTCGCGAACCGCACGACGCTCGCCCCGATTGCCCGTCCTGGTCACGGTGGCCGTCCTCGCCGCCCTGGTCATCGCCTTCTTCATCTTCTCGTCGCTGCTGACGGACTACCTCTGGTACCAGCAGCTCGGGTTCACGGGGGTGCTGACGACGCAGTGGATCGCACGCCTCGTGATGTTCGCGGTGGGCTTCGTGGCCATGGCGGTGCCGGTCTACGTCAGCATCGAAGTGGCTTTCCGGTTCCGCCCCGTGTACGCCAAGTTGAACTCGCAGCTCGATCGCTACCAGCAGGTCATCGAGCCCCTTCGACGTGCCGTCGTCATCGGCGTCCCCGCCGTGCTCGGCCTCTTCGCCGGCATCGCCACGTCGACGCAGTGGCAGACCGTCCTCGAGTGGATCAACCGCACCCCCTTCGGGCGGACCGACGCGCAGTTCGGGCTCGACATCGGGTTCTACGTCTTCGAGCTGCCGCTCTACCAGGCAGCGGTCGGCTTCGCCTCGGCCGTCGTCCTCATCGCCGGCATCGCCGCCGTCGCGACCAGCTACCTCTACGGGGCCCTGCGCTTCACCGGGCGCGAGGTGCGCATCTCCAAGGTCGCGCGCATCCAGCTGGCCGTCACCGCCGCCGTCTACCTCCTGCTGCAGGGCGTCAGCCTCTGGCTCGACCAGTACGCGACGCTCTCCGACGGCACCAACAAGTTGCTCACGGGTGCCACGTACACCGACGTCAACGCGGGCATCCCCGGCAAGCAGATCCTCGCCGGGATCGCCGTCGTCGTCGCGATCCTGTTCATCGTGACCGCGATCGTCGGGCGCTGGCGCCTGCCGGTGATCGGCACGGCCGCGCTCATCATCATCAGCATCATCGTCGGTGGCATCTACCCCTGGATCGTCCAGCGGTTCACGGTGGAGCCCAGCGAACGGACGGTCGAGTCGCCGTACATCGAGCGCAACATCCAGGCGACGCGTGAGGCCTACGGCGTGGCCGACGTCGAGGAGCAGACCTACGACGCCAAGTCCGACGCCGAGGCCGGGGCCCTGGCCGGCGATGCCGTCACCACCGCCAACATCCGCATCATCGACCCCGCGCTCGTGACCGACGCCTTCGCCCAGCTGCAGCAGTACCGCCAGTACTACAGCTTCCCCGAGCAGCTCGCGGTCGACCGGTACACGATCGACGGCAACGTGCAGGACACGGTCATCGCCGTGCGCGAGCTGAACACCTCGCAGCTCGGCAACTCGGCGACCCCCTACAACACGACCTTCGTCTACACCCACGGCTACGGCGTGGTGGCGGCGTACGGCAACCAGCGGTCCGCGGACGGCCAGCCCGTCTTCCTCGAGTCCGGCATCCCCGTGACGGGCGCCCTCGGCGACGCCGGGGACTACGAGCCGCGGATCTACTTCGGCCAGGAGTCGCCGACCTACTCGATCGTGGGTGGCGACGGCGGCAACGACATCGAGCTCGACTACCCGTCGGGCAGCAACGACAACGGCACGAACGAGACGACGACCTTCGAGGGCAACGGTGGGCCCAAGCTCGACAACGTCTTCAAGAAGCTCATCTACGCCATCAAGTTCCAGTCCGAGCAGATCTTCCTGTCGGACGCCGTGAACGACCAGTCGCAGATCCTCTACGACCGCGACCCCACCGAACGCGTCCAGAAGGTGGCTCCCTACCTCACGATCGACAGCGCGCCGTACCCCTCCGTCGTCGACGGCAAGGTCGTCTGGATCGTCGACGGATACACGACGACGAACGAGTACCCGTACTCGAAGCCGCAGGCGTTGTCGGACGCGATCGCCGACACGTACAACGACCGCCCGGTGTACGCGTCGAACAACATCAACTACATCCGCAACTCGGTGAAGGCCACGGTCGACGCCTACGACGGTTCGGTCAAGCTCTACGCGTGGGACACCAGCGACCCGATCCTGCAGACGTACGACAAGATCTTCCCGTCGACGTTGTCACCCCTGAGCGACATGTCCGCCGAGCTGCTCCAGCACGTGCGCTACCCGCAGGACATGTTCAAGGTGCAGCGGGCGATCCTCGGGACGTACCACGTGACGGACGCCGACTCGTTCTACTCGAGCGACGACGCGTGGGTCACGCCCAACGAACCGACGAGCAACGCGCAGAACCCGCCGTTGCAGCCTCCGTACTACCTGACGCTGCAGTTGCCCGACCAAGACCCGGCGTTCTCGATCTACTCGACGTACATCCCGCAGCAGTCCGGTGAGAACGCCCGCAACGTGTTGACGGGCTACTTGGCGGCGAACGCCGATGCCGGGTCGACGCCGGGCGAGATCTCGTCGGACTACGGCAAGCTCACATTGCTGGCCCTGCCACGCACCGACACGTTGCCCGGCCCCGGGCAGGTGCAGAACAACTTCAACACCGACACCGCCGTGGCGAACCAACTCGCACTGCTCACCCGGGGTGACACGAGCGTCGTCCGAGGCAACCTGCTGACCCTGCCGGTCGGCGGCGGTCTGCTCTACGTGCAGCCGATCTACGTGAAGTCGAACTCCGAGACGTCGTACCCCGTCCTGCAGCGCATCCTGGTGTCGTTCGGCGACAAGATCGCCTTCGAGGACACCCTCGACGGCGCCCTCGACTCGCTCTTCGGTGGCAACTCGGGTGCGACGGCCGGAGACAACGGCGTACCGACCACGGGTGAGGGAACCGACGGCACCGGAACCGGCACGGACACCGGCGACGGGGCGACGGACGGGGGAGCGGCGACGCCTGACACCGGGTCGGGCACCGACAACGCGGCGCTCGACCAGGCCCTGGCCGACGCACAGCAGGCTCTGACGGACCGCGCCGCGGCCTACGCCGAGAACAACTTGGTGGCGGCGGCGGAGGCCGACACGCGCCTCCAGACGGCCCTTGAGGACGCAGTCGCAGCCAGCGGTCAGTAGTCACGCGACAGGCACGACGACGAACCCCCTTCCGGCACGCCGGGAGGGGGTTCGTCGTCGAGGGGGCGCGAGGTGGTGGTCGCCTCCGGGGGCTCGATTGGACGGCGTCCGAATGCCGTGCTAGTGTTTCTTCTTGTGCCGCGGGGTGGAGCAGTTCGGTAGCTCGCTGGGCTCATAACCCAGAGGTCGTAGGTTCAAATCCTGCCCCCGCAACAAGAAAGAAGAAAGCCCCGGTCATCGACCGGGGCTTTCTTCGTGTGGTCACGCCTCGGCCTGCTCTGTGCCGCCGGGGCGGATCATGCCAAGGTTGAGGCATGTCGAGACTCCGGGTGGTCCTCGCCCCCGATGCGTTCAAAGGCAGCCTGGACGCGTCCGAGGCTGCGGCCGCCCTCGCCGCAGGGTGGTCCCGGTCACGACCCGACGACGAGATCGTCGCGCTGCCCCTCGCCGACGGCGGAGAAGGCACCCTCGATGCATTCGAGCGGGCCGTCCCCGGAAGCATCCGCCACGAGGTCGTCGTCGACGGCCCCGACGGCCGTCCCGTCGATGCCCCCTGGCTGGCGTTGCCCGACGGCACGGCCGTCGTCGAACTCGCCTCGTCCTGTGGACTCGGCCTCTTGTCGTCACCCGCGCCGCACGACGCCACCACCCGCGGCCTGGGCGACGTCATCCGCGCGGCCGTCGACGCCGGCGCCGTGCGGTTGCTCGTCGGCCTCGGGGGCAGTGGGTCGACGGACGGGGGAGCAGGTGCTCTGACGGCCCTCGGTGCTCGGATCGTCGATTCCCTGGGCGAGCCCGTCGGTCCGGGCAACCACGGTCTCACCACGGCTGCCCGGGTCGATCTCTCGGGTCTGATCGCCCTCCCACCGGACGGCGTGGTGTTGCTGGTCGACGTCGACAGCCCCTTGCTCGGACCCTGGGGAGCAGCTGCCGTGTTCGGGCCGCAGAAGGGAGCCTCGGCCGACGACGTCCTCGCGCTCGAACGGGGTCTCGAGCGTTTCGCGAGCCTCGTCGACGTCGATCCCCTGACCGCCGGTGCGGGGGCCGCGGGCGGAACGGGCTTCGGTCTGCTCGCCTGGGGTGCCCGTCTGCAGCCCGGGGCCGTCGCCGTCGCCGAGGCCGTCCGCCTCTCCGAAGCCCTGGCCCTGGGGGACGTCGTCGTCACCGGAGAAGGGCGTTTCGACGGTCAGACCGCCGCCGGCAAGACCGTGTCGCTCGTGCGGCGGATGGCCGACGCGGCCGGAGTCCCGGTCGTCCTCGTCGCCGGTTCCGTCGAAGCCCCCGACGACGGTTTCGCCGACGTCGTGTCGACCACGGAACTGGCGGGCGACGTCCTCGAGTCGACGACCCGCGCCTCCTTCTGGCTGGGCGAGGCGGCCGCGCTGGCGGCCGGGCGGTGGGCACGATGAGCACCGGCAGCACGATGAGCACCGGCAGCACCGGCAGCACCGGCAGCACCGGCAGCACCGGCAGCGCGTCCGACGTCGTCGTCGCAGTGGTCCAGACCGCTCCCGGTGACGACCCGGAGCGCAACCTGCGGACGATCACGGACCTCGCCGAGGAGGCGGCTCGACGGGGCGCGCGGGTGGCCGTCTTCCCCGAGTACTCGTCGTACTTCTCGGCCGAACTGGGGCCGTCGTACCTCGAGGCCGCGGAGTCCACGGACGGGCCGTTCGTCAGCCATCTGACCGGACTGGCGGATCGTCTCGGCCTCGTGCTCGTCGCCGGTCTGGTCGCCGTCTCGCCCGATCCGGCGCGGTTCGAGAACCTGCTCGTGGCCGTGGCGCCCGATCGGGGCGTCGTCGCCACCTATTCGAAGCAGCACCTCTACGACGCGTTCGGCGGGCAGGAGTCCCGGTGGATCGTGCCGGGCCCGTTGGCCGTCGCCGCGACCTTCGAGGTCGGCGGGCTCGTCTTCGGCCTGCAGACCTGCTACGACCTGCGGTTCCCCGAGGTCACCCGGACGCTCGTCGACGCCGGGGCCGACGTGGTCCTCATGCCGGCCGAGTGGGTGCGCGGACCGCTCAAGCAGCACCACTGGACGACCCTGCTGACGGCCCGGGCACTCGAGAACACCGTGTACGTCGCCGCGGCGGACCACGCACCCCCCGTCGGCGTCGGCTGCAGCACGATCGTCGATCCGACGGGCGTGGCTCTCGCCTCGGTCGGCGACGAGGTCGACGTCATGGCGCTCGGCAGGGTCTCGGCCGACCGGATCGCTGCCGTGCGCCGGACGAACCCGTCGCTGGCCCTGCGTCGGTACGACGTGGTCCCGCGCGGTCGGGACGACGTTTCGCCCGCGGGGAGTGGCTCAGACCGAGAGTGACGCGAGCTGGGCCGAGGCCTGCTCGAGCACCTCGATGCGCTTGCAGAAGGCGAACCGAATGAGGGATGACTGCTCCGCGGCGAGCACCGGGTGGCAGAAGGCGCTGATCGGCAGCCCGACGACGCCGGCCAGCTCGGGGAGCCGCCGGCACAGGTCGGAGGCGTCGTCGAAGCCCAGGGGAGCGGCGTCGGCGACCACGAAGTACGACCCGTGGCTCGCCCGCACGGCGAACCCGGCACGACGCAGCCCGTCGGACAGGACGTCGCGTTTGTGGGCCAGTGTGCGTGCGACGCCCTCGAAGTAGGAGTCGGGGAGTCCGAGCCCGACGGCGATCGCGGGCTGGAAGACCGAGCCGTTCACGAAGGTCAGGTACTGCTTGACGGCCACGATCCGGTCGACGAGGTCCGCCGGACCGGTCAGCCAACCGATCTTCCACCCGGTCGTGTTGAAGGTCTTGCCGCCCGACGAGATGCTGATCGTCCGGGCCGCCGCGCCGGGCAGGGTGGCGAACGGCACGTGGACCGCACCGTCGAAGAGCAGGTGCTCGTAGACCTCGTCGGTGACGACGAGCGCGTCGTGCTCGACGGCGAGCTCGAGCAGGAGGCGCCGGGTCGCGTCGTCGAGGACGCTGCCCGTGGGATTGTGCGGATCGTTCAGCACGACGAGCCGGGTGCGCGGTCCGAAGGCCCGGCGCAGTTCGTCCGGGTCGACCGTCGAGTCCGGCCCGCGGAGAGGCACGGTGACGTGGACGCCGCCCGCGAGCCCGATGACGGCCCCGTACGCGTCGTAGAACGGTTCGAGCGTCACCACCTCGTCGCCCCGGTCGACGAACGCCAGGATCGTCGCCGCCAGCGCCTCGGTCGCCCCCGCGGTCACGAGCACCTCGCGCCGCGGATCGACGTCGAGGCCGTAGAACCGCCGCTGATGGGATGCGACCGCCTCGAGCAGGACGGGCATGCCCCGGCCCGGCGGGTACTGGTTGAGGCCGGCGCGCAGGGCCTCGTGCGCCGCGTCGAGGACCTCGACCGGGCCGTCCTCGTCCGGGAAGCCCTGCCCGAGGTTGATGCTGTCGGTGGCTGTCGCGAGGGCCGACATCTCGGCGAAGATCGTCGGGGCGAGTCGGCCCGCGCCGTCGAGGAGCATCGCGCCGCTCGCCGCGCGTTGCCAGGGTGCTGGAGGAGTCATGATCCCGTCACCGTATCTCCGCGGGACGGGTGCCGGGGTGGCCCTGTCCAGCCGCCGCATAAGCTGGGTGCAGTCCGCTCACAGGCTCGCCGTATGATCCGCCCAGCTTGGGCGACCAGGCTGTCAGGGCTTGGAAGGAGCACCATGACCGAC
>NZ_LMLG01000006.1:1160771-1205196 GCF_001421865.1 Frigoribacterium sp. Leaf44
CGCAGAGCGTTCCGGGCGCGGATCGGAGCGCACGGGACGGGGCCCAGCCCACGACGCCGTACCCGGCCGACCAGGGCGTCACCTACGGTGCTCCGCCGCTCCCCGGCAGCACCCCGCAGGCCGGGGCCTTCGGGTCCGGGCCCGAGGAGGCGCGGCACGACCAGGCCCACGACCCGAGTCAGCCCCACCCCGGCTCGCATCAGCAGCCGTCGTCGTACCAGCAGCCCGGCTCGTACCAGCAGCCTGCGCCGCATCAGCAAGCCGCATCCCACCAAGAGCCCGGCTCGTACCAGCAGCCGGGTCCCTACCCGCAGTCAGGGTCGTACCAGCACGGTGACTCCTACCAGCAGCCAGGGTCGTACCAGCAGGGCGACCCCTACCGACAGCCACGGGCGTACCAGCAGGGCGACCCGTACCAGCAGCCGACCTCCGACCCGTCGGCGTTCGCCTACGACACGACGAACTCGTACGCCGCGGCGGGGTGGCAGGCACCCGCCCAGAAGTCGAAGAAGAGCCGACGTGGTGTGGGCTCCGTGGCCGCGGCCCTCCTGGTCGGCGTCCTCGTGGGCGGCGCGGCGGGCGGTGGCGTCGCCGCGGTGCTCTCCCGCGACTCGGGGGCCGGGGTCTCGGCGACCGGTGAGTCCCGCGACCTGACGGTGAACGACTACGACGACGCGACGGTCGTCACGGCGGTCGCCGCGAAGGCGACGAAGTCGGTCGTCACGATCAACGTGACGGCGGGCGAGTCGGGCGGCACCGGTTCGGGCGTCATCCTGAGCGACGACGGGTACATCGTGACCAACACGCACGTCGTCACCCTGGACGGTGCCAGCGCGTCGGGCACCGTCACGGTCACGCTCAGCGACGGCAGCATCCTGCCGGCCGAGGTCGTGGGGCTCGACCCCACGGTCGACCTCGCCGTGCTGAAGGTCGACGCGACGGGGCTCACCCCGATCGACTTCGCCGACTCGTCGGAGCTGAACGTCGGTGACACGGCCGTGGCCATCGGAGCACCGCTCGGCCTGTCGAACACGGTGACCGACGGCATCGTCTCGACCCTCAACCGCAGCATCACCGTGCAGTCCTCGGCAGCGCCGACCGACGGCAGCGACGAGGGCCAGCAGAACGACAACAACGGTCAGGGGCCCTTCTCCTTCAACAACGGTGACGGCTCCACGCAGAACCAGGCCAGCTCGGTCATCTCGCTGCCGGTCATCCAGACCGACGCGTCGATCAACCCGGGCAACTCCGGTGGTGCGCTGCTCAACTCGCAGGGCGAGCTGATCGGCCTCAACGTCGCCATCGCCAGTTCGGGGGAGTCGTCCGGCAGCATCGGCGTTGGGTTCTCGGTGCCGTCGAACCTCGTGCAGCGGGTCGCCAAAGAGATCATGGCGAACGGCAAGGCGAGCCACGGCCTCCTCGGTGCCAGCGTGAACGACGCCACGAGCGACGCGGCGGCCACCCGGGTCGGTGCCCTCATCGTCCAGCTCAGCCCCGGTGGCGCGGCCCAGAACGCCGGCCTGCGACAGGGCGACGTCGTGACCGAGTTCAACGGCGTGCCGATCAGCGACCGCACCGACCTCACGGCGCAGGTCAGGTTCCTGGCCGGTGGCGCGACGGCCGACCTGACCTACGTCCGGGACGGGACGACCGACACGACGAAGGTCACCCTCGACACCTTGACCAGCTGACGGGTTCCCCGGTCGGCACGGCGGGGGTCGGGACGCGACGGCGTCCCGGCCCCCGTTCGGGTGTTGCTAAGCTCGCCACGATCCCTGCGGCCGTCCGCAGTCCCGACCCGCGCCTCCCCGGCGCTCACCAGCCCGAGGAACGCGATCCATGCAAGCAGGCGACGCCACCCGACCCGGGGTCTCGTACGTCATGCCCGTCCTCAACGAGGAGCGTGACATCCGGGCGGCGGTCGAGAGCCTGCTGGTCCAGGACTACGAGGGCCCGTTCGAGGTGATCCTGGCCCTCGGCCCGAGCGTCGACCGCACGAACGAGGTCGTGGCCGAGATGGCGGCGGCCGACCCCCGGGTCCGGAGCATCCCCAACCCCGTCGGCTCGACCCCGGCCGGCCTCAACGTGGCCATCCGCGCCTCGGTCCACCCGATCACGGTGCGCGTCGACGCCCATTCGGTGCTGCCGAGCGACTACACGCGCATCGCGGTCGAGACCCTCGAGCGCAGTGGGGCCGACAACGTGGGCGGCATCATGGCCGCCGTCGGTCGCACCCCCTTCGAGAAGGCCGTGGCCCGGGCCTACGGCAGCAGGGTCGGCCTCGGGGGTACGCCGCACCACGTCGGCGGTGCCGAGGGCCCGACCGACACGGCCTACCTGGGCGTCTTCCTGCGACACCGACTGCTCGAGGTCGGGCTCTTCGACGAGGGCGTCAAGCGCGGCCAGGACTGGGAGCTCAACCGGCGGCTCCGGGCCACGGGCGGGACGGTCTGGTTCACGCCCCGGCTCGTGGTCACCTACCGACCTCGCCCGAGCCTGCGCAAACTGGCCCGACAGTTCGTCGCCACCGGGCTGTGGCGCGGCGAACTGGCCCGGCGGTTCCCGAAGGCGAACACGGTGCGGTACCTGGTGCCTCCCGTCATGGTGCTCGGGGTGGCTCTCGGCCTCGTGGTCGGGTTGGTCGGCGTGGTCGGACTCGCACTCGGCAGCCCGCTCGGGTGGGCCACGCTCGCCCTCGTCGTGCCCGGCGTGTACGTCGTCTTCGTCCTCGCGGCCGCACTGCTCGCCGCCCGCGGTGACGACCTCCGCACCCGCCTCTGGTTTCTCGTAGTCTTGCCTTCCATCCACTTCGGGTGGGGCGTCGGCTTCGTGCTCGGCTTCCTCGACCTCACGAAGAACATCACCGCCCAGACCGGAAGGTAGCCGCCGATGACCGCGCTGCCCACGAGACCGAGTTCGATTGCCGAGCTGCGACGCGTCGCCCAGCCGCCCGAGGTGCGCAGTCGCGCGAACGCCGAGCACTGGACGGCCTCGTTGTACCTGCGCGACGTCTCGCCCTACCTGACCTGGTGGCTGCTCAAGACGAGCGTCTCGGCGAACGGCGTGACCGGGCTGATGATCCTCGTCGGCTGGTGCACCGCCCTGTCGCTGCTCGTGCCGGGCATCACCGGCGCGTTGCTCGCCCTCGTGCTGGGCCAACTGCAGATGCTCGTCGACTGCTGTGACGGCGAGGTCGCCCGCTGGCGGGGCACCAGTTCGCCGGCCGGGGTCTTCCTCGACAAGGTCGGCCATTACTCGACCGAGGCCCTCATCCCGATCGTGTTGGGCATCCGCGCCGCCGGATTCCCGTTCGAGACGCCGGGTGACTTCCTCTGGACGACCGCGGGCTTCGCCCTCGCCCTCGTGATCGTGCTCAACAAGGCCCTCAACGACATGGTCCACGTCGCCCGCGCGAACGCGGGTCTCGACCGGCTCGAAGACAAACGAGGAGGCGCGACGCAGCCGAGCGGGCGCCTCCTGTCCCGACTGCGCAGCGCCGCGCGGTTCGTGCCGTTCCACCGGCTGTACCACTCGGTCGAGCTGACCATGCTCGTCTTCCTCGCGGCGCTCGTCGGCCTCGTCGTCGGAGGCGTCACCGCCGACCGCGTCCTGCTCGTCGCCCTGCTCCCGCTGTCGGTGCTGGCGCTGGTCGGCCACTTCGTCGCGATCATGGCGTCGAAGCGGGTGCGCTCCTGAGCGAGGCCCTGCCCCGGGTCGGAGTCGTGAGCCTGACCCAGGGGCGTCGCCCGGACGACCTGCGTCGGGGGCTCGCTTCGCTGTCGGCCCAGCGCGACGTCGCACTCGACGTCGTCTGCGTGGTCAACGGACGCGACGCCGCGAGCCCGGAGGTCGAGGTGCCCACCGGGGTCCGCCTGCTCGAGCTCGCCGAGAACGTGGGCATCCCCGCCGGCCGCAACCGGGGGGCCGAAGCCGTCGCGGGCGAGTGGATCTTCTTCCTCGACGACGACGCGAGCCTGCCCTCCGACCGGTTCCTCGCGGACGCCGTCGCGTTGTTGCGGGCCCGACCCGAGATCGGGCTCCTTCAGCCACGGGTCGTGGACCCCGACGGCGCCGCCAATCCGCGGCGATGGACGCCTCGCCTGCGCAAGGGCGACCCTCACCGGTCGAGCGACGTCTTCTCGGTCTGGGAAGGGGCGACCCTGCTGCCCCGCGACGTCTTCGACGCCTGTGCCGGCTGGGGCGAGCCGTACTTCTACGCACACGAGGGCATCGAGCTGGCGTGGCGGGTCTGGGCCCAGGGCAGGCGCACCTGGTACGAGGGCTCGCTTGTGGCGAACCATCCGGCCATCGACCCGGCGCGTCACGCCGAGTACTACCGGCTGAACGCGCGCAACCGGGTCTGGTTGGCCAAGCGCAACCTCCCGTGGCCGCTCGTCCCCGTCTACGTAGCGTCCTGGACGGCGGTCCAGCTGCTGCGCTGGGCACGCACCCCGCAGCGCCTGCGGCCGTGGTTCGCGGGCTGGGCGGAGGGGTGGCGAGAGGCGCCGGGCGGTCGACGGTCCATCGGTTGGGTAACGGTCCTCCGCATGTCCAGGGCCGGTCGACCTCCGGTCCTCTAGGCTTTCCGGGGTCCGGCGCCGATCGGGGTGACGGACCGACCCGAGGAGGGCATGTGCCGCTGACCCGAGACCTGGGGCTCGCCTGGAGCCTGGCCCGCCGGGCCATCCGATCGCGCAGCAGTCGACGTCGGCTCGAGCGCGACCCACGGGCGGCGGCGACGCCCGCTCCGGGCACCGTCCGCGTCGCCGTGTACTTCGCCGACACGACCGTGAACATGTACCAGATCCGACAGTGGTACGCCCCGCTCGCCCGCCTGGCCGAGACCTTCCCCGTCGCCGTCGTCGTCCGCTCGCCGGGCACGATGGTCACCATGCTCGACGAGAGCCCGGTGCCGCTCGTCTACGCCCGCAAGGTGGCCGACCTCGAGGACTTCGTCGCCGCTCAACCCCTCGCCATGACGCTGTACGTCAACCAGAACGCGAAGAACTTCCAGATGATGCGGTACGGCCGCATGTGGCACGTCTTCGTCAACCACGGCGAGAGCGACAAGATGTACATGACGACGAACCAGTTCAAGGCGTACGACTACGCCTTCGTCGCGGGCGACGCCGCGAAGGACCGACTCGCCGCCAAGCTCTGGGACTACGACCTCGACAAGCGCGCCGTGCCCATCGGTCGGCCCCAGGCCGACCACTTCTCGGGTGAGGTGCCCTACCCCGACGACGACCGTCTGGTCGTGCTCTACGCCCCCACCTGGGAGGGCGACCGTCCTGCGGCCGCCTACGGGTCGATCGCCACGCACGGCCTCGCCCTCGTCAGGGCACTGCTGGCCTCGGGGCGTCACCGGGTCGTCTACCGGGCACACCCGCGCAGCGGTGTGCTCGACCCCGGGTACCGGCGAGCCCACGAGGCGATCATCCGGGCGCTGGCCGAGGCCAACACTCGTGATCCCGATGCTCATCACATCCACGACGAGGGGCCCGAACTCGGCTGGCAACTGGCCGCGGCGGACGTCGCCGTGACCGACATCTCGGCGATGGTCTACGACCGCCTCGCGACGGGCCGACCCCTCGTCGTGACCCGTCCGGTGGCCGTCGAGGCCGACGTCGACGAGTCGGGATACCTCGGGGACGCCGAATGGTTGACGGCCGACGGCGCGGGCGACATCGTTTCTCTCGTCGACAGGGTCGTCGACGATCCGGAGGCGCGGAGCCGTCTCGATCACTGGGTACGGCGTCACTTCGGCGACACGTCGCCCGGGGCGGCCACGCGTCGGTTCGAGAACGCGGTGGCGGACCTCGTGCGGCTGCGTGACGACTACGCCGCACGCCGACCGTCGTTCGACGAACCACGCTCGGCCGGTGCGGCCGACGACGCCGAGCAGGAGGCCAGCGACGCGGAGGCGACGGACCTCTGACCCCGGCGACGGGGCACGGAAAGCCTCTCATCGCTGAGGCATTCATGTCCCGGTGCTGAGGACTCTGGATCTCAGACGCTGAGCAGCGTATCCATGAGGCATGCCTGAACCGACGTCCGCCGCCGCCCGCCAGTTCGGAGTACGCATCCGCGACGAGCGCCTGCGGCTCGGCCTGAGCCAGGACGAGGTGGCCCACCTCGCGGGCATGAACGTGTCGAACTACGGAAAGATCGAGCGTGGCATCGGGAACCCCGTGCTGCACACGATCGTCCGGCTCGCCGTGGTGCTGGGTGTCGACCCGGCCGTGCTGGTCACCGGCCTCGGGGTCGATCACCTGCCGCCCCTCCTGGAGGCCTTCACGGCCGCGGACTACGTCGCTGAGAGACGGGCTCGGCTCACCAGCTGACGCGGCCCCCCACCCGGCAGGACTCGTCCACCCCGGAGGTCAGAAGCTGAACCGCCAGAGGTACTCGTCGCCGTCGGGCCGGAACCACCGCACGACGGCGATCGCGCTGCGGGCCAGTTCGACACCCAGCACACAGAGGTCGACCGAGTCGCCGGGGTCGAGCCGGGTGGTCGCGACGGGGACGAGCAGCCCCGTGCCGACGAGGGTGACCCGGACGCCGGTCACGGTCTCGGGGGAGTCGTTGAGCAATCGGTAGACGCGGGGTGCGCGGGAGCGGTCGAGGGTGAAGGGGACGGTGTAGGCGAGGGACGTCGACGTCATGTCGTCGACCCTAGGAGCGGCCGCCGAGGGTCGTCTCGAGTCCTTGTGGACGACGGCCTCTTGGGGAGGACCCGTCGGAGGGGACGTGGCCGACCACGCCGGCCGCCCCCGGCCAGCTGCTCAGAGGGACAGGGCGACCGGGAACTCGGCCGGCGCCGCACCGAACGCCGTGCGGGCCGTCGTGACGACCTTGCGTCCGAGCAGGTGGTTGCCCGTCCCTCCCACGACGGCCCCGATGCCGAACGGGAGGGCCCGCCCGAGGACGGAGGCCCCTTGCGATGCGGCGAATCGCCGGATGAACTGTTTGCGGATCGTGTCGGTCAGGCCGCTCATGGCCGCCTTCGGCAGTTTGGAGGTGACCAGCTCGCCCCAGAACGCGGTCCGGGCCGGAGCCGTGCCCATGGCCTCGCCGGCGAACTGACGGACGAGGCTGGCACCGGGACCGCCGAGCAGCATCGCCATGACCAGTGCCCGGGCGCGGTCGGGGTCCGAGACGGCGATGCCGTGGACCTCGGTCACGGACTGGGCGAAGAGTGCGCTCGCCTCGAGGAAGCCGGCGGTCTCGACGCCCGAGAGCGCCAGCGACACACCCCAGCCGACACCGGGGATCACCGCGCTGGCCCCGACGGCGGCCCCACCGGTCGTGACCGCGGCGAGGTACTCGCGCTCGAGGATGGTGATGAGCTTCTGTGGTGTCGCCTTCTTGTGGCGCCGACGCAGCGTGGCGACGTGCTTGACGACGACCGGACGCTGGACGGCCAACAGCTTGTCGAGACGTCGCACCCAGGCGGCGTCGTCCGACCGGTCGGGCGCCGACGTCTGGTAGTGGTACTCGGTCGAGTTCGCGGCGTCGCGGGCGGCGAGCTGTGCGTCCGTCGTCGAGGCGGCGTGATCGGGGCTGTGGGGCTGACTGCGTTCGGGCACCCCTCGACACTACGCCGAGGGGCGGGGAGGGTGATCGGAGGCGTACCGGGCCAGGGCGTCGTCGAGGGGGCCGTCGAACACCAGGGCACCCTTGTCGAGGTAGAGGCCCCGTCGGCAGAACCGCTTGAGGTCGCGTTCGTTGTGCGACACGAGGAAGAGCGTGCGACCGTCGGCCAGCATCTCGCCGATCCGGGCGTAGCACTTCTCGCGGAAGGCCTTGTCACCCACGGCGAGCACCTCGTCGACCAGCACGACGGGCTCTTCGAGCCGTGAGATGACGGCGAACGCGATGCGGACCTTCATGCCGCTCGAGAGGTGCTTGTACGGGGTGTCGACGAAGTCGCCGATCTCGGCGAAGTCGATGATCTCGTCGAAGCGCTGGTCGATCTCGGGGCGGGTCATGCCGTGCAGGCCGGCGGTCAGGTACACGTTCTCCCGCACCGTCAGGTCGGCGACGAAGCCACCGGTGATCTCGATGAGGGGGGCGACGCCGCCCGACACCTCGACGGTGCCCGTGTCGGGCAGGATCACCTCGGCCACCAGCTTGAGCAGCGTCGACTTGCCCTGGCCGTTGCGTCCCACGACGCCGATGGCCTCGCCCGGTCGGACCTCGAAGCTGACGTCGCGGAGGGCCCAGAACTCGCCCGGTCGCGACCGTCTGCTGCTGTCGGCGAAGAGGTCCTTGAACGATCGCCGCCCGCGCCGGTTGCGGCGGAAGCGGATGCCGACGCCGTCGACGCGGATCACGGGGCGTTGTCCGGTGGTGGACATCAGATCTCCTTCAGCACGGCACGCTCGCTGGCCCGGAAGACGAGCAGCCCGACGCCCAGGACCACGACGCACACGGAACCGCCGACGAGCACCTCGGTGAGGTCGAACTGCTCGGGGAAGAACGCCGACCGGTAGAGGCCGAAGATGCCGCTCAGCGGGTTGAACGCGGCCAGGAGGTGCAGGCTCTCGGGGAGGTCTTGGGTGCCGTAGATGATGGGCGAGGCGTAGAAGGCGAACCGCAGGGCGAGCTTCGTGGCGCGCTCGAGGTCGCGGAAGAACACGACGAGTGGTGCGACGACGAGCCCCACCCCGGCGACGAGTACGGTCTGCATGACCATGGCCAAGGGGAAGAACACAGCCTGCCAGTGCAACTGGGCCCCTCCGACGGCGGCGAACAAGGCCAGGACGGGCAGGCTGAGGGCGAACTCGATGCCTTTGGAACCCACGAGTCGGAACACCCAGATCGTCCGGGGGATCTTGGTCGATCGGACGAGCTTCGCCTCGCGGATGAACGCCCGGGTGCTGTCGGAGACCGCGCCGTTGAACCACATCCAGGGCAAGAGGCCGGAGAGGAGGAAGACGATGTACGGCTCGTCGCCGACCGAGCGCTTGAACACGACCGAGAAGACGAAGAAGTAGATGCCCGACATCACGAGCGGGTCGAGGATCGACCAGAAGTAGCCGAGCTTCGAGGTGGAGTACCGGACCTTGAGGTCGCGACTCGTCAGCAACCAGAGCGTCTGGCGGTATCGCGCGAAGCCGCTGCGACGGGGCCGTTCGGCCAGGTCAGTGCTCACGGACGTCCTTCTCGTTCAGGACATCGCGTAGCGGCACGCGGCCGTCGGGAGACGGCCCGGTTCAGACGAACAGGTTCGCGCGCTCGAGGTCTTCGGCGAAGTCGACCTCGACGGCGTAGAGGTCGGAGATGTCCACGGGCTCAAAGCGTAGCCCGTCCTGGCCGATGGCCAGTTCGATGCCACGCTCGAAGTAGTCCTGGTTGTCGACCTTGGAGAGCTGGTGCATGAGTGTCGCCTTGTCGGACTTCGACACGTAGTTGATGCCCACGGCCTCGCCCAGCCCGCCCTTGACCTGCTTCGACAGCTCGGCGATGTAGCCCTCGGCGTCGGTCGTGTACTTCACCTCTTCGTCGGACACCTTGGAGGTGTTGACGGTGACGAACGACTGGTCGTCGCGAACGAGGCGGGCCGCACGGGTGAGGGCCGTCGGGTCGAAGACGACGTCGCCGTTCATCCACAGCACGCCGCCGGAGGCGCTGGCCCGCAGGGCGCGGAGCAGGCTCTTCGACGTGTTGGTCTGGTCGTACATCTCGTTGTAGACGAACGAGGCGGACGGGAAGGCCTCGACGATGTGCTCGAACTTGTAGCCGACGACGACGGTCACCCGGGCGTCGGGCCCGAAGGCGTCGCGGATGTTGTCGAACTGCTGCTGCATGATGGTGCGACCGTCGTGGAGCTCGGTCAAGGCCTTGGGCAGCGAGCGGCCGAGACGGCTGCCGAGCCCGGCGGCCAGGATGACGATCTGCTGGCGGTGGTTCGTGTCGTTCTTGCTCACGCTGGTCTCCTCACAAGGGGCGAGCCCGTGCGGGACGGGCTCTGCGGTGGCCCCGGCGGTGCGGACCGGACCCGTCTCTGGGTGCGATTCGCCTCGTGTTCGAGCGGTGTTCACCGCGGAGCATCGATCTGGACACGTCGTCGTGCCGTTGAAGACTACCCGATCCGGCCAGGAGCAGCCAGGGAACGGCCCCGAAGCGTGTCCCTTTCGTGATATGCGCCTCCCGTCGTCCGGTCGGCGTCGTGGCCTTGGTACGGTGGGGCGATGGCTGGACGGCGCGAGGACGAAGTGGGTGACATCGCCCCCGACTCGACGCCGGGTGACGACACGGTCGGAGCGGCGGGCGCATCCGACCAGGGGGAGAACACAGTGGACGACGACGCGACGACCGCGGGGGACGTGGCCGAGGGGACGGCCGCCACGACCGAGGCCCCGACGCCCCGCGTGCCGGTGACGAAACCGTCGACGGCTCGCAAGCCCTCGGCGCCCCGGAAGCCCTCCTCGCCTCGCAAGCCCTCTCAGCGCACCGCCGCCGATCGGTCGGCGGCGGCCAAGAAGGCGGCAGCGACCCGCGCCGCGAACGCGCGCGCCCGGGCCGAGGCGGCGGCGAGGGCCGCAGAAGAAGAGGTCGTCGCTGAACTGGCCGACGCAGGAGTCACGACGGAGGGCACCGTCGTCGTCCCCGTCTCGGCCGACGACTACTTCGGTGATGCCCTGACCGCCGAAGAGGAGTCGGCCGCCGCCCTCGACGACGCGCTCGCCGGCGACTCTCCGTCGACCGCCCCGGACGACGACGACACGACCACCACCGACGAGACCGTCGGCGACCTCTCCGAGGCCGAGGACGGCGTCGCCGTCGAGACCGAACGGACCTCCGCCGACGAGGGCTCGGTGCGAGCGGCGCGCGAGGTCGACGCCGAGGCCCCCGTGGTGCTCGCGATCTCGGGGCTCATGAAGCGCTACGGCGGCACGGTCGCGGTGGAGAACGTCGACCTCGAGGTCCGAGCCGGGTCGTTCTACGGAATCGTCGGTCCGAACGGGGCCGGCAAGACGACCACCTTGTCGATCGTGACCGGTCTGCTGCGACCCGACGCCGGCACGGTGACCGTCCTCGGGGCCGACGTCTGGCGCGACCCGGCCGCGGCGAAGCGGTCGCTCGGTGTCCTCCCCGACCGTCTGCGACTCTTCGACCGGCTGACCGGTGCGCAGCTCCTCTACTACTCGGCGACCCTCCGCGGGCTCGACGGCGTCACGGCACGCAAACGCTCCTCCGACCTCGCCACCGCGTTCGGCCTGCACGACGCGCTCGGCCGTCTCGTCAGCGACTACTCCGTGGGCATGACGAAGAAGATCGCCCTGGCCGCCGCGATCATCCACTCGCCCCGGGTCCTCGTGCTCGACGAGCCGTTCGAGTCGGTCGACCCCGTGTCGGCCGCCACCGTGACGGACGTCCTGCAGCGCTACGTGGCCGGGGGTGGGACGGTGTTGCTGTCGAGTCACAGCATGGACCTCGTCGAGCGCATCTGCGACAGCGTCGCGGTGATCGTCGACGGTCACGTCCTCGCCAGCGGCACGGTCGACGAGGTCCGGGCCGGACGCTCTCTCGAGCAGCGGTTCGTCGAGCTCGCCGGCGGGCGCGCGGTCACGGAGGGCATGGAATGGTTGCAGAACTTCTCCGACTGAGGCTCCAGACGATCGGCAACACGGTCCGCTTCGGCCCGCGCCGTCTGACCGTCGCCGTGGCTTCCGTGCTCGCCGTCCTCATCGTCACGATCGCCGTCGCGAGCCTCGTGAGCGGCCTGCGCGACGCGCCCCTCGACGACGTCCGCGCCCTCGCGGTCGGTGGGGGCTCCCTGCTGCTGGTCGGCTTCGCCGTCGTCCCCTTCGCGACCGTCCGTCCCGCCTGGAGCGACCCCCGCCGTCTCGCCGTCCTCGGCGTGTCCGAGGGAGGGGCAGCGGTCGGCCTCGCGCTCGGTGCCGCGATCGGCCTGCCCACGCTGGCCCTGCTGGTCCTCTCGACCGGGTACGTCCGTGCCTGGGGCGAGGGCACCGGCGTCGCGGCGATCGCCGTCGTCGGCGCCCTCGTCGCCGGCGTCACGGCGCTGTTGCTGGCCCTCGTGGCCTCGACGCTGAACAGTGTCGTGCTGACGTCCCGTCGCGGTCGCGAGCTCGCGCTCGTCGGGGCCGTGCTCGTCGTCCTGCTGGCCGTACCCGTGATCGTCGACCTCGTCCGCCTCTCGTTGCCCGGCCGCTCGGGCACCGGCGTCGTCGCGGACGCCCTCGCCTGGACGCCCTTCGGGGCCGCGCTCGCGCTTCCCGGCCACGTCGCCGCGGGCCAGACGGGTCGCGTCGTGGCCGACGTCGCCATCGCCGTCGTCTCGCTCGTGGCCCTCTGGCTCGCCTGGCGGGCACTCGTCGCTCGCGCGTTCGTCGACCGGCCCGAACCCGAAGAGGTCGACGACGGCGACGGCCTCGGCTGGTTCGAGTACGTCCGGGCCTCGCCGACCGGTGCCGTCGCCGGCCGCAGCCTCACCTACTGGATGCGCGACGCGCGATACCGCATGTCGCTCGTCATCATCCCGTTCCTGCCTCTGCTCGTCGTCCCCCTCGGCATCGCGGGCGTCAGTTGGAACTGGCTGGCGCTCGTCCCGGTGCCGATCATGTGCCTCATCCTGGGATTCCTGCCGCACAACGACGTGGCCTACGACAGCACGGCCCTCTGGATGCACGTGGCGTCCGACACGCGGGGCCTGGCGGACCGCGTGGGGCGACTCGCGCCTCCACTGCTGATCGGCGTCCCTCTCGTCGTGCTGGGCTCGGTCGTCGCGACCTGGCTGTTCGGCGACTGGCAGGCGCTGCCGTCCGAGCTGGGGGTGAGCGCCGGCTTCCTGCTCAGCGGCCTCGGCCTGTCGAGCCTGGTGTCGGCCCTCATGCCCTACGCCACGGTCCGTCCGCACGACGACCCGTTCCAGCAGCCGCAGTCGAACGGCGCCACCGCGGCCTGGGCGCAGACCGTCATGATCGGGGGAGCGGTCCTCGCGACGGCACCCGCGCTCTGGTTCGCCGGTCGCGGATTGATCACGGGCTACCCGGCGGGTGGCACCTGGGCGCTGGCGCTGGGTGTCGGCGTGGGACTCATCGTGCTGGTCGCGGGTGTGGCCCTCGGCGCCCGGGTCTTCTCGCGGCGAGCGCCCGAGCTCCTGGCGTTCGCCCTCCGCAGCTGAGTCGAGGTCGACGTACGATGTCTGCATGACTGACACGCAGACGGGCGGCGGCCTCGACGTCATGGACCGCGAGCTCGAGAAGCTCCTGAACGACGAGGCGATCGACCCGGGCGACCACGAGCGCTTCTCGCACTACGTGAAGAAGGACAAGATCATGGAGTCCGCGCTGAGCGGCAAGCCCGTCAAGGCGCTCTGTGGCAAGAAGTGGACGCCTGGTCGCGATCCCGAGAAGTTCCCGGTGTGCCCGACCTGCAAAGAGATCTACGAGAAGATGACGTCCGAGTGAAGCCGGCGTTGGGTCAGGCGTAGACGGTCGGGACGACCGGCTCGCCACGGCCCAGCCTCAGCGCCTGGTCGGGCAGCTCGGCCACGGCCGCGGCTCGGTGGAGGCGCGCGCGGGCCACGCCCTCGGCTCCCGTGTGACGGGTGTCGATTTCTCCTGCCACCACGAGCGGCACGTGCAGCGGGCGCTCCCCGGCCGCGACCTCGGACGATCCGACGCGGATGAGCTCGCGGGTGGCGACCCCGTCGACGATCACGCGCACGGGGGACTTCCGTCCACCGACGGTGGCCTTGTCGGCCGACTTCTTCGCCACCGAGACCCAGGCGCCGTCGTCCCCGCGACGCGCGACCAGCTTGAAGACCATGCCGGCGGCCGGGTGGCCCGAGCCCGAGACGACCGACGTGCCCACGCCGAAGGAGTCGACCGGGGCCGCGCGCAGGGCGGCGATCGTGTACTCGTCGAGGTCGTTCGTGACGGTGATCTTCGCCCCCGTCGCGCCGAGCTCGTCGAGCTGGGTGCGGACCTGTCCCACCAGTGACGGCAGGTCCCCGCTGTCGATGCGCACCGCTCCGAGCCCCGGCCCGGCCACCCGGACGGCCGTGGCCACCGCCTCGGGGATGTCGTAGGTGTCGACGAGCAGGGTGGTACCCGGCCCCAGCGTGTCGACCTGGGCGCGGAAGGCGTCCTCCTCGGTGTCGTGCAGGAGCGTGAACGCGTGGGCCGCGGTGCCCATCGTCGGAACGCCCCACGACCGTCCGGCCTCGAGGTTGCTCGTGGCGCCGAAGCCCGCGATGTACGCGGCCCGGGCCGCGGCCACGGCGCTGCGTTCGCCCGTGCGACGTGAACCCATCTCGGCGAGGGGGCGTCCGTCGGCGGCCGAGACCATGCGCGCCGCCGCGCTGGCCACCGCCGAGTCGTAGTTGAAGACGCTCAGCGCCAGGGTCTCGAGCAGCACGGCCTCGGCGAACGTCGACTCGATGACCAGCAGCGGTGACCCGGGCAGGTACACCTCGCCCTCGGCGTAGCCCCAGATGTCGCCCGAGAACCGGTAGTCGGCCAGCCAGTCGGCCGTCGTGGCGTCCACGACGCCCGCCTCGCGGAGCCAGGCCACCTCGTCGTCGCCGAACCGGAAGTCGGCCAGGAGTTCGAGGAACCGACCGGTGCCCGCGACGATGCCGTAGCGCCGTCCCTCGGGCAGGCGTCGGGCGAACACCTCGAAGACGCTGTCCCGGTGGGCCGTGCCCGCCTTGAGGGCGGCCTCCACCATGGTGAGCTCGTACCGGTCGGTCAACAGCGCGCTGGTCACCCCGCCAGCCTAGGCTCGCCCGGTCGTCCCGGGGGGCGCGGCTCGCGACGGGTAGGCTTCGTGGTCGTGACGGACGCACCCATCGGAGTCTTCGACAGCGGCGTCGGCGGCCTGACCGTGTCGCGGGCGATCATCGACCAGCTGCCCCACGAGTCCATCCGGTACGTGGGCGACACGGCCCACTCGCCGTACGGACCGAAGCCCATCGCCCGAGTGCGCGAGTACGCCCTCGCCGTGATGGACGACCTCGTCGCCCAGGGCGTCAAGCTCCTGGTCATCGCCTGCAACACCGCGTCGTCCGCCGTGCTGCGCGACGCCCGCGAGCGGTACACGATCGGCGCCGGCATCCCCGTGGTCGAGGTGATCCAGCCAGCCGTGCGCGCGGCCGTGCAGCAGACGCGCAACGGCCGCATCGGCGTCATCGGGACCGAGGGCACGATCAACTCGCGGGCCTACGAGGACGCCTTCGCCGCCGCCGCGGGCCTCGAGTTGTTCACGCAGGCCTGCCCGCGCTTCGTGGAGTTCGTCGAGGCGGGCGACACGTCGAGCCCCGAGCTGCGGGCCGTCGCCGAGGGCTACCTCGCCCCGCTGCGCGACGCCGGCATCGACACCCTCGTCCTGGGCTGCACCCACTACCCCCTCATGTCGGCGGCCGTGCAGTACGTCGTGGGCCCCGACGTCCGGCTCGTGTCCAGCGCGGAAGAGACGGCGGCCGACGTCTACCGCACGCTCGTCCAGCACGGGCTCGAGCGCACCGACCGCGGCGAGCCACACCACGAATTCGAGGCCACCGGGCCCGACGAGAAGGCGTTCCTGCGCCTGGCCCGGCGGTTCCTGGGGCCCGAGGTCTCGCGCGTCGGTCACCTCGAGACGGGGGCGATCGAGTTGCCCACGAACCTCCGCACCGTCGAGCGGACCTGACCCGCGCCTCCTGCGTCCCTCGGGGTCGACGACCCCGACGCCACCGTCCACCACCGCCGAGAGAAGGCATCATGACCGACACCACGAGCACGACCGTCCGCGCCGACGGGCGCAGCACCACCGATCTGCGACCCGTCACCATCGAGACCGGGTGGAGCGCCCACGCCGAGGGCAGCGCCCTCATCACGTTCGGCGGCACCAAGGTGCTCTGCACCGCGTCCTTCACGAACGGCGTGCCCCGCTGGCTGACGGGCAAGGGCAAGGGCTGGGTCACCGCCGAGTACGCGATGCTGCCCCGGGCCACCAACTCGCGCAACGACCGCGAGAGCGTCAAGGGCAAGATCGGTGGACGCACGCACGAGATCTCGCGCCTGATCGGCCGCAGCCTCCGGGCCGTGGTCGACACCAAGGCGCTCGGCGAGAACACGATCGTGCTCGACTGCGACGTCCTGCAGGCCGACGGCGGCACCCGGACCGCCGCGATCACGGGTGCCTACGTCGCCCTGGCCCAGGCGATCGAGTGGGGTCGCGAGAAGAAGTTCGTGGGGCAGAAGGCCACGCCGCTGACCGACAGCGTCTCGGCGGTCTCCGTCGGCATCATCGACGGCGAGCCCATGCTCGACCTGGCCTACGTCGAGGACGTCCGGGCCGAGACCGACATGAACGTCGTCGTCACGGGCAGCGGGTCGTTCGTCGAGGTGCAGGGCACGGCTGAGGGAGCGCCGTTCGACCGGCGCGAGCTCGACTCCCTCCTCGACCTCGCCGTCGCCGGCGCCGTCGACCTGAGCCGCTTCCAACGCGAGGCCCTCGGCCGATGACCCGCGTCGTCATCGCCACGCACAACCAGGGCAAGGTGGCCGAGCTGCGGCTGCTGCTCGCCGAGACGGCGCCGGGCGTCGAGCTGGTCGCCTACGACGGCCCCGAGCCGGTCGAGGACGGTGACACGTTCGCCGCCAACGCCCTGATCAAGGCGCGTGCGGCAGCACGTCACACCGGGCTTCCCGCGCTCGCCGACGACAGCGGCATCTCGGCGGCGGCCCTCGGCGGGGCTCCCGGCATCCACTCGGCACGCTACGCCGGCACCCGCGACGCGGACGACAACATCGACAAGCTGCTGACCGAGCTCGACGGTGCCGACGACCGCTCGGCGTGGTTCTCGTGCGCCGCCGCCCTCGTCGTGCCGAGCCCCGCCGGTGCCGGGGGCCCCGACGGGCCGCCCGAGGCGAGCGAGTGGGTCGAGCACGTCGAGTACGGCGAGTGGCACGGCGAGGTGCTGGAGGCGCGGATCGGCTCGAACGGGCACGGTTACGACCCCGTCTTCCGCCCCGAGGGCGAGAGCCGCAGCGCGGCCGAGCTCACCGCGGACGAGAAGAACGCCGTCAGCCACCGCGCCCGGGCGTTCCGGGCGATCGCACCCCGGGTGGCCGCGCTGGCGGACTGAGCCGCGCGCGCCTCCTCGGGGTGGTGCGGCCGGCAGCCGCCTGCGTGCCCGCGGTGCTCAGGCGTCGTGCGGCGCGGACGACACCTGAGGCGTCTCGACCTCGCCCGAGGCCTCGGCCTTCTTGGCCTGGTGCACCCCGTGGAAGTAATGGATGGCGATGGGGATCACCGTGGCCAGCACGGCCCCGAGCAGGATCAGGTCGATGTACGAGCTGACGAAGTCCGCGACGGGTGGGATGTGCCCGATGCCGAAGCCCGCCAGCGTGATGCCCATGCCCCAGACGACGGCGCCGATCGCGTTGAAGAGCGAGTAGCGCCGGTAGCTCATGTGGCCGACGCCGGCCATGATGGGCGCGAAGGTCCGGATCACCGGGACGAACCGGGCGATGATGACGGCCATCGGGCCGAACCGCTCGAAGAAGGCGTTCGTGCGGTTGACGTTGGCGACGCTGAACAGGCCGCTCTCTTTCCGCTCGAAGATGCGCGGGCCGACCTTGTGGCCGATCAGGTAGCCGAGCTCGCCACCGGCGAACGCGGCGATGCTGATGAAGATCGCGATGAGCCAGATCGGCAGGCCGAGGGCCCCGGGGTTGGTCGCGGCGAGGATGCCCGTGATGATCAGCAACGTGTCGCCCGGGAACAGGAACCCGACGAGCAGGCCCGTCTCGGCGAAGACGAGCAGGCAGACGCCGAGCACGGCCCACGGGCCGAAGGACGTGAGCAGGTACTCGGGGTTGAGCCAGGGGATGGAGACGAGGGGCAGCATCGGGTGTTCTCCGGTCGTGGTCGCCGGCGTTCCCGGGGCCTCAGATGGGTCGTGCGGGAGAAGGGACTTGAACCCTCACGCTCGAAAGCACAGGAACCTAAATCCTGCGTGTCTGCCAATTCCACCACTCCCGCGGCAGACCGAGTGTACCGACGACGGCCTCGGGCCGGAACGGCGGACGAGGAGGTGCTAGCGCTTCGACCGGGGCACGTGCGGTGAGTACCGGGGCACGTAGCGCACGAGGATCGCCGCGCCCACGAGACCGAGCACGCCCATCACCCCGCTGGCCAGCGAGATCGACACGACGGCGGTCACCCCGGAGATGAGGAGCGGAGCGGCCGCGCTGCCGGCGTCCCCGGTGAAGCGCCAGGCGCCGAGGAAGGGCGCGGGGTCGCCCTTGTCGGCCAGGTCGGCGCCGAGCGTCATGAGGATGCCGCTGCCCACGCCGTTGGCCAGGGACATCAGGATCGCGACGGTGACGAACCAGCCGACGTTCGCGTCGAGGTCGTGCGTGACCGACAGTGCGAGGTACGAGAGGCCGAGGCCGACCATGCAGGGGACGGCGCTCCACAGGCGCCCGAAGCGGTCCATGATCTGGCCGCTCGTGTAGAACAACGCGAAGTCCACGGCGCCGGCGATGCCGATGATGATCGCGGTCTCGGACGCCCCGAGGCCGATGCTGACGGCCCAGAGCGGCAACATGACCTGGCGGCCCGAGCGCATGGCGCCGATCAGGGCCGCGCCGCTGCCGAGCTTCAGCAGCACGCCGCGGTGACGCCAGAGGGTGCCGAAGAGCCCCTGGGCCTCCCTCGCGACGAGGTCGGCGCCGTCCTCGGTGCCGCGACCCGACCGGACGCCGAAGGCCGCCGACGGGTCACGCAGGACGAGCAGCGCGACGGCCGCACCGAGGCAGCCGACGATGTGCACGACGAACGCCGACTGGACGGACCCGGTCAGCTCGATGACCCCGGCCGACAGGAACGGGCCGACGAAGTAGCCGAGCCGGAAGACGCCGCCGAGGCTCGACAGGGCCCGGGCGCGGATCTCGACGGGCACGAAGCTCGTCATGAAGGCGTGCCGAGCGAGGGCGAAGACCGCGGTCGCGAGGCCGATGACCAGCACGCCGACGGCGAGGACGATCTCGTTCGGCGCCAGCAGGCAGGTGACGAGACCGCCGATGCTGACGAGCGAGGCGCCGATCATCGAGGTGCGCTCGCCGATGCGACTGACGAGCCATCCGCTCGGGATGTCGCCGATCAGCTCGCCGACGAGGATGAGCGCGGCGACGAAGCCGGCGAAGGGGAGCGAGGCGCCGAGCTCGCTCGCCACCACGGGGATGATCGGGATGATGGCCCCCTCGCCGATGGCGAAGAGCGCCGCGGGCAGGAACGCCGCGAGGGCCACCGACCGCATGCTGAAGGCGGGGGAGGAGGAAGACATGTCGTCCGCCACCCTAGGCCCGCTGCGTACACTTGTCGGATGAAGGTCTTGGCAGCGATGAGTGGTGGAGTCGACTCGGCGGTCGCCGCGGCGAGGGCGGTCGAGGCCGGCCACGACGTGGTGGGGGTGCATCTGGCGCTCAGCCGCATGCCGGGCACGCTGCGGACGGGCAGCCGGGGTTGCTGCACCATCGAGGACTCGATGGACGCCCAGCGCGCCGCCAACAAGATCGGCATCCCCTACTACGTGTGGGACTTCTCCGAGCGCTTCAAGCTCGACGTCGTCGACGACTTCGTCGCCGAGTACACCGCGGGTCGCACTCCCAACCCCTGCATGCGCTGCAACGAGCGCATCAAGTTCGCCGCCCTGCTCGAGAAGGCGCTCGCGCTCGGCTTCGACGCGGTCTGCACGGGGCACTACGCGACCGTCCTCACCGACGACCGGGGCAATCGCGAGCTGCACCGCGCCTCCGCCTGGGCGAAGGACCAGTCGTACGTCCTGGGCGTGCTCACCGCCGAGCAGCTCGCGCACTCGATGTTCCCGCTCGGGGCGACGCCCTCCAAGGCCGAGGTGCGGGCCGAGGCGGCCGAACGCGGCTTCAGCGTGGCGTCGAAGCCCGACAGCCACGACATCTGCTTCATCCCCGACGGCGACACCCGCGGGTGGCTCTCCGAGCGCGTCGGTGCCGAGACGGGCGAGATCCTCGACCGCAGCGGCGCCGTGGTCGGCTCGCACGAGGGCGCGCACGCCTTCACTGTCGGTCAGCGCAAGGGCCTCAACATCGGGTTCCCCTCGGACGACGGCAAACCTCGCTTCGTGCTCGAGGTGCGGCCCGTCGACAACACGGTCGTCGTCGGACCGAAAGAGGCTCTCGACATCGCCGAGATCGCCGGCGGCTCGTACACGTGGGCCGGGCTCGCCCCGGTCGACCCGACGGTCGCGTTCGACTGCGACGTGCAGATCCGTGCCCACGCCGACCCGGTTCCCGCCGTCGCGCGGGTGTCGGTGGTCGAGGGTAAGAAAGAACTCGTGATCACACCTCGCGAACCCCTCAACGGCGTCGCCCCCGGGCAGACCGCCGTCGTCTACGTCGGCACCCGCGTCCTCGGGCAGTGCACGATCGACCGCACGGTCAGCGCCGTTCCGGTCCCCGCTGCCGCCACCGCCTGAGGCGACCGACGATGAGCGAGACCGGCACCGACGCCGCCTCCGGGTCGGCGGTCGAGACGGACGGCGTCCCCGACGACCTGTCCCTGGCGCGAGACGAGGCAGAACGGCTGACGACCCGCATCCTCGAGCTGCGGGACCAGTACTACGAGGGCAACGGCTCGACCGTCGCCGATGCCGACTACGACGGGCTCGTGCGACGCCTCGACGCCCTCGAGCGGGTGCACCCCGAGCTGCAGAAGCCCGACAGTCCCACGCAGACGGTCGGCGGCCGGGCCGAGACCACCCAGTTCGCACCCGTCGAACACGCCGAGCGCATGCTCAGCCTCGACAACGTGTTCAGCGACGACGAGTTGGCCGAGTGGGCCGGCAAGGTGCAGCGCGACGCCGGCGCCGAGCGCGTACGGTTCCTCACCGAGCTGAAGATCGACGGCCTGGCGATCAACCTGCGCTACGAGGACGGAGTGCTCGTCACCGCCGCCACGCGCGGCGACGGCGTCGTCGGCGAAGACGTGACCGGCAACGTGCTCGCGATGGGCACCATCCCCGAGCGCCTCGAGGGCGCCGGCCACCCCCCGCTCGTCGAGGTGCGGGGCGAGATCTTCTTCCCGGTCAGCGAGTTCGACGAGCTCAACGCGCAGCAGCGTGAGGCCGGCGAACGCGTCTTCGCGAACCCCCGCAACGCCGCCGCCGGCTCGCTGCGTCAGAAAGAAGAGGGCAAGAGCCCCGAGAAGCGCGCGTTGATGCACGCGCGCCTCCGTCGCCTGCGCATGCTCGTGCACGGGATCGGTGCCTGGCCGGTGCGCGAACTCGAACGCGCGACCGAGGTGCGGTCGCAGTCCGAGGTCTACGACCTGCTGGGCGGGTGGGGGCTGCCCATCTCGACCCACTACCGCGTCTTCGACACGGTCGCCGAGGTCGAGGCGTTCATCCACGACTACGGCGTGCGCCGCTCGTCGGTCGAGCACCAGATCGACGGCATCGTCGTCAAGGTCGACGACCTCGCCCTGCACGACGAGCTCGGGGCGACGAGCCGGGCCCCGCGCTGGGCGACGGCGTTCAAGTACCCGCCCGAAGAGGTCAACACGAGGCTGCTCGACATCGTCGTCAGCGTCGGACGCACGGGGCGGGCCACGCCGTTCGCCGTGATGGAGAAGGTCGAGGTCGCCGGCAGCGAGGTCCGTCAGGCGACCCTGCACAACCAGCAGGTGGTCAAGGCCAAGGGCGTGCTGATCGGCGACACCGTCGTGTTGCGCAAGGCGGGCGACGTCATCCCCGAGGTGCTCGGCCCGGTCATCGAACTGCGTGACGGTACCGAACGCGAGTTCGTCATGCCCGTCGACTGCCCCGAGTGCGGCACCCCGCTCAAGCCCGCGAAAGAGGGCGACATCGACCTCCGCTGCCCCAACGCCGAGAGCTGCCCGGCGCAGGTGCGCGGTCGCGTCGAGCACATCGCTTCCCGTGGCTCGCTCGACGTCGAAGGCCTCGGCGAGGTCGCCGCCGCCGCGCTGACGCAGCCCGTCGAGCCGGCCACGCCGCCGCTCCGAACCGAGGCGGGCCTGTTCAGCCTGACGATGGCCGACATCTTCCCCGTACGGGTCGTCGTGCGTGATGCCGAGACCGGCATGCAGAAGCTCGAGGCCGACGGCCAGCCGAAACTCGTCACCCCGTTCCGGCGCAAGCGCGCCAAGCGCGACGGCACGTACGACCCCACGGCGGGCGAGTTCTCGGGCGACGAGACCTCGGTGCCGTCCAAGACGGCGATCGAGATGCTCGCCAACCTCGAGAAGGCGAAGACCAGCCCCCTGTGGCGCATCCTGGTCGGTCTCAGCATCCGGCACGTCGGACCGGTCGCAGCTCGCGCCCTCGCGAACCACTTCGGCTCGCTCGACGCCATCCGGGCGGCTTCACGCGACGAGCTCGCGGCGGTCGACGGCGTGGGCGGCATCATCGCCGACGCGCTGCTGGCCTGGTTCGACGTCGACTGGCACACCGAGATCATCGATCGGTGGGCGGCCGCGGGTGTGCAGTTCACGACTCCGGGTCACCCCGGCCCGGGAGCGGCCGAGGCGGCAGGGGGAGTGCTCGCGGGGGTGACCGTCGTGGCGACCGGCAGCCTCGAGGGCTTCACCCGCGAGGGCGCTCTCGAGGCCATCGTCGAGGCGGGGGGCAAGGCCGCCGGCAGCGTCAGCAAGAAGACCGACTTCGTCGCGGCCGGACCGGGTGCCGGCTCCAAGTTGACCAAGGCCGAACAGCTCGGGGTACGGATCATCGACGCAGAGCAATTCGCTGTCCTCCTTAAGGAGGGCCCGGCGGCTCTCGTTGTCCCCCAGGTGGGGGACGAGGGGTCGCCTGATTCGTGATTTCCCTGGTCAGGGGTGCTTTTCTTTCCTAAGGTGTGAGGACGTGTCGTTCTCCAGCAGTAGGGAGCCGGGGTACAGGCACGTGACGAGGGGGAAGACCCGACGTGCTGTTCCTCGCTACAGCCATGTTCTCTGCTTCGGTGCACCTCGCCGGGGTGGCCGATGCTCCGACCGTGACCTCCGCGACGGTCCGGGCGCTCGACCGCCCGGCTGCCGTGTCGCTCGTCGACGCGTCCGTCCAGGACGTGCCCGGGCCGGCTCCGGTGCGGGACGGTCGGGCCGTGCCCGAGCTCGACGGCTGCCGGGAGGTCGAGGCGAGCACGTTCTCGGCCGAGGCCTGCCTCGACCAGTTGACCCGCGCCTCCTCGGCCGGGGTCGAACGCTTCGCCGCGTCGCTCGACGCCGACGGTGACGACGCGGCGGCACTCGTGGCGGCGGTCGGCGGACAGGTCCCGCCCGACGACGCGGCGGCCTGGTGGTCCGACCTGGGTGACGACCGACGGACGGTGCTCGCGCACGCCGTGCCCGGCGTCGTGGGCAACCTCGAGGGCGTCCCGTACTCGGTGCGCGACACCGCCAACCGCCAGTTCCTGCGGTACGCGACCACGGCCGTCGCCGGTCGGATCGGCTCGGACGCCGAGCGACCGGACGATCTCCGGCGCCTCGCGATGCTCGAGCAGGTGCGGGCGACCCTCGACGGGGCGACCCACGACGTGCCCTTCGCCGGGACCGCCGACCGGCACCTCGTCGCCCTCGACACCGTCCTGCCCGGCCGCGCCGCCGTCACCGTCGGCGACCTCGACACGGCCGACGACGTCAGCCTGCTCGTGCCCGGCATGCTCTTCACCGTGTCGGACCAGCTCGTCGACTGGACCAACACCGCCGGCGCCCTGCACGACGAGCAGGCCACCTGGGCGACGTTGCTGGGACGCGGCGGGCCGGGCCCCGTGCCGACCGTCGCCGTCGTGGCCTGGATGGGCTACCAGACGCCCGACCTGACGAACTTCTACGACCTCGGACTGGCCCAGCGGGGGGCCGCCCACCTCGAGGGCGCCCTCGCCGGGCTCGACGCGGCTCGCGCGGACGACGAACCGCGGGTGTCGGTCATGGCGCACTCGTACGGTTCGACGACGGCGACGATCGCCCTGTCGTCGGGACGCGTCGCGGTGGACTCGCTCGTGCTGCTCGGGTCGCCCGGCAGCGTCGTGCCCGACGCGGGCGACCTGGCCGTCCGCGGAACCGACGTCTACGCGGCAGCCGGCAGCTTCGACCCCGTGGCGGGCAGCGGCTTCTTCGGGGCGGACCCGGCCACGGCGGCCTTCGGTGCCGTCGCGCTGCACATGGGCGGCGGCTCCGACGCGGTGACGGGCCGTCCCCTGTCCGGTGCCCTCGGTCACAACGACTACTTCCGTGCCGGCACCGAGTCGATGCGCAGCCTGGCCCTGATCGGGCTGGGCCACGGGGTGCTCGTCGACGGTCGTGCCGGCGACCCCGGCCGGGGTGGCCCCGAGGCCCCGGTGCTCACGCTCGTGCGTCCCCAGGACGTGTACTTCCGCGACTGACGTGCGCGTCGGGCTCGACGCGCGAGGGGCGTGACGCCACCGGGCGGGGACGGGGCTCTGGCTCGTGGCCCGCCGCGCGGTGGCCGGGGGACCTGCGGCGGACCGGGGCCGCGGCGTCGGTGCCGCCCCGTAGAATCGTCCGGTAGCCCCGCCGCGGTACCCCCGCACGACCACGTGAGAGAGAAGCATGTCCGAAATCACGCGCGAGCAGGTGCAGCACCTCGCCGGTCTCGCCCGCATCGCCCTCACCGAGGCCGAGATCGACACGATGACCACCGAACTCGGCCACATCGTCGACAGCGTCGCCAAGGTCCGAGAGGTCGCCACCGACGACGTCCCCGCGACGAGCCACCCCATTCCGCTCGAGAACGTGTTCCGGCCCGACGTCGTGGGCGAGACGCTCACGGCCGAGCAGGCGCTGTCCGGCGCCCCCGACCACGACGGTTCGCGCTTCCGGGTGAGCGCGATCCTGGGAGAAGAGCAGTAGCCATGACCGACACCACCTCGCTCGTCCACCTGTCGGCCGCCGAGCTGTCGACCCGCCTCGCCGCCGGCGACGTGTCGTCGGTCGACGTCACGCGCGCCCACCTCGACCGCATCGAGGCGGTCGACGGCGACGTCCACGCCTTCCTGCACGTCAGCTCGGCCGCGCTCGACACGGCCGCCGACGTCGACCGTCGTCGTGCCGCGGGCGAGGCCCTCGGCCCGCTCGCCGGCGTCCCGATCGCCATCAAGGACGTCCTGTGCACGATCGACATGCCGTCGACCTCGGGCAGCAAGATCCTCGAGGGCTGGGTGCCGCCCTACGACGCGACCGTCGTCGCCAAGCTGCGCGCGGCCGACCTCGTCCCGCTCGGCAAGACCAACATGGACGAGTTCGCCATGGGCTCGTCGACCGAGTTCTCGGCCTACGGGCCCACGCACAACCCGTGGTCGCTCGACCGCATCCCCGGCGGGTCGGGCGGTGGCTCCGCGGCCGCCGTCGCCGCCTTCGAGGCGCCCCTCGCCCTCGGCAGCGACACCGGCGGGTCCATCCGCCAGCCCGGCGCCGTCACCGGCACCGTCGGGGTGAAGCCGACCTACGGGTCGGTCAGCCGCTACGGCGCGATCGCCCTGGCCAGCTCGCTCGACCAGGTCGGTCCCGTCAGCCGCACCGTGCTCGACAGCGCCATGCTGCACGACGTCATCACCGGGCACGACCCTCGCGACTCCACCTCGCTGCGCGACGCCTGGCCGTCGTTCACCGAGGCGGCCCGAACCGGTCTCGCCGGCGGCGCCCTGGCGGGCGTCCGCGTCGGCGTCGTCCGCGAACTGAACGGCGAGGGCTTCCAGGCCGGCGTCAAGGCCCGCTTCGCCCAGGCCCTCGAGCTCATGAGCGCGGCCGGTGCCGAGATCGTCGAGATCTCGGCCCCGAGCTTCGAGCACGCGATCAGCGCCTACTACCTGATCCTGCCGGCCGAGGCGTCGAGCAACCTCGCCAAGTTCGACTCGGTGCGCTTCGGCCTGCGGGTCGTCCCCGCGGGCGGCGGCACCGTCGAGGACGTCATGGCCGCCACGCGCGAGGCCGGCTTCGGCCCCGAGGTGAAGCGTCGCATCATCCTCGGCACCTACGCCCTGAGCGCCGGCTACTACCACGCCTACTACGGCAGCGCACAGAAGGTGCGTACCCTCGTGCAGCGTGACTTCGCGGCCGCGTTCGACCAGGTCGACGTGCTCGTCTCGCCCTCGGCGCCCACCACGGCGTTCCGACTCGGCGAGAAGATCGACGACCCGCTGGCGATGTACCTCAACGACATCACGACCATCCCCGCCAACCTGGCCGGCATCCCCGGCATCACGGTCCCGATGGGCCTGGCCGAAGAAGACGGTCTGCCGACGGGGTTGCAGTTCATGGCCCCCGCGCGCGGCGACGCCCGCCTCTACACCTACGGCGCCGCCCTCGAGCAGTTGCTCGAGCAGGGCTGGGGCCACACGCTCATCTCGCGCGCGCCCGACCTGAGCGCGACCGAGCAGACCGCCGCCACCGAGGGAGTCATCTGATGGCCAAGGCAGACCTGATGGACTACGAGAAGGCTCTCGAGCAGTTCGAGGTCGTCCTCGGCTTCGAGGTGCACGTCGAGCTCGCGACCAAGACCAAGATGTTCTCGGACGCCCCGAACTTCTTCGGCGGCGAGCCCAACACCAACGTCACCCCGGTCGACCTGGGCCTGCCCGGCTCGCTGCCGGTGGTCAACGAGCAGGCCGTGCGCTACTCGATCAGCCTCGGCCTGGCCCTGGGCTGCTCGATCGCCGAGAGTTCGCGCTTCGCCCGGAAGAACTACTTCTACCCCGACAACCCCAAGAACTACCAGGTCAGTCAATTCGACGAACCGATCGCGTTCGAGGGCGAGGTCGAGGTCGAACTGCCCGACGGGACGATCTTCGCCATCCCGATCGAGCGCGCCCACATGGAAGAAGACGCCGGCAAGCTGACGCACGTCGGTGGGTCGACCGGTCGCATCCAGGGCGCCGAGTACTCGCTCGTCGACTACAACCGTGCGGGCATCCCGCTCGTCGAGATCGTCACCAAGCCGATCATCGGTGCGGGCGCCAAGGGCCCCGAGCTGGGAGCAGCCTACGTCTCGACCATCCGCGACATCGTTCGGGCCCTGGGCGTCAGCGAGGCCCGCATGGAGCGCGGCAACCTGCGCTGCGACGCGAACGTGTCCCTGCGTCCGCACGGGCAAGAGAAGCTCGGCACCCGCACCGAGACCAAGAACGTCAACTCGTTCCGCTCGGTCGAGCGCGCGGTCCGCTACGAGATCCAGCGCCAGGCCGCGATCCTCGCCGCAGGCGGCACCATCACGCAAGAGACGCGCCACTGGCACGAAGACACCGGTCGCACCTCGGCGGGCCGCCCGAAGAGCGACGCCGACGACTACCGCTACTTCCCCGAGCCCGACCTGCTGCCCGTCGTCCCTCCGCGCGAGCTCGTCGAAGAACTCCGCCTCGCCCTGCCCGAGGCGCCGGTGGCCCAGCGTCGCCGGCTCAAGTCCGAGTGGGGCTTCGCCGACCTCGAGTTCCAAGACGTCGTGAACTCGGGGCTGCTCACCGAACTCGTCGAGACCGTCGCCGCCGGTGCCTCGCCCCAGGCCGCACGCAAGTGGTGGACCGGCGAGATCGCCCGCCTCGCCAACGCCCAGGGTGTCGAGGCCTCGAGCCTCGTGTCGCCGATGCACGTCAGCGAGCTCATCGCGCTCGTCGAGAGCGGCGACCTGACCGACCGACTGGCCCGTCAGGTGCTCGAGGGCGTCGTCGCCGGCGAGGGCAGCCCGTCCGAGGTCGTCGAGGCTCGCGGGCTCAAGGTCGTCTCCGACGACGGCGCCTTGATCGCGGCGATCGACGAGGCCCTCGCCAGTCAGCCCGACGTGCTCGCGAAGATCCGCGACGGGAAGGTGCAGGCGGCCGGTGCCGTCATCGGCGCCGTCATGAAGGCCATGAAGGGTCAGGCGGACGCCGCGCGCGTCCGCGAGCTGGTGCTCGAGCGGGCGCAGGCCTGATCGACGTGACCACGGCCGCGGCAGGGTGCGGCGCACGATGAACCTCGTCGCGCGTCTGCGCCCCGCCGTGCCCGTGGCGGTCGCCCTCGTCGGCGTCCTCGTGACGCTGGCCGTCGCCTCGCGCGTCCTGCCCGGCCGGGTCGTGATGGTCCACCTGAGCGAGACCGGCGGGTCGGCGTTCGCGGCCAGCCGCAGCGACCTCGTCCTGCTCGGCGCCGTCCTCGTGGTCGGCATCGTCGTGACCTGGCTGGTCTCGGCGCTGTTCCTTGCGGTGACGCCCGTCCGCCACGTGCTCGTCCCGCATGCCGCGTTCTGGAAGCAACCGCCGAACCGGGCCGAGATGAGGCGCCGGTACGCGCGGTACCTCGCCATGGCGACCAGCGCCTCCTTGTGGTTCGTCGCCGCGTTGTTCGTCGTCGCGACGGTCTCGCAGAGCGGCCCTCTCACCGTCTGGTGGTTGCCGGCGGCCGTGTCGGCCGCGTTCGTGCTCTTCGTCCTGGGCGGTCTGGTCTGGGTCTTCACCGCCGGGTTCACGCCGATCCCGCCGGGCGTCGCGGCCCGTGCGGCCGCGTCCGACCCGGAGGCGCGGGTCGCGTCCAGACCGTCGACCCCGGTCGTCGAGACCCTCCGGTCCGGCCCGTCGGCGGCACGTCCACCGCGCGCGAGCCCCCGTCCGCCGTCCGATGCCCCGCGGATCGGCACCGCGCCTCCTGCTGCGTCACCCCGGCCGGGCCGTGCACCCGGACGGCCCGCGACACCGACCGGAGACGGTCCACGCAAGGGTCCGCCCCGCCCCTACCAACCCCGACCCCGCTCTGGAGGCCCCCGTGGATGACGACCGGTACGGTGCCGACGTGCTCGCCGGCGACTGGAAGCGATCGTCGAGGCCCGCGCCGACGCCGACCGACGCCGTCCGCGACCTCGTGGTCGAAGAGGTCCGGACGGGTTTCACCGGGGCGATCGTGCGCGTCGAGGCCGGCACGGTCGAGCTCGAGGACTGGAAGGGCCGGGTGCGGGCCTTCCCCCTGGCCGGTTCGTTCCTCATCGACGGCGCCCCCGTCGCGTTGCGGGTACCGCGAACGGCACCTCAGGGCCGAGCACGCACGGCCTCCGGCTCGTTCGCCGTCGAGGGGGCGAAGGCCCGGGTCGCCCGTCAGAGCCGCATCTTCGTCGAGGGGCGACACGACGCCGAGTTGGTCGAGAAGGTCTGGGGCTCCGACCTGCGGGTCGAGGGCGTCGTCGTGGAGTACCTCGAGGGCGTCGACCACCTGGCCGACGTGCTGCGCGATTTCCGGCCGGGGCCCGAGCGACGCGTCGGCGTGCTCGTCGACCACCTCGTCCCGGGCTCGAAAGAGAGCCGCGTCGCCGAGGGCATCGCCCGTAGTCCGCTGGGCCGCCACGTGCTCGTCGTCGGGCACCCGTTCGTCGACGTGTGGCAGGCCGTGAAGCCGGGCCGCCTCGGCATCGACGCCTGGCCCGTCGTGCCCCGCTCGGTCGAGTGGAAGCACGGCGTCTGCGAGGCGATGGGCTGGCCGCACGACGACCAGGCCGACATCGCCCGGGCCTGGCAGCACATCCTGTCGCGCGTGCGCAGCTACGCCGACCTCGAACCGTCGGTGCTCGGCCGGGTCGAAGAGCTGATCGACTTCGTCACGTCGGGCTGAGCTCACGCATCGGCCCCGCGAGGCCGGTTCGGGACCACGATCCCCGGGAATCGCCCGGGCGTGTCGGCTCTCGGGCGGCTTTTCGCCCTAGATTCGAGGGCATGGCCGAGCAGATCGAGGGACGCGTCAGCTCGGCCGTCGACGCCTGGCTGCGCTGGCTGCCACGGTGGCACATCGGCACCGCCCGGGGTCGCACGCGACCCTGTCGGGTGTGCCTCGGCTCGCCCGTGGCCACGGCGGCCGGTTTCGACCACGACGTGCCACACGCCGTGCAGCACGCGCTGTTGAACCGGATGCGGCAGATCGTCGACGACGACGTCGACGAGTACACGGCCCGCAACCTGCCTCTCGTGACGCGCGAGCTGCGACTCGCCGAAGCCCAGGAGGCGCGGGGCTACCGACCCGAGCAGGGTCTCGACCCCGAGTTCCAGGGCCTCGACCTCGACCCCGAGCCCGAACCGGGGCAGCCGTTCCTCTTCACGCTCGCCGGTCTCGCGGGGATGCCCCCGGACGACGGTCTCGTCCCGCCCGACCCCTCCGTCGCGGGTGGCGATTCCGCAGGGCCGATCACCGAGCCCGACGTCGGTGCCGCCTCGTTCGACATCGACGATCTCGACGGCTGGTTGTTGCCGCCCGACTCGGCGACGCCGGTCGACGCGCTCCCGCCGGACGCGCCTGACCCCGTGACGCGATCGGAACACCAGCCCGAGCCCGAGCCTGCCCCGCGAGCCGAGTCCGAGCCTCGACCCGAGTACTCGGACGAGGCCAAGGCCGCGCTGCGACACGAGATCACCCTGGCCGGCGACCACGCGGAGGCCGTGGGCACGAGCCTGTGCCTGGCCCTCGTGCAGCACCGCCCTCGCATCGCCGAGGCGATCGACCGCCTCGTGGCCCCGCAGGTCGACGAACTCCTGGCAGAGTTGTCGCGCGCACTCGAGCAGCCGCGGTCCCGCTGAACCGGCACCGTTCGACCCACTGCGGGTGCCGATGCCACGAGAGGACCCCGAGATGACCCGCCCCACCCCGACCGCGACCACCACGACCCGGCGACGCGACGCAGGCCAGGCCAGGTGGCCGATCGTCGTCGACCTCGTCGCCGTCCTGGCCTTCGTCGCGATCGGGCGCCGCAGTCACGCCGAGGGCCTCGACCTCCCCGGGCTGCTCGGCACCCTGTGGCCGTTCGTCGTCGGCGCGGTCGTCGGCTGGGTGAGCGTGGCTGGGGTCCGCTGGCCGCTGTCGGCCGTCCGGTCGGGCGCGGTCGTCTGGGTCTCGACCACCGTGATCGGGGTGCTGCTGCGGGTGGTCGCCGGTCAGGGCGTGCAGCTCAGCTTCGTGGTCGTGACGATCGTGGTGCTCGGCGTGTTCTTCGTGGGCTGGCGGGCCGTGGTCGCCCTGGTGCGGCGGGTGCGCGGCAGCCGGAGCTGAGGCTCGACGGCCACCCGACGCTGGTCAGCTGCGGCGCTTGGTGCTGTTGTCGAGACTCGGTTCGTCGGTCAGCACGAGGCCGGACGAACTGTTCGACGAGGCCGTCAGCTCGGTGAGCCAGTCGCGGTTGATCGACGGCACCCGGCCGCCGGAGTACTTGAAGTACAGGGGGATGCCGGCGTCCAGCCAGATGCTGCTCCGACCGTCACCGACCTTCTGCGTGTCGCGCCACGAGAAGAAGAACGACTCGCGGCGACGCAGCTTGGTGGCGATGACGATCTGGAGGTGTTCGAGCACGCGGTCCTCGAACTCGACCTCGATGCCCGAGGTTCCGTAGATGAGCGATCCCATGGGGGTCCTGTTTCTCCAGTGTGTCCGACGTCGGAAGCCAAGCCGACACAGGTCAATCTAGCAAGCGATCCGGTGTTCCTCGTCAGGCGCAGCCCACCCGGGCGTTGTGGGCGGACGTGCAGGCTGCCCCGCCATACTCGGGGCTGCCGATCCGTTGCGCCCCCGAGCGCCCGACCGACCACCTGGGACCCATGACCTCGACAGCCCGCGTCCTCCGCGCCTCCTCGTCCTCGAGCCAAGACGTAGTCGCCGACCTCGACGGCTTGGTCGGGTTCGCCGCGCGCGTCATCGACGCCCTCGGTGAATGGGGCGTCGCCCTGCTGACCTTCGTCGAGACCGTGTTCCCGCCGATCCCCAGCGAGGTCATCCTGCCGCTGGCCGGGTTCCTGGCCGGCGCCGGGTCGATGAACATCGTGTTGTTGATCGCGCTGAGCACCCTCGGCGCCTACCTGGGAGCGCTGGTCCTCTACGGGCTCGGGGCCGGTCTCGGTCTCGACCGCAGCATCCGGTGGCTGGCCAAGCTACCGCTGGTCGACCGCCACGACTTCGAGAAGGCGGCCGGCTGGTTCGAGCGCCACGGGCGGTCCGCGGTCTTCTTCGGCCGGTTCATCCCGGGCGTGCGCAGCCTCATCTCGCTGCCCGCAGGCGCCGAGCGCATGCCCCTGCTGGTCTTCTCGGTCTTCACGATCGTGGGCAGCGGCCTCTGGAACGGGCTCTTGATCGGGTTGGGTGCCGCGCTCGGCACCCAGTACGAGCTCATCGACCGGTACGCGAAGTACCTCGACTACGTCGTGTACGCCGCGATCGCGGGCGTCGTGGTGTTCCTGGTCGTCCGGTCGGTGCGCCGACGGCGAGCCGGCGTCGACGACGCGTCGCGTGACGCCGTCGATCAGGACGTTCGCGGCTGACGCTCCGTCACCGTCCAGGCGGCGGGCCGGGACGATCCGTACCGTGGTGGGCAGACCGACGTCGCGCCCGGTGCGCGGCACCGAGCACACGATCCGACAGGACACCACCATGGGATTCCTCGACCGCCTCCTCGGCCGCGAGCCGCAGCAGGGCCAGCTGCAGCAGCCCTCCGCTCCGCAGGGCTACCGGTACGGGCAGCAGAGCTACGAGCAGCCCGCCGCCCCGCAGCAGGGGTACGGCCAGCAGGGGTACGGCCAGGAGGCCTACGGCCAGCAGCCGCCGGTCCCGTCCTCGTCGGCCGGTGCCGGCCCTGCCCGCAGCGACGACGAGATCGCCGTCGAGCGGTACCGCTACCTGCTGAAGACCGCCCCGCCCGAGACCATCGAGCAGGTGCACGCCGAGGCGTTCGCCAAGCTCAGCCCCGAACAACGGCGTCTCGTCTTCGACCAGCTGACGGCCGAGTCGAGCCCCGGCGAGGCGCCGCGCGGTGACGACGCCGGCTCGCTCGCCCAGGCCGCCACCCGGTCCGAGTTGCGACGACCCGGAACCCTCGAGCGCACCCTCGGCGGCGGCCCGGACGGGCGGCAGCAGGTCGGGCCGAACGGCCAGCCCCTCCGTCAGGGCCCGGGCATGGGTTCGATCATCGGGGGCTCGATCCTGGGCACGGTCGCCGGTTACGTCATCGGATCGACCCTGATGAGCGCGTTCCTGCCCGACGCCGGGGCGACGGCGGACGGCGGCTCGGGTGACGACGCCGGCGGCGACCAGGGCTCCGAGGGCGACGGCGGAGCGGACGGCGGTGCCGACGCCGGCACCGAGACGGCGAGCGACGGCGGCGGCGACTTCGGTGCCGACGGGGCCGGCGACTCCGGCGGGGGTTTCGGGGACTTCGGGGGAGGCGACTTCGGGGGAGGGGACTTCGGCGGAGGCGACTTCGGCGGAGGCTTCGACATCTGACACCTGGGCATCTCCCCCGGGACGGACCCCCGTTCGCGGACTAGCGTCGGGGATCAATCCATGACACGCCGAGAGGCCCGAGGGAGCACCATGACCAGCACGAGAACCGCCGTCGTCACCGGGGGGTCCGCGGGACTCGGCCGGGCCACCGTCCGAGAGCTCGCCGCGCGCGGATGGGACGTCGCGATCCTCGCTCGGGGACAGGACGGCCTCGACGGGGCCGTCCGCGACGTCGAGGCCGCCGGTCGCCGCGCGCTGGGCATCTCGACCGACGTGGCCGATCGCGCCCAGGTCGAGTCGGCCGCCGATCGCGTCGAGGCCGAGCTCGGCCCGATCGACCTCTGGGTCAACGACGCGATGGTCGGTGTGTTCGGCGAGTTCCTCGAGACGGACCCCGACGACTTCGAGCGGGCCACGGCCGTCAACTACTTCGGCTTCGTCAACGGCACTCGTGCGGCCCTGTCGCGCATGGTGCCCCGTGACCGCGGTCAGGTCATCCAGGTGGGGTCGGCGCTCGCCCACCGGGGCATCCCGCTCCAGGCCTCGTACTGCGGCGCGAAGCACGCCGTCCAGGGGTTCACCGAGTCGGTGACCACCGAGTTGATCCACAACAAGAGCTCGGTGCGGATCAGCACGGTCGACATGCCGGCCCTCAACACCATCCAGTTCAACTGGGTGCGCTCGACCCTGCCCGAGCACCCCCAGCCCGTGCCGCCCATCTTCGAACCCGAGGTCGGGGCGCGGGCGATCGCCGACGTCGCCGACAAGCCGCGTCGCCGGACCTGGCTCGGCGAGCCCACCGTCATGACGGTGCTCGGCAACCGGTTCGTCGCGAACTTCCTCGACGTCTACCTCGCCAAGAGCGGGTACTCCGGCCAGCAGGCTCCCGACAAGAGCGAACCCATGCTGCCCGACAACCTCTACGAGCCCACGGCCGGCGACCACGGGGCTCGCGGCATCTTCAGCGACCGCGCGCGCACCACGAGTCCGCAGGTCTGGTACACCCGGAACCGCGCCCTGACCGTGGGGGCCGTGGTGGGAGCGTCCGCGGCCGCCACCGCCGCCGTGGTGGGTCGGGTGACCCGCGGGCGTCGGGCATGAGCGCCGCGCCCGAGGTGGACGCGGTCGTCGTCGGCGCGGGGCCCAACGGTCTCGCGGCGGCCGTGGTGCTCGCTCGGGCCGGTCTCCGTGTCGAGGTCGTCGAACGGGCCGACACGATCGGCGGGGGAGCGCGCACCCAGGAGGCGACCCTGCCGGGCTTCCGTCACGACATCTGTTCGGCCGTGCACCCCATGGCCCTCGCCTCGGGGTTCTTCCGGCGATTCCAACTCGACCGCCGGATCGAACTCACGGTTCCCGAGATCTCGTACGCCCACCCGCTCGACGGCGGGCGCGCGGGCATCGCCTACCGTGACCTCGACCGGACGGCGGACGGGCTCGGAGCCGACGGGGCCGCCTGGGCGCGCCTCCTCCGGGGCCTCGTCGAGACCGAGCCCCGCATGGCGAAGTTCACGATGCGCGAGCTCGTCCGGGTGCCGGACGACCCGCTGACCCTCGCGCGCTTCGGTCTGGCCGCCCTGTCACAGAGCGGCCCCTGGTGGAACGCCGGGTTCTCGGGTGACGAGGCCCCGGCCATGCTCGCCGGGGTGATGGCCCACGCGATCCGCCCGATGCCGAGCCTGTCGACCTCGGCCGCCGGGCTCGTCCTGGCCGTCCACGCGCACGCCCGGGGCTGGCCGGTACCGACCGGTGGCAGCCAGTCGATCGTCGACGCCATGGCCGACGACGTCCTGGCCCACGGAGGCACCATCACGACGGGCGTGGACGTCACGTCGATCGACGAGCTGCCGAGGGCGAGGGCCACGATCTTCGACACGAGCGCCCGGGCCCTGGCCGACATCGCGGGCAGTCGTCTGCCCGACCGGTACGAGCGCGCCCTGCGGCGCTTCCGCTACGGGAACGCGGCGGCCAAGGTCGACTTCGCGCTGTCGGGGCCGGTGCCCTGGGCGAACGACGAGGCCCGGCGCAGCCCCACGCTGCACCTCGGGGGGACGCGGGCCGAGATCGCCTCGGGCGAGCACGACGTCGCCTCGGGTCGACACGCCCGCACGCCGTACGTCCTGGTGGCCCAGGCGGGCGTGGTCGACGGCACGCGTGCCCCCGACGGTCAGCAGGCCTTGTGGGCGTACACGCACGTGCCGCGCGGGTCCACGGTCGACCAGACCGAGACCGTCATCGCCGGCATCGAGCGCTTCGCACCGGGATTCCGCGACACGATCCTCGCCACGAACAGCCGTACGGCGGTCGACCTCGAGGCGCACGACCCCAACTACATCGGCGGCGACATCGCCTCCGGGGCCCCGAGCGTCTGGCAGTTGGCGGCGCGGCCGACGCTGTCGACCGACCCCTGGCGCACACCGACGCCCGGCCTCTACCTGTGCTCGTCCTCGACCCCGCCGGGCCCCTCGGTGCACGGTCTGGGCGGGGCGTACGCCGCGCGCAGCGCCCTGAAGCACGAGTTCGGCATCGACCGGCTGCCGTACCTCGGCGTCGACTCCTGATCGGGTCGACTCCCGACCGGTTCGGTGCCCGACTCCTGATCTGATCCACCACGGCAGGGGCGAGTCAACGGGGGTGCGCGGCGCGCGGGGACCGTGCCAGGATCGACGGATGAGCACCACGCACCGCTTCATCGAGGCCTCGCCCCACGACGTCTTCGACGTGCTGAGCGACGGGTGGCTCTTCACGAGCTGGGTCGTCGGGTCGGCGCGCATCCGCGAGGTCGAACTGACCTGGCCGAGCGTCGAGGCCAGGGTCCACCACTCGTTCGGAGTCTGGCCGTTGGTCATCGACGACGTGACGACCATCCTCGAGTGGGACCCTCCGGTCCGGGCCGTGTTCCACGCCAGGGGCTGGCCGATGGGCGAGGCCCGGGTCGAGATCGACGTGCGCAACCGCATGGGCGGCTGCTTCGTCACGATGACCGAGTACGCCGTCGCGGGCCCCGGTCGGCTGGTGCCGAAGCCCCTGATGGACCCTCCGCTGCACTGGCGCAACAAAGAGGCGCTGCGGCGTCTCGCCTGGTTGGCCGAAGGACGCGTCAACGATCGCGTCTCGCCCAGCTGACCCGCGCCTCCCGGGCCGACCGACCGACCGACCGCATCGAAGGCGAGCGACCCGCGCCTCCTGACCGTCGTCCGGTCGAGGAGGCGCGGGTGCGGTCTCAGCGCTCGGCGAGCGAATCGCGCACCTTGCGGCGCAGGACCTTGCCGATCAGCGACCGGGGCAGGTCGTCGACGACGACGATGCGCCGCGGCACCTTGTACGGCGTGAGGTGCTTCCGTGCGAACGAGCGCAGGGCCGCGACGTCGACGTGAGCGCCCGGCTTCACGACGATCGCGGCGGCCACCTGTTCGCCGCCGGGGGTGGGCAGACCCACCACCGCGGCTTCGGCGACGCCCTCGAACCGGGTCAGGACCTCTTCGACCTCGGACGGCGAGACGTTGAACCCGCCCGTGATGATCAGCTCTTTGATGCGGTCGACGATGCGGACGAACCCGTCGTCGTCGATGGTGACGATGTCGCCGGTGCGGAACCAGTCGCCGTCGACGAAGACCTCGCCCGATTCTTTCGGCTTGCGGAAGTACCCGCTGAACACCTGCGGTCCGCGGACGATCAGCTCGCCGCGTTCGCCGGCCGCCACGTCGACCGTGGGGTTCTCGGGGTCGACGACGCGTACCTCGGTGCCCGGCAGGGGCAGGCCGACCGTGCCGGCCCGGCGCGTCGGCCCCACCGGGTTGGCCATGAGGACGGGCGAGCACTCGGAGAGCCCGTAGCCCTCGACCAACCAGCCGCCGGACTCGGCCTCCCACGGCTCGACGACGTCGGCCGAGAGAGGCATGGCACCCGAGATCGCGACGTCGACGCCCTTCAACGAGACGCCGGCGTCGTCGGCGGCCTTCTGCAGGCGGGCGTAGATCGGGGGGACCGCGGGGAGGAAGGTCGGCGGGTGCTTCTTCATGACCTTGAGCACCAGCGCCGGGTCGAAGGCCGGGAAGAGCACGAGTCGGGCCCCCATGCTCATCGCGAAGGTGAGGCAGAGCGTCAGGCCGTACGCGTGGAACATCGGGAGCACCGCGTAGACGACGCAGGTGCCGCGTTCGATCGTCGGCACCCAGGCCTGGGCCTGCGCGGCGTTCGACAGGAGGTTGTGGTGCGTCAGCTGGGCACCCTTGGGCGCGCCCGTGGTGCCGCTCGTGTACTGGATGACCGCGAGGTCGTCGGTGGTCGGTCGCGGGTGCTTCGCCTTGATGCGGGACGAGCCGACGACCTTCTCCCACGGCGTGGTGCCCGTCACGGTCGTCGTGAGGCGCTCACGGGACTGGCGGGCCTTCTTGATCGGCAGGGCCAGGGCGGCCCGCGTGGTGAACGGCATCGCCCGGGTGACGTCGACCGAGACGAGGTGCTCGACGGCCACGTCGTCGGGGAAGGCCTGGATGGTCTCGACCACCTTGTTCCAGGCGATGGCCACCTTGGCGCCGTGGTCCTCGAACTGGTGACGCAGCTCGCGCGGCGTGTAGAGCGGGTTGTGCTCGACGACGATCGCGCCGAGACGCAGCACCGCGTAGAACGCGACGACGTGCTGCGGACCGTTCGGCAACACGATGGCGACGGTGTCGCCGTGGCCGACCCCGAGCTTGCGCAGCCCCTCGGCCGCCCGCGCGATCTGGTCGACGAGCTCGGAATAGGTGGTCGTCGCCCCGAAGAACTCGAGCGCCACCGCCCTGGGGTACCGCGCCGCGGAGGCCTCGACCAGGTCGAGCAGCGAGCCGTCGACCGGTTCGAGGTCGTGCGGCACGCCGGGTGCGTAGGAGTCGAGCCAGGGACGAGCGCTGTCGGTGGTCACCGGGCCACTCTATCGACCGCCGGGCGTACCCCGTGGGCTCGGTGCCGGCTGGCAACCTGACCGCGGACGAGGAGGCGCGGCGCAGCATGGTCCTCCACATCACGAAGAGAGGAACGACACATCGTGAGCAAGGTCTGGTTCATCACCGGTGCATCCAAGGGCTTCGGCCGCGAGTGGGCCGAGGCAGCCCTCGAACGCGGCGACCAGGTCGCGGGCACCGCACGCAGGATCGACGACGTCGCGCCCCTCGTGGACGCGTACGGCGACTCTTTCCTGCCCATCCAGCTCGACGTGAACGACCGTGCGGCCGACGTCGCTGCGGTGAAGAAGGCCGCCGAGCACTTCGGCCGCCTGGACGTCGTCGTGAACAACGCCGGCTTCGGCCACTTCGGCATGATCGAGGAGATCACCGAAGACGAGGCCCGCGCCCAGCTCGAGACCAACCTGTTCGGTGCCCTCTGGGTGTCGCAGGCCGCGCTGCCGATCATGCGCGAGCAGGGCTCCGGGCACATCGTCCAGGTGTCGAGCATCGGCGGCATCAGTGCCTTCCCGACCGTCGGCATCTACCACGCCTCGAAGTGGGCACTCGAGGGCTTCAGCCAGTCGCTGGCCCAGGAGGTCGCGGGCTTCGGCATCAAGGTCACCCTCGTCGAGCCCGGCGGCTTCTCGACCGACTGGTCCGGTCCGTCCGCCTCGCGCAGCGACGAGCTCGAGGCCTACGCCGAGGTGCGCGAGGCCGCGTCGAAGCGTCCCTCGGCCGCCGACCCCGGTGACCCCACGGCCACCCGCTCGGCGATCCTCACCGTCGTCGACGCCGACGAGCCGCCGCTGCGCATCTTCTTCGGCAAGGCACCGCTCGAGATCGCCACGAAGGACTACGAGTCGCGTCTGAAGACGTGGAACGAGTGGCAGCCCGTCTCGGTCGAGGCGCACGGGAACTGACGCCCGCGCCGTCCCGCCCGCCGCGCCTCCTGCTCTCCTCCCCGGGACGCAGGAGGCGCGGCGCACGTCCGCCGGGACCGCGAACGACGTCCGCCGCGAGCGTCCAGCCACCGCGGCGCATGATCGAGGCATGCCCGCACTGACCGAACCGCTCCGCGCCCGCCTGCAGTACACCTTCAACGGGCAGTACACGGGCACGCCCGAGTGGGTCACCGACCTCGAGAAGGGCGACGACGAGGGGTTCTTCCTGCCGGGCTCGGCGGTGTGGGCCGTGCACGGCGCCATGTCGACCATCCCGGCCGGCGTGCGGGCCCTGCTCGTCCAGGCGCTGCACCCGGGAGCGCTCGCCGGCGTGCACGACCACTCGCGCTTCCGGGAGGACCCGCTCGGTCGCCTGGCCGGGACCATCCGCTGGATCTACACGGTCTCGTACGGGAGCCGCGAGGCCGCGACGCACGCGTCGAACTGGGTGTCACGCCTGCACACGAAGGTCGTCGGCACGTACGACGACCGGAACGGCGTCACCCACGACTACGCCGCCAACGACCCCGACCTGCTCAGCTGGGTGCACATGGCCTTCGCCGACTCGTTCCTCGCCGCCTACCTCGAATGGGGTCGCGAGCCGGTCCCGGGTGGGCCCGATGCCTACGTCCGCGAGTGGGCCACGGCCGGCGAGCTGATGGGCGTGCCGAACCCGCCGCGCAGCGTCGCCGAGATGCAGCAGCAGCTGATGGACTTCGACCGTCGGGGCGTGCTCGAACGGACGGCCCGGACCGACGACGTCGTGAAGTTCATCAAGCGGCCGCCGCTCTTCCCCGCACTGAAGGTCGGCTACCCCGTGCTCTTCAACGGTGCGGTCGGCACGCTGCAGCCGCGTTTCCGCGAGCTGCTCGGGCTGCGTGCGCCGCACGTCGGGCCGATCGACCTGCCGACCCGGGCACCGGCCCAGGCCATGCTCGCCGGCGTCGGGGGAGTGCTCGGCAAGCGACCCGTCGCCGAGGAACACGCCCTCGCGCGTCTCGACCGCATCGGGTGGACGGCGGCCTGACGCGGCGCCTGACGCGCAGCGCGATCGTCCGCCCGAAGCCGTGCGCCCGCGACCGGACGGCCCCCTGACCGGGGAGGGCGGGGCCGGGCGTCCGCTGACAGGATGAGCCGGTGACCGACACCAGCCCCCTCGCCGACGCGACCGACGAGGCCGGGGCGACCCGCGCCTCCTCGACTCGGCGGGGCCCGACGGGACGGTGGCTGCTCGAGTTGCTGGCCATCGTGCTGGTCGGGCTGGTGCTGTCGTGGGGCGTCAGGACCTTCCTCGTGCGCAGCTTCTCGATCCCGTCGGGGTCGATGGAGCAGACGCTCATGATCGGCGACCGCATCATGGTGAACGAACTCGCCCCCCGCGTGATGCCGCTGCACCGGGGCGACATCGTCGTCTTCGAGGACCCGGGCGGGTGGCTCGGCTACGGTGACGACGCCGGGCAGGATCTCGTCAAGCGCGTCATCGGGCTGCCGGGCGACCACGTCAGCTGCTGCGACGCGGACGGCCACGTGCTCGTCAACGGCCGGCCCCTCGACGAGCCGTACCTCACGCTCGCCGACGGCGGCCCCCGGGCTTCGGCCACCGACTTCGACGTGACCGTGCCCGAGGGGGCGCTCTGGGTGCTCGGCGACAACCGCGACCGCTCGGCGGACTCGCGCGCCCACCAGACCGGGCCCTACGCCGGCTTCGTGCCCGTCGACGACGTGATCGGGCGGGTCTTCGTGATCAGCTGGCCGACGGACCGGTGGCAGCGGCTCTGACCCCGGCGACCGGACCTGCCGACGTCCCGGCCGGCCGGTCCGGCCGGCCGTGACCCGCCCGCCACCCTGCCTCGGCGCTCAGCCCGCGGCGATGAGCCGGTCGCGCACCTCGCGCCGCAGCACCTTGCCGATCAGCGACTTCGGCAACTCGTCGAGCTGCACGACCCGGCGCGGCACCTTGTAGGCCGCCAGTTGGCCGCGTGAGGCGTCGCGGATGGCCTCGGCGTCGAACGAGGCGCCGGGCTCGAGCACGACGGCCGCCACGACGTCCTCGCCGCCGCCCGACCGGGGCAGGCCGACCACGGCGACCTCGGCGACGCCGGGCGCGTTGCGCACGGCCTCCTCGACCTCGGAGGGGGCGACGTTGAAACCGCCCGTGACGATGAGCTCTTTGATGCGGTCGACGATCGTGACGTAGCCGTCGGCGCTCATCGTGACGATGTCGCCGGTGCGGAACCAACCGCCCTCGAGGAACGCCTCGGCGGTCTCGTCGGGGCGGTTCCAGTAACCGCGGAAGACCTGCGGCCCGCGCAGCAGCAGTTCACCCGCGGCCCCGGCCACGACCGGACGGCTCGGGTCGGGGTCGTCACGGTCGACGACCATCGCCTCGGTCGACGGGAACGGCACGCCGACGGTGCCGACGCGGCGGGTCGGTCCGATCGGGTTGCCGAGCGCGACGGGCGAGGTCTCGGTCAGGCCGAAGCCCTCGACGAGCATGCCGCCCGTGACGCCCTCCCAGGCCTGGACGACCGCGGTCGGCAGGTTCATGGCGCCCGAGATGGCGAAGCGAGCCGACGACAGGTCGACGCCGCGCTCGCGGGCCGCGTCGGCCAGACGCTGGTAGATCGGGGGAACGGCCGGCAGGAAGGTCGGCGGGTGCTTCTTCGCGGCCTTGAGCACGAGGTCGACGTCGAACTTCGGGAACAGGACGAGGCGTGCCCCGATGCTCATCGCGAAGGTGAGGCAGAGCGTGAGGCCGTAGGCGTGGAAGAACGGCAGCACGCCGTAGACCGTCTCGTCGCCGTCGACCAGGCCGGGCACCCAGGCGCGGCCCTGCGCGGCGTTGCTGCGGAGGTTGCGGTGCGTCAGGATCGCGCCCTTCGGCGACCCCGTGGTGCCGCTGGTGTACTGCAGCAGGGCGATGTCGTCGACGTCGGGGCGGGGGTGCTTCTTCCGCAGCGGACGGTTCGCCAGCAGGCCCTGCCAGGTGACGTCGCCCTCGGCCCCGTCCGTCAGGGCCGCCCGGCTCTTCTTGGCGGCGGGCACCGGCAGCTTGAGGGCGAGGCGCGTGCCGAGCGGCATGCCCTTCGTCACGTCGACCGAGACGACGGTCGAGAAGCCGATGTCGGCGGGCAGCGCGCGCAGCCGGTCGACCAGCTTGTCCCACGCGACGGCGATCGTGGCGCCGTGGTCCTCGAAGAGGTGCCGCAGCTCGCGGTCGGTGTAGAGCGGGTTGTGCTCGACCACGACGGCGCCCAGGCGCAGCACGGCGTAGAACGCCACCACGTGCTGCGGGCTGTTCGGCAGGATCAACGCGACCCGGTCGCCGCGACCCACGCCGAGCCTCCTGAGGCCCTCGGCCGCGCGCGCGACCTGGTCGCCGAGGTCGCGGTAGCTCGTCTCACGGCCGAAGAACTCGAGGGCCGGTTTCTGCCGGCACGTCGACACGGCGTCGTCGATGAGGTCGACGAGGCTGCCCGTCACGGGCTCGATGTCGTCGGGGACGTCGGGGGCGTAGCTGTGCAGCCACGGGCGGTCGATCGGGGCGGTCATGCCACCACCTTGGCAGGACCGGGTGATGAACCCCCGGGAGGCGCGGGTCGCCTCGCCGAGGACGCCCCCGGTCGGGCCCGCGCGGGGACGCCGGCCCCGCGCCGCCTCAGCGGGCGTCGCGCCCGGTGAGGGCGAGCAGGCGGATGCGCAGCGGGGCGTCGTCGTCGACCGGTACCGGCGAAGCGAACAGGCCCGAGGCCTCGAGGGCGTCCTTCTGCGGTGCGAACACGCCCCAGACGGCCTCGACCAGCGCGTCGTCGAGTTCCTCGTCGGTGCCCACGGCGCGGGCGAGGTCCCAGGTGTGGATCGTGACGTCGGCGACCTGCTCGGCGAGGTACTCGTGCACGGGCACGACGTCGGCGCTCAGCCGCACCTCGGCGTGGGGGTCGGCCTCGCTCCACGCGGCGGTGGCCGCGCTCGACCACCGGTGCCAGGCCTCGACGAGGTCGTCGCCGAGCGGCTCGATCGAGTTCTCGGCCTCGGCGGGGTCGCCGCCCTCGAGCAGGAGCGGCACCCACTGCTGCTCGCGCGTGACGTGTCGCACGAGGTCGCGCACCTTCCACTCGGTGTCGGGCGTCGGGGCGTCCCAGTCGGCCACGGCCTCGACGCGGCGGGCGAACTCGTCGTGGGCGGTCTTCTGCAGGGTGATCCAGTCGACGGTCATCGGGAGTCCTCTCGGGGTGGGGCGGTGGCTCTCGGCGTCAACCGCCCGGGACAGCTTGGTGTTCCCGAGAGCACTGCCCCGATGGTAGGACCGTCGGCTAGGGTCGTCGGCATGACCCTCGGCCTCTCGATGCTGGCGCCCCTCGCGGCGTTCGTCGAGGCCGTGCTCTCGTCCGGCGGGGCGCCGCTGTCCGCGGTCGTGCTCGTCGGCCTGCTCGGCGCCGCCACCGCGGTGGTCGCGCTCGGCGTGGCCCGGGTCGTGCTCACGCTCTGCGGGCTGGCGGGGGCGGTGCCCGAGGTGACGCTCCGGGAAGAAGCCGGCACGCGCCTCCTCGTCTGGCGACGCGACCCCGACGCCCGCGGGCACGTGCGGTCCCGGGCTCCCGGGCGGGCCGTCCCGGCCGCCTGAGCGCACCCGCGCCCGCGTCGATCCGACGTCGCGTCGATCCGACGACCCTCGGCGGCCAGAAGACACCCACCGTCTCTCTGACCGAGGAGTCCTCATGGACCTGTCCACCTTTCCCCCGATCGCCGTCGTCCTCGGCGGTCTGCAGTCGCTCGTCACCACCCTCGGCGTGCTCGTCGAACCGGTCGCCGGGGCGTCCGCCGCCGCCCTCGGCGTCGTGCTGTTCACGCTGCTCGTCCGCCTCGTGCTCGTGCCGGTGGGTGTGTCCCAGGTGCGCGCCGAGATCGCCCGCCGTCGACTCGCCCCGGCGATCGCCGACCTCACCCGCCGGATCACCGACCCCGAGGCCCGGAGCAAGGCACTGATGGCGCTGTACGCCTCCGAGAAGGTGTCTCCGCTGGCCGGCTGCCTGCCGACGCTCGCGCAGGCCCCCGTGCTCACCGCCGTCTACTCGCTGTTCGCGCATGCCGAGATCGCCGGTCACGCCAACACCCTGTTGACGCACACGCTCGGCGGTGCGGCGCTCGGGGCGAACCTCGTCGTCACGCTCGGGACCGGGTTCGCCGCGGTCTGGCCCTATCTGGTGCTGCTCGTGCTGCTGGCGATCGTCGTCGAGCTGAGCCGGCGCGCCACGCTGCGTTTCACCGGACCGGCGACCGTCGCGACGACGGGGCCCGGGCAGGAGG
>NZ_LMLG01000006.1:1205237-1227012 GCF_001421865.1 Frigoribacterium sp. Leaf44
CGCGCCGCTCGCCGCCGCTCTCTACCTCGTGACGAGCGCGGCCTGGACGCTGGGGGAGCGCGCGGTGCTGCGCCGGGTGCTCGCCCGGTGACGCGGAAGGGCCCGCCCTCGCCGTGCGAGAGCGGGCCCTTCGATGTGCTGCTGCCTACGCGGCGAGCGTGAACTGGATCTCGAGCGTGACGGTGACGTCGTTGCCGAGCGTGAAGCCGCCGGCCTCGAGGGCGGCGTTCCAGGTGACGCCGAACTCGGTGCGGTCGATCTTGGTGGTCGCCGAGAAGCCGAGCTTGGTCTGGCCGTAGCCGTCGACGACGAGGCCGCCGAACTCGCTCTTCAGGGTGACGGGCTTGGTGACGCCGCGGAGGGTGAGATCGCCGTGCACGAGGAATGCGTCGTCGCCCTTCTCCTCGATGCTGGTCGACACGAAGGTCATCTTGGGGTGCTCTTCGGCGAGGAAGAAGTCGCCGGTCTGCAGGTGACCGTCGCGGTCCTTCTGGTTGGTGTTGACCGAGGCCACGTCGATCGAGGCGGTGACCTTCGAGGCGGTGTGGTCCTCGGCCGTGACGAGCGAGGCGTCGAAGGACTCGAACGAGCCCTTGACCTTGCTGATGGCCAGGTGGCGGACGCTGAACGAGACCTCGCTGTGCGTGGGGTCGAGGTTCCAGGTGCCGGCGGGGATCTTCTCTGCGGTGATGGTCATGGTGTTCTCCTGAATCTGTGAGGTCGAGGTCGAGGTCGAGGTCGATGACGTGTCATCGAAGCTGGTACGAGTATATGCAAGCGCATCCAGCCGGACAACATTCCCGGGGTGTCCGGAAGATGTCGAGGGGGTGACCGACGGGCCGGCCCGGGTCGGGCCGGCCTCGGGTCGGGCGGGTCAGGCCGGGCGACGCTCGGGCGAGACCGTCTTGGCGGGGTCCTTCTCGGCGAGGTCGCCGAGCGCCTCGTCGATGCGGGCCATGACGTCGGCGGGAAGCACCACACCCGCCGCCTTGACGTTGTCGGCGACCTGCTCGGGGCGCGACGCCCCGATGATCGCGGACGCCACGTTGTCGTTCTGCAGCACCCACGCGATGGCCAGCTGGGCCATCGAGAGGCCGAGGTCGGCGGCGATCGGCTCGAGCTTCGCGACACCGGTGAGCACCTCGTCGGTGAGGAAGCGCTTGATCGTGTCCGCGCCTCCCTTGTCGTCCGTCGCGCGGCTGCCCGCGGGCAGCTCGGCGCCCGGCTTGTACTTGCCGGTCAGGACGCCCTGGGCGACGGGCGACCAGACGATCTGGCCGAGGCCGTGCTGCTTGCTCGCCGGCACGACGTCGGACTCGATGACGCGCCAGAGCATCGAGTACTGCGGCTGGTTCGAGATCAGCTGCACGCCGTGCTTCACGGCGAGCTCGTGGCCCGCGCGGATCTGCTCGGCGGTCCACTCGCTGACGCCGATGTAGAGCGCCTTGCCGGCCCGGACCACGTCGGCGAAGGCCTGCATGGTCTCTTCGAGCGGGGTCTCGTGGTCGTAGCGGTGGGCCTGGTAGAGGTCGACGTAGTCCGTGCCGAGGCGGCGGAGCGACCCGTCGATCGACTCGAGCACGTGCTTGCGGCTGAGGCCGACGTCGTTGTGCCCGCGGGGGCCGGTGGGCCAGTAGACCTTCGTGAAGATCTCGAGGCTCTCGCGACGCTCGCCCTTGAGGGCGTCGCCGAGGACCTGTTCGGCCGCGGTGTTCGCGTAGGCGTCCGCGGTGTCGAAGGTCGAGATGCCGGCATCGAGGGCCGCGCGGACGCACTGCGTCGCCACGTCGTTCTCGACCTGGGACGCGTGCGTCAGCCAGTTGCCGTAGGTGATCTCCGAGATCTTGAGTCCGCTGTCGCCGAGGTGTCTGAATTCCATGACCCCACGCTACGCGTCGCGACGGACGGGGCGAAGGGGTGTGCGGCCGACTCGGAAGGCGTACAGTGACGATTCATCAGATCGTGTCCCCCACCTGGGGGACACGATCCGTCGGACACCGCGGTCCCACCCGGGGCGGGCGTCCGAGGCTCCTGCTGACCCGACCCGACTGGAGCACCACCGTGACCTCCGCACCGCCCCTCGCGGCGCCCGGCCCCGTCCTCACCCCGACGCTGCCCGCGACGCCCACGCCGTTCGCGCCGAACCGTGACGGCCTGCCCACCGGCCCGGTGGAGAACGCCGCGGCCGCCCTGCCGTGGGCCGACTGGTCGAGCCTGCAGTGGGCCGGCTTCCTGCTCCTCGCCGTGCTCGTCGCCCTGGTCCTGCTGGTCTCGATCCGTCGCATCGTGCACAGGCTCCACCTGGTCCGCGAGCAGGAGGAGCTGGGCCACCGCGACCTCGACGGCCCGGTGCTGCCCCCGGCTCACGTCTTCACCGCGCTGGTGCCGGCGCGTGGTCCGGCCGGCCTGGCCGTCACCCTCGACCTGCTGGCGAGGCAGCAGCACCCCGACGTGCGCGTCCTCGTCGCCGTGGACCCGGTCGACACCCTGACGCTCGACGTCGCGACCTCCGCCGCGCGGCGTCACCCCGGTCGCGTCCGGGTCGTCCGAGCCGGGTCCTCCGCCGGGCGTCCGTCCGCGGTCGCCGCGTCGCTCGACGACGCGCTCGCCGAGGTCGGCGACGGCGTGGTCGGGATCTTCGCGGCGGGCGACCGTCCCCACCCGCGGCTCTTCGCCCTCGTCGACTCGGTCCTGACCCGCACGGACGCCGACGCCGTCCAGCACGCGAGTCGGCCGGCACTCGAGGCGGCTCCCTGGTGGGCGCCCCGAACGGCCCTCGACCGGTGGTGGTGGTCCCGGTCGGTGGTCCGCTCCCACGGCCGGGCCGGCTTCGTGCCGCTGTCGGACGGCACGCTCTTCGTCCGTCACTCGTGGCTCGCCTGGTCGGGCGGCTGGGATGCGAGCTGTGCCGAGGCGGGCCTGGACCTCGGGGTCCGCATGACGGTGGCCGGGGCTCGCGTCGTCATCGCGACCTCGCCCGAGACGACCACCGTCGAGCGTTCGCCGGGCGGGCTGCGCGACCTGGCCCGCGCCCGGTCGTCCTGGGTCCGGGGGTGCCTGCAGGTGCTCGGCCACGGGGACTGGCGTCGGCTCCGGCCGGGGGCACGGCGCCGTGCCCTCGGTGTGCTCACCGAGCCACTGCTGGACGCCGGCGTCACCATCGTGACGGCCGCGGCGCTCGTGTCGACGGTCCTCGTCGGCGCGCCCGGCCTCGTGATCGCACTCGCGGCGGTGCCGGTGCTGCCCTGGCTGCTCTCGCAGCTCCTGGACGTCGGGGGCGCGACGGAGGCGGCCGCGGAACAGGGGCGCCGGGCGACGGGTCGGGAGCGCCTCCTGGTCGTCGTCGGTTCGGTGCCCGACCGGCTGGTCACCCTCGTCGCCGTCGCGGCGGCGGTCGGGGCGGAGCTCGCGACCGTGCGGTCGAGGATCGAGGGTCCGTCCGCGTCGAGCGACCCGATCCGCGCCGGACGACCCGTCGGGGTCGACGAACCCGCCACCGGATGAACGGCAGATGTCGCCTGTCTGGCAGTTGGCCCAGATCTGCGTACCCCGACCAAACCGATCCGGCGACGTCCCCCGAACCGGTGTCATGCCCGAACCAGAGTCCCCCGTCCAGGGGGCACGTCCCGACCGTGCCGCCACGACGAACCCGACGCCACCCCTGCGCCTCGTCGCCCGGGTGAAGGAGCTCGCGACGTTCGGCGCCGTGGGCGGGATCGCCTTCGTCGTCGACGTCGGCGTGTACAACCTGCTGCGCGCCACCCTGCTCGACGACAAGCCCATCGGCGCCAAGGTCATCTCGGTGATCGTCGCGACGGCCGTCGCCTGGCTCGGCAACCGTTACCTGACCTTCCGGCAGGGCCGCAACCAGGCCGTCGTCCGCGAGGCCGTCACCTTCGGCCTCGTCAACGTGGGCGGCCTGCTCATCGCCTCGGCCTGCCTGTTCGTGTCGCACTACCTGCTGGGCTTCACGAGTCAGCTCGCCGACAACGTCGCGGCCAACGGCGTCGGCCTCGTGCTCGGGACGGCCTTCCGGTACGTGGCCTATCGCCACGTCGTCTTCCGCGGCTCGTCCGCGGTCCCCACCACGGTCGACACCCCCGACGCGTCGGCCGCGCTCGCCACCGTCATCGGCCCCGGGCCGACCGACGACCCCACCCGACAGAACACCGCGCAGCCCCATCTGCACCCGACCCACTGACTGGAGAGTGATCCTGTGTCGACTGACCCGACCCAGATCCCGACATCACGTCTCGCAGCGGGCGAACCCGCCCCGCTGCTCACCCCGCAAGCCCCCGCCGACCCGTCGCAGTTCGTCCCGAACCGTGGCTCGACCGGTGCCACCGAGTCGATGATCGGCTTCCAGTTGCCCGACTGGTCGCCGCTCGAGTGGATCGGCTACTCGTCCCTGATCGTCGTGACCATCCTGCTGACCGCGGTCGCCGTGTCGACCCTCTGGTGGATGCTGCACGCCTGGCGGTCGAAGGACAACCTCGACGACAGCCAGTTCAGCGAGAACCCGCTCCAGGCCGCCCACTCGTTCACGCTGCTCGTGCCCGGCCGGCACGAGGAGGAGGTCATGGGCCAGACCCTCGACCGTCTCGCCCAGCAGGACCACCCCGACTTCGAGATCATCGCCATCGTGGGCCACGACGACCCCGGCACCGAGCGGGTCGCCCGCGAGGCCGCGGCCCGTCACCCCGAGCTGATCCGCGTGGTCGTCGACTCGAGCGTGCCGAAGAACAAGCCCAAGGCGTTGAACCTGGCGCTGCAGTCGTCGCGCGGCGAGATCGTCGGCGTGTTCGACGCCGAGGACGAGGTGCACCCTCGCCTCCTGACGCTCGTCGACTCGCGGTTCACCGAGACCGACGCCGACGTGGTGCAGGGCGGCGTCCAGCTGATGAACTTCCAGAGCAGCTGGTGGAGCCTCCGCAACGTGCTCGAGTACTACTTCTGGTTCCGGTCGCGCCTGCACTTCCACGCCAAGGAGAAGTTCATCCCGCTCGGCGGCAACACCGTCTTCGTGCGCAAGGACTGGCTCGACTGGTCCGAGGGCTGGGACGCCGAGTGCCTCGCCGAGGACTGCGAGCTCGGGGTCCGCCTCTCGAGCGCCGGTGCCAAGGTCGTCGTGGCCTACAGCCCCGAGGTCGTCACCCGTGAGGAGACCCCCGGCACCTTCGTCTCGCTGCTCAAGCAGCGCACCCGCTGGAACCAGGGTTTCATGCAGGTCTACGGCAAGGGCGAGTGGAAGAAGCTGCCCCGTCTGCGCCAGCGCCTGATGGCTCGCTATCTGCTGACCATGCCGTTCATCCAGGCCGCCACCGGTCTGCTGATCCCGGTCTCGATCATCCTGATCCTGACCACCAAGGTGCCGACCGCCATCGCGCTCGTCTCGTTCGTGCCCCTGGCACCGACGCTCGTGCTGCTGGCCGTCGAGTTCACCGGCCTGCGCGAGTTCGGCCGCGTCTACGGGCAGAAGGTCCGCGCCCGGGACTACTTCCGTCTCGTCTGGGGACTGCTGCCCTACCAGATCTTCCTCGCGCTGGCCGCGGTCCGGGCGGTCTTCCGCCAGCTGAAGGGCCTCAACGCGTGGGAGAAGACCGAGCACACCGGAGCCCACCGCGACGAGGTCGCGACCGAACCGCAGGAGGCGCCCCGCGCCTCCCAGCCGGAGCCCGCCCTGGCCATGACCGGAGGTGACCGATGACCAGCACGCTGAACCGCCCCCGCGCCGCCGACACCACCGTGTCGAACGGCCCGGGCACCCCCGTGGTCCCCACCAAGGACCCGCGGCGCTCCGAGCCCGCCTCGTGGTTGCGTCGGCACGGCGCGAGCCTCGCCTGGCTGCTGCCCGTCCTCGCGATCGCCGCCGTCGTCATGGCGTTCAACATGGACGGCTCACCGCAGCGCATCGACGACGAGGGCACCTACGCTGCCCAGGCCTGGGCGATCCAGAACCTCGGCGAGATCACCCACTACACCTACTGGTACGACCACCCGCCCGTCGGCTGGCTGCAGATCTCGGCCTACACGGCCGTGACCGGTGCCTTCTCGCGCTACGACGTCGCCGTGCTCGCCGCGCGGGAAGCCATGCTGTTCTTCACGGTCGTCTCGGTCGCCCTCGTCTGGCTGCTCGGCCGCAAGCTCGGCCTCAGCCGTCCCGCGGCCGCCGTGGCGGGCCTCGTGTTCGCCGTCTCGCCGCTGGCCCTGCAGTTCCACCGCACGGTCTACCTCGACAACGTCGCCACCCCGTGGCTGCTCGCCGCGTTCGTCTTCGCCCTGAGCAAGCGGTACCAGCTCGCCGGCTTCGCCGCGGCGTCCCTGTCGTTCGGCATCGCGGTGCTCTCGAAGGAGACCTACCTGCTGGCGCTGCCGTTCCTGGCCTGGATGATGTGGCGCGGCGCCGACAAGTCGACCCGTCGCTACACGTTGTCGATCGCGGGCAGCCTGCTCGTGCTCGTCGGCCTCGGCTACGTCGCGCTCGCCGCCGTCAAGGGCGAACTGCTGCCCGGCGCCGGCCGGGTGAGCCTGCTCGAGGGCATCCAGTTCCAGCTCGCGACCCGTGAGGCCAGCGGTTCGGTGTTCGACACCGGCAGCCTGTTCTTCGCGACCGTGTCGCAGTGGTGGCAGCTCGACCAGGTGCTCATCGTGCTCGGCACGCTGGCCTCGGTCGTCGCGGTCTTCGTCAAGAAGCTGCGTCCGCTCGGCGTGATGATGGTGTTCCTGATCGCCTTCATGTTCCGCCCCGGCGGCTACCTGCCGGTGCCCTACGTGATCATGCTGCTGCCGTTCGCGGCGCTGCTCGTCGCGGCCGTCACCGACCACGCGGTCCGGGCGTTCCGTGCCCGCCGGGCCGGCGCGCTCTCGACCGCGGCGTCCCGCACCGGCTCGGTCGCCTGGCTCGCCCTGACCCTCGCGGCCGTCGTGGCGATCGTCCCGCTCTGGGCCGTGCAACTGCGTGGCTTCCTGGACAGCGACCTCGACGCGCCCATGCGCAACGCCGAGAGCTGGGTCGAGACCAACGTGCCGAAGGACAGCCGCCTGCTGGTGGACGACGCCGTGTGGGTCGACCTGGTCAAGGCCGGCTTCGCCCGCGACAACGTGATCTGGTTCTACAAGATCGACACCGACGGTGCCGTCCAGGCGCAGTCACCGAACGGTTGGCGCGACTCGGACTACCTGTTCGAGACCGAGTCGGTCCGCACCTCGGGCCCCACCTCACCCGAGATCCGCGAGGCCCTCGCGAACTCGACCGTCATCGCCTCGTTCGGCGACGGCGACCAGCAGGTCAACGTCCGGCAGATCGACAGCCAGGGCGCCGCACAGGCGCAGACCGAGGCGGACGACGCCGCGTCGGCCCGCGCGCAGGCCGGTGCCGAGCTGGCCCAGAACCCGAACCTGCAGATCTCGTCGACGCTGTCGACCGCGCTCTCGGACGGCCGCGTCGACCCGCGCGCCATCATCGTGCTCGGCCAACTCGCCGCCCTGGGTCCGATCTCGGTCGCCGATCCCGAGGCCCTTCCCGGCGAACAGGACGCCCTGTTCCGGCAGTTCGACGTCACCCCGCAGGGCGGCCAGTCGGTCGACGAGGTGCGGACGACGCTCGAGGGCCTGGGCAGCGTCTACGTCCCCGAGTCGGTCGTCCCCTCGGGCGACGGACTGCGCGTCACCTTCTCGGCCGTCGCACCGACGGGCGTCCTCGCGAACTGATCGCCACGCCGGCGTCCGTCCTCCCGCGGGCGCCGGCACCTCCTCACCGCGTCCCACCCGTCCCGGGTGGGACACCCGACCGGAAAGGACCAGCCATCGTGGCTTCCCTCTCACGCACCACCACCGCACCCGCCGCCGTCACCGGCGTCCCGTCCCGACGCCGCCGTCTCGCGACGGTGCTCGCCCTCACCGCCGCCACCGGGGTCGCCCTCGCCGGCGCCCTCGTGGGCACGTCGCCCGCGCACGCCGCCGACGGGGACGGCTGGGTCCGCGTCGGCCACCTCTCGCCCGACACGAAGGCCGTCGACGTCACGCTGACCTCGCTCAAGGGCGGGCAGGTCGTCATGGACCTCGACGACGTCACCTACGGCCAGGTCAGCCCCTACCAGGCGCTGGCCGCGGGCACCTACGTGGTCTCGATGACGGCCGCGGACGCACCCACCAGTGCCAAGCCGGTCATCACGTCGAACATCACGGTCGACAGCGGCCAGCCGATCACCGCCGTCGCCTACGGCCCGAACGACGACCTCAAGACCCAGGTCTTCACGGACGACCTGACGGCCCCGGCCGACGGCCAGGCCAAGGTCCGCCTCGTGCAGGCCGCGAACGTCAGCAAGACCGTGACGGTCGCGACGAGCACGGGCACCACCATCGCCGAGGACGCGCCCTTCGGCAGCGCCAGCGGCTACGCGCAGGTCGCGGCCGGCCCCTGGACCCTCGACCTGACCGGCAAGAAGGTGACCGGCACGAGCGACGTCGACCTCGCGGCGGGCAGCATCAACACGCTGTTCGTGCTCGACAACTCGACCGGCGGTCTGACCGTCGTCCCGGTCGTCGACAGCGCGGCCACGGCGCAGGCGCCCGTCGGTGGCGTCCAGACCGGTGGCGGCTACCTCGCCGAGCACCCGCAGAAGAGCGAGACCAAGGGCCTCTGGGCCACCGTGCTCGGCTGGTTCGGGGTCTGACGACCCGGCACGGCGAGCACGGCCCGGCAGGACGAGGAGGCGCGGTGAGCGACACACCGCACCGCGCCTCCCCGGCTCCCCGCCCCACCGCACGACCGACGCCCGGCACCGCCGGGCAGGAGAAGAGGACGACATGACGAAGAAGACGAAGGCGCTGCTCGCAGCGGCCGTCGTGGTGGCCCTCGCCATCACCGCCGGCATCGCCTCCCTCGTCGTCGGAGGGGCCGGCGGCCCGTCGACGGACCAGGCAGGCGGCGGTGCGGGCGCGACCGGCACCCCCGGCGCGGGCACCGCGACCCCCCAGCCCCGGACGGCCACCGAGATCGGCGAGGACTTCCTCGCGGACTACGTCGACGACGACGGCCGCGTCGTCCGGCGCGACCAGGGCGACGACACCGTCAGCGAGGGGCAGGCCTACGGGCTGCTCGTCGCGGTCGCCGTGGGCGACGAGAAGCGGTTCGACGCCATCTGGCGCTGGACGGAGGACGAACTCGTCCGACCGGACGGCCTGCTCGCCTGGCAGTGGAAGGACGGCGCGGTCGTCGACGACATGCCCGCCAGCGACGCCGACGTGGACGCCGCCCGGGCCCTGGTGCTCGCCGGTTCGACCTTCGACCGACCCGACCTCACCACCGCGGGCGTCGACCTCGGCACCGACGTGCTCGACGAGATGACGGTCTCGACCGACGTCGGCCGCATCCTCTTGCCCGGACCGTGGGCGATGGGCTCCGGCCCGTGGTCGTACAACCCCTCGTACGCGTCGCCCGCCACCTTCGCGCAGCTCGGCGAGGCCAGCGGCGACCCCCGATGGGCCGAGCTCGAGACCGGCTCGCGAGCCGTGACCACGAACATCCTCGCCTCGACGGCCCTCCCGAGCGACTGGGCCCAGGTGCGGCAGGACGGCACGACGGTCCCGCTGCCGAGCGCCGACGGGTCGTCGGGCACCGTGCAGTACAGCTACGACGCCGGTCGGCTCGCCCTGCGCTACGCCGAGTCGTGCCAGCCCGAGGACGTGGCGCTCTCGGCGTCGATGGCCTCCGTGCTGCAGCGCTACGACGAGCTGCCCATGCAGCTCGACCTCGGCGGGCAGTCGGTCGGTTCGGACCAGAGCCCGCTCGCCTACGCCGCCCGCGCGGCCGCCGAGGCCAGCGACGGCCAGCACGACCGGGCGACGGCCGACCTGCGGACCGCCGACTCGCTGTCCCAGTCGACTCCGACCTACTACGGCAGCGCCTGGGCGGCTCTCGCCGCCCTGCAGCTCGAGGGCACGAGCCTCGGCGCCTGCTCCCCGCTGGCGGTGGCCGGATGAGCCTCTCGACCTTCGTCGCCGGTCACCGCGCGGCGGTCCTCGCCGCGGCCGCCGCCGTCGTGCTCGTGGCCGGCGGCGTGACGGTGGCCGCCGTCGCCGCCCGGTCCGACGTGGACGCACCCGGCTCCGTCGCCACGGCCTCCGCCACCACCGATGCGACGCCGGATGCGGCGAGCGGAGCGGCCGGCGCCTTCCAGGACCCGGCGGCCCCGTCGTACACCCCGCCCCCGGCCGACGCGACGCCGGTCCGCCTGCAGATCCCCTCGATCGGGGTCGACTCCGGCCTCGAAGACCTCGGCCTCGGCGCCCAGGGCGAGCTCGACCCGCCGAAGGAGTGGCTGTCGGCCGGGTGGTACCAGGACGGCGTCGTGCCCGGCGCGGTCGGCCCGGCCGTGATCGCCGGACACGTCGACTCGGGTGACGCCCCCGCGGTGTTCGTCGACCTCGCGAAGCTCGTGCCCGGCGACGAGGTGCAGGTGACGCTCTCGACCGGCTCGGTCGAGACCTTCCGCGTCACGGGCAGCGAGCGCACCCCGAAGGCGACGTTCCCGACGAGCGACGTCTACGGGGCCAGTCCGACCCCCGGCCTTCGGCTCATCACCTGCGACGGCACGTTCGACCGGTCCACCGGTCACTACGTGGACAACCTGATCGTGTTCGCCGACCTCGTGACCTCGTGACCTCGTGACCGGAGGCCACCCGGTCGGCCGGCGCCGCGCCTCCTGAGCCCCGGGCACCCGACACCCGACACCCGACACCCGACACCCGACACCCGACACCCGACACCCGACACCTCCGACTCCCACCCGACGGGAAAGGACCCACCATGAACGACGCCCTCGTCATCATCCCGACCTTCAACGAGCGCGAGAACCTCGACTGGATCGTGGGGCGCACCCTCGCCTCCGGTGCCTCGGTCGACGTGCTCGTCGTCGACGACGGCTCACCCGACGGCACCGGCGAGCTGGCCGACGCCTACGCCGACCGCGACCCCCGCGTGCACGTGATGCACCGCACCGAGAAGGCCGGCCTCGGTGCCGCCTACCTCGCCGGCTTCGCCTGGGGGCTCGAGCGCGGGTACGACGCCCTCGTCGAGATGGACGCCGACGGTTCGCACCACCCCGAGTACCTGCCCGGCATGCTCGAGCTGCTGCGCGAGAACGACCTCGTGCTCGGTTCGCGCTGGGTGCCCGGCGGCGCCGTCGAGAACTGGCCGCTGCGTCGCGAGCTGCTCAGCCGCGGCGGCAGCTGGTACACCCGGGGTGCCCTGGGCATCCGGGTGGCCGACACGACCGGAGGGTTCCGGGTGTTCCGCTCGTCGGCGCTGCGCCGGATCGACCTCGACCGGGTCGAGTCGCGCGGCTACTGCTTCCAGGTCGACCTGCTGTGGCGCGCGCTCCAGGCGGGCCTGCGGGTCGTCGAGACTCCGATCACGTTCACCGAGCGAATCCACGGTGCCTCGAAGATGAGTGGTTCGATCGTCCGGGAGTCGCTGACCAAGGTGACCCTGTGGGGTCTGCGGCGACGGTCCCGCGCCGTCGTCGAGCTGGTCGTGCGACACCGTCGGCTGCCGAGCGTCCGCGCCACCTCGCACCGGGTCGGACCCGTGCGCGGCGGCGTGTCGACGCGCTAGCCGCGACGCGACACGCGGGCGCCCGGGGTGGTCAGCCCCGGGCGCCCGTCGTTCGTGACCGCCTGGTCCGCGCCGGGGTCAGCGGACGATCGCGACCGAGTGCGCCGGGAGCAGCAGGCTCGCACCCGGGACGATCGACCCGTCGCTGGCGAACAGGACGGTCTCGGCGCTCACCGCGACCCGTGCCTCCTGGTCGGCGAAGTTGACCGCGATCTTCAGATCGCCGCGGGTCAGCACGAGCCAGCGGGCGTCGCCGTCGTACTCGACGCCGGTCTCGCCGAAGCGGGGGTCGGTGAGCGCGGGCTCGCTGCGGCGCAGGGCGCCGAGGCGGCGGTACGCGTCGAGCAGCACCGCGTGGCGGCCGGTCTCGAGTTCGGACCAGTCGAGCTTGCTGTTCTCGAAGGTCGAGGGCTCCTGCGGGTCGGGCACGGACGACTCGTCCCAGCCCATCTTCGCGAACTCCTCGATGCGGCCCTTCGCCGTCGCCTCGCCGAGGTCGTGTTCGGGGTGCGAGGTGAAGAACTGCCACGGGGTCGAGGCGCCCCACTCCTCGCCCATGAAGAGCATCGGCGTGTAGGGGCCGGCCAGGGTCAGCGTCGCGGCGATGATCAGCTGCCCGTCGTCGAGGGTCGCCGCCAGGCGGTCGCCGATCGCCCGGTTGCCGATCTGGTCGTGGTTCTGGTTGGCCACGACGAGGCGCCAGGTCGGCATGTGCTCGGTGTCGACCGGGTGCCCGTGCGTCGCCTCGCGGAACGACGACCAGGTGCCGTCGTGGAAGAAGCCCTTGGTCAGCACCTTCGCGAGGGCGCCGAGCGGCTCGAAGTCGGCGTAGTAACCCGTCGTCTCGCCGGTCAGCGCGACGTGCACCGCGTGGTGGAAGTCGTCGCTCCACTGGGCGTCGAGGCCGTAACCCTGGCGGTGGTCGGGGCCGAAGCCACCGCCGTCGCGCGGGGTGACCAGGCGCGGGTCGTTCAGGTCGCTCTCGGCGATCAGCGAGAGCGGTCGGCGCAGATGGCTGCTGAGGGCGGCGGTCCGCTCGGCGAGCTCCTGCAGCAGGTGGACCTCGCTGTCGTCCTTGAGGGCGTGCACGGCGTCGAGGCGCAGACCGTCGACGTGGTAGTCGTCGAGCCACATCGCCGTGTTGTCGAGGATGAACTCGCGCACCTCATGGGCTCCGTCGTCGTCGAGGTTGACGTTGTCGCCCCAGGTGTTGGCGTGCTTGCTCGACAGGTACGGCCCGAACAGCGGCAGGTAGTTGCCCGAGGGGCCGAGGTGGTTGTAGACGACGTCCTGCACGACGCCGAGGCCGGCCGCATGCGCGGCGTCGACGAAGCGCTGGTACGCCTCGGGGCCGCCGTAGTTGTCGGTCACCGTGAACCAGTCGACGCCGTCGTAGCCCCAGTTCCAGCGGCCGTTGACGCCGTTGACCGGCAGCAGCTCCACCAGGTCGACGCCGAGGTCGACGAGGTACGGCAGCTTCTCGATCGCCGAGTCGAGCGTGCCCCCGGGCGTGAAGGTGCCGACGTGCAGCTCGTAGACGACCGAGCCGGCCAGCTGACGGCCGGTCCACGCGTCGTCCGTCCAGGAGAAGGCACCAGGGTCGTAGGTCTCGCTCAGGCCGTGCACGCCGTCGGGTTGGCGACGCGACCGCGGGTCGGGCAGCGGCGTCCCACCCTCGGGGGAGTCGCCGCCGTCGAGCACGAAGCCGTAGCGGTGGCCCGGGCCCCGGTCGAGGTCGGCGGGGGCGCGCCACCAGCCGGTGTCGGCCTCGGCCGTCAGCGGCAGCAGATCGCCGTCGAGGTGCAGGTGCACGGTGGTCGCTTTCGGGGCCCAGACGTCGTAGACGCTCATCGGTCTCCTCGGGTTCGGAAGGGTCGGGGGAGGGGAGGTCGAGAAGGCACGACATGCCGCTCACCACCAGAGGTGAGCGGCATGTCGTGACGTGTCGCCCGGGGGCGACGGTAGTCGGGCGCGACGCGGCGCGACCCGACGGGGTCAGTCCTCTGCGGGGATCAGCAGGGCGACGGGGTACGTGTCGAGCACGTCGGCCAGGCGGAGGCGACCGCCCTCGTGCCGACGGCCGGTGAGCACGTCGCGGTACGCGCCTCCTGCGGTCAGGACCACGGTGTCGTCCCAGCCGCCGGCCTGCTCGAGTGCGACGGGCAGGCGGGTCGCGATCGCGAGCGCCCCGCCGCGGTCGACGGCGACGGCCGACGCGGCCTGCTCACCGAAGACGGGCAACGCGGCGTAGCGCGTGAACAGGTCGGGTCGGTCACGGCGCAGCGTCAGGGCGTGGTGCGTCACGACGAGCTTGGCGGCACCGGTGTCGTCGATCGCCGGCGTCGCCCCGCCGCGGATGTCGTCCAGGAGGCGCCGGCGCAGCCCGAAGTCGACCTCGCGTCGGTTGTCGGGGTCGACGAGCGAGAAGTCCCACAGCTCGCCGCCCTGGTACACGTCGGGACTGCCGGGGCCGGTGAGCTGCATCAGCGCCACGCCCAGCGAGTTGCTGTAGCCGGGTGCGCGGAGGACGTCGACGATGCGCTCGACCTCGTGACGCACCTCGTCGTCGTCGAAGGCGGCGTCGACCGCGGCGTGCATCCGCCCCTCGAAGGCCTCGGCCTCGTCGGTGCGGTCGGTCCACGTGGTCGACGTGCTCGCCTCGCGGGAGGCCTTCTCGGCGTAGGCGTGCAGGCGCTCGCGCGACGCGGGCCAGGAGCCGACGATCGTCTGCCAGAGGATGTTCTCGAACGGTCCGTCGCCGACCGGGGCGAGCTCGCGCAGGCGCTCGAGGGTCGCCGCCCACTCGGTGGCGACCTCGGCCAGCACCGAGACGCGGGCGCGCACGTCGGCACTGCGCTTCGTGTCGTGCGTGGACAGCGTCGTCATGCCGAACGGACGCTCGGCCAGACGCACCTGCTGACGCGCGTGGAACTCGTCGGGCGTCAGCGAGAACTCGCTCGGGTCGGCACCCACCTCGGTCAGCGTCGCCAGGCGGCTGTAGCGGTAGAAGGCGGTGTCCTCCACGCCCTTGGCCATGACCATGCCGCTCGTCTGCTGGAAGCGCACCGAGGCGGGGTGCGACTCGTCGCGCAGCACGGCGACGACGCGCGCGATGGCGTCGGCGAGGTCGGGACGGTGGCTCGTGGCGACCTCGGCGGCCTCGGTCAGCCACTCGGCGCCCTGCGGCAGGTAGCTGCGGTACACGGGGAAGGCCGCGGCCAGCTCGGCCAGCGCGTCCACCACGGACGGGTCGACGGCGCCGCCCTCGGCGATCAGGCGGGCGAGACGGTTGATCTCGCTGCCCAGGATGCCGTCGGCGATGCCGCGCTTCGTGCCGAGGATCATCTCGTGCCAGTCGACGGGCGCGTCACCGGTCGTCTCGTCGGCCCCGGCGGCCTGCTCGTCGGCGTCGACCCCGCGGGCCCGGCGCAGGCGCGCGTCGAGGGCGTCGAGGGCGGGTGCTCCGCTCGGGTCGACGAAGAGGCGGTCGAGGTCGGCCAGGGCGTCGTAACCCGTCGTGCCGGCCGTCGCCCAGTCCTCGGGCAGGCGCTCGTCCCCCTCGAGGATCTTCTCGACGAGCACGTGCGCGTCGCCGGTCAGGGCGGCGAGCAGGTCGAGGTAGCCCTTGGGATCGGCGAGGCCGTCCGGGTGGTCGACCCGCAGGCCGTCGACGAGACCCTCCGAGAACCAGCGGCCGATCTCGGCGTGCGACTCGGCGAAGACCCCCGGGTCTTCGACGCGGATGCCCGCGAGGGTGTTGACCGCGAAGAAGCGACGGTAGTTGAGGTCGGTGTCGGCTTTCTTCCAGTGCACCAGCTCGTAGTGCTGACGCGAGTGCACGGTGGTGGCGTCGTCGCCGGGCGAGCTCGTGCCCGGGGCGATCGGGTAGACGTTGTCGTAGTAGTGCAGCTCGTCGCCCTCGACCGTGAGGCCCTCGATCGCGCCGTCCGCCGAGGCGGGCTCGCCGAGCACGGGCAACAGCACCTTGTCATCGCCCGCGGCCCAGTCGACGTCGAACGCGTCGGCGTAGCGGGACGCGCGGCCGTGGGTCAGGAGGTCCCACCACCAGACGCTCGCCTTGGGGGTCGCCACGCCGACGTGGTTCGGCACGATGTCGACCAGCACGCCGAGGCCCTCGGCGTGCGCGCGCGTCGAGAGCTCGTCGAGACCCTCGGCACCGCCGCGCTCGGGGTCGACCTGGCTGTGGTCGACGACGTCGTAGCCGTGGTCGCTGCCCGGCTCGGCGGCGAGGATCGGCGACAGGTAGACCCAGTCGGCACCGAGGTCCCGCAGGTACGGCACCAGGTCGGCGGCCGCGTCGAGGTCGAAGGAGGCGCGCACCTGCAGGCGGTACGTCGAGCGCGGGTGCATGGTCGGTTCGTGTCGGGTCACAGTTCTTCCTCGGCCGTGGCACGCAGGACGACGAGCGAGCGACCCGCCACGGGGAGTCGGTCGCCGGCCCGCAGGGCCGCGGGGGCCTGCGGGGTCGAGGGCGGTTGGGTGGTGGTGGCGGCGCGGGTGGCCGTCGGGGTGCGGGGAGCGGCGCTCGCCGGGGGCGGGGGCGCCGTCACGGTGCTGTCGACGACGACTTCCCAGCCCTGGGCGTACTCGTCGGGCGGGAGGACGAAGGTGACCGTCTCGGCGCTGGCGTTGAAGTACAGGACGAAGTTGACGTCGGTGATGCGACCGCCGCGGGCGTCACGGCCACGGATGCCGTTGCCGTTGAGGAACATGCCGATCGCCTTGGCGTAGGACTCGTTCCACTCGCCCTCCTGCATGGCGTCGCCCTCGGTCGTCAACCAGACGATGTCGGGCAGGGGTTCGCCCTCGCCGCGGGTGACGGGACGGCCGTTGAAGTAACGCTGTCGGCGGAAGGTCGGGTGGTCGTGGCGCAGCTTGATGACCTCGGCGACGAACTCGATCAGCTCGCGGTCGGCGTTCGGCCAGTCGATCCAGCTGATCTGGTTGTCCTGTGCGTACGTGTTGTTGTTGCCGCCCTGGGTGCGGCCGAGCTCGTCGCCGTGCAGCAGCATGGGCACGCCCTGGCTGAGCAGCAGCGTCGCCAGGAAGCTGCGCTGTCGCTGCTCGCGCAGGGCGCGGATCTCGCCGTCCTCGGTCTCGCCCTCGACGCCCGAGTTCCACGAACGGTTGTGGCTCTCCCCGTCGTTGCCGTCCTCGCCGTTGGCGTCGTTGCGCTTGTCGTTGTAGCTGACGAGGTCGCGCATCGTGAAGCCGTCGTGCGCGGTGACGAAGTTGATGCTCGCGACCGGGCGGCGTCCGTCGCGTTCGTACAGGTCGGCCGACCCGGTGATCCGGCTGGCGAACTCGCCGAGCGTCGAGGGCTCACCGCGCCAGAAGTCGCGGACGGTGTCGCGGTACTTGCCGTTCCACTCGGTCCACTGGGGCGGGAAGTTGCCCACCTGGTAGCCGCCGGGGCCGACGTCCCAGGGCTCGGCGATCAGCTTGACCTGCGAGACGATGGGGTCCTGCTGCACGAGCTCGAAGAAGGTCGAGAGGCGGTCGACCTCGTAGAACTCCCGGGCGAGCGACGCCGCGAGGTCGAACCGGAAGCCGTCGACGTGCATCTCGGTGACCCAGTAGCGCAGGCTGTCCATGATGAGCTGCAGCGAGTGCGGGTGACGGACGTTCAGGCTGTTGCCGGTGCCCGTGTAGTCCATGTAGTGCTGTTGGTCGCCGTCCATCAGCCGGTAGTACGCGGCGTTGTCGATGCCCTTGAACGACAGCGTCGGACCCAGGTGGTTGCCCTCGGCCGTGTGGTTGTAGACGACGTCGATGATGACCTCGATGCCGGCGTCGTGCAACACCCTCACCATCGTCTTGAACTCCTGCACCTGCTGGCCGATGTCGCCGGTGGCCGAGTAGGCGGCGTGTGGGGCGAAGAACCCGATGGTGTTGTAGCCCCAGTAGTTGCTGAGGCCCTTCTCGAGCAGCGTGTTGTCCTGCACGAACTGGTGCACGGGCATCAGCTCGAGCGTGGTGATGCCGAGCTTCTTCAGGTGGTCGATGATCGCCGGGTTCGCGACGCCGGCGTAGGTGCCGCGTTCTTCCTCGGGGATGTCGGGGTGCGTCTCGGTCAGGCCCTTGACGTGCGCCTCGTAGATGACGGTCTCGTCGTAGCTGTACTTGGGGGCGCGGTCGCCCTGCCAGTCGAAGAACGGGTTGATGACGACGCCCAGCATCATGTGCGGGCCGGAGTCTTTGTCGTTGCGCGAGTCGGGGTCGCCGAACGTGTAGGCGAACAGCGCCTCGTCCCAGTCGATCTCGCCGCAGGTGGCCTTGGCGTACGGGTCGAGGAGCAGCTTGTTCGGGTTGGCACGCGAGCCGTTCGCGGGGTCGTACTCGCCGTGCACTCGGTAGCCGTAGCGTTGGCCGGGCTGCACCGTGGGCAGGTAGGCGTGCCAGACGTAGGCGTCGACCTCGGTGAACTCGACCCTCGTCTCGGTGCCGTCGTCGTCGAACAGACACAACTCGACCTTGCTGGCGGCTTCGCTGAAGATCGCGAAGTTGGTGCCGCTGCCGTCGTAGGTCGCGCCGAGGGGGTAGGGGTTGCCGGGCCAGGTGTGCATCGAACCTCCGATTGGGACTCGCTCAGCCTAGGGGCGAACGAGCGCCCCGTCCGCGCGAGGACGGGGCGCCCGCCGGGCCGCTCGGGCCGGGCGGGCGCCCCGTCGGGGCGACGACCGCTACTTCGTGACGGCCGCCAGGGCGTCGACGATCCCCTCGCCGAACCACCCGTTGTCCGCCGGCGTGCCCGTGCACGTCGTGGTGGCGGACGGGCAGGGGGTGTCGGTCGCCTGCTGCTCGAGCAGTCCGGTCAGGGCCGCACCCTTCAGACGCGGGTGGGTCGACTTCAGCAGGGCCAGCACGCCCGCGACGTGGGGCGAGGCCATCGACGTGCCCGACTTGGTGCCGTAGCCGCCTCCGGTCACGGTCGACAGGATCGCCGAACCGGGGGCCGCGACGTCGACGACGCCGTCGCCGTAGTTCGAGAAGCTCGACTTCGTCCCCGCCGAGGTGGTCGACGACACGGTGACCACGCCGTCGAGCTCGGTCGGGATGTCGAGGCACCGGGAGTCGATCGGCCGGGAGACCGGGGTGGTGTCGTTGGGGCTGGCGGTGTCGACCGTCTTGTTCGCGAGGTCGATCGACGAGTTGCCGGCCGCCGCCACGTTGACGATGCCCTTTTTCTGCGTGAACTGCACCGCGCGGTCGACGGCGGTCAACACGGCCGCCTGGTCGACGTCCGAGCCGCACCAGAACTGCCACGGGTCGACGTAGTAGCTGTTGTTCGTGATGTCGGCACCGGTCGCGGCGGCCTGCATGAAGCCGCAGATCGCGGCCTCGGGGTAGATGAAGCCGTCGTCGCTGACGACCTTGACGGCCGACATCGTCACGCCCGGGGCGACGCCCACGATGCCGACGCCGTTGCGGGCCGCCGCGATCGTGCCGGCCACGTGGGTGCCGTGGTCGCTCGTCGTGGGCTGCCAGGCGTCGTAGCTCGCATCGGGCGTCCCGGTCAGGCAGCTCGCCGAGGCGGCCACGTCGATGTTCGGCTGCAGGTCGGGGTGGTCGCCCTCGATGCCCGAGTCGAGCACGGCGACGAGCACGTCGCGGCTGCCGTCGGTGACCTGGTGCGCCCGGTCGGCCCCGATGGCCGTGAGGTCCCACTGCTGGGCCTCGAGGGGGTCGGCGACGACGGTCGTGGCCTCTTCGAGTCGCTGCTCGGGCGAGGTCGCGGCCTTCGGCTTGCCGGGGTGTCCGGGGCCACCGGGCTTGCCCGGCTTGACCGGCTTCCCCGGGCCCGGGGTGGTCGTGCCGACGCCGAACGTCGGGTCGGTCTCGGCGACCGCGGCCGTGCGGGTGGCACCGGCCGACGTCACGGCCTTGTCGCCGCGCACCGACGCGGCGAAGTTCGTGTTGCTCGACTGCGCGACGACCACGCCGAGCTCGGCGTACGCGGCGATGACGCTGCCGCCGGCCGCGGCGACCGCCCGCTCGACCTGCTGGGTCGCGCCCGGGTTCGCCTTCGTCGCGTTGACGACGTAGTTCATCACCGGGCCCTCGACGACCGGCAGGGTCGGGGCGGGGCCGGGCTTGCCCGGGGCCGCGGGGGCACCGGGTGCGGACGTGGGAGGCGCGGCGACCGCGGCTCCGGAGCCCACGGCGACGAGTCCCAGGGTCAGGGACGCCGCGAGGCAGGCGGTCGTCACGCGGCGGCGGATGCCGCGGGTGCGGGGGTCGGTGAAGGTCATGGTTCTCCTCGTCGGGTCGCGCGTGCCGGATGGGACGCGCGGAGCGGGTGGCTCGTCGCGGGCCGTGCCCGGTGATCCGACGAGCCGCCGTGCTCCTCATGGGAAGTCTGAAGAATCCGGGGCCACGGCGCAGTGGGCACTTGAGGGGACGCTGCATGACCCCCATGCGGGGTACACCGATGTCAGGGGCGCCGGGTAGCGTCGGGCCATGTCCTCCGATGCCGTGCGCAGCGCCGCCACTCCTCGCCCCCGCCCTCCGCTCCGGGCCCTCTCGATCGTGTCGGGGGTCGCGTCGTGAAGATCGTCGTCATCGGGTCCACCGGCCACGTGGGCGGTTTCCTCGTCCCGCGACTCGTCGAGGCCGGCCACGAGGTGGTCGCCGTCAGCCGCGGGGCCTCCGAGCCGTACCGGCCGCACGCGGCGTGGTCACGCGTGACGCGCCTCCTGCTCGACCGCGAGGCGGGCGACGCCGACGGCACGTTCGCGGGCGCGATCGCCGGGCTCGGGGCCGACGTCGTGATCGACATGATCTGCTTCACGGTCGGGTCGGCACGTCAGATGGTCGACGCCCTGCAGGGCACGGGCACCGTGCTGGTGCACTGCGGCACGGTGTGGGTGCACGGCCCGTCGCGCGAGGTGCCGATCACCGAAGAGGCCGAGCGCACCCCGTTCGGCGAGTACGGCACGCAGAAGGCCGCGATCGAAGAGCTGCTGCTCCGCGAGTCGCGGCGCCCGGGCGGAGTGCAGAGCATCGTGCTGCACCCCGGGCACATCACGGGTCCGGGCTGGCCGATGATCAATGCGGTGGGCAACCTCGACCTCTCCGTCTGGGAGGCCCTGGCCGCCGGGCGCGAGATCGCCATGCCGGGCCTCGGACTCGAGACCGTCCACCACGTGCACGCTGACGACGTCGCACAGGCCTTCCATCTCGCGGCCGAGCGGCACTCGCAGGTGGTCGGCGAGGCGTTCCACGTCGTCAGCGAGCGGGCGATCACGCTGCGCGGGCTCGCCGAGGCGATCGCGCGGCACCACGGTCAGGAGGCGCGGCTGCGGTTCGTCTCGTGGGCCGAGTTCCGAGACCAGACGTCCGACGAGCACGGCGACGCGTCATGGCAACACGCCTCGCGCAGCCACTCGATGAGCATCGAGAAGGCCCGCCGACTGCTCGGCTACGCTCCGCGGTACACCTCGGTGCAGGCCGTCGTCGAGGGCCTCGAGTGGCTCGAGGCCGACGGGCAGCTGACGCTGGGTTGACCCGGGTGCGCGTGGCTCGGGCAGGCTGGTCGAGTGACTGATGACGCTCGACAGCTCGTGCATTTCCACCGGAAGCACCACGACGCGATCGTCGAGGTCACCGAACTCGTCGTGGCGACGCCGTCCCCCCAGCCGGGTCGTCGAGACCGAAGATGACCGGACCGGTCGTCGTCAGCCGCGGCGGAGGAGGTGGGCCGTGACGGCGGCCTGCCACGAGGGGCCGTAGCGGGTCGTGCCGGCCGCGGTACGGACGACGAACGCTCCGGCCCGGTAGGCGAGCCGCCCGTGGCTGACGAGTTGCTCGCCGAAGCGCTCGGCGATCGACCACGTGTCCGACGACTCGAAGCTGATCGCGACGGGGAACCGTGAGCGTGGCAGGCGCACCTCGACCGGCGCTGCTCCGGCATGGGTCGGGAGGCGTCCGAGGAGCATCGGGGGAGTCGGAGCTGAGGCGGGGTGCACCACGGGGTTCCGTTCGTCGGTCGGCGGCTGGGCAAGGGCAGAGGAAACCCCCTCCCGCCCGGAGGCGGAAGGGGGACCACCGGGATGACCGGCCCTCGACGAGCGAGGGCCGGTGCGTCGTCACGGAGACGACCCGGGTTCCGGGCCGCACCTCGCGAGGCGGGGTGCG
>NZ_LMLG01000007.1:0-49791 GCF_001421865.1 Frigoribacterium sp. Leaf44
GTGCACGCTGTTGAGTTCTCAAGGACCAAACGCACCCGAAACCCGGCCCGTGAAGACCATCGCCCGAAGCTGTTCTGTAACCTTTTGCACTGACCGACGATGTCGAGTCCGTGCCGAAGTCCCTTGCGGAACGAGCCGTAACTCTACATCACTTTGATCAGTGTTCGCAACTCGCTTGGTCCGAGGCTGTGAAGCAACTCGAGGACTTGGAAGTTGGTCCCGCTTGAGGGCCGGGGAAGCTTCGCTCCGCCGCACCTTTGGGGTGACGAGTGATTACTTTACGCAGCCCCTGACGGGTATGGCCAAACGTGCCGCATCCCGGGCGTGTCGCGGTGACGTCCCGAGCGGGGACGGGGCTGCTACCCCAGGGGCAGCACGAGCACGGCGCCCAGGGACACCGAGGCGATGACGATCCACGAGGCCAGGCCCACGAGGACGGCGCGGCCACCGGTGCGGACGAGGCGCTCGAGGCGGATGCTCGACCCGAGGCCGACGAGCGCGAGCCCGAGCATGACCGACTGGACCGTCCCCGCGGTGGCGAGCAGCGCCTCCGGGACCGGCACCACCGTCCGGACGACGACCGCGACGGCGAAGCCGACGACGAACAACGGCACGATGGGCGGCCGGGTGCCCGCGCCGTCACCCCGTCGGCGGACCACGGTCGACGTGATCGCCACGATCGGCGCGAGCATCAGCACCCGCGTGAGCTTGACGATGACCGCGATCGCGAGCGCGGCCGCTCCGGCGGTCTGCGCCGTGGCGACGACCTGACCGACGTCGTGGACGCTCGCTCCGACCCAGGCTCCGAACTCGAGGTCGGTGAGACCGACCCACCCGCCGACCAGGGGCAGGACGGCGATCGCGAGCGTGCCGAACAAGGTGACGAGGGCCACGGGGGTCGCCGCGTCCTTGCCCCGGTCTCGGGTGACGGCACTCATCGCCCCGATGGCCGACGCCCCGCAGATCGAGAAGCCGGCCGCGAGCAAGAGGGGCTGGTCGCCGGGGAGTCGGGCCCATCGGCCGAGCAGGTAGGTGACGCCGAAGGTGATAGCGAGGATCGCGATCACCACGACGACCGTCACCCACCCGAGACCGGCGACATCGATCAGGCTGAGCTGGAGGCCGAGCAACACGACGCCGATGCGCAACAGTCTCTTGGAGGCGAGGGTCAGTCCGGGCTTCCAGCTGCCGTCGAGCACCGGACGGAGGGGCCGGACCTGGGCGACGGCGATGCCCAGCAGGACGCACCAGGTCAGGACGGGCACCGCCGGCAGCACGAGATGCAGGCCCCACGCCACCCCGTACGCGGCCCCGGCGACGAGGAGCCCCGGCACCGGACGCGCGGGCGAGGGCGTGTCGACGGCGCCGGGGCTCACAGGACGGACCTAGACCCGGTTCTTGGCGGGGTTGATCAGCGAGCCGAGGCCCGAGATCGCGACCTCGACGGTCTGGCCCGACGTGAACGGACCGATGCCGGCGGGCGTGCCGGTCAGGATGACGTCGCCGGGCAGAAGGGTGAACACGTCGGTGACGTACTCGATCAGCTCGGGGATCTTGTGGATCATCTGCATCGTCGACTCACGCTGCATGACCTCGCCGTCGACCCGGGTCTCGATGGTGGCGTCCGCCCAGTCGAACTCGTTCTCGATGTAGGGCCCGAGCGGCAGGAACGTGTCGTAGCCCTTGGCGCGGGTCCACTGGCCGTCGGCGTTCTGCACGTCGCGGGCCGTGACGTCGTTGGCCACGGTGTAGCCGAAGACCACGTCCTGGTAGTCCTCGGCCTTCACGCGCTTGGCGATCGAGCCGATGACGATGGCGAGTTCACCCTCGAAGTCGACCCGGCCGACGTCGGGCGGCAGCTGGATCGAGTCGCCGAAGCCGATGACCGTCGTGTTGGGCTTGAGGAACAGGACGGGCGCCTCGGGCGCGGACTGGCCGAGCTCGTCGGCGTGGTCCTGGTAGTTCAGGCCGACCCCCACGACCTTGGAGCGCGGGATGACCGGCGCCAGCAGTTTGGCCTGACGCAGGGACACCCGCTCGCCCGTCGTCTCGTACCCGCTGTACATCGGGTCACCGGCGAGGACGATGAGCTCGCGCTCGTCGACGATGCCGTAGCGGGGGTCTTCTCCGGGCGTGGCAAAACGGGCGATCTTCACGCGTCGAGCCTAGTCATCCAGCCGTGGACGTCGGGACGCCGGCCGTACTGGATGTCGGTCAGCTCTTCACGCAGTGACATGGTCAGTTCGCCGCCGGACGCGGCAGGCGACCCGATGTGGATGCCCTCACCCTTGAGCTCGGCGATGGGGACGACGACCGCGGCCGTGCCGCAGGCGAAGACCTCGACGATGTCACCGGACTCGACGCCGTCCCGCCACTCGTCGATCGTCACGCGACGGCGTTCGACGCGGTGCCCCCGGGCCTCGGCCAGCTCGAGGATCGAGTCGCGCGTGATGCCCTCGAGGATCGAGTCGCTGTCGGGCGTGACGAGGGTGCCGTCCTTCTTGACGAGCACCACGTTCATGCCGCCGAGTTCTTCGATGTAGTTGCTCTCGGACGAGTCGAGGAAGAGCACCTGCTGGCAGCCGTTCTCGTAGGCCTCTTGCTGGGGAAGCAACGACGACGCGTAGTTGCCGCCGGTCTTGGCGGCACCCGTGCCGCCCTTGCCGGCGCGGGCGTAGTTCGTGGTCAGCCAGATCGAGACGGGAGAGACGCCGCCGCTGAAGTAGGCGCCGGCCGGGCTCGCGATGACGTGGTACGACACCTCGTGCGCGGCCCGGACCCCCAGGAACGCCTCGGTGGCGATCATGAACGGTCGCAGGTAGAGGCTCGTCTCGGGGGCCGACGGCACCCACCCGAGATCGGCCCGGACGAGCTGGCGGACGGACTCGACGAAGTCGTCCGTGCTGAGCTCGGGCAGCGCGAGTCGGCGGGCTGAGCGCTGCAGGCGGCGACCGTTGGCGTCCGGCCGGAACGACCAGACCGAGCCGTCCGCGTGCCGGTAGGCCTTCATGCCCTCGAAGATCTCTTGCGCGTAGTGCAACACCGACGCCGACGGATCGAGCTGCAGCGGACCGTACGGGTGGACGGACGCCGCGTGCCACCCGTCGGCGAGGGTCCACTCGATGGTCACCATGTGGTCGGTGAAGTGCTTGCCGAAGCCGGGGTCGCTGAGGATCGTCTCGCGTTCGGCGTCGTCGCGAGCCGTCTCGGACGGCGTCAGCTCGAACTGCAGCGGGAAGTCGGCCGAGTCGTCGGTCGGGGCGGAGACGTTGTCGGTGGTGGTCATGATGCCCTTCAGGCGGAGGCAGACGGGGACAGGGTGCGCACGCGGTCGGCGATCGCCGTGCCGATCTCGGCCGTGCGGCGGGCGGGGACGGACGCGTCACGCGAGGCGCGGTCGGCGATGTCGGCGTCGACGGCCAGGGTGACGCGGGCCGCCGCGTCGGACAGGCCGAGGTGGTCGAGCAGGAGCGCGACCGAGAGGATCGCCGCCGTCGGGTCGGCCTTCTGCTGACCGGCGATGTCGGGAGCCGAGCCGTGCACGGGCTCGAACATGCTCGGGAAGGCGCCGTCGGGGTTGAGGTTGCCCGAGGCCGCGAGCCCGATGCCGCCGCTGATGGCGCCGGCGAGGTCGGTGAGGATGTCGCCGAAGAGGTTGTCGGTGACGATGACGTCGAATCGGGAGGGGTCGACCACGAGGTGGATGGTGGCCGCGTCGACGTGCTGGTAGTCGACGGCGACGTCGGGGTACTCGGTGGCCACGGCGTCGACGGTGCGCTGCCAGAGGCTGCCCGAGAACACGAGCACGTTGGTCTTGTGCACGAGGGTCAGGCGACCACGACGGCTGCGGGCCTTCTCGAAGGCGAAGCGCACCACGCGCTCGACGCCGTATGCCGTGTTGACGCTGACCTCGTTCGCGATCTCGTGCGGCGTGCCCTGCCGCAGCACGCCTCCGTTGCCGACGTAGGGGCCCTCCGTGCCCTCGCGCACGACGACGAAGTCGACCTCGCCGGGCGCCGAGAGGGGCGAGGCGACGCCGGGATAGACCTTGGTCGGGCGCAGGTTGACGTAGTGGTCGAGGGCGAAGCGCAGCTTCAGCAGCAGGCCGCGCTCGATGATGCCCCCGGCCAGCCGCGGGTCGCGGGGGTCTCCGCCCACCGCGCCGAGCAGGATCGCGTCGTGCGAGGCGACGGCCGACAGGTCGTCGTCGGTGAGGATGTCGCCCGTCTCGAGGTAGCGTGCCGCACCGAGCGAGAACGTCGTGACGTCGAAGGCCGCGTCGTCGCCCGCCGCGACCTCGAGCACCTTGAGCGCCTCGGCGACGACCTCGGGGCCGATGCCGTCTCCGGGGATGGCGGCGAGTCTGACGGTGCGGGGCATGGTTCTCCTGGCGTCTCGGGGGGCTCGCCACACTTTACCCGTGGGCAGGAGGGCCGCGCGGGCCGGGCGGCAGGGTCGGTCCACCCGTGCCGGGGTGGCCCGGCACGGCCCGGGCCTCAGTCGGCCGAGGAGGCGCGGCGGAGGGTCGTGAGCGCGACCACCACCGCGGCGACCATCACCAGTGCCCCGACCCCGGCCGTGGCGACGAGGCCCTGGTCGAAGGCGTCGGTGGCGGCGCGCAGCAGGGGCCCGGCGAGCGACTCGGGCAGCCCGTCGGAGACCGCCACCGCGCCTCCCAGGGTCTCGCGGGCGGCCTCGCCGGCCTCGGCGGGAACGCCGGCGGGGACGACGAGTGCACCCCGGTAGATGGCGGTGAGCATGCTGCCGAGCACCGCGGTGCCGAGCACGGCGCCGACCTCGTAGGCCGTCTCGGACACGGCGGAGGCCGCCCCGGCCCGGTTCGCGGGCACCGCCGCGATGATCAGGTCGTTCGAGATCGTCTCGGCAGCGCCCACGCCCAGACCCACGAAAGCGAAGGCCACGACGAACACGACCACCGGGGCCCCGGCGCCGGTGGCGAAGACCGCCCCGTAGGCCAGCGCGGCGGAGGCGAGGCCGATCGCGACGATGGTGCGCGGGCGCAGCCACCGGACGACCCGCACGACGCCGAGACCGGCGAGGATCATGACGACGAGGCCGGGCACCAGCGTCAGCGCGGCCTGCAACGGCCGCAACCCCACGACGAGCTGCAGGTGCTGGGTCGTGAAGAACAGGAAGGCCACGAGCGCCACCACGGCGAGCAGGTTGACCATGACCGAGCCGGCGAACACCGGGTTCGTGAAGAGCCGCACGTCGAGCAGCGGACGCGGGCGGGCGAGCTGGCGCCTGACGAACAGCCAGCCCGAGCCCACTCCCACCACGGCCAGGGCGGCGACGGGCCAGACGAAGCCGTCGGTCGCGAGCAGCTTGATCGCCGCCACGACCGGCGCCATGGCCGCGAGCGACAGCAGCACCGAGAACGGGTCGGCGGGCCCCGGCGCGGGATCGCGGCTCTCGGTCAGCAGCAGCGGGCCGGCGATCAGCAGGGGGACGAGCACGGGCACCGCGATGAGGAACACCGAACCCCAGGCGAAGTGCTCGAGGAGCACGCCGCCGACGATCGGGCCCAGGGCCGACCCGGCGGCGAAGCCCGAGGCCCAGACGGCGATCGCGAGCCGGCGCTGCTCTCGGTCGAGGAAGGTGCTGCGCAGCAGCGAGAGGGTCGCCGGCATGATCATCGCGCCGAAGAAGCCCAGCACGGCTCGTGCCGTGATGAGCTGCTCGGCGCTCGTGGAGAACGCTGCGAGCACCGAGACGACGGCGAATCCGCTCGCACCGATCAGCAGCAGCTTGCGGCGGCCGAACCGGTCGCCCATCGACCCCATGGCCACGAGCAGGCCGGCGAGGACGAGCGAGTAGACGTCGACGATCCAGAGCTGACCTGCGGCGCTCGGCTGCAGGGCGGTCGAGATCTCGGGCAGCGCGAAGCTCAGCACCGTGTTGTCGACCGAGACGAGCAGCACCGGCAGCATGAGCACGACCAGCGCGGCCCACTGTCGTCGGCCGGCACGCGGCGGGACGCCGGTCGGGGTCGTGGCGGTGACGGTGGCGGGGCGGGTCATGGCGTTCTCTCGCGGTCGGTGGAGCGGCGGGTCGGTCGACGGTGCGCCACCGTCGCGCGTCGGCGGCCCGCCGAGGGCAGGAGGCGCGCGTGCCGACCGTCCGGACGGTACAGTTACACCGTCCAGACGGTACAGTAACAGAATGAGCCCTCGACCGTCAGCCCGGGAATCGATGCTCGACACGTTCGAGACGCTCGTCGTCGACGACGGCGAACGCGCCGCGACCTTCGACGCCGTGGCCGCTGCGGCCGGAGTCTCGAAGGGCGGCCTGCTCTACCACTTCCCCACGCGCGAGGCACTGGTCGACGCCCTCGTCGACCGCCTCACCGCGCTGCTCGACGACGACGTCGCGGCGATGACCAGCGCACCGGAGGGCGTCGTGGACTACTTCGTCCGCACCTCGTCACCCGCGGCCATCCCGGCCGACGACCCGCTCGACCGCTGCATCACCGCCGTCTCGAACCTCGCGTCGAGCGGACGCCACCCCCGGGCGCTCGAGGCCCTCACCGCCATGCAGTCCCGCTGGCACCAGGTCGTGCTCGACGCCGTCGGCGACCCCGCGGTCGCCCGGGTGGTGTCGCTCGTGTCCGACGGGCTCTACTTCACGCCGCGGCCCTTCTCACCGGTGGACTCGGGCGGCGACCCGCGCCACGACACGTCGATCGACGACGTCATCGCCGTGCTGCAGCGGCTCGTGCCGCGACGCTGACCCGCGCCTCCTGCGGCCCGGTCAGACGGCGACGATGCAGGCGGGGCTGCCGAGGGTGAACAGGTCGACGGGAGCGCCGGGCAGACCGGTCGTCTCGTCGAGCGGCAGCACCGAGACGGTGTCGGAGCCCTGGTTGGCACAGTAGAGCAGGCCGTCGGCGATGGCGAAGTGTCGAGGCCAGTCGCCACCACAGGGCACCTGCCCGACCAGGCGGAGCCGCGACGACTCGCCACCGTCGGAGCCACCCTCGGCGTCGACCGAGGTCTCGAGCACGCTGATCGTGTCGCGTCCGCGCGTGGCGACGTAGACCCGCGAGCCGTGCACGGCCAGGTGCGACGGGAGGTCGCCCCGCTCGTTCGGCTCGCCCTCGACGACCGCCACCGAGTACGGGATGACGAGTTCGTCGCCCTGGCGGCGGACGACGTACAGCCGGGCGTCGAGCTCGCCCACGACGAGCAGGTCGTCACCGAGCCAGGCGAGGTGTCGCGGGCCCGAGCCGGCGGGCATCGGGTGGACGGCGACGATCGACGGCTCGAGCGTGACGACGTCGACGGCGACCTCGATCAGCCGGTCGGTGCCCAGGTCGCTGACCAGATGCGTGCCCCACGGCGTCGCGACGACCTGGTGGGCGTGCGGCCCGCCCTGGCGATCGGCGACCGGGCCGGAGCCCGACGGGAGCGCGACGGTCGCGGTGACGCGCGCGGGATCGGTGGCCTCGGAGCTCAACACCCCGAAGGTGCCGCCGACGTAGTTCGCGACGAGCAGGGCGTTCGAGGCCGGGTCGTGCGCGATGTGGCAGGGCGAGGCACCGCCGGACGCGGCGACGCCGGCCTCGACCAGGCGGCCCGCCGCGATCGTGTACGACAGCACACGGCCCTCGTTCGTCTCGGCGACGGCGTGCAACGCCCCCTCGGTGACGACCAGGAACGACGGGTCGTCGGCCTCGACGACCTGCCCGGCCTGCCAGCGCCCGTCGGCCCGCGACCGCTCGAGGACGGTGATGCCGACGCCGTGGCCACCGCTGACCGCGGTGTACGAGCCGACGTAGAGGCGCGTCGGGGCGGACGGGTCGGGGTCGCTCACGCGCGGCCCGCCGTCGGGTCGTCGCCCGCGGCGATGCGCTCGTGGTGGTGGATCACCTCGGCGACGATGAAGTTCAGGAAGGACTCGGCGAAGGCCGGGTCGAGGCGGGCCTCTTCAGCCAGGCGGCGCAGGCGCTGGATCTGCACGCGCTCACGTTCGGGGTCGCTCGCCGGCATGCCCGCCGCCGCCTTGAGCAGGCCGACGGACTGCGTGTACTTGAACCGCTCGGCGAGCATGTGGACGAGGGCGGCGTCGATGTTGTCGATGCTCTGGCGGATGCCCGCGAGTTCGTCGATCGCGCCCTGGTCGGCCGAGCTGAGGGGGCTGTCCGCCCCGAGAGGACTGTCGAGTGCCATGCCCCGACCCTATCGGCGCGCCCGTCGGTGAGACCACCGACGGACCGCCCACGCACGAAGGAGGCGCGTCCCGCTCTCGCAGGACGCGCCTCCTTCAGGCCGGGTCGGCCCGGGTGGGTTCAGTCGACCAGCGTGAGCGTGACCTCGACGTTGCCGCGCGTGGCGTTCGAGTACGGGCACACGTGGTGGGCGGCGTCGGCGAGCTCTTGACGACGCTCGGGGTCGACGTTCGGGGTGTAGATGTCGAGCTCGACCGCGAGGCCGAACCCGCCCTCGCCGTTGCCGCCGATGCCGACGCTCGCCGAGACCTCGGCGTCCTTGGTGTCGACGCCGAGCTTCTTGCCCGCGCCGTGCATGGCGCTGAGGAAGCAGGCGGCGAAGCCCGCGGCGAACAGCTGCTCGGGGTTGGTGCCCTCGCCGGAGCCACCGAGTTCTTTGGGGGGCCGCGTGTCGAAGTCGAGTCGGTCGTCTTCGCTGCGGACGTGGCCGTCACGACCCCCACCGGTGGCGTGGGCGATGGCGGTGTAGGCGATGTCGAGTGTCATGAGGAGAAGACCATACCTAGATTCTGGGAGTTGGCTCGGTGGCGGGTGAGTGTGGTAGCGCGGCTCAGCCCAGCAGGTCGTGACGCTGCACGATGGCGTCCCGGCCCGGGCCCACGCCGATCGCCGAGATGCGGGCGCCGCTCATCGCCTCGACGGCGAGCACGTAGTCCTGCGCGGCCTTCGGCAGGTCGTCGAAGTCGCGGGCCCCGGTGATGTCTTCGGTCCAGCCGGGGAACTCTTCGTAGATGGGCGTGGCGTGGTGGAAGTCGCTCTGCGAGACGGGCACCTCGTCGTGGCGGACGCCGTCGACGTCGTAGGCGACGCAGACCGGGATCGTCTCGAGGCCCGTGAGCACGTCGAGCTTGGTGAGCACGAAGTCGGTCACGCCGTTGATCCGCGCCGTGTAGCGCGCGATCGGGGCGTCGTACCAGCCGCAGCGGCGAGGACGGCCGGTGGTCGTGCCGAACTCGAAGCCGTTGGCCCGGAGGAACTCGCCCGAGGCGTCGAAGAGCTCGGTCGGGAACGGCCCGGCGCCGACCCGGGTCGTGTACGCCTTGACGATGCCGATGACGCGCTCGATCCGGCCCGGCCCGATGCCCGAACCGGTCGAGGCGCCTCCTGCGGTGGCGGACGACGAGGTGACGAACGGGTAGGTGCCGTGGTCGACGTCGAGCATGGTCGCCTGGCCCGCCTCGAAGAGGACGGTCTTGTCGGCCTCGAGCGCCTGGTGGATCTCGAGCGCCGTGTCGGCGACCATCGGCTTGAGTCGCTCGGCGTACGACAGCAGCGACTCGACGACCTCGTCGACCTCGATCGCGCGACGGTTGTAGATCTTGACCAGCAGGTGGTTCTTCTGGTCGAGGGCCGCCTCGACCTTCTGCCGCAGGATGCCCTCGTCGAAGATGTCCTGCACGCGGATGCCGACGCGGTTGATCTTGTCGGCGTAGGTCGGGCCGATGCCCCGACCGGTGGTGCCGATCTGGCGCTTGCCGAGGAAGCGCTCGGTCACCTTGTCGAGGGTGCGGTGGTAGTGCGTGATGACGTGCGCGTTGGCGCTGACCCGCAACCGGGAGACGTCGATGCCGCGCGCGATCAGCGCGTCGAGTTCGTCGAAGAGGACCTCGATGTCGACGACGACGCCGTTGCCGATGACGGGCGTGACGCCCGGCGAGAGGATGCCGGAGGGCAGCAGGTGCAACGCGTACTTCTGGTCGCCGATCACCACGGTGTGGCCGGCGTTGTTGCCGCCGTTGAACTTGACGACGTAGTCGATGCGGCTCGACAACAGGTCGGTGGCCTTGCCCTTGCCCTCGTCGCCCCACTGGGCTCCGATGATCACCACTGCTGGCATGGGTTTCTCCTCATGTCGGGGAACGCACCGGGTGAGGTGCACTTGAGTCTACCGACAGGCTCGTCCGGGCCGCCCGGACGGTCGGGGACCCGTCGAGGCGGCGCGGCGCGAGACCCACGGAACACCCCCGGTGGCCATTTGTGGTCACGTACGACAAAATGTGCCCATGAGTCTCGTCGCCGGGGTCGACTCATCGACCCAGAGTTGCAAAGTCGTCGTCCGTGATCTCTCGACGGGCGAACTCGTCCGGCAGGGGTCGGCAGGGCACCCCGAGGGCACCGAGGTACCCCCGGCCGCCTGGTGGGAGGCACTGCTCGCGGCGATCGCGGACGCCGGCGGACTCGACGACGTCGCCGCGCTCTCGGTCGCCGGTCAGCAGCACGGCCTCGTCGCCCTCGACGCCGAGGGACGCGTCGTGCGCGACGCCCTGCTCTGGAACGACACCCGCAGCGCCCCGGCGGCCCGCGACCTGATCGACGAGCTCGGGGCCGACGAGTGGGCCCGACGCACGGGCTCCGTCCCCGTCGCGTCGTTCACCGCGACCAAGCTGCGCTGGCTGCGCGACGCCGAGCCAGAGAACGCGGCGCGAGTCGCCGCGGTGGCCCTGCCGCACGACTGGCTGACCTGGCGCCTCCTCGGTTTCGGCCCTGCCGACGAGAGCCCGCTCGGGCCCGACCTCGACGCCCTGGTCACCGACCGGTCGGACGCCAGCGGCACCTCGTACTGGAGCCCCACCCACGAGGCGTACGACCTCGACCTGTTCGAGCACGCCTTCGGCCGCGGGGCACGCGAGGCCACCGGCTCCCCCGCGGGCGACGACGACCGCATCGTGTTGCCGCGGGTGCTGCAGGCCGACCGGGCGGCCGGGACGACGGTCGCGGACGGCCCCGTGCCCGCCGGCATCGTGGTCGGGGCCGGTGCGGGCGACAACGCCGGCGCGGCCCTCGGCCTCGACGCCACGGTCGGCGACCTCGTCATCAGCATCGGCACCAGCGGCACGGCCTTCGCCGTCACCGACCGGCCCGTGACCGACCCCAGCGGCACGGTGGCCGGCTTCGCCGACGCCGCGGGCGGCTACCTGCCCCTGATCGCCACGTTGAACGCGGCCCGGGTGCTGTCGTCGATCGGCGGGCTGCTCGGCGTCGACCACGACGAACTGGCCCGCCTGGCCCTCGCGGCCGAGCCGGGCGCCGGTGGCGTCACGCTCGTGCCCTACTTCGAGGGCGAACGCACCCCCGACCTGCCCGACGCCACCGCGACGCTCTCGGGACTGACCCTGGCGAGCTCGACCCGCGAGAACCTGGCCCGCGCCGCCGTCGAGGGCATGTTGTCGGCACTGTCCGACGGTGCCGCCGCGGTCCGCCGTCAGGGCGTCGAGGCGACGCGGGTCCTGCTCATCGGCGGGGCGGCCCTCAACCCGGCCGTGCAAGAAGTCGCGCGGCAGGTGTTCGACCTGCCCGTGGTCGTGCCCGAGCCGGGCGAGTACGTCGCCGACGGTGCGGCACGGCAGGCGGGCTGGGCCCTGTCGGGGACGCGACCGTCCTGGGCTCCGGCGACCAGCGCCTCCTTCGAGGCCGACCTGCGACCCGCCGTCGGCGAGCGCTACCGGGCCGCGCAGGGTCTGGGGTCGCTGCCGAGGCCCTGACGCCGGGGCACGGGGCCCGGGCGACGAAGGAGGCGCGGGTGACGCCACCTAGGATCGGACCATGCCCAGCGACCCGGCCAGCACGCGCACGACCATGGCCGAGGACTACCTCAAGGTCATCTGGAAGGCCGAGGAGTGGGCCGAGGCCGGCAGCGACTCCGGCATCTCGACCAACGAGATCGCCGCCACGCTCGGCGTGAGCGCCTCGACCGTCTCGGGCAACCTGCGCAAGCTCGACCGCGACGGCTACCTCGACTACGAGCCCTACCGGCGCATCGCCCTGAGCGACCAGGGCCGGGCGATCGCCGTGTCGATGGTGCGTCGCCACCGCCTCATCGAGACGTACCTCGTCGAACGACTGGGCTACGGCTGGGACGAGGTGCACGACGAGGCCGAGGTGCTCGAGCACGCGGTCAGCGACCGGTTGCTCGACCGCTTCGACCTCGAGCTCGGACACCCCACGGCCGACCCGCACGGCGACCCGATCCCCTCGGCCGACGGCACGGTCGTGCGGCCTCCCGCCCACCCGCTGGGCGACTTCGTCGAGGGCGAGTGCGGCTTCGTCGTCCGCGTCTCGGACGACGAACCCGAGCTGCTGCGCTACCTCAGCTCGCTCGACCTGCGGGTCGGCGCGCACGTCCGCGTCGGCGAGCGTCGCGACTACGCCGGCTCGCTGCAGGTCGTGCTGACCGACGCGCACGACCGCGCGGTCGGCAGCGTCGAGCTGGCCGGCGTCGCCGCGGCGTCGGTGTGGGCGAACTCCGAACCGCACACGCACGCCTGACGCGGCGGCGAGCAGCCCCTCCGGCACGCCTGCCCGCCTGCCCGCCACGAGGACGACGGCAGGAGGCGCGGGTCGGGTCAGGAGGCGCGGGTCACGGACGCCGGGTCGGCCAGCACGGCCGCGAAGGCCAGTTCGGCGGCACCGATCGTCAGCCGGTCCACGCCGAGCGCGGCTCGGGTGATCCGCACGTCGTCGCGGGCGCCGGGCAGGGACTGACCGCGGACCCGCTCGGCGAGCCGGCCGGGGTCGGCCGCGTGCAGCGATCCGAGGAAGCCGCCGAGCACGATCAGCTCCGGATTGAACGAGTTGACGACGCCCCGCAGAGCGACGGCCAGGAAGTCGATCTGACGCCGCACCTCGACGGCCACGGACGAACCGGGACCGGCACCGGCGAGCGCCGCGTCGAGCTGGTCGGCCTGACCGCGGTCGAGTCCGGTGACGGCGAGCAGGCGCGCCTGCCCGACCTCGGTCTCGAGGCAGCCCACGGCGCCGCAGTGGCAGAGCTGGCCGACCGAGTTGACGAGGGTGTGCCCGATCTCGCCGGCGAAACCACCCACGCCGGTCACCGGGCTGCCGCCGATCAGGACTCCCCCGCCGACACCACTCGCACCGCCGTTCAGGAACACGAGGTCGTCGACGCCCCGCCCGGCTCCGAAGCGCCCCTCGGCGACCGCTCCGAGCGACGCGTCGTTGGCGGCCTGCGTCGGCAACCCCGTCGCCGACGCGACGACCGCCGCGAACGGCTCGTCGATCCAGCCGAGGTGCGGGGCGAGGCGCACCACTCCCCCGTCGGAGCCGACCAGGCCGGGCACCGCGAGACCCACCCCGAGCACCCGCACGTCGGGAGACAGCGCGGTGGTCCGCAGCTCGGCGATCACCTCGGCGGCGAGCGCCGCGGCCTGGGGCGCGCTGGGCACCCCGTCGGTCTCACGGCGGACGCGGTGCTGCACGACGCCGTCGAGCCCCACGGCCCCGACCGTGACGGCGTCGATCTCGGGGTTGACCGCGATCGCGACGACACGGGGACTCGGGGCCACGACGGGGCTGGGACGCCCGACCCGGTTGGTGCCGACCGGGTCGGTCTCGACGACGAGCCCCCGGTCGACGAGTTCGCCCACGAGCGCCGCGATCGTCGACCGGTTGAGCCCGGTCGCCTGCGTGAGGGCCGACCGCGAGGTGGCCCCGTCGGTGTGGACGATGCCGAGCACCGTCGCGAGGTTGTCGCGCCGGACCCGGTCGAACCGAGCACCGAGGTCGGGTGTCGCCTCGGTCTCGCCACCGCCCTGCTGTGTCGTCACGCCCCACCCCTCCGTCGATCGAGGCTACCTCGACCTCGACGAGCGGCGCATCGACGGGGTCGTGACGCCCGTCACGGTGCCGCCCGCCGCCGCCCGGCGTCAGACCTCGTCGACCTGCCAGCCGGTGGCGGCGGTCTCGACCGACACCGCGCCTCCTGACCGCGTGACGACGAAGTCGGCGGACTCGCCACCGGGCGTCGTCACCGTGAGCGAGCGGGTGCCGTCGCCGCCGGGGAACACCTTGAGCACGAGACCGTCGAGGTAGTCGTGGTCGGGGCGGTCGTCCCGCGCACCGACCGGGATCACCGCCCCCTCACGCACGTAGAGCGGCAGGCTCAGCACGTCGTGCACCTCGGTGCGCCAGACGCCGGCGCCCGCGTCGACGACGTCGCCGGTCCACCAGTTCGTCCAGCGTCCGGCCGGCAGGTACACCTCGACGGTGCCGTCGGCCGAGAAGACCGGCGCGACGAGCAGGTCGTCGCCGAGCAGGTACTGCGTGTCGACGTGGGCGGCGCCTCGGTCGTCGGGGAAGGCCAGGGCCATCGGACGCATGACCGGCAGTCCCGAGCGCGACGACTCGAGCCCGGCGGCGTAGAGATAGGGCATGAGGGACAGCTTCAGCTTCGTGAAGCGGCGGGTGACCTCGACGGCCTCGTCGTCGAAGGCCCACGGCACCCGGTACGACGAGCTGCCGTGGAACCGGCTGTGGCTCGACAGCAGACCGAAGGCCGTCCACCGCTTGTAGACCTCGGCGTCGGGAGTCCCCTCGAAGCCGCCGATGTCGTGGCTCCAGAACGAGAAGCCGCTCATCGCCAGGGACAGTCCGCCGCGGAGGGTCTCGGCCATCGACTCGAAGGTCGACGTCGAGTCGCCACCCCAGTGCACGGGAAGCGCCTGACCGCCCGTCGTCGCCGAGCGGGCGAAGACGACGGCGTCGCCCTCGCCGCGCACCTCCTCGAGCACCTCGAAGACCGCCCGGTTGTAGAGCTGCGTGTACCAGTTGTGCATGCGCTCGGGGTCGGAACCGTCGTGCCAGACGACGTCGGTGGGGATGCGCTCGCCGAAGTCGGTCTTGAAGGCGTCGACGCCCTGGGCCTGCAGCCGACGCAGGTGCCCCTGGAACCAGGCCGTCGCCTCGGGGTTCGTGAAGTCGACCAGGCCCATGCCGGCCTGCCAGAGGTCCCACTGCCAGACGCTGCCGTCGGGGTTCCGGACGAGGTAACCGGCCTCGGCCGCCTCGCGGAACAGCGCCGAGCGCTGACCGATGTACGGGTTGATCCAGACGCAGACGCGCAGGTCGCGCTCGTGCAGCCGGGCGAGCATGCCCTCGGGGTCGGGGAACACGCGGGGGTCCCACTCGAAGTCGCACCACTGGAACTCGCGCATCCAGAAGCAGTCGAAGTGGAACACGCTGACCGGCATGTCACGGCGGGCCATCTCGTCGACGAAGCCCGTCACCGTCGCCTCGTCGTAGTCCGTCGTGAACGACGTCGACAGCCACAGGCCGTACGACCAGGCCGGAACGTGAGCCGGGCGGCCGGTCAGCCGCGTGTAGCGGTCGAGCACGTCGGCCGGGGTCGGGCCGGCGATCACCAGGTAGCGCAGGGTCTCGCCCGCGACCGAGAACTGCACCCGTTCGACCGACTCGGAGCCGATCTCGTACGAGACGTGGCCCGGGTGGTCGACGAGGACGCCGTACCCGCGGTTCGTCACGTAGAACGGGACGTTCTTGTAGGCCTGCTCGCTCGACGTGCCGCCGTCGGCGTTCCACACGTCGACCGTCTGGCCGTTCTTGACCAACGGGCCGAACCGCTCGCCGAGGCCGTAGACGAGCTCGCCGACGCCCAACGAGAGTTGCTGCGAGACGTAGCTCGGTGCGAGGACGCGTCCGGTGCCGGCCCGGGCGTTGCCGAGCATCGCCCCGTCGACCTGGGCGTCCGCGGCGACCCGGTGGTAGCCGACCGACTTGTGGCCCGACCGGGTGAGCACGGTGTCGCCGTCGCGGAACGTCAGCTCGAACGGTGCCCCGCGACCGACCGTGGCGGTGAGGCGTCCCGAGGTCAGGGTCGCGCCTCCTTCGCTCGTCTCGACCACCCCCACTCCGGCGGGGCCGCCCTCGGAGCCCACCAGGTCGAACCCGATCTCGTCGCGACCACCGGCGAAGTGGGTGACGTCGACGGCGATGACACCCTCCATCGGTGAACTCAGCGTGATCGTGAGCGTCGGGCGGTTGAGCGTGTCGCCCCGCGAGGCGATCACCTTGGTGGGCGCGGTGACCTCGATCGAGCGTCCGTCCTCCCGGGCCTCGACGTCGTGGGCCTCCTGGGCGAAGAGGGACTCGACCCCCGGTCGGATCTGCCAGAAACCGTCGGTGAACTTCATGTGGAGCCTTTCGGGGTGGAACGCGTCACTTGACCGCGCCGGCCGTGATGCCGCGGGTCAGGGTGCGCTGGAAGATCAGGAAGAAGACGAGCGTGGGGATCAACCCGAGCAGGGCCGACGCGCTCGTCGTGGTGACGTCCATCAGCCGGTCGCCCTGCAGGGCGGTGATGGCGACGGGGACCGTCTGGTTGCCGTTCGAGACCAGGAAGGTGAGCGGGATGAGGAACTCGTTCCAGGTCCAGATGAAGAAGAAGATCGCGAGCACCGACAGGGTCGGCCGGCTGATCGGCACGATGACCCGCCAGAGGATCTGCCACCGGCTCGCCCCGTCGAGCGACGCCGCCTCGAGCACCTCTTTCGGGAACGTGCCGTACACGCTCGAGAGCAGGTAGGTGCCGAAGGCGCTCTGGATCACCGTGAAGATGATGATGACCGCCCAGATGTTGTCGTAGAGGCCCACCTGTTTGAACATGAAGTACAGCGGGTAGAGCAGGGCCTCCTGCGGCAGCATGTTCGCCAGCAGGAACAGCACGATGATCCAGGTGCGGCCGCGCACCCGACCGATGCCGAGCGCGTAGGCGTTGAACACCGAGATGACCACGGCGAACAGGGCCACCAGCCCGGCGATCACGAAGCTGTTCCAGAGCTTGGCGGGGAACTCGACACGGTTCCAGAAGTCCACGAGGCCGTCGAAGTACAGCGACGTCGGCAGGCTGAGCGGCCCTCCGGCCGTGTAGTCGGCGGGCGACTTGAACGAGTTGACGAGGATCAACAGGAACGGCAGGGCGATCAGCACGCCGAAGGCGATCGCCGCGCCGAGGATCAGCCAGTCGGTGGCCGTCTTCTTGCGCCCCCGTTGCCTGGCCTTCGGGAGGCGCGGGCTGGGCACCGCGGGACGGATGCGGTCGTCTTTCACCGGCGGCGCGACGGTCGTGGCCATCAGCGGTCCCTCTCTGCTCGTTCGACCCGGTTCTGAGCCCGGATGAAGAAGATCGTGATGACGACGATGACGAGCGTCAGCGCCGTCGCGATGGTCGCGCCGTAGCCGACCTGCTGGCTCTGGAAGAACTCGCTGTACGCGTAGTAGCTCGGCACGATCGTCGAGTCGCCGGGGCCGCCACGGGTCAGGGCGTAGATCGGCCCGAACACTTTGAGGGCCGCGATCGTGCAGGTCAGCACGACGACGAAGATCTCGGGGCGGATGATGCTCACCGTGATCGCCCGGAACCGCTGGAACCAGCCGGCGCCGTCGAGCTCGGCGGCCTCGTAGAGCTCGGGGTCGACCCGTTGCAGCGCGGCCATGAAGATGACGACGGGATAGCCGAGCTGCACCCAGACCATCACCACCATGATGCTGAGCAGGGCGGTGTCGGGGCTGCCGAGCCAGTTGTGCTGCAGGGCACCGAGCCCCACCGCGTCGAGCACGGTGTTGAGGGCGCCGTTCTCGGGGCGGAGTATCCAGCCGATGACGATCGCGGCGATCGCCACGGGCAGGATCTGCGGCAGGTAGTAGGTCGCCCGCAGGAACGATGCGAGGCGGCCGCCGAACTTGCGGCCGATGAGGTCGAAGAGCATCGCGGCGAGCAGCAGGCCCAGCACCGTGGGGACGACCACCATCGCGATGATCAGGAAGACGCTGTTGAGGAAGGACGTCCAGAACCGGTCGTCGCTCATGAGCTCGCGCCAGTTGTCGAGCCCCGCCCAGGTCGGCGGGCGGATGCCCCGGTAGTCGGTGAAGCTGAGGTAGACGTTCCAGATCAGCGGGACCAGGATCACGACGGTGAACAGGACGAAGCCGGGGATCAGGTACAGCCAGAAGCCCGCGCGGCGGGCTCCGGGCAGGAGGCTCTCCTCCGGCGGGAGGGCCGACGACGTGCGTCGGCCCTCGCGACGGGGGCGCGCCTCCCTGGCACCGGGTCGGGTGTCGAGGGAGGTCACGGCTACTTCCCGGTGATGTCGTCGACGCCGCTCTGGTACTGGTCGCCCAGGGTGGTCAGCATCTCGTCCGGCGTGGTCGTGCCGTTGACGAGCTCCTGGGTGCCGGCGACCAGCTGGTCGTAGAAGGTCGGCGTGGGCCAGTCCGGGTAGAACGCCAGGCCGTCGCGGTCGAGCAGGGTGTTGAAGTTCGCGATGAGTTCCTGGCTCTTCGGATCGGTGATGTCGGCGGGGTCGGCCTTCACCGGCACGCCGCCGTTGTTGCCGATGAGGTTCTGGATCTCGGGGCGCATCGTGATGTCGATGAACTCGTACGCGAGGTCCTTGTTGGCCGCGTTCTCGGGGACGACCCAGAGGTTGCCACCCGACCCCGGTGCCATGTCGCTGCCGGGGAACAGGAAGGTGCCCCAGTCGAAGGTCGCCTCGTCGGCGACCCGCCCGGCCCACCAGCTGCCGGAGACCATGATCGGCGCCCCGCCGCTCATGAAGGTCGTGCCCATGTCTTCCGCCTTGATGCCGGTGACGTCCTTCGAGATCCAGCCGTTGTCGACGTACTCCTTCAGCTTGTCGGCGGCGTAGGTCAGCTCAGGGCCCTGCCAGTCGACGTCACCCTCGTAGAGCTGGTAGTCGTCGACGAACGAGCGGTCGGCCTTCGAGAGGGCCAGCTGGTAGAACAACTGCCCGAGCGGGTACTCGCCACCGGCCTCGGCGAGCGGCGTGATGCCGGCGTCGGCGAAGGTCTGCAGGGCTGCCTCGAACTCGTCGTACGTCGTGGGCACCGCGATGCCCTGCTCGGCGAAGGCGTCCTTGTTGTAGTACACCTCGACGTACTCGCCGTAGTTCGGGATGCCATACCAGCTGCCCGAGCCCATGACGCCCTTCTCGTCGTACTTCGAGGTCGTGGCGATCGACGGGGCGAGGTCGTCGTCCCAGCCGTACTCGTCGACGGCGTCGTCGAGGTTCGCGAGCAGCCCCTGGCTCGCGAGCAGGCCCGCCGTGGCGTTGCCCTTGTTGTATTCGAGGATGTCGGGCGCCTCGTTCGAGTTGAGCACCTGGCTGGCGGTCGAGCGGATCTGCTCGAAGCTCTTCTCCTCGAATTCGACCTTCGCACCGGTCTCTTCCTCGAAGGTCTTGATGGCCTGGTCCCAGGCGATGCCCATCGCGCTGGTCTCGCTCTCGAAGTGCCAGAGCTTCAGCACGTTGGGGTCGGAGGACCCTCCGCTGCCGGCCGAGCAGCCGGTCAGCAGGGCCGCGGTGGCCGCGAGGGCCGTCCCGACGGCGACGATGCGTCGTTTCTTCATGTGTCTACCTCCTCGTAGAAGCCCCCTGCCGGCCGTCGAAGCGTTTCGACGATCGGCGTGGAGCGATGTGTTCTGTCCGTCGGATGACGGTGGTGCGGTGCTGCGTTGTTGCGGTGGTGCGGTCGGTGGACGTTCAGGAGGCGCGGGTCGGCCCGGAGACCGAGCCCTTCGCCAGATAGGTGGGTGCGATCAACTCGACGCCCGTGTCGAGACGGCCGTCGATCCGCTCGAAGGCGGCCTCGACCGCCCGGGAGCACATCTCGTCGATCGGCAGCGGGATGGTGTCGAGGGCCGGCTCGAACTCGTCGGCGGGGTAGCTGGCACAGGCCGCCAGCACCGAGAGGTCGCGGGGGATCTCGAGCCCGAGGCGGCGGACGCGCTGGAGGACGGCCTCGGCGGTGGGCTCGCTGCAGTGCAGCACGAGCGCGGTCATGCCGGGCAGCCTCTCGCGGAGGTCGTCGAACGCCCGGACGGCCGACGCCCGCCCGAGGTCCGCCGCCACGGTCAGCGTCTCGACGCCGCGGCTGTCGGCCCGGCCCGCGAAGGCCTCGTCGAAACGGCGGATGAAGCCGGTGTCGCGCTCGCCGTAGGAGGCCGGGTGACCGATGACGCCGATCGTCCGGTGCCCGGCGTCGGCCAGACGGTCGACGCTCTCGGCGGCTGCGGCCGCGAAGTCGAGGTCGATGCAGGCGAGGTCGTCGACGCCCTGCGGGATGCCGATGAACCCGGCCGGCAGGTCGAGTTCGCGCACGAGGTCGACGCGCTCGTCGACGGTCGCGACGCCGATCGCGACGACGCCGTCGACGAGCGAGCTCGAGGCCACGCGCCGGATGCCGGACACCTCGTCGTCGGTGGCGAGGAGCAACACGTCGTAGTCCCGACGACGGGCCGCCTCGACGACGGCGGTGACGAACCGCATCTGGGTGGGCTGGTGGTTGTCGGGCCGGATCGGCGCGCTGAGCGCCAGGATGTTGGTCCGGGCACCGGCGAGCATGCGGGCTCCGGCATGGGGTCGGTAGCCGAGCCGCTCGACGGCGTCGGTGACCCGCTGCCGGGTCGACGCCGCGATCGACCGTTTGCCGGACAGGGCGTACGAGACCGTCGAGATCGACACACCGGCGGCCTGGGCCACGTCGTGGATCGTCGTCATGATGACCTCGCTGTCGGATGTCGAACGGATGCGGAAGCGCTTCGACCGCCGCGGGTCGAGACACTACGACAGCCGCGACGCGGCGCGCAAGTCTTTTGTGGGAGCCCGCGACAAATGACCAGCGCCCCTTCCGATCGACGCGACGACCGGATATGTTGAGTCTCACAACATTCGCGCAGGGGCGGGATCGCCCCACGTGACCGCCCGCTCGACCCTGGAAGGGACACCGATGTCCACCACCCCCACCCGCGAAGACAAGTTCTCGTTCGGCCTCTGGACGATCGGCTACAACGGCTCGGACCCGTTCGGCGGCCCGACCCGCCCGCAGCTCGACGTCGTCGAGGCCGTCGAGAACCTCGACCGTCTCGGCGCCTACGGACTGACCTTCCACGACGACGACCTGTTCGCCTTCGGCTCGACCGACGCCGAGCGCCAGAAGCAGATCGACCGCCTCAAGGGCGCACTCGACGCGACCGGCATCGTCGTGCCCATGGTCACCACGAACCTCTTCAGCGCACCCGTCTTCAAGGACGGCGGCTTCACCTCGAACGACCGCGGCGTCCGTCGTTTCGCCTTGCGCAAGGTGCTGCGCAACATCGACCTCGCCGCCGAGCTCGGCGCGAAGACCTTCGTCATGTGGGGCGGCCGTGAGGGCGCCGAGTACGACAGCGCCAAGGACGTGCAGGCCGCCCTCTCGCGCTACAAGGAGGGCGTCGACATGCTCTCGCAGTACGTGCTCGACAAGGGTTACGACCTGCGCTTCGCGATCGAGCCCAAGCCCAACGAGCCCCGCGGCGACATCCTGCTGCCGACCCTCGGGCACGCCATCGCGTTCATCGAGACGCTCGAGCACCCCGAGATGGCCGGCGTGAACCCCGAGGTCGGTCACGAGCAGATGGCCGGGCTGAACTTCACGGCCGGCATCGCCCAGGCGCTGTACCAGGGCAAGCTGTTCCACATCGACCTCAACGGTCAGCGCGGCATCAAGTACGACCAGGACCTCGTGTTCGGCCACGGAGACCTGCAGAACGCCTTCTCGCTCGTCGACCTGCTCGAGCACGGCTCGCCCCAGGGCGGGCCGACCTACGACGGCCCGCGCCACTTCGACTACAAGCCCTCGCGCACCGAGACGATCGACGGCGTGTGGGAGTCCGCGGCCGCCAACATGCGGATGTACCTGCTCCTCAAGGAGCGCGCGCAGGCGTTCCGCGCCGACCCCGAGGTGCAGGAGGCCCTGGTCGCCAGCCAGGTCGCCGAACTCTCGGTGAACACCCTCGCCGACGGCGAAGGCTACGAGCAGTTGCTCGCCGACCGCGCCTCCTACGAGGACTTCGACGCCGACGCCCACTTCGGCGGACACGGCTACGGCTTCGTGCGCCTGCAGCAGCTCGCCCTCGAGCACCTGATGGGCGCTCGCTAGACGGCCACCCTCCGAACGGTGGCGACTCGCCGCTCACGCCAGGACGTGAGCGGCGAGTCGTGTCCTCTCGGGCAGGTCCCGTCGTGCGCTACCGTGCAGGAGCACCCCGCCCGACCGAACGGACACCGACCTTGCCCGCACGCCTCCGCCGCCGCCGCCACGCCCCGACCGGCCGTCCGTCGGTCGCCGTCATCGGCACCCGCGGTTACCCCAGCTACTACGGCGGGTTCGAGACCGCAGTGCGCCGGATCGCCCCCGCCCTGGTCGACGCCGGCTGGGACGTCACGGTCTACGGTCGCGACGGGTCGACGCGCGACGACGACCCCGCCCGCGACCGTCGCGTGACCTCCCGCCTGACGAAGGGCGTCGAGAGCAAGTCCCTCAGCACCCTGAGTTACGGCCTCACCGCCGTGCTGGACGCCCTCGTGCGCCGGCCCGACGCGGCCCTCGTCATGAACGTGGCCAACGGCTTCTGGCTGCCCTTGCTCAGGCTGCGCGGCATCCCCGTCCTGGTCAACGTGGACGGCATCGAGTGGGAGCGTGCCAAGTGGGGACGCGCGGCGAAGACGGTGTTCCGCCTCGGAGCCAAGGCCAGCGCGCGCTTCGCGAACGGGCTGATCTGCGACGCCCGCGAGATCGTCCGGCGCTGGCAGGCCGACTTCGGCGTGGACGGCCTGTTCATCCCCTACGGCGGCGACCCGGTCCGCGACCTGCCGGTCGAGCCGGGCCAGCGACACCGGGGGTACGCCCTCGTCGTCGCACGCTTCGTCCCCGAGAACACCGTGGTCGAGTTCGTCGAGGCGGCCCGCACGATCGCCGAGCGGCACGACGTGGTCATCGTCGGCTCGACCGGCTACGGCGGTGAACTCGACGACCTCGTTCGCCGACTGGCCGAAGAGGACGACCGCGTGACCTGGCTCGGCCACGTCAGCGACGACGACCGCCTGCACGCCCTCTGGCAACACGCCGGGGCCTACTTCCACGGCCACAGCGTCGGTGGCACGAACCCCGCACTGGTGCAGGCCATGTTCGCGGGCGCCCCCGTCGTCGCGCGCGACACCGTCTACAACCGCGAGGTGCTCGACGGGGCCGGCGTCCTGGTGGCGCCCGAGCCCGCCGCCATCGCCGCCGCCGTCACCGCGCTGCTCGACGACCCCGCCGAGCAGCAGCGCCTCAGCGAGGCGGCCCTCGCTCGTGCTGCGGACGCCTACACCTGGCGGTCCGTCTGCGACGCCTACGAGGAGGCGCTGCGAGCGACCCTGCCCCGCTCGCGCTGACCGACGACCGCGGTGCCGAAATAAGTTGCACAAAGGTGTGCAAGATCGTACGATCGGGGCATGCCTGCCGCCGATGCCCCCGTGCGCGCCACCCGCGCGCCACGCCGTGACGCCACCGCGAACCGCGATGCGCTAATCTCCGCCGCGGCGCTGCTGCTCAACCGCGACCCGTCCGTGTCGCTCGAAGCCATCGCCGCCGAGGCGGGCCTCTCGCGTCGCTCGGTCTACGGCCATTTCGCCACGCGGGACGACCTGGTGCGCGAGGTCAGCCTCCGCGGTGCCGCCCGCATCGCCGTCGCCGCTCGACCCGCCCCGATCGCGGACCCGGTCGTGCAGCTCGCCTCCCTGGCCGCCCTGCTCTGGGCCGAGGTCGAGCACGTGCGGGTCATGGCCCAGCTGACCGTGCGCGGTCCGATGGCCCACGAGGTCGGCGAGGCGCTCGCCCCGCTCCGCAAGGCCGTGCGCGACGTCGTGCGGCGCGGCGTCGAGTCCGGACGCATGCGCGACGACATCGCTCCCCGCACGCTCGCGCACCTCGTCGAAGGTGCCGCCCTGTCGGTGCTCGACGAGGCCACGACGCAGCGACTCAGCCGCGCCGAGGGCCACCGACTCGTCATGCTCGCCGTGCTCGGCGTCGTCGGCCTCGACTGGCGCACCGCCGGAGACCTCGTCGCGACGGCCCCGGAACTCGCGCTCCCTCCCGAACAGGCGACCGGCGCCTCCTCGACGCCCCCGACCGGAGAACCCGCATGAGACTCGAACTGCACGACGTCGCGATCGGCGACGGCCCCGGGGCGGCCCTGCCCCCGCTCAGCGCGGTCGCCGACCGCTGGACCCCCGGCTTCGTGGCGGTCGAGACCGAGAACGCGCCCACCCTCGCGTCGCTCGTCGCGGGGGGCCGCATGCGCCCCGAGGCCGGCCGGGTGACGGTCGACGGTCGGTCGGACGACGCGGCGATCCGCGCCTCCTTCGCCCTCGTCGACACACCCACCGTCGCCGAACCCTTCGCCGCCCTCACGGTCGTGCAGGTCGCCCGAGAAGAACTCGCCCTGGCCGGGCTCCGCGCCGACAAGGCCTCGGCTCGACTGCTGCTCGACGAGATCGGCCTGCGCGAACACGAGCGGACGCGCCTGAGCGCCCTGCCCACCGAACTGCGCGTCCGCCTGCTCTGCGAGTTGGCCGTGCTGCGTCCCGAGGTACGCGGGCTGATCGTGACGACTCCCGAACGTCACGGGGGCGACGTCGCCGCCTGGCTCTCGGTCGTCCACGACCTCGTCGGTCGTGACTACACGGTGCTGACGATCACCGGGTTCGCGGCCCTCGCGACGATCGAGTCGCTGCCCACGCCCGAGTTCGCCCCGACGGCTGCGGTCGAGACCGACACCGTGCCCGAGACCGACACCGCCCCTCCTTCCTCCCCCGACGACACCGTGGTCGCCACCACCACCGACACCCCCGTCGAAAGCGACCAGCCGTGAAGATCTACGCCCTCGTCCGTTCCGAGCTGCAGCGCCTCACCGCCACCCCGCTCGCCCGCCTGGCGCTCGTCGCCCTGATGACCGTGCCGCTGCTGTACGGCGGCCTGTACCTCTGGGCCAACCAGGACCCCTACGCGAAGCTCGACCAGATCCCGGCCGCACTCGTCAACACCGACGCCGGCACGACGGTCGACGGCGAGACGGTGAACTACGGCGACGAGGTCACCGACCAGATCACCGACGGCGGCGACTTCGACTGGCACGTGGTCTCGGCGGCCCAGGCCGCGGCGGGCCTGCGCGACCAGACCTACGACTTCACCTTCACGATCCCGAAGGGCTTCAGCGACGACCTGACCTCGGCGAGCGGCGACGACCCGAAGCGGGCACAGATCACCCTCGCGACGAGCGACGTCAACAGCTACCTCTCGTCCACGATCGCCGAGCAGGCCGCGAAGACCATCCGGGCGTCGATCACCGAGAAGGTGGGCAAAGAAGCAGCGGGCCGCCTGCTGGTCGGTCTCGCCGACGTGCGCACCAACCTGGGCAGCGCGGTCGACGGGGCGAACCAGCTCGTCGCCGGCACCGGCTCGGCCGTCGCCGGGGCGAACCAGCTGGCCGACGGCGCGGCCGACGCGGCGACCGGGGCCCACACCCTCGCCGACGGCACGAGCCAGCTCAGCTCGGGCGCATCCGCGCTGGACACCGGTCTGCAGACCCTGAAGACCCAGACGACGGACCTGCCCGCGCAGACCCAGACCCTGGCGGACGGCGCCGCCCAGGTCGCGGCAGGCAACGACGCGTTGGCCACCGGCGTGGCCGACGCGGCGACGACGAGCGCGACGGCCGCGGCCGCCCTGCCCGCCGCCCAGCAGCAGGCGCAGCAGCAGATCGCCGGAGCCCTGCGGCAGCAGGGGTACACCGACGAGCAGATCCAGCAGATCGCCGCGACCTTCGCCCCCGCGACCGAGTCGCTGACGACCGCCCTCCAGGACGCGAACACTCAGATCCAAGGGCTGAACACCCAGGTGGGGCAGCTCGCCACGGGCGCCGACCAGGTCTCGACCGGTGCCGCGACCCTGTCCGCCGCCACGCCGGCCCTGACCCAGGGCATCTCGTCGGCCGCCACCGGCTCGTCGCAGCTCGCCACGGGTGCGGCGAGCGCCGCCACGGGCGCCTCGACCCTCGCGACCGGCCTCGACACCCTGAGCAGCGGCGCCACCTCGCTGCGCGACGGCGTGGTCAGCCTCGACACCGGCACCACACAACTCCGCGACGGGCTGCAGAGCGGACTCGGCGAGATCCCCTCGAGCACCGAGCAGACGCGTGACGACCAGGCCAGCGCCATCAGCGACCCCGTCTCGGTGAAGGACGCCGCGCTGACCAGTGCCGGCACCTACGGAGCGGGGCTCGCCCCGTTCTTCATCAGCCTCGCGGCCTGGATCGGCATGTACGCACTGTTCCTGATCGTGAAGCCGATCTCGAAGCGGGCGATCACGGCCGTCAAGGCCCCCGTACGCATCTCGCTGGCCGGCTGGCTGGCCCCGGTCGTGCTCGGCGTCGTCCAGATGGTGGCGCTCTACGTGATCGTCACGCAGGCGCTCGGTTTCGAGGTCGCCCACCCGCTCGGCATGATCGGACTGATGGCCCTCGCCTCGGCGGCGTTCGCGGCGATCATCATGACGCTCAACGTCTGGCTCGGCAGCGTCGGGCAGTTCCTCGGCCTGGTGTTGATGGTCGTGCAGCTCGTCACGGCCGGCGGCACGTTCCCCTGGCAGACCCTGCCCGCCCCGCTCGCGGCGCTGCACTTCGTGCTGCCGATGAGCTACGCCACCGACGGCCTGCGCCAGGTGATGTACGGCGGCAGCTCGGCCGCGGCCTGGGGCGACGCCGGCGTGCTGGCGGCCTGGCTGCTGGGCGCGCTCGTGCTGACCTGGGTGGCGACCTCCCGGATGACGCGTGCGCGCACGCTGCGCGATCTGCGGCCGTCACTGATCGGCTGAGGCCGGCGCGGCGGCGGTCGCCGTCGGGAACGCAGGAGGCGCGGGTCGGGTGACCCGCGCCTCCTGCGTTCTCGACGTCGGTCGCGCCGGTCAGCCCGCCTGGGCCTCGAGCGTCGGCAGGACGCTCGGGTCGGCGTCACCGAGGAACGTCGTCAGCCGCTCGACCTCGTCGGTCTCGCCGATGGCGGTCGCGCCCCGACGGAGGGCGAAGAGAGACCGCAGCACGCCGCGGTTGGGCTCGTGCGACCACGGCACGGGGCCCTGGCCGCGCCAGCCCGCCTTGCGCAGGGCGTCGAGCCCGCGGTGGTAGCCGACCCGGGCGTAGGCGTAGGCCTCGAGCTCGGCCCCGCGGGCGGCGGCCTCGTCGCTGAGCAGCGCCCAGGCCAGGGACGACGTGGGGTGGGCCGTGACGACCTCGGCCGTGGTGAGGGTCTCGAGGTCGGCGACGACGGCGGGTTCGGCGGGCAGCCGGGTCTCGGGCACGCCGAGCAGGTTCGTGGAGGTCATGCACCCATCATCCACGAGTCGTCGCCGTGGCCGATCGACCCCGACCCGAGCCGGTGGATTTAATGCAATACTGCGCATGCCACGCGTGACATGACGCCGTCCGGGTGGCGTGCGGTCACCGCACCTGCCCGTGCGTCCTGCCGATCTCCGAGAGGCCCTCGTGCGACCTCACCGCGCCTTCCGACTGCCCGTCTCCACCGACCGAGCCCCCGCCCTGCTCGCCTACCCCATGCACGGGCAGCACAAGCTGCTGCGCGAGGGCTACCGCACCCGCGACGGCCACCTGATCGAGTGGCTGGGCCACGACCTCGCCGACCGCGGCGGCGTCGCCGTCGTGTCGCGCCCCGAGCCGGCCCTCACGCGGGTCGTCCGACGGCGTCCGCCCGGGCGGCCCGCGACCGGCACCCATCCGGTCGAGACCAGGGTGGCGCGGGTGCCCGACCCGCGCGACCGCCGCCGCTGGTGGGCGACGTCGGCGAGGTCGTACCCGGTGCTGCCCGAGTCGGTGGCCGACGTGCCCGCCCTCGTCTGGAACCCCTTCGTCGCCCTCGCCCAGCACGGCGCCAGCCCCTTCGACGGTCGGCGCCGCGTCGTCCTCGACCTGCTCGACGACTGGAGCCGTCACTACGCGTTCGCCGGCGTCCGATCCGCGGTCGACGAGGCGTACGCGGTGGCGTTCGACCGCGCCGACGTCGTCACGGCGAACGGCGCCGGCACGGCCGACCTGGCACGCCGTCACGGCCGCGACGACGTCGTCGAGCTGCCCAACGGCTGCGACCCGCACCGCTTCGACCAGCGGTCGACGGCCATCGGGCCCACGACCGTGGGCTACGTCGGCAAGATCGGACGACGCGTCGACCTCGCGGGAGTCCTCGCGACCGTCGCCGCCCGCCGCGACACGACCTTCGTCTTCGCCGGGCCCGTGCTCGACCGCGAGTACCGGGTGCTCGACCGCGAGCCCAACGTGACGATGACGGGCGACGTCCACTACACGCACGTCCCCGAGCTGCTGCGATCCTTCGACGTCGGGTGGGTCCCGCACCACGTGGGCGAGCGCGAGGTCGGCGGTGACGTGATCAAGACCTACGAGTACCGCGCCGCCGGGCTCCCCGTGCTGAGCACCCCGATCTGCGGCGTCGACCAGAGGGGTCTCGACGGGGTGGTGGTCGAAGACCTCGACCGCCACGCCACCGCCCTCGCCGCCCTGACCAGGGACGGGGCCCGCGTGCCCCGGCGCCCGGCCGCCATCCCGCGCGACGCCACATGGCGCCACAAGGCCGACGTCGTGCTCGCGGCCCTCACCCGGGCCTGACCGCGACCACCTGGAGGAACCCCCGTGGAACTCAGAGCCTTCGTCGCCGTGGTCCGGTCGAGCTGGCAACTCATCGTCGTCCTGGCCATCGGAGCCGTCCTGGTCGGTGCCGTCGCGTCGTTGCTGACGACCAAGACCTACTCGTCCCGCACCCAGCTGTTCGTCTCGGTGTCGTCGCTCGGCGCGTCCGACGCCGGCGACCTCGTCCAGGGCAGCAGCGCGGCCCAGGCCAAGGTGCGGTCGTACGTCGACGTCGTCACCTCGGGGCGCGTCCTGCAACCGGTCATCGACGAGTGGCAGCTCGACACCACACCGGCACAGCTCGCCGCACGCGTCGAGGCGAGCAGTCCGGTCAACACCTCTCTGATCACGATCCGCGTCACCGACACCGACCCCGCGCGGTCCGCCCGACTCGCGGGCGCGGTGGCGGCGAGCTTCGAGACCGTGGTCGAGGACGAGCTCGAACGGCCCGAGGGCGGCGGCAGCAGCCTGGTCACGGTCGAGACGCTCGACGAGCCCGTCGTCCCCACGACTCCGACCAACCCGCGCCCCGTGCTGTGGATCGGCCTCGCCGCCGCGGTCGGCCTGCTCGGGGGAGTCGTCCTCGCCCTGCTGCGCTCCACCCTCGACACACGCATCCGCGGCAAGGGCGACGTCGAGGCACTCGGCGACACCCCCGTGATCGGTGCCGTCGGATTCCACGCGGACGCCTCGACCACGCCGCTCATCGTCCACGACGAGCCTCGCAGCCCCCTCGCCGAGTCGTTCCGTGCACTGCGGACCAACCTGCAGTTCCTGGCCTTCGAGGGCAGCCGCCGATCGTTCGTCGTCACGTCGGCCATGCCGAGCGAGGGCAAGTCGACGACGGCGGCCAACCTCGCCGTCTGCCTGTCCGAGACGGGGGCGAGCGTGCTGCTCGTCGATGCCGACCTCCGCCGCCCCCGGGTCGCCGAGGTGATGGGCCTCGAAGGAGCGGCCGGCCTGACCGACCTGCTCGTCGGCAGAGCCGAGCTCGACGACGTCGTCCAACCGTGGGGGTTCCTCGGACTCCGTGTGCTGCCCTCGGGCAGCGTGCCGCCCAACCCGAGCGAGCTCCTGGGTTCGATGGCGATGGTGAGCCTGCTCACCGAGATCGAAGCCGCGTACGACTTCGTCGTGATCGACTCGCCCCCGCTGCTTCCCGTGACCGACGCCGCCGTGCTCAGCCGGTGTGTGAGCGGTGTCGTCGTGGTCGCCGCGGCACGACGGTCGACCCGCCACCAGCTGCGCCAGGCACTGACCTCGATCTCCGAGATCGGCAGCCGCACCCTGGGCGTCGTCCTCACCATGGTCCCGGCCCGGGGGGCCGGCGCCTACGGGTACGGCTCGTACACGGGGTACTTCACGACACAGTCCGCCACACCAGGGCCCGAAGAGCGACGCCGATGACGCCTCCCGCACCGACCGTCCCGCCCCTCGCGACCGTCCTGACCGTCTGCACCGGCAATCTCTGCCGCTCGCCCCTCGCCGCGGCCCTCCTCGCCGGCGCCCTGCCCGGGGCCGTCCTGCCCGGCGCCTCGACGGGCAGCGCCGGCACCCGGGCCCCCGAGGGTGCGACGCCACCCCGCCCCACCCTCGACCGGGCGCGCGACCTGGGCCTCGACCTCGGACGACACCGGGCCCGGCAGCTCGTCGAAGGCACCCTCGCCGGGACGGGACTCGTGCTGGCCATGGCCCGCGAGCACCGCCGGGCGGTCGTCTCGCTGGTGCCACGCGTCACGCGCGTCACCTTCACCCTGCGAGAGTTCGCGCGGCTGAGCGCCCTCGTCGACCCGGCCCAGGCCGACGACGCCCTGCAGGGCGTGGCCCCCGACGATCGCCTCCGGGTCGCCGTCGCCCTCGTCGCCGCCCGCCGGGGCAGCGGGCCGCTCGTCGGGCCGGAGGACGACGACGTTGTCGACCCGATCGGGCTCGACGCCGCGACCTACGACCTGTCGACCCGCCAGATCGTCGACGCCGTCACGCTGGTGAGCCGCTACCTCGGCCCCGTCGTCGGCTGAGCGTCGACGACTCGACGCGGTCGGGCCGGACGTCGTCGGAACGGGCGCCGTGGGGCCGGACGTCGTCGGAACGGGTGCCGTCCGTGCGGGCGAGGGCACAGAACGCGAAGGCGAGCCCCGACATCGAGAACCACACGAGGTAGTCGAAGGAGAAGAGCACGGTCGCCATGACGATCGTCACCGCCGTCCCCGTCCTCGAGGTCCTCGTCAGACCGACGACGAAGACGCCGACCACGAGGACGAGTCCGATCAGGCCGAACGTCGCGAGGGTCGTCACGAGCTGGTTGTCGACCACCGTGAAGCCCTCCTGCGGCAGCAACCCCCGGGCGTAGAGCTCGGGCTCACTGCCGAAGCCGCTGCCGACGAGCGACTCGGTCGGCGGTCGGGTCACCAACCCCGGAACGGCCCGCAGCGCGCCGACGCGGTTCTCGTACGAGCCCGACGCGACCAGGACCGCGACGGCCGACACGACCTCGGAGGCGAGCAGCACGCCGGCCACGACCACCACCGAGACCGACGACACGATCTTGACCGCCCGGTGGCGCAGGTCGGTCGTCAGCACCACGTAGCCGAGCGCCAGCAGAACCGCCGTCAGCACGCTGCGGCTGCCCGACAGCAGGATGCCCGTCGACAGCACGGGCACGACCGCCCACCTCGCCGCGCTCGAGAAGACGCCGCGCTCGGCCACCACGACGACGACGAGACAGACCGCGAGCAGGACCGCGTACGGGATGGGATGGCCCACCGACCCCTCGACCCGCATGAGGTCACCCGGCAGCACCTTGTTGTCGCTGACGAACGACCGGCCGGTCGCGAGCACCTTGTGGCCCCACGGCACGGGCCGGTGGGTGACCGTCAGCTCGACGACGCCGAGGACGACCTGGGCGACCCCGATGCCGACGAGCCCGCGCAGGAACACCCGGACGTCGGCACGGGACGACGTGGCGACCGCCCACGACAGCGTCAGCCCCACGACGGCGAGCTGCGCCATGAAGACGATGGTCGACGGTGCGATGGCGACCACGCAGCCGACGGCCCAGGCGAACCAGGCCAGGGTCCACGTCGAGGCTCGTGCCCGTTCGACGGGCCAGTCACGAGGCGAGAGCAGCGCCGCCGCGGTCACCCCGGCTGCCACGGCGACCGCCGCGCCCCGGACGTCGGCCGGGACCGTCAGCGAACCGGCCGCCGTCAGCAGGCCGAACGCGACGACGAGGGCGACGCCGCGACGACGGTCGGCGGGCACGAGCAGCCCTCCGACGGCGACGGCGAGGAGTGCGGCAAGGACACCGAGCAGGACGGTCACGTCGGCGGCACCAGGTCGTCGGGCCGCCCGTGGCTGCCCCGGCCGTGGCCGTGACTGCCGGGGCCGTGGCTGCCGGGGCCGTGGCCGCCGGGGCGGTGGGCGACGGCGACGAGTTGCACGACGAGGCCGACGGTCTCGGCGGCGGCGAGCGCGGCGAGTGCCCCCGCGGCACCGGCGCGCTCCCCCAGGACCAGCAGCCCGGGCACCCCGACGGCGGCCGAGCAGGACGCGGCGAGGGTCGTGCACCCGGGGCGGCCGGCGCTGACCAGCGCGAGGCCGGCCCCCCGGGAGGCGCAGACGACCCCCGCGAGGACCCCACCCCACACGGCGAGCGTCGGCGGGACGTCGACCGCGCCGGTGAAGAGCAGCCGACCGACCGAGGGCATGAGGGTGGCGAAGGCGACGCCCACGACGAGCCCGAGCATGGCGTTGGCGAACAGGGACCAGAGGCTGCGTCGGCGGGCGAGGCCGGGCGACGGGTGCCCGACCCAGGTCTGCAGACGGTCGGGCACGGCCGAGACGACCTGCAGCCCCATGCGCAGTGGACGGTCGACGGCCGCGAAGCCGGCCACCGCGCCGGGGGCGACACCGCCCAACATCGCGGAGGGCAACGACTTGTAGGTGGTGGTGACGGCCCGCCCCAGCACCAGGACGCGTTGCTCGCGCACGGTGGCCGGGACTCCGGCGAAGTCCCGTCGGCGAGGTGGACGCGCGGCGTCGTCGAGCAGACTCGCGAGCGCGAGCGCCGCGACGACCGAGACGATCAGCCCGGAGCCGTACACCTCGAGGGGGGCGCCGTGGACGATCGCGACGGCCGACGCCAGCGACGTGACCACCCGCGGAGACGTCTCGGCCAGCAGCACGACGACCGGCCGGCCGAGACCGATGAAGAACCAGGCCGGGCTGAGCGCCCCGAGCGACACCCCCACCGCGACGAGCACCGCCGCCGGGCGGTGTTCCACGACGACGAGGCCTGTGACGACCGCCGCCAGCGGCGTGGTCAGTGCGACGGCGACCAGCCTGCTGGCGAGGGCGGCAGCGTAGAGCCGGGACCGGGCGGCGGGCTGCCGGACGACGCGCTGGGGGCCGACGATCCCCCAACCGAGCTCGGCCACGACGGCTGCGGCCACCCCGACCGAGAGCCCGACGGCGATCGCGGCCCAGCCCGCGGCACCTGCCGTCGACGTCACGGCGGGGACGACCGCCAGGGGTGCGGCCGCCCCCACCGCCGGGACGAGCACGTGCAACGCGAGCCGACGCATCTGTCGCGCCGCCCGCGCCACACCCCGTGTGCCGGTCATCGGCCCTCGCGATCGCGGCCCGTGCCCGACCTCGCACCGCGCCAGTGGCGAGCCCGGCGGTCGCCCCGTACCAGCGCCATGAGGTGTCCGGCGAGCGGCTGCCACGATGCGGCGACGAGCTCGTCGAGCCGTCGGTGCACGTCGACGTCGGAGGAGGGGGTCGACGGGCGCACGTCGACGAGCGCCTGAGCGAGCGACGAGGCGCACCCCGGCTCGGTCTGGACGAGCGACCCGCCGACCACCGCGGCGAGGGGGGCCAGGGCGGACGACCGCTGCGTGATCACCGAGCGGCCGCAGGCGAGTCCCTGCCAGACCTTGTTGGCGACGACGCCGCGGGCCTTGACGGACGTGCCGAACACCCCGAGGACGACGTCGGCGTGGGCGATGTACCCCCTCAGCTCGGACTCGGGCACCGCGCCGACGAACTCGCACCGGACGCCGGGTCCGAGCCCGGCGACGCGGGCCTCGATGCGTCCACGATCGGGTCCGTCGCCGACGAAGACCATCGAGACGTCCCGGCGGCCGTCGATCGCCGCGAGCGCGTCGACCACCAGGTCGACCCCGTGCAGGGGCACGTAGCCGCCGTAGTAGAGCACGCGCAGGTCATCGTGAGGATCCGGCGGGGGCTGCCATCGGGCCCACCCCGGCGCCCCGACGGCGAGGGGCAGCACGACGGCGGCGGGACGGTGCCGACGGACGAGCTCGGCCGCCCGCGGCTCGGTGTCGGTGAGGACGAGGTGGGCGCAGTGCACGGCGAGCGCGTCGAGCACCGCGAGCCGCAGGGCTCCGGGCGAACGCGGTGACGGACGCCCCCAGTCACCGACGGCTGTCTCGTGCGACAGGACGAAGCAGTCCACCAGGAGGCGCGCGCGACTGAGCGACGCCACCGCGCGCACCACGAGCGCCTGGCTGCTGCGGAACTCCGACAGCACCACGAGGTCGGCCCCCGCCGTCGCACGGCAGAGCGAACGCAGGTCGTGCAGTGCCCGCAGGGGCCGGGCCCCCGCCCTCGAGCGCGGGACGACGCGCACCCGGGCGCCCAGCTGTCCCTCGAGGACCGCGCGGAGCCGGGAGTTGCGCGGGTAGGAGGGATCGTGCACGCCGTACTGGACCACGCGGAGCGGTCGACGCCTCGCCGCCGTGACGGCTGCCGCGCGGTTCATCGTGCGGACCCGCCGACCCCGAGCTCGACGAGGCGGTCACGGACGGCGTCGACCGACGCGGTGACGGACGAGCGCGACGCGTTGCCCGCCACGTGGTCGGACATCCGTCGCCGCAGGTCGGCGTCGCCGGCGAGGTCTCGCACCGCCGTGACCCACCGGCCCGTCTCGCCTGTGGGCAGGACGAAGCGTCGGCGCAGCTCGGCGTCGGTCACGAGCAGGGGCGCGGCCCCGTACCGGTCGCCGAGAACGATCGGCAGGCCCGTCGCCGCGGCCTCGACGGCACTGCGACCGAACGCCTCGCGCGAGGCCGTCCCGACGAAGAACCCCGCGCCGTCCCAGAGCTCGGCCGCGTCCGTCCAGCCGGGCATCGACACGATCGGGGGCAGCTCGGCGCGCAGCCCCGCTTCGAGCGGCCCCTGGCCGTGCAGGCGCCCCGGCACCCCGGACCTCTCGGCGATGTCCACGAAGGCCCGAGGGCGCTTGTCGACGTCGAGGCGGGCGGCCCAGACCATGGGCACCGACCGTTCACCGAAGGACGTGCGGGCGGGCAGGCGGATGCCCGCGGGCACGAGATGGGGCCGCCGGACGCGCGCGACGTCGACCCCGAGGACCTCGGTCGTCGCCCACACGTCGTCGGCTCGGCGGAGCGCGGCCGACTCGACCAACCGGAGGGCCACCCGCCGCGCCGTCGACTGCTCACCGGGCGCGGGCCACGGCAGGCCGCGCACCCAGGCCACCCAGAGCCGGCCCCGCCGGGCGGTCGACCGCGACCAGGCGACGTCGCTCTGGGTCACGAGCGTGACGACGACGTCGGCCCGCGCCACCTCGGGCACGTCGTCGAGCACCTCGCGCACCTCGTCGACGACGCCGCGGCCGTGCCGCGTGATCGTCACCTCCCGGACGCCCGGCGTCTCGGCGCGTCGGCCCTGCGCCGTGGGACGCGTGCCGAGCACGGCCCGCCAGTCGAGCCCCCGCGACCGGGCCTCGACGACGAGATCGTGCGTCGAGCGGTAGACGCCGCTGCGGGCCATCAACGGGGCGGCGACGAAGCACACCCGCGTCGGGTCGGACGCGGGTCGCGTGGGAATCGGCGGCACGGGGCGCCCTCGCTTCTGGTCGTGTCACAACCGACGCCCCCTCCGGCCGCCGACGGTCCAGAGTTTATGTGTGACATGTCGGGCGCGTCAACGCGACCGGGCAGAGATCAGAACCGGTGCCGCACCACCCAGGCGTGCATCACGACGGCCGCAGCCGCGCTCGCGTTGATGCTGCGCGTCGAGCCGAACTGCGAGATCTCGAGCACCGCCTCCGAGCCCGCGATCGCCTCGGCCGAGAGACCGGGTCCCTCTTGGCCGAAGAGCAGCACGCACCGCTCGGGCAGGTCGAAGGTCTCGATCGGAACCGAGCCCTCGACGTTGTCGACCGCGAGGACGGGGAGGCGCTGCTCGCGCGCCCAGGCCAGGAACGTCTCGACGTCGGGGTGGTGCAGCACGTGCTGGTACCGGTCGGTGACCATCGCACCGCGCTTGTTCCACCGCCGTCGGCCGATGATGTGCACCGTGTCGGCGGCGAAGGCGTTCGCGCTGCGGACGATCGACCCGATGTTCATGTCGTGTTGCCAGTTCTCGACCGCGACGTGGAAGGGGTGCCGGTGCGAATCGATGTCCGCGACGATCGCCTCCATCGTCCAGTACCGGTAGCGGTCGACGACGTTGCGCCGGTCGCCCACGCGGAGCAGCTCGGGGTCCCAGTGGTCGCCGTCCGGTCGGTCGGCCTCGCCACCGGGCCAGGGACCGACGCCGTGCTCGGGCTCGACGGTCGGTTCGGGGTCGTCCGGGCGGTCGGGGCGGGCGAGCCCCTCGGGCTCGAGCGGGGCGCGGTCGTCGTCCTGGGGCACCCGACCAGGGTAGGTGTTCTCCCCGGACCCGACCGGCGCCTCCTCGGCTCGCAGAGCACCTCGCTAAGGTGACCGCATGGGTTCACGAGAAGACGTCGAGTGCTGGCTGACCGACATGGACGGCGTGCTCGTCCACGAGAACCACGCGCTGCCCGGTGCCGCCGAGCTGATCCAGCAGTGGCAGGACGAAGGCACGCCCTACCTCGTGCTCACCAACAACTCGATCTTCACGCCACGCGACCTCGCCGCACGGTTGCGCGCCTCGGGGCTGCACGTGCCCGAAGAGCGCATCTGGACGAGCGCGCTCGCCACGGCCGACTTCTGCCGCTCGCAGATGCCCGGCGGCTCGGCCTTCGTCATCGGCGAGGCCGGCATGACGACCGCCCTGCACGAGGCCGGCTTCATCATGACCGAGACGAACCCCGACTACGTCGTCGTGGGCGAGACCCGCAACTACTCGTTCGACTCGATCACCAAGGCCGTCCGACTGATCCTCGGCGGCGCGCGGTTCATCGTGACGAACCCCGACGCGACCGGGCCCAGCGCTGACGGCGTGCTGCCCGCGACGGGCGCGATCGCCGCCATGATCTCGAAGGCCACCAACAAAGAGCCCTACGTGGTCGGCAAGCCCAACCCGATGATGTTCCGCTCGGCGATGAACCGCATCGGCGCCCACAGCGAGAACACCGCCATGATCGGTGACCGGATGGACACCGACATCATGGCCGGCATCGAGGCCGGACTGCACACGATCCTCGTGATGACGGGCATCAGCGACCAGGCCGAGATCGACCGCTACCCGTTCCGGCCCAACGAGATCCTGGCCGGGGTGCACGAGCTGGTGCGCAGCGAACCCGTCGAGTCCGACGTGGTGCCGTCCGAGGCCTAGGGCCCCAGGAGGCGCGGGGCGGGTCGACCCGTCAGCCCGCCACCGCGACGAGGCTCGTCGTCAGGGCCTCTCCGCTGCTGCGGTTGACGAAGCACGAATACGTGCGGTCGCCGGCCGCCCAGGCGTCGGCGTCCGCGGGGAAGCTCGCGAGCAGCTGCACGTCGGGATAGGCCGCGGCGGCCTGGCGGTCGAGGGCGTCCGATCCCGTGCAGAGCAGGTTCATCTGGCTCTGCAGCACGTCGGCCCCGGGGTAGGCGGCCGACGCGTCGCCGTCGAGGCTGCCGAGGCGGGTCAGCTGGGCCACGTGCGGCTGAGCACAGTCGGAGACCTCGTAGTCCTGCTGCCAGGCCGACTCGAAGCTCGAGAAGCACTCGCCGCCCTGGAGGTCGGCGTACGAGTGGGTGCCGGCCGCCAGCGGGCCGGCCGGAGCGACCTCGGCGGCGGGTGCCGCGGGGGCGGCGGTCACGGTGCGGGTCCCGGTCGGCTCCGCCGCCACGGACGGGTCGGAGCCCAAGTCGTCGGTCGACGCGAAGAGCGAGCGCGAGATGAAGAACAACGCGACCAGCAACAGCACGATCACGAGGCCGGCGCCGACGGCGGCCAGCGTCCGGTGTCCGCGGACCCAGTCGGCCAGGCCCGGCCCGCGGGGTGTCGTGGCAGGCTTCTCGTCCACCGGACGGGTCTGCGGCACGAAGACGCCGGCTCCTCCGATCTCGCGGCGCGGCCGCTCGCCCTCCGGAGCGGCGGTGGTGCTCATCGAGACGCCGGGCAGCACCGGCGTGGCATCGGCCGGGACGTCCACGTCGTCGCGGGCCTCGTCGCGTGCGGACCGAGGAGGCGCGAACAGGGCGGTCGCGGTCGTCACCTCGGCCGCGTCGTCCAGGCCCTCGTCGTCGTCGTCGACGTCGTCGGACGACCGCTCGACGTCGGACGACGACTCGAGGCCGGTCGACGGCTCGACGTCGAGCAGGGGCACCTCGCCCGAGCCGGACAGGGACCACGCGGCCGGGACCTCCGCCGAGGGCACGGCGTGCTCGGGCTCGGGCTCGTGCTCGTGCCGAGCGTCCACGGTCAGGACGTCCTCGGCGGAGGACGACGGGACAACGCCGAGGATCTCGGTGAAGGTGGGTTCGCGGTCGCCACTCGGAGGCGGCTCGGCCTCGGACTCCTGGCCGGACGACGACTCGGCGGCTGGCGCCGGGGCCGCCACCGAGGGGACTCCGGGAACGCCGGACGCGACCACGCCGCCAGCCGCGGCCGCAGCAGCCGCCGCCTCGGCCAGTCGGCGCTCGCGCCGGGTCATCTCGTGGTGCTCCTCGACCCACCAAGGCGCCTCGGTACCACCCTCGCGGCCCGCGGCGGCGGGCGTGGGCTCGGGCTCGGGCTCGGGCTCGGCAGCTGCGAAGGGCTCCTGCTCCGGAACAAGCTCGGGTTCCGGTAGGAGCTCGGGTTCCAGTACGGGCTCGGGTTCCAGTACGCGCTCGGGTTCCAGTACGGGCTCGGGCTCGGGTACGGGCTCGGGCTCCGGTTCCGGTTCCGGCTCGGGTTCCGGTTCCAGTACGGGCTCGGGCTCGGGCTCGGGTACGGGCTCGGGCTCCGGTTCCGGTTCCGGTTCCGGCTCGGGTTCCGGTTCCAATACAGGCTCGGGCTCGGGCTCGGGCTCGGGCTCGGGCTCGGGCAGAGCGTTCCAGTCGAAGGTCGCGGGTTCGGCCGACTCGGGCCGGGGCACCGAGATCAGTGCCGTGAACGGCCCCGGCTCGTCGCTGACGCCGGCAGGGTCCCCCACGTCCGCGGGGACCGGCGGCGGAGCGGCGGGATCCCCGTCACCCGCAGGCTCCGGGTCGGGCTGCTGCGACTCGGACGGCGCGGGGAGGTCCGGAGTCGGCACGGACGACGGAGGCTGCAACGGTGGCACGGCACCCGTCAGCGCACCGAGGTCGAGGGCCTGGGGGTGGCCCGAGGTCTTCGGCGGCGGCGTCCCCGCCGGGGACTCGGGCACGACGAACGGCAGGGGGGTCGGCGTCGGCGGCTCCCCGGACGAGTCCGACGACGCCTGCCCGACACCCGGGTCGCCCGGGCGCTCGGTTTCGTCGTCGGGTGGGACCTCGACCGCTCGTGTGACCGGCGGCAGGTCGAACGCCTGGGTGGGGACGTCCTCTGGGGCGACGTCGGGAAGATGACCCGCGCCTCCTGACGGGGTGTCGGCCGCGGTGCCGTCACGACCGGCCCCGTCGCCGTCGGAGTCGTCGTCCTCGGTGCCGTCGAACTGCGCCGCGAGCCAGTCGCTTGCGTCGTCCCGCCCGGCGTCGTCGCCGTCGTCACCCCGCCGGTCGTCGGTCACGGCTTCAGCCCGAGGTCTTCCAGGCCGATGGCGGCGTAGTAGGGGTAGCCCGCGGCCTCGATCACCTCGCGGGCGCCGGTGCTGCGGTCGACGACCACGGCGACGGCGGCGATCTCGGCCCCCACGGCCTCGAGGGCCTTGGCGGCCGCGAGGGGCGAGCCCCCTGTGGTCGAGGTGTCCTCGAGCACGATGACGCGCTTGCCTGCGAGATCGGGCCCCTCGACCTGCTTGCCGCGGCCGTGGTCCTTGGGCTCCTTGCGCACGACGAAGGCGTCGTAGTCCTTGCCCAGGGCGACCCCCTGGTGCAGGACGGCCGCGGCGATCGGGTCGGCGCCCATGGTGAGACCGCCCACTGCGAACACGTCGGGCACCTCGTCGATCAGGTCGACCATGACCCGGCCGATCAGGGGGGCGACGCGGTGGTCGAGGCTGACCTTGCGGAGGTCGATGTAGTACGTCGCCTTCTTGCCGCTGGTCAGCGTGAAGTCGCCGTGGAAGACGGCCTCGGAGCCGATGTAGTCGATGAGCTGCGTGCGTGCGTCGGTCACGGTGACCCATGGTAGAGCAGGCGGCCCGGGAACGCCGGGGCGGGCAGGCTCAGCGACCGCCCCGGGACGACCGGTCGAGCGATCGCGTGGTCAGCCGGTGCAGGTCGGCCCACGTGCCGGGCGGCAGGAAGAAGTCCTCGTAGCGGACGACCGCCGAGCGGGCGAGCCGGGCCACACGTTCGTCCACGGAGACCTGGTGACGCTTCGGGTACGTCTCGATGCGAGCGGGGGTGACCCCGCGCGCGCGTTCGTACCGGCTGCCCTGGCCCGGCCGGCCCGTTCCACCTCGCCCCTCATGCGACATGTGTATTTACTAGCGCGTACGTTGCTCGATGGGAAGGGCATCGATGCCCTTTGGGCAACGACTCGGCCGCGACGACCCGTCTCGTGCTCGCCCGGTACCGTGGTCGGCATGCGTGTCGCGACCTACAACGTCAACTCCGTCCGGGCTCGAGTGGGCCGGGTCGTCGACTGGCTCGTCCGTGAGGACGTCGACGTCGCGGGCCTGCAAGAGATCAAGTGCAAGCCCGAGCAGTTCCCTTACGACGCCTTCCGCGAAGCGGGCTACGAGGTCGAGCTGCACGGACTCAGCCAGTGGAACGGCGTCGCGTTCGTCAGCCGCCTCCCGATGGAGGACGTCGAGATCACCTTCCCGTCGCAGCCGGGCTTCGCCAAGGGCCAGGAGGGCCCCGACCAGCCGAAGGAGGCGCGCGCGATCGGCGTCACGGTCGAGGGCGTGCGGCTCTGGAGCCTCTACGTTCCGAACGGGCGCGAACTCGCCGACCCGCATTACGCCTACAAACTCGACTGGCTCGCCAAGCTGGCCGCCGAGACCGAGACCTGGCTGGCCGAACGACCCGATCAGCCGCTCGCCCTGATGGGCGACTGGAACGTCGCCCCCCTCGACACCGACGTGTGGGACATGTCGGTCTTCGAGGGTCACACCCACGTCAGCGCGCCCGAGCGGGACGCGTTCTTCCGCTTCGAAGAGGTCGGCCTCACCGACGTGGTCCGCTCACGGCTGCCCGAGGGCTACACGTACTGGGACTACAAGCAACTGCGATTCCCGAAGAACGAGGGCATGCGCATCGACTTCGTCCTCGGCTCGAAGCCGTTCGACGATCTCGTCACGTCGGTCGCGATCCATCGCGACGAGCGCAAGGGCGACGCGCCGAGCGACCACGTGCCGGTCGTCGTCGACCTCGATCTCGAGACCGGGCTCGACGACGACCGGCCCATGATCTTCTGAGGCCGACCGGACGTCAGGGCTCGACGTCGAAACCGTACCCCTCGGTGACGACGGTCTCGCCCGTCCACGAGACCTGCGTGAAGGTCAGGTCGTAGCGGGTGCCCTTGGCGAGCCAGCGACGGAACTCCCACCGGCCGTCGGCACCGATCGTCGTGTCGCCGAAGGCCGTGCCCCACTGGTTGACCCCGTGCAGGGTCGCGAACGGCGTGCCCGTGCCGCGGAACGTCGTCATGACGTCTCCGTCGTCGACCGTGCCGCCCGAGAGGTCGGGGGTCGTCACGGCCAGGTCGGCGGGCACCGGCACCGTGAGGTGCACGACCACCGAGTCGACGGTCAGCCCGCGGGTCTGGGTGAAGGTGATCTCGTAGCCCGATGAGGTCGGCCCGAGGTTGCGGTCGAAGGCCCACCGGCCGTCGACCCCGACGCGCGCGGACCCCATCGGGGTGTTCCACTGGTTGACCGCGGTGATCCGGGCGCCGACGGTGCCGCGTCCCGAGAAGGTCGCCACCCCCGGCCCGTAGGGGGCACCGTCCCGGTGGCTGTCCACTCCCAGGGGTACGAGCGCCGCCGCGTACTCGAGGTTCAGCGGGACCCGCTGAGGGTCGATGTCGCGCCGCGTCTGCGTGACGGTGAGGCTGTACCCGTCGAGGGTGGGGACGAGGTCGGCCCCGACCGACCACCGACCCGAGAGGGCGGTCGTCGTGCGGGCGATCTCACCGAGCCGTGCGTCGACGACCGTGACGAGCGCGTTCGGGGCCCCGTGCCCGGCGAAGACCGTGGGCCCGGCCGAGTAGAGCTGCCCGTCGACGTGGCTGCCGACCGAGAGCTCGACGGACCCCGCGTAGAACAACTCGAGGGCCTTCTGGTCACTCTCGGCCCCGAGCGTCTGCCTGAAGACGAGCTCGTACGACCGGGTGGTGGGCCCGAGGTTGCGGGTGAAGGCCCAGCGGCCGTTGACGGCGACGGTGGCCCGCCCCATCTCGACACCCCACTGGTTGGTCGCGACGACGGTGGCCGTGGGGGTGCCCGAGCCGAAGAACGTGGCGGGGCCGGCCTCGTACGACTCGCCGTCCGCGTGGCTGAGCACCTCGAGGGGCGAGGTCAGCGCGGCGACCCCGGCCTCGGCGGCCTGCAGGGCCTCGGTCGCGGCCCCGGTCTCGGCACCGGTCTCGATCCCGGTCTCGGCACCGGTCTCGGCACCGGTCTCGACGGGGGCTTCGGGTGGGGCCGACGCGGGCGGCTCGGACGAGGGCGACGGGCTCGGAGTCGCTGGGTCCGGGGGCGGCAGGGTCGGATCGTCCGCCGGTGACGGGACCCGCGCCTCCTGCCCCTCGGGGGTCGACGGCGACTCGGAGGTCGACGGCGACTCGGGGGTCGACGGCGACTTGGAGGTCGACGACGACTCGGACGCGACGGACCCGGCGACGGCGGCCGTCGCCGGGAGGTGCGCGGTCAGGACGAGGGCAGCCGACAGGACGGCACCCGTAAGGACGCGTGCCGGCGGTGGGATCGAGATCAAGGGAGCACCTTTCGTGGAAAGTGAACCCTCAGGGTGTCATTAAAAACGAGTGATGTGAAGTTTCGGTGGTCACATCAGGCGAGCAGGGCCGCGACCACCACGAGCACCGGCACCGACAGCACGGTCGTGGCGAGCACCGTGTCGCGAGCCACGACCACACCCGTCTGGTAGCGCTGGGCGTAGTTGAAGACGTTCTGGGCCGACGGCAGTCCGGCGAGCACGACCGCGACGAACAACTCGTCGCGGCCGAAGTCGAACACGAACGCGCCGAGCAGCCAGGCGGTGACGGGCATCACGACGAGCTTCAGCACGACGGCGACCACGATGTCGGCACGCCCCTGACCGGCCTGGAACGGCTTCGACCCGTACAGGGACATGCCGAACGACAGCAGGACGACGGGGACCGCGGCCCCGCCCACCAGCTCGAAGGGCTCGCGGACGGCCTGCGGGATCTCGAGGCCGGTGACCGCGACGACGACGCCGAGGGCGGACCCGATCAGCAGGGGGTTCGTGAACGGGCGCGCGATCGTCCGGCCGATGCTGCTGCCGCGGTTCGTCACGGTGTCCATGACGGCGAGCACGATCGGCGTGAGCACGAGCAGCTGGTAGAGCAGCACCGGAGCGACGAAGGTGGCGCTGCCCAGCACGTAGGTGGCGACCGGCAGGCCGATGTTGTTGGCGTTGACGTACGCGCCGCCCATCGTGCCGATGGCCGTCTCGGCGGCGCTGCGTCTGAGGACGAGCTTGAGCACCACGACCGAGAGGACGGCCGCGACGAGCGACGCGATGGCCGACACCACCAGGAGGCGCGAGAACAGCACGTGGACGTCGGCCTGCGAGATGGTGGAGAACAGCAGGCAGGGCGTCAGGACGAAGAAGACCAGGCGCGAGAGCACCCGGTGGCCGGACTCCCCGAGCAGATCGATGCGACCGACGACGTACCCGGTCACGATGATCACACCGATGATCGCGAACCCGATCAGCACTCCACCCATGGGTCCATCCTGTCGCACGCCCGGGGCCCTGCCCAGCTCGCCCGAACGGTGCCCGCGGCGCGACCCACGCCTCCTCGGCCCGTCGTCGACCTCCGCGGCGGTCGGCGGTCGGGCAGAATCGACGGGTGACGCGCCTCCACGATCCCTCGGTCCACACGTTCGCCAGCGACAACTACGCCGGGGCCCATCCCGAGGTGCTGCAGGCGATCGTCGACGCCGCCGGCGGCCATGTCGGCTCGTACGGCGCCGATCCCTACACGCAGCGCCTCTCCGAGGTCGTCGTCGAGACCTTCGGCGAGGGGGCGGCGATCGACCCCGTCCTGACCGGCACAGGTGCGAACGTCGCCGCGTTGCAGGCCCTGACGCCGCGCTGGGCCGCCGTGATCTGCGCGACGACCGCCCACGTCTACACCGACGAGGGCGGGGCGCCCGAGCGCCTCGGCGGCATCAAGCTGCTGACCGTGCCGACGCCCGACGGCAAGCTGACTCCCGAGCTGATCGACCGGCAGGCCTACGGCTGGGGCGACCAGCAGCGTCCTCAGCCCCTCGCGGTGACGATCACGCAGAGCACCGAGCTCGGCACGGTCTACTCACCCGACGAGATCCGGGCCGTGACCGACCACGCGCACTCGCTCGGCATGCGCGTCCACCTCGACGGCGCCCGCCTCGCCAATGCCGCGGCATCGCTCGGCGTCCCGCTCCGCGCGATCACGCGCGACGCCGGCGTCGACTCGGTGTCGTTCGGAGGCACGAAGAACGGCCTCGTGTTGGGCGAGTCGGTCGTGACCTTCTCCGAGGAGGCGCGGGCCGGCCTGGTCTACCTGCGCAAGATGGACGCGCAGCTGGCCTCGAAGATGCGCTTCGTCTCGGCGCAGTTCCTGGCGATGCTCGACGGCGACCTCTGGCTGCGGTCGGCGACCCGGGCCAACGCGATGGCCGCTCGCCTCGCCGACGGGCTCGCGACACTGCCGGGCGTCACCGTCACACAGGCCGTCGACGCCAACGCCGTGTTCGTCGTGCTGCCCCGCGAGGCCGTGGAGCCCTTGCGGGCCGCGCACCACTTCTACGACTGGAACCGGGCCACCGGCGAGGTGCGGTTGATGTGCTCGTTCGACACCACCGAGGCCCACGTCGACCGGTTCGTCGAGGACGCCCGAGCGCTCGTCGGCTGAGGCCGGGGTCGCTCAGGCCGGGGTCGCTCAGGCTCGGGCAGCCTCGACGAACGCGCGGATCAGCTCGACGCTCTTCACGCCGCGCGACGACTCGACGCCCGAGCTCACGTCGACCCCGACGGCACCGTGAGGCCGGAGTTCGGCCAGCAGCCCGGCGACGTTGTCCGGGGTGAGCCCCCCGGCCAACAACCACGCCCGGGCAGGAGGCGCGGACAGCAGCGGCCCGACGTCGAAGGTGGCGCCGGCGCCGGGGTCGATCGCGTCGAGCAGCAGGGCGTCCTCGCGGAACGCGACCCGCGCCTCCTCGGGTTCGGCCGCGTAGGCGGCGGCGCTGACGGCGCGGATCACGCGGAAGCCCTCGGCGTGGACGGCGGCGACGTCGGCCGGGGTCTCGTCGCCGTGCAGCTGGACGGTCGACACCGAGGAGGCGCGGGCGAGATCGAGCACCGTGCCGATGCCCTGGCCACGGAAGACGCCGACCGTCTCGACGCCCTCCGGCACGCGAGCCGCCAACTCGCGTGCGCTCTCGGGGTCGATCGTGCGCGGACTGCCTGCCGCGAACACGAACCCCACGGCATCGGCCCCGGCCTCGACGGCCGCGTCGACCGTCTCGGGGGTGGACAGGCCGCAGATCTTCACCCAGGTGCGCATGGTTCCAGTCTGCCGGGATCAGGCGGGCAGGTCGTCCAGGTCGTCGGGCGTGGGCTCGCCGACGTCGTACCGCACCACCGTCAACCCCTCGCCTCCGTCGGCCACGTCGACCCGCACCGTGTCGCCGTCGGCGATCTCGCCTCCGAGCAGCGCCATGGCGAGCTTGTCGTCGATCTGCCGCTGCATCAAACGGCGCAGGGGACGGGCGCCGTAGATCGGGTCGTAGCCGCGGTCGGCGAGCCAGGCCCGCGCGTCGGGGGTGACGGCGAGCGAGAGGCGGCGGTCGGTGAGCCGTCGGCCGAGGCGGTCGACGTAGAGCGAGACGATCTGGCCGAGGTCGTCGGTGCTGAGGGTCGAGAACACGACGATGTCGTCGAGTCGGTTGACGAACTCGGGCTTGAACGCCTGACGCACGAGGCCCTGCACGAGTTCTTCCTTCTCGGGGTCGCTGAGGGACGGGTCGGTGATGACCTGCGAGCCGAGGTTCGAGGTCAGCACGAGGATCGTGTTGCGGAAGTCGACGGTGCGCCCCTGTCCGTCCGTCAGCCGACCGTCGTCGAGTACCTGCAGCAGGACGTCGAAGACCTCGGGGTGGGCCTTCTCGACCTCGTCCATCAGCACGACGCTGTACGGGCGACGACGCACCGCCTCGGTCAGCTGGCCACCGGCCTCGTAACCCACGTACCCGGGAGGCGCGCCCACGAGCCGGGACACGCTGTGCTTCTCGCCGTACTCGCTCATGTCGATGCGGACGAGCGCCTTCTCGTCGTCGAAGAGGAAGTCGGCGAGGGCCTTGGCGAGCTCGGTCTTGCCCACCCCGGTCGGGCCGAGGAAGAGGAACGAGCCGGTCGGGCGGTCGGGGTCGCTGATGCCCGCGCGAGTGCGCCGGACCGCCTCGCTGACGGCCTGGACGGCCGCCTTCTGACCGATGAGGCGCCTCCCGAGCTCGCTCTCGAGGTGCAGCAGCTTCTCGGTCTCGCCGCTGAGCAGCCGACCGACGGGGATGCCGGTCCAGGCGGCGACGACCTCGGCGATGTCGGCGTCGGTCACCGAGTCGCTGACCAGCCGGTCGCCGGACTTCTCGAACGACTCGGCGTCGGCGAGGCGCTTCTCGATATCGGGGATGCGTTCGTAGCTGATGCGGGCGGCGTCTTCGTAACGGCCTTCGCGCAGGGCGCGGTCGGCGTCGATGCGGGCGTCGTTGAGATCGCTGCGCAACGTGCCGACGCCCTGCAGGGCGGCCTTCTCGGCCTGCCACCGGGCGTTCAGGTCGTCGTAGGCGGCCTGCTGCTGGGCGATGGTCTCGCGCAGGGCGGCGAGGCGCACCTGCGAGGCGTCGTCCGTCTCCTTCTTGAGGGCGAGCTCCTCGATCTGGAGGCGCACCAGGCCCCGGTAGAGCTGGTCCAGTTCGACGGGCGACGAGTCGATCTCCATCTTGAGGCGGGAGCCCGCCTCGTCGACGAGGTCGATCGCCTTGTCGGGCAGCTGACGGCTGGGGATGTAGCGGTTCGACAAGGAGGCGGCGGCCACCAGGGCGCCGTCGGTGATCGTGACCCCGTGGTGCGCCTCGTACCGTTCTTTGAGCCCGCGGAGGATGGCCACCGTGTCTTCGACGCTGGGCTCGCCGACGTAGACCTGCTGGAAGCGGCGCTCGAGGGCCGCGTCCTTCTCGATGTACTGGCGGTACTCGTCGAGGGTGGTGGCGCCGATGAGGCGCAGCTCGCCGCGGGCGAGCATCGGCTTGAGCATGTTCGAGGCGGCGACCGAGCCCTCGCCCCCGCCGGCACCCATGAGGGTGTGCAGCTCGTCGATGAAGGTGATGACCTGGCCGTCGCTCTTGGTGATCTCTTTCAGCACGTCCTTGAGGCGCTCTTCGAACTCTCCGCGGTACTTGGCCCCGGCGACGAGGGCGGCGAGGTCGAGGCTGATCAGGCGTTTGTCTTTCAAGCTGTCGGCGACGTCCCCCTCGACGATGCGCTGGGCGAGGCCCTCGACGACGGCGGTCTTGCCGACGCCGGGCTCGCCGATCAGGACGGGGTTGTTCTTGGTGCGGCGGGTGAGCACCTGGCTGATGCGCCGGATCTCGGCGTCGCGGCCGATGACGGGGTCGAGTTTGCCACTACGGGCGATGGCGGTGAGGTCGACGCCGTACTTCTCGAGGGCCGTCTTCTGCTTCTCGGTGGAGGCCGGAGCGCCCTGCATGTTCGCCATGGATGTGCCTTTCTCGAAACTTGAGTGGTACTGGCTCAAGTTTACGCCGACACGCCCGGATCGCAAGCCCTCGCGGTCGTCATGTTGTGCATGCCTTGTTTTGTGTCTAACATTTCACTATCTGTTCGCCTGGCGGCACATCGAGCTGCCCAGACATGAAAGAACACCTCTCTCACATGAAGAAAACTCTCAAGCGGACCGGCGCGATCGGGCTGGCCGCAGCCACGATCGTGACCGGCCTCAGCTTCGGCCCCGCAGCCGCAACGGCATCGAGCCCGTCGGATGCTTCCACCACGGCCCTGCCCGAGCCGGGATCCTCCGCCAAGGTCGTCTCGCCAGTGGGCAACGGCAAGTACTACGGCGGCCTGCCCTCGTCGCCGACACACATCCAGCAATACGCCACGAAGGCCGCCGCTGACGCTGCCTCCGCCGGACTCCGAATCGACTCGACGGGCGAAGGTTGGTTCCGCGCAGTCGTCCGGGACGGGTCAGCCACCGGCGAGTGCCTCAGCATCTTCCCCATGACCGGGGGCGACACACTTCACACCAAGTCCTGCAGCGGCACGAACACGGAGTGGAGCCTGGACGCGCAGGGCCGGATGGTGAACCGCCAGAGTGGCCAGTACGTCACGAACACCGTCCGCTATGTCGACGCGTACAAGCGTTCCTACTTCGCCATGGGGAGCAGTGGCCCCGCTGCGGAGTTCGAAGGCATCGAAGCCGGCCTGTCCGCGAAGGTGGACTCAACGGACATCCCGAATCGGACCGCTGGCATCTCGGGATGGGCTGTTCCCGGCTCGTACGTCGTGATCAATGGTGAGGACCAGGTCCAGGCCGGTACCGACGGCAAGTGGTCCTACGAACTCACCGAGCTGAAGCTCGGGTCGAACCCGGTCACCCTCGAGCAGTACGAGGGCACCGTCAAGACCGGCGAGACCACCCTCGACGCCGAACTGAAGGTCGCCCCCGTGACCGGTGTGGCGTCGTTCCCGGCCGACCACGGCCAGAACGCCGTGCTCTCCGGCACCGCGCAGCCCGGCGCGACGATCGTGATCCGCGACGTGAACGGCGACGAGATCGCCCGCACCGAGGCCCGCCTGGGCTCGGGCACGTGGTCGACCCCGATCACCGCCCCGAACGCCGGCGGCGACTACGACGTCCGCGTCCACCAAGAGATCGACGACGAGGCCACCGGCGAGATCATCGTCGCCGTCGCCTACGGCGCCGCGGTCGTGATCACCGCACCGGTCGAGGGCATGGCCCACGACGGTGGCCCGGTGACCCTGCGCGGCACCGGCGAGGTCGGCGCACAGATCGCCGTCCGCGAACAGGGCCGCAGCACCGTCCTCGGCACCGCCCAGGTCCTCGCCAACGGCCAGTGGACCGTTCGCACCGCGAACGTCGACGACCGCAAGCACGTCCTCGAGGCCACCCAGTCCGGCAAGGGCAACAACACCACCGCCTCCACGGTCACGCTGAACCCCGAGAACGACACCGCCGCACCGGCAGACCTCACCCTCACCAGCCACGAGGACGGCGACACCTTCGCCCAGCCCGGGACCACCACCCTGAGCGGAAAAGCGACGCCGAAGGCCACCGTCACCGCGTACTGGTTCGGCAAGGACTACGCCCAGTACGCCACGACCGTCGTCGCCAACGACGAGGGTGACTACGCGATCTCGCGCAACATGGGCGGAACCCAGCCCTACAACATCACCCTGACCCAGACCGCTCAGGCAGGCAAGGTCAACGAGGTCACCGTGCGCCTGGTGCCCGCCGGAGTCGGCCCTGTCGACCTCACCGTCGGCAGCCACCAGGACGGCGACGCCTTCGCCCCCACCGGTCAGACCACGATCAGCGGCAAGGCGTCCTCCGGCGCCACCGTCACGTTCTACTGGTTCGGCAAGGACTACCCCCAGTACGCCACGACCACCGTCGC
>NZ_LMLG01000007.1:49829-50095 GCF_001421865.1 Frigoribacterium sp. Leaf44
TCGATCTCGCGTGGCCTCGGCGGGACGAAGCCCTACGACATCGTGATCACCCAGCCCGCCCAGGCCGGAAAGATCAGCGAAGTCACCCTGCGCCTCGTGCCGGAAGCGACCGGCCCCGCCGACCTCACCGTCAGCAGCCACCAGGACGGCGACGCCTTCGCCCCCACGGGCCTGACCACGATCCGCGGCAAGGCGTCCTCCAACGCCACCGTCACGTTCTACTGGTTCGGCAAGGACTACCCCCAGTACGCCACGACCACCGTCGC
>NZ_LMLG01000007.1:50137-66066 GCF_001421865.1 Frigoribacterium sp. Leaf44
ACCATGGCCCGCGGCCTCGGCGGCACCAAGGCCTACGACATCGTGATCAGCCAGCCGGAACAGGACGGCAAGGTCAGCGAGATGACCCTGCGGCTCGTCCCCACCCCCACCCCGTAACACCGCACCCACCCCACGAGGGCCCGGCACCTCCACGGCTGCCGGGCCCTCGCCTTCTCGACCCCACCGCACCGCCGCCACCAACCGTTCCGGCGCGCACCACACCACGACCAAGGAGAACCCCCGCAATGGCACGACCCACCCGCCGACTGCTCGCCACCGCCCTCACGGTCACCGCTCTGAGCCTGAGCCTCGCCGCCTGCACCAGTGACGGCGACCCCGAGCCGACCCCCACCCCGACCGCCACCACCGAGCAGGCACAGCAAGCCGAAGCCCAGGCCGAGGCCCACCTCGGCGAGTGCGTCGACGGCTTCGCCCAGATCCAGGCCACCGGCGAGCCCGTCACGTTCGGTGACTGCGAAACGGTCTCGATCCTCGGCAATGCCACGGACGTCACACTGGGCGCCGTGACCACGCTGTCGATCGAAGGCAACGACAACACCCTCACCACCGAGGGAGTGACCAGCTTGTTGTTCGCCGGCACCGGCAACACCCTCACCCACACAGGTGAAGCCCCCGCCGTCGACGACCTCAGCGACGCCCCCGAGAGCAACACCGTCACCGCGCGCTGATCCGCCTCGCCCGGCCGAAGCCCGACGACCCGAAAGGGCGTCGGGCTTCGTGCTGTGCCGTGACAGCCGAGGAACAGTCCCTCGTCCGCATCACCCCGTCGGCACATGGCATTGCTCATCCAGAAGTAAAATGTTAGATTGGATCAAGTCGCCGAACGGTGACATCCCGACTTCCTCGCGAGGTGACCCATGCCCGTGGCTTCCCCACCCACCGCCCCTGCCCGCCGCGGCTCTCCGGCCGAGCCGGCCCGCGCCTCCAGGTCGTACCCACGCCCTCTCGCGATGACCGTCGACGCCCTCGCGTGGTCGGCGGCGATCACCTCGACCGCCCTGCTGGTCGGGCTCGTCGAGCCCGAGACCGGCACGGGGGTCGCCTCGGCGGTCCTGTTCACGGTCGTGGCCCAGCTCGTCGCCGGACTCGCGATCGGCCTCTACCGTCGCCGCTGGCTCCCCGGCAGCCTGGCCGAAGCCCACGGTCTGGTCGCCTCCGCCCTGATCGTCGGCGTCGCGGCATCCGTGGTGCCGCTCGTGCCTCCGGGGCAGGACATCCCGACATCCGCCTGGCCCCCCTCGCTGCCCCTCGTGGCGTTCCCGGTGGCCGCCCTGATCATGGCCGGCACCCGCACGCTCGTCCGAGGGCGCGTCGAACGCGCCCTGCGACCGCGGCCCGATGCGGCTCCGACGCTCGTCTTCGGCACCGGCGTGCTCGGCGAGCACATCGTGCGCCAGCTGCTCACCGACCCGACCAGCCCTTTGCGACCCGTCGAGCTGCTCGACGACGATCCGACTCGCCGGGGGCTGCGCATCGCCGGCATCACGATCGCCGGCGGCCGCGGCGAACTCGCCGATGCGGCCCGGCGGACCGGCGCCGAGACCCTCGTCCTCGCCGTCGCCCGGGCCGACGCAGCACTGGTGCGCGACCTGACCGAACGAGCGTCGGCGATCGGCCTCCGCATCCTGACCGTGCCACCGCTCGACGACCTGTTGACCGGCGGGTCGAGCACCAGCGACCTGCGCGACGTCTCGGTCGAGGACATCGTCGGACGACGCCCCGTCGACACCGACGTCGAGTCGATCGCCGACTACGTGCGAGGCCGCCGGGTGCTCGTCACCGGTGCCGGTGGCTCGATCGGCAGCGAGCTCTGTCGCCAGTTGTCTCGCTTCGCCCCCGCCGAGCTGATGATGCTCGACCGGGACGAGACCGCCCTGCAATCGGTGCAGGTCACGCTCAGCGGCCACGGCCTGCTCGACACCCGTGACGTCGTCCTCGCCGACATCCGCGATGCCACCGCCCTGACGACCATCTTCCGCGCACGACGCCCCGAGGTGGTCTTCCACGCGGCCGCCCTCAAGCACCTGCCCATGCTCGAGCAGTACCCGGCCGAAGCCTGGCAGACCAACGTGATGGGCACGCTCAACGTGCTCGAGGCAGCGGCAGCCGTCGACGTCGAGACCTTCGTCAACATCTCGACCGACAAGGCCGCCAACCCCACCAGCGTGCTCGGCCGCTCGAAGCGCCTCGCCGAGCGGCTCACGGCAGGCGCGGCCGAGAAGAGCGGGCGACGCTACCTGTCGGTCCGATTCGGCAACGTCCTCGGCAGCCGGGGCAGCATGGTGCCGCTCTTCCGCGACCTCATCGCCACGGGCCGCCCCCTGACCGTCACCCACCCCGACGCCACCCGGTTCTTCATGACCATCCCCGAGGCCTGTCACCTCGTCATCCAGGCCGGAGCCATCGGAGGGCCCGGCGAAGCACTCATCCTCGACATGGGTGAACCCGTCAAGATCCTCGACGTGGCCGAGCGCATGATCGCCCTGTCGGGTCGCGACGTCGACGTGGTCTTCACCGGGCTCCGCCCCGGCGAGAAACTGCACGAAGAACTCAACGGCGTCGGCGAGGACGATGTCCGGCCCGTCCACCCCTTGATCTCGCACGCGACAGTTCCCCCGCTGGACGCATCGGACCTCGACGTCGACGCCGTCCTCACCGACCCCCCACCGGAGGCGTTCCGCCCCGTCGCCACGACCTGAGCCGGGCACCGCCCGCGCCGGACAGCGCGAATGGGCTGTCCACAGGCACGAGCATCCCTGTTGTGTCATATCTCTTTCTACGTCTAGCATTTCGGTACCGATGCGTCGGTCTCCCTGCCACGACCAGAAAGACGACTCCATGCACATCACGTTCACGCGCGCAGGCGCCCTGGGGCTCGCGGTCGCCACCGCCGTCGCCTCACTGATCCTGGGCTCGCCCGCGGCGACAGCGGCACCGGCTCCCCCATCTGCCGACGAGCCGTCGGCCCAGGAGCCCCTCACCCCCCTCCCCCGATCGACCGGCAGCGCCACCCTCGTCTTCGAAGGCGGGCCGGGGGCGTACTTCACCCCTGAGTTCAGCTACGACCAGGGCGTCGTCACGGGGTACTCGACACACCCGACGGCCGAGGCCGCCGAGGGGGCAGCCCTCCGCCTCGACGTCCTGCCGTCCCCGGGCGGGTGGTTCCAGTTGCGCGACCCCGCGTCGCGACGCTGCGCATCCTCCGTCGCCGCCGTCGAGCACGCCGCCCTCGAAGTCGTCTACCAGAAGCTCTGCGACGACGACGACGCCCGCCGCTTCCGCGTCGTCGGCGACCGACTCGAGAGCGCGGCCCACCCGGGCCTCACCGTCACGGGGCCCACGACCTTCGTCGAGGCCAGCGGCCTCTACACCTGGAACGTCCTCGGCTTCGGCGCCGAGGGCGGACTGAGGGTCGTCGGCGACGTCGACGACCTCCGGGCGTTCTCCGTCGACGTCGACTCGGTCGACATCCCGAACCGTTCGGCGGTCGTCTCGGGCCAGGCCGCACCCGAGTCCTACGTCGTCGTCGAAGGCCTGCCCGGCACCCCCGTGGGGCCCGAGTTCCGGGCCGGGGCAGACGGGACGTGGTCGGGACCCCTGACCGGGCTCGCCCTGGGCTCGAACCCGCTCACCTTCACCCAGTACGAGAACCAGGTCCCGACCGCCGAGACCACTCTCGACGTCGAGCTCGCCGTGCGCCCGTTGGTCGCGCGGGTCACCTTCCCCGCTGATCACGGCGACCGGGCCGTCCTGTCGGGCACCGCACACCCCGGCGCCGTCGTCGTCGTCGTCCGGGACTCCGACGAATCCGAACTCGCACGGGTTCCCGCGTCGTCGGGCGCAGGCATCTGGTCCACGCCCGTCTCCGCCCCCGACGCCGGTGGCGACCACGACGTGTCCGTCCGACAAGAGATCGACGGTGAGGTCGCCGGCCACGTCACGACGACCGTGTCCTACGGCGCCGCGGTGGCCGTCACGACCCCGGTCGACGACGCCGCCCACGGCGGCGGTCGGGTCGAGATGACCGGCACGGGCGAGCCCGGGGCCGGCATCCGGGTCCGCGAAGAGGGGCGCCAGACGGTCCTCGGCAGCGCGACGGTCTTGCAGAACGGTCGCTGGAGCCTGCGGACGACCGTGGACGTCGACTCGACGAGGCACGTCCTCGAGGCGACGCAGAGCGGGCGTGGCCGCAACACGACCGTCGCGACCGTCACCCTCAATCCCGAAGGGACACCCGAACCCCCGGTGATCACCGCACCCACGATCGAGAGCCCGGCCGACGGAACGACGGTCACCACGCCCCGCCCGACGATCTCCGGTCACGGCCACGACGGGGCCACGATCTCCGTCGAGACGGCTCCCGGCCAGGTCATCGGCACCGGCACCGTCGAGGGCGGCACCTGGACCGTCCGGCCCACGCGCGACCTCGCCACCGGCCCGAACACCCTCACGGTCGTCCAGACGACGGGCGACGACGTCCAGAGCGTCAGCATCGCGGTGACCCGCGTCGCCGCCGACCTACCGCTCCGCGTCACCAGCCACGTGGACGGCCAGCTCTACGACGTGGGCACGACGACCTTCCGAGGCACGGCCCCCGTGGGGTCGACCGTCGTGGCCAAGAACCAGTGGAACACCCTCATGGGATCAGCCGACGCCACCGACGGCACGTGGGCGTTCGACCGCAACCTCGGGCCCACCTCGACAGGCTACGAGCTCACCTTCACCGCGACGATGCCCGGCGGGACGCCGCAGGTCACCAGCCTGCGACTCGTCTACGGCGGCAGCCTCGCGTTCCAGGTGACGAGCCCGGCGCACAACAGCAGCTACACCGAGGGCGTGACCACCTTCGTCGGTCGTGCCGCCCCGAACACGACCGTCGTCGCCCGCAACCAGTGGAACACCCTCATGGGCACTGCCGTCAGTGGACTCGACGGGTCCTGGTCGTTCGACCGCTACCTCGGGCCCACGGCCGCCGGCTACGACATCAGCTTCGTCGCCACCCGGGGGTCCGACGTCCGCCGATCGATCCTGCACCTCGACCACCGGTCGTCCACGGTGCCGGTCCGCATCACGAGTCACGTCGACGGCGAGATGTTCCGGCCGGGCCCGAACACGTTGAGCGGCGTCGGCACACCGCGCGCCCGGGTGTCCGCCGTGGCGACGGTCGCCGGCAGCCGGGTCGAGCTGGGTGACACCGAGGTGACGACCGAGGGCCGATGGTCCCTGCCGACCCGCTCGTGGTCGGCGACGGGAGACCACGTCGTGACCGTGACCCAGACCAACCCGGACGAGACGACCTCGGAGGCGACCATCACGGTGACGGCGCCGGTCTTCGCCCCCCTGACCCTCAGCACCCCCGAGGTCGGCGACACCTACGAGAACCTCGTTCCCGTCCGTTTCGAGGGCACCGCCACTCCCTTCGCGACGGTCACGGTCCGGTCCGGCGTCAGCGACACCGTCTACCGCACCGTCGAGGCCGACCGTGCGGGTCGCTGGCGGTTCGACCGGGCGTGGGGGCCCGATCACGACTACGTGCTCGTGATCGAGCAACAGGCCATGAACGGTCAGGGCGACCGGTTGCCCGACCTGACCTGGGCTCCCTCACGATGACGTCGACGAAGGGGGACGCCCGGTCGTGGCGTCCGACGCGACGGAGACTCGTGGGGGTCGCCGGCCTCTCCGGTCTCGCCCTGGTCGCCGGGCTGACCGGGTGCACCGCGAACGGGTCTGCCGACGACCGAGGTGACCGCCCCCACGAGACGACCGGCGAGACGACGCCCGAACCGTTCGTGACCGGTGTGTGCGTCGACGGGACCGCGGCGGTCGTCGTCGAAGCCGGGGCCCCCGAGACCGTCTTCACCGACGCGTGCGACACGGTGAGCGTGATCGGCACCGGCGGGACGGTCTCGCTCGGCACCGTTCGACACCTCGTCGTCGAGGGGACGAACCTGGCCGTCGTCATCGACTCCGTCGAGCTGGTGGACTTCGCAGGCGACGACAACACGGTGAGTCACGCCGGCGCCGAGCCCGTCGTCAACGAGAACGGCACCACGGGCAGCGTCGTCACGAGCCGGTGAGCGGGTTCGGCCCGTCCCGATCGGTGCGGGCTGCCGGCTGTCAGTCGGCGGGCGCATCATGGTCCGATGTTGAGCATCGACCTCGCCCGCCGACTCCGGCGATCCGGATTGCGTTGGCGTCCCCGCCCCGGCGACCGCTTCGTCATCGACGGGGACGCGTTCGGCGACGAGGTGTTCATCTTGAGCGACATGACCATCGAGGCCCACGAACACCCGACCGGAACGGTCCTGGGGTTCAACGGCACGACCGAATGGGCACTCGACTCGGTCGCCGCGGACGACAGCCTGTGGTTGCCTCGAGAGGACCAGCTACGCGACCTGCTCGGACGCGCCTTCCGGTCCCTCTCGCGAGTGCCCGCGCTGGGCGAGGGACTCGACGGCGAGACGGTCGCCTACGACGTCCGAACGCGTCGCCTCGGTGCCGAGAACGACGAGTCGCACCTCTCGGGCGACCCCGAGGACGCCTACGCCCTCGCCCTGCTGTCGTTCATCGACGCCTCGCTCACACGAGACGACTGACCCCTTCCCCGCCGACAGCCTCAACGCCGGGTCGACACCGTCACGGTGAACTTCGCCGTCCGGGACACCTGGCGGGTCGGACCGACGACGCGCTCGAGGACGGGCCGGTACGCGAGGGCGCTGTTCCACACGCACCACAACTCGCCGCCGGGGTGGAGCAGCCGCGCTGCTGCGTCGAAGAGCTTGTGGGCGATGCCCGGGTGGACGGTCGCCCCGACGTGGAACGGCGGATTGAGCAGCACCAGGTCGGCGGAGCCCGGGGGCAGCGAGCCTCCCGCGTCGTCGCGCCGCGCCTCCATGCGTTCGCCGAGACCGTTCGCCGCGATGGTGGCGGTCGCCGAGTCGACCGCGGCCCGGGACTGGTCGGTGGCGACGACCGTCGAGGCCGGGTGCGCGCGGGCGTAGCTGACACCGAGGACGCCCGTGCCGCAGCCGAGGTCGACGACGTGACGGGCCCCGGGCGGGGCCGCGTCGAGTGCTGCCAGGAGCACCCGTGTTCCGATGTCGATCGTGGTGCCCGCGAAGGCGGCACCGTGGGCCACGATCACGAGATCGCCGTGACGTCCGGACCGGGGCCAGCCCGACACCCCCGAGGGGCGGGGACCGGCCACGGTGAGCACCCGCGACTTCTGGCGCGCCAATCCCGCCTGCACCTCGTCGAAGTGCCGACGCAGCACCTCGTTCATGGCCGTCGTCATGTGCTTGACGCGTCCCCCGGCGAAGACCTGCACCCCGGGGTGAGCGTGGGCGGCGATCAGCTCGGCGATCTCGTCGAGGGCGTCGAGGCCGCGCGGCAGTTGCACGAGGACCACGCGAGCGCCCGAGACGAGGTCGGGCTCGAGGCCGTGCGACGTCCAGCGAGCCCGCGGGAACACCGCCCGGGCGTTGGCCTCGAGGGCGCGCTCTCCGGACAGGGCGTCCTGGTGGACACGGACCTCGGCGCCGTCGGCGTGACCTGCCGCGACGTCGGCGACGCCGAGGGTCAGGGCGCCGTAGCGGTCGCCGATGACGGTGACGTGTCTCGGGTGGGCGACCAGCGCCTCCTGCGCGGTGTCGAGCAGCAGTCGATCGGTCGCGTCGTGCGCGACGAGCTCGGGCGCCTCGACGTCGGGCCACCGGCGGAGCTGCGCGAAGTCGATCACGCCACCACGGTATCGGTCGGGCCGGGGAGGCGCGGGCCGCCGCCCGTCCGCCCCTGCGGCCTCAGCGCAGCGGCCGCCACACGACCACCGAGGTCTGCCGCGACGGGCGGGTGCCGTGCCGCAGCGGCACGACCCCGCTCTCACCCGCGGCGAAGACACGGGCCCCGGGCCGGTTGACCATCTCGTCGGCCAGGGCCCGCTCGAGTTCGCGGACGCGCGATTGGAGCGCCGTCACCTGGTTCTCGAGCTCGAGGATGCGTTTGATCCCCTCGAGCGAGATGCCCTCGCCGCCGAGACGTGCGATCTCGCGGAGCTGCACGACGTCGCGCATCGAGTAACGGCGCGACTTGCCCGCCGTGCGCTGCGGGACGACGAGTCCGAGCCGGTCGTACTGGCGGAGCGTCTGCGCGTGCAGGCCCGAGAGTTCGGCGGCCGTCGCGATGGCGAAGAGGGGCGAGTGCTCGTCCATCGGCCACTGGGTGGGGTCCGGTCGGTCCATCTCGTCTCCTGTCTCGTCGCTAGGGACCTGCCGCCGAGGAGGCGCGGGTCGGGTCGGTCTCGTCAGGCCCGTGCGCGGGCGATCAGGTCGTCGCGCGGGTTCTCGGCCGGCAGCGCGGCCGCCAGGGCCTCGACGGCCTCGCGTGCCCTGTCGTTGAGATGGGCGGGCACCGCGACCTGGACGGTGGCGAGCAGGTCGCCGACGCCGTCCTTCGCGTGCACGCCACGACCCTTGACCCGCAGCACGCGGCCCGACGGCGTGCCCGGCGCGACGCGCAGTCGCACGGGGTCACCACCCAGGGTGGGCACCTCGATGGTCGCACCGAGGGTCGCCTCGGCGAACGTGACGGGCACGTCGAGCCGCAGGTTCTTGCCGTCGAGCTCGAACACGGGGTGCTTGCGGACGGCGACGGTCAGCACCATGTCGCCGGCCTCACCGCCGTCGGGGCTCTGTTCACCCCGTCCGCGCAGCTTGATCTTCTGCCCGTCGTGGACGCCGGCCGGGATGCGGACCTTCATCGGCTTGCCGTTCGACGCCTGCAGCGTGATGGTCTCGCCGACGATCGCGGTCTGGAAGTCGAGGGTCGTCGTGGCCGTCATGTCGCGGCCCTTCTGTGGTCCGCCGAAGCCGCGGTAGCCGCCGCTCGTCTGGCCGAAGCCGCCGCCGCCGAACATGCCGCCGAAGATGTCGTCGAAGCCACCGCCGCCGCCCTGACGGAACTGCGTGCGCTGCCCGCCCTGGTTGAACATGCCGCCGAAGACGTCCTCGAAGCCGCCACCCGCGCCTCCAGGGCCACCGCTGCCGGCCGCGAACCGGGCACCGCCGCCCATGGCCCGGACCTGGTCGTACTCGCGACGCTGCTCGGGGTCGGAGAGCACCGAGTGCGCCTCGCTGATCTCTTTGAACTTCGCCTCGCTGGCGGCGTCACCCGGGTTGGAGTCGGGGTGGTACTTGCGCGCGAGCTTGCGGTAGACCTTCTTCAGCTCGGCGGGCGTGACGTCTTTGGAGACACCGAGGACGGCGTAGAAGTCCTTGTCGAACCAGTCCTGACTCGCCATGCGGCACCTCCTTCCTTGACTGGAGGTCGCTGCCTGGCAGCGACCGGAAGAGAACGGGGGAGGCGGTGGGCACCTCGTCGAGGAGCCCACCGCCGGTCGCGACTCGCGTCGCCGGGGGTGGTGACGGTCGGCGCGGGGGCCGACCGTCACCGGGGTGCTACTGGGGGGTGTGCACCGCGACCTTGGCGGCGCGGATGACGCGGTCGCCGATCGTGTAGCCCGGCTCGATCACGTCGGCCACGGTGTTGACCGTGACGTCGGCGCTCGGCAGCTGGACCAGCGCGTCGTGCTTGCTGGGGTCGAACACGTCACCCTTGGCACCGATCTGCGTGAGGCCGAACTTGTCGAGCCCCCCGCGGATCTTCTGCGCGATGACGGTCATCGGGCCCTCGGCCAGGTCGCCGTGCTGCTCGGCACGGGCCAGGTCGTCGAGCGCCGGCAGCAGCGACCGGATGACCTCGGCGACCACGGCCTCACGGTTGGCTTCGCGGTCACGCTCGACGCGCCTCCGGAAGTTCACCAGCTCGGCCTGGGCACGCAGCATGTCCTGTCGCATGTCGGCGACCAGGTCGGCACTCGCCGCGTCGAGGATGGCCTCGTCGTCGGCGCTCAGCGTCTCGGTGCCCTCGGGCGCCTCGGCCATCGACTCGGCCGCGGCCTTGGCCCCGGCCGGGGCCTCGGCGTCGGCCGGGGTCTCGACGTCGGGAGCCTCGGCGTCGACGAGCTCGTCGGGCTCGACCACGTCGGCCGTGCCGCCGTCTTCGGACGGGGTCGCGGGACGCGGCTCGTCGTCGGGCGTCTTGTTGTCGTCAGTCATGCCGACCGCCTCTACTTCTTGTCGTTGTCGTCGTCGTCCACGACCTCGGCGTCGACGATGTCCTCGTCGTCGCCCTGGGCCTGGCCGTCGGCGGGAGCCCCCTCGGGGCCGGCCGCACCGGCAGCACCGGCCTGGTCGGCCTGGCTCTGCGAGTAGATCGCCTGGCCGAGCTTCTGCTGGCTCTCGTTGAGCTTGTCGAAGGCGGGCTTGATCGCGGACTCGTCGTCGCCGGCGAGGGCGGACTTCAGCGAGTCGACGTCGGCCTGCACCTCGGACTTGACGTCCGCGGGCAGCTTCTCGTCGTTCTCCTTGATCAGCTTCTCGATCGAGTAGACGAGCTGCTCGGCCGAGTTGCGGGTCTCGTTGGCCTCACGACGCGCCTTGTCTTCGGCGGCGTTCTCCTCGGCCTCGCGGACCATGCGCTCGATGTCGTCCTTCGACAGCGACGAGCCGCCCGAGATGACCATCGACTGCTCCTTGCCGGTGCCCTTGTCCTTCGCGGACACGTGCACGATGCCGTTGGCGTCGATGTCGAAGGTGACCTCGATCTGCGGGACGCCGCGGGGGGCCGGGGCGATGCCGGTCAGCTCGAAGGTGCCGAGGTTCTTGTTGTCGCGGGTGAACTCGCGCTCGCCCTGGAAGACCTGGATCGCGACGGACGGCTGGTTGTCGTCGGCCGTGGTGAAGGTCTCGCTGCGCTTGGTCGGGATGGCCGTGTTGCGCTCGATGAGCTTGGTCATCGCGCCACCCTTGGTCTCGATGCCGAGGCTGAGCGGGGTGACGTCGATGAGCAGCACGTCCTTGCGCTCGCCCTTCAGCACGCCGGCCTGCAGGGCGGCGCCCACGGCGACGACCTCGTCGGGGTTGACGCCCTTGTTGGGCTCCTGACCACCGGTGAGCTGCTTGACGACCTCGGTCACGGCGGGCATGCGGGTCGAGCCACCGACGAGCACGACGTGGGCGATGTCGCCCACCTTCACGCCCGCCTCTTTGATGACGTCGTTGAACGGCTTCTTGGTGCGGTCGAGCAGGTCGCTCGTCCACTGCTCGAACTGCGAGCGCGAGATGGTCTCGTCGAGGTTGAGCGGGCCGTCGGCCGTCAGCGTGAGGTACGGCAGCTGGATGCTGGTCGAGGTGCTCGACGACAGCTCTTTCTTGGCCTGCTCGGCGGCCTCTTTGAGGCGCTGCTTGGCGATCTTGTCGGTCGAGAGGTCGACGCCGTGGGCGTCCTTGAACTTCTTGATGAGGTGCTCGACGATGCGGTTGTCCCAGTCGTCGCCACCGAGGCGGTTGTCACCCGAGGTGCTGCGCACCTGGATGGTCGAGAAGTCTTCGTCCTTGCCCACTTCGAGCAGCGAGACGTCGAACGTTCCGCCACCGAGGTCGAAGACCAGGATGAGCTCGTCTTCCTTGCCCTTGTCGAGGCCGTAGGCGAGGGCGGCCGCGGTCGGCTCGTTGATGATGCGCAGGACGTTCAGGCCCGCGATCTCGCCGGCCTCTTTCGTGGCCTGGCGCTCGGAGTCGTTGAAGTACGCCGGGACGGTGACGACCGCGTCGGTCACCTCTTCGCCCAGGTACTGCTCGGCGTCGCGCTTCAGCTTGCCGAGGATGCGAGCGCTGATCTCTTGCGGGGTGTACTTCTTGTCGTCGATCTCGACCTTCCAGTCGGTGCCGACGTGACGCTTGACCGACGCGATGGTGCGGTCGACGTTGGTGACGGCCTGGCGCTTGGCGGTCTCGCCGACCAGCACCTCGCCGTCCTTCGTGAAGGCGACGACCGAGGGGGTCGTGCGCAGACCCTCGGCGTTCGCGATGACGGTGGGCTCGCCACCCTCGAGGACGCTGACGACCGAGTTGGTGGTGCCGAGGTCGATTCCTACTGCACGTGCCATGTGCTTTTCTCCTTCGTGGTGCGGTGTGACGAAAGCCTTGGGGGCCGGCCTTGAGTCGGCCTGGCTCAACTTTACTCACGCTGCGGCCGACGTCAAGCTGCGAACCTGAAAGTTGAGCCAGAAAGACTCAAGTCTCGAACGGGGGTCGTCGCGACCGCCCCGGACGAGGAGGCGCAGCCCCCGTCGGCCACGGACGCCCACTAGGTTGACCCCCATGACCGCAGCGCAGACGCTCGCCGACAGCACCCCGATCCCGCGCCGCCGCGTGATCTCGTGGGCCCTCTGGGACTGGGGCTCGGCCGCCTTCAACGCGGTGGTGACCTCGTTCGTCTTCAGCACCTACCTGGCGAGCGGCGCCTTCGTCGACCCGGCGATCGTCGCGGCAGCCGGAGACGACACCCGCAACCCGGCGCTGGTGCTGGCCAAGGCCGAGAACGCGACGGTCATCTCGACGGCCCTGACGATCGCCGGCGTGCTGATCGCCCTACTCGCGCCCGTGCTCGGTCAGCGCAGCGACGGCTCGGGCCGTCGCAAGCTCTGGCTAGCGGTCAACACCGGCCTGGTCGTGCTCGCGATGGCCGCGATGGTCTTCGTCGCCCCCGTGCCCGACCTCCTCGTCTTCGGCGCCGCCCTGCTGGCCGTCGGCAACCTCTTCTTCGAGTTCGCGAGCGTCAACTACAACGCGATGCTCGTGCAGGTCTCGACGCCCAGGACGATCGGCAAGGTGTCGGGCTTCGGCTGGGGCCTCGGCTACGTCGGCGGCATCGTCCTCCTGCTCTTGCTGCTGGTCGCCTTCCTCCAGAGCTTCGGAACCGAAGGACGCGGCGGCCTGTTCGGCGTCGCCACGGGAACGGCAGGAGGCGCGTGGGACGTCCGCCTCTCGATCGTCGTCGCCGCGGCGTGGTTCGCGATCTTCGCGGTGCCGGTCCTGCTGTCGGTGCCCGAGCTGCCCGCCACCGCCGCACGGGCCCGGGTGGGCTTGTGGCGTTCGTACCGCCTCCTGGGGTCGACGATCGCCAAGCTGTGGCGCACGAACCGCCAGGTGCTGCTGTTCTTGCTGGCCAGTGCCGTGTTCCGTGACGGCCTCGCGGCCGTCTTCACCTTCGGGGCGATCATCGCGGCGCAGGTGTTCGGGTTCTCGCCGAGCATGGTCATCTACTTCGCCGTTGGCGCCAACCTCGTCGCGGGGATCGGCACCTTCGTCGGCGGGTGGCTCGACGACCGCCTGGGCGCCAAGACGATCATCGTCGGGTCGCTGGTGGGGCTCGTGATCGCCGCCTTCGCGGTGCTCGCCATCGGGACGGCGACGAACCTCTTCTGGGTGTTCGGCCTGGCGCTCGCGCTCTTCGTCGGGCCGATCCAGTCCGCGAGCCGGTCGTTCCTGGCGCGGGTGACGCCGCCCGGGCGCGAGGGCGAGATCTTCGGGTTGTACGCGACGACCGGGCGAGCCGTGAGCTTCCTCGCGCCGGGGCTCTTCACGCTGTTCGTGTCGGCGACGGGCGACACCCGGTTCGGCATCGTCGGGATCGCGCTCGTGCTGCTGGCCGGACTCGTGCTGATGCTGCCGGTCAAGGGAGTGCAACGGTCCATCGACTGAGCCAGGCCTGAAGTCGCTTCTCGGGCGCGTGGAATGTAGAGTATCGGTCGGCCGTCCCGATCGGTCTTCCCTTTCCCCCATCCGGAAGAAGACATGAGCACGATCAGATCAGGCCTCACCGCCGTCGGCCTCGCAGCCCTCGCGGTCGGCACCCTCGCCCCCGCCGCAGCCCACGCGGCCCCCGCCATCACCGACCAGGCCCCGGCCGAGGCGCCGTCCGCGTCGCCCAAGGCCCCGTCCGCACCCCGCATCACGTTCGTCGAACCGAGCGAGGACGACAAGCTGTCCGTCGCCGGCATGGCGCCGGGCGCCCGACTCGCGGGGGTCATCGTCGAGGGAGGGGGCAGCTACAGCGCCGCCGTCTGGAACGATCGCTTCGCCACGCTCGTCGACGTCGCCGACCGGGGCAAGAAGGCCACACTCGTCTCGTACACCCCACAGGGGAAGGTCGAGGTCGAGTTCGTCCTCGAGACCCAGTACGCCCAGGGCGAGAACGAGGCACCCGGCACGCCCGTCATCCACGCCGTCAGCCAGTACGACGACGGCCACTTCGTGATCGAGGGGACCGTGGCGCACCAGCCCGACCTGTTCTCGAAGACCGAGGTGTGGGCCAACCGTTCCGGCATGTCGTGGGACTTCCCGTCCGAGAACGGATCGTTCTCGCTGACCGTGCCCGCCTCGCGCGCCGGCGAGGTCATCGAGGTGACGGCCTACTACCGTGGCCACGGGAGCGAGACAGCTCAGGTCGAGCTCGTCCCCACCGAACGCAACACCGCCTCGGACGTCCACCCGCTCGAGGTCGCATCGCCCACCGCGGGCGACGTGCTGGCGGCCCCCGAGGCGACGTTCGCCGGGTCCGGCATCCCGAACTCGCAGATCGTCGTGACGCGTGACGAGAAGACGAACCGCGCCTCCTCGACGCTCTGCGAGACCCGCGTCACGTCGCTGGGCGACTGGAGCTGCACGTCGCCCGCGCTGCCCGCCGGTTCGTACCGGACCGCTGTGACCGAGACTCCCACGTGGGCCTCGGCTCCGAAGCAGGAGACGAGCGCGACGTTCACGGTCGCCCCCACGGAAGACGTCGACCCGACGACGCCTGCCCGCCCGCTCCTCTCGTCCGTGCACCGCAGCTCGACGGGCGACATCGTCGTCCGGGTCATCGTGAACCGGGCCCACCAGGCCGAGATCCGGGTCGGCGAGCACCGCGAGCAGGTGTCCGGCCTCCACGGGCGCTTCTCGTTCGTCCTCGACGGCTCGCTGGAGGGCCAGACCGCGACCGTCACCGGCATCGGGTCCCCCGACCGGGGCCGCTCCCTCGACATCCCGCTGACCCCGGCCGAGATCCCCGCACCCTCGCCCCTCGCCGCACCACTGGCGCACTCCGTCGGCGTCAACAGCGACGGCACCATGAGCATCCTCGGGACCACGAGCTACTTCGCGAACGAGTTCGACGTGCCCGGCGTCATCGCCCAGTTCGACGGCAGATACATCGGCGGCACGGGCGTCACGTGGAACGGCGCCTACGCGATCACCGTCGACCCCGAGTACGCCGGCGAAGAGATCGACCTGATCACCGTCCGCGGGACCGACATGTCCGAGAAGACCCCCATCGTCCTGGAGGCGACCGACGAGAACACCGCGCCCGAGACGTTCCCGCTCGACGTCGTCTCGCCCGCCGAGGGCGAGACCATCGACGTCGACACGGACGTGTTCACGGGCGAGGGCATCCCCGGCTCGATCGTCACCCTGAGCACCGACGTCGGGGGCACGGACGAGCCCGCAGCGACGCTCGGTGACGCCGACGTCCTGGCCGACGGCACGTGGACTCTCGAGCTGGATGCCACGGCATCCTTGACCCCGGGTGAGCACACGATGACCGTCGTCGAGACGCCCTACTGGGACTCGCTGAAGCCCCTGACCTCGACCCGGACCTTCACCGCATCCGAGAACGTCGAACCGGCCCCCGAGACCCGGGACCTCACCATCGAGGGCGACGGCACCGTCTCGCCCACCGGGTTGACCACCCTCACGGGCGCCGGTCACCCCGGCGCGACCGTGACCCTCCACCCCTTCGGTGAAGGCCGCGGCGGCGAAGTCCGCACCGAGGTCCGCGCCGACGGCACCTGGAACATCGCCCGCGGCTTCGGACCGTCGAAGTACAACGCGGCAGTGTTCGTCCAGACCGGCGCCCCCGGCGCCGACCAGACCGTGGCCCACCCGCTCGACGGGACCCGCACCTCCTCGCTGATCATCGACGGAGACGGCACCGTCTCGCCCACCGGACGCACCACCCTCACCGGCACCGGC
>NZ_LMLG01000007.1:66112-66326 GCF_001421865.1 Frigoribacterium sp. Leaf44
AGTCCGCACCGAGGTCCGCGCCGACGGCACCTGGAGCATCAGCCGCGGCTTCGGACCCACCACCTACACCGCCGCCGTGTTCGTCCAGACCGGCGGACCCGCAGCCGACCAGAGCATCCCCTTCCCGCTCGACGGCACCCGCACCTCCTCACTGATCATCGACGGAGACGGCACCGTCTCGCCCACCGGACGCACCACCCTCACCGGCACCGGC
>NZ_LMLG01000007.1:66369-129982 GCF_001421865.1 Frigoribacterium sp. Leaf44
GGTCAGCACCGAGGTCCGCCCCGACGGCAGCTGGAGCATCAGCCGCGGCTTCGGACCGTCGAAGTACAACGCCGCGGTGTTCGTCCAGACCGGCGGACCGGGCGCCGACCAGATCATCCCCTTCCCGCTCGACGGCACCCGCTGAGACAGACCCACACCGACCGACGGGCCCCGAGACACCTCGGGGCCCGTCGCCGTGTCAGCAGCAGGTCGTCTCCCCGTTGACACGAGGAAACCTAAATATTAGTATATTTCACTGGTACGTCGGCAGGGAGCTGATGGTGCCGACCCGAGACGCGAGGAGTCCCATGACCCGCACACCCACCACCCGCCGCGATGCGACGATCGGTCCGCGACGATGAAGATCCTGTTGATCACCCAGTTCTTCGACCCCGAGCCGACCCTCAAGGGCATGGCCTTCGCCCGCGAACTGACCCGTCGGGGCCACGACGTCCAGGTGCTGACCGGCTTCCCCAACTACCCGAGTGGTCGCCTCTATCCGGGGTGGCGGCAGCGTCCGTTCGCCCGCGAGTCCGTCGACGGCATCACGGTGACCCGCGTCCCGCTCTACCCCAGTCATGACGACTCCGCCGCCCGCCGAGCCCTGAACTACGCATCTTTCGTCGCGAGCGCATCGCTCGCGGCCCTGCTCGTCGATCGACCCGACGTGGCCTACGTCTACAACCCCACGGCCGGCATCGCCGCCTGGGCGCTCAAACATCTGAGGGGCGTGCCGTTCGTGCTCGACGTCCAAGACCTCTGGCCCGAAACCGTGACCAGCAGTGGCATGATGCGCAACCGAGTGCTCGTGCGCGTCCTCGGAGCGATGACCGCTCGGGTCACCGCCGCCGCAGAGCACGTGGTGACCCTGTCCCCGGGAATGACCCGCGTGGTGGCCGAACGATCGCGACGCCCCGAAGCCGTCTCGACGATCCCCAACTGGGCCCACGAGCCCTCCCCGGCGGAACCTGCGGCCCCGGCCCCCCTGGCCCCGGCCGCCCCGGCCGGCCGGGCCGGCCGGTTCGTGGCGACCTTCGCGGGCAACGTCGGCCCCGCCCAGGGCGTCGACACCCTCCTCGACGCCGCCGCCCTGCTGTCGGACGCACCCGGCGTCACCATCCGCGTGGTCGGCGACGGCCTCGACGCCGACCGCCTGCGGCGCCGCGCCCAGGTCGAGCGACTGTCCAACGTCGAGTTCACGGACCGCGTGTCCGTCGAGGAAGCCGCGAGGATGCAGCAGTCCTCCGACGCCCTGATCGTGCACCTCACCGACGATCCCCTCTACCACATCACGGTCCCGTCGAAGACCCAGGCCTGCCTGATGGCCGGACGCCCCGTCGTGATGGCCGTCCACGGGGACGCGGCCGAGCTCGTACGACGAGCGGGCGCGGGTCCGGTCGTGCCCCCCTCCGACCCCGGACGACTGGCCGACGCCCTTCGCGACCTCGCCCGGCTGGACCCCCACGAGAGAGAGCTCCTCGGAGCGGCGGGACGCCGCTTCTACGACGCCGAGCTCTCCCTCCGGAGAGGCGTCGACCGGTTCGAGTCGATCCTCGAGCGAGCAGCGTGCGCCCGTCCGCGACTCGACGCCCTCAAGCGGATGGCCGACCTGGTCGCCGCGGTCGTCGGGCTCGCCCTGAGCGCGCCCGTCCTCGCCGTGGTCTCCGCTGCGGTCGCGGTCGATCTCGGTCGGCCCGTGCTCTTCCGCCAGGAGCGCCTCGGGCGCGACGGTCGGATCTTCCGCCTGGTCAAGTTCCGCTCGATGAGCGACGAACGGGGGGCCGACGGCGAGCTGCTGCCCGATGAACGACGAGTCACCCGACTCGGCGCCTTCCTGCGCGTCTCCAGCCTCGACGAGGTGCCGAGTCTCGTGAACGTCCTGCGGGGCGACATGTCCCTGGTCGGACCTCGTCCGACCCTGCCCCGCTACTCGGGCTGGTTCACCGACGTCGAGCGCCACCGCTTCCGGGCCCGACCGGGGGCATCGGGCCTGGCGCAGGTCTCGGGACGCCACACCTCGTCATGGGACGAGCGCCTCGCCTTCGACGTGCACTACGTCCGCCACCCGTCCCTTCGCGCCGAGCTCAGCATCGTGGCGCGGACCATCTCGACGGTGCTGAGGAGGTCCGATGCCGTCGCGGTCGACGCGGTGAGCCGGGCGCACCTCGACCACGAACGGGCGGCGACCCCTCCTCAGCCCTCGTGACGAGACTCCGGACGGATGGACGCCGTCCGGCACGCAGCAGCGGGACACTCTCGCGAAGTATATATTTATATCCACTCTTGCCGGATGATGTCTGAAATGCAAGAATAGTTCATGTCCGAGAGGGCAGCCCGAGCACGGTCTCCGTGCGACTTCGAGGAGAAGAACATGGATCTGCGCGACTACGCCCGACTGGCTCGACGCTCGTGGTGGATCGTCCTGATCGCCTCCGCGGTCGGAGCCGGCATCGCCCTGGCGATCTCGTCCGTCGTGACCCCGCGATACGTGTCGACCGCCCAGCTCTACGTGGTCGTCCGCGCCTCGGGCGACGCCACCACCGGTGACGTGGTCCAGGGCAGCACCGCCGCCCAGCAGAAGGTCCTCTCGTACGTGGACATCGCGAGCTCGAGCCGGGTCCTCGGGCCCGTCATCGACGAACTCGGACTCGACGTCTCGTCGCGCGAACTCGCCGAGTCCGTGACGGCGACGTCGCCCGAGGACACCGCACTCGTCGTCATCGAGGCCGCTGACCCCTCGGCAGAGCAGTCCGCACGCATCGCCGACGCCATCGCCACGACCCTGAGCCGGGTCGTCGACTCGATCGAGAACGTCGAGACCGCCGGCGTCGTGAGACTCGAGCTGGTGCAAGGGGCCGACACCCCCGATTCGCCCGAATCACCCCGGCCCGTCGTCAACACCGCCCTGGGCGCCCTGCTCGGGAGCGTGGCGGGCCTGGGGCTCGCCGTCCTGCGCTCGACCCTCGACACCCGCATCCGCACCGCGGCCGCAGCCGAGGCCGCGTCAGGAGCCCCGGCCATGGCCGCGATCACCTACGACCCCGACATCCAGCGTCGACCCCTCATCGTGCACAGCGACCCGCACGACCACCGGGCCGAGGCGTTCCGCACGCTGCGCACGAACCTCCGGTTCGCCTCGGTGGGCGGACACCTGACGACCCTCGTCATCACCTCTCCCAGCCAGGGCGAGGGCAAGACCACCGTCGCGTGCAACCTCGCCATCGCCCTCGCCGACAGCGGCGCGCGGGTCGTCCTGGTCGACGCCGACGTCCGTCGCCCCCAGGTCGCCGATCGAATGGGTCTCGAAGGCGCGGCCGGTCTGACCGACGTGTTGATCGGTCGCGCCGAGGTCGACGACGTCCTCCAGCCCTGGGGTCGTGACCGACTCATGGTCCTGCCCGCCGGCGCCATCCCCCCCAACCCCAGCGAGTTGCTGGGTTCGCAGGGCATGTCGACCCTGCTCACCGACCTCGCCCACGAATTCGACCACGTCGTGATCGACGCCGCACCGATCCTCCCGGTCACCGACGCGGCCGTCGTGAGCACGGTGGCCGACGGGGCCTTGATGGTCATCGCGGCCTCCCGGACGCAGATCTCCGACGCCACCGCCGCCCGCGCGGCCCTCGACCGCGTCGGCGGTCGCGTGGTGGGCGTCGTGCTCAGCATGGTGCCGACCAAGGGTGCCGACGCCTACGCCGCCAACAACTCCTACTACCGCGCCGAGTCCCGACACGAGACGGGCGCGAGCAGCCCCTCGGGGCGCTGACGTGTCAGCAACCCACGACGAACGACCATCAACGACCAACCGGCAGCAGCCGAGCACGGGAGACGCCATGACCACCACGACGCACCACCGCACGCCGACCGGGCCCGACGGGCCCGGTCCACTCGGCGGCCACGCCGGCCGCCGTGTCCTCGTGACCGGTGGCACGGGTTCCTTCGGCCGCACCGTCACGCGCCGACTCCTCGACGGCGACGTCGCCGAGGTCCGCATCTTCAGCCGCGACGAGGCCAAACAGGACGCCCTGCGCCACGAGCTGTCCGACCCTCGGGTGCGGTTCTACGTCGGTGACGTGCGCGACTTCGAGAGCGTGCGCCGCGCCTCCCGGAACGTCGACCACGTCTTCCACGCCGCCGCCCTGAAGCAGGTGCCGTCATGCGAGTTCTTCCCGCTCGAGGCGGTCAAGACCAACGTGCTGGGCAGCGAGAACGTCGTCCGCGCGTCCGAGGAGAACGGCGTGACGTCGCTGGTCTGCCTCAGCACCGACAAGGCCGTGTACCCGGTCAACGCCATGGGCATGACCAAGGCCATGATGGAGAAGGTCGCGCGGTCCCACGGGTTGAACGACATGAAGGCCACGACGACCGTGTCGTGCGTGCGCTACGGCAACGTGATGTACAGCCGCGGGTCCGTCATCCCGCTGTTCATCTCGCAGATCAAGGCCGGCACGCAGCTGTCGGTGACCAACCCCCACATGACCCGCTTCATGATGTCGCTCGCCGACAGCGTCGACCTGGTCGAGCACGCCTTCGGGCACGCCGAACAGGGCGACCTCTTCATCCGCAAGGCCCCGTCGTGCACGATCGGTGATCTCGCCGTGGCCCTGCAGTCGCTCTTCGGCGTCGACCGCCCGCTCAAGGTGATCGGCAGTCGTCACGCCGAGAAGATTTCGGAAGCTCTCGCCACACGTGACGAGCTGGCCCGCGCCGAAGAGCACGGCGAGTACTTCCGCATCCCCGCCGACGGCCGCGACCTCAACTACGGCGAGTACGCCGACGACGGCGACCACACCGTCGACGCGGCCCGGGACTACGACTCGCACACGGTCGAGCGGCTCGACGTCGCCGCGGTCCGACGCATGCTGTTGCAGCTTCCCGAGGTGCGGCGCGAGCTCTCGCGGGCCGGCCTCGGCGAGGGGGCGGCCGCCTGATGGACGTCATGACTGGCGCCGGCGGGTTCCTCGGCTGGCACGTCCGCGCGCTCGCGCACCTCCGCGGACACGACGAAGCCCGCCGCATCCGACTCGGGCGGGACGCCGACCCCGCCTCGATCGCCACGGCCGTCGAGGGGGCCGACCGGGTCCTGCACCTCGCGGGCGTGAGCAGGGCGAGCGACGACGACCTGCGCGACGGCAACGTCCTCTTCGCCGAACAACTCGCCCGGGCCGTCACGACGTCCGACCGCCCGCCGGCCACGATCGTCTACGCGAACTCCATCCAGTCGGGCGCGGCCACCGCGTACGGCCAGGGCAAGGAGCGAGCCCTCGAGGTCCTCCAGGTCGCCGCCGACGCGGTGGGTGCCGACCTGGTCGACCTGCGGCTGCCGAACGTCTTCGGCGAGCACGGACGGCCGCAGTACAACAGCTGCGTGGCGACGTTCTGCGACGACCTGACGTCGGGCCGAGAACCACGACTCCACGTCGACATCCGTCGTGGCTTCGTCTCGGCTCAGACCTCCGCGGAGTTCGTCCTCGGCGAGCGCCCCGCCTCCGAGCTCGCCTCGGCGGCGCGCTGGCGGCTGGTCTCCGAGGTCATGAGCGAGCTGATCGAGATCGATCGCGAGTACTCGGGTGTCGCCGTGCCCGCGCTCGACGGGGGCTGGCGACGAGATCTCGTCAACGCCTATCGGTCGTTCTCGTTCGCCCGACGGCCCGTGATCGACCTCGACGGTCACGTCGACGACCGCGGCGCGTTCCACGAGATCGTCCGATCTGACGTGGGGGGCGGGCAGACGTCGTACTCGACCACCGTCCCCGGTGTCACGCGGGGCCAGCACGTCCACCGCCGGAAGGTCGAGCGCTTCTGCGTCGTCGGCGGTGACGCCGTGATCAGGCTCCGTCGACTGCTGACCGGAGAGGTCGTCGAGATCCCCGTGTCCGGCGACCACCCGGTCGCGGTCGACATCCCGACGTTGTGGGCGCACTCGATCGTCGCCGTCGGCGACCGGCCCGTACAGACCATCTTCTGGGTCGACGAACCCTTCGACCCCGCCCGACCCGACACCTACCAGGAGGACGTATGACCCGCCCGCTCAAAGTGATGACGATCGTCGGCACCCGCCCCGAGGTCATCCGACTCGCCGCCGTCATCCGACGGTTCGACGACCACGTCGACCACGTGCTCGTGCACACCGGCCAGAACCACGACCACACCCTGAACCAGGTCTTCTTCGACGACCTGGGCCTGCGTGCTCCGGACCACGTGCTCGACATCGACACGTCGTCGCTCGGCCGCGTGCTCGGCACCGTCCTGATCGAGACCGAGCGGGTGCTGCTCGCCGAGGCGCCCGACGCCGTGGTGGTGCTCGGCGACACGAACAGCTGCGTCGCCGCCGTCGTCGCGAAGCGCATGCGCATCCCCGTGTTCCACCTCGAGGCCGGCAACCGTTCGTTCGACGAGAACGTGCCCGAGGAGACCAACCGCCGGCTGGTCGACCACGTGGCCGACTACGCCCTGGTCTACACCGAGCACGCCCGCCGCAACCTGCTGGCCGAGGGCATCCACCCGTCGCGCATCCTGCTGACCGGCTCGCCCATGCGCGAGGTGCTCGACTCGGCGGCCGACGGCATCGCCTCGAGCGACGTCCTGGCCCGCGAGGGTCTCGAGCCGGGGCGTTACGTGCTGGTCAGCCTGCACCGCGAGGAGAACGTCGACGACGCCGAACGGCTGACCGACTCGCTGGACGCGCTGGTGCACCTCGCTCGCCATCTCGACCTCCCCGTGCTCGTCTCGACGCATCCCCGCACCCGTCGCCGGCTCGACGAGCTCGGGGGCGTCGACACGACCGGGCTGGTCTTCCACGAACCGTTCGGGTTCCACGACTACAACGCCCTGCAGCGATCGGCCGCCGTCGTAGTCTCCGACAGCGGCACCATCAGCGAGGAGGCGTCGATCCTCGGGTTCGCCGCCGTCACCGTGCGCGACCGGATCGAACGCCCCGAGGCCCTCGACTCGGGGGCGATCATCACGTCCACCCTGGGACGACACGCGTTGGTCGAGGCGGTGGGCTACGCGATGGCCCGGGTCCGTGACGGTCATCGTCCCGCCGCTCCGGACGAGTACCGGATCGACGACACCTCTCACCGGGTCGTCTCGTTCGTGCTCGGCACCGCCCGGAGCCACCACGGCCGTCTCGGCCTCCGCCCGCCCGTCCGATGACGACCGCCCGCGCCCGCCGCACGAGCTCGCTCGGCGCGTTGCTCGCCGCCGGCGGCGCGGTCGCCACGGCGCGCGCGACGTCCCTGTTGCTCGCCGCCGTGCAGATCCCCCTCGTCGCCCGGCTGCTGCCCGCCGATGAGTTCTCCATCGTGCCGGCATCCGTCCAGCTCGCGGGCCTGGTCGGTCTGCTCGTCGCCGACCCGGCCGTCCTGGCGTTCCAGCGGCGCCCAGGGGCCGCGGACGACCGCCGCCACTACCGGTGGGCGGTCCGGTGGACGATCCTCGGTCTCACCCTGGGGGCCGTGGCGCTCGTCGTCGCGGGCGCCGCCTCGGGACTGCTCGAGTTGGCCGTCGGCGTCGCAGGGTGGACCCTCGGCATGACCGTCAACCGCCTCTCGGCAGTCGCCTGGCTCATGTGGGGTCGGGAGTGGCGGTACACCGCTGCCCTGCTGGCCAGCACGGCCACGCGCACCGCCGTGCTGCTCGGCACCCTCGTGGCCGGGTGGTCGGCGCCCCTCGCCGTGGCGTCGGCGGGCGCGGCCTCCGCGGTGGTCGCGATCGTCGCCGCGCCGCGACGACGTCCCGCGGACGACGCCGAACCGTCGGCATCGGCCGGCGGCGATGACGTGACCCCCGACGTGCACCGCCCGACGCTGCGGCTCGGAGCAGGCCTGGCCGTCGGCCAACTGGGCATCCAGGTGCAGTCCGTCGCGCCCCTCCTCGTCGCGACCGCCCTGCTCGGCACGGCGGCGACCGGTGCGCTCGGCGCCGCGACGCAGGTCGCCGCCGTGGTCGCCGCCTCTCTCAACCTGGGCACGACGCTGGCGTACCCGCGTCTGCGCCGGACGTGGGATTCAGGAGGCGCGGGTGCGGTCCTGACCGTCGCGCGCCTCCTCGTCGGGGGGTGCTTCGCCGTCGGGGCCTGGGCCGTCGTGACGTTGTGCCTCGGTGATCTGGCCCTGCTGCGCCGGGCCCTGCCCTCCGGCCTGGTGGACGGCCGCCTCGTGGTGGCCGTCACGGTCGGCGTCTGCCTGTCGTCGATCGGCCTCGTCTCGTCGTGGCTGCACCAGTTCCGACTGCACACGGCCCTGATCGCCCGACGATCCCTGTTCACCGCCGGCGTGGCCGTCGGACTCGTCGCCGTCGGAACACTCGTCGGTGGCGTGACCGGTGCCACCGCGGGTGCCGTCGTGGGACTCTCGGTGTACGCGACCTCGATGATCGTCGGCAGCGGACTGCTCGGCCCGGGCTCTCTCGCCTCCGTCGTCGGCCTGACCGCCACGGGCCTGGGCGTGATCGTCGCGGGCGACGAGTCCTGGACCCTCGTCGCCACCGGTGCCGCGGTACTCGCCCTGGCAGGTACGGCACGGCTCGTGCTGCAGGTCCGACGGCTCGTCTCGCGCGACGGGGTGCCTCTTCTCGGCGGCACGACATGAGGGCCCTGAGAGGAACGACGAGCGAGAGCGTCCTCGTGACGCTCGGGCTCCTGGCGCTGGTCGCGACGCTGACCCCACTCGGCGAGAGCACGGTCGCCGCCCTGGGCGTGCGGGTCGTCGGCGTCGCACTCGTCGTGGTGGCCGCGGCGCGGACGCGCGCGCCTCGACGCGGCGACGTGGCCTGGCTCGGAGGCCTGATGGCCTCGATCGCCCTCTACGTCGTCGTGGGCACCTTCTTCCACGGCCAATGGGTCGACGGGATCGTCACCCTCGCCTCGCTCGTGGTCGTCACCTCGGCTCTGCTGTTCGCCCTGCGGCGTCTCGATCCGGCGGTGTTCCTCACCGCCTGCCGTCGGGTCCTCACGGCGAGCGTCCTGGTCTCGCTCGCCCTGGGCGTGCTGACGCCCGACACCGCACTCGAGATGGGCAGGCTCCGGGGTGCGTTCGAGAACGCGAACTCCACGGGTTTCGTGGCGCTGGCCCTCGGCACGCTGACCCTGCTGCGCCCGCTGGGCGCGTTCTCGACGGTGGTCGCCGTGGGTGGCGTCGCCGCGGCCCTGGCCTGGAGCGCCAGTCGCACGAGCGCCCTCGCGCTGCTGATCGTCGTCGTGATCGTCCTCATCGCGCGACGATCGGCGACCCTCGTGCTCGTCGCGTTCGTGGTCGCCGTCGGCGTGCTGTGCCTCTGGGCGTGGCAGCCCGAGGTGCAGACCGTGCTCGACGGTCTCCTGCGTGGCACCGACTCCCGCTCGGCGACGACCGACCTCGCCGTGGAGGTCTTCCGCCGCCGGCCCGAGATCGGCATCGGCATCGGCAACGAGCACGGCACCCATGTGAGCAGCCCGATCATGGCGTTCGTCCACGCCGGCCTCGCGGGTTCGATCGCGTTCGCCGGGATGGCGGCGGCCTTCGTGCTCCCGGCCGGCAGAGGCGGGTGGAGCTCGTGGACCGTCACGCTCGCGCTGCTCGTCCACAGCACCGGCGAGTCCTGGCTGCTGAGTCCGATCAGCCCGATGCTGCTCGTCTCCCTCTGCGTCTGGCGCGGGGTCGTCGGGACCGACCCGGTGCTGCGTCGACGCGACCCCGAGCCGCCCGTGCCGGACCTCGCCCCGTCGACCGCCCTCTGTCTCGTCCCGTCCGCCCCCTCCCGTTCGAAGGTGACCTCATGACCCCCCTCTTCGCCGTCTTCGCACCGCACTTCCCGCCAGCCTCGGCCGGGGGCGGGCCGATCCGCAGCCTGGACGCCCAGACGGCCAGCATCCCCGACGGCACGAGGGTGTTGGTCCTCACCCGCGACCGGGACGTCGGCTCGATGACGCGCCTCGACGTCCCCTCGGGCGAGTGGACCCGTCACGGCGACGTGCCCGTGTTCTTCGCCGACACGACGTCGGTGCCCGCCCTTCTGCGAGCCTTCGCGGCGGTCCGAGCCCGGCGTCCGGACTACGTGTGCCTGAACACGTTCTTCGGCGTGGCCCTGTCGCTCGCCCCGCGGCTGCTCGGTCGCGTCGGCTGGTGGCGTGGAGCGCGCATCGTGATCGCGCCCCGGGGTGAGTTCGGCAGCTGGGCCCTGGGCTCGAAGGCCGCGAAGAAGAAGGCCTTCATCGCCGCCTTCCGACTGCTCGGTCTGCACCGTGGCGTCATCTGGCACGCCGCCACGCCCGACGAAGCCGACGACATCCGCGCCGTCTGGGGCCCCACCGCCCAGGTCGTCGTCGACACCCCTCGGTCCCCGCTGCCGGCGACCGCCCGACGAACGGCACCGGCGCCGGCACCGGTTCTGAGAGCGGTCAGCTACGGCCGCCTCACCCACCTCAAGGGCCTCGACCTGGTGCTGAGAGGGCTGGCCGGACTGCCCACGGGCACCCGGCTGCACCTCGACGTGGTCGGCCCGCCCGAGGACGCCGCGTTCGTCTCCGAGTGCCGACGGTTGGCCGCCGACCTGCCCGCGGGCATCACGGTCGCCTTCACCGGGCTGCTCGACCACCACGACGTCCAGACGGCACTGTCCCGGTACGACGTCGCGTTCATGGGCACCCTCGGCGAATCGTTCGGGCACGCGTTGGCCGAGGTGCTGTCGGTCGGCTGCCCCCTGCTCGTCGCCGACACGACCCCGTGGACGAGCGCGATCGCGGGAGGCGCGGGCCTGGTGGTCCCGGACGTCACCGCGGACGCGTGGGCGGCCACGATCGCGCGGTTCGTCGCCCTCGACGAGGACGCGCGCCTCGCCCTCCGCGAAGGAGCCGCCGACGCGTTCGAGCGGGCACAGGACGATGCCGCCCCGCATCTGTTCGAGCGCGTCCTCGCCGCGGACCGGCACCGCTGAGGCATCGGGGCCACTCGCCCCCTCTCGCTCGCGTTCCCGTTCCCGTTCCGCACGACGGCGGCGCGCTGCCGGACGGCGAGACGCCGGGTCGCGAGGGGTCGGGTCGCGCGATGTCCGACGGCGAGACGTCGAGCAGTTCGACGTCGGCCGGTCGCCAGCCGACACGGAGGTCACTCGATGGCGGGCTCCGGCGCAGGAGGCGCGGTGAGGTAGTCGCCGAGGGTGTCGTCCTGCAGGGCCTCGCGCAGCGGATAGAGCGCCTCGACGTCGAGCTGGACGTACGACTGCCCGTCGGCGGCGACGCCTCCACCCGCCGTGGGCAGGGTGAAGGTCTGCACCGCCGACGGTGACAGCGACCGGGAGCCCCACCCGATCTCGACCAGACGACCGAAGGTGAGTCCGGGGTCGACCGAGAGGTGCTCGGTGACGGCTCCGACGAAGTCCGACACGGTGGCCGGTGAGCTGAGCGTGCCCCGGTCGACGACGCCGTCGATCAGACCCCGCATGAACGCCTGCTGGTTGCGCACCCGCTGGTGGTCGGCGTCGGCGAACGGGTGACGGGCCCGGACGAAGTCGAGGGCCTGCCGCCCGTCGAGGTGGTTCGGGCCGGCGACGAAGTCGTGCCCCTTGACCGTGAACGCCTTCTCGGAGACGACGTCGACCCCGCCGAGGGCGTCGGTCATGGCCTGGAACCCGGCGAAGTCGATCTCGGCCACGTGGTCGACCCGCACCTGCAGCAGTTGTTCGACGGTCTGCACCGTCAGGGGGACGCCACCCCAGCTGTAGGCGGCGTTGATCTTCGCCATGCCGTGACCGGGCACGTCGACCCAGCTGTCCCGCATGATCGACATGACGTACGCGGCCCGGCGGTCGGCGGGGAGGTGCACGAGCATCATCGAGTCGGAGCGACCCGCGGCCCCGGCCTCGCGGGTGTCGGAGCCGAGCAGGAGGACGTTCAACGCCCCGGTCTCGTCGGCCACCGGGCGATCGACCTCGGCGGGGAAGGCCTGCTCGATGGTCGTCGTCCGGTCGCCGTAGGTCGAGGCGATGTGCCCCAGGTAGCCCGCGACGAACAACGCGCCGACGGTCGGCAGCCCCACGACGACACCGGTGATCCAGGCCGTGACCGCGATCCACCGGCGACGTCGGCGGCGCTGAGTCGCGCCCGACTCGACCTGCTCACGCTGGCGCAGTTCACGCCGCGACCGGGGCTCGCCGAGACCGAGCGTCGCGAGACCGTCGTCGGGGTCGACCCCGTCGACCGGGGTCGGGCCCGAGCGCGTGACGGGGGCGGAGGCGGAGGGCGTCCCGAGCACGCGGTGGGTCGTGGTCGGGTCGCGGTCGTCGCCGGACGACGGGCTTTTCTCGGGCATGGAATCCTCTTGATCATGAATGATTCCTCACATCATATTTCGCATGTCGTAGAACCTCAAGGTGTCGCCCCTCCCCCCACGGGGTCCGTCCTCAGGACGACGACAACGACGGTGCCGATCCGTAGGCTGTGCGGGTGAGCACCCTCGACGACGACTACGACCTCCGCACGTCCGCGGCCGCGCTCGACACCGACGGGACGGACGTGGCCGATCCGGCGGCCGCCGCCGATCCCGCCACCGCCGCCACCGACGCCGACGCCGACGACGCGACTCCCCGCGCAGACGCCGCGACCGCGGCGTGGATCGGTGCCGAATCGATGGGCTTCCACGGCGCCGTCGACGACACCGCCGCCCTGGGTCGTTCCGCGCGCCGCCTCGTCGCCGACGGCCGACGCCTGACCGGCGTCCACCGTCGTGACCCGAACCCCGGCTCGCTCGACGAGCTGGGCTGGCCCGTGGCCACCTTCGCCTCGTTCGACAAGACCCTGCACGTCGGCGGCGGGCGCCTGATCGAGGCCGACCTGATCGCCGGGGTCACCGTGCAGCCGACCCACCGCCGCCGGGGCATCCTGCGCCGCATGATCACCGACGACCTCGCGCGGGCCAAGGCGGCCGGCACCGCCGTGGCGGCCCTGACCGCGAGCGAGGGCACCATCTACCGTCGCTTCGGCTTCGGGGTCGGCGTGCGCGAGCGCACGATCGAGGTCGACGCGCGTCGTGCGGGTGGTCTGCTGAGCGAGCCCGAGGGCAGCACCGAGCTGGTGACGACGGCGTCCCTGGCCGAGGTCGCCCCCGAGGTCTTCGCGCGGTTCCACGTCCGCAGCCCCGGCTCGATCGACCGCCACGAAGGCGCCTGGGACCACGCGCTCGGCCGCGAGCGCGCGGACGGCACGCCCGACCCGGCCGTCCGGGCCGCGGTGCACCGTGACGCGACCGGCACCGTCGACGGCTACGTCACGTACCGGGTCGAGTCGGTGGGCGGCGGCGAGGGCGCCACGGGCACGCAGACCCTCGTGGTCGTCGACCTCGTGGCCGCCTCGGACGACGCCTACCTCGGCCTCTGGCAGCTGCTGCTCGCGGTCGACCTGGTCTCGACGATCCGGTACCCGAACGCCCCGCAGCACGACCCGCTGCCCCATGCACTCGTCGACGGCCGTGCCCTGACCGTCCGCCACGACGAAGACCACGTCTGGTTCCGCATCCTCGACCCCGTCACGGCCCTGCAGGCACGCCCCTGGGCGGCGGACGGCGTCGTCACCATCGCGATCGGCGACTCCCTGGGGCACGCCGCCGGCACGTACCGCGTCACGAGCGAGGCCGGCGAGGCGACGGTGAAGAAGGCGGCCGTCCGCCGGGCCGACCTCGAACTCGACGTGGCCACGCTCGGCTCACTCTGGCTCGGCGGCTTCGACCCGGTCACGCTGGCCGCCGCGGGGCTCGTCCGCGAGCGTCGCAAGGGGGCCGTGCAGAAGCTCCGCGCGATGCTGCTGCCCGAGCGGCCCCTGCACGGCATCACGTACTTCTAGGCGCGGCATCGGCCACGGCGCCGGTGGGACCTACGCCCGAGCCAACCCGTTCGCGCGCGCGACCTCGCCGTACCAGCGGGCGCTCGGCTTGGGCGTGCGCTCGAAGGTCTCGCGGTCCCACCCGATCAGGCCGAACGTGGGGCGGAACCCACTGGCCCACTCGTAGTTGTCGAGCGCGCTCCAGTGCTGGTAGCCGAGCACCTCGATGCCCTCCTCGACGGCGTCGTGGACGTGCTCGAGCGCTCCCTGCGTGTAGGCGATGCGTCGAGTGTCGTCGGCGGTCGCGATGCCGTTCTCGGTGACCATGACGGGCACGTGGCCCGAGAGCTCCCAGGCGCTCCGGATGCCCTCGGCGGCGGCCGGCGGGTAGAACTCCCACCCCGTCAGCGTCGTCTCGAGCCCTTCGGCGACCGGACGCGGGCCCTCGGGCCCGACGAACGTCTGCGTGTAGGCCTGCACGCCGACGAAGTCGTCGCCCGCCGCCATCTCGCTGTACCAGTCGTCTCGGACGTAGCCGTACTCACGCGTCTTCTCGGCGGCACCCGGCTCGTCGACGGCCTTGAAGGCCTGGGTCGCGACGGTCCAGCCCGACTTGATCTGCGGCAGCTGCGACAACACCTCGCGGCTGCGCTTGTGCGACGCGAGCAGGGCGTCCGCGACCTCGAGGTCGGGGTTCGGCAGGCCGTAGGCGACGAGGTTCGAGGCGTCCTCTCCCCCGGCCAGCATGGCGGCGATGTTCGGCTCGTTGATGGTGCACACGTACCGGACGCCCTCCGCGACGACCGGCAGCGCGAGCTCGGTGTAGCGGGCGAACAGGTCGGCGGCGTCGGGCGCGCGCCAGAAGCCGTCGCGCTCGAACCAGCGGGGCACGGTGAAGTGCATCAGCGTGACGATCGGCTCGATGCCGAACTCGTGGCAGGTCTCGACCATGCGGCGGTAGTGCGCGACCTGCGCCTTGCTGACCATGCCGCGCTCGGGCTCGATGCGGGCCCACTCGATGCTGAAGCGGTAGCTGTTCAGGCCGAGCTCGGCGAGCAGCCGGATGTCGTCGCGGAACCTGTTGTAGCTGTCGGCCGCGTCACCGCTCGGCTCGACGATGGTCGTGCCGGGGGCGTTCTCGTGCACCCACCAGTTGCTGTTGACGTTGTTGCCCTCGATCTGGTGGGCGGCGGTGGCGGCTCCCCACAGGAAGCCGTCGGGGAAGGTCAGCACAGGGTGGTTCCTTTCGGGTGGAGCGAGGGAGATGTCAGGAGGCGCGGTGCGACCGGCGCGGGTTCGGCACCGCGTCGAGCAGCGTCACCGTGTAGGGGTCGGTCGGCCGCTGCAGCACCTCGGCCGTGTGCCCCCGCTCGACCACGGCACCGTGGTTGAGCACCATGATGTCGTCGGTGATCAGCCGGGCACTGAGCAGGTCGTGGGTGATGTAGAGCATCGACACGCCCCACTGTTCGCGGAGGTCCTCGAGCAGCGCCAGCACGCCGGCCCGCAGCGAGACGTCGAGCATCGAGACCGGCTCGTCGGCGATGATCACCTGCGGGTCGCTCGCGAGCGCCCGGGCGATCACGACGCGTTGTCGCTGACCACCCGACAGCTGGTGCGGCAGCTTCGCCGCGAACTGCTCGACCGGCGTCAGACCGACCGTCTCGAGCAGCTCGAGCACCCGACGCCGCGCCTCCTGGCCGGTCAGGCCGGTGTAGTTCACGACCGGGCGCGTCAGCGTGTACTCGACCGTGTGCAGCGGGTTCAGCGCGGCGTACGGGTCCTGGAAGACCATCTGCACGTCGCTGCGGAAGCTGCGGAGCGCGCGTCCCCGGAGCTTCGTCACGTCGGTGTCGCCGAACGAGACGCTGCCGCTGGTCGGCTTCTCGACGCCGGTGACGAGCTTGGCGATCGTGCTCTTGCCCGAGCCGCTCTGCCCGACGAGGGCGAGCGACTGACCCGGTTCGAGCGTGAACGACACGTCGCGGACGGCGCGCACGGGGTCGTCGCCCCGCCGAGGAGGCGCGTAGGTCTTGGTCACACCGTTCACGGTGATCGCGTGCTGCGCCGTGCGCTGGCCGCGCGTGGCGACGGTCGGCACCGAGGTCGTCGTGTCGACGCGGCGGTCGCCCCGGGCCCGACGGACCGAACGGTCCTCGAAGCCGGGCAGCGAGACGACCTCGGCGCGCGGGTCGGCGTAGTGCGACAGCAGCATCTTCGTGTAGTCGTCCTGCGGGTCGGCGAGCACGTCGGCCGAGCGGCCGTCCTCGACGATGCGTCCCTCGTGCATCACGAGCACGCGCTGCGCCGACTCGAGCACGATGCCGAGGTCGTGGCTGATCAGCACGGCCGTGAAGCCCTCGCTCTGCTGCAGCGAGATGATCGTGTCCATCACGGCGTGCTGCACGAGCACGTCGAGGGCGGTGGTCGGCTCGTCGAAGACCATCAGCTGCGGCTCGAGCGACAGGGCGAGGGCGATCGAGACGCGCTGGCGCATGCCGCCGGACAGCTCTCCCGGGAACCGCGCGAGGACGCCCGGGTCGAGTTCGACCTTGGCGACCAGCTCGGCGGCGCGGGCGTGCCAGCGGTCGCGCGGCACGTGGCCGTGGGCCTTGAACACGTCGACGAAGTGGTTGCGGATCGTGCGCACCGGGTTCAGCGCGTTCATTCCCGACTGCAGCACCATCGCGAAGCCACCCTGTCGCTGCTGACGCAGCGCCTCGGTGTCGAGGTCGCGGACGTCGGCGCCGTCGAACCAGATGCTGCCGCCGTTGGTCCGCGCCGGTGGCTTCTGCAACCGGGTCAGTGCGTAGCCGAGCGTCGACTTGCCCGAGCCGGATTCGCCGACCAGGCCGACGAACTCGCCCCGCTTCAGCCGGAACGACACGTGGTCGACGGCCTGCACCGGCTCCGCGCCGGCGCTCTCGTAGACGACGCTGAGGTCGCGGACGTCGAGCAACACGTCGTCGGAGGACGAGGGCGAGGGCGAGGAGGTGGTGGGCTGGTCGGTGAGGTCCGTGGCGGTCACTTGCGCGCCTCCTTCTTCTGCTTCGCGCCTTCGCGAAGTCGGGGGTTGCCGACGGCGTCGACGCCGAAGTTGATCAGGGTCAGGCTCATCGCCAGCAGGGCGATGCAGAGGCCGGGCGCGAAGAGCAGGATCCACTGGCCGGTGAGCAGGGCATTCGAGTTCTGTGCCCAGTAGAGGATCGTGCCCCAGCTGACGATCGACGAGTCGCCGAGCCCCAGGAACTCGAGGCCGGCCTCGGCGAGGATCGCACTGGTCGCGGCACCGAAGAACGAGCCGGTGATCAGCGAGGTCATGTTGGGCAGGATCTCGCGGAACACGATGCGTCCCGCGCTCTCGCCCGAGAACCGTGCCGCCGTGACGAAGTCGCGCGATCGCAGCGACTGCGTCTGGCTGCGCAGCACGCGCGCACCCCAGGCCCAGCCGGTGATGACGATCACCGCGAGGATCACGGTGATGCCGCCGTTCTGCAGGTAGGCCGCGATGACGATCATCAGGGGCAGACCCGGGATGACGAGGAACAGGTTCACGATGAACCCGACGACGTCGCCGCCGAAGCCCTTCATGTAGCCCCAGCTCAGCCCGATCGCGACGGCGACCAACGTCGACAGCACGCCGGCGACGACGCCGACGAAGACGCTGATGCGGGCGCCGTAGATCAGTTGGCTCAGGACGTCCTCACCGGCGGCCGTGGTGCCCATCCAGTGGGCCCAGCTCGCGTCGGCGTTGCGCTCGAAGCCGTTCTCGCTGCCGCCGTAGGGCGCGAGCAGCGGGGCGAAGATCGCGACGAAGACGAAGACGCCGAAGATGACGACGCCGATCTTCGCCTTGGGGTTCGACCAGATGGTCGCGGCCATGCGGCCGATGGTGAGCCAGCGACTGGGCGCCTTCTGCTCGGCGGGGCCGGTGGGAGGCGCGCCCTCGGGCAGGTGGACGGACACGGTGGAGGTCATCGGCGGGTCCTTGGGTCGAGCACGCCGTACAAGATGTCGACGAGGAAGTTGGCGACGAGCACGCTGACCGTGATCATCAGGAAGAGGGCCTGCATCAGCGGGTAGTCCTGGCCGATGACGGCGTTGAACAGCAGGTAGCCGATGCCGGGGTAGCCGAACACCTGCTCGACGAGGATCGAGCCACCGACCACGCCGCCCAGGGCGAGGCCGAAGCCGGTCAGGTTCGGCAGGATCGCGTTGCGGGCGGCGTAGCGCACGGCGACCGTGCGGCCCTTGAGCCCGTTGGCCTCGGCGAAGGTGACGTAGTCGTCGCCCAGCGTCGAGATCATCGCGTTGCGCATGCCGAGGATCCATCCGCCGAGACTCGTCAGCAGGATGGTGATGGCCGGCAGCACCGCGTGCTGCAGGGCGTCGCCCACGAAGGCCGGCGTGAACCCGGGCGTGGTCGTCGCGCCGTAGGCCCCCGTGGTCGGGAACCAGTGCAGCACGTAGCCGAGGAAGAACAGCAGCAGCAGGGCCGTCCAGAAGTACGGGAACGTGCTCATGAAGCTGCCCGACAGGGTGGGCAGCGAGTCGAGCCAGGTGCCGCGCTTCCACGCCGCGGCGACGCCGATCAGGGTGCCGAGCACGAAGGCGATGATCGTGCAGACCCCGACGAGGATCAGCGTGAACGGCAGGGCCTGGCCGACCAGGTGGCCGACCGTCTCGGGGAAGAACGTGTAGCTCGTGCCGAAGTCGAGACGCACGACCTGGCCGAGGTAGCTGACGTACTGCTGCAGCACGTTGCCGTCCGGCACGCCGAGCTGGGCCTCGATGGCGGCACGGGTCGCCGCGCTGACCGGACCGTTCAGCGACAACTTCGCGATCGCGGCGTCGGTCGGGCTGCCGGGCATCAGCCGCGGCAGGATGAAGTTCAGGGTGACCGCGGCCCACAGGGTGAGCACGAACAGGCCGAGTTTCTGGGCTGCGTACTTCACTGGTCGCCCTCTTTCTGGTCGACGCGCTTGAGCTTCGTGAAGATCAGCAGCGGTGCCTGGTCGTAGTTCTGCGGTGCCATGTACGGGTTCTCGGCGGTGGGCCAGCCGGTGAACTTCGAGTCGTTGAACAGACCCCAGAGCCCGCCGTAGTACAGGCCGATCACGGGCAACTGGTCGTAGACGACGTTCTGCAGCTGGTAGCTGTACTGCTTCTGCTGCTCGGGGTCGGTCGTGGCCTTCCAGTCGTCGAGCAGCTGGTCGACCGCCGGGTCGCTGAACCGCTCGTAGTTGGCCGCCGTGGTCTCGCCGACCGGGGTGGCGAACTGGCTGTTGAGCAGGTTGTTGTAGGCCTGGTAGACGTTTCCGTTGCCCATGCCACCCATCGCCATGTCGAACTCGCCGTTCGCGATGGCCGACTGGTAGCCGGCCGGCTGGGGAGCCTGGATCTGCACGTCGATGCCGATCGCGCCCAACTGGCTCCGCACCTCCTGCACGGCCCGCAGCCAGTCGGTGTAGCCGTTGGCGGTGAGGATCGTGATCTTCAACTGCGTGCCGTCGGGGCCGACCAGCTCGTCACCCTGCTGCGTGTAGCCCGACTCGGCGAAGGCCGCGAGGGCGCCGTCGACGTCCTGCTCGATCACGCCGGCGTTCGGGATCGACGGGTCGAGGTCGTCCTGCTGGTTGGGCAGGATGAGCCCGGTCTGGCCGGCCGGCTCGAGGTAGCCCTCGGTGGCCGACTCGGCGATCGGACCGCGGTCGAGCGCCAGGGCGATGCCGCGACGCACGTTGACGTCGTCGAAGGGTGCCTTGGTGAGGTTGGGCACGAGACCGATCACGCCGCCCGGCGGGAACCAGAACTGGTTGTCGGGGCTGGCGGCGCCCCAGGTGCCCTCGACGTCGCTGATGAACGAGTACGACCAGTCGTAACCGCGCGTGACGGTGTCGAGCTGGTTGTTCGTGGCGGGCAGGATCAGGTGGCCGATCTCGATCTTGTCCGCCTGCCAATACGACTCGTTCTTGTCCATCGAGTACTGCTGCGGCGAGTAGTTGCCGAGCGTGAACGGGCCGGTGCCGACCGGGTCGGGGTTGCGGAAGGTCGTGGGGTCGTCGACGTCCTTCCACAGGTGCTCGGGCACGATCGTCGTCTGGCCGATGATCTCCATCGCGGGGACGTCGTCGGTCTGCAGGTGGAAGACCACGTGGTCGCCCTGCTGCTCGATCGTGTCGATGTGCTGCCAGGCGCCCTTGAGGTCGAGCGACGGGTTCGCCTTGATCAGGTCGAACGTGTAGACCACGTCCGCCGGGGTCATCGGCGTGCCGTCGGACCACTCGACGCCGTCGCGGATCGTCATGTCGATCGTGCGCGCGTCGGGCAGGACGGTCTCGCTCGCGAGCCAGGGCGTGATCTCGCCGTCGAGCGGGTTGATCTCGAGCAGGGGCTCGTAGATCCAGGTCGAGGCGGTGCGCTTGTTCGTGAGGAACGGGTTGAAGTTGCGCTCGAACTGCGGGTTGCCCTTGTCGGCGTTGATCAGCATCGTGTCGGCCCCGATGCTGGGGTCGGGCTGGCTGCGGATCTGGATGCTGCAGCCGGTGGCCACGAGCACGGCGGCCGTGGCCGCTGCCAGGGCCGCGAGCGTGCGGAAGCGTCGGCGTGGGTGTCGCCGAGGGGGTGTCGCGTGCGTCATCGCCACGTTCTCTCATTCGTCGTCGAGGTGAGCTGGGCCCACTGTAAGCGCATACATCGCATGGGCGCAAGCAGGGGAACTCGAGAAGACGCGCCGACCTGCCGCTCGGGTCCGACCGTGAGCGTCACGTCATCGCCTCTCCGGGCCGCGAACCCCGGAGGACGAGGAGGCGCGAGGTCGTTCGACGCCGAGCCAACCGTCAGGGGACGCCCGGGCCCGCACGCCAGAATCGGCGTCGGGTGCCGGTCGCGGCGCCCCGCCGACCGGAGGGACCCGCATGGCCAGCACGACGCAGCTGCGAGCGCTCCGCGCCTCGCTGCCCGTGGTCGCCGAGCGGTCGCGCGACATCGCCGACGAGTTCTACCGCCGCCTGTTCGGCACCCGACCCGACCTGCTGCGCGACCAGTTCAACCGCGGCGACCTGGCGCAGGGGCGGCAGCAGCGCGAGCTCGCCCGGACGATCGTCGCGCTCGCGCAGGCCGTCCTCGACGCGGCCCCGGGGTCGACGCGCGGCGAGGGGGCCGACCGGCACCGCGCCTCCTCGGGGGGCCGACCGTCCGGCGGGGACGCCGCCCGCCAGGCCGGGGCGCCGACCCTCGCGCCGGCGACACCCGGTGAGATCGTCTCGCGATTGGCCCAGCGGCACGCGGCACTCGGCGTCACCCGCGACGAGTACGACCTGTTCGAGCGGCACCTCGGCGAGGCGTTCGCGGTCGCCCTCGGCCCGGACCTCACGGCCGACGTCGCCGACGCCTGGGCGGCCGTCTACCGTCAGGCCCGCGACGAGATGGTGGCGACGGTCGAGGCGATCTACCGGCAGGCCGACCTCGAGCCCGGTGACGAGTGGCGCGAGGCCCTCGTCACCGAACACCGCGTCGAGGCCGAGGACGTGGTCGCGCTCACCCTGGTCTCGGCCGACAGCGAGGCCCTGCCCCGGTACCGCGCCGGTCAGTTCGCGTCGGTGCAGGTGCGGCTGGCCGACGGGGCCCGGCAGATCCGGCAGTACAGCCTCCGCGGCGGTCACGACGAGCAGTGGCGGATCAGCGCCCGACTGCTGGTCGGCGAACCGCCCGCGCCCGACGGCGAGGTGTCGTCGCACCTGATGGGCGAGCTGCGGGTGGGCGACGTGGTGAGCGTCTCGCCCCCGATCGGGTCGCTGACCATCGACGACCTCGACGACGCCCCGCTGCTGTTCGTCTCGGCGGGCATCGGCTGCACGCCCGTGCTCGGCATGCTCGACCACCTGGCCCGGACCGAGCCCGACCGCGTCGTGACGGCGCTGCACTTCGAGCGCACGCCGGAGCGGCACGCGCACCGCGTCGAACTCGAGGCGCTGGTCGCGTCGATGCCGAACGCGACCCTGCGGGTCAGCTACACGCAGGGGTCGCTGTCGGCGCTCAGCGCGCTGGCCGAGGCGTCGATCGACGGGCCGGGCGTCTACCTCGACCCGATCGACCTGGCCCGGGTCGACCTGACCGCGTCGCACCGGGTGTTCCTGTGCGGACCGGTGCCGTTCATGGCGATCGCCCGGGCGGCCCTGATCGGCCACGGGGTCGACGCCGACCGCGTGCACTACTTCGTCTTCGGGCCCGACGACGGGAGCGTCACCGGCGCCGACACCGGGCAGGGCGGGCTCGGGTAGGACGGGCTCGGGCAGGGCGGGCTCGGGTAGGGCGGGCTCGGTAGGGGCTGACTCGGACAGGGCGGTTCTCAGAGCGCGGGGCAGCTCTCGCGCAGCAGCACCTCGACCGGCAGGGTGACCCGCTGCGGCGGCGCCCCGGGGTCGGTGAGTCGTCGGACGACCGTGCGGACGGCGATGCGGCCGAGTTCACCCATCGGCTGGCGCACCGTGGTGAGCCGGGGCCGGGAGAACCGGCCGGCGTCGATGCCGTCGAAACCCGTCACGAGCACGCGACCGGGCACGTCGACGCCCTGCTCGCCGAACACGTCGAGGACGCCGAGCGCCGACTGGTCGTTCGCGCAGAGGACGGCCCGGGGCAGGTCGCCGGTCTCGAGCAGCGCCGCTGCCGCACGACGACCGCCGGCGCGGGAGAACTCGCCCGGCTCGACCCGGACGGTGACGCGCGCCCCGGCGGCGCGGTGCGCCTCGACGGCCCGGTCGAACCCGGCGTGGCGGTCGAGTTCGTCGGGCGAGTCGGACGGCCCGGCGACGTAGGCGACGTCGTGCACGCCCCGCGTGCCCAGCACGAAGTCGGTCAGGGCGTGCATGCCGGCGACGTTGTCGACGCCGACGTGGTCGAGGTCGTCACCCGGCCTCGAGTCGGCGAGCACGACGACGGGGATGCGTCGCGAGACGTGCGCGAGCAGGTCGCCGGGCACCGTCTGGGCCAGCACCGCGAGCCCGTCGACCCGGCCCGCGATGTCGTTGACCATGACCTCGCGGCTCGACCCCCGGCCGGCGGCGACCATGAGGGCGAATCCCCGCCGCCAGGCCTCGACCTCGGCGCCGCGCAGCACTTCGTCGAAATAGAGGTTCGCCGGGTTCGACCCGTGGTCGGACGCAGGAGGCGCGGTGAGGCTCGTCGCACCGCGGCCCGGCTCGACGACGGTCGACGCCTCCACGCGCTCGCGGTCGTCGATCAGCGGGATGCGCGACGCGTCCGACACCCGAGCCCAGTCGGGTTCGGGGCCGTCGATGCCGTCGTGGCCCGGCAGGAAGAGCCCGAGCACGCCCGTGCGCCGCCCGGCGAGGCCGCGGGCCGCGCCGCTCGGCACGTAGCCGAGGGCACGCACCGACTCGAGCACCCGGCTGCGGGTCTCGGGGCGCACGTCGTCGGGACGGCGCAGCACCCTCGACACCGTCGCGATCGACACGTCGGCGTGGGCGGCCACGTCGTACACGGTCGGGGCCTTGGTCACGAGGGGTCCTCCAGGCGGGCGGCGGCGGGTCGCGGACCATCCTAGGTCGGTCGGCGTCCGAGACCGGGCCGCGGCTCCGGCCCCGGCCCGGCCCGGTGGCGTGACCGGCGGTGCGGTGCGGTGGTGCGGTGCGGCGCGGTCGTGTGGTGCGGACCACCGTCGGACGCCGTCGTCGAGGACGTCGGAGACGGACGTCGCCGGGCGCCGGTTGTCGGAGCCCGCGATGCCGGGCATACTCGGTATGCACGAGCGCCGCAGGGCGACGTCGCCACTCGATCACAGGAGGCCACGTGACGGCACGACCGGACGGCGGGGCGGCCGCATGACCGTGCGATTCGGCCTGTTGGCGATCCTCGACCAGGGTCCGGGCTACGGCTACCAGCTGCGCAGCGAGTTCGACCGGCGCACCGGGTCCACCTGGCCGCTCAACGTCGGCCAGGTGTACTCCACCCTCGACCGGCTCGACCGCGACGGGCTCGTCGAGCGCGACGAGCCCGCGCCGGACGACACGTCGCCCGAGGCCGAAGGGGCACCCGCAGCCGAGGCCTCGGCGGCGGGCACCACGCACCCCGTGGGCGAGCAGCAGCGGCTCTGGCGCATCACGGCCGCCGGGCGGGCCGAGGTCGCCCGCTGGCTCGGCACGGCCGTCGACACCCCCGACGCCACCCGTGACGAGCTGCCGCTCAAGTTCGCCCTCGCCGCGACCCTGCCGGGGGTGGACGTGGCGACGCTCGTGCAGACGCAGCGCCGCGCCTCCTTGGCGAAGCTGCAGCGGCTGACCCGCACCAAGCACGCCGGCGGCGACCCGGGCGCGCCCGGCGAGTTCGCCTGGCGCCTCGTCGTCGACTCGATGATCTTCGCGGCCGAGGCCGAGGTGCGCTGGCTCGACCACGTCGAGTCGAGCCTGCGTCGTGCGTCCCTCGCTGAACGGCAGTGGGCGGTCGAGGCCGTGGCCCCGACGACGGGTGTGCCCCGATCCCCGGCCCTGACGCCGGACCCGGCACCCACCGCGCGAGGCCGGTCGTGACCGGGCGCGCCGAGGTGCTGACCCTGCTCGGGGTGGGGCACGAACACGGAACCGGCGACCTCGCCCGTACCGCCCTCGACGGCGTGAGCCTGACCGTCCTCGAGGGCGAACTGGTCGCCGTCATGGGCGCGTCCGGCTCGGGCAAATCGACCCTCTTGGCGATCGCGGGCGGCCTGACGACGCCGACCGCCGGGCACGTGCAGGTCGACGGCACCTGGCTCGCCGACCTGAGCGCGGCCGAGGTCGCCCGGGTGCGACGCCGGTCGGTCGGCTTCGTGTTCCAGCAGTTCAACCTCGTCTCGACGTTGACCGCGGCCGAGAACGTCGCCCTGCCGCTCGAACTCGACGGCATCGGCACCCGTGCCGCCCGGCGTGCCGCCGACGACGCCCTGGCCGCCCTCGGCCTCGCCGGTCGCGGGCGGGCCTTCCCCGCCGAGCTCTCGGGCGGCGAGCAGCAGCGGGTCGCCATCGCGCGCGCCCTCGTCGGCAGCCGTCGCCTCGTCCTCGCCGACGAACCGACCGGCGCGCTCGACAGCAGCACGGGCGACGAGGTCATGGGCCTGTTGCGCGAACGGGTCGACGCAGGTGCCGCAGGCCTGCTCGTCACGCACGACGCCCGACACGCCGCCTGGGCCGACCGGATCGTGTTCCTCCGCGACGGCCGCCTCGTGGACGAGTCCGCGCCGCGAGGGCCCGAGTCGCTGCTGACCCCGGAGGCGCGGTGACGGCCGGCGGCCTCGTCGCGCGTCGCCAGGTGCTCAAGCGCCTGCGCGAGTACGTGATGGTCGTGCTGCTGATCGCGCTGCCCGTGGCCGGCGCCTCGGGGGCGGCGGTGCTCGTCGCGAGTGCGATGCCGACGACCCGCCAGGAGATCACCTCGACGCTGGGCCACACGGCCGCCCGGGTGCACTGGACCGGCTACGAGACCCGGCAGTCCGTCCGGGGGCTGAACCAGTGGTCGGGCGACGAGGTGACCTACCGCGCGCCGGCCGACGTCGTGCCCGGGGTCGACCGGACGCTCACCCTGCGCACCCTCTGGACCCGGGTCGGCACGTCCCCTGCCGGCGTCGTGATCGGACCGGTGACGGACCCGGCCTTCGAGGGCCGCTACGTGCTCGAGCGGGGGCGGGCCGCCGAGCAGGGTGACGAGGTGCTCGTCACGCCCGCCCTCGCCCGCGACGACGGGCTCGAGACCGGGTCGACCACGACCCTCCACCGCGTTCCCGGCGCCGACGGTGCACGCGACCTCGAGGTGACGGTCGTCGGCATCATGTCCGAGGTCGGCGGCGGCACGGACGACCGACAGGTGTTCGCCCGCGACGACCTGGCGGCGGGTCTGCCCGACCCGTCGTCGACGGCCTCCTCGTCATCGACCGAGCAGTACCTCGTGGGCGACGCCGTCGACTGGGCTGAGGTGCGCGAGTTGGGACGCGCGGGATTCGTCGTCTGGTCGGCCGCGGTCGTCGCCGACCCTCCGCCCGACGGCACCCCCGGCCTCGAGAGCGAGGCGGGCTACGGCAGCGCGGGCACCTACGCCGCCCTCGGCGTGGTCTTCGCCGTGTTCGCCGGCGCCGAAGTCGCGCTTCTCGCGGGTGCGGCCTTCGGGGTGGGGGCCCGTCGGCAACGCCGCACCCTGGCCGTGCTCGCCGCGGTCGGGGCCGATCAGCGCGCGCTGACGAGCGTCGTGACGCGGCAAGGGGTGTGGGTCGGCGTCGTCGCCGCCGTCACCGGCCTCGCGGTCGGCGTCGACCTCGGCATCGGCGTCGTGGTCCTCTCCCGGCGAGCCGGCGTCGACGTGGGCCCGTTCGCGTTCTGGGGCGTTCATGTCCCCGGTGTCGTGGTCGCGGGCATCGGGCTCTTCGCCGTCGCGGTGTCGTGGATCGCGGCCGTCGTGCCCGCGCGGCGTGCCGCCCGGGTCGACGTGATGGACTCGCTGCGCGGCGGGACGGCCTCCGGCGCGGTGGACGCCGCGTCGGACCGGGGTCGTGGTCGGGGCCGACGATCCGCCGTGCTCGCCGGCGTCCTCGTCGTCGGCGGCGTGCTCGCCTGCTTCGGCGCGGGATGGGTTTCGTACGCCACATCGGTCCCGGTCGGCTCACGATGGTGGTGGGTGGCGTTCGTCGGCCTCGCGGTCTCCGCCGTGGCCGCTCTCGTCGGCGTCCTGCTGCTCGTGCCGACGCTCGTCCGTCGGCTCGGGCGCGCGTCCACGCCGGCACCCGTGCCGTTGAGGCTCGCCCTGCGCGACGCCGCCCACGGGGTCGCCCGCACCGCTCCCGCCGTGGCGGCCGTCACCACGGCGGTGTTCGTCGCGGTGTTCGGCGTCTCGATGTCGACCGCGGCCGCACGACAGTCCGAGGACTCCTTCTACCGCCCCTACCCGGCGGGCACCGTGGCGATCTCGTACGACCAGGCGTCCGACCTCCGCGTGCCGGGCGGCTCGACCGAGGCGGCCTCGCTCGACTCCGCGGCCGTCGCCGCCGTCGCGCGCGACCTCCCGGTGGGCGACCGTACCGTGTGGCAGACCCCGGTCCCCAGCGGTTACGACTCGAACGGCGCCCCGGTCGCCGTCGACGCGATCACGCCGTGGGCCGTGCTGACCGTCCCCGACCGTTGCGACTCGTCGACGGGGCGCCTCGAGGGCCTGTCGTCCCGTGAGGCGCAGCGGATCACCGATGCCGACCCGGCCTGCGACTACCCGCTCGGCTCGTTCACGTCACAGGACAACATCATCGTGACCGACGAGGACGGCCTCGCCGTGACCCTGGGGGCCGCTCCGTCCACGGCCGCCCGAGCCGCGTTCGAGTCGGGCGGCGTCATCGCCTTCGACCCGTCGCTCGTCGTCGACGGCGAAGCCACCATCGGTCTCGCCACCCCGGCCGAGGTCGAGGACGGCTTCGACGCCTCGGCCACCCCCTCGACGTCCGTGTCGCTCCCGGCCGTCGTCCAGCGTCCGACGACGCTCAGCACCGGGGCCGTCCTGATGAGCCCCGGGACCGCCGAGCGGCTGGGCTTCGAGCTGACCCAGCGTGCCGTGGTGATGGCCACCGACCGGCAACCGACCGAGGACGAGGCCGCCGGCCTCCGGGCCGCGGTCACCGCCGCCACCGACGGCCGGGCGACGGTCGAGACGAGTCCCGTCGACCGCAGCCTCGACCTGGCACTCGTGCTGGCACTCGTCGCGACGACCCTCGTCTGTGCCGCGGCAGCCGCGGTCGCCCTGGGTCTCGCCCGCGCCGAGGGGCTGAGCGACCAGGTGACCATGCAGGCCGTCGGAGGCACGGACGCCCAGCGACGCGCCATGTCGTTCTGGCAGGGCGTGGTGGTCGTCGGCACGGGTGCCGTACTGGGCACCATCCTGGGCCTGGTGCCGACGGGGGCCATGGTCTGGGCCTCCGACCTACCGTTCACCCCACCGTGGTGGGTGCTGGTCGTCGTCGTCGTCGGGCTTCCCCTCGTCGTCGCCGCCGGCAGTGCCCTGACGAGCCGTCGACCGCGCTCCCTCGTGCGGCGACCCGTGCTGGACTGACGAGCGCGTCGGCGTCGCTACCGGGCCTCGTCGACGGGACGACGCCGCCCGACGCCGACGCCGACGACGCCGAACACGACGATCAGCAGGGCCGCGAGAGCCACCGGCCCCGGCTCGGAACCCGTCCAGGCGAGAGCATCCGAGGAGGCGCGGGCCGGCTCGGCGGCGATCCGGCGTCCCGAGGCACCCGCGTCGAGCACGGTTCCGCCCGGCCGCGCACCCGGGGCGGGCGACGTGGGCCCCTGGCCGGCCGGCGCGGCCCCGGGCCCGACCGGGACGCCGCTCTCGTCACCCGGCACGGGAGCGGGGAGCGGGTCGACGGCGAAGAGGACGACGGGGCCGGTGGCCGAGACGATGTCGTCCACCGTCCGGGTGACGGCCGAGACGTGCCAGTCCCCCTCGGCGAGGCCGGAGAACGTCGCGCTGAACGTTCCGTCCTGCTGGGCGCGGACCGTGGTGGACACGGCAGCGGCCGCCACGGCCCGGGTCGACGCGAGAACCTCTGCGGCGGGCTCCACGGTGACGGTGACGCGGGCGGAGTCGATCGAGGTGCCCTCGACGACCACGTCCTGCCCCGAGGGCACCCGTGCCCCGCCGGCGGGTGAGGTGACGACCGGGCCGGCCAGCGCCTCCTGCACCTCGACGTCGACGACCGCGCTCGCGCCCGACGACCCGACCACGGCGAACGTCGAGGGGCCCGGCGGGGTGCCGGGCGAGAGCCGGACGGGCAGCTGGACCCGCCCACGCTCGTCGGCGACGGTCGACGTCGACTCGTCGAACGCGTCCCCCTCGGCCCGGACCGTCTCGCCGGGCACGAAGCCGGTGCCGCGCAGGGTGGCCGCCGTGCCCGCCCGCAGCGTGCCGTCGGGGGCGACGACGACCGGGCCGAGCGAGAGGTCTTCGGTCACGGCGGCGAAGGCGTCGACCATGCCGGCCCCGAAGTACTCGGCCGGGGTCTCACCGCCGGCCTGACGGGTGAGCAGGTCACGCAGCTGGGCCGGGGTCGCGTCCGGATGCACGCTCGCCAGCAGGGCCGCGACCCCGGCCACGTGCGGAGCCGCCATCGAGGTCCCGCTGAGGGCGGCGAACCCGCCACCCGGCACCGTGCTGAGCACGGCGGACCCGGGGGCCGTCAGGTCGACGACGCCCGCCCCGTAGTTCGAGAAACGGGACTTCTCGATCGAGCCCCCGGTGCCCTGCTGGGCCGACGAGACCGTGACGACGCCGTCGACCTCGGCGGGCAGCTGCGCGCACCCCTGCGAGACGTCACGCCCCGACTGCGGGGTCGAGTCGTTCGGGCTGAGCGAGTCGGTCGTCTTGTGGGCGAGGTCGACGGCGACGGCACCGGTCGCGGCGTTGCCGGCGGCCGCCACGTCGAGGACGCCCTCGTGCTGCGACCAGGCGACGGCCCGCGCGACCGCCTCGAGGGCCGGGGCCTGGTCGGGGTCGCCCGAGCACCAGGCGGCCCACGGGTCGACGAAGAGGCTGGCGTTCGTCACGTCCATCTGCTGCTGCGCCGCCCACATGTAACCGCAGATCGCGTACTCGGGGTAGATGAAGCCGTTCGCGTCGACGACCTTGACGCTCGCCAGCCGCACGCCCGGGGCGACGCCGACGACACCCCGGCCGTCGTCGGCCGCGGCGATGACGCCCGCCACGTGGGTGCCGTGTTCGCGCGTGCTCGTCGCGGCGTCGGGTGAGGGCGCCCAGGCGGCGGGGTCGCTGTCGGCGACGCCGTCCACGCTGCAGCCCACCGAGGCGGCCGGGTCGACCTGCGAGGCGAGGTCGGGGTGCGTCGCATCGATCCCGCTGTCGAGCACGCCGACCAGCACGTCGCGGCTGCCGGGCTGCACCGCCCGCGCCTCGGCCGCGTGCACGGCCTGGTCGTTCCACCCTCGTTCTTCGGCGGGGTCGGCCACGTCGGTCACCTGCTCGGCCAGGCCGGTCGACTGCACGCCGACCGTCGGGGCCGGCGCGGAGCCCGCGTCGTCGCGCGGGCCGGCTCCGGCCGTCGTCCGGACGGCGGCCGTCCGCGTCGGACCCGCCGATCCGACCGCCGAGGAGGCGCGGACCCGGTCGACGAAGTCGGCTGCGGTCGACCGCGCGGTCACCACCCCGATCTCGTCCCACCGGGCGAGGACGGTGCCGCCCGCGGCGACCACGGCGGCCGACGCCGCGTCGGTCGTGACGGCACCGGGCGCGGCGTTGACGACGTAGGTCATCGCGTCGACGGCGGTCGGCACCGAGCTCGAGGCGGGCGCGGACAGCTGGGGGACGGCGGTCGTCGGCGCCGGAGACGAGGTGGCAGTCGTCGGGGCCGGGGACGAGGTGGCAGTCGCCGGGGCGTCCGCGGCGAAGGCCGTGACCGGTGCGAGCACGAGCACCGCGGCGAGCGCCGCCCCACCCAGTGCACGGGTCGATCGACGAGCGAGAGGACGTCGAGGGCTGCTGATCACCTGGCAACGATAAGCGGCGACGCATCACGGCGGGGTCACGATCCTGCCGCCTGGGCAGGACTCGGTCGCACGCCTCGTCCCCGCCCTCCGGATCGCCCGCGCGTTACGCAGCGTTGCCCCGCGGCGCCCGACGCCGCCGAGCCGCCCGTAGCGTGGGGCGCATGGCCACCAGCGACACCATCTCGAACCTGCTCGACGAGCGACGGACCTTCGCCGCGCCTCCCGCGCTCGTCGAGGGGGCAAACGTCACGTCCGCCGAGCACGCGCGGGCGGCCGCCGACCCCGTGGCGTTCTGGGCCGAGGCGTCGCAGCGGCTCGACTGGCACACGCCGTGGACGGTCGCGCACACCTGGAAGCCCGTGACCGAGGGGCCGGGCGGCGAGCTCACGGTGCCCGAGGCGACCTGGTTCGCCGACGGCACGCTCAACGTCGCCGTCAACTGCGTCGACCGGCACGTCGACTCCGGCCTCGGCGACAAGGTCGCCCTGCACGTCGAGGGCGAGCCCGGCGACCGTCGCGACATCACGTACGCGCAGCTGCAGCGCGAGGTCGTGAAGGCCGCCAACGGCTTGCGGTCGCTCGGCGTGGGGAGGGGCGACCGCGTGGTCGTCTACCTGCCGGTGATCGCCGAGACGATCGTGGTGACCCTCGCCATCGCCCGTCTCGGTGCCATCCACTCGTTGGTCTTCGGCGGGTTCTCGGGCGAGGCGCTGAAGTTCCGCGTCGAGGACACCCGCGCCAAGCTGCTGGTCACGACCGACGGGCAGTTCCGTCGTGGCACCGCGGTGCCGGTCAAGGCGAACGCCGACCACGCGGTCAGCGGCGAGAACGAGATCGAGCACGTGCTCGTCGTCCGGCGCACCGGCGAGCAGACGCCCGACGTGCCGTGGACGGACGGCCGCGACCTGTGGTGGCACGATGTCGTCGACGACCAGCCCGACACCGACGAGCCCGAGTACTTCGGCGCCGAGACGCCGCTGTTCATCATGTACACGAGCGGCACCACCGGGAAGCCCAAGGGACTCGTGCACACGAGCGGCGGCTACCTGACGCAGGCGAACTGGACCCACTGGGCCGTCTTCGACGCCAAGCCCGACGACGTGCACTGGTGCACGGCCGACCTCGCCTGGGTGACGGCGCACACCTACGAGATCTACGGTCCGCTGTCGAACGGCCTGACCCAGGTGATCTACGAGGGCACGCCCGACACCCCCCACCCGGCCCGGCACCTCGAGATCATCGAGCGCTACGGCGTGACCACCTACTACACGGCCCCGACGCTGGTGCGGACGCTGTCGTCGTGGTTCCCCGACGGATTGCCCGACACCCACGACCTGTCGTCGCTGCGCCTGCTCGGCACGGTCGGCGAGGCCATCAACCCCGAAGCGTGGGTCTGGTTCCACGAGCAGTTCGGCCGGGGCCGGTGCCCGATCGTCGACACCTGGTGGCAGTCCGAGACGGGGGCCGCCGTCATGGCCCCGCTGCCCGGGGCCGACACCCTCAAGCCGGGCTCGTCGCTGCGGGCCCTGCCCGGGCTCTCGACCGCCGTGGTCGACGACGCCGGCGAGCGCGTCCCGAACGGCAGTGGCGGCTACCTCGTGGTCCAGCGGACCGGGCCGGCGCTCGCCCGCACGGTCTGGGGCGACCCCGAGCGGTACCGCGACAGCTACTGGGCGACCTACTGGCGGCAGGGCTGGTTCTTCTCGGGCGACGGCGCGAAGTACGACGCGGACGGCGACATCTGGGTGCTCGGGCGGGTCGACGACGTGATCAACGTGTCGGGTCACCGCCTGTCGACCATCGAGATCGAGTCGTCGCTCGTGTCGCATCCGGCCGTCGCCGAGGCGGCCGTCGTCGGCGTGGCCGACGAGCGCACCGGCCAGGCGATCGCCGCGTTCGTGGTGCCGTCGACACGACCGGCAGGAGGCGCGGTGCGAGACGCAGGCGACGCCGCCGAGCCGTCCGTGTGGGCTCCGCTCGCGGGGTCGCTGTCCCCCGTGCTGCGCGCGCACGTGGCCGATCAGATCGGGCCGATCGCCAAGCCCGCCACCGTGCTCGTCGTGCCCGACCTGCCCAAGACCCGCTCGGGCAAGATCATGCGGCGGCTGCTGGCCGACATCGTCGACGGCCGCCCCCTGGGTGACACGACGAGCCTTCAGGACGAGACCGTGCCCGGACGGGTCGCGGCGATCCTCGCGGAGGCGACCCGCGCCTCCTGAGGTCGGGAATCACCGGCCCACACCCGGGGTTACCGTGGTCGGGGCCCGATGACGCGCCTCGCCTCCCCCGTCCCGTTCCGAGAAGAAAGCGTCGTCATGTCGATCTCCGAGACCACCGCCGCCCCGTCCACCCTCCGCACCGCCGAGACGAGCGTGCCGCTCGTGCCGCTGCTCGACGAGCGCTGGAGCCCCCGCTCGTTCGACCCGACCGCCGAGATCTCGGACCGTCAGCTCGACGCCCTGCTCGAGGCCGCCCGCTGGGCACCGTCGGCCCAGAACCACCAGCCCCGCCGCTTCATCGTGGCCCGCCGCGGCAGCGAGTCGTTCGACACGATCGTCGGCACCCTCATGAGCTTCAACGCGATGTGGGCCGGCAACGCCGCGGCACTGATCGTGGCCGTCGCCGAGACCTCGACCGTCGAGGGCGACGCACGCCCGACCGCCGAGTACGACCTCGGCCAGGCCGTCGCCCACCTCACGGTGCAGGCCCACGCCGAAGGCTTCCACACCCACCAGATGGCCGGCGTCGAGTGGGACAAGATCGTCGCCGCGTTCGACCTGACCGACAACCTCAAGCCTGTCACGATCACGGCCGTCGGCGTCGTCGACGAGGCCGACAAGCTGATCGAGGCCCTGGCCGAGCGCGAGACCGCCCCCCGCGAGCGCCTGCCCCTGGGCGAGCTCGTCCTCCGGCGCGACTAGTCCCCGCCGGGATCGGCCCGGGCTGGTGCCTGCCAGCCCGGGCTGGTTGGCTGGGCGCATGTCGATCTCCAGCACGGCCGAGAAGGCCGAACTCCTCCGCTCCCTCCACGTCCCCGGCGACCCGCTGATCCTGACGAACGTCTGGGACAGCATCACCGCGCGCATCGTCGCGGGTGCACCGGGCGTTAAGGCCTTGGCCACGGCCTCCCACTCGATCAGCGAGGCGCACGGCGTCGAGGACGGCGAGGGCCTCGACGTCGACGACATGCTGGCCGCCGCCCGCATCGTGATCCGCTCGGTCGATCTGCCCGTCTCCGTCGACTTCGAGAAGGCCTACGCGACCGACGCCGCCGGCACGCTCGACAACGTCTTCCGCCTCATCGAAGAGGGCGCCGCCGGCCTCAACATCGAGGACAGCATCGGCCAGGCCAAGGCGCCCCTGTACGACATCGACACCCAGGTCTCGAAGATCGCCGCCGCCCGCCGCGCCGGCGATCGCGCCGGTGTGCCGATCGTGATCAACGCCCGGGTCGACGCCCTGGCCGGCGACCCGGATTCGTTCGACGACGCGATCACCCGCGCCAACGCCTACCTCGACGCCGGCGCCGACTGCGCGTTCGTCCTCGGCCTGGGCACCGAAGACCTCGTCAAGGCCGCCCTCGACCAGATCCACGGCAAGGTCAGCGTCATCTCGAACCCGTCGTCCGTCCCGCTCGCCCGCCTGGCCGAGCTCGGCGTCTCGCGGGTCAGCTTCGGCCCGACCACGATGGGCCTGACCCTGTCGCACCTGCGCGACGCCGCGACCACGCTCACCGCGCGGGGCGACTACCCGTCCGAGCTCGGCTTCGAGTTCTAGCCCGCCTCGGACGCCCAGCCCCTCCACCCCGGTGTGCACTTCGCGACCATCCGAGCACGACACGCCGTCCGCAGCGCCTGTCGGGCGGCGTGTCGCCACCGCATGGTCGGGTTCGGCACCCACATCGCGCACGCGCAGGTCGGATTCGGCACGTCCGTTGAGCACGTGCAGGTCGGGTTCGGCACGCACATCGCGCACGTGCAGGTCGGGTTCGGCACGCCCGACGAGCACCCGCAGGTCGGGTTCGGCACGCCGGTCGGGGCGTAAGCGACCCGGTGTCCGTTGCCGCCGCACGAGAGACGACCCGCGCCTCCAGAGCTCGTAAGAGCCGAGGAGGCGCGGGTCGCGTCGTCAGAGGACGTCACCTAGTCGTCGCGGTCGCCCTTCGAACGGTCGCCCTTCGAGTGTCCGCCGTCGGCGCGCTCGTCCTTCTTCCGGTCGGACTCGGACGCCTCGGAGCCGCCCTCGCCGTTCGGCTCGGGCACCTCGTCGCCGTTCCGCTCGATCGTCGCGGCGGCGGCCTGACGCAGTCGCATGCCGGCGAGTTCGTCCTTGGCGAGGGCCGCGGCCTTCTTCTCGCTCTGGGCGGTGTCGCGGGGCGGCAGCAGGATGTCGCGCTCGGCCCGGAGGCCCGCCTGCAGCTCGCGGCCACGCTCGAGCTCGGCGTCGAACTCGGCCCCGAAGAGCAGGGCGTTGTTCGTGATCCAGAGCCACAGCAGGAAGACGATGACCGCACCGAGCGAGCCGTACGTCTTGTTGTAGTTCGAGAAGTTCGCGATGTAGAACGCGAACCCCACGGACGCGACCAGCCAGATGACGAGCGCCACGAGCGACCCGAGGCTCATCCACTTGAACTTCGGCTGCTTGACGTTCGGGGCCCAGTAGTAGAGCACCGCGACGATCACGACGGCGATGATCGCGAGGATCGGCAGCTTCGCGATGTCCCAGACGAACACCGCGGTGCTGCCCAGTCCGACGAGGTCGCCGACCGTCTCGGCCACGGGACCACTGATGACCAGGATGAGCGCCGCGACGACGATGAGCACGACCGTGAACGCCGTGACGCCGAGCATGGTCGGGCGGAGCTTCCAGATCGGACGCCCCTCGTCGATGCCGTAGACGCGGTTCATGGCCCGACCGAAGGCACCCACGTAGCCGGAGGCCGACCAGAGGGCACCCAGCACACCGACGATCAGAGCGACCCCGGCGGCCGGCGAACCGGTGAGCTGCATGATCGGGTCCCGCAGCAGGTCGGCGACCTGCGGCGAGCCGAACTGCGAGACGAGGTCGAGCAGCGTCTTGGCGGTCGAGTCCGCCTGCCCCACGACTCCGAGCAGCGACACGATCGCCAGCAACGCCGGGAAGATCGCCAGCACCGCGTAGTACGTGAGCGCGGCGGCGAGGTCGGTGCACTGGTCGCGGGTGAACTCGCGCAGGGTCTTGCCCAGCACGTACCCCCACGAGGGCTTGGAGACGTCCGTCAGGTCTTGTGGCTTGCGCGAGTCGTCCTCGTCGGGTGACTGCTGTTCGCGCTCGGTGCTCTTCTGGGCCACGGGTCAGCGCCTGATCGTCTTGACGATGCCGGCAACGAGCGCCACGACGCCGACGGTGCCGGCCGCAGCGGCCGCCACGACGGGCTTCGGGTCGCTGTCGAGGCGCCGCTTGACGCTCGCCTTCAGCCGACGGGCGTGGGCAGGGACGCTCAGCTTGTCCTCGATGGCGTCGAGCGTGGCCGCGAACTCTTCACGGGTGCGAGCGAGGTCGAGCTCGATCTCGGGGATGCTCGCACCGGGGCGGGGCCCGGTGGCGTTCTCGGCGTCCTTGTCGGGCGACGTGCTGCCGTGGGCATCGGCGCGCTCCTCGGCCGCACGGGCCTCGGCGAGCTCGGCACGGGGGTCGGGCTCGTCGCCCTTGCCGCGCTTCGCCGTGCCGTGTGCGTCGTGATCGCTCGCGTCAGTGCTTCTCGGAGTCATAGCTGCCCTGCCCTTTCAACGCGCTGACGTCGGCCTTCACGCTGGCGACGGCCTTCTCCGGGGTCGGCGGCACGCCCTTCTTGAGGGCCTTGATGCCGAGCAGTGCCAGCACGGCCGTGATGACGAGCAGGACGGCAGCGACGATGAGCGCCGCGAGCCAGGGAGCGACGACCGTCGCCAGCCCCAACACACCGGCCGTGATGAGCACGGCGAGCAGGAAGAAGCCGAACAGGGCGGCGCCGACCAACAAGCCGACACCCACCCCGGCCTCTTTGGCCTTGGTGGCGAGCTCGGTCTTGGCCAGCGCGATCTCGCCGCGGATCAGCCGCGAGATCAGCTCGGGCAGGCTGCCGATCAGCGAGCCGAGCGAACGTTTGGTGCTCTGTTCGGGTGCCTTCAGGTCACTCACCGACCGTCACCCCCGGCAGCTTGTCGTCGTCGGGGCTGGTGCCCGCGGTCTGCTTCTTGACGTCGTCGGCCTTCTCGTTCACCTTGTCGGCGGCCTTGTGCGCCGCCTCGGTCGCCTTGGCGGCGGCCTTGTCGGTGGCGTCCGAGCCCTTGCCCGACACGGACTTCGCCTTGGAGCCGACCGCGTGGGCGGCGTCGTTCGCGACGTCCTGCGCCTTCTTGGCGACGATCGGAGCGTTCTCCTTCACGAAGCCCTCGGCCTGCTGGACGCCCTTCTGGACGGTCGGGTTCTCCCACAGGCTCTCGGCCTGGTCCTTGATCTTGACGTACGCGCCGCGACCCGCGCGGGCTCCGAGGACGTATCCGACGGCCGCTCCTGCGACGAAGAGGATCTTGCCTTTCATGAGTGCTCCTTGGCTCGTGGTGGCAGGTAGGCCTTCCACGCTGGCACGACCCGGCGCACGCGGCCCAGATTGGCCGGGCATCCGTGGACGACGCCGTCCGTCGGCATGCAGGGGACGAGCCACCCCGGCGCCGGGGTCAGGAGGCGCGGGTCGCCACCAGCGGGACGCGCACCTCGAGCGCGTCGCTGCGCACCGTGGCGACCGCCAGCCGCACGAGTCGGGCCGTGCACCAGCAGAACAGGACCACGAGCAGGGCGTTGCGGGCGCCGAGGAGGAGCACAGCCACCGGGTTCAGCTCGATCAGGGATCGGTAGAGGATCGGGAAGACCAACGTCGTGAGCCCCGAGGCCCAGGCGGTCAACACGGCCGGCGTCCGGAACGCCTCGGGGCGCGAGGCGTACCCGACGGCCACGATCGGCACGATCCAGAGCAGGTACTGCGGCGAGCCCACCTTGTTGAAGACGACAAAGGCGAGGGTGAGGGTCAGGGCGCCGAGCAGCACCGTGCCGAACTCGTCGTCGCGGCCACGAGCCGGGACGACGGCCGCGGCGCCGGCGGACGCTGCCGACCCGCGCCTCCGGAGCCCTCCCCATCGGGGCAGGCCGAAGCTGGCCACGGCCAGGACACCCGCCAGCAGCACGAGGACGGCGAGCATGACCTGGGTGCTGTCGTTGATCATCCAGGTGTCGCCGGGGCCCATCACCTCGCGGGTGGCGAGGGCGACGTTCTGGTACACCGAGGCGCCGGGGACGCGCAGCATGGCCATCCAGAGCCAGGGCGTCGAGAGCGTCGCCTCGAGTTGCAGGGCCCGCCCCGACTGCATCGTGACGAAGCTCGTGATGTCGTCGGCCCCCCGTCCGAGCAACACGCACGACACGACGACCATGGTGACGAGCACGCCCCCGCGCAGCACGACCGCCCGGTGACGCGACCCGACGACGACCGCCGCGATGACGGCGGCGGGCCAGACCTTGATCCACGTGGCCGCCGCCAGCAGCAGCCCGGCCACCCGCGGACGCGTCGAGAGCAACATCAGGGCGGCGACGACCAACGGCGCGCTGAACCCCTCGAGTCGCAGGAACGCGACGGGGCTGAGCACGAGCGTCACGAGCAGCCACCACCAGGCGGCCCGGTTGTCGACCGTGCGTCGGCCGCGGTCGGTCAACAGCCAGAGCGCGACGGCGTCGAGCGCGGTGAGCAGGGCCAGCCAGACGAACTGGTAGTGCTGTTCACCGAAGACGTTCGGCAGCACGATCGGCACGAGGGCCCCGGCCGGGTAGACCCACGAGAAGTCGAGGACGGGCCAGACCCCCTCGCTCAGGGCCCCCGTCGCCCAGAGGCGGTAGAGCGGCAGGTCGCCGGTGACCCCGCCGCCGATCATCAGCGGCGTGAGCGCCAGGAACACGGCGGCGTGCACGGCGACGAAACCGTAGAGCAGGCCGCGCGGATGGGCCTGCACGCGCGACCAGGTGCGGCGCAGTCGCGTGGGGAGGGGCGCAGGCGCGACGGCGCTCGAGGTGGTCACGCCTCGAATGTAAGGCCGCGGCCTTGCCGTTGTCTTTCCGGCAGGTGAATCCATCGGAAGATCCCTCTCGAGGCGGAGGTCCGACCGGTGTACGGTGCCGTCCATGGACCGACGACGTTCCGCAGACGGAGGCGAGGTCACTCCGCCGACCGACGACACGCACGCACCTCACGACCTCGGCAGCGTCGACGACGACCTCGCCGTCGACCGGGGGCGCCCGATCGGCTTCTGGCTGAGGCTCGTGGACGGGCTGATCGACCGGCGCTTCGAGGAGGTCCTCGACGAACACGGGGTCACTCGCCGTCAGTGGCAGCTGCTGAACCTGCTCGAACGGGGCCCGGCCACCCGCACCACCCTCGACGGGGCCGTCGCGCCCTTCCTCGACCCGGCCACGGGCGAGTCGAGTTCGGACCACCTCGCCGAGCTGGTCGAGAGCGGCTGGGTGAGCCTCGCGACCGACGGGGTCGGTGACGGTCGCTACGCCCTCACCGAGCGCGGGAGCCTCGCGCACCGCAAGCTCGTCGACGTCGTCGACGGCATCCGCGACGAGACGGTCCGGGGGGCCGAGCCGGGCGCCCACGCGACCACCGTGCGGTTCCTCCGCACGGCCGCGCTCAACCTCGGCTGGCGTCCCTGATCGCCCGGCCCGCCCGACCCGGCGGGCCGAGGGGCGACGAGCGCAGGAGGCGCGGCGTCAGTTCCGCAGGAAGACCCACCAGATCATCAGCATCGTCACGACGAACCCGCTGACGAAGTTGAGGGCCAGGAAGCGCCGCCACCCACGGTTGACCTCTTCGGCCCGGTCGTCGGTCACGTTCCACCACGGGGCGCAGCTCATCGCGTAGGGCAGGGTCAGCAGGGCCGCGAGCGGCCCGGGCCACTCGGTGAAGGTCAGCAGAACGCCGGCCAGCAGGTAGGCCACCACCGAGAGACGCACCGTCGAGCGGGCCCCGATCTCGGTCGCGATCGACGAGATGCCGCCCTCGCGGTCGGCCAGCACGTCCTGCACGGCACCGAACGCGTGACTCGCGACGCCCCAGAGGAAGAACGCCCCGAGCAGCGCCCACAGCTGGGGCGTGAACGTGGCCCCGGCCAGCACGAGACCGTAGACGGCGGGGCTGACGAAGTGCGTGCTCGAGGTGATCGAGTCGACGAAGGGGCGCTCTTTGAAGCGCAGGCCGGGGGCCGAGTAGGCGATCACGGCGAAGACGCTGACGGCCAGCACGAGCCAGCTCAGCGGACTGCCGACCGCCACGAGGAACACCAGGAACGGGACGTTCGTGATCACCGCCGCGCGCAACGTCGTGCGGTGCAGGCTGCGATCGAGCAGCGCGCCCTCGACGCCGCCCTTGCGCGGGTTGTGCAGGTCGCTCTCGTAGTCGAAGACGTCGTTGATGCCGTACATCGCGAGGTTGTAGGGGATCAAGAAGTAGAGCGCGCCGACGATCAGTACGAGCCAGTTCACCGGGCCCAGCACGTTCTCGGCCGCGGAGAAGATGACGGCCTCCGTGCCGGCCGGCGTCACGTCGATCTGGGACAGCGGCTGGTACGAGCCCAGGTACCCGGTCGTCGTCGGCGCGAGCAGCGACGTCAGCACGTACGCCGCCGCGAACGGGAACGCCGTGTTGATCCAGCTCAGGGGCCGGGACGAGACGAACAGGGCCTTGAGCGTGTTCACGAGCGCGCCTCCTTCACGGTCGTCGATCCGCCGGCCGCCGGCGCCGCGGGAGCGCGGGGCGTCTTGGGGCCGCCGAGCAGCACCCACACCGAGGGCAGCAGGACGAGCGCCGCGACCGCGTAGGCGAAGTCCTCGAGCGGGGCGATGCCCACGAAGACGCCGCTGATGCGGGCGGCGTCGTAGCCGACCAGTCCGATGCCGATCATGACGTTGTCGAACACGGCGGTCATCACGAGCAGCACGCCCGTCGCGAGGCCCGCCCCCAGCAGCCGTTCGCGTCGCCGCCGCGACCTCTCGGCCGGGGAGGAGGAGGCGCGCGCGGCCCGGCCACGCACCCCTGCGGCCACCAGCGCCAGCACCCCGAGCACCGCGACGATCGACAGGAACACCGCGTTGACGGCCCAGTAGGTCACGACGCCACGCCGTCCGCCCGGCGACCGGCCCGCGCGTGGCTCTCGTCACGCCGGTCGAGGACGACCGCCGCCGCCATCCGGGCTCCGGCCAGCAGGTTCATCGTCAGGTAGCAGAGCAGCGCCAGGAAGAAGACCTCTTCGAGCGGCAGCTCGGTCGCCACCAGGACGCCGGTCATGAACGAGGTCTCGCCCCGGAAGAAGATGCCGAGGTCGATGCCCACGACGTCCCAGATCAGGAAGAACACGACGCCGACCAGCAGCGTCACCGCGGCCCGGGGCACGTCGCGCCAGAAGAAGAGGTGGAACCTGCGGTCGAGCATCACCATGCCGAACAGCGAGACGAGCAACGCCGCGAGGTAGACGAACCCCATCAGCCGGCGGCGGGCTCGGGGAGCGGCTCGGTGCTGGTGTCGCCGCGCAGGTTCTTGAGCAGGACCTCGGCGCTGATCAGGCACATCGGCAGGCCGATGCCGGGGCGGACCGACCCGCCGGCGTAGAACAGCGAGTCGACGCGGGTCGAGACGTTCCCGGTGCGGAACAGGGCGCTCTGGGCGAGCGTGTGCGCGGGGCCGAGCATGCTGCCGCTCCAGGCGTTGACGTCGTCGACGAAGTCCCGCGGTCCGCGGGTGCGTCGGACCACGACGCGGTCGGCGAGGTCGGGCACGTGCGCCCACTCGGCGATCTGGGCGATGACGCCGTCGGCGAGCCGCTCGATCATCGGGTCGCCGTCACCGTCGACGTCGCCGGAGCCGAGCGCAGGGTCGGCGGGCAGCGGCACCAGGACGAAGAGGTTCGTGTGACCGGCGGGCGCCGTCGACGGGTCGACCGTGCTCGGTTTGCAGACGTACAGCGACGGCGGGTCGGGGATGCGCTTGTCGGCACCGAAGATCCGCTCGAAGTTCTCGTGCCAGTCCCGGGCGAAGAGCAGCGTGTGGTGCTCGAGCTCGGGGATCTCGCCCTCGACGCCCAGGTAGAGCAGCAGGGCGCTCGGCCCGGGGTTCTTCTTCGCCCAGTACGACGAGTCGTAGGTGCGCAGCTCGCGCGGCAACAGCTGCGTCTCGGTGTGGTGCAGGTCGGCCGCGCTGACGACGAGGTCGGCGTCGACGCGGTGCGTCTCGCCCTCGGCGTCGGTCCAGTCGACCCCGGTCGCCTCGGCGGTCGCCTTCGAGCCGCGTGGCAGGGCAGCGCCCTCGGCCGCGAGCGGCTGCGTGACGATCTGCGTCACCGCCGCGCCGGTCACGACGGTCACCCCGGCCTCGACGGCCACGTCGCGGATCGCCTCGATCACCGAGATCAGGCCACCCTGCGGGTACAGGACGCCGTCGTCGAGGTCGAGCGTGCTCATCAGGTGGTACATGCTCGGGGTGTCGAACGGCGACGAACCGAGGAAGACCGCGGGGTACCCCAGGATCTGTCGGAGGCGCGGGTCGGTCACCGTGCGGGAGGCGTACGAGTCGAGGCTCGTCAGCAGCAGCCGCGCCAGCTTCGGCAGGCGCACCAGCACGTCGCCGCGCAGCAGCGGCGTGAGGCTGCCGAAGCTCGTGTAGAGGAACCGCCGCTTGGCGATCTCGTAGGTGTCGCGGGCCGAGCGCAGGTACCGGCGCATGCGTTCGCCGCTGCCGGGCTCGACGCGCTCGAAGAGCTCGACGTTCTGCTCGAGCCCGCGCGGCACGTCGATCGGTGCGCTGGCCGCGGGGTCGTCGGGCGTCGGCTCGAACAGCACACGGTAGCCCGGGTCGAGTTCGACGAGGTCGAGGCGCTCGGCCGCCGACGTGCCCATCAGGCGGAAGAAGTGGTCGAAGACCTCGGGCATGAGGTACCAGCTCGGGCCGAGGTCGAAGCGGAAGCCCTCGTGGCTCCACGACCCGGCGCGGCCGCCGACCTCATCGTTCTTCTCGAGCAGGGTGACCTCGTGGCCTTCGCGGGCCAGCAGCGCGGCCGAGGCCAGGCCGCTGATGCCACCACCGATCACGACGACGCGGCGGCCGTGGCGGGTGACGCTGAGGCCGTGCGACTCGTCGGGCGCACCGGTGCCGGCCCCCGTGGCCCCGCGGTCGACCGTGTCGCGGTTCATGCGCGGGCCTCGGGCAGGCGCGTGACGCGACCGGCCGCGGCCCCCGCGGCGATGCGGACCTTGACCGGGTTCGGCACGCGCACGCGCGCCCGGACGAGCGAGGAGGCGGGGGTCGCCTCGAGACGCCGGTTCAGCTCGGCGAACAGGCCGTGGGCCAGTGCCACCGCACGACGCGAGGACGTCGGCAGCACGGGGATGATCTCGCCGCTCACGCGGAGGTCGTCGTCGATGTCTCGCACCAGTCTCGTCTTGGTCTGCTCGTCGAACGTGGTCACGTCGACACCGGGGAAGTAGCTGCGGCCGAGCTGCTCGAAGTCGGCCGCGAGGTCGCGCAGGAAGTTCACCTTCTGGAAGGCCGCGCCCAGGCGGCGAGCCCCCTCTTCGAGCTCGGCGACCGTGCTCGACGGGAAGGGGTGCCCCTGCAGGAACGCCTTCAGGCACATCAGGCCGACGACCTCGGCCGAGCCGTACACGTAGGCGTCGAACGAGGCCTGGTCGTGCTCGCGGGCGCTGAGGTCGGCCCGCATGGAGGCGAAGAAGGGAGCGGTGAGCTCGGCACCGAACCCGGTGGCGCGGGCGGTGCGGGCGAAGGCGTGCACGACCAGGTTGGGGCTGAATCCCTCGACCAGGGCCCGCTCGGTCTCGGCCTCGAAGCCGTCGAGCAACCGGCCGGCCGCCTCGGCGCCCAGACCGGCCTCGGTCGCGGGGCCGTCGACGATCTCGTCCGCGACGCGCACGAGCGCGTACACGTTCTCGACGTGCTGCCGCACCTCGCCGCCCAGCAGGCGGGACGCCAGGCCGAAGGACGTCGAATAGCGGCGGATCACGCCTCCCGCGGTCGCGTCGGCCACGGAGTCGTACAGCGACAGGCCCGTCATCGCACCCTCTCGAGGACGTCCTGGACGACCGGCGTCAACGCCTCGCGCAACGACTCGGGCACCTCGGCCCGGTCGAGCACGTCGAGCGCACGGCGGGCGTGCTGCTCGACGAGTCCCTCGGCGAAGGAGCGGGCGCCGCAGACCTCGAGGCGACCACGGACGTGCTCGGCCTCGGCCTCGCTGAGGTCGGCCTTGCCGATGAACGGCTGGATCGTGAACCACTCGTCGGTGGTCGCGGCGTGGGCGACGAGCACCGTGCGCTTGCCCTCACGCAGATCGCCGCGTGTGGTCTTGCCGGTCGCCTCTTCGGTGCCGAAGACGCCGAGCAGGTCGTCAACCACCTGGTACGCGACCCCGACCTCGCGGCCGAAGTCGCCGACCGCCGTGACGACGGCCTCGCCCGCACCGGCCAAGACGGCGCCCGCCTGCAGCGGTGCCTCGAACGAGTAGACGGCCGTCTTGGCGCGCTCCATCTCGAGGATCTCGTCGACGGTCGGCAGGTCGGCGGACAGCGAGAACTCGACGTCGACCATCTCTCCGCCCGCGCTGACGAAGATCGCCTCGTCGAGCAGGTCGAGCAAACGCGTGCGGACGTGGTCCTGGCAACCGATGCCGAGGAGCATGCGGCTGGCCCCGGTCAGGGCGAGGTCGCCGGCGATCACGGCGGCCGACATGCCCCGGTGCTCTGCCGCGGGGGTCGGGATGCCCGCCGTCGTCGCGGTGTCGCGATAGCTACCCGAGACGTTGGGGATGCCGCGCCGCGAGAAGTCGCGGTCGATGACGTCGTCGTGGACGATCAGGGCCGTGTGCAGCAGCTCGAAGGCCGCGCCGACCCGGGCCACGGCCTCGTCGTCGGTGCCCCCGAGGGCGTCGTAGGCCGTGAAGACCATGCGGGGCCGGAAACGCTTGCCCCCGGCGCTGTTGCGCTCGAGCACCGACCACAGGTCGACGTATCGCCAGCCCACCGACTCGGCGCGGCGCTTGGCCAGCGCGAAGAAGTCGTCGAGGACGGCGTCGACACGATCGTGTCTCGCCCGCGTGCCTGCGTGCAGGTGATCACCGTCCACCAGGGCAGACTACCTCTCATGACCCGTGAGATCTCGACGCATCCCCAGCCGACGTCCGGTGACCGCCCCGGCGCGCACGACGAGCTCGTGGTACTGCTCGACGACGAGGGCACGCCCATCGGCACGACCGCGAAGGCGACCGTGCACACCGCCACGACGCCGTTGCACCTGGCCTTCAGCTGCCACGTCACCGACGACCTCGGCCGCGTCCTCGTCACCCGTCGCGCCCTGTCGAAGAAGACCTGGCCCGGCGTCTGGACCAATTCGTTCTGCGGCCACCCCGCCCCCGGCGAGACGCCGGCCGAGGCGCTGATGCGGCGCGCCCACCAAGAGCTCGGCATGGAGGTCCGCGACGTCGAGGTGATCCTGCCCGAGTTCCGGTACCTCGCCACCGACGCCTCGGGCGTCGTCGAGAACGAGATCTGCCCGGTCTTCACGGCCCGCGCCGTGGGCCTGCCCGACCCCTCGCCCGACGAGGTCGCCGAATGGGCCTGGGTCGAGCCCGCCGAGCTGCGCGACGCGGTCGCGGCCGCGCCGTTCGCCTTCTCGCCCTGGTTGGGCTGGCAGCTGGCCGCCTGGCCCGCCTGAGAGCACCGAACCTTCGACGGTAGCCCCCGCCGAGGGGCCTGACAAGCCCCTCGCGAACGGCCTCGCGCACTCATATCGTGGCGATCGAGGGACCGGATGCGACGTCCGGCCCGCGACGGGAGGCGACCGTGGGTTCCACCTACACGAGGGACGCGACGACGTCCCCGGTCGCGATCCACCCCTACCCCAAGCACCAGTCCCGAGCGGTCGGGGACCGCGACCACTCCTCGGCGACCCGGGAGGCGGGGGCCGCGTCGGGCGACGCACGTCCCGTCCGCTACGAGGACTTCTTCGGGGACGACGAAGGCGCGAGCCGGTCCGCCTGACCCGGCCCGCGCCTCCTGCGCTCTCCGTGCTCGACGCGGCCTAGCGCGGACGCATGGCGTACGCCGCGGGGCAGTCGAACGGGTCGCGGGCCGAGAGGCCGACGCGGTTGAGGTACCGGATCACGATCGCGTACGACTTGCCGATCGTCGTCTCGGTGTAGGGGATGCCGTGCTCGGCGCAGTGCGCCTTCACCAGGGCGCTGGCCGCGCGCAGGTTGGGACGCGCCATGCTCGGGAACAGGTGGTGCTCGATCTGGTAGTTCAGCCCGCCCATGAAGGCCGTCGAGTGCCGACCCGTGATGTTGCGCGAGGTGAGCACCTGCTTGCTCAGGAAGTCGACCTTCGCACCCTCGGGGATGATCGGCATGCCCTTGTGGTTCGGGGCGAAGGACGATCCCATGTAGAGGCCGAAGACGGCCATCTGCACGCCGATGAAGGCGAAGGCCATGCCGAGCGGCAGGAACCAGAAGACGACGCCGAAGTAGGCGACGAGTCGCACGGCGATCAGCGTGATCTCGAGCGCGCGGCCCTCGACCTTGTCACGGCCGAGCAGCGTGCGGAACGACGTCACGTGCAGGTTGACGCCTTCGCCGAGCAGCAGGGGGAAGAAGAAGTAGCCCTGACGACGGGTGACGAAGCCGAGCACGCCGCGCTGCTTCGCCGCGTCCTCTTCGAGGAACGAGATCGTGTCGAACGCGATGTCGGGGTCTTTGCCCTTGGTGTTCGGGTTGGCGTGGTGGCGGCTGTGCTTGGTCATCCACCACGCGTAGCTGATGCCCACGACGCCGGCCGCGAGGACGCGACCGACCTTGTCGTTGCGCGTGCCCGACTCGAACACCTGGCGGTGCGCGGCCTCGTGCGTGAGGAACGCAAACTGCGTGAGGATGACGCCGAGGGCAGCGGCGATCAACAGCTGGAACCAGCTCGAGCCCAACAGGACGAACCCGGTGGCCGCGCCACCGAGGCACGAGACGAGGACGACGAAGACCGTGACGTAGAAGCCGGTGCGGCGCTGCAGCAGGCCCGCCTCGCGCACGGACTTGAGCAGGCTCGAGTAGGTGCTGGTCGGCTTGCCGACCTGGCCCGCGACGGTGGGTCGGAACCCGGCGGGCGCGGCACCTGCGGGCGCGTGGACGATGCGCGGGTACGAGGTTCGGGGGGTCGTGGGGACGGTGGCGGTCATCGGGCTCCCGCGGCTGGTCGACTTCTCAGCCGGGTGGATGGGCCGGAGGCGGCCCGAAGATGCTGCGAACGTAACGGCGTGGGCTGGGAAGGTGTCGGGAGATCGCCGTGTCGTGACGCGCTTGCCCTCACTCGTATGTCACACGTAACCTGTCACACGTGACAGCCAGTTTCGTCGAGCGTCTCAGCGGGGTGGTCCACGACCTCGAGCAGGTGCCCTACCGCACGGGCGAGCGCGACGCCCGACAGGGGCACGGGCTGCGGCACCGCGCCCTCGAGGCCGCGGCCTCGGCCGCACCGGTACGCGAGATCGAGATCTCGGGGCTCGAGGTGCTCGTCGAGACCTGGCCCGACGCCAAGGACGGCCACGGCTCGTGGGTCACGGGGGGCACCGTCGTCGGCACCGGGCCGCGGCCCGCCTCGGTCGTGGCGGGCTACGTCGACCTGCTCTTCATGAGCACCGCGGGCGTCCGGCGCACGTACTACCGACTGCTCACCGTCGACGACCCCGACCCCGACGTCGCGACGGCCCGCCTGATCGAGTGCGTCAAAGAGGTCGGACCCGACTGGCGATCCACCTGGGCCGACACGACGACCGCCTACACCCGGGTCAGCCGCCTGCCGGCCGGCGTGCTGATCGCGGACCAGCTGCACACGGCCGAGGGGCTGGCCTCCACCCGACGCGTGATGGACGGCGTGCTCACCGGGTTGTCGCTCGAGTCCGAGGGGGTGCTGCGGGTGACGCCCTCCGGCATGGCCCGTCAACTCACGACGCTCAGGGGCCGCGGCTGGCCACTGACCTTCGGCACCGCCCGCCGCCTGGCGTTCAGGAGCGCGCGGTAAACTCGGCGGGTCCCCCACCCGTGAAAGAGGTCTCGTGACGCCTGCGCACCACGACTCCGGCGCGACCGCCCCCGTGGCGTCGCCCGACCCCTCCGACCGGGGCGTCGACCCCTCGCCCTCCGCGTACTGGCCCGTGCCCGTGTTGCGTGCCGTCCCCGCCCTCGCGGCCGCCGCCGCGATCACCTTCACCCCCGATCACTCACCGCAGGTCGGCCTGCTCGCCTTCGGGTCGTCGGCGGTCGTCGGCGGCGTCGTGCTCGCCGCGGGCTCGGCCCTGCGCCTGTCCGACCGATCGAGCCGCACCATCGCCGTGCTCCAGGGTGTCGTCGGTGCCGTGATCGGCGCTCTCTGCCTCGTCTTCTCGCACGGACAGCTGCCCGTGCTGGTCGCCTTCGTCACGGCCTGGGCCGTGCTGACGGGCGTCCTCGAACTGCTGACCGGCCTGCGCCGTCGTCGTCGCTCGCCGCTCGCCCGTGACTGGACGACCGTCGGCGTGCTCACCCTGGCCCTGGCCGTGGTCTTCCTCGTCGTCCCGCCGGACTACAGCCAGCAGCTCGGCGGCATCGAGCAGATCGAGGGCGAACTGACGTCCTCGACCGTGCTCGTCGGCATCCTGGGCGCCTACGGCGCCCTGGTCGGCGTCTTCCTCGTGATCGCCGGCCTCTCGCTCAAATGGCAGACCGGTCACCCGGCCGCTGTCGACACCCCCGACGACAAGGCACGAACGTCATGACCCACCCCACCTGGCGCGACCGGTTCCGCCCCGCCGAGTTCCTCGGCCTGTCGGGGGTCTTCGCCGCCTTCGTCGGCCTCGTCGTCCTCATGACGACGCGCGACCTGCAACTCGCGCTGATCTTCCTCTGCATCGGCTTCATCGTCGCGCTCGTCACCATCGCCATGCTCGCCCTCGCGGCCAAGCCCAACGACGACGAACGCCACGAGATCGACGACGCCGACAAGCCCCGCGGCCACTGACGCGACGCGGATCGACTGCCGCGGCCTCTCGGCCGCTGCTCCGTCGCGGCCCGTCGGCCGCTGATCCGCCGCGCGGCGCCCTCGGGTGCGCAGGCCGTCCTGACGGGCCGGCCCGCACCTCCTGGGGTCAGGCCAGGCGGTCGACCAGCTGCGACGCGATGCCCGTGTAGGTCGCCGGGGTCAGCGCCACGAGGCGCTGCTTCGCCTCGTCGGAGACGTCGAGGCCCTCGACGAACGCGACCAGTTCGGCCTGCCCGACGCGCTTGCCGCGGGTGAGCTCTTTGAGCATGGCGTACGGGTCGTCGATCGACGATCGTCCGGAGACGACCTCGGCGCGGATCACCGTCTGGATGGCCTCGCCGAGGACCTCCCAGTTGGAGTCGAGGTCGGACTCGAGCGTCACGGTGCCGACGGCGATCTCGCCGAGGCCACGGCGCAGGTTGTCGAGCGCGAGCATCGAGTGACCGAAGGCGACCCCGATGTTGCGCTGGGCCGACGAGTCGGTGAGGTCGCGCTGCTGGCGACTGGTGACCAGGGTCGAGGCCAGCGAGTCGAAGAGCGCCGACGAGATCTCGAGGTTGGCCTCGGCGTTCTCGAAGCGGATCGGGTTGATCTTGTGCGGCATGGTAGACGACCCGGTCGCCCCCGCCTGCGGGATCTGCGTGAAGTAGCCCATCGAGATGTACGACCACACGTCGGTGGCGAGGTTGTGCAGCACGCGGTTGGCGTGGGCGACGCGCGAGTAGAGCTCGGCCTGCCAGTCGTGCGACTCGATCTGTGTCGTCAGCGGGTTGAAGGTCAGCCCGAGGGCGTCCTCGACGAAGGCGCGGGCCGTCGCGGGCCAGTCCAGCCCGGGGTCGGCGACGACGTGGGCCGAGAAGGTTCCGGTCGCCCCGCTGAACTTGCCGAGGAACTCGGTGCCGACGATCTGCGAGCGCAGGCGCTGGAGGCGGTGCGCGAAGACGGCGAACTCTTTTCCGACCGTGGTCGGCGTCGCCGGTTGCCCGTGGGTGTGCGCGAGCATCGGCACGTCGCGCGCGTCGGTGGCCCAGGTGGTGAGGGCGGCGAGGACGGCGTCGAAGGCCGGCAGCCAGACGTCGAACAGGGCCGCCTTGACGGTGACCGCGTACGAGAGGTTGTTGATGTCCTCGCTGGTGCAGGCGAAGTGGGTGAGTTCGGCGATCTCGTCGAGCCCGAGCTCGGCCAGACGGGCCCGGACGAAGTACTCGACCGCCTTGACGTCGTGCCGGGTCGTCGCCTCGAGGCCGGCGAGCTCGTCGATCGCAGCCTGGCCGAAGTCGGTGACGACGGCCCGCAGTGCCCGCTTCTGCTCGTCGTCGAGCGGGGCAGAGCCGAACGCGCCGCGGTCGGTCTGGGCGATGAGCCACTCGACCTCGACGTGCACGCGGGCCCGGTTCAGCCCCGCCTCGCTGAGGTGGTCGCCCAGCGTGCCGACCGACGAGCGGTAGCGGCCGTCGAGCGGGCTGAGGGGCTGAGGAGGCAACGTCATGACTGTCCCTTGCGGAGTGCGGGTTCGATCTGGCGGAAGAGGGCCGAGCAGGCGCGCTCGACCATGTCGAGCACCTCGTCGAAGAGTCCTGCGTCGGAGTAGTACGGGTCGGGGACGTCGAGACCGCCGCCCGCCGGCGCCGCGTCGGGAGCGAAGGTGAGCAGCAGCTGCACCTTCGAGCGGTCGGCGTCGTCGCCTGCCCAGGCCCGGAGGATGCGTTCTTGGCCGCGATCGAACGCCACCACGAGGTCGTAGCGCGCGAAGTCGTCGGCCTCGAACTGTTTCGCCCGGTGCCGGGAACCATCGTAGCCGCGGCGTTCCAGGGCCTCGACGGTGCGGGGATCGGCCCCCTCGCCGACGTGCCAGTCGCCGGTGCCCGCGCTCGTGACCTCGACCCGGTCGCCGAGGCCCGCGTCGTCGGCGAGCGAGCGCAGCACCGTCTCGGCCATGGGCGAACGACAGATGTTGCCCGTGCAGACGAAGCAGATGCGGAACCGGTTCACCGCTTCCGGTCACCCCGCCCGACCACGGGGCGGACGACGACGCCGATGGCCCAGGCGAAGACCGCGAGCACGACGGCACCGATCACGCCCCACCAGAAACCGTCGATCGTCAACCCGAAGCCGAAGAGATCCGAGATCCACGCCACGATCAGCAGCAGCAGCCCGTTCACGATCAACGCGATCAGGCCGAGCGTCAGGACGTAGAGAGGGAAGGCCACCACCCGGATCGCCGTGCCGACCACGCCGTTGACGATGCCGAAGACCAGGGCGAGCAGCAGGAAGGTCACGATCGTCTCGGGGGTGCCTCCTGCTCCGTAGGGCGTCACCGTCACCCCCGACACGAGCAGCGTGGTGAGCCACAGGGCCACCGCGTTGATGAGCAGCCTCACGACGAATCGGGTCATGCCCCCATCATGCCGACCTCTCCTCCACGGGCGGTAGTGCCCGACCGGATCCCCCGAGGAGGCGCGGTGCCCTGCCGCGACGCGGCCCCCGCCCCATAGGCTGACCGCGTGACCACTCCCGTCCGACTCCGTCCCGAGATCGCCGCCCTCCCGCCCTACCGCCAGGGCAAACAGGCGTCCCCCGACGCCTTCAAGCTGTCGTCGAACGAGAACCCGTTCGAACCCCTCCCCTCGGTCGTCGAGGCCGTCCGTGGCGCCGTCTCGCTCAACCGCTACCCCGACGCCTCGGCGACGGCCCTGCGGACCGCTCTCGCCACCCGGTTCGGCGTCACCGTCGACGAGGTGCACGTCGGCGCGGGGTCGGTCTCGTTGCTGGCCCAGTTCGTGCTCGCCGCGGCCTCGGTCGGCGACGAGGTCGTCTACGCCTGGCGTTCGTTCGAGGCCTACCCGGGGCTCGTCACGGTGGCCGGTGCGACGAGCGTCCAGGTGCCGTTGCTCGCCGACGGGAGCCACGACCTCGAGGCCATGGCCGCGGCCGTCACCGACCGCACCCGCGTCGTCATCGTCTGCTCTCCCAACAACCCGACGGGCACCACGGTGTCGACGAGCGAGTTCGAGTCGTTCATGGCCGCGGTGCCCGACGACGTGCTCGTGCTGCTCGACGAGGCGTACGCCGAGTTCGTCACCGACAGCACGGCCGTCGACGGCGAGACGCTCACCGAGCTGCACCCGAACCTCGTCCTGTTGCGCACCTTCTCCAAGGCGTACGGGCTGGCCGCACTCCGCGTCGGGTACGCGATCGGCGCCTCCTACCTGCTCGACGCCGCGCGGGCCACGGCCATCCCCCTCGCCGTCACCGAGCAGGGCGCGGCCGCGGCCCTCGCCTCGCTCGACCACGCCGACGAGCTGCTCGCGCGGGTCGACCGCATCGTCCTGCTGCGCGACCAGGTGCGACGCGCCCTGATCGACCAGGGGTGGACGGTCCCCGAGGCCCAGGGTAACTTCGTCTGGCTCGCCACGGGCGAGCACACGGCCACCGCGGCCCAGGTGTTCGCCGACCACGGGGTCGTCGTCCGGCCGTTCGCGGGCGAGGGCGTCCGCGTCACGATCGGCGAGCCGTCGTCGGTCGACAAGCTGTTGCACGCCGCCCAGCAGGTCGCCGACCTCACATCCCGGTGACGGCATATGCCGCGGAATAGATTGGACGCCATGTCTTCCTCCGAAGCGACCGACGCGCCCCCGCCCGTCCAGCTCCTGTCGCCGTCGGGCGAGGTGGTCGAGTCGGCCGCGGCCGACGAGTTCCGCCCCTACGTCGACGCCCTCGGCGACGACGGGCTGCGCGCCCTCCACCGCGACATGGTGCTGACCCGTCGGTTCGACCGCGAAGCCGCGGCACTGGCCCGCCAGGGTCAGCTCGCCCTGTGGGTGCCGAGCCACGGCCAAGAGGGGGCCCAGGTCGGCCTGGCCCACGCCACCCGTCCGCAGGACCACCTCTTCCCGTCCTATCGCGAGCACGCGGTCGCCCTGTCCCGCGGCATCGACCCGGTCGACATCCTGCGCCTGCTGCGCGGGCACACGCACGGCGGCTGGAACCCCGCCGAGCACCAGAACTTCCACATCTACACGCTGGTCATCGGCTCGCAGACGCTGCACGCGACCGGTTTCGCCATGGGGCTCGGCCTCGACGGCAAGAGCGGCACGGGCGATCCCGAGGTCGACCAGGCCGTCGTGACGTTCTTCGGCGACGGCGCGACCAGCCAGGGCGACGTCAGCGAGGCCCTGGTGTTCGCCGCGAGCTTCCAGACCCCCGAGTTGTTCTTCCTGCAGAACAACCAGTGGGCGATCAGCGTGCCGGTCGCACGCCAGTCGCGCACGCCCCTCGTCGCCCGCGCCGGCGGCTTCGGCATCCCCGGCACCCAGGTCGACGGCAACGACGTGCTCGCGAGCTACGCCGTCAGCCGCCGCGACCTCGAGGCCGCCCGTGGCGGCGGTGGGCCCCGCTTCATCGAGGCGCTCACCTACCGCGTCGGCGCGCACACCTCGTCCGACGACCCCACCAAGTACCGCACCGACGACGAGCTGCAGTCGTGGATCGCCCGTGACCCGATCACGCGGTTCGAGGCCTTCCTGCGCAACCGAGGCGAGGGCGATGCGTTCTTCGCCGACCTCGAGACCGAGGGCGACGACCTCGGAGCCGACGTCCGACGGCGCACGGTCTCGCTGCCGAACCCCGACCGCGGCCTCATCTTCGACCACGTGTACTCCGAGCCGCACCCGCTGATGACCGAGCAGAAGCAGTGGTTGGCGACCTACGAGCAGAGCTTCGGCGGCGTGGGCGAGACCGCGACCACCGACGAGGGGGCAGCATGACCGACACCGCCGAGAACCCGACCGGCACAGTCGAGTCGTCCCGCGCCTCCGTGCAGACCATGCCGCTCGGCAAGGCGATCAACGCCGGACTCCGCAAGGCCATGGCCGACGACCCGCGCGTCCTGCTGATGGGAGAAGACATCGGCACGCTCGGTGGCGTCTTCCGCGTGACCGAGGGGCTGCAGGCCGAGTTCGGCGAGAAGCGCGTCATCGACACCCCGCTCGCCGAGTCGGGCATCGTGGGCACCGCGATCGGACTCGCGATGGGTGGCTTCCGCCCGGTCTGCGAGATCCAGTTCGACGGCTTCATCTACCCCGGCTTCGACCAGATCACGTCGCAGCTCGCCAAGATGACCAACCGTCACGAGGGTGCGGTCACGATGCCTGTCGTGATCCGGGTGCCCTACGGCGGACACATCGGCGCGGTCGAGCACCACCAGGAGAGCCCCGAGGCGTACTTCGCCCACACGGCGGGGCTGCGCGTCGTCAGCCCGAGCACACCGCACGACGCCTACTGGATGATCCAGGAGGCGATCGCGTCGAACGACCCCGTCATGTTCTTCGAGCCCAAGAGCCGCTACTGGCCCAAGGGCGAGGTCGACCTGAGCGACCCGCAGGCGCCGCTGCACGCGAGCCGTGTCGTCCGGACGGGCACCGAGGTCACCCTGCTGGGGCACGGAGCGATGGTCAGCGTGCTGCTCCAGGCGGCTGAGATCGCGGCAGCCGAGGGTGTCTCGGCCGAGGTCGTCGACCTGCGCTCGCTCTCGCCGGTCGACTACGGGCCCATCCTCGAGTCGGTCCGCAAGACCGGGCGTCTCGTGGTGGCCCAGGAGGCCCCCGGTTTCGTCTCGGTCGGCTCCGAGATCGCCGCCACCGTGGCCGAGAAGGCGTTCTACTCGCTCGAGGCGCCCGTGCTGCGCGTCAGCGGCTTCGACGCCCCTTTCCCTCCTGCCAAGCTCGAGACGCAGTACCTGCCCGACGCCGATCGCGTGCTCGAGGCGGTCGACCGGGCCCTGGCCTACTAGGAGTCACGACATGACCAGCGAATTCACCCTGCCCGACGTCGGCGAGGGCCTGACCGAGGCCGAGATCGTCGAATGGAAGGTCGCCCCCGGCGACAACGTCGAGATCAACCAGGTGCTCGTCGAGATCGAGACCGCGAAGTCGCTCGTCGAGCTGCCGTCGCCCTACGCCGGTGTGGTCGAGAGCATCCTCGTCGAACCGGGCACCACGGTCGACGTCGGCACCCCGATCATCAGGGTCGGCGACTCGTCGGCACCCGCGACCCCGTCGGGTCGTGCCGCCGAGTCCGAGTCGCTCGAGTCGGGCGGACTCGCGCGCACGGCGCAGGTGGTGTCGCAGAACGAAGAGGCGCTCTCGGCACAGCGTGCCCGTCAGGCCGAACCCGCGGCACCCACCGCCCCCGCGTCGGCAGAGGGCTCGACCCCCGTCGCCCCGGCCCGCTCGGCCGACGCGGTCAGCGCCGACGGCGACACCGGTTCGGTGGCGCACGCACCCGAGGCCGCACCCGAGGCCCCTGCCGACTCCGGTTCGGGTGCCGTGCTCGTCGGCTACGGCGCCGCGGGCGGTCACGGCTCGACCCGCCGCCGTCGCCCGTCGCAGACCGAGGTCGACGCGCGGCAGCTGCGCGTCGCCGAGCAGGCCCGGCGGCGCCCCACCACGTCGGTGCCCGCCGCGCAGGCCCTGCCGATCATCGCCAAGCCGCCGATCCGCAAGCTGGCCAAGGACCTCGAGGTCGACCTCGCCGTCGTCCAGCCGACCGGCCTGGCCGGCGAGGTCACGCGCGACGACGTCATCCGTCACGCCCAGCAGGCCAGCGTCTTCCGCAACATCGAGACGCCCGAGTGGGGCGAGGAGCGCGTCGAGCGCATCCCGGTCAAGGGCGTCCGCAAGGCCATCGCCGCGGCCATGACGTCGTCGGCGTTCACCGCCCCGCACGTCAGCCTGTTCGTCGACGTCGACGCCACCCGCACGATGGAGTTCGTCAAGCGGCTCAAGGCGTCGCCGCAGTTCGCCGGCGTCAAGGTCTCGCCGCTGCTGATCATGGCCAAGGCGATCATCTGGGCCGTGCGCCGCAACCCGATGGTCAACTCGGCCTGGACCGACCGCGAGATCCTCGTGCGCCACTTCGTCAACCTCGGCATCGCCGCGGCGACCCCCCGTGGCCTGATCGTGCCGAACGTCAAAGAGGCCCAGTCGATGAGCCTGCTCGAGTTGGCCCAGGCCCTCGAGCAGCTGACGCTGACCGCGCGCGACGGCAAGACGACGCCCGCCGACATGCGTGACGGCACGATCACCATCACCAACATCGGCGTCTTCGGCATGGACACCGGCACTCCGATCCTCAACCCGGGCGAGGTCGCGATCGTGGCCCTCGGCACGATCAAGCCCAAGGCCTGGGTGGTCGACGGCGAGGTGCGTTCGCGCATGGTGACGACGATCGGGGCGAGCTTCGACCACCGCGTGGTCGACGGCGACGTCGCCAGCCGCTTCGTGGCCGACGTGGCGAGCGTCCTCGAAGAGCCGGCGCTCCTGCTCGACTGACGCCGCGCCTCCCCGTCCGTTCCTGAGAACGGCGCGGTCGGCCGGGCTCTCGCCTGGCTGGGGAGGGACGGCGTGGACTAACGTCGAGTGCAGGACGACCGGTCATGACCAGATGGGACCACCCTCGGGCGTGATCGACGAGGGGACCATGACCGAGCACATCACCGACGGAGCCGTGCCGAAGCACGAGCAGTTGCGCTCCATCGTGCAGCGCCTCGCGGCCGGGTCCCAGCCCGGCTCGGCGATCGCGAGCGAGCGCCAGCTCATGCTCGAGTACGGCGTCAGCCGCATCACCGTGCGCGAGGCCGTGGGGCAACTCGTGAACGAGGGCTGGTTGACCCGCGTCCGGGGCAAGGGCACCTTCGTGGCGCACCGCGTGGTGCAGTCGACGCTGCACCTGGCCTCGTTCACCGACGAGATGACCAAGCTGGGTCACGTGCCGAGCACGGTCGTGCTGGTCAAGGCCGAGACGACTCCCCCGCCCGAGACGGCCGCCGCGCTAGGACTCGAGGCCGGCGCGTCGGCGTTCCACGTCAAGCGCCTGCGACTGGCAGACGGCGTGCCGGTCAGCATCGACGACGGCTGGTATCCCGCGGACCGCCTGCCCGGCCTCCTCGACCACGACCTCAGCAGGTCGCTGTACCGCACCCTCGACGGCGACTACGCGACACCGATCACGCGCGCGACTCAGACCGTCAGCGCCGAGGGGGCAGACGCCGACGTCGCCACGCTGCTCGGCACGAGCGAGGGCGCCCCGGTGATGTACTTCGACCGGATCTCGTTCGCCGGCGACGTCCCGCTCGAACACGCCAAGAGCTGGTACCGCTCCGACCGCTACCGCCTGCAGATGCAGGTCGAGTCGGGCACGATGCCCGACTGACTCCCGACCGCGACGCGTCGGCCTCAGAGGTCGAAGAGGGGCTCGCCCGAGGCGACGGTCGTGCCGACGGCCCGCTGCGGGACGCTGTCGGGGGTGCTGTCGAGCACGACGACCGGGATGACCGCCGAGTAGCCCGCCTCGGCCACGACGGCCGGGTCGAAGCGGACGACGAGGTCGCCCGCCGCGACGGTCGCGCCCTCGGCGACGGCGAGCTCGAAGCCCGTGCCGCCGAGCTTGACGGTGTCGATGCCGACGTGCACGAGCAGGCCCGTGCCCGACTCCCCCACCACGACGAACGCGTGCGGGTGCAGCTTGACGATCTCGCCCGTGACGGGCGAGACGACGGCGACCAGGCCACCGGCAGGAGGCGCGCTCGGCTCGACAGCGACGCCCGCGCCCACGAGCTGCCCCGCGAACACGGCGTCGGGCACCTCGGCGAGCGCCGTCACCCGGCCGGCGACGGGCGAGACGACCGTGGTCACGGCAGCAGGTCGTTGATGTCTTCGGCGAGCGAGTCGGCGATCGTGCCGACGATCACCTGGACGCTGCCGCCCGCGTGGACGACGGCCGTCGCTCCCGCGGCCTTGAGGGCGGCGTCGTCGACGAGGGAGATGTCCCGCACGTCGGTTCGGAGGCGCGTGATGCAGCCCTCGATCTCCTCGATGTTGTCGGCGCCGCCGAGTCCGTCGATCATGGCCTGTGCTTTCGACATGAGTTGTTCTCCTCCGTGGGTCGGTCCCTCGCGGTGACAGGGGGGTCGTCCTAGTTGACACCACCCGTCGGTCTGAGGAAACTACCACTCACTGGTCATGACCGGACAGGACCGGGCTGGCTTCGCGCTCGACGCGACCCGCGCCTCCCGAACCGCCTCCGCCCGCACGACACCCACCCCCGCACCACGGCTGCTCACCGACGAGAGGACCACCTGATGACGACGACGACCGAGTCGGCCCCGACCAAGAAGAGGGGCTCGGCCGCGTTCGCGGTGCTGCAGCGCCTCGGGCGCAGCCTCATGCTGCCGATCGCCGTGCTGCCCGCCGCGGGCATCCTGCTGCGCCTCGGGCAGGACGACCTGCTCGGCGCCATCCCGGGCTTCGAGACCGGCGCCTCGGTGATCGGAGCGGCCGGGCAGGCGGTCTTCACCTGGCTGCCGCTGATCTTCGCGGTCGGCATCGCGATCGGCTGGGCCAAGAAGTCGGACGGTTCGACCGCCCTCGCCGCGGTCGTCGGCTACATGGTGATCGACGGCGTCTTCAAGGCCATGTCGCCGGTCGTGCTCGCCGGCCGCGAGACCCCGACGGGCGACCCCGAGGTCATCAACTACGGCGTGCTGGCCGGCATCGTGATGGGCATCCTCTCGGCGATGATCTGGCAGCGCTTCTACCGCACGAAGCTGCCCGACTTCCTCGGGTTCTTCTCCGGCCGTCGCATGGTGCCGATCCTCACCGCCGTCACGGGCCTGGTCGTCGGCGTCGTCATGTCGTTCATCTATCCCCTGTTCAACAACGCCCTCACCGGCATCGGCCAGGCGGTCGCGTCGAACGACGTCGTCGGCAGCGGCGTCTACGGCGTCGCCAACCGCCTGCTGATCCCCACCGGCCTGCACCACATCCTCAACTCGGTCGTCTGGTTCCTGGTCGGCGACTACACGAACGCGAGCGGCGAGGTCGTGCGCGGCGACCTGAACCGCTTCTTCGCCGGCGACCCGAGCGCCGGGGTGTTCATGACCGGGTTCTTCCCGATCTTCATGTTCGCCCTGCCCGCGGCGGCCCTGGCCATCTGGCGTCACGCCCGCCCCGAGAAGAAGAAGCTGATCGGCGGCATCATGCTGTCGACGGCGCTGACCGCGTTCATCACGGGCATCACCGAGCCGCTCGAGTTCTCGTTCATGTTCGTCGCCTGGCCGCTGTACGTGATCCACGCGGTGCTGACCGGGACGTCGATGATGCTGGTCAACGCGCTCGACATCCACACCGGGTTCACCTTCTCGGCGGGGTTGATCGACTACGTGCTGAACTTCAACATCTCGCAGAACTCGATCTGGCTGATCCCGATCGGGCTCGGGTACGCGGTCGTCTACTACGTCCTGTTCAGCTTCGTGATCAAGAAGTGGAACCTCAAGACCCCCGGTCGCGAGGACGACGACGCCGCCGGCGCCGAGTCCGTCGAGGCCGCCACGAAGGCCTAGGTCCGGCGAGACCCCAGGAAGTGACCGAGACCCCCGTGCGCGCACGGGGGTCTCGGCGCATTCCTGGGGTGCCGACCAGCCGAGGAGGCGCGCTCGGTCGACCCGCGCCTCCTCGTTTTGACAATCATTATCAGTAGCAATAGCGTGACGACCATGAAGATGCGCTCGCTGCCGACCCTGCTCGTCCTGCCCGCCGCCGCGGCCCTCGTGCTGAGCGGTTGCGCCACGGGCGCCTCGGGCTCGACCGACACCGCCGACGGAGGCGCGATCTCGGTGGTCACGTCGACCAACGTCTACGGCGACATCGCGAAGACCGTCGGAGGCGACCTGGTCGACGTCACGAGCATCATCAGCGACCCCTCGCAGGACCCGCACTCGTACGAGGCCGACGCCCGCACGCAGCTGGCCGTCTCGAAGGCCGACGTGGTCGTCGAGAACGGCGGCGGCTACGACTCGTTCGTCGACACGATGGTCGACGCGAGCGGCACCGACGCCACCGTGGTCAACGCGGTCGACGTCTCGGGGCTCGACCCCGAGGCCGGGCACGACGACCACGCCGACGAGGCCACCGACGCCGCGAGCGACGACGCCACCCCCGAGGCCGACGACCACGCCGACCACGACCACGCCGCGTTCAACGAGCACGTGTTCTACAGCCTGCCGAGCATGGCGAAGCTCGCCACGGCCCTGGCCGACGAGTTCGGCCGCGTCGACACGGCGAACGCCGACACCTTCACCGCGAACGCCGAGGCCTTCGGCACGAAGATCGCCGACCTGGAGGCGCAGGCCGCGTCGATCAAGACGGCCCACGACGGCGACCCGGTCGCCTACACCGAGCCCGTACCCGGCTACCTCTTCGACGCCATGGGCCTGGTCAACGTGACGCCGGCGGAGTTCTCCGAGGCCATCGAGGAGGGCGACGACGTCTCGCCCGCCGTGCTCAACGACACCCTGAAGCTCTTCACCGACGGGAAGGTCGACCTGCTCGCCTACAACGAGCAGACCTCGAGCCCCGAGACCGAGCAGGTCGAGAAGGCCGCGACCGACGCCGGCGTCGCCATCGTGCCGGTCACCGAGCTGCTGCCCGAGGGGGAAGACTACGTGGCATGGCAACAGAGCAACATCGACGCGATCTCGGCGGCCCTCGGCGAGTGACCGACCCGTCCGGCGCGACCTCCGTCGCCGCCGCCACCCGCGCCTCCTCGGCCGGTGGCGGCGGCGATGCCGTGCTGCGCCTCCGCGACGCCGGGGTCTCGTTCGGCGCCCGCACGCTCTGGTCGGGGCTCGACCTCGACGTGCGGCCGGGCGAGTTCATCGCCGTGCTCGGGCCGAACGGCGCGGGCAAGACGACGATGCTGCGCACCATCCTCGGGCAACAGCAGCTGACCGAGGGCAGCATCGAGTTCCTCGGCCGACCGGTCGGGCGCGGCCACCGCCGCATCGGCTACGTGCCGCAGCAACGGCTGATGGAGTCCGGCACCCCGCTGCGCGCCCGCGACATGATCGCGCTCGGCGTCACGGGTCACCGTTGGGGGCCGCGCCGCGAGTCGGCCGCCGAACGGGCTCGCATCGACGCCCTGGTCGACGAGGTCGGCGCGACGTCGTTCGCGACCTCGCCGGTCGCCAGCCTCAGCGGCGGCGAGCAACAGCGCACGCGCGTCGGTCAGGCCCTGGCCGCCGAGCCGGCCCTGCTGCTCTGCGACGAACCCCTCATCTCGCTCGACCTGCGCCACCAGCGCGAGGTCACCCGCCTGATCGACGAGCAGCGGCGCGCCCGCAACGCCGCGGTCGTGTTCGTCACGCACGACGTCAACCCCATCCTCGACGTCGTCGACCGCGTGCTCTACCTCGCCGGGGGCCGGTTCCGCATCGGCACGCCCGACGAGGTGCTGCGCGCCGACGTGCTGAGCGACCTCTACGGCACCCCGGTCGACGTGATCCGCACCATGGGGCGCATCGTCATCGTCGGCAGCCACGACGGGCACGACCACCACGTCGACGAGCACCACGACGACGAAGGGCTCGTCCGATGACCGACCTGTGGTCGCAGCTGTTCAGCTTCCAGGACTTCGGCGAGCTGCTCGTGCTGGTGCGCAACAGCGTCATCGCGGGCGCCGTGCTCGGCCTGGTGGGCGGCCTGATCGGGCCCTTCGTGATCACGCGCAACATGCCCTTCGCGGTGCACGGCATCAGCGAGCTCTCGTTCGCCGGCGCCGCCGCCGCCCTGCTGATCGGCGTCGACGTCGTCAGCGGTTCGCTCGTCGGCAGCCTGATCGCCGCCCTGCTGATCGGGCTGCTGGGCACCCGGGCACGGGAGCGCAACTCGATCATCGCGGTGCTCATGCCGTTCGGCCTGGGCCTCGGCATCCTCTTCCTGGCGCTCTACCGGGGGCGGTCGGCCAACAAGTTCGGGCTGTTGACCGGCCAGATCGTGTCGGTCGACAACCCGCAGCTGGGCTGGCTGGTCGCCATCTCGGCCGTCGTGATCGTCACGCTGATCGTCATCTGGCGTCCGCTGACCTTCGCCAGCGTCGACCCCGACGTCGCCGCGGCGGCGGGTGTTCCCGTGCGCACGCTCGGCATCGTCTTCATGCTCGTGCTGGGCCTGTCGGTCGCGGTGTCGGTGCAGATCATCGGGGCGCTGCTCGTCCTCTCGCTGCTCGTGACACCCGCCGCGGCCGCGCTGAGGCTGACCGTGAACCCGCGACTCGTGCCCGTGCTGAGCGTGACCTTCGCCGTCGTCTCGGTCGTCGGCGGCATCCTGCTCGCCCTCGGCGGCGGCCTGCCGATCAGCCCCTACGTCACCACGATCTCGTTCACGATCTGGCTCGTCTGCCGCCTGGTCAGCTGGCGTCGGACGACCGCCGCCGTGAAGCAGCGCAGGGGCCCGCGGGTACCCTTGGCCTCGACCGGGGTCTGACACAGAGAGGCAGGACGACGTGGTGGTCCGACGCAACACGTGGCAACGCGAGGCCGTGCGAGAAGCACTCGGCACGAGCGAGGGGTTCGTCAGCGCCCAGGCGCTGCACGCCCACCTGCGCGAGACCGGCATCGGCCTGGCCACGGTCTACCGGGCCCTGGCAGACCTCGCCGCCGACGGCTCGGCCGACTCCCTGCAACAAGAGGGCGAGAGCCTCTATCGCGCCTGCACCCCGGGCACGCACCACCACCACCTCATCTGCCGCAACTGCGGCACCACCGTCGAGATCGAGGCCGACGAGGTCGAGACCTGGGCCCAGCACGTCGCCGCGCTGCACGGGTTCACCGAGGCGCAGCACGTGGTCGACGTGTTCGGCCTGTGCCCCGCGTGCACGGCCGAGGCCCGCGCGGCGGCCGACGCCTCCGCGATCCGCTGAACCGCGCCTCCTCGTCCCCGCGCCTCGCGTCCGCACGGCCTCGCCGACCGGGCCGAGGAGGCGCGGGTTGCGTGGGTCCGGGCGTGTCGCGTAAGCTCTCCCTTTGGTTGGGCGCTCTCTGCGCCCATGTGCACCGCCTCCCGGCACCATCGCCCGATCCTTCGATCGGGCAAGGGGGACCGGCGCGCCGACAAGTGACCTTGGGTGAGGGCTCCGGCCCTCACGGTATCTACGGAGGAAAACCATGGCAGCAACCTGCCAGGTGACCGGAGCCGTTCCCGGCTTCGGACACAACATCTCGCACTCGCACCGACGCACCAAGCGTCGTTTCGACCCGAACATCCAGAAGAAGACGTACTACGTGCCGTCGCTTCGTCGTAACGTGACGCTGCAGCTCAGCGCCAAGGGCATCAAGGTCATCGACGCTCGTGGCATCGAGTCGGTCGTCAAGGACCTGCTCGCTCGTGGGGAGAAGATCTAATGGCTCGTCAACAGGACGTCCGTCCCATCATCAAGCTCCGCTCGACGGCGGGCACCGGCTTCACGTACGTGACCAAGAAGAACCGTCGCAACAACCCCGACCGTCTCGTGCTGAAGAAGTACGACCCGGTGATTCGCAAGCACGTCGAATTCCGCGAGGAGCGCTAAAAATGGCCAAGAAGAGCATGATCGCCAAGAACAACCAGCGCGCCGAGATCGTGGCCCGCTACGCCGAGAAGCGTCTCGAGCTGAAGAAGGCCCTGATCGACCCGAACGGTTCCGACGAGAGCCGCGAGGCCGCTCGCCTCGGTCTGCAGAAGCTGCCGCGCAACGCGTCGCCGGTCCGCCTCCGCAACCGCGACTCGGTCGACGGCCGCCCCCGCGGTCACCTCAAGGCCTACGGCATCAGCCGCGTGCGGTTCCGCGACATGGCCCACCGTGGCGAGTTGCCGGGCATCACGAAGTCTTCCTGGTAGGTTTCAACCGGTTCCACAGGGCCCTCGGCTCTCTGGTCTCGATCGCACAGGCATGGTGAACGCCGTGTCTCGTCACACCGAATGAAGTCCGAGGAGGACATTTACATGGCTGACAAGTCACTGAACCGTACCGAGCTCGTCGCAGCTGTCGCATCCGAGTCCGGCCAGAGCCAGGCCGCCGTCAGCGGCGTCGTCGACGCGTTCTTCTCCGTCGTCTCGAAGTCGGTCGCCGACGGCACGAAGGTCACCATCCCCGGGTGGATCGCCTTCGAGAAGACGCACCGCGCCGCTCGCACCGGCCGCAACCCGCAGACGGGTGAGGCCCTCGAGATCGCCGCCAGCGACAGCGTCAAGGTCAGCGCCGGCAGCAAGCTCAAGGCTGCCGTCAAGTAGTCCTCGCTCTCACGAGCACCCGAGAAGGGGCGTGACGACCATCGGTCGTCCCG
>NZ_LMLG01000007.1:130009-138436 GCF_001421865.1 Frigoribacterium sp. Leaf44
CTCACCCCCGCCTGTTCACCAGGCGATCCGACTTACCCTGGTAGACGATGCCCAGACTCGCTCGTACCACGGCGCCCGCACTGCTCGTGCTGGTGGCGTTCGCGTCCCTCCTCGCCGCGCTGAAGTTCGGCGGGGCGGCCGACGCGCCCCTCGTCGTCGACCCCGGCGAGGTCGTGCGCTACGGCCTGCCCATGGCCAAGATGCTGGGCAACATCGGTGCGGCCCTCACCATCGGCACGCTCTTCCTGACGTGTTTCGCACTCACGCGACGCGAAGCGGAGTACGACCGCGCCCTGGACGTCGCCGCCGCCGCGGCGGGTTTCTGGGCCGTCGCCTCGGCGATCACCACCTTCTTCACGTTCCTCAGCGTCGCCAACGTGCCGGTCACCTTCGACGACCAGTTCGGGCGGACGCTCGCGTTCTTCCTGACGAACACCGAGCTCGGCATCGCCTGGCTCATCACGACGCTGATCGCCGCGACCGTCACCGTGCTCTGCTTCATCGTCCGCAACATCTGGTTGATCGTCGCCGTGACGGTGCTCGCCGCCGGCGGGCTCATCCCCATCGCCGAGCAGGGCCACGCGGCCGGCACGAGTGGCCACGACGCCGCCGTCACCGACCTCGCCCTGCACCTGGTCGGAGCGTCGGTCTGGTTGGGCGGCCTGCTCGCCATCGTGCTGCTGCGCGGGCACCTCTCGAGCGGGCGGCTGGCGATCGTGCTCGCGCGCTACTCGAGCGTGGCCATCGTCTGCTTCGTCGTCGTCGCGGTGTCGGGCATCGGCAGCGCCGCCATCCGCATCGGCGACTGGTCGGCCCTGACGTCGGGCTACGGCGTGCTCGTACTCGTCAAGACGTTCGCCCTCGTCGCTCTGGGCTTGTTCGGCGTCGTGCAGCGCCGGTGGCTCGTCGGCCGCCTCGCCACCCACCCCAAGGCGACGGCCAAGCTCTTCTGGTGGTTCGTCACCGCCGAGCTCGCCTTCATGGGGCTCGCCTCCGGAGTCGCCGCGGCACTCGCCCGGACGGCCACCCCGGTCGAGCAGGTCGCGGCGGCCGACCTGGCCGATCCGACCCCCGCGGTCATCCTCACCGAAGAGGCCCTGCCGCCCGAGCTGACGCCCCTGCGCTACCTCACCGAGTGGAACGTCGACCTGCTCTGGGGCCTGCTCTGCGCCTTCGGCGTCTTCTTCTACCTGGCCGGCGTCGTGCGCCTGCACCGCCGCGGCGACCGCTGGCCGGTCGGCCGGACCGTCTCGTGGGTGGCGGGCCTCGTCGTGCTGTTCTACATCACCTGCGGTGCCCCGAACGTCTACGAGGAGTACCTCTTCAGCACGCACATGCTCGCGCACATGGCGCTGGGCATGCTCGTACCCGTGCTGCTCGTGCCCGGCGCACCGGTCACGCTCGCGCTGCGCACCATCAAGAAGCGCAGCGACGGCACGCGGGGCGGTCGTGAGTGGATCATGATCCTGGTGCACTCGCGGTTCGCGACGTTCGTCAGCAACCCGATCATCTCGGCGGTGCTGTTCGCGGGCTCGCTGTGGGCGTTCTACTACACGCCGTTGTTCAGCTGGGCGACGACCACGCACATCGGCCACTACTGGATGATCGTGCACTTCCTGATCACCGGTTACCTCTTCGTGCAGTCGATGATCGGCATCGACCCGGTCAAGGGTCGACTCCCCTACCCCGCCCGGCTCGTCGTGCTGCTCGGGACCATGGCGTTCCACGCGTTCTTCGGCCTGGGCATCATGAGCGCCACGGGCCTCTTCCTGGCCGACTGGTACGGCGCCATGGGCCGCACCTGGGGGCCGACCCCGATGCAGGACCAGTACGTCGCCGGCGGCATCGCCTGGAGCGTGGGCGAGATCCCGACGATCGTCATGGCCATCGCCGTGGCGATCATGTGGAGCCGCAGCGACGGTCGAGAGGCTGTCCGCAAGGACCGCCAGGCCGAGCGCGACGACGACGCCGAGCTCAGGGCGTACAACGAGCAGCTCGAGGCGCTGTCCCACCAGCGCGAGCGCACCCGCTGACGCCCCGAGGAGGCGCGGGTCGGGTCAGGCGAGCATCTCGCGTACCAGCGGAACTACCTTCGTGCCGTACAGCTCGATGCTGCGCATCATGAGCTCGTGCGGCAGGCGGCCCATGCTGTACCGCATGTCGAAGCGCGTCGCGCCGAGCAGGCGCATGTTCTGCGCGATCTTCGTGGCGACGGTCTCGGGCGAACCCACGTAGAGCGCACCGGTCGAGCTGGCGCTGGCCTCGTACTGCGCACGGCTGTAGGGGGGCCAGCCGCGTTCGCGACCGAGCTGGTTCGTCTGCTCTTCTTGGTACGGGAACAGCGCCTCCTTGGCTTCGGCGTCGGTCTCGGCCACGAAACCGGGCGAGTGCATCGCGATCGGCTGCGAGTCGTGGCCGAACTCGCCGAGGGCGCGTCGGTAGAGGTCGGCGTAGGGCGCGAACTGGGCGGGCTGGCCGCCGATGATCGCGAGGAAGAGCGGGAAGCCGTAGTGCGCGGCACGGATGACCGACTGCGGCGATCCGCCGACGCCGACCCAGGTGCGGATCGAGCCACCCTCGGTCTTGGGGTAGACCTCTTGTGCGTCGAGGCCGGCGCGGACGGTGCCCGACCAGGTCGTCGGCCCCTCTTTCAGCAGTTCGGCGAAGAGCTGGATCTTCTCCTCGAAGAGCACCTCGTAGTCCTGCAGGTCGAGACCGAAGAGCGGGAACGACTCGGTGAACGAGCCGCGGCCGAGGATGACCTCGGCGCGGCCGTTCGAGATCGCGTCGACCGTGGCGAAGCGCTGGAACACGCGCACGGGGTCGTCCGAGCTGAGGACGGTGACGGCCGAACCCAGGCGGATCGTCTTCGTGCGGGCGGCGATCGCGGCGAGCACGACCTCGGGTGCCGAGACGGCGAAGTCCTTGCGGTGGTGCTCACCGACGCCGATGAAGTCGAGGCCCACCTCGTCGGCCAGGACGGCCTGTTCGACCAGGTTGCGGATGGCCTGGGCGTGGGTGACCGGGCTGCCGTCGAGGCGGTCGGTGATGTCGCCGAAGGTGTCGAGGCCGAACTCGAGGGGGTGTGCCATGCGGGTGCTCTCCAAATTCATACGTTTGCATCATTCTAGCCGATGGAGGGCGATCGCGGGAGGGGGCGCGATGCACGCGCCCGTGGCCCACCCGGTGCCCGGGCGGCGGGTGCTCGGGCGCGGGGTGCCCGGGCGCGGGGTGCCCGGGCGCCGGGGTCAGAGGCGGTCGAGCGGGTTCGCGGCGATCCGGTCGCGCATGCCACCCCGGATCGTCCGACCGGCCTCGGACCCGGGCTTCCGGTGCGCCTGCGCCGACATCAGCCCACCGAACTCGACACCGAAGCCGTCGCGGGGCAGTCGGTCGACGAGGGCGGCGACCAGCTCGGTCGGCCAGTCGTCGCCGCCCACCCCCGACACGTCGAGGCTCGTCGCCCGCTCGAGCAGGTGCCCCTCGACGTCGAGGCCGGGCGAGACCGCGGGCCACATGTGCCGCACGACGACCTCGACCACCCGTTGCGAGCGGTCGGACGGCCACCCCGCCCCGGTCGCGAACACGCGGGCGACCTCTCCCCCGGCCCGCTCGAAGGGCTCGGCATGGCTGTCGAACGGGCCGGCCAGTCCGACGTCGTGCAGCGCCGCCGCCACGAAGAGCAACTCGTGGTCGAACTCCAGACCCTCGAGTCGCCCCAGGGCCACGGCGAGCGCCGCCGAGCGAAGGCTGTGCGCGAGCAGGGCCGGACTCGACACGACGGCGGCCGCCTCGAGGGCGCGGGCGGCCACGGGCGTAGGAGGCGCGAGCAGGTCGTCGAGGACGGCGGCGGTCGGGCGGGGCTCGGCGGTCGGGCGGGGCTCGGCGGTCATGGCAGGAACTCTACGAGTAGACACGTCCTGCCACGAGTGGCAGTCTTGCCACCACCCGTCGACATCCCGCCATCCCGCCAGCCCGGTCAGCCTGCCAGCCCGCCAGCCCGCCAGCCCGCCAGCCCGCCACGATGTGGACACGACGCCACGAGAAAAGATGGCGCGGTGTCCACTTCGTGGCGGCGTGCGGCTCGCCCCACCCCAGGAGACCCCATGTCCCCGTTCCGCACCGTCGCCACGATCGTCGCCGACGGCGTCGCGCCCTTCGAGTTCGGGGTGCTCTGCGAGGTGTTCGGCCTCGACCGGACCGACGAGGGCGCGCCTCCGTTCGAGCACCGCATCGTGACCGAGCACCCCGGGCTCGTCCGCACGAACCAGGGCTTCTCGATCACGGTCGACCTCGACCTGGGTGCCGCGGCCGACGCCGACGTCGTCTGCGTGCCGGCCCTGTGGAACCGGCCCGACCGGGCCGAGCTCGTCTCGCCGGCCGTGCGCGAGTTGCTCGTCGCGGCCGAGGCGCGCGGGGCGTGGTTGCTCAGCGTGTGCAGCGGGGCGTTCGTGCTGGCCGAGGCCGGGCTGCTCGACGGCCGCCGGGCGACGACCCACTGGCGCTACTCGGATGCCCTGCAGCGCGACCATCCCGCGGTCGAGGTCGACGCCGACGTGCTCTTCGTCGAGGACCGCCGCGTCATCACGAGCGCCGGCACGGCCGCCGGCATCGACGCCTGCCTGCACCTCGTCCGCCGCGAGCACGGCGTCGCCGCCGCGAACGTGATCGCCCGCCGGATGGTCGTGCCGCCGCACCGCGACGGTGGCCAGAGCCAGTTCATCAAGACCCCGCTCCCGGTCGAGGTCGACGACTCGCTGGCCCCGCTCACGGACTGGATGCTCGGACACCTCCGCGACGACCTGAGCATCGAGGGGTTGGCCGCGAGGGCGCACATGTCGCCGCGCACCTTCGCCCGTCGCTTCAAGGCCGAGCTGGGGGCGACGCCCGGGGCGTGGCTCACCCGCCAGCGCCTCCTGCGGGCGCAGGAGCTGCTCGAGGCGACCGGGCTCGGCATCGACGCGATCGCCGACCAGGTCGGCTTCGGTTCGGCGGCCGTCCTGCGCCACCACTTCGCGCGCGTGCTCGGCACGACCCCGCGCGCCTACCGCTCGACCTTCGGCGGCGTCGACGACGTGCGCGACCTCGCGGGGGCGGGAGCCGCCAGCGCCTGAACGGGACGGTCCGTGACGGGACGGTCCTTGACAGGCCGATCCGCGCCTCCTAGGTTAACTACTTAAGTAGCTAACCAAAGGAGCAGTCGTGCTCGACGACGGGACGCCGATCTTTCAGCAACTCGCTGCGCAGATCGAGAAGGACGTGCTCGACGGCACCTACGCCGACGAGGCACCGGTGGCGTCGACCACCGAGCTCGCCGCGTTCTACCGGATCAACCCGGCCACGGCAGGCAAGGCCGTCAACCTGCTGGTCGACCGCGGCATCCTCTACAAACGCCGGGGCGTCGGCATGTTCGTCGCGACCGGTGCCCGCGAGCGGCTGGCCGAACACCGACGGGCCCGCTTCGCCGACGAGTACGTGCGCCCGCTGGTGGCCGAGGCACGCGCGCTGGGCATCGACGCCGCCGCCCTCCACCACCTGATCGAACAAGAGGACCAGTCATGAGCCCTGTGATCGAGATCACCGACCTGAGCCGTCGTTACGGCTCCTCGCGCGCCCTGGACGGCGTCGACCTCAGCGTCGACGAGGGCGTCATCTGCGGCCTCCTCGGCCGCAACGGTGCCGGCAAGACGACGCTGATGGCCTGCGTGGCCGGCCAGGAACGGCCGTCGAGAGGCGCGGTGCGGGTCTTCGGCCGAGAGCCCGCGGACCACGCCGACGTCCTGTCGCGGGTGTCGTTCGTGCGCGACAGCCAGCGATACCCGGACGGCTTCAGACTGAAGCACGTGCTCTCGGTGGCACCGGCCTTCCACCGCGGGTGGGACGCCGCCCTCGCCCGCGACCTCGCCGCCGACCTGCGGGTGCCCGAGAAGACCGACCTGAAGAAGATGTCTCGCGGGCAGCTGTCCGCCGCGTCGATCGTGATCGGCATGGCCTCGCGGGCACCGCTGACGATCTTCGACGAGCCCTACCTCGGACTGGACGCCACGGCCCGGCAGCTGTTCTACGACCGCCTGCTCGCCGACTACTCGGCCCACCCCCGGACGATCCTGCTCTCGACCCACCTGATCGACGAGATGGAGGCCCTGCTCGAACGGGTGGTCGTGCTCGACGAGGGCCGGGTGCGCCTCGACTCCGACGTCGACCAGGCGCGGGCTTCCGCCTACCAGGTCGCCGGGACGGCATCCGCCGTCGACCGGTTCGCCGCCGGGCGCCGCCTCCTGTCGCAGCACGCGGTCGGCGGACTGAAGACGGCGGTGGTCGACGGCGTCGCCGACCACACCACGCGAACCGACGCCGCCGCGGCGGGAGTCGAGCTCTCGGGGGTCTCACTGCAACAGGTCGTCGCGGCCCTCGGCTCGCGCGACACCGAACTCGAAGGGGTCGCCTCGTGAACCGCATCCTGCCCGTCGTCCGACTGCAGTTCGCCCGTCGGCGCAGCGCGCTGCTCGTGCCGTTGCTCATCGTCGCCATCACGTTCGCCGTCACCGTGGTGATCCAGGTCACGCTGCAGCGCTCGGGCGCCTACGACGACGGCGCCTCGTACGCCACCGGCGCACGCTTCAACCCGGGGGTCGTGTGGGCCCAGTCCGGGTACCTCGTCGCCATGGGCGTGGCCTCGGTCGCGTCGACCTTCCCCCTCGCCGCCTCGTTCGGGGCGACGCGACGGGCGTTCGCGCTGGGCACCGCCGTGACCCACACCCTCGTCGCGCTCTACCTGACCGGGGTGTTCGCCGCCCTGCTCGCGCTCGAGGTGCTGACCGACCACTGGTTCGGCGGTTTCTACGTCTTCGACGTCAACGTCCTCGGTGCCGGCGACCTGGGCGTGCTCGTCCCGATCGTGTTCCTCGGCGCCCTCGTCGCCCAGACGGCCGGCGGGGTGTTCGGAGCGGCCTGGCTGCGGTTCGGGCCGCGGGGCCCGCTGGGCATCTCGATCGGCGTCGTGCTCGTGCTGGCCGTCGCGCTCCTGGCCGCCGGCCCCTCGCTGCCCGCCGTGTTCGCGAACTACCAGAGCTGGTGGGCGGCGCTCACCGCGGCACTGCTCGCGGCGGCGGCGATCGCGGGGACGTTCGCGTTCTTGCGCCGCGCCTCCGTCCGCTGACGCGAGGGCCGGGTCAGTCGAACGTCAGCTCGTCGGACGTGCTGATGCGCATCAGGTACGTGACCGTGAACGGGACGTCCTCGTCGATCGTGTACCGCTTGCCGTCGAAGAGCGACTGGGCACCGACGACGAGGTGGGCCGTGCCGGCCACCCCGGGCACCTGCCACTGTCCCGACGGACCCGGCACGATCGAGACGACGGGGTGCACCGGGACCGTCCACGTCGGATCGTCGGTGACCCGGTCGTCGACCTGGCGTCCGAAAGGGCACCCGGCCGGCAACAGCACCTGCTGCGTGACGCACTGCTCGTCGAGCTGCTGGTCGACCATGTCCTGCACGGCCTCGACGAACGCCTCCCGGGGCTGCACCTCGATCGACACCGCCGACGTCGCCCCCACCGTGAGCACGTCGGCCTCGACGGTCGGCGCCTCGAGGTAGCGCGACGAGTGGTCGAGCTCGAACCGCGACGGCGCCAGGACCGTGAACCGGGTCGCGACGTCGGGGGCGTCGGTCGTGACGTCGCGGCCGTCCACCGTGAAGCGGGAGTCGTGCTGGGGCGTCACGTCGAGCTGGGCCGTGGGCGCCTGCACGAAGCGCCACGAGTGGAAGAGTCCGAACCGGGTGCCGACCCGCTGCACGACGAACTGCGACTGCGCGGGGGCCTCGGCCGTGGCCGACGTGCCCTGCATCGAGTACGAGAGCGTGATCGCGTGGGTGTCGTCACCGAGGTCGACGTCGCCCACCTCGGTCACGTCGTCGACGCCGCCGAGCGAGGGCACCTCGAGCAGCGCGTCGGCCAGCTGGTCGGTCGGCGCGACGCCCGCGAGGGTCAAGGCGCTCGACGTGTCGCCGCGGTCGACGGCCGCCACGTAGCCGCGGGCGAACCCGGCGGCGCTGTAGACGGTGGCGTTCAGGGCCACGACGGTGACCCAGAAACCGATCAGCACGAAGAGCAGCGCCCCGCCCCAGATCGCGACGAACGGCCAGCCGAGCGGTGGGCGCGTCTCCTCCCCCACAGACGACGACATGACGACAACAATAGGAGGCGCGGGTCACGAACTCCCGAGCACCACCGCCGTCGCGGGTAGATTGGTGGCCTCCCCCACCCCCGTCCGAAAGGTGCTCGTCGTCGTGAGCGTGGCCCTCTCCGCCGAACAGCAGGCGCTGTACGACGCGATCGAGAACACCCGCGAGCACATCTTCGTCACGGGCCGGGCAGGCACGGGCAAGTCGACGCTGCTGAACCACCTGTCGTGGAACACCTCGAAG
>NZ_LMLG01000007.1:138469-184060 GCF_001421865.1 Frigoribacterium sp. Leaf44
CGCTGTTCCGCCTCTCGGTGGGGCTCATCGCCGACCACGACATCGAGCAGAACGCCGAGCTGCGCAAGCTGCTGAACACCATCGACACGCTCGTCATCGACGAGGTCTCGATGGTCAACGCCGACCTGATGGACGCCATCGACCGCTCGCTGCGCCAGGCCCGGCAGCGCAAGCACGAGCCGTTCGGCGGCGTGCAGGTCGTGCTGTTCGGCGACCCGTACCAGCTGCCGCCGGTGCCGGGCGACGCCGAAGAGCGCGAGTACTTCCGCGACAACTACCGCTCGATGTGGTTCTTCGACGCCAAGGTCTGGGCCGAGGCGAGTCTGCGCATCTACGAGCTGGCCTTCATCCACCGCCAGACCGAGGGCGACTTCAAAGAGATGCTCAACGCCGTGCGGCACGGTCGGGTCACGGCCGAGATCGCCGGTGCGCTGAACGGCGCCGGGGCCCGCCCCGTGCCGAGCGACGGCGGGGCCATCACCCTGGCCACGCGCAACGACACGGTCAACCGCATCAACAAGGTCGAGCTCGATCGCCTGTCGGGCAAGGTGATGACCGCCAAGGCCGAGGTCAGCGGCGAGTTCGGTGGGCGGGCCTACCCGGCCGACGAGGCCCTCGAGCTCAAGGTCGGGGCCCGGGTGATGTTCCTCCGCAACGACTCCGAGCAACGGTGGGTCAACGGCACCACGGGCGTCGTCACCCGGGTGCGCGACACCGTCTTCGTCGAGGTCGACGGCGAGGTGCACGAGGTGCAGCCCGTCGTGTGGGAGAAGCACAAGTACTCGTACTCGGCGACCACCAAGCAGCTCAAGAAAGACGTCGTGGCCGAGTTCACGCAGTTCCCGCTGCGTCTCGCCTGGGCCGTCACGATCCACAAGTCCCAGGGCAAGACCTACGACCGGGCCATCGTCGACCTCGGCTCGCGGGTGTTCAGCGCGGGGCAGACCTACGTCGCCCTCAGCCGCATCACCTCGCTCGAGGGGCTGTACCTCTCGCGCCCGCTGCGGCCGGCCGACATCATCGTCGACCTCGACGTGCGGCGCTTCATGAGCGAGGCGTCGCGCGTACCGGCCATCAAGGCAGCCGCCGACGCCGGCGTGGGCGACGGCACGGCGACCGCCGCCACGGGCTGACCGCCCGGTACGACCAGGCATCGGCCCGGTGGCTCGGCCTGTCGGCCCGATGGCTCGGCCCGTCGGCCCGTTGGCCCGTCGGCCTGTCCGCCCGTCCGCCCGTCGGCCCGTCGGCCCGTTGGCCTGTCGGCGATCGGCTAGGCCGCGGCCTTCGCGGCGGCGAGGTCGGTGAACAGCTCGGTGCTGAAACGGTACGCGGCGCAGACCTCGTCGAGCACGTGCTCGCGCTCGTCGGCCGACCAGGCCACGGCATCGAGCTGGCGACGGTAGGTCGTCTTGAACGACTTCGGCTCGGCGATCTCGGCGAAAAGGAAGAACCCGACGCCGTTCGTGTCGAACCCGAACCGGCGCTGCAGGATGCTGCGGATCAGGTGCCCGCCGGACAGGTCGCCGAGGCAGCGCGTGTAGTGGTGCGCGATGAAGCCGCCGGCCCAGGTCGACGCCTGCTCGATGCGGTCGACGTACGCACGGGTGGTCGGCAGCGGCGAGATGCGGGACCGCCAGCCGTCACCCAGCAGGAACGCCAGGTCGGCCTCGATGGCCGGCAACCGGGTCAGCCCCGGGGCGAGGAACGGAGCCACGACCGGGTCGCCCGACCACCGCACGGCGGCGTCCTCGAGGGCGGCGTAGACGAAGTAGTGCTGGGCGAGCAGCTGCACGTAGTCGTCCCGCGTGCCCCGGCCGATCAGCAGGTCGGTCATGAACGAGCAGCCGACGTCGGCGGGGACCCGCTCGGCCGTGCGCTCGCGCACCGCCTCGGAGAAGGGGATGACGACGGTCATGGTGCGCACCTCCTGGGTCACCTGGGTTAGGTGACCCTAACCCTAGCCAGGGAGGCGCGGTGCCGGTAGCCCCCGGGGCCGATCTCGGCAGACGTGCAGCCGGCCCGCAGCCCGTCGAGAGGTGCGGCGCACCGCGGCGCGGGTCAGCGGCGGCGGCGCTCGGCCCCCACGGCGGTGGCGAGCAGCAACAGGCCGCCGACCAGGTGCGTGATGTTGTCGCCGAGGTTGAACGCCAGGAAGTTGACGTCGGTGCCCTCGAGGAAGAAGCCGACGACGCCGAAGATGACGAAGATCAGGCCGATCCAGGTGTTGATGTAGCGGGCGCTGGCCCGCGAGGACGCCCCCGCGATGATCAGGGCAGCGCCGGCCAGCACCCAGACGACGACCAGCGCGGGGTTGAGGTTCCAGACGAACCAGAGCGAGGCGCCCTGCGTGGAGAAGAACGTGCCCATGTCCTCGACGAGGAACCCGATGGCGCCGAGCAGGAGGAACACCGTGCCGACGAACAGCCCGGCCCCGCGGTTGGGCGACTCGCGGATCGTCGGCTCGTAGGGGGCCGGGGTCGCGGTCGTCGTGGTGCCGTGGGTGCTGCTCATGGTGAAGGTGCCTCTCGTCAGGTGGGTCAGCGTCCAGTATGCCCGCCACCCGCGGCGGGCCGTCCGACCCGGACGGGCGGGGGGCTGGCAAGATCGACCCCATGACCCCGACGCCCCTCCGCCTGGTCGTGGCGATCAACCCCGGCGCCTCCGCCGGCGGCCGGAAGCACCTCGCCGACGGGGTGCTCGCCGGGCTCCGCGGTGCCGGCCACACGGTCGTGCCGCTCACCGAGTCGAGCTACGACGGCCTCGTGGCCGCCGCCCGTCGCGAGCTCGACCCGGACCACGGCGAACGACCCGACGCACTGATCGTCGTCGGCGGCGACGGCATGGTGAACCTCGGGGCCAACCTCGTCGCGGGCACCGACGTGCCGCTGGGACTGGTGCCGACGGGCACCGGCAACGACACGGCCCGGGCCTTCGGGCTGCCCCACGACGACGCCGAGGCCGCCACGCGCCTCCTGGTCCGGCTGCTCGAGGGCGAGCCCACCACGATCGACGCCGGACGCGTGCTGCAGGCCGACGGCCGGGCCACCTGGTTCGCGTGCATGGTCTCGGCCGGCTTCGACGCCGTCGTGAACGAGCGGGCCAACCGGCTGAGCTGGCCGAAGGGGCGCCGACGCTACGACGTCGCGCTCGCCATCGAGCTGGTGCGCCTGCCGCGCATCTCGTACCGCCTCGAGCTCGACGGGGTCGCCTCGACCGTCGAGGGCACCCTGATCTCGGTCGGCAACGGCCAGTCGCTCGGCGGCGGCATGAAGGTCACGCCCGACGCCGTGCTCGACGACGGACTGCTCGACGTGCTCGTGGTCGAGCGGCTGACGCGCTGGCAGTTCGTGCGGCTGTTCCCGAGCGTGTTCCGGGGAACCCACCTGAGCCACCCGAACGTGACGGTGCACCGCGTGCGTCGTGCGGTGATCGAGGCCGACGGGGTCGCCGCCTACGCCGACGGCGAGCGCGTCGGGCCGCTGCCCGTCACGGTCGAGGTCGTCCCCGGCGCCCTGCGCGTCTACGCCGCCATCGGTCGCTGACCGTCGGCACGAGCCGAGGAGGCGCGCTCGGCGGCGAGACGACCACACGCCCCGGGCGCCCACGGCCTCAGCCGCGGTGCAGCGTCTCGCGGGGGTACTCGCCGAACCGCTGCTGGTACGCGGCCGAGAACCGACCGAGGTGGGCGAAGGCCCAGTGCCGGGCCACGTCGGCGACGGTCGTGGCGTTCGGGGCGGCCGCCCGCAGCGCGTCGTGCACGCGCTCGAGGCGGATCTCGCGGAGGTAGGCCGTGGGCGTGGTGTCGAGGTGACGACTGAACGCCTGTTGCAGCCCCCGGGCGGTGAGCCCCGCCTCCCGGGCGATGTCCACGGCCGAGATCGGCAGGTGGGCGCTGGCGTGCATGTACTCCACGGCGAGGCGGAGGCTCGCGTTGCGCGGAGCCAGCAGCGCCGCGGGCATCTGGGTCGAGGTGTGGGCGAAGGTGTCGAGCAGGGCCACCGCGCCCATCCGGGCCATCTCGGTGCGCATCAGGTCGCTCGGTTCACGGGAGCCGAGGTAGGCGCGTCCGATCAGACGGACCGTGGCGTGCCAGGCCTGCACCGCGGCGGACGAGACGGGGGCGGCGTGGTCGAAGCGGAGCGTGCCGGGCATGATGCCGTGGCGCTCGGCCGCGACCTCGTCGACGACCGACTTCGAGAGGTGCAACAGGCTCTGGTTGACGTCCTCGGTCGTGAACTCGAACTCGCGCCCCTCGGGGAAGAGGATCGGTCGCCCGACGGCGCCGGCCACCTCGTCGCGACCGTTGTCGACGGTCGATCGTCCGTCGAGCAACCAGTGCACGACGTGCTCGTCTCCGGCGGCTGCCTGCCCGTCGACGCGGCCCATGAACATCGTGGACCGCAGGGTCATCGCGCCGTCGCCGACGATCGTGTGGCGGAACGCGAAGGGGGCCTCGGTCGGGGCGACGTGGAAGTCGCGACCGTTGTACCCGGCGCTCAGGATGTCGACGGCCTCGTCCAGGTCACGACCACGCGCGTCGAAGCGGATCTTGTCGTCCTGGGCAGCCATCTCAGCGAATTGTTGCACGCACTCCAAAGTTCGTACCAGTCGACCCGAGGGGGGTTGACAGCGACTGCCGCGCCGTCTAGTGAGCTCCCTTTCCTGCCGACACCCGCACCCGCACGCGCACTCGCACCCGCACTCGCACCCGCACCCGCCCCCGCACGCGGCGGCAACTCCTGACCGGTGCCGCGACGCACGCACCAGCATCCCTCGCTCCCGCGCGATCCGCTGCGGGAGGCAGGACTTCTCGACGAGGGGTCGACCCGGTCGCTCCCGTCGGCGACTTCAGCCTTGGCCAGGAGCCGCGGGGTCGAGGCGCACCTCAGACGTTCTCGGCACCCGGGGCAGGGGTGCCGGTCACCCGGGCGACGCGTCGGACCTTAGCCCGGGCTCGGGCGACGCATCCTCCCGAACGGCGTCGCCGAGCCGTCCTTCAACACCCGCGGACGACGGCTCGACCCGAGGCCCGCGTCGTCGACACGCTCGTGGACCATGACAACGATCGCCGAACTCGTCTCAGCGGCTGGAGGACTCCTCCACAAACACGACCTGGTCGCCCTGGGCGCCACCGACCGACACCTGACCGTCGCGGTCCGTTCACGCACGGTCAGCAGACCCCGGCGTGGGTGGTACTCCACCTGGGAGCGTGGAGATCCCCGATACGTCGCGGTCGCCGTGGGTGGTCGACTCACCGGCGCATCCGCGTTGCACCAGCTGGGAGCATGGACGTGGGCCCGTCCGCCGGTCACGGTGTCGGTACCCGTGACGGCCTCGCGGCTGCGACGGCGGCGTGGAGTCCGAGTCGTGTGGGACCCACTCGAACTCTCTGATCGGGGTTCGACCTGGGCCGTCGACCCTCGTGACGCCCTGGCTCGGGCAGTCGTCGAGACCCGATCGTTCGAGGATGCGGTCATCCTCGTCGACTGGGCCAGACGGGCCGGCATCGTCGACGGCGACGACGACGCAGCCGAGGTGCTGTCCCGGAGACGTGCCGACGCTGCCGGCCTCGTCGCGTGGAGCGATCCGGGCGCCGAGAGCATCCTCGAGAGCGCGGCGGGCACGAGGTTGCGACGGGCAGGGCATCACGTCACCCGCCAGGTGCCTGTTTCCGGCACCTCGAAGATCATCGACATGGTCGTCGACGGGGTCGTCGGCCTCGAGACCGATGGACGAGCGCACCACGAGACACGTTTCGACAAGGACCGACTCAAGGACGCCGACATCGCCCGCGACGGTCTGATCCCGTTCCGGGCGGGGACGGTGATGGTGAAAGACAGGTGGGGCGTGACGGTCAGCGCGATCAGGGCTCTGATACGGACGGCGGGCGGTCCGCGACCCGTCGCGGGTGTCGGGAACTCCTCACTGCCGCGAGTGCTCGGGCCGAGAGGACGCAGGGCGTGGCGGCTCGCTCGACCTCGGCGACACACGGGTCAGGAGTTGCCAGCTGCGGCAGGCTGACGAGACGAGACGAGGCGGGGCGAGGGGGCGAGGGGGCGAGGCGGCGACCGTGGGGATGGGACAGGTGGCCGCCGCACAGAGCTCGCGCCGGGACGGGGCTGGAGGGAACGGCGGCGCGACCGGGCAGGCTCGCGCCGGCGAGCGGACTCGCAGCGGGCGGGCCTACCGTCGGACGCATGACCCTCGACGACATCACACTGACCACGATCCGCGGCGAGTCCACCACGTTCGGCGCCTACGCCGACAAGGTCGTGATGGTCGTGAACGTGGCCTCACGCTGCGGCCTCGCCCCTCAGTACGAGAAGCTCGAGGCGCTGCAGAAGCAGTACGGCGAGCAGGGCTTCACGGTGCTGGGGTTCCCCAGCAACCAGTTCTTCCAGGAGCTCTCGAGCGGCGAGGCCATCGAGGAGTACTGCTCGGCGACCTGGGGCGTGACCTTCCCGATGATGGAGAAGGTCAAGGTCAACGGTCGCGGTGAGCACCCGCTCTACACCGAGCTCAAGAAGGCCACCGACGCCGACGGCAAGGCCGGCCGCGTCAAGTGGAACTTCGAGAAGTTCGTGATCACGCCCGGCGGCGCCGTGCACCGCTTCCGTCCGACGACCGAGCCCGACGCCCCCGAGGTCGTCGCGGTCATCGAGGAGGCGCTGGCCGGCTGACCGGGCGGCCGCGGTCGGTCAGCGGCCGGCCGCGTACCGGGCCTGGACGGCCGAGGCGGTCTGGGCCGAGTTGTTGTAGATCGTCGTGCCGTCGACCGAGCCGACGAAGAAGCCGTTCGTGGGAGCCGAGGGCAGGCCGCCGAGCGGGGCGTAGCCCACGCGCCAGTAACCGGCGGCCGTCTGCACGGTCTTGTTCGTGGTGTCGGTCACGACCGCGACACCGTCGACGTAGATGACCGTGCTCGTGCCCGAGAGGGTGGCGACCACGTGGTGCCAGGCGCCGTCGTTGTACGAGGCCGGGGTCGTCGTGGCCTTGGTCGTGCTCGAGGTGGGGCGCACGCCGAGGGCGATCTTGCCTGCCGTGGTCAGGTAGAGCGCACGGTCGGCGGTCGTGTTCGTGCCGGTCTGCGCGGCGGTGAACGCGGCCAGGGTCCCTCCGGCGGCGCTGGTCGTGCGGAACCAGGTCTCGATCGTGAACGCGCTCTGACCGGTGAGGTTGACCGCCGTCGTGACCTGGCCGGTGCCGTCGAGCTGCAGGTAGGGGCTCTGGTTGGTGGCGCACGAACCGGCGACGAACGTCGCCCCGCCGCTCAGGGTGCCCACACGGGCGAACGAGCTGCCGTCGGCCGTGGTCGTGCCCGACGTCTCGTTGTACGGGAAGCCGTACGAGGTCTGCGAGTTGTAGGTGTCCTGCAGGCAGTCGTAGTTCCCGGCACCGAAGCTCGACGTCGGGTTCGCCGTGGGCGCGGCGAACGCCGCGTGCGCGCCGCCCGAGACGACGAGGGTGAGTGCGAGACCGCCACCGATCGCTGCCAGGCCGATCGCGCCTCCTGCGGTCCGGAGGCGACGGAGGCGCCGCTCGCGTCGGCGCTGCACGCGGCGGCCGGCGGGGACGGTCACCCGCGGCGACGCGGGGCGTTCGTCACGGTCGTCACGCAGCAGGTACCGGTCGTTGCGGCTGAGCAGGACGACGAGGATCAGCAGTCCGCCGGTGACCAGCAGGTGGCCGTACTGGTGACCCGCGGCCCAGACGAAGGGCGTTCCGACGTAGGGAACGCGCAGGAAGCCGACGCCGATGACGGCGCTGCGGTCGATCGGCGTCGAGTCGACGCTCGGGTTGGCGTCGCCCTTGGTGACGATCTGCCCGGCCTGGCCGTTGTCGTGGTAACGGTGCAGCCGCAGGTGCCCGGCCTGGTCGGGGTCGTCGAAGAGGAGGACCTGACCGCGGTGCACGTCGGACGCCGCCACGGGCTTCGCGACGACGACGTCGCCGGGGTGGATGCGGGGCTCCATCGAGCCGGTCATCACGGTGGTCGGGCTCCAGCCGAGGGCGGCGGGGGCGGCCGCGTAGACCATCAGGCCGAGCAGCGAGTACAACACGACGCGTGACGCGGTGCCGAGGGCCAGGCGCGTCCAGTCGAGCCACGAACGAGAGGCGCCCAGGGGCACGGTGATCGAGGCCGCGGCTGCGGCGGCGGGCCGTAGCTTCAGGTCGATCGTGCTCATGGGTGCCTCTGCTCGGGGGATGCTGATGATGCGGTGTCGGGCCGCCTGGTGCGGTGGTGCGGTGGTGCGATGCTGCTGCGGTGTCGCCGTGACGCGGGGGTCAGCCGCGGGACGGGCCTCAGCTGTTCTGGGCCTCCCAGGTGAGGCCGAGGCTCGCGGTGCCGCCCTGGGTCGTGTTGGGGGCGGTGTTCGAGACGGTGTAGGTCACCTGGTAGGTGCGGGTCTCGGACGCGGTGCCGGTGGGGGCCCAGGTGCCGACGCCGTTGGAGTAGTTGGTGTAGCTGGTGCCGAAGGCGGCCAGCGTGCCGCTGTAGAGGCTCGAGCCCGACGAGAGCGGGGTGAAGCCGGTGCACGAGCCGAAGCCGCCGCCGGTGCCCTGCACGACGCTCAGCGTGATGTTGGACGCGAGGTTGTTGGTCGTGGCGGCGCCCGTGCCGTAGAGCTTGACGGCCGAGGCGAGCGAACCGGTGCTGGTGACGGCGATGCAGTTGCTGCCGGTCTGGCCGGGCTTGAGGTTGGTGGCCGTGAAGAGCGCGGTGTTGCTGTCGTCGTCGGTCAGGGCGACGGTGCCGGCGGTCCAGTTGCTGGTGGGGTTGACCGTGGTCGACGAGAAGGCCGAGTACGACGCCGTCGAGACGACGATGCCCGAGGCGACGAGGGCGGCGGGGATGGCGATCCAGGCGGCGATGCGGGCGATGCGGGGCGTGGGACGGGACATGGTGTGCTCCAGGGCGAGAGGGTGGAAGAGGGGGATGTCGGGGGCCACCCCGGCGAGGTGGTTCAGGGGCTTCGCCGGTGAGAAGCTCACCTCCCGAACCGTTCTGGTTTCGAGTGGTCGTTGTTCTCAAGTGGTACGACAATCAAATTACTTGGACCTTGAGAGGCACGCAAGGCGAACCATGTCCCCAGTGGTGGGGGTGTCACGATCGTCGAGATTCTTGTTGACTGAGCCGGTGCCATGGACGGCACCCCACACGCGTCACGGAGGACCCTCTTGCTCGTCTCCCCACCCCGGGCCGACCCCGGCCTCACCCCCGAGCCCGGCCTCGCACCGAGCCCCGGCCTCGCCCCCGACCCCGGCCTCGCCCCCGGCGACCTCGGCCGCCTGCTCGACTCGTTCCGCCTGCTGATGCTGAACCACTCGCGCGTGCTCGACCACCAGGGCGACCTCTTCGGCCTGGGCGACACCGACATCCGGTTCCTCTTCTACGTGTGGGCCACCGGCGACCTGGTCACCCCCAAGCGCGCGGCCGAGCACCTCGACCTGTCGTCGGGTGCGATGACCAACCTCGTCGACCGTCTCGTCGACGCCGGGCACCTCGACCGGCGGCGCAACCCCGACGACCGCCGCAGCGTCATCGTCAGCCGCACGCCGCGCGGCGTGGAGGTCACCACCGCCATCGCGAGCGCCTACGCCGCCGCGTTCGCCGAGGTCGTGCCGGCGTCGCGACACGGCGCCCTCGCCGACACGCTGCTCGACCTCGGCCGGGCGTTCGACCGGCACGGCGTCGGCGCCGTCGACGCACCTCACGCCGCCGCCTGACCGGCCTCGGCCGCGGCGCCGGGCGCCAGAACGGGCGAGTCCGTGACGGACGGGCGAGCGCGACGGCCCGTCGACGACGAACTCGCCCGCACTGGCCACAGGTCGCGGCCGCGGCCGCGGCCTACGGGATGAGGCGGCGCAGCCGTGCGGCGTCGGCCAGGTCGGCCCGGAAGCGGTCGAGCGTCGACAGCGTGTAGAGCCCGTCGATCTGCTGGTCGACCCAGAGCTGGTGGATGCGCTTGAGGTCGGCCTGGCGGCTCTTCCAGCCGATGCCGTCGATCACGGCCATGACGGTCTGTCGCGGCAGCCGGACGTCGGCCATCTCCTCGATCTCGCGCACGGCGTCGGTCAGCTTCGAGCCGGTCGAGTCGAACCCCTTCGCGGCGACCACGATCGCGGGCTCCTCCGCCGAGGGGATCACGAGGTCGCACGGCGCCGTGCGGTTCGCCCGACCGGTGAACCGCGTCCGCGTGCCGCAGGCGAGTCCGAGGTCGCGGGCGATGGCCTCGATCTCGTCCTCGAGCCTCCGCCCCGACACCCCGGCCCGGATCGCCGACGCCCGCGTGCCGGCCCGGGCCGACAGCAGGTCGCCGAAGTCGTACGTGCGGTGCCGCTGCGACGCGACGAGGCGCACGAGCTCGAACTCGTCGTCGAGGTGGGCGACCAGCTCGTCGGCCCGCCCCCGCGCGAGCGTCAGCCAGCTCGGGGTGTCGAAGGCGTGCCGCAGCGAGTTGCGCAGCTTCTCCTGCGACAGCCCGACGGCCAGGCCGAGGGCGGGCACCCACGCCGGGTGCTGCCGGGTCCATTCGGCCAGGTGGTCGCGGTCGACGACGGGCAGCTCGCCGAGGCTCGCCGCGGCCCGGCCGAGGTCGGTCGCCGCCGCCGAGGGGGCCGTCGGGTCGACGTGCGGGGTCATGCGGCCGAGCGACGCCACGTACTCGTCGAAGGTGGGGATCGTCACGGTCAGTCCCTCCCGACGAACACGTACTCGGTGGCCGCCGTGCGGGTCGCCGTGCGGTGCGTGCCGAAGCTGTAGGTGTGGTCGACCACGCGCACCTCGACGTGCGGCTTGACCGTGCGCATCAGCTGCTCGATGCGCTCGCGGCTCGGCACGGCGTTCGACGAGTACGACAGCACGAGCGCCCCCGCGTCGGAGAACTGCTCGAAGGTGCGCACGAGGGCGTCGTCGACCGTCCGCGGGTAGGCGAACGGCGTGAACAGCTTGGCGATCTTCTTGGTCTTGGTCTCGGTCATGATCGTCTGCCCCCGCCAGTACACGGCGAGCCCCTGCAGGAAGTGGTACCGCTTCATGTAGTCGGCGTCGTCCCGAGGAGGCGCGTAGGGCGGATCGAGGTACACCAGGTCGGCGGGCGGTCGCCTCAGGTCGGCCACGTCGCCCTCGACGGCCTCGTGCGCGAGGCCGTCGTCGAACACGGTCGCGCCGTAGGCCCGGACGGCCGCCCGGAACTGCTCGGCCATGGTCATCCGTAGGTCGCGGCGCCCGTCGTCGTACCGCGCGCCCGTGAAGGTGAAGACGCCCCGGGGCTGCTTGCGCGCCGCGGCGAGCACGAGGCCGGCGATCGCCAGGTCGCGCTCGGCGCCGTCGAGCCGGTCGACGTGCGACCAGGCCGAGTCGAGGAACGCCCGGTCGTCGGCCGAGAAGAACACGCCGTCGAAGGTGCGGCGCACGACGTCACGATCGTCGGCGGGCGGGCCGCAGATCTCGTCGACGAGGTCGTCCGACAGCGTCGTCGACCCGTTGACGACGGAGGCGCGGGCGATGACCGCGGGGAAGGCCAGGAAGTCGTTGCTCACGACCCGGCGACCCTCCGCCTTCATCAGGTACGAGACGATGCCCGACCCGCTGAAGGCGTCGATCGCGGTCGCGGGCCGCACCGCGCCTCCTTCGCCTTCGGGGGCGTCGGCCGACACGGGCGCGACGCTCGAGAAGACGTCGTGCAGCACGGGCAGCAGCGCGTACTTCGAGCCCATGTAGCGCAGGCGGGGGAAGGCCGCGACGCGGGCGGGCACGGCGGCAGCCACGGGAGCGGCTGCCTCGCTCGCGACGGAGGGCACGAGCTCGACGGTCACCGGGCAAGTCTGCCGCACCCTCGCCCCGAGGCCTCCGAATGCGGCATCACCGGTCCCTGGAGCAAGTCGTACCATTTCCGGTATGACGACGTCGATCGACGTCACGATCCTCAGGAGGTCGTCATGGCCATCACCGCGAGCGAAGCACGACGCGAGCTGTTCCCCCTGATCCAGAAGGTGAACGACGACCGCGCACCGGTCGAGATCACGTCCAAGGGTGGCCGCGCCGTGCTCATGTCGGGTGACGACTACGACGCGTGGCAAGAGACGGCATACCTCTTCCGATCGCCTGCGAACGCGCAGCGCCTCCTGGCGGCCGCAGCCGAGGCAGAGGGCGGGGCGACCTCGGAACACGAGCTGGACCGTCGGTGAGGCTCGTCTGGACCAGCTACGGCTGGGCCGACCACGTGCACCGGCAGACCGCCGATCGCGCACTCGTGAAGCGGATCAACCGGCTGATCGACGACGCGCTCCGCGACCCCACCTCGGGCATCGGCAAGCCCGAGCGACTCAAGTACGGCATCGCCGACACGTTCTCGCGACGCATCACCGACGAGCACCGGCTCGTCTACAAGGTCGACCGCGACGATCTCGTGATCTTGCAGGCCCGCTACCACTACGACGAGTAGGGCACCCGCTCAGCGGTCGGACGGGCTCCGGGTGCGGGAGTCGAGGTCGACGCGCTCGGCGTGCGGGACGCTGCCGGTGGTCGTGCCGGCGATCCGCAGGCTCTCTTGTCGCAGCTCGAGCTGGGCGACGACGAGCGCCGCGAGGTCGGCGAGGTTGGCGACCTGCTCGTCGCTGGCCGTGCCCGGCTCGCGACCGATCACCGAGAGGGTGCCGATCGTGTGGCCGTCGCGCCGGGTGAGGGGCACGCTGACGTAGAACCGCATGCCGAGCGGACCGGTGACCAGCGGGCTCGACGCCACACGACGGTCGGTGGCGGCATCTTCGATGACCAGCGGTTCGGACGAGTGGACGGCCCCGAGCGAGAGGTCGATGTGCCGGGCGATGTCGCCCACGGCCGGGTCGTAGTGGGTCGTGAACCACGTGCGGTCGTCGTCGATGACGGTCGCCAGGGCGATGGGCGCCGAGAACAGGCGGGCCGCCATGGCGGTGACGCGGTCGAGCGCCTCGTTGGGCAGGGTGTCGAGCACCTCGCTGTGGTCGAACGGCTCGGTGTCGCCCCCGCGCATCGAGCCGTCGCCGGTCGACAGGTCGCCCACGGCGTCGCGGTGCTCGGTCGTCTCGGTGATGACCACGTCGCGCATCATCGCGACGAGCTCGGCCCGCGTCGGCCGTTGCGCGGGATCGCGGCTGGTCATGGCGCGCAGGGCGTGCCGCCAGTGCTCGGGCAGGGGCTCGGGCAGCACCGGGTCGCGCGACAGCCGGGCGACGGCGGACTCGACGAGCGATCCCGGGAACTCGCGCCGGCGGGTGAAGCACTGCAGCAGCACGAGGCCGAGGCTGTAGACGTCGCTCGGGGGGCCGACCTCGCCACCCACGGCCTGCTCGGGGCTGAGGTACGCGGCGGTGCCGGTGGTGACCCCCTCGGCGGTGAGTCGTTCGACGTCCTCGGTGAGGGCGATGCCGAAGTCGGCGAGCTTGGCCCGGGCACGGGCGGCCTCGTGGTCGCCGTAGTCGACGAGCAGGATGTTCGACGGCTTGATGTCGCGGTGCACGACCGAGTGGCCGTGGATGTAGTCGAGCGCCTCGGCCATGTCGTAGCCGATCTCGGCGATGTGCCGCGCGGCGAGCGCTCCGTGCCGCAGACGGTCTTCGAGGTTGAGCCCGGCGATCAGCGGCATCACGAGGAATCGCTGGGGACCGTTCGGCCCCTGCTCGACCCCCGCGTCGAAGAGACCGACGAGGCCGTGGTGCTCGAGGCTCGACAGCACGCCGAGCTCGGCTTCTTGTCGGGCCGGGTCGACCATCGCACTGTGGAAGACCTTGATCGCGACGGTGCGGTTGAGGCTCTCGTCGACGGCCTTGTAGACGGTCGCCATGCCACCCCGGCCCACGACGGACTGCAGGCGGTAGCGCTCGGCGAGGACGCGATCGAGCGCGTCGTCCTGCTGTGGCGCGGCCATCGCCTCCCCCTTGTGACTGGTGTGGGGTCCATCCTGTCGCATGCGGGGCCCCGAGGTGACGATGGCGCGGGTGACGATCGCATCACGACGGGGTCACGAGCACGACCCGTCGCCACGGGACGAGCCCTGCGGACCTTGCGATGCCCTGGGAGAAGGGCGTCGTCGGGAAGGCATCGAGCGGGCCGCCGGTTGAGTTGCTCATGACAACCTACGGAATCATCGGAGCAGGCAACATCGGCAGCCAGGTCGCCCGGGCGCTCATCGCCCACGGGCACGACGTCGTGATCAGCAACTCGCGCGGGCCCGAGACCCTCGCCGACCTCGTGGCCGACCTCGGCCCGAAGGCCCGGGCCGCCACGGCGACCGAGGCCGGTACGGCAGGCGACGTGGTCGTCGTCACCGTCCCCCTCAAGAACGTCGACCAGGTGCCGGTCGAGCCCCTCGCCGGCAAGACCGTGATCGACACGAACAACTACTACTTCGAGCGCGACGGTCACATCACCGCGCTCGACGAGGGCACCGACACGACCGCCGAGATGCTGCAGCGCCACCTGCCGACCAGCACGGTCGTCAAGGGCTTCAACCACATCCCGGCCGCCGACATCACGACCGACACCGCCCCGGCCGGCACCCCCGACCGCCGCGCCCTGGCCACGTCGAGCGATTCGCCCGAGGCCGTCGCCCTGATGACCGACCTCTACGACGAGCTCGGCTTCGACACCGTCGACGTCAGCCCGCTGTCCGAGAGCTGGCGCGTCGAGCGCGACCGTCCGGCCTACGTCGTGCGCCAGACGAAGGACGAGCTCGTCGCCAACCTCGCGAAGGCGAACCGGGTGCCGCAGGCCTCCTGACCCGGCCGGGCGGTGACGCCGCCCGACGAACGCGACCCGCGCCTCCTGCAGGAGGCGCGGGTCGCGTCGTTCGTGCAGGTGCCGGTCAGAGCACCCAGCAGCGGTAGGCCGAACCGGTCACGGCGCGCTCGCTGGTCACGAGCGAGGTCGTGTAGGTCTGCGTGAACGTGTCGACCGCGGGCAGGTCGACGACCTTCCACCCGACCACCGCGCGGTTCTCGTTCAGCGCCTGCACCGCGCAGCCGACGTCCGTGCCGCCCGCGACGTTGATCGTGTACTGCACCTGGACGGCGTCGTCGCCCGCGACGGTGAAGCCGTAGTGGCTCACCTCGAGCTCGGCCGAGTCGCCGTCGAACGCGACGAGCACGACCCAGGCCGCCACCACGACGGCCACGACGGCACCCGCGACGAGGGCGACCAGTCGCGATCGACGGGTCCGGCCCGGCCGCCGGCCGTACCGACTGTCGAGCCGTGAGGCCGGATCGGCGCGCGCCGGGTCGAGGGTCTGCATGGCGTCAAGGGTAGGAGGCGCCGGCTCGGAACCGCATGGACGTCGCGTCCCTGCGGGGTCAGGCCGCGTCGGCCTCGAAGAGCATCGACAGGTCGATGGGTTCGGTGGGGGCGAGTTCGACGTACGTCAGGTCGTCGTTCACAGGAAGAGCCCGTTGCTGAGGAAGAGGGCGGCGACGAGGCTGGCGCTCGCCCCGACGGCCGCCGTGGCGATGACGAACAGCGTCGCCTGGCGTTCGGTCTCGCGGATCTCGGAGAAGGGGCTGCTGCCCGTGTCGGTGCGGCGACGCGACGGCGTGAGGAGTGTCATGGTGTGTCCGTTCTCGGCAGCCCTGTGCTGCCTGCCCGTGATGCTGGTCCTGAGGGGGCCACGACTGGGTCGCGGCCCGCACCGCCCGTGAAGTCGGTACACACGAATGAAACCATGGGGTAGTTAGTCCATCTAGCTACTCGACGAGGCTGTTCGCATTGCGGACAGCGCGTGGCTCCTGCAGCCCCTCGTTCAGCCCCTCGGTCGCCCCTCCCGGCCCGGAATCCAGCCGATTCGCACCGACCCTCCCCCAACGGGGGCCTGTCCTCCTTTGGGGGGACCGGCAGACTGTCCCGGGCCTCAGGACGAGGCCGACGGAGGCCGCGCCTCCTGCACTGCACGGATTGCGAACACACATGCCCCTGGTCGAGACCCCGACCCCCCGCCGACACGGCCGCCTGATCGCGGCGGTGGTCCGGGCCACCGCGCCTCTCTTCCACCTGCACCTCGCGCTCTACCGGCGCGAGGTGGCCCGGGCGCCCTACCCCCGCGACGCCCGCCGCATGACCGTGGACGGCCCCGACCCCGACCGCCTGCTCTTCGTCGGCAGCATCGCCGTCGAGGGGTTCGGCGTGCTCGCCCACGACCTGACCTGCGCCAGCCAGACCGCGCGCCTCGTCGGCTCGGCGCGGGGCCGTGGCGTCAGGTGGCGCGAGGTCTCGGCACCCGTGCTGACGGCCGCCGAGGCCGCCCGGGTCGAGCTGCCGGCCGGACGCGCCGACGCGGCCGTGGTGCTGCTCGGCATCTGCGACGTCCTGCTCGCCACGAGCGGCTCGTCGTGGGAGGCCTCGCTCCGTCGCCTCGCCGTCCGGGTGCGCGAGACGGCCGGCCCGGACTGCCGCATCGTCTACGTCGGCATCCCGCCGATGGCGGAGTTCCGACCGATCCCGCCGATCGCGAAGCGTCTGCTGACGCGGCAGATCGAGCGGCTCAACGCCCTGACGGCCCGGGTCGCCCTCACCACGCCCGGCGCCTCGTGGGTGCCGTTCCCCGAGTGGCGCTCGGAGGGGCTGTACCACCAGGAGCTGCTGTCGTGGGGCACCATGCACCGGCGGTGGGGGCAGGCGATCGCGCCGACCGTGGTGACGTCGCTGGTCGGCGCCGAAGCCGCCGACACGCCCTGCGAGAGCGGCGCCGGGCCCGGCGTCCCGGCCTAGACGCCCGAGTCCGCCAGGCTGCCGACGCGGGTCGTGCCGTAGGTGTACGCGTAGCAGACGACCGAGCGCTCGCCGTCGTCCCACCCCTTCTCGGTCGGGGCGAGCACGCCGTAGTCGGCGAGGGACTCGTCGTACGAGGCCCCGACGTAGTCGCCGAAGGCCGCGTCGCAGAGGGCGGCCGCCTCGTCGAGGACCTCGTAGCCGCCGGGGAACGCGCCGCCGTCCAGCTCGTCCACCAGGTAGGCCTCCTCGTCGTGGGCCTCGTCGCAGGAGGCCGTCTCGACGTCGCCCGTGCCCTCGCGGCCGAGGTCGCCCACGGTGAAGCAGGTGCCGACGTCGAGCCCGTCCACGCTCGTCACCCCCGAGAAGTCGAGGGGGTAGAGGTAGTCGCCGTAGACCGCGTCCGAGCCGAAGTACGTGGTGGGGTCCTCGTCGGCGTACGACGAGCCGTCGTCGTAGCCGTAGCCCGCCGACCCGCCGGCGAGCGACATCCCGCCGAGCAGGCCGGCCCCGCCGCCGACGATCAGGGCGACGACGGCCGCGCCGACGATCGCGAGGACCCACGGGGTCTTCGAGGGCTGCACCGGCAAGGTGGGGAGGAAGGCAGGAGGCGCGGCGTAGGGGTCCTGCGTCGGCCACGGCTGCCAGGGCGCCTGGGCCTGGGGCTGGGACGGCCAGCCGGACGACTGCTGCTCGGGCTGCGGCCAGCCCTGCGACTGCGGCTGCGGCCCGGGCTGCGGCTCGGGCTGCTGCCACCCCTGCGGTCGGGGCTGCTGGTCGGGCACGCCCGGCTCGATCGGTGTGCTCACGGTCGTTCCCCTTCGTCGACCGGGCCGTCGGATCACCGGGTCACGCCGGATCATATCCAGCGCCGGGCATCCCGCTCGACCCCCTGTCCGGGAAGACGACCGTGATCTGCTTGCCCGCCCTCTCGGCCTGACCTACACTCGATCCGTTCGAACACACGTTCGAACGTGCAGGAGGACGACATGAGCACCCAGACCACCCACGAGCCCGTCGCGCTGTGGTTCGAGCGCGACCTGCCGGCGCGGCTGGTCTGGTCCTGCCGACGGTGGCGGGTGAGCGACACCCCGACCGAGCTGCGGGTCGAGCCGGCGGTCACGCCGGCCTTCATCACGCACCCGCCCCGTCGCTTCGTCGGCTGGCGCTTCCAGGCCACCGACGACGACGGCACCACCCACATGTTCGAGGTCGTCCTCGGCGCCGACGGCGGCTGGGTGCTGGGGCGCGTCTACGACTGACCCGGGACGACGACGGGCGGCTGCGAGGATGACGTCATGACGGACCCCCTGCTCGAACGCATCGAGCGCTACATGGCCAGGTCACCGGTGAGCGAGTCGTCTCACCTCACCGCCTGGGCCCGGACGCTCGCCCTCGGCGAGCTGGTCCGCGTCCTGAGGACGGACGAGCCCACCGACGTCGGAGTGCAGACCCTCGAGTCGCAGCTGCGGCTCGCAGCGACGATCACACGGGACTGCGGCGGGGGCCTCGAGGTCGCGGCCTCGCACCACGATCGCCTCGCAGCCGATCTCACCGCCGTGCGACCGGATGCGGACCCGTACTCTCCCGTCCGCAACGCCGCCCGCGCCCATCGCATGGCGGCGGCCATCTGCCGTGGTGATCACTCGGACCTGCGCCGCTTCGCCTCCCACCCGAGGCACGGGGCCGACTACACCGCGGCGCTCCGGTTGCCGCCGGCCGAGTGACGGCCGGTCGTCGATCTGCCGGTAGGCGTCGGAGCGCATCGCTGCCCTGTCGAACGGCCTCGTTCAGGACGTCGGCGCCGCCGGCGCCCCGAGCTGCAGCGTCAGCTCCATGCACCGCAGCTGGGCCGGGGAGAACTCGTAGGGCATGCTCCTGATGACATCCGCGGCGCTCCTGGCCTGGGTGGCCACGGCCGGGTCGGGACCGTTCTCCGCGTCGGCGCCTGCGATCGGATGGAACTCGTCCCAGGTGTCGAAGATCGCGTCGTCCTCCTCGAGCTGACCGGACTCCTCGATGACGCGCATGAGCTCGGTCTCGAAGGCATGCCGCTCGGCGGCGACCTGCGCCACCCGGGGATCGTCGACGGCGACCGTGTCGTCGAGCGCCTCCTCGGCGGCGTCGACGCGGTCGGACTCGGCCCGCAGCTCGGGGTGGAGGGCCAGGACGAGGAAGCGGCTCGCCTGCAGGACGGCGCCGAGCGGACCGAAGATGCGCTCGGTGACCAGGAGGGTGTCCAGGTCGTCCTGACGCAGCGAGCCCCCGGGTGCGGCCTCGAGGCGGCCGGAGACGATGTCGTCGAGCAGTCCCAGGCGGCTGCCGAGGGTCCGCATGCGCTGCACCGAGGCACGCTTCCTCCGCAGCTCGGCCTCCTGCGCGGCAAGGGTGTCGTCCAGGCGCGCGAGGACGTCGGCGACCTCGTCCTCGTCGCCGGCACCACCCGGTGCGGTGTCGGTGAACGCGTCGCGGATGTCGTCGAGGGCGATCCCGGCGTCGGCCATGCGTCGGATCCAGAGCAGCCGGATGATCTCCGCGTAGCCGTAGCGGCGGCGGCCGTCGCCGCCTCGCTCACGCTCCGGGAGCAGGCCGACCTGGTGGTAGTGCCGGATCGCCCGCGGAGTGGTGCCGACGAACGCCGCGGCGTCGCCGATCAGGACCTGACGGGGCGGGGTCGGGAACGGATGCATGGCGGACCTCTCGAGGCGGGACGGGGCAGGCGGTACGTCGAGCAGACCACATGACGTAGCGGCAGGTGCAACCCGGTCGAGGCTGAGTCGGGACCGCTTCGAGCCTCTTCCGGAGCCGCTCCCGTCTCACGGTCTCAGCGTCCCGTCCTGGCAAGGGCCGCGTTGAGCTCGAGCACGTTCACGGTGGGCTCGCCCAGGTAGCCGAGGTCGCGGCCCTGGGTGTGCTCCTCCACGAGCGCCTCGACGTCCGCGACCGGCAGGTCACGTGCCGCGGCGACCCGCTCGACCTGGATGCGCGCGTACTCGGGGCTGATGTGCGGGTCGAGCCCGGACGCGGAGGCGGTGAGCGCGTCGACGGGGACGTCCTCCGGGGCGACTCCGTCGCTCTCGGCGATCGCCGCCCGCCGCTCCTCGACGGCCGCGATGAGGTCCTCGTTCTCGGGCCCGTAGTTGCTGCCGCTCGAGGCGGAGGCGTCGTAGCCGTCACCGGCAGCCGAGGGCCGCGACTGGAACCACTCGGGCAGGGCGACACCGTCGGCGTCGGTGAAGGACTGCCCGATGAGTGACGAGCCGACGGTCTCACCGTCGACGTGGACGGCGGAACCGTCCGCCTTGCCGCCCAGGACGAGCTGGCCGACCCCGGTGACGACGGCCGTGTAGGCCACGCCGAGGACGACGGTGAAGACGAGCATCGCGCGGAGGGCGACACCGTACTGGCGGAGCAGGGTGCGGGTGTTCATGGTCTCTCTCTCGTTCGTCGTCTGCGTCGGTTCAGAAGCCGGGGAGCAGGCTGACGATCAGGTCGATGATCTTGATGCCGACGAACGGGGCGACGACGCCGCCGAGTCCGTAGACGAGGAGGTTGCGCGACAGGATCGACGACGCCGACGCCGCCCGGTACTTCACGCCCCGCAGGGCGAGCGGGATGAGCACGACGATCACGAGGGCGTTGAAGACGATCGCCGAGAGGATCGCCGAGGCCGGCGAGGACAGCTGCATGACGTTCAGCAGCCCGAGCCCGGGGAACACCCCGGCGAACATGGCCGGGATGATCGCGAAGTACTTCGCGATGTCGTTGGCGATCGAGAACGTCGTGAGGGCGCCGCGGGTGATGAGCAGCTGCTTGCCGATGCGGACGATGTCGATCAGCTTCGTCGGGTCGCTGTCGAGGTCGACCATGTTGCCGGCCTCCTTCGCGGCCGAGGTGCCCGTGTTCATCGCGACGCCGACGTCGGCCTGGGCCAGCGCGGGGGCGTCGTTGGTGCCGTCGCCGGTCATCGCGACGAGCGCGCCTCCTTCTTGCTCCCGGCGGATGAGGGCGAGCTTGTCCTCCGGGGTGGCCTCGGCGAGGTAGTCGTCGACGCCGGCCTCGGCCGCGATCGCCTTGGCGGTGAGGGGGTTGTCGCCGGTGATCATGACCGTGCGGATGCCCATGCTGCGCAGTTCGGCGAAGCGTTCGCGCAGGCCGGTCTTGACGACGTCCTTGAGGTACACGACGCCGAGGACGCGAGCCTCCGAGGCCGTGGTCTTGATCGCGACGACCAAGGGGGTCCCTCCGGCGTTCGAGATCTCGTCGATGCGGGTCTGCAGTTCGTCGTGCTCGGTGCTGGCGAGACGACGGTCCTCCTCGACCCAGGCGATGACGGAGTTGCCGGCACCCTTGCGGATCTGCGTGCCGTCGGGCAGGTCGAGACCCGACATGCGGGTCTGGGCGGTGAAGGGCACGATCTCACCCGGCTGACCGTCGGCGTCGTGCCACCCCGTCGTCAGGGCGAGGTCGACGATCGACTTGCCCTCGGGGGTCGGGTCGCTGAGCGACGACCGGGCGGCGGCGTCGACGAGTTCGGCCCGGGCGATGCCGTCGAGCGGCGTGAACTCGGCCGCCTGCCGGTTGCCGTAGGTGATGGTGCCGGTCTTGTCGAGCAGCAGCGTGGTGACGTCACCGGCGGCCTCGACCGCGCGGCCCGACATGGCGAGCACGTTGCGCTGCACCAGGCGATCCATGCCCGCGATGCCGATGGCGCTGAGCAGCGCCCCGATCGTCGTGGGGATGAGGCAGACCAGCAGGGCGATGAGCACGGGGATGCTCACCGACGCGTCGCTGTAGGCCGCGATGGGGTTCAACGTCAGGGTCACGACGACGAACACGATCGACAGGCTCGCGAGCAGGATGTTCAGCGCGATCTCGTTCGGGGTCTTCTGGCGGGAGGCGCCCTCGACGAGGCGGATCATGCGGTCGACGAAGGTCTCGCCGGGCTTGCTCGTGATGCGCACGACCACCCGGTCGGACAGCACGCGGGTGCCGCCGGTGACCGCGCTGCGGTCGCCGCCCGACTCGCGGATCACCGGGGCGGACTCGCCCGTGATGGCCGACTCGTCGACGCTCGCGATGCCCCAGACGATGTCTCCGTCGCCGGGGATCAGCTCGCCGGCGGTCACGACGACCGTGTCGCCGAGCGTGAGGTCGGCCGAGGACACCGACTCCGAGGAGGCGCGCTCGGCACCGGCATCGGACGTCGCGTCGTACGAGACCACGCGCTGGGCGGTGGTGCTGGTGCGGGTCGCCTTCAGGGTCTCGGCCTGTGCCTTGCCGCGACCCTCGGCGACGCACTCGGCGAGGTTCGCGAAGACGACCGTCAGCCAGAGCCAGACCGCGATCGCCCAGGTGAACGAGCCGGGGACGGGCGAGCCGCCCGAGGTCTCGGGACCGGTGAAGAGGCCGGCGATCGCGAGGATCGTCGTGTAGGCGGCACCGACCTCGACGATGAACATGACGGGGTTGTGCCACATCTCGCGCGGGTCGAGTTTGCGGAGCGCGCCGGGCAGGGCCGCGACCAGCTGGGCGACGCCGAACGCGCCTCCTCGGTTCGTCGGGGCGTGCTCGCCCTCGTGGTCGTGGTCGGTGGTGGGTGTGTCGGTGACGACGGACATGGTTACTGCAGCCCTTCAGCGAGCGGTCCCAGTGCGAGGACGGGGAAGTAGGTCAGCGCGGTGATGATCACCGAGACGCCGGTGAGCAGGCCCACGAACTGCGGGCGGTGGGTGGGCAGGGTCCCGGCGGTGGCGGGGACCTTGTCCTGAGCGGCGAAGGAGCCGGCGAGGGCGAGCACGAGCACGATCGGGAGGAAACGGCCGAGCAGCATCGCGACGCCGAGGGTGGTGTTGAACCACGGGGTGTTCGCCGTCAGTCCCGCGAAGGCGGAGCCGTTGTTGTTCGCGGCGGAGGTGAAGGCGTAGAGAACTTCGCTGAAGCCGTGGAGGCCCGGGTTCCAGATCGACGTGCCCTCGACGTCGGCACGCACCGCGGGGATCGCGAAGCTCAGCGCCGTGAAGGCGAGCACGATGGTCGGCGTGACCAGGATGTAGAGGCTGGCGAGCTTGATCTCGCGCGGCCCGATCTTCTTGCCGAGGTACTCCGGGGTGCGGCCGACGAGCAGGCCGGCGATGAACACCGTGATCACGGCGAGGACGAGCATGCCGTAGAGACCCGAGCCCACACCGCCGGGGGCGATCTCGCCGAGCATCATGTTGATCATCGGCATCATGCCGCCCAGGGCGGTGTACGAGTCGTGCATCGAGTTCACCGCACCCGTCGACGTCAGGGTCGAGGTGGAACCGAACAGGGTCGATCCCCAGATGCCGAACCGCGCCTCCTTGCCTTCCATCGCGCCTCCGGCGAGCTGGGTGGCGGTGCCGGCACCGCGGAGCTCGAACCAGGTCATGGCGGTCAGCGAGACGGCGAAGATCGTCGTCATGACGGCGGCGATCGCGACGCCCTGCTTGGTCGAGCCGACCATGCGGCCGAAGGTGCGCGGCAGGGAGAACGGGATGACGAGCATCATGAGGATCTCGAACAGGCTCGTCCACGGCGTGGGGTTCTCGAAGGGGTGGGAGCTGTTGGCGTTGAAGAAACCGCCACCGTTGGTGCCGAGCATCTTGATCGCCTCCTGCGAGGCGACGGGCCCGCCGGGGATCGTCGCGGTCCCTCCGGTGAGGGTCGTGACGTCGGTGAACCCGGCGACGTTCTGGACGACCCCACCCGCGACGAGCACGAGGGCCGCGACGACGGCCAGGGGGAGCAGCAGGCGGACGAGCGTGCGGGTCAGGTCGACCCAGAAGTTGCCCAGCGTGCCGCTCTTCGCGCGGGCGAGCCCGCGGATGACGGCCACGGCGACCACGATCCCGACGGCCGCGGAGACGAAGTTCTGGACGGCGAGTCCGCCGAGCTGCACCGCGTACCCGAGGGTCACGTCGGGCGAGTACGACTGCCAGTTGGTGTTCGTGACGAAGGAGGCCGCGGTGTTGAACGACAGGCCCTCGGGGACCGCGGGGAAGCCGAGCGAGTAGGGCAGGAACGCCTGGAGGCGTTGGATCGCGTAGACGAACAGCACGCCGACGACGGAGAAGCTGAGGACCCCACGCAGGTAGGCGGGCCAGGTCTGTTCCGCCGCGGAGTCGACGCCGATGAGGCGGTAGAAGCCACGCTCGACGCGGGCGTCCTTCGCCGTCGTGAAGATCCGCGCCATGTAGTCACCCAGGGGGCGGTACACGACGACGAGGACGACGACGACCGTGAGGATCTGGAGGATGCCGAACAGCGCGTCCATCAGAAGCGCTCGGGCTTCACGAGGGCGTACACGAGGTACGCCAGGGCGGCCACGGCGAGGACGGCGGCCCCGATGCTGAAGACGATCACAGCTTCTCGACCCCCTTCGCGACGAGGGACACCACTGCGAACACAGCGATGACGGCGAGCACGTACACGATGTCGAGCACTACGACTCCAAGGAGGACGATCGACGGGCCGGACGGCCCGGTGCCCGTCGTGGGCACAGCGAGTCAGTAGACACCTCGCCGCAGCGCCGATCGCGGGCCCTTACGACTTCCCTACGCCGATCGGCGTCTTCCTCACGGACACCACACGCCCACCGGGGCCGAAGGGCTGCTCGGCCGCCGGACGGGTCGATCCTGCGATGCCCTCGGATCGGTACGGATGCGATTCGATGCGTCGTCGGTGATCAGCAGCGAGAAGAACGGTGGTTCACGACTCGTCACGGAAGTCGGTGATCGACCGCTCGACGAGGCGTGCTTCGTCGAAGACGACGTCACAGCCGTCACTCTGGGGTGACTGGGCCTCGAACCCGACCTCCAGCGGCTTGTCGCTGTGGGGAAGGGAGAACGCACGGATCAGCGTCCACCGTTCGCCGTCCACGGACGCGTGGAAGGCGAAGACCTTCCCCTTGCGAGAGACACGCAGGTGCACGTGGTCACCGGCGACGGTGAAGGCGTTGGCGTCGTCGGACACGAGGTTGTTGACGACACTGACGATCATGCCCTCCCCGCGTGGCGAGAACTCGAAGCAGAGCTTCGCCCACATCTCACGGTCGTGGCGCAGGAAGAGCACACCGGCATCGAACGTGCCGGCGAAGCGGACGCGGACGCGTGCGCTGAGCTGGAAGTCGCCGGCGGGAGCATCGGTGAGGAGCGTTGCAGCGTTGTGCAGCGTCGATGACGTGACCTGGCCGCCGTCGTCACCGCCCGGGTCGGTGAAGATGTCGGTGCCCGGGATGCTGGACACGCTGATGCTGCCTGAGGCAGCGTCCACCGACCACCCGTCGCCGGGGAACGGTCGGAACGGAGACTCGATGCTCGGGATCTGGATCGTCATGCGCTCACGCTAACGACGGTCGAGCACGCGCCTTCAGCCGACGCGGGCAACCACCTCTGCGCTGGCACGGAAGACGCACTCGGTCGAGCACCGCTCAGACCGGTCAGGGCACTCGGCCAGGTCGTGCTCGGCACGAGCAAGGCGCGACCGGAGTCGGTCGAGGCGGGCCTGTTTCTCCTCGATCTGACGCATCTGCTCGGCCAGGAGCGGCCGCAGCGCCTCTCGGACATCGGTGCAGGACATCGACTCCATGGTGCTGAGGTGCGCGCCGATCTGATCGAGAGGCAGGCCGAGTTCCTTGCTCGCCTCGATCAGGTCGAGCCGGTTGAGCACGTCCGGGGTGTAATCCCGGTACCCGTTCTGAGCTCTGGCAGGGGTCAACAGCCCGATGGACTCGTAGTACCGGAGCGCTGTCGCGGAGACGCCGCTGCGCTTGCTGACCTCGGAGATTCGCACACCGCGACCCTAGAGCCGCCGCTGCCGCTTGACCTTCGAGCGGCTCGAACCTCTACCGTCACTGACGTGCCTTCCTCCTCGACACCGGTCCAGCCGTGAACGCGGTCGTTTCCTGGCTCGAACGCCGGCAGATCGGCCTCTACCTGGTGGCGATCGCGGCTGCCGGCGTGATCGGCCTCACCGTGCCGGGAGCGCACCACCTCGAGAGAGCGATCGAGCCCCTCCTCGGGCTGCTGTTGTTCGCGACGTTCCTCGGCGTGCCGTTCGCCGCGATCGGGCAGTCCCTCCGAGACGGACGGTTCCTCGCCGCGGTCGGAGTGCTGAACTTCGTCGTCGTCCCGCTCGTCGTGTTCGGGCTGTCGCGGTTCGTCGCGGACGAGCCGGCCCTGCTGTTCGGGGTGCTGCTGGTGCTGCTGACCCCGTGCATCGACTACGTGATCGTGTTCGCCGGCCTCGCCGGCGGTGCGTCGGAACGACTCCTCGCCGCAGCGCCGCTGCTCATGCTGGCGCAGATCCTCCTCCTGCCGCTCTACCTGCTGCTGTTCATCGGCCCCGAGGGTGTGGCCGTGGTCGAGGTCGGGCCCTTCGCCCGAGCGTTCCTGCTGCTCATCGTCGTCCCTCTCGCCGCGGCCGGACTCGTGCAGGCCCTCGGCCGGCGACACCGCGCCGGTGCCCTGGTGGAGCGCACGATGCTGGGCCTCATGGTCCCGTTGATGATGGCGACGCTGTTCACGGTCGTGGCCTCGCAGGCCGGGGCCGTCGGAGAGTCCCTGGCGCAGCTTCTCGTGCTGGTGCCGCTCTACGCCGGATTCCTCGTCGTCATGGCGGCACTCGGCCTCGGCGTCGGCCGCGTCGCCCGGTTGGACGTTCCGGCCACGCGGGCTCTGATGTTCAGCGGAGCCACGCGCAACTCGCTCGTGGTCCTGCCGCTGGCGCTGGCCTTGCCGGCGTCGCTCTCGCTCGCGCCGGTCGTCGTCGTGACCCAGACCCTCGTCGAACTCGTCGGCATGATCGTCTTCGTCCGGGTCGTCCCACGCCTAGTCCGGGGTCAGCCGGTGGAGTAGCCGGCTTCGAGGTCCCGGGTCATCCCAGATCCAGGCAGAACGCCATGACCGCTTGCTGGACCGGCAGGAGGGATGCCTTGAAGGCGTGGCCGACGAAGGCGGGGTGCGCGATGGCGTCGGCACTCACCTCGACGCCGCGGAGGAACGGTGGACACGGGTTCAGCCGTGCGCCCGTCGGCGCCGTGTCGAGCAGAGCCGAGGTGATGCGGTACGGCGCGAGGAGTTCCTCGTGCTCGCCCGGGCCGTCCGTGAGGATCACGTCGGCGGATCGGATCGCCGTCTCGAGGTCGTCGGTCCATCGGGCGCCGGGACTCCGGAGCCCCGCGGGGCAACACTGGACGAGATCGAGCTGCAGTGCACGGGCCGCCTCCTGCCAGGCGCCCGCGATGTTGCCGTCGGCCCCGACGAACAGGAAGCGCAGGGACCCCAGCTCGCTCTGCTGCCGGAGGGACCAGAGGTCGGAGAGCACCTCGCACGGGTGGTTCCGGTCGGTCATCGCATTGACGACCGGGACCGTGTCGACTGCAGCCAGCCCCTCCAGGACGGCGAGATCCCGGTGTCGGGCGACGATGACGTCGGCCCAGGCGCCGAGGTACTCGGCGACGTCCTCGAGGGCCTCGGACTTGTCGAGCGTCGTGTCCGGGAGCACGACCGGCTGGAGGCCCATCAGGGCGGCACCGCGTTCGAACGTCACCCGGGTGCGCAGGCTGGCCGGGGGGAAGAACATGACGGCGCAGCCCGCTGTCACCGGGCCGCGTCCGTCGCGGTAGGCGTCGGCGAGCGCGAACACCAGGTCGATGTCGGAGGGGCCCAGGTCGTCGAGTCTGATCAGGGAAGGCACCCTGCCACCGTAGAAGACGAGCGGGACCGCCCGGGCAGGCCGCTCACGAGTGCCGGGAGCTACCGCTGGTCGGCCCGCTGGGTATCCCCTGCCGGGCGGACGCGGGTTGCGAACCAACGGTTCGGTCGCTGACTTCGGTCATGCCACGGGAAGCCACGCAGGAGGCGATCGAGCGGACGGAGGCGGACGGGTTCAGGCCGGTGCTCGGCCCGGGGAGCATCACCACGATGATCCACGTCGTTCACCGAGTCGGCAGGCCTGAGCGCTCTCGCGTCAGCCTCGGCGAACCACCCGCGTTCTTCGAACATGACGACCTCCGTCGGTTGCGAGAAGCATCCCAGTGGGATGGGTCGCGGTCAACGACGCTCATCGAGACGCTGACGCAGGCAGTAGGTTCGCCACGTGGTGGAAGACTTTCGACGAGCGACGAGTGACCGTCACGCCGCCGGAACTTCCTCCCACGCGACGTAGCACCCTGGTGTTCGCCCCCAGGGCTCGTCGTCCTCGCGGCGGCACGAACCACGTCTCTCTTGGCTCTGGTCCATCAGGACGATGAATACAGCACGCCTGCGCGCTCTCGCGGCCTGAACTGGTCGGCGAAATCGCGTTCGTTCGGGCCCCAGACCTCGGTCCACAGCCAGTAGCGGCCGCTCTCAGAGCGGGAAGAGTTCACACGCGATCATCTCGCGACTGATCGACCGGCACATCAGCCCGAAGTAGTCATCGCGCGCGCAGCAGCGGAGCCGCAGAAGACCATCGTCTAGCGGGGCTGGTGGCCGATCGGTGAATGTGCTCGTTCGCACGGCCCCGTAGCCTTTCGTCCCATGGGGCCTGAGGCGAACGGACATGACGAGGACAGAGACGACGCCTCGGCCCGAACAGGCGCGGTCCCTCGAGGACGGCGGCGGCGCCGCATCGTCCTTTCGGCCGCCGTGGTCGCCCTCGCATCGCTCGCCGTCGCCGCGTTGCTCTTCACGGGAACGCTCTGGCCCACCCGCACGGCGGCCCTCAGGTACCCGGTGCAGGGCGTCGACGTATCCGCCTACCAGGGCACGATCGACTGGGGCGTCCTGGCGGAGGAGGACATCGACTTCGCGTGGATCAAGGCGACGGAAGGCTCGAGCTACCGAGATCCCCGGTTCGAGGACAACTGGGCCGACGCACACGACACCGACCTATTCGTCGGCGCCTACCACTTCCTCAGTGTCGACAGCCCGGGAACGGACCAAGCAGCCAACGTCATCGCCACCGTCTCCCGGAACAGGGGCGACCTGCCCGTCGTGGTCGACGTCGAGTGCTACGCCGAGTACTGCGATGCCCCTCCCTCGGCAGCCACGGTCCGGGCGGTGCTGGACCCGCTCCTCCTCGCGATCGAACAGCATTACGGCCGACCCGCTGTGCTCTACGCGACCCGCGACTGGTACGAGCGATACCTCGCCGGGAGCTACCCCGCCAACCCCATCTGGTTCCGCTCGGTCGCCACCTCCCCGCGTCTCACCGATGACCGCGACTGGACTCTCTGGCAGTGGTCCGCGCGCGAGCAGCTCGACGGGTACGACGGCGACGAAGAGTTCATCGACATGAACGCCTTTCGAGGCAACCGAGAAGATCTGGAGTCGTTGCTGCTGCCTTGATGCCCCGCCGTCGCGGCCGCGCTGATGCCCGCAGCAGCATCCCCTACCGAGACAGCGCCGGGGCCTGCGACGCATGAGGTCCCTTGCACTCACGGCGACAGCGGCCGTGATCGCGAGAGACCGTGACGCTACTGGGTGTCGACGTGCCCGATCGGGTCGCCGGCTCGGCGGAGAGCGTCCCGGGCCGCGGGCCAGGCGCCCCCGTCGACGCGGAGAGCGGTGCGGAGGTAGGCGGTGCTCATGCGCTGGATGACGGCGACCCGTTCGGGGTTCTCGTCGGTGGTCTCGGCCACTTCGTAGCCGACGATCCCTCCCAGGGCATGTTCTCCGCCGTGCAGGGTGAGGAGGTCGGTGGCGCCGGGGCTGTGCGTGTAGGCGTCGGTGAACCAGTCCGGTCCGCGGCTGGACATCGTGGATTGGTCGTGGTCGCCGGCGACGACGAGGGTCGGGGTGGTGAGCTCACGGAACGACGGGCGCATGAAGGGGAAGTTCGCCTGCGCGAAGGGGTGCAGGTCGTCGCCGCCGAGACCGGTGGCGGCGAAGAGGATGCCCGCGGTGACGCGGCTGTCGGACATGTCGTCTCCGACGTGGCCCTCCTCGTCGACGATGCGTGCACCGAGGAGTGTCTGCGCTGTCTGGCCGCCCCAGGAGTGACCTGTCGCGGCGATCCGGTCGCGGTCGACGCGGCCGGCGAGACCCGGGACGGCCCCTTCGACGGTGTCGAGCTGGTCGAGGACGCGGGTCAGGTCGGCGATGCGTTCGGTCCAGATCGTCGGGAAGACCGGGTGGTCGAACCCGAACCCGTTCCGCCTCGAGTCGAGGTGCGTGGGCTGGACGACGACGAAGCCGCGCGAGGCCCAGAACGCGGCCAGGGGCGCGTACCCGTCGAGGTTCCAGCCGTTGCCGTGCGAGAACACGACGACCGGCAGGTCACCTCCCGTGGCGGGTGCCGACACGCGGACCTCGAGCGGGACGGCGCGCCCCGGGGCCGACAAGGTGACCGGCGCGACGGAGACGACCGGGCCGCCGCCGCCGCCGATCTCGTCCAGTGCGGTGACGAGTGATGAGGACATGGAGGGTGCCTTTCGTCGGGAGTCACGCTCTGCGATACTGCTTATCGGAGCGCTGCTCCGCAACATTACGGAACGTTGCTCCGTTAATCAAGCACCGGTTCGACCCGATCGAGGAGGCGCCATGCCCGACACGCAGGACGGTGACGCCCCAGCCGCGCAGCCACGGCCGGTGGGCCGACCCCGCCGGAGCCAGCAGGCTCTCCTGGACGCGGCTGCGGCGGTGTTCGTGGAGTCCGGCGTCGACGCTCCCGTCCGCGAGATCGCGACGAAGGCCGGCGTGGGGGTCGGCACCGTCTACCGGCACTTCCCGACCCGGCCTGAGCTGGTCGTCGCGGTCTACCGACACCAGGTCGAGGCCTGCGCCGAGGCCGGGCCGCGACTGCTCGCCGAGAGCGCGACCCCGGAAGGAGCCCTGCGCGCATGGGTAGCGCTGTTCGTGGACTTCCTCGTGACGAAGCACGGCCTCGCCACCGCCCTCCACGGTGACGCCGCTGGCTCCCACGCACTCCACGCGTACTTCGTGGGCCGCCTCGTACCGGTCTGCGGGTCACTCCTCGACGCTGCCCGCGCCGATCTCGGCCCCACGGACGACGAAGCGGCCCTGGATGGGTACAACCTCCTCAAAGGCGTCGGCAACCTCTGCATCGGCGCCGCGAGCGACTCTGACTACGACGCCGATCGGCTCGTCCAAGCCCTGATATCCGGCGCACTCACCCCAGAGTCATCACGGCTCGAAGGCCCCCGGTAACCCATCCCCTAGTGCGACGCCCGGCCGTGGCGACAGACCCACATTTCGCAACCTGCCCTGGAACGAAACTGAATAGGCTGTGAGACTCGACGACATGCGTTGCCTATCGAAGAGGTAAGTGGTTTGCCCCAAGAAACTTCCGACCGTCTCAGCCGTTATGCGGTGGCATCCGTCGCTGTAGGTGTCCTGGCGCTGGTCTTGCTCTGGGCGTTTGGTGCGCCAACCCTTGTGACCGCATTTGGTGCCGGGCTGGGACACCTGGCATTGCAGGACATCAAGCGCACGAGATCCCGCGGCATCGCCCTGGCCTCGGTGGGCCTGACACTTGCGTACGGCCTGACGCTCAGCTCGATCATCCGGTTCATTCCATCGGCGATCAATGGGCTCAACTAGGCAGCCCCTCCTTCGCAGCGAGTTCAACAATCGCGCCCCTTCCAGGATTCACGGCACCGACCCGACAGGCACTCAACACCCCCGCGACGGATGAGCTCACGGCGGGTAGTGGCGATCGTCACCTCTACCCGACGCAGCCTCTGGCAGAAGATCCAGTCCGATGATCGATCCCCTATCCGGCGTGTATCAGTAAGCGTCGCCGATGCCCGGTGATTTCTCCGCGCCCTCGATGACAGCGAGCAGCAGTGCGTTGAGCTGTGCGCTCCGCGACGCGTCCAGCCCGAACATGCTGAGGTCGTTCGTCGCCAGGGCCACCTGCTGCACCGCGTCGAGCACGGCCTGGCCGGCTGGCGTGCTCGCGGCGGGGTTCCTCCGGCCGCGGGCGCGGATGCCCACCCGGCGGACGAGACCGCGACGCTCCATCCCGTCGAGCACGTCCGACATGCTCTGCGGGCGAACGAAGACGGCCCGAGCGATCTCCGCCGACGTGAGCTCAGCACCGTCCGCCAGGCACGACAGCACGCCGAACTGCACGAGGCTCACGTCGTGCTCCGCCATCCCCGCGGTGATCTGGGAGCCGATGATGCGGGCGACCTTCACCGCGTTCCAGCCCAGCACGGACTCGAGCCCGCGACCTCCGTCGTCACTCATGCGTGCCTCCTCGTCGCTCACCTCGATAAAACAGGAACCTGTTTTTGAGGCTATGGTGCAGGAACCTGCTTCAGGGACCTCCTTGCAGTGTGCACCACCCACCCGCGCGAGACCGAACCGACATGACAGGACAGCCACCATGACAACACCCGCACTCCCCGACGACCGAGGCCGCTGGGGCGCCGACGACGAACTCGGCACGCTGAACCTGATCGACGACGCCGCCAGGGCCCGCGCCGCTGAGGAGGTGCGGATCGGCCGGAGCGTGTCGCTCGCGTACCCGGTCGAACCCGCCTCGATGCTCGGCGGACCGTTCGCTCCCCCAGCACCGCCGTCGCCCCCCGTTCAGCAGGCGCTGCTCTACACGGGCACGCCGCCCATGGGGATGTCCGAGGTCCTCGTCGTGACACCGCATCACCCGGCGCTGACGCACATCGACGCTTTCGCCCACATGCCCGTCAACGGCACCGTGTACCCGGGCCGGCCACTCGAGGAGACCGTCACGGCCGGAGGCGTCGCTCACGGTTCCACGACCGCCTTCGCCGCCGGGGTCACGACGCGAGGAATCCTGCTCGACCTGGCACCGGAGGGACGGCTGCCGTCCGCGCACCCCATCACCTCGGCGGACCTCGACGCTGCCGAGGCGCGAGCGGGGGTCGAGGTGCTGCCCGGCGACGCCGTGGTGGTCCGCAGCGGCTGGGGCTTCAGCTGGGACGCCGAGACCCAGGCGCCGGGCATGACCGTCGATGCGGTCACGTGGATGAAACACCGTGGCGTCTCGCTCTACGCCGGCGACATCAGCGACTCCTTCCCGCCGAGCGACCCGGAGATGCCCATGCCGATGCACATGGTCGGGCTGGCCCGCCTGGGCATGCCCCTGATCGACAGCGTCGCCACCGACGACCTCGCCGCGACCTGCGCCGAAGTCGGCCGAAACGCCTTCCTGCTCAGCATCGCCCCACCCCGCCTCCACGGCCTCACCGGCGTGCCCGTGAACCCCCAAGCCATCTTCTAGACCGACACCACGGCCGGGCGCGCCGCAATGACCGATCGGCTATCGGGCAGCGCTCCCGTCGAGAGCTACTGCGGAGGAGGCGGCGGAAAAACATCGGTGAAGGCGTAGAGCACGATGACCGTCGAGATGATCAGCATGCCGATCCCGCCGACGATCATCAGCCCTGGCGACTGGGTCTGCGGGCCGATCCGGCGCCCCTGATCCTTGTAGGCCCTGCGAGCGGCATCGGAGATGTGCTGGTGGAACACGATGAAGCAGACCCCGAAGATCGCGAACAGGGGCGCAAAGACCACGGCGGCGCCCTGCAGCTCTGTCATCGCCTCATCCTGTCCGCGAGAACGGCCACAGGTCCACATAGGTGCGGCCGCAGGACGGGTGCGCGTCCCCGTCTCAGGCGCCGGCGCCGCCGTCGACGGGCACGATGGCACCTGTCACCGCCGAGGCGCGATCACTGAGGAAGAACCCCGCGACCTCGGCGACTTCGAGAGCGGTTGCCATGCGGCCGATGGGGCTGGCTGCGTTGTTCGCCTCGATGATCCCTGGGCTTTTCCTCTCCCATTCGTCCATCATCTCGGTCGCCGTTCCACCGGGCATCAGGCCGTTCACCCGAATTCCTTCGGCAGCCCAGGTGACCGCCGCGGTCTCCGTGATGCTGTTCAGTGCCCGCTTCATTGCCCCGTACGCCGGCAACGGCGGCACAGCACGTCGACTGCCGATGCTCGAGGTGTTCACGATCGCGCCGCCGCCTGACTTCCGCATGAGAGTTGCTTCGGCGACCATCGCGACCCAGTGTGCGCGGAAGTTGACGGCGAATTGCTCGTCGATGTCGGCGTCAGACGTGGTGTCGAGCGGACCGGTCTCTTGCTGGTTCACGCCGCCGTTGTTGAATGCCCCGTCGAGGCGTCCGTGGAGCTCCTCGACGCGATCGATGGCCGCGCGGACGCTGGCTCGATCTGCGAGGTCCATCACGACGGTGTCAGCCGTGCCACCCTGGGTGCGGATCTCGTGGACGAGGGCGTCGAGCGCCCCGATGCTGCGGGCTGCCAGCACGACAGATGCTCCCTCTCTCGCGAAGAGACGGCCCGCTGCGGCGCCGATACCGCGGCTGGCTCCGGTGATGAAGATGACCTTCCCGGTCAGCAGGCCGACCGGCATGTTCTCGTTGTTGTTCGTCATGTGATGAGCGTCTTCGCCCCGGGAACTCGCATCCAGGCACAAACGGTACGAGGGTCCGCGGCCTGACCGGGCGGAGAATGGCGGCATGGACAAAGGTGAGCTCGCAGCTTTTCTCCGGAGTCGCCGCGAGCGTCTCCACCCCGAAGACGTCGGCCTCTCGTCTGGGTCTCGGCGAAGGACTCCAGGTCTTCGGCGAGAGGAGGTCGCCGTCCTCGCTCACCTCTCGGCCGAGTACTACGCCCGACTCGAACAGGGCCGCGCGCCTCGGCCCTCAGACGTCGTACTCGCAGGCATCGCGGGCGCACTGCGTCTCACCCCCGAAGAGTCCGATCACCTGCACCGGCTGGCCGGCACCGCCCCCACTCCGACGGGACTGCACAGTCGCGATGTACGGCCGAGCATCCTTACCCTGCTCGAACGACTCCCCCACACCGCCGGAATCGTCCTCTCGGCCACCTTCGAAGTGCTCGCCTGGAACGACCTGGCGGCAGCTCTCATGGAGGACTTCTCCCTGCTCGTTCCCCGCGATCGCAACCTCGCGAGGAAGACCTTCCTCAACGGTGGGCAGCAGTCAGAGGCGATCTACGGGATCTCCGACGAGGCCGCATTCCGGGAAGGTGTCGTGACCCAACTCCGTAGCGCCCAGGCTGTCTACCCATCTGACCCGAGCGTCCGCGATCTCATCGACGACCTCCGTTCCGGCAGCGCCGAGTTCGAACAGCTCTGGGAGCGACACGACGTCCAGACACCACCGCCCCTGCAGAAGACCTTCCGCCACACACCGGCCGGGCCGATCACCGTCAACTGCGACTCCCTAGCCATCACCGAGCGGGACCAACACCTCGTGCTCTACACCGCACCAGCGGGCTCCCGAGACGCTGAGAACCTCGCCCTATTGGAAGTGATCGGCTCCGAACCCCTCATCGGACCGCGGGGCACCTGAACGGCCCATCCAAGCTTTGGCTCCGAGAGATCGACCAACATCGCGGCCGAGTCTCGGTGGCCGATCCCCTAACGGGCGCATTGCCAGAGGTGACCTTGAGTTGTGGCACGCTTGCCGGCGTGAGCGAAGTTGTGCCCTCAGAAGTGGATGATGGGTTCTATGGCCCGAGACATCGGCGTCCGGACAGCACTCGCCACCGTTCGGGCCCCTGGACGCGCGCCTGGCATCTCTCGGTCTACGCCGGGGCCGCTCTAGTAGCGCTGGTCGTCGCTTTAATTCTCGCCTCAGCCGTCCACGACTCGACTCAGGCGCATGTGGCAGGCACGTTCACCGAGGAGAGCTGCGAAGGCGATGGCCGGCACGGCTGCCAAAGCGTCGGCACGTGGACGAGCGACGACGGTGAATTGACCTACCGCAGCGTCGGACTCGACGGGGCAGTGGGAAGGAACGGCACCTCGCGTTCTTACGCGATACCGGATGCCATCCTCGGCGGCACCGACACCGTCCACGACAGCGCCAGCAGCCCCCTCATCGGAATCCTCGTCGCCACCACCCTGCTCGTCGTGCTCGCTCTCGGAGTCCTGCGTGCAGCCGAGAAATGGGGCGACTTAGCGCGTCTGAAAAATTCGTGGAGACGCCGCAAAGGGTCCAGGCCCTGACTCGGACCGAGGAGACAATCGACAGACGCCTCGCCTCCCGAGAGATGCCCGCGACGACGAACGAGCTTGCCCGGTCGCCGATCCCTATCGGGCGGTTTCATCCACGTCGTTAAAGAGGGATCTGGGATTTCTACTCAGGAAGAACGTCGCGAGGCCGAGCAGACCTGACGCTCCGGCGAGCACACCGGTGAAAATCACGGCCCCGTCACCGTCCGCCAATACAAAGCACAACGTCGCCAAGACCAGGCTTAGAACCGACACAACGACCCCGAGCCATCTCAACCCGCCGACACTTCTCATGTGCTCACGCTAGTTACGGGAGCTTGCCCCGGTGACAGATCGGCTAGCGGGCACACGACGGCCCCGTGCCCGCTTGGCGAAGCCATCAAGACTGCGCGAACCAAGCGACCATGCGAACCAGCCCCACAACAGCGATAGAAACCGTGAGCACAGCGAAGCGGAGGCGACGCTGTTTCGACATTGCCTTGCCACCACTGAAACGTGCGGCCGTGACTACGTTCATCCCAACGGCGACGACGACGCACACAAGCCCGAGCGCAAAGAGAAGCTCTGCGGGTGCCATGGCACTCATCTTGCTCTACCACCTCGCGTGCCCGTCCTCGTTCCACCTGCTCATAGCTCACCTCATCGGCGCAAAGCCCGGCAGGCGATCGTCTATCGGTCACGGGGTGGAGACGCTTGCTATGACTTTTCCGCTTCCAAGACGAACTGGCCATCCAGGCTCACCTCGGCGACGCGCATGGTCCTTGCCCCAGCCCCGACCCGTTCGTCGAAACCACCGCGGTCGGCTGCTACGACACTGAGGTGTCGGGTGCGTCGGCGCAGGGCTCAGCGAGCGTGGCATGTAAGAGCCCGGAGGCCTCGATCGGCCACTGATCACCGGCCAGGATGCCGAACACGAACGCAGCCGCGACGAGCGCCGCACGATTGGGTACCCGGAACTTCGCTTGCAGCTTGGCGACGTGGTACGCGACCGTGGCTGGTGCAAGGTAAAGCCGCCGACCGATGGAGTCGTAGCCCTGGCCACGCGACAGCTCGACCAGGATCTGAGCCTGGGTGGGGGTCACGCAGTGCGCGCAGCGGGACTTGTGTGCCACGTGGCCCCTTCCGACCGGTCTGTCGGTCACTATACCGATCGCTAGTCCTCAGCAGAACAAGCCGTTTCGCCTTGCGACCTGAGTGCCCGCTGGTCTTTCATGAGCGTCATTGCAGCACCTGGCGAAGGAGGAATGATGGCCACGAAGACCACCTGGACGGGCGCCGTTGCCGCAGTCGTCTGCCTCGCCGGCCTGACTGCGTGCGTCGGCACAACATCGTCAACTGATCCAGTGTTTAGCGACCCGGCACCGACTAGTACGACGTCGTCTCCTGAAAGCGGCGGCACGCTCGTCGACCCCTTGACACGGCTCGAGGACCCCGACTCGGACGACTTCATCGCCACGACGGTCTCGCCGTCGCTACACGAACACGGCATCGGCGGGGCCACCTTCAAGATCGCCCGGCCCGACCCGTCCTTGACGCAACTGCGTTTCTACGTCGCCTGCTCAGCCGGTGATTTCACGGTCACTCTCGGCACGTTCTACTCGGGCGACTGCACACCTGACTTCACCAGCAGCGGAAGCATCCCGCTGCCATCGGGGGAAGACCCTCTGAGCGTCCGCCTGGACGTCTCGGCAGGGACCGACTACTGGATCACCGCCATCCCGGTGCCGTGACCAGCCGACGCGAGTCGGACCAGACAACAAAGGGGTACTCATGAAGAAAAGCCTTGCCACCGTCGCCGTCACGGCCCTGCTCGTCCTGGCGGGTGGCACAAGCGCGATGGCAGCCGAGGGGCCCACCGCGGGTGCCCAGAATGCACCGACAACGACCAATGGGACAGACTCCACTGACGGCACCGACTCTCTCTGCTCGGGAAGCCGGGTTGTCTACAAGTCATCAAGCTCGGCCGGGTCCTTCACCCAGGCGTCCGGGGCGAACAGCTCTGTCACGGGTGGCCCGGGCGTGACCCTCGCCATCAGCACCTCCACCACGTTCACTGTCTCGGGCAGCATCACCGCCACCACGGGAGTCACCGTGAGCAACGTCGTCGCCAGTGTCAAGGCTGATGTGGGCGTGACCATCGGTGCCAGCAAGAGCGGCACGACAACGAATTCGGGGTCATGGACCGTGCCGTCCAGCTACGGATCGGGACGCCTCGCGATCGGTTCGATGAAGTACAGCGGAACGACCACGAAATACATCGAGAACTCCAGCTGCACCCTTGTGAAGCAGGGCTCCTCCGCGACCTTCAACGCCCCGCAGCAGGAGTGGCACTTCCAAACATCGCGAGTGTCCTAAGGCCGAACGGATCACCACTGGACACCACCGATCCCCGTCGACCAGTCAAGTCGGCGGGGATCGGTCTCCCGAGAGTCGCCGCGACACCCGCCTCACCGGGGCCCATTCGCCACCGGGCAAAACCGCAGCTCGAACCGGTAACCGATCCGATCGTCTATCGGGACAGGATCAATCGCCCGATGGACGCGTTGGCGAATGAGCGGGCCATACGGTCGACCTCGTGCCAACACGTACCGTGACCCTCGGAGGGCCCCTCCTCATCGCCCTCTACGCCTGCGTCATGGTCGTGTCCCTGGGCTGGTTGGAGCCACGAGCAGCTGTCCCGGGCCTCACAAGAACTGAGCTAGCGCAGGGACTCGATGACTTCGGCAGCGATCTCACCGCACTGACCTGGTCACTCGTGGTCGTGGGACTGGTTGGGGTAGGGCTCTCAGTAGCAGCCAGCACCATGGGCCGTCGGGCTCGGCTCCAGCTGAGCACGATCGCTGCCCTGCACCTGGGCTTGCTGATCCTAGGAGCCCCCGTCTCGTTCTTCGCCGCCTTCCCGCTCGGCATGGACGTCGCTGACACCTTCGGGGTCTCCGGTGGACTCCGCACCCCCTGGCACTCGGTGTTGCTCTGGGTCAGCGGTACCAGCCTGTTCGCGCTGCTCGCGCTACTGCTCTCCTCGCTCAGAACGGAACAGCCGGCCACCCAGTCACAAGAGCCAGGCACTGCGAGGCGAGCTACGACAATTCATCACCGCTGACCGATCGTCTAACGGGCACCTTCTTGTGAGGCTCTACGGGGCTGTCGGCGAAATTGACGAGCCGTCTAGTCTCGGGCCATGAGCACCGCCGAGCCGCTGGCGCCGCCGCGAATCTCAGCCAGGGTCGACGCGGGAGCGATCATGGTCCTGATCGTCGGCTTCGCAGCGACCTTGGTCGTCATCGTCGTCGCAGTTCTCTGGCGCGACATCATGGGCGACGTCTTCCTGTGGGCTAGGCCAATTCTGGTAGGCGTGCAGTTGTCGCTGTGGCTCCTGGCGTCCGCACTTTCTGGGCGCCGCATGCTACGTGGCCACCGCGCACTTGTTCCGGCGCTCTGGCTGACTGGCGCTGCTGCTGCGGCCTTCCACGCGAGCATGTTCCTGCTCACAGCCAGCCTCCCCTGCCCGTCTCTCTGTTAGGGGCCTGAGCCGGAGGGACGATCCGTGGGACGGGCCCCTCGGGCCTCGACCGCTGACCGATCCCCTATCGGAACATCGTGGTCAGGGCGGACGTCGCAGGGAAATCAGCCGCGAACTGTGCACTGTCGGGTGGTTGTCGCCTGCTCGTCGGGGCCCTGACATGGACCCGTTCAAGCGCCCTTCATACTGTGGACAACATGAGCGAGACACGAATACTCGAACTACGAACTCAACGAGGGTGGACCCAGGAGCGCCTTGCAGAAATCAGCGGGGTGACCGTTCGCACCGTTCAACGACTCGAGGCGGGGAACGACGTCAGCCTCGACACGCTCTCCCGGCTGGGCACGGCATTGGGCGTGCCGGTGCGAGACCTCTTCATGGAAGCCCCAAAGAGCGAGTACGGAAAAGCCATGTCCGCACTGAGCGAGACCGAGGCGAGAAGCTTCTCGGATGCGGCGCGAATCGCCTGGCGCCACATCGCCTTCGCCGTGGCACTGTTCGTCACGTCACCCATCCCCGTGGTGCTGCTGATCGCCGGGGCAGACGCAGGCGTCATCCCGACAAGTGTGGAAGTCGCCATAGCTATCGGCCTAGGTGCTCTTTCCTTGGTCGCCGCAGCCGGGGCAGCCCACCTCGTTCGGGCGTCGAACACGTTCTCGCCATTTCCGCTGATCCGCCAGAAGCGCCTGAGCTCCAGTTTCGGAGCCCAGCAGTGGGCAGAAAGCCTCGAAGAGACCCACCGACGCCAGCGGGGCACCTCTCTAGCCCTGGCCGTGGGACTCTGGCTGATATCACCACTCCCGGTCATCGTCGCAGCGCTCCTCGAACCGTCGCAGTGGCAAGGGCTCTGGATAGCAGGCGGCGCAACCTTCCTCCTCCTCGTCGTCGCCGCAGGGACGTTCGCCGTTCTGCAGGCGGCATGGTCCCGTTACGCCGCAGAGAAGCTGACCGCATCCGCGGCCTAGGGACCTGCCCTCTGGACGATCCCCTAACGGGCGATAAATACGTCCGGCGGCTCAGCGGCTCGGCCAAGACTCGCCACTGAGCCCAGGAAGTTCGAGGGCGTTTCGTCGTCGACAAAGGAGACGGGGAACACGTCGGAGATGGGTAGCGATCCGCTGACACCTGTGTCCGTGCGAAACCACACGGTCGGGACCTGCCGCTCACCGTCCTCGACCGCGCGAAGCGCCTCAGCCACCAAGGATGGCCACTTGGTTTCCTGGTCTGCCGATACCGCCAAACTCTGGCCCGCGATCATCAGCACCCTCACCCCTCCATAGTGCTCGTGGCGCCGTCGCGTAGCCGATAGATTCCAGCCATGCGTAGACACCGACGCCGTCTCGACGCCTCTGGGGCAACCCAGTTGGGGCTCGTCGCTTTGTCCTCCTTGTGTTTGTGGTTGCTCTTCCGGGCCGACCACTTCTCGAGCATGGCGCCAGCGCCCACAGTCTTGGTCGCTGTGGTGGTTGCTGCCGTGGCATCAGGATTGGTCCTCTGGGCATGGGGCCAAGACGGCGGCCGAGCGAACTACGTCGCGGTCCGCCGCTGGGTGGCCGGCGGAGCCATCCCAGAGTCGATGTCACCGGCCCAATTACGAACCTCTCTGCACAGCCTTGAAGATCGGCTTCAGGGAAGATGGGCCTACCTCGTTGCACTCGTCCTATGGAGCATTGGATCAATCGACCGCATCAGAGATGCCGACGGGATTCCACACGTCGCCTTGGTGGTTCTGCCTGTCGTGTTCTGGGGCGGGATGACAACCCACGCGATGATCAAAGCGCGGCGGGACCTGCCCCGCATCTCCAAGCTGATTGCGCAGACCACCACAACAGGCGTTCTGAGTACGCCGTCAAGGGCCGCCAGCTAGCCTGCGACCCCGCCACGCGGTCGGTTACGGATCGTCTATCGGGACGCTGCCCCCAGATCGTGTTCGGCCCTATGGAACGTCTTCTTCAAAGGCCAGGAGGGACCAGGGCTCCAGGCCGCGGGTCTCCAAGACCGCTTCAGGGAGCGCCCGGGGCGTGCCAAACTCGCGGGCTGCGTAGTCCAGCAGGTTCTTGCCGAAGACGATGACATCCGTCTGGACGACGGAGAAGACCGGGGCCCCTGGGCCGAACGGCGCGGCCGGCAGATAACGGTGGCCGTACAGAGGTACGAGCTGCGGCCATGTGGTGACCTGTTGCTTCACGACCTCGAAGCGCGCTTCGACGGAGTCGGGGCGTTCACCCCACGACGCCGGCCAGAAGACGTTGTTCTCGACATCGAACAAGACGCCCTCGAAAGGCGCTCGGATCGCATCTCGGACACGCTTGTCTGCCCTCGCCCGCCAGTCGTACCAGCCATCAGCCACGGGAAGCGCGAGGGCGAGGAGTTCGCGGTGATCGGGGGCAAAACGGACGCCGTATCGGCGTTCAGCACGACGCAACTCAGCCTCGGAAAGCCCTGCCTCGAGGGCGACACGTCGTTCTCGAAGGAGCTCGACGACCTCGGCAGCAGACACGTCGTCAGCATAGATGCGACCTGTTCGACAGATGATCCCCTATCGGGCGGCCGTCGAAAATGCAGAACATCTGAATTGAACGTAATTGCGTTCTGTGCGGGCAGGATGAGGCTAGCTGTAGGCGCGGAAGTGGAGACGTTGGGGCCGGAATGGCAGCCTCGGCCCCGAGATCGGCCCTGAGAAGTAGTCACCGTGTTCGTCGAGCAAGGTGACGCCTCGCCACGTGCGTCTGATGCTGCCGCCGTAGAGCACGACCTGTTCCATCAGGTCCTTCGCTGCCGCCATGCCGTCATCGTCAGTGCGTCCGGCGCCGAAGGTCCACCAGTGAAGCTGCGAGCCCTCGACCACAACATTGCCGTCATGCCGCACGTGAACGTAGAAGGGCAAAGCGGAACCCCGGTCAGGAACCACCCGCACCTCCAGGTCGAACTCAGCGACGGGAGCGTGGACCGTCACCCGGCCGTGAGTGCCGACGACTGCCTCGATCCAGCCTGGCAGGCCCTCTGAGGCGGTCTTGTCGATGGTCATCCTCAGCTGCCGTCGTTCGAGCAGACTGAATGCCCGGCCGACACCGGCTACGTTCCACTCGAGCTCTAGTCTTCGGCCGCCGGCGAATTCGACGACGATCCATTGCTCACCGATGAATGACAGTCCGGGGACTTCCAGAAACGGCAGGCGATCCGTGTCGGGATCGAGCAGGGTCGCGGAGACGTGGTCCGTCCCGAACGTCCTCCTGGCTGCGTCGGTCAGCCGCCCGAATGTGGCTTCGTGATGGGGCGGGATCGGCACGACCTCAGTATGCCGATTCCCGATAGAGACGGCGAGGGCGCTTGACCGAAACTCCAAGTAGAGAGCAAGACCCTACGTCTGCTCAGCTCCCGGTGACCGATCCCCTCTTGGGCGGTCACGTCCGTGTAAGGGTGGGGCTGCCGCGGAAAGGAATGATCATGGCCAGGACGACATGGGCAGAAGCACCGCACACCTTGCGGCGCGCCGTCGAGGATGCACTCGGCGCCGAGGTCACGGAGGCCGTCAGTCAAACCGGCGGCTTCTCCTCCGGGAGTGCTGATCGCCTAGTCCTTGCCGACGGCCGCCGTGTCTTCGCAAAGTCCGTCGAACGTGCCCGCAACGTCGGCACCTACGAGCTGCATCGGCGGGAAGCAGCAATCGTCCGGGACCTTCCCACGTCGGTGTCCGCACCCCGCCTTGTCGGGACCCTCGAGCAAGACGACTGGATCGTCGTGGCTTACGAGGACATCGACGGCCGCCAGCCAGGGGTGGACGACACCACGCTCGTCCTCGATGCGCTCGGAACGCTGCCCTGCATCGAGACGCCCTCGCAGTTGCCCCGACTCTCGGACGAGCTGACATCGGACGCTGCGAGCTGGAACCGTTTGACCACGTCGGGAGCAGTGACCGAACTCGATCCTTGGGTCGGTGCGCACATCGACCGGCTCCGCCACGTCGCCGCACAACTTCCCAGGGCAGCCGAGGGAGATCACCTCGTGCACCTGGACTGCCGTGCCGACAACCTCCTCATCGACGAGAAGTCACGGGTGTGGCTGGTCGACTGGCCCTGGGCCAGTGTCGGAGCATCCTGGTTCGACTCGGTCACCTACCTCCTCGATGTCCTGGTCAACGACGGGGACGCAGACGTCGAAAAGCATCTTGATCACCCTTCTCTCCGAGGTGTGCCGGCAGAGGCTGTCGATGCGGTCCTTGCTGGACTTGCTGGCTCATGGGTCGAGCAACTCCAGGTACCGGCACCCGAGGACATGCCGAACCTAAGGGACTTTCAGCGGCAGGAAGCCGATGCAGCTCTCCTATGGTTGAGGCGCCGCTGGGCTTGAGACGCGCCCGCAGCGCGATCCCCTTTCGGGCGGCGCCTCGGCCGTGTTTAGCTGCGGACATGCGCGATAAGAAGGGCCGCACGGCGAGCGTGCTGCGATCCGTGGGCGGGATGACACTGCTGCTCGTCATCGTCACTGGCTGCGCACCCGTGCCGGGAGGCACCGCCGCAGGCTCCTGCGCCGTCAAGGAGATCGTCCTCGGCAACTCAGACCTGAGACCTGGCGGCGAGATCCAGCTCAGCGTGGACTGGATGACCGCCAGATGCGAAGACACCGGCGGAACGAACCGGCCCGCCGAGGACATCGACGTCACGATCACCCCGATGGAGAGTTCTGAGTCCCGCCATCTCGGGACGATCCAAAGTGCGGCCGGTTCGCACTTCACTGCCGCTGGCACGTTTCCACTTCCCGACGACATCCCCGCCGGAGATGGAATTCTCACCGTGACATCCACCACCGAAGAAGGGGCGGTAGCCGAGCTGCCGATCACCCTGGCGGCCGAGTAGAGAAACTAGTCCCTGTGACCGATCCCCTATCGAGACAACGACACTCTGCGGAAGCCGAGGCGCTCCTTCTCCCTCTACGAAGATGCGCGAACACCTCCCTGCAGCATTAGGCAGCGCTGCCACAACACCTGGAGACCAAGGACATGCGCATAGATGACGGGCGGCCTGTCCGGGTCGATCTTGGCCCTCGCCCCCGCTTCATTTGGTGGGGGCAGGACGTCGACGACGAGACACGTGATGCCATCGCGACCCAGGGCACCCTCGTCGAGACCTTTCCCACCGAAGACGCGGCACGTCGCCATGCGGAGCAGCAGTCCTGGCCGAGCGGCCCGCCGGAGGCCCTCAGCATCGTCGACGTGCGTGGGGTCAAGGACTACCTCGATCGCAAGGTCAACACGCTCGACGAGGAGGCAGCCCTCACATGCTTGAACTTGGCCGACGATGTCCGCCACTCACTGGACCTCCCCCGGTCGCGATCCAGAGCCGCCCAAGCCGTCTACGACAAATTGGTCGAACGACAGTTCCCGTACCTCACCGATGACAGCCGCTCGGACGCGCTGAACAGATGGAACTCGCAGGAACTCGGCCAGCTCCAGCAAATGCTGCGTTCGTCGCTGCGCTGTTTGGAAACAGGCCTCGCTGAGCCCTGGTAAGCCATCGTCTATCGGGCGTCCGGATCGTGCTTGAGGATCCGGGCATTGAGGTAGATCGTGATGAGTGCGCCGCCCAGCGTGAAGTACATGCCGGTGTGGGAGCGATCAACCACCAGCAACGTCACTGCCGCGATAGCCACGAGTGACGCGGCAATCAAGAAGAACAACGCTAGGGATCGCTTCGAGCTTTGACCGCCGTCGGTATCCATCCTTCTACGCTCTCTCGCCAGAGGGCCAGCGTCAAGAAACCGCCCGCGTTGTCGCGGCCTCCTGATGGCTATCGCCCCCGTTGTCGAGGCCGTTTCCGCTCGGCGTCACACGGAATCAACTGCCCTCGGGCTAGCTGCCGGTAGGGACGCAGGGCCTGCTGCCTGGCCGCGGATGAAGAAGAAGGCAACGATGCCGACCACAATCGTCGAGATGTTCCCCGTATCTGCCACGGCCGAGACGGGGCTGCTGGCTGGCCACGACGCTTGGAGGAACACCCCAAGGTCGAATGTTGTGTGCAGGAGGATCGGCCAGATCAAGTTGCCGGTGACTCGGAGCGCCAGGTAGAAGCAGATCCCCGTCCCGAAGGCCAAGACGATTTGGAGCCCGGTGGCTAGGGGCGTTTGACCGACGACGAGATTGCCTCCGTGCAGCAGCGCGAAGATCCCTGCCGAGAGCGCTGCCACTGCACCCTCCGGGTAGCTCGCGCGTCTGAGGAGATCGACGATGAGGCCACGGCAGAGCACCTCCTCCGTGAAGCCGACGAGAACACAGGTGAGCACCCACATAGCCAGGACGTCCGTCCCGATCGCCGCG
>NZ_LMLG01000008.1:0-457 GCF_001421865.1 Frigoribacterium sp. Leaf44
GCTGGGTCTGCGGTCTGCCCGTTGAAGGGGTTGGATTTGGGATTTTGGCTTAGGCGGCGACGTCGGTTTTCGTCCGATAACAACAAGCAGCCGGGTTCTGGGGATTTTGGAATGATTTGCTCGCCTTTGGGCGGGGGATTTTCTGGAATTTTTCGGGAAGGCTGCGGCAAACAAGGGCGGTTTTGCGTGTTTTTAGAAGAAGACGCGCTTTCGCTTTGCTTTACGAAACGAGGACGAAGCGGCTCCGTTGTGGGAGGCGGAGCGATACCGGTCACGCGCAATTCCCTGGGAGCACATTGGAGGAGAAGGGTATGAGCTCAACGACTGACACAGCAGCCCGGGCTGCTGCTGGCACGGAAGCTGTAGTTGACCTGAAGGGCATGTGGATCGGCCTGGCCGTTCTGAACGGGTTCTATCTGGTCGTTCGCATTTACGAGCAGATTTATGGCTGGCGCGC
>NZ_LMLG01000008.1:595-1163 GCF_001421865.1 Frigoribacterium sp. Leaf44
CCGCTTGAGCTGATCTCGGGCATTGGCCTTGCGGGCTTTCTTTGGAAGACGCGCACGCGCGACTTCTCGACTCTGACGGCGCGCGAAGAAATGCGCCGCCTGGTTGTCGAAGTGCAGTGGCTGGTGGTTTACGCCGCGGCCATTTACTGGGGCGCGTCGTTCTTCACGGAGCAGGACGGCACCTGGCACATGACGGTGATTCGCGACACGGACTTCACGCCGTCGCACATCATCGAGTTCTACATGAGCTACCCGATCTACTCGGTGATCGCGGTCGGCGGCTTCTTCTATGCGAAGACGCGTCTTCCGTATTTCGCCAAGGGCTATTCGGTGGCCTATCTGATCGTGGCGATCGGCCCGTTCATGATCATCCCGAACGTCGGCCTGAATGAGTGGGGCCACACGTTCTGGTTCATGGAAGAACTGTTCGTCGCGCCGCTGCATTGGGGCTTCGTGTTCTTCGGCTGGATGGCGCTCGGCGTGTTCGGCGTCGTGCTTCAGCTGCTGATCAACATTCAGCGTCTGATCGGCAAGGAAGGCGTCGCCCTCCTGACCGAGTAATCCGAGA
>NZ_LMLG01000009.1:0-2514 GCF_001421865.1 Frigoribacterium sp. Leaf44
GAGGGTGTTCTGGGTGGGGGGCTTGCACGCTGTTGGGTCCTGAGGGACCAAGCATCCACACATGGTGTGGTTGTTTTTCCTCTGGGCCATGAGGGTTCTGCATTACTTGCAGGGTGTTCATGGTGCCGCCCGTATTTTGAGAACTACACAGTGGACGCGAGCATCTTAGTCGCAAGCAGGGCCGGCCTTCGGGTTGGTTGTTGTTTGTGATACTAAGTGCAATTTCTTAGACCAATCCGCCCTTTGGGTGTGGTTGGCGAATGAGATAACACTGAGCTGTCAGTCTTTGGCTGGCAGCAACTTTGTGGTCAAGTTTCTAAGAGCAAACGGTGGATGCCTTGGCATCTGGAGCCGAAGAAGGACGTAGAAATCTGCGATAAGCCTCGGGGAGCTGATAATCGAGCCCTGATCCGAGGATTTCCGAATGGGGAAACCCCGCCAGGCGTTATGTCTGGTGACTCCCGCCTGAATATATAGGGCGGGTAGAGGGAACGTGGGGAAGTGAAACATCTCAGTACCCACAGGAAGAGAAAACAACAGTGATTCCGTCAGTAGTGGCGAGCGAAATCGGAAGAGGCTAAACCGGTCATGTGTGATAGACGGCGGTCGTTGCATGGTCGGGGTTGTGGGACCCGTTGTCCTGTTCTGCCGGACAGGGACAGTTACAGCGCAGTATAGGCGAACAGCTTTGAATGGCTGGTCATAGAGGGTGCGAACCCCGTAGCCGAAATGCTGGCGCTGGCTGAATGGGGATCCCAAGTAGCTCGGGGCCCGAGAAATCCCGTGTGAATCTGTCAGGACCACCTGATAAGCCTAAATACTCCCAGATGACCGATAGCGGACAAGTACCGTGAGGGAAAGGTGAAAAGTNTAGGGGTGACAGCGTGCCTTTTGAAGAATGAGCCTGCGAGTTAGCGATATGTGGCGAGGTTAACCCGTGTGGGGTAGCCGTAGCGAAAGCGAGTCTTAATAGGGCGATCCAGTCGCATGTCCTAGACCCGAAGCGAAGTGATCTATCCATGGCCAGGTTGAAGCGACGGTAAGACGTCGTGGAGGACCGAACCCACTTAGGTTGAAAACTGAGGGGATGAGCTGTGGATAGGGGTGAAAGGCCAATCAAACTTCGTGATAGCTGGTTCTCTCCGAAATGCATTTAGGTGCAGCGTTGCGTGTTTCTTGCCGGAGGTAGAGCTACTGGATGGCCGATGGGGCCCAAAAGCTTACTGACGTCAGCCAAACTCCGAATGCCGGTAAGTGAGAGCGCAGCAGTGAGACGGTGGGGGATAAGCTTCATCGTCGAGAGGGAAACAACCCAGACTACCAACTAAGGTCCCTAAGCGTGTGCTAAGTGGGAAAGGATGTGGAGTTGCATAGACAACCAGGAGGTTGGCTTAGAAGCAGCCACCCTTGAAAGAGTGCGTAATAGCTCACTGGTCAAGTGATTCCGCGCCGACAATGTAACGGGGCTCAAGCACACCACCGAAGTTGTAGATTTCGTATTATAGACAAGCCTTCGTGGTTCAGTCGTACGGAGTGGTAGGAGAGCGTCGTGTGGCCAGTGAAGCGGCGGTGTAANCGTCCTCCGAAAGACCAAGGGTTCCAGGGCCAGGTTAATCCGCCCTGGGTAAGTCGGGACCTAAGGCGAGGCCGACAGGCGTAGTCGATGGACAACGGGTTGATATTCCCGTACCGGCGAAGAACCGCCCAAGCTAATCCAGTGGTGCTAAGAGTCCTAACCCGGCTGAGTGGATCCCTTCGGGGTGATGCCGGCCGGTCTAACGCTCGACCCCATGCTGGTGCGGTTAACGTATTAACAGGTGTGACGCAGGAAGGTAGCTGAGCCAGGCGATGGTATCCGTAAGGTGAACCTGGTGTAAGGATGTAGGGCTGACGATAGGCAAATCCGTCGTCAATGCGCCTGAGATCCGATGCGTACCCCGATTGGGGGAAATCAGTGATCCTATGCTGCCGAGAAAAGCATCGACGTGAGGTTCAAGCCGCCCGTACCCCAAACCGACTCAGGTGGTCAGGTAGAGAATACCAAGGAGATCGAGAGAATCGTGGTTAAGGAACTCGGCAAAATGCCCCCGTAACTTCGGGAGAAGGGGGGCCGGAACCGTGATGGGATTTACTCCCGGAGCGGGAAAGGCCGCAGAGACCAGTGGGAAGCGACTGTTTACTAAAAACACAGGTCCGTGCCAAGTCGCAAGACGATGTATACGGACTGACGCCTGCCCGGTGCTGGAAGGTTAAGAGGAACGGTTAGCGCAAGCGAAGCTGAGAATTTAAGCCCCAGTAAACGGCGGTGGTAACTATAACCATCCTAAGGTAGCGAAATTCCTTGTCGGGTAAGTTCCGACCTGCACGAATGGCGTAACGACTTCCCAGCTGTCTCAACCGCGAACTCGGCGAAATTGCACTACGAGTAAAGATGCTCGTTACGCGCAGCAGGACGGAAAGACCCCGTGACCTTTACTACAGCTTGGTATTGGTGTTCGGAGTGGCTTGTGTAGG
>NZ_LMLG01000010.1:0-24261 GCF_001421865.1 Frigoribacterium sp. Leaf44
AGCGCCGATGGTACTGCAAGGGGGACCTTGTGGGAGAGTAGGACACCGCCGGACTCCTTTTAGAAACACCAGAAGAGCCGCCCCAGTTGGGGCGGCTTTTCTGCGTTACGGGACGAATGCCGAATACTCGCACCGCGCCTCCTGCGCTTGCGGTCACTTTGGTAGAGTCATCCCTTCACAACTCGACAGCTGGCAGAGAACAACAGAGGAGCACTTCGGTGACTGATCGCGACGACGACGACCGCAAGGACGGCCCGCGCCGCCCCTCCTCGGGCTCTGGCGGCGGGGGCTCTCACCGCGGTGGGGGAAGTGGCCGCCCGTCCTCCGGTGATGGCGGGCGTCCTTCGGGGGATCGTCCCACCGGGGGGCGCCCTCAGCAGGGTGGCCGTTCGGCCGAGGGTCGTCCGGTCGGCGGACGACCGACCGGAGGGCGCCCGTCGAACGACCGACCCCAGCGCGGCGAACGCCCGTCATCAGGTGACCGTCCTCAGCGGGGGGATCGTCCCTCTTATGGTGACCGTCCTCAGCGGGGGGATCGTCCCTCGTCGAGTGACCGTCCTCAACGGGGAGACCGTCCGTCTTACGGCGACCGGCCCCAGCGTGGGGATCGCCCGTCATCGGGTGATCGGCCGCAGCGTGGGGATCGCCCGTCATCGGGTGATCGGCCGCAGCGCGGCCGCCCCGGCGGCGACGATCGTCGCGGAGCGGGTCCTCGTGCCGGCTCGACCGGACGTGGGGATCGCCGAGAGGCCTGGAAGCCGCGCGAGACTCCGGAAGACCGAGATCCTTTCGGCATCAAGTCGGTCCGTCCGGCGCAAGAGGTCGCGCACGTGCCCGACGACGTCGAGCCCCGGGATCTCGACAAGGTGGCGCGTGGCGAGCTCAAGACGCTCAGCAAGGAGAACGCGGACTGGGTCGCCAAACACCTGGTGATGGCCGGACGACTGATCGACGAGGACCCGGAGGAAGCGCACAAGCACGCCCTGTCGGCAGGCCGTCGAGCCGGTCGCATCTCGGTCGTCCGCGAGACGATCGCCATCACGGCCTACCAGGTGGGGGACTACGCCCTCACGTTGCGCGAACTCCGCACCTACCGCCGCATCTCGGGCCGTGACGACCAGTTGCCCCTGATGGTCGACAGCGAGCGCGGTCTCGGTCGCCCCGAGCGGGCGCTCGAGCTCGGCCGGTCCGTCGACGTGTCGACGCTCGACGCGCAGGTGCGCGTCTCGTTGGCGATCGCGATGTCGGGTGCGCGCCTCGACCTGGGCCAACCCCAGGCGGCCTTGGGCGAGCTCGAGATTCCCCAGTTGGACCGCACGAAGGCGTTCAGCTACAGCCCCGCCCTCTTCGCGGCGTACGGAACGGTGCTCGAAGATCTCGGCCGGCCCGACGAGGGGGAGAAGTGGCTCGAGCTGGCGGACCGTGCCGAGGACGCTCTCGCGGCCCTCGAACACGGGGGCGACGACGGCGAGACCGTCGAGATCGTCGAAGAGGACGTCGACGTCTCCGACGAACGGCCCGTGGGGCTCGACGATGTCGGCGTGGGAGCGCTCCAGGACCTCGGTGATGTCGAGCCGGAGCCCCGGGAAGGCGTCGACGACCTGAACGGGCCCGAGCACGAATCGGACGAGCAGCACGACGAGGAGCAGGGCCAGCATGATGAGACTGCCGATCCCGAGACGGCCCCGCAGGGCACGGACCACGTCGACGACCACCGTGGCTGACGCGAAGACCCCGCTCGACGGCGTCGACACCGTCCTCGCCGACCTCGACGGTGTGGTGTACCGGGGGCGACACGCCATCGACCACGCCGTCGACAGCCTCACCGAGGCCGCTCGGACGCGTCGTGTCGGGTACATCACGAACAACGCGTCGCGCACGGCCGAGACGGTGGCCGGCCAACTGGCCGGCTACGGGCTCGCGGTGGGTGCCGACGACGTGGTGACGTCCCCGCAGGCCGCGGTGCGCCTCCTCGTCGATGCCGTGCCCGCCGGCTCGACGGTGCTGGTGGTCGGCGGAGAGGGGTTGACGTCGGTGCTCGAGGCCGAGGGGTTCGTCGTGACCCGTTCGGCCGACGACGCCCCTGCCGCGGTCGTCCAGGGCTTCAGCCCCGACGTCGGGTGGGCGCAACTCGCCGAGGCGTCCTTCGCGTTGCACACGGGCATCCCGTGGATCGCGACGAACACGGACTGGACGATCCCGCAGGAGCGTGGCGTCGCACCGGGCAACGGCACGCTCGTGTCCGCGGTGCACACGGCCGTCGGGCGCCTGCCCGTCACCGCCGGCAAGCCCGAGACTCCGATCTTCACCGCCGCCGTCGAGCGCTTCGGGGCGACGAAGGCGGCGTTCATCGGCGATCGGCTCGACACCGACATCGTGGGTGCGAACGCGGCCGGGCTCGTCTCGATCCTCGTGCTGACCGGCATCGACGGCGCGAAGCAGGTGCTCGCGGCGGACGCCAAGTCGCGACCGGACTTCATCGTCGGCGACCTCCGCGAGCTGGACCAGCCGTATCCCGAGACCGTCGAGCACGACGAAGAGGACGTGCACGTCGTCACCGTCCGCACGGCGAGCGTCGCCGTCCGCGGTCACGTGGTGCGCGTGTTGTCCGAGGGGGACGACCCCGTCGACCTGCTGCGCGCCGGGGCGACCGCGGTGTGGGGGACCGGCAAGGCGATCTACGGGCTCGACGTCGACCCCAAGCTGCACGCCGACGGCTGATCGCGTCCGCTCCGACCGTCAGGGGTGGCGGCTAGTCTTGACGGCACCATGAGCGACCATCCCGACGCCACCGTCCGCGGCGACACCGACCTCGACGTCGTCGATGCCGCAGGCCGTCAGGAGGCGCGGGTCGAGTCCGCCGCGCGTCTGGCCGACATCGAGTCCCAGCCCCTGGCCTCCCGGGCCCAGGGGTTCGAACAGGTCCACGACGAACTCCGTGCGGTGCTCGAGGGCACGACGGACGACACCGGTCAGGGCGGTCGATGACGGCCTCCGAGGCGCCGGGGGACCGACTCGACTCGGTGCTCGCCCGGCGGGGCCTCGCCCGGTCACGGACGCATGCCGCCCGGTTGCTGTCGGACGGGCTGGTGACGGTCAACGGCATCGGGGTCGTGAAGGCCTCTGCTCGGGTGGCCGAGACGGACGACGTCGCCGTCGCCGGGCTCGACCACTACGTGAGTCGCGCGGCACACAAGCTCCTGGGTGCGCTCGACGCGTTCGGGGTCGACCCCACGGGCCGAACGGCCCTCGACGTCGGTGCGTCCACGGGTGGGTTCACCCAAGTCCTCCTCGAGCGCGGGGCCGAGCACGTCGTCGCCCTCGACGTCGGCCACGGTCAGCTGGCCAACCCCGTGCGCTTCGACCCGCGGGTCACGATCGTCGAGGGCGAGAACGCGAGGTACCTGACGGCCGAGCGGTTCGCGGCGTTGACGACCCGCGCCTCCTCGGTGTCGCTCGTCGTCGCCGACGTGTCCTTCATCTCGTTGACGATGGTGCTTCCCGCGCTCGTGGCGAGCGTGGGTGTGGACAACGACTTCGTCCTGCTGATCAAGCCGCAGTTCGAGGTCGGGCGGCAGGGGGTCCGTGAAGGCCTAGTGCTCGACCCCGTGTTGCGGAACGAGGCCGTCACGACCGTGTTGTGGGCCGCCCACGACCTGGGGCTCGGCACGGCCGGCCTCATCTCGTCCCCGATCGTCGGAGGCTCGGGCAACCGCGAGTACTGTGTGCACTTCTCGGCCTCGGCCGGGACGAATCCGACAGAATGGCTCAGCAAGGCCGACAGCTTGACGAGAGGGTGATCGACATCTCTTCGACACGACACATCCTGGTCGTCTCGCACACGGGGCGCCCCGACTCCATCGACGCCGCCCTCGAGGTCTGCGGGCTGCTGGGCGACGCCGGGGTGGTTCCCGTCCTTCCCCGCGACGAGTGGGACGACATCCGTCGGGCGCAGCCCACGGCCGCCATCGACGACGTCGAGATCCTGTTCGACGGCGTGGCCTGCGACGACCTCGAATGCGTCATCGTCCTGGGTGGCGACGGCACGATCCTCCGTGCGGCCGAGTTGATCCGTGGAACCCGCGCCCCGATCGTCGGGGTCAACCTCGGGCACGTCGGGTTCCTGGCCGAGAGCGAGCGCGACGAGATGGGCGACACCGTCGCCCGGGTGCTCGCCGCCGACTACGAGGTCGAGGAGCGTTTCGCGCTCGACGTCAAGGTCACCAACGGTGACGAGGTCGTCTACGAGACCTGGGCCATGAACGAGGCGACGGTCGAGAAGGCCTCACGCGAGCGCATGCTCGAGGTCGTCATCGAGGTCGACGGTCGTCCCCTGTCGTCGTTCGGCTGCGACGGCGTGGTCATGTCGACGCCGACCGGCTCGACGGCCTACTCGTTCTCGGCCGGCGGCCCCGTGGTGTGGCCTGCCGTGCAGGCGCTCCTGCTCGTGCCGCTCAGCGCCCACGCCCTCTTCGCCCGCCCACTCGTCGTCGGGCCTGACTCGGTGCTCGCCGTCGAGGTGCTGAGCCGCACCGACGCCCGCGGCATCCTGTGGTGCGACGGTCGTCGCGAGCACGACCTGCCTCCGGGGGCCCGGGTCGAGTGCAGTCGCTCCGACCAGCCCGTGCGACTCGCCCGCCTGCGGACGGGTCCGTTCACGGACCGTCTGGTGGCCAAGTTCCAGTTGCCGGTCACCGGCTGGCGCGGTCCGGCGCCTGTCGACGAAGCCCCCGCCGAGTCGGTCACCTCGTCGTCGCCGACCGCCCCGGCCGCCGAGGGCGACCGATGATCGAAGAGATCTCGATCCGCGACCTGGGCGTGATCGGTCGTGCCACGCTGCCGCTCGGTCCCGGCTTCACGGCCGTCACGGGTGAGACCGGTGCGGGCAAGACCATGGTCGTCTCGGCGCTCGGCCTGCTGCTCGGCCAGCGTGCCGAGAGCGGCGTCGTCCGCTCGGGCAGTCCTCAGGCCGTCGTGGACGGCCGGTGGCTGGTCCCCGCCGAGGGGGCCATCGTCGAGCGTGTCCGTGATGCGGGCGGTGAGGTCGACGACGGTGAACTGTTCCTCAGCCGAGTCGTCTCGGCCGAAGGGCGCAGCCGCGCGGTCGTCGGTGGGCGCACTGCTCCCATCGGCGTGCTCGGTGACCTCGCCGACCATCTCGTGGTGGTGCACGGCCAGTCCGAGCAGATCCGCCTCAAGTCCGCAGCGGCCCAACGTGCGGCCGTCGACGCGCACGGCGGGGCCGCACTGGCCGAGGCCGCCGCGCACTACCGCGGTGCCTACGACGCCTGGCTGGCCGCCCGCGCCGAACTCGACGAGATCACCCGGGACCGCGATGCCCGGCGCGACGAGGCCGAGGGCCTTCGGGCCGCGATCGACGAGATCGAAGGGCTCGCCCCCGTGGCCGGCGAACTCGACGAGCTCGACGCCACCGCGGAGCGACTGAGCAACGCCGAAGACCTGCGACTGGCGGCCGGGCTCGCCCACGAGGTGCTCTCCACCGACGCGGTCGACGGCACCCGGGACGTCGTCTCGCTGGTCGAAGAGGCCCGGCGTCAGATCGAACGCGTCGCCCCTCACGATCCGGCACTCGAGCCGATCGCCGACCTGCTGGCCGAGGTCAGCGTGCAGGTCGGTGAATCCGCGTCACGCCTGTCGAGCTACCTCGGCACCCTCGACGCCGACGTCGCCGTCGAACTCGAGTCGGTGCAGACGCGTCGCGCCGACCTGGCCGGGCTCGTCCGCAAGTACGGCCCCACCCTCGACGACGTCATCCGGATGCTCGACGACGGCAGCCGGCGCCTGGTCGAGCTCGACGGCGACGACGACCGGCTCGCGCACCTCGACGACGAGGTGGCCGAGCTGCGGGCCGAGGCCGAGCGGCGGGCGGGCGTCCTCGGCGACCTGCGGCGCGCCTCCGGGGCCGACCTCTCGACGCGGGTCAGCGCCGAGTTGAGCGCACTGGCCATGACCGGTGCCGAGATCGTCGTCGAGGTCTCGCCGCGCGACGAGCTCGGGACGAGCGGCGGTGACGTCGTGTCGCTGTTGCTCAGGCCGCACCCCGGCAGCGAGCCCCGGCCGCTCGGCAAGGGGGCGTCCGGCGGCGAGCTGTCGCGCGTGATGCTCGCGCTCGAGGTCGTCATGGCCGGGTCGAGCGACGTGCCCACCTTCGTGTTCGACGAGGTCGATGCCGGCGTCGGCGGGTCGGCCGCGATCGAGATCGGTCGACGGCTGGCGGCGCTGGCCGAACGGGCGCAGGTCATCGTGGTGACGCACCTGGCGCAGGTCGCGGCGTTCGCCACCAACCACCTCCGCGTCGTGAAGGACGCCTCGGGCGAGGTGACCGCCAGCAGCGTGCACCAGCTCGAGGGCGACGAGCGAGTCGCCGAGATGGCCCGCCTCCTCTCGGGGCTGCCCGACAGCTCCAGTGGCCTCGAGCACGCGCGCGAGCTGCTCGAGGTGGCCTCGTCGGCCCGACGACCGGCCACGGCCGACACACGTTCGTAACAGGCGTGGTCTGTCGCAACGGCTCGGTGTGACATAGGATGGAATCCCGTGGTGAACGTTGAGAACTCGGGTCCAGATGCCAGCACGACGAAGCACATCTTCGTCACCGGAGGCGTCGTCTCCTCCCTCGGAAAAGGCCTGACGGCCGCCAGCCTGGGCAATCTGCTCACGGCTCGCGGGCTGCGCGTGGTCATGCAGAAGCTCGATCCGTACCTGAACGTCGATCCGGGCACGATGAACCCGTTCCAGCACGGCGAGGTCTTCGTGACCGACGACGGTGCCGAGACCGACCTCGACATCGGGCACTACGAGCGCTTCCTCGACATCGACCTCGGTCAGTCGGCGAACGTCACGACCGGCCAGATCTACTCGACCGTGATCGCGAAAGAGCGACGCGGCGAGTACCTCGGCGACACCGTGCAGGTCATCCCGCACATCACCGACGAGATCAAGCGGCGCATGCGCCAGCAGGCGGACGACGACCCGAAGCCCGACGTGATCATCACCGAGGTCGGCGGCACGGTCGGCGACATCGAGAGCCAGCCGTTCATCGAGGCCGCTCGTCAGGTGCGCCACGAGCTCGGTCGCAAGAACGTGTTCTTCGTGCACGTCTCGCTCGTGCCCTACATGGGTGCGTCCGGTGAGCAGAAGACCAAGCCGACGCAGCACAGCGTCGCCGCCCTCCGGTCGATCGGCATCCAGCCCGACGCCCTCGTGCTACGCAGCGACCGCCCGGTCAGCGAGAGCAACAAGAAGAAGATCGCCCTGATGTGCGACGTCGACGAAGACGCGGTCGTCAACGCGAAGGACGTCGCGAGCATCTACGACATCCCGGCCATGCTGAACGACCAGGGGCTCGACGCGTACATCATCGACCACCTGGGTCTCGGCGAGAAGGCGGGCGAGGTCGACTGGTCGGGCTGGCAGCCCGTGTTGACCGCCGTCCACGAGCCGAAGCACGAGGTCACGATCGGCCTGGTCGGCAAGTACATCGACCTGCCCGACGCCTACCTCTCGGTCACCGAGGCCCTCAAGGCCGGTGGGTTCGCACACCAGACCAAGGTGTCGCTGACCTGGATCCCCTCCGACGACTGTGAGACCGCCGAGGGCGCTGCCAAGGCGCTCAGCCAGGTCGACGGCATCTGCGTGCCCGGTGGTTTCGGCATCCGCGGCATCGAGGGCAAGCTCGGTGCGCTGCGCTTCGCCCGCGAGAACGGCCTGCCGGCGCTCGGCCTGTGCCTCGGCCTGCAGTGCATGGTCATCGAGTACGCGCGCAACGAGGCCGGCCTGACCGGCGCCTCCTCGTCCGAGTTCGACCCCGACACCGAGTACGCGGTCGTCGCGACCATGGCCGAGCAGGTCGACATCATCGCCGACGGCGACCTGGGCGGCACCATGCGCCTCGGCCTCTACCCGGCCGCCCTCACGCCGGGCTCGCTCGCCGCCGACCTGTACGGCTCCGAGCTGGTGTCCGAGCGTCACCGCCACCGCTACGAGGTCTCGAACCAGTACCGTCAGCAGATCGCCGACGCGGGCCTCCGCTTCTCGGGCACCTCGCCCGACGGCACGCTCGTCGAGTACGTCGAGCTCGACCGCGACGTCCACCCGTTCTACATCGGCACGCAGGCCCACCCCGAGCTGAGGTCGCGCCCCAACGACGCCCACCCGCTCTTCGCCGGGCTCGTCGCCGCATCCCTCGAGCGCCACGACGCGAGCAAACTGTTCGCCGACGAGGCCGACGCTGCCGAGGTGGTCGCGTGACCGACGCGTTCTCCGCGGCCACCGGCCCTCTCGCCGACGAGCCGGCGTCGCCGACGGTCACGAAGACCGAGGTCGTCTTCGAAGGCGCCGTCTGGAACGTCAAGCGCGACACCGTCGACTACAACGGGTCGCCGATGGTGCGCGAGTACGTCGCGCACACCGGGGCGGTCGCCGTGCTGGCCGTCGACGACGAGCAGCGCGTGCTCGTCATCAAGCAGTACCGACACCCGATCCGCACCCGCGACTGGGAGCTGCCCGCCGGCCTGCTCGACGCGGAGGGCGAGAGCAAGCTCGACGCCGCGAAGCGAGAACTGTCAGAAGAAGCCGACCTGCAGGCGACGACCTGGGACGAACTCGTCTCGTTCCACACGACGCCCGGCGGCAACGACGAGATGGTCACGGTCTACCGAGCCACCGGCGTCAGCGCGACGGAGGGCCCGTTCGAGCGCAGTGACGAAGAGGCCGACATCGAGAAGCGTTGGGTCTCGCTCGACGAGATCGTCGACGGCGTCCTCGCCGGGCGTCTGCACAACTCGATCCTCAGCATCGCGGCGCTCGCCGCGGTCGCATCCCGCTGAGGTGCGCGTCGCCCCGACGGCGCCGCGGCCCCGGCCGTAGCCTGGCCAGGTGACGATCGAGGAGGCGCTGGACCGGTACCTGAGACACGTCTCCGTCGAGCGAGGCCTCAGTCCGAACACGACCGCCGCGTACCGCCGCGACCTGGTCCTCTGGCGGGCGCACCTGGCGGAGGCCGGTCGCGTCACCCTCGACGAGGTCGAGCCCGGGGACGTCGCGACGTTCCCGGCGGCTCTGGCGACCCGCGCCGAGAAACCGCTGGGCGCCTCCTCGGTGGCCCGGGTGTTGTCGTCGGTGCGGGGGTTCCACCGGTTCGCGCTCGAGGAGGGGCTGGTCGCGGTGGACGTGGCCGCCACCACCCGGCCGCCCAAGCTGCCGAGCCGCCTCCCGAAGGCCATCTCGGTGGGCCAGGTCGAGGCGCTGCTCGCCGCCACCGACGGCGACGAGCCGACGCGACTGCGCGACAAGGCCCTGCTCGAGCTGCTCTACGCGACGGGGGCGCGGGTGAGCGAGGCGGTGTCGCTCAACGTCGACGACGTGATCGAGGGCGACGTCGTGCGCCTGTTCGGCAAGGGGAACAAGCAGCGCATCGTTCCGCTCGGCAGCTACGCCCGCCGGGCGCTCGACGCCTACCTCGTCCGTGCCCGACCGGTGTTCTCGCCGCGGGGAGAACCGACGCCCGCGTTGTTCCTGGGCACGCGCGGGGCCAGGGTGTCGCGGCAGAACGCGTGGCTGATCATCCAGGCGGCGGCCGAGCGGGCCCAGCTGGGCCTCGAGGTGTCGCCGCACACGCTGCGGCACTCCTTCGCGACGCACCTGCTCGAGGGAGGGGCCGACGTCCGGGTCGTCCAGGAGTTGCTCGGGCACTCGTCCGTGGCGACGACGCAGATCTACACGCTGGTGACGGCGGACGCGCTGCGGGACGTGTACTCGACGGCACATCCGCGGGCACGATGGGCGTCGTGACCGGGCGACGACCCGGCGCCCGACCGAGCCCCGACCCGGCGTCGACAGAGCACCGACCCCGCGCTGACCAGGCAAAACCCTCAAGCAAGGCATGAGGCTTCCTGGTGACGGGCCGGGCGCGGCAGCCCGTCGGCGTCGGGGGGCGCCGGTACTCTCGTACCCGTGAGCACCAAGCCGACCTCGAGCACCCCCGCCCTCTTCGAGAGCGCTCCGGCGACCGTCCCCGCGAACGGCCCCACCGGGCGCCCGCGCACCGAGTTCCCGACTCCCGCGCCCCTGTCGAGCCACGGCCCGGCCCGCATCATCACCCTCTGCAACCAGAAGGGCGGCGTCGGCAAGACCACCACGACGATCAACCTCGGCGCCGCGTTCGCCGAGTACGGCCGTCGCGTGTTGGCCATCGACTTCGACCCACAGGGTGCGCTGACGGCCGGCCTCGGCGTGCAGTCGCACGACCAGGCCACGATCTACGACCTCATGATCGGCGCCGTGAAGGACGCGCACGACGTCATCGTGCCCACGCGCGTCGAGAACCTCGACGTCATGCCGGCCAACATCGACCTCTCCGCCGCCGAGGTCCACCTCGTCAACGAGGTCGCGCGCGAGCAGATCCTCGCGCGCATCCTTCGTCAGGTCAGCGACGAGTACGACGTCGTCCTGATCGACTGCCAGCCCTCGCTCGGCCTGCTGACCGTCAACGCCCTCACCGCGGCGCACGGGGTGCTGATCCCGCTCGAGTGCGAGTTCTTCGCGCTCCGCGGCGTCGCCCTGCTCGTCGAGACCATCGAGAAGGTGCGCGACCGGCTGAACCCCGCGATCACCCTCGACGGCATCCTGCCGACCATGTTCGACTCTCGCACGCTGCACAGCCGTGAGGTGCTCGAGCGCGTCGTCGAGGCCTTCGACGACCAGGTGCTCGAGACCGTCATCGGTCGCACCGTGAAGTTCCCCGATGCCTCCGTCGCGGGCACCCCGATCACCAAGTTCGCCCCCGAGCACCCGGCGGCGCAGGCCTACCGCCAGCTGGCCCGAGAGCTGATCGCGCGTGGTGCCGCGGCCTGAGTCGGCGACCGCCGAGGTCGGCACCGACGAGACCGCCCTCACGGGTCACGAGGTCTCGCCCGGGTTCGACGTGCGGCTCGAGAACTTCAGCGGGCCGTTCGACCTGCTGCTCTCGTTGATCACCAAGCGCGAGATGGACATCACCGAGGTCGCCCTCAGTGCCGTGACCGACGAGTTCCTCTCGTTCCTCCGCCGCATCGACACCGACGAGAACCTCGACCAGGCCAGCGAGTTCATCGTCGTCGCGGCCACGCTGCTCGACCTCAAGGTGGCGGGGCTGCTGCCGCAGGGCGAACTCGTCGATGCCGAGGACGTCGCCCTGCTCGAGGCGCGCGACCTGCTCTTCGCCCGGCTGCTGCAGTACCGGGCCTTCAAGCAGGCCGCCGAGTGGTTCGCGCAGCACGGAGCCGCCGAGGCGGCCCGGCACGCCCGTTCGGTGCGACTCGAACAGAAGTACCGCGTCACGACCCCCGAGCTCGTCTGGACGCTCTCGCCGGACGACTTCGCCGCCCTCGCCGCCCTGGCGCTGACTCCCCGCGAGATCCCCACGGTCGGCCTCGACCACCTTCACGCCCCCTTGGTGAGCATCCGCGAGCAGGCGGCGATCGTCGTGTCGTTGCTGCGTCGCGGTGCGGTCCTCACCTTCCGCGAGCTCGTCGCCGGCGTGGACGAGAAGGGCGTCGTCGTCGCCCGGTTCCTGGCCCTGCTCGAGCTGTACCGTCATGCGTCCATCTCGTTCGAGCAGGTCGAGCCGCTCGGCGAGCTCAGCGTCCGCTGGGTGGCCGAGACCTGGACCGAAGAGAACCTGGCGGCGCTGGGGGCCGACTATGAGGGCTGACGCGACCGGCGCCTCCTCGTCCGTCGGGACGCCCGGGGCCCGGTCCGAGGGAGCCCGGACTCGCGAGGCCGACCCGTCCACCGTGATCGCGCGCCAGCTCGAGGCGCTGCTGATGGTCGCCGACGAGCCGCAGTCGCTCGTCGACCTGGCGACCGCCGTCGGCGCCCCCGTCGCCGCGGTGCGGCAGGCGATCACGGCGCTCGTGGCCGATTTCGACGGGGTCGACGGCACGGTCCGACGGGGTTTCGAGCTGCGTGAGGTCGGCGGCGGATGGCGATTCTACGTCCGTGACGAGCACGATCCGGTCGTCCGCGATTTCGTGCTGACGCAGAACCCGACGAAACTGTCCTCAGCGGCTCTCGAGACGCTGGCGGTCATCGCCTACAAGCAACCCATCACCCGCAGCAGCATCGCCCAGATCCGGGCGGTCAACGTCGACTCGGTCGTCCGTACGCTGTTGGGTCGCGGCCTGATCACGGAGTCGTCCACCGACCCCGAGACAGGCGCCATCAACTACGAAACGACAGGCCTTCTCTTGACCCATCTCGGCATCAACTCGCTCGATGAGCTCCCGCTCATCTCGCCCCTGCTCTCGGACGGCCAGGGGGGTTTCGACGATGTCGCGTAGTCAGTTCTCCTCCGACGATTCCGAGCTGGCCTCGGGCGAACGCCTGCAGAAGGTCATGGCGGCCGCGGGCGTGGCCTCGCGCCGCGTCAGCGAAGACATGATCGCCGCCGGTCGCGTGACGGTGAACGGCAAGGTCGTCACCGAGCCCGGCCGCCGCATCGACCCGGCGAAAGACAAGATCGTCGTCGACGGCAGCGCGGTGCAGCTCGACGCCACGCGTCGCTACGTCATGCTCAACAAGCCGGTCGGCATCGTCAGCACCCTGAGCGACGAGAACGGTCGCCCCGACCTGCGCCAGTTCACCGAGCAGTACGAAGAGCGGCTCTTCAACGTCGGCCGCCTCGACGTCGAGACGAGCGGCCTGCTCGTCCTGACCAACGACGGCGAGCTCGCGCACGTGCTCGCGCACCCGTCGTTCGGCGTGACCAAGACCTACATCGCCAAGGTCAAGGGCGTCGTCACGACCTCGGTGCTGAACGAGCTCATGACCGGCGTCGAGCTCGACGACGGCCCGATCGCGGCCGACAAGGCGACGCTCGTCGCCGGTGGCGCGGGTCTCTCGCGCTCGTCCGACTCGTCGCTGATCGAGATCACGCTGCACTCGGGGCGCAACCGCATCGTCCGTCGCATGCTCGAGGCCGTCGGCCACCCGGTCATCGACCTCGTCCGACGCTCGTTCGGCCCGCTGCACCTCGGCACGCTCAAGGTCGGCCACATGCGCTCGCTGACCAAGGTCGAGCTCGGGGCCATCCTCACCATCTCGCGTGACGCCACGGCGGACTCGACCGTCGACGCCGCCCCGATCACCGAGAGCCCCGACGCCCCCGTCGACGAGGCCGACGTGGTCGAGCTGGCCCTCGCCGACGACGAGGTCGAGAAGGACTACTACGACGAGGACGACGAAGAGTACGACCCCGCCACCGACGCCCGCGCCGAGCGTCGCCGTGCCGCGGCCCGTGACCAGGTCGAGTCGACCTCGCGCCGGGCACAGGTCCGCCGAGAGCAGGAGGCGCGCCGCGGGCAACGCGACGAGAGTCCCACCCGGGGTGGTTACCAGGGCAACCGGCACGACGGTCGCTCGGGCGACGAGCGTCCCGTGCGCGGCTACCAGGGCACCAACGACGACGGTCGTGGACGCGAGGGGCGACCGGCTCGAACCGGTTACCACGGCAGTGACGAGCGTCCCGCCCGCGGCGGGTACCAGGGACGTGACGACCGCGGTGGATCTCGTGGTGGCTACCAGGGCCGCAACGACGACGGTCGCGGTGAGTCTCGTGGTGGCTACCAGGGCCGGAACGACGACGGCCGCGGACGCGATGACCGTCCGGCCCGTGGCGGCTACCAGGGTCGTGACGACCGCGGTGGAGCACGCCCGGGATACCAGGGCCGGAACGACGACGGCCGAGGTCGTGACGATCGCGGTGGGTTCGTGTCACGCGACGATCGCGGCTCGCGGGGCGGGTTCGTCTCGCGCGACGACCGTTCGCCGCGAGGTGGCGGAGACCGTCCGCTGAGCCCCGGTGAAGAGCGCGCGGCGGGTTACCCGAACCGCGACGCCAACCGCGATCCGCGCACCGGACGCCCCTCGGGCATCCGTGCCGGCGGCAAGGCGACCAACCGAGGCTGGGTCGACCGCGGCGCAGCGGAGCGCGGCGAAGACGACCGTGGCGGGCGTGACGACCGTCGTGCCGGTGCCGGTGGCTACACGGGTGGGCGCGACTCGCGCGACGACCGTGGTGGTTCGCGGGGCGGGTACCAGGGCCGTGACGACCGGGGTGGACGTGACGACCGGGCCGGTCGTGACGACCGCGGTGGTTCGCGCAGTGGGTACCAGGGCCGTGACGACCGTGGTGCGGCGAGGGGCGGCTACCAGGGCCGTGACGACCGTGCGGATCGTGGAGACTCCCGCGGTGGTTACCAGGGTCGCGACGACCGAGGTGGCTCGCGTGGCGCCGGCTACCAGGGTCGCGACGATCGCGCCGGACGCGACGGATCGCGCAGCGGCGGCTACCAGGGCCGTGAGCAACGCGACGACCGCGGCGGTTCGCGAGGCGGACCCGCCCGTGGCCCGCGTGACGACCGCGGTGGCCGTGACGACCGTGGCGGCCGTGACGACCGCGGCGGCGACCGCCCGTACCGTGGCCGACCCGACGCCGGGGGACGTGGTCCTCGAGGGGGCGGGCGGTCGTGACCGACGCGCACCGCGCCTCCTCGGCTGACGACGACACCACGCTCGACGCGGCGATCGGCGGCGTGCCGACGGTCGACGCCCTGACTGCTGACGCGCTGACGTTCGGCAGCCGGCGGCTGGCCGGTCAGGTGCGCATCGTCGGCTCGGGTCTGCTCGGTGCCAGCATCGGTCTGCGACTGCGTCAGCACGGGGTCGACGTGATCCTCGACGACGTGTCGCCGGCCGCGCGCAGCCTCGCCGTCGACTACGGCGCCGGGCGGGCACCCGCCGAGGGCGACGACCCCGTGCTCGTCGTCGTCGCCGTGCCGCCCGACGTCACGAGCGACATCGTCGCCCGCGAACTCGACGCCTGGCCCGAGGCGCTCGTGACCGACGTCGCATCGGTCAAGGTCGCCCCGCTCGCCGAGTTGCGTGCGCGCGGCGCCGACGTGTCGAGGTACATCGGTTCGCATCCCATGGCCGGCCGCGAACGCGGGGGAGCCGTCTCGGCTCGCGCCGACCTCTTCGTCGGCCGCCCGTGGGTCATTGCGGGGCACGACGACATCACGTACCGTCGGGCGGCCGCCGTCGAAGACCTGGCGCTCGACCTCGGAGCGACCCCGATCGAGATGTCGCCGGAAGAACACGACGCCGGCGTCGCCCTCGTCAGCCACGCGCCGCAGGTCGTCGCCTCCCTCATGGCGACCCGTCTGCGCGACGCACCCGACGCTTCGCTCGGCCTCGCCGGTCAGGGCGTCCGGGACGTCACGCGGGTCGCCAGCAGCGACCCGGCGCTCTGGACGCAGATCCTGGGGGCGAACGCCTCCCGCGTCGCCGTCGTGTTGCGCGACCTGCGCGCCGACCTCGACCGCGTCGTCGAGGCCCTCGAGGCACCCGACGCGCCGGGCAGTCGCCGCGCCGTCGCCGAGAGCATCGGCGCCGGCAACGTCGGCGTCGCCCGTCTGCCCGGCAAGCACGGGCAACAGACCCAGTTCAGCTCGGTGATCGTCATGGTCGACGACACTCCCGGGCAACTGGCCCGCCTGCTCACCGAGATCGGTGAGATCGGCGTCAACCTGGAAGACCTGCGGCTCGAGCACTCGCCGGGCGCGCAGGTAGGACTCGCGGAGGTATCGATCGTGCCCGAACAAGAAGACCGACTCGTCACCGAACTCGAGACCCGGGGTTGGACCGTCGTGGGGGCGTTCGCGTGAGCGCCGACCTGGGCGGCACGAGCCCCGTCGGTTCGTCCGACGTCGACCCCGAGCGCTCGCCGGGTGAGCACGGCGTCGGAGGTCCCGCCGGCGAGGCCCACGTCGAAGAGTTGCGGGCCGAGACCGCCGCGGCCGTGCACCGCCACGTCGTGGTGGCCGTCGACGGACCGGCCGGGAGCGGCAAGTCCAGCGTCAGCCGCGCCTCCGCCGCTTCTCTCGGCTTCGACTACCAGGACACGGGGGCGGCCTACCGAGCCTTCGCCCTGCACGCCCTCGACGGCGGCGTCGACCTCGACGACGCGGACGCGATCATCGCGGCGCTGCCGACGTTCCACTACGCGATCGGGATCGACCCGGCCCGCGCCTCCTTGGTGACGATCGGCGGTCGCGACGTGACGGACGAGATCCGCACCCCGCGCGTGACGACCGCCGTCAGCCACGTGGCCAAGCTGCCCGAGGTCCGCCGGTTCATGGTCGACCTCTTCCGCCGCATCATCGCGTCGACCGACAAGCCGGGCATCGTCACCGAGGGCCGCGACATCACGACCGTCGTCGCACCGGATGCCCAGGTCAGAATCCTGTTGACCGCGAGCGAAGCCGCTAGAATGGCCAGGCGTTCGGCCGAGGTGACCGGGCAGAGTGCCGAAGAGACAGCTCGGCAGCTCTCGACCCGTGACCGGCTCGACAGCAAGGTCGTCGACTTCATGACCGCCGCACCCGGCGTCTCCACCGTCGACTCCACCCAACTCGACTTCGACCAGACCGTGCAGGCCGTGGTCGAGCTCGTGCGAGCGAGCACCCCCATTTCTTAAGGAAGTCCCCATGGCAGACGACGACAAGTACCCCGAGCTCGACGAGCAGATGGTCGACCGCATCCAGACGATGCCCGACGAGGACGCCGACCAGCGCGCCCGAGCCCTTCGCGCCGGCCTGACCGACTACGACCTCGACGAGGGCGACATCGACGTCCTCGAGGGGGCCGACTGGGACCCCGACGCACTCACCTACGCCCCGGCCCTGCCAGTGCTGGCGATCGTCGGCCGACCGAACGTCGGCAAGAGCGCCATGGTCAACCGCATCCTCGGGAGGCGCGAGGCCGTCGTCGAGGACAAGCCCGGCGTCACGCGCGACCGCGTCTCGTACAAGGCCGAGTGGGGCGGACGCCGCTTCACCCTCGTCGACACCGGCGGGTGGGAACCCGACGCGATCGGCATCGACCGCTCGGTCGCGATGCAGGCCGAGATCGCGGTCGACCTGGCCGACGCCGTGCTGTTCGTCGTCGACGTCAACGTCGGGGCGACCGCCACCGACGAGGCCGTCGTGCGCATGCTGCGGGCCTCGCACAAGCCCGTCATCCTCGTCGCCAACAAGAGCGACGACGCCCGCAAAGACCTCGAGGCCGCATCGCTGTGGTCGCTGGGGCTCGGCGAGCCGTTCCCCGCGTCGGCTCTGCACGGCCGCAACGTCGCCGACCTGCTCGACCTCTGCATGACCAAGCTGCCCGCGGTCTCGACCGTGGCCAAGCAAGAGATCGGCGGCCCGCGTCGCGTCGCGATCCTCGGTCGACCGAACGTCGGCAAGAGCTCGCTGCTCAACAAGGCCGCGGGCGAAGAGCGCGTGGTCGTCAACGAGCTCGCCGGCACGACCCGCGACCCCGTCGACGAGCAGGTCGAGATCGCCGGTCGCGTGTGGACCTTCGTCGACACCGCCGGCATCCGCAAGCGTGTCCACCTGCAGCAGGGCGCGGACTTCTACGCGTCGCTGCGTACCTCGGCAGCGCTCGAGAAGGCCGAGGTCGCGGTCGTCGTGATCGACGTCACCGAGCAGATCTCGACGCAGGACCTGCGCATCATCGACCTGGTGCTCGAGTCGGGTCGTGCGCTCGTCCTCGCGTTCAACAAGTGGGACCTCTTGGACGACGACCGTCGCCGCTACCTCGAGCGCGAGATCGAGCAGGACCTCGACCACGTGTCGTGGGCCCCTCGCGTGAACATCTCGGCCCGCACGGGTCGTCACCTCGAGAAGCTCGTGCCCGCCCTCGAGCTCGCGCTCGAGTCGTGGGACACCCGCATCCCGACCGGCAAGTTCAACGCCCTGCTCGCCGAGCTCGTCGCCGAGCACCCGCACCCGCTGCGGTCCGGCAAGCAGCCGCGCATCCTGTTCGGGACCCAGGCCGCGAACCGCCCGCCGACCTTCGTGCTCTTCACGACCGGGTTCCTCGACCCGCAGTACCGTCGCTTCATCACGCGACGCCTGCGCGAGATCTTCGGCTTCGAGGGGACGCCCATCACGGTCAACATGCGCGTCCGCGAGAAGCGCAAGCGCCCGTAGTCCTTCTCCCGTGCCCGTCCCGTCGACGGATCGGCACCGACCGCAGGCTCGCCTGTGGACTGAGCGCCCGGTTGTGGATCGTTTCCACACCGGGCGTTCTGCATTGCTAGGGTGGCTCCCATCGACAGCGATATGTGAATGTCGCATGATGGAGGGCGAGGGTGCATGGCAGACCTGGTGGTGGACGAGAAGACGTTGACGTCGGTTGCGTGGCGGGTGTCGTCGGCGGCCGTCGACGCCGAGGTGTCGGCGACGCTGACACTCGGGACGGCGTCCGACGTCGGTTCGCCGAGCGTGGCGGGGGTTCTCGACGAGGCGACGGGGCAGCTGGTGAGACGGGCGGGGTTGGCCGTCGAGGCGATCCAGGCGGTGGGCGACTTCACGACGACGTTCGTGCGCGAGTTCGAGCAGGTGGAGTCGCGGCTCGCCGCCGGCTTGCCGGTGGACGACCTGGCCGGGGTGGGGTCCAAGTGAGTGCCGACGCCGCCCCGGGGGTCGGGTCGGTCGAGGGCATCCGGCAGCTCGCGACGACGAGGCGGACCGAGGTCGACGATCTCGAGGTGGCGGCCTACCGGTTGGCCGAGGCGGCGAGCTGGGGTGCCGAGTGCTGGCGGGGACGCTCGGGCGAGCAGTTCGTCGCGTCCATGACGGACGTGTCCGCCGAGGTGACTGCTGTGGCTCGGGGCCTCGAGCACCACGCGGCGGCGCTCGAGGCGTACGCGGTCGACGTGTCGTTGATCCAGGGGTCTCAGCAGACCCTGGAGGCGCGGCGTGCGATGGCTGAGCAGAACGTCCTCTCGACGGGGGTCGCCTTGAAGACGATCATGCGTGAGGCGCAGGACGCGGCGCGGGACGACCTGATCGGCATCGTCGTGGAGTCCGAGTACCGCTCGGGTGAACGGTCGACCTTGCAGCGTCGCATCGACGACGAGCAACGCGAGCTCGAGGTCGTCGCGGGCTTGTGGGCCGACCTGGTCGAAGAGCGGGCTGCGGTTGATCGCCGGTGCATCGCCGCGCTGCAGAGCCCCGAGGCGATGGGGGCGTTGCCTCAGGTCACCGGGCAGGCCCTGGCCGCGGGGTCGTCCGAGGAATTGCTGGCGTTGCTGGCAGGGCTCTCGGCCACCGAGCTGACGATGCTGCTCGAGCAGCACTCCGAACTCGTCGACAAGGCGTTCCTGGCCGATCCCGAGCGGGTGCGGGCTTGGTGGGACGAGCTCGGGCAGCAGGGTGCGCGGAACGCCGACGGACTCACTGCGATGCAAGTGGCGCTGGTGCGAGGGGCGCCGGCGATCATCGGAGCGCTCGACGGTCTGCCGCCGTCGGTGCGGGTCGCGGCGAACGTGTTCAACGCGAGACGTCGGATGGCCGAGATCGACGCGATGGTGGGGCCGATCAAGCGCAGGGGCCTCCCCGGCGATGACGAGACGCTCGCCGCCTTGGCGCGCGAGCGCGCGTACCTCGGGCGAGCGGTGGCAGAGCCGCCGACGGTTCAGCTGTACCTCTTCGATCCGTCGAAGAGTCGCATCATCGAGATGATCGGGGAGTGGAACGAATCGACCAGGACGGTGCTGACCTACGTGCCGGGGACGTTGACGAACATGGATTCGTTCTATGGGAAGAACGGAAGTTTGCAGCAGATGGCGAGGTGGCTCGAAGAAAATGACCCTGATGGAACGTCGGTGGCATTCGTCTTCAAGGACGGAATCTTCCCGGGCGGTACAGGGGGCAGCAAGGACCCGGCCGAATTCGTCGGGGCTTTTGCGCAAGCCAACGACCCCGAATTTGCGCGCGGCACGAGCAAGGCGCTGTACGACTTCCAGCGGGGACTGGCCGTAGATCCGATCAGGTCGGAACCCGGATACCGCGACGTGGCCATCGGGCACAGTTGGGGGTTGGCGAACATCACGTCCGCCGAGGTCCATGGGGCCACTTACAACAAAGTGATCTCCCTCGCGGGCGCGGGAATGCCGCCGGAGTGGCAGCCGCAAGCGGGCACGACCTACACCGACTACAGCTACTGGGATTTCCTGATGGAGGCGCAGTCGACCGGTGGTGTCTGGGGCGGGCGGAACCCGAACCGCTCCGACGACTTCGACTCGCGTGGGTACTTCCAGAGTCCCCATGACGTGGAACTCGAGCAGACCGGGGACAGCTACACCCCGGTTTGGAAGCTGGACGACAACCACTCGCTGGTTGCGGAAGTGAGTGAGGACAATGCCCAGGTGCGAGATGCGCTCACGGATGAGATCTACAAGGAACAGCATGACTAGGCGACGCGGAGTGTGTGTGGCGGCTGCCCTGGTCCTTGTATCCATCGGCCTATCGGGCTGCAACAGCAAAACGCATGACAACGCGGGAAGGATGCTTTACGTGGACGAAGAGACTGATCGAGTCGACCTGCCGGCCCTGAGACGGGACATCATGGCTGTCCAGCGACGTTTCGCGTCAATGGGTCCCGAGTATCAGATAGTCGGAATCCTCGAACCGCCGGACGGCGTCCTGATGTCGTGTTCGGATGGGCGATTCCAGTGGACGGGCTCGACCACTGTCGAGTATTCGACCGTTCCGGATGAACAGGGCTACTTCGAGGGACTGGAGGCAGAGCTTGCGGACGACGAGGCTTTCAGTACCAAACGCCAACTTTCCCCCGATGGCGAGAGCGAGCGGCTCATCGTCATGAGCGAGGACGGCACTCGCTACTCGGTCAGGGTCTGGACGGGGCGCTCAAAGGTCCAAGTGTCGTCGAGTTCGTGGTGCTTCACGCTGCAGCCCGGGCAGACAGAGGGTGGTCAGTTCTGAGGGTGGAGTGGACGTCATTGGCGTTCTACATCTACTGGCGTCTCCTGATGGAGGCCCGGCCGTCCGGTGGTGTCTGGCGCTTGCCTAAGTCGAACCGGTCGGATGAGTTCGACTCGAAGGGTTACAGACTGGGGCCTGATGACCACAGGTTCGGAGACATTGCCACTCCGAAGCCTCATACGAAGGTGAATGACACTCATTAGCCCGTTGCCGAGTCCAGTGAGGCGAACGCCGCCGTGCAGGATGCCCTCACGAAGGAAGTCCATTCGCATGTCCATTAGGAAGACGTTCCGCAGATCTTGGCTGGTGGCAGCCACTATGTCCCTCGCTGTGGCAAACCTTCTTGCCTGTTCGAGTCCGAGCAGCGAAGACAGGAAGAGGGCGAGGTACATGGAAGAGGGATCTGACCGAGTCGATCTTGGACAGTTGCGGCAAGACATCCGTGTTGTTCAGCAACGCCTCGTATCCATGGGGTCTGATGTCGTCGACGGGAGCCTCGAGGAGTCGTCGAACGGCGTTCTGATGTCTTGTGCGGGCGGCCAGTACCAATGGACCGGGTCGACGACCGCCGACTACTCGCCCGTTCCGAGTGAGGAGGACTACTTCCGCCTGGTCGAAGCAGAGCTGGAGGGGTCCGGCGAGCTGACGACGTCTCGACAGTTCTCACCGGATGGCGAAGACGAATGGCTCATCGTCCGAGGGGAGGACGGTACCCGCTACTCCATCAGCGTTTGGGCTGGTATTTCGAAGGTGCAGGTGTCAGCGAGTTCGTGGTGCTTCACGGTTCAGCCGGGGCAGACGGAGGGTGGTCTGTTCTGAGGGTGGGATAGGGCACCATTGGTGTTCGTGAGACGAGCGGACGGGGTGCGACGGTGACGGGCGCTGGGCTATGGCACCGCGCCTCCTCGGGGGTGGGGATGTCGGCCGCGGCCGACCGGGTGTGGCAGCGGCTGCAGCTCGACCGGCTCGCCGGCGGGCGGCACTCGGGCTACGTCATCCACGAGGACATGCGGCAGCACCCTCGAACCGTCCGCGGCTTCGTCGGCATCCGGTGGCTGCTGTTCGGCGAGACCGTCGTCGGGCTCACCGCCATCTTCATCGCCGCCGTCCTCACCAGCCGCGGAGAACACGTGCCGTGGGCCGTGTGGTTCCGCTCCACCGTCGTCCTCTTCATCACCGCCTCGCTCTACGTCTTCGCCTGGCGGGCACAGCTCGGCTACTACTGGGCCTACTCACGCCTCCGCCTGTTCAGTCGCATCTTCCCGATCGTGACGCTCATCATCGCCACCATCCCCGGGCTCTATCCCGGATGGATGGTCGTCGAGCAGATCGTCTTCTCGCTGCTGATGATCGGCATCGGCGACCTGCTCACCAGCGACCACATGCGCGCGGCCTTCCCGCGGCCGGCGAAGCCCGACGTGGTCGACGGTGCGAACTGAGGGCCCGCTCGCCCCGCACCACGCCACGAAGTAAACAAACCGCCATCCGATTCCGTGGCGGGGTGTTTACTTCGTCGCGGGCTGGCGGGCTGGCGGGCTGGCGGGCTGGCGGGCTGGCGGGCTGGCGGGCTGGCGGGCTGGCGGGCGGGGCGGCCGCAGGCCCGAGGAGGCGCGGGTCAGTCGCTCGCGCGCGGAACCATCTCGACGTCGGCGGGCTCGACCACGTGCCCGTCGCCCGTGACGAACGCGACCCGCACGGGTTCTCCCGACCCGGCGACGCTGAACCGGCGTGCGGCGCCGTCGGGGTGCGGATCGTGCTCGTCGCCCCAGACGGCGAGGGCGGCCAGCACGGGGGAGAGGTCGCGGCCGGCGTCGGTCAGCAGGTACTCGACGCGCTCTCGGGCCCCGTCCTCTCGGTAGGTCGAGCGCTCGAGCACGCCGGCGGCGACGAGCGACTCGAGCCGGGCCGTCAGCACGTCGGGCGACAGGCCGAGCCGCGTCCGGAACTGCGAGAACCGGGTGTGCCCGAGCAGTGCCTCCCGCACCACGAGCAGGGCCCAGCGCTCGCCGAGAAGGTCGAGGCTGCGTGCGATGCCGCAGCGCGGGTCCAGGGGTCCACGAGAAGCCATGCCGACAGCCTACCTCGATAGGCTTTTCGTATCCAGGGTGCTAGCGTCGCCGTCATGCCCCGTGACCTCGCTGCCTCCGTCCGTCCCGACGGGCCGGACCGGCTCGCGTTCTGGACCTGCGCCTCCGTCCTCGCCCTCGCCTTGTGGACGAGCGGCGCCGCGACGCCGGTCTACCCGCTCTACGCGACCGACTGGCAGCTGACGCCGTTCGTCACGACCGCGATCTTCGCCGTCTACCCGCTCGTCCTCGTCGTCGTGCTGCTCGTCTTCGGCAGCCTCAGCGACACGATCGGTCGGCGGGCGAGCATCCTGCTCGGCGTGAGTGCCTCGATCGTCGGTGTGCTGCTGTTCGCGCTGGCACCGGACGTCGGTTGGGTGCTGGTCGGCCGCGCGTTCATGGGCCTCGGCGTCGGCCTGTCGCTCAGCCCCGCCACCGCCGCGATGATCGACATCGCCGGTCCCGTCAACTCGGCGCGCACCGGAGCCATCAGCACCGCCTCCACCGCCGTGGGCCTCGTCTTCGCGACGCTGCTCGGCGGAGCGCTCGTCCAGTACGCGCCCGAACCGCTGCACCTCACGTACTGGGTTCTCCTCGTCGTCGAGGTGGGCGTGCTCGTCCTCGTCTGGCGGCTGCCGCGGGACCGGGACGCGCTGGCCGGACGCTGGAGGCCACGGTGGCCGAGCGTGCCGCGCGCGCTCCTCGGGGCGGTAGGCGCCGCAGCCGTCTGTGTCAGCGCCTCCTACGCTCTCGGGGCCGTGGTGCTCTCGCTCGGTGCCGAGATCGGCGTGACGCTGATCGGCAGCGACAACGCGTTCGTCACCGGCGCGGTGATCGCCCTGTCGATGGTGGTCATCGCGGTCGTGGCGCTGGCGTCACGACGCGTCCCGGTGGTCGTCGCCGTCGTCGTGGCCGCGGGGGCGACGGCGCTCAGCTTCACGGCACTGGTGCTGGCCGCGGCGCAGCAGTCGTTGGGGCTGTTCCTGGCGTTCTGCGTGCTGTCGGGAGTCGGCTACAGCCTCTTCTTCGCGTCGGGGCTGGGGATCGTGTCGCGGTTCGCTCCGGAGCACCACCGGGCGGGGACACTGTCGGCCGTGTACCTCGTCGCCTACCTGGTGCAGGGGGCGACTGCCTTGTGGCTCGGGGCGCAGGCGACCCGCGGAGGGCTCGAGAGCGCCGTCGACGTCGGGGCCCCGGCGATCGTGGGGCTGGCGCTCGCCGCGATGGTGGCGGTCGTCGTCGTGATGTGCGGGCGGGAGCGGCGGCGGCGGGTCGCGGCGTAGGGGCGGCAGGGCGGAACGCAGGAGGCGCGGGGCGGGCAGGGTGCGCGGCGTGCGGACGGC
>NZ_LMLG01000010.1:24291-87877 GCF_001421865.1 Frigoribacterium sp. Leaf44
GGGCGGGCCGTCGTCCCGGGCGCCGCGGCAGGCCACCCGCCGCCTGCGGCCCGCGGCCTACCGCCAGCGCCGCAGCGCCACGCGCTGCACCACGTTCAGCACGGTGTCGCTCAGCGTCCCGAGCAGCGCCAGCAGCACGATGGCGAGGAAGATCCGGTCGACGCGTCCGTTCGACTGCGACTCGGTCAGCAGGAAGCCGAGGCCCATCGACGACGCGATGAGCTCGGCCGCGACCAGGAACAGCCACGCCTGCGCGAGCCCCAGCCGCAGCCCCGACACGAGCGAGGGCAGCACGGCCGGCAGCTGCACCCGGGTGAAGAGCGACACCCGTCGCAGGCCGTAGGCGCGTCCCGCCTCGACGAGCTGCGGGTCGACGTGCCGCAGCGACCCCGCGACGGTGGTGAAGACGGGGAACGCCGCTCCGATCGCGATCAACGTCACCTTGGAGTCCTCGCCGATGCCGAGGTACAGGATCAGCAACGGCACCCAGGCCAGCGACGGCACCGCCCGCACGGCCGCGATCGACGGTGCGAGCAACGCCTCGCCCACCCGTGACAACCCGACGACGGCGCCGACGACCAGCCCGATCACGGACCCGACCACGAATCCGATCAGCACCCGCTGCACCGAGATGGCGATGTAGAGGCCGAGCTGACCCGTGGCGGCGAGGTCGACTCCTGCCCGCGCCACGTCCGCAGGGGACGGCAGGCGGTACGAGGGCACTCCGTCGACGGTGGTGGCGAGCACCCAGGCGGCGAGCACGGCGGCCGGCACGAGCACCCCGAGCAGTGCCAGGCGGCGGGGAGGGGTCGCGCCCGGGGCACCCGGGCGTCGCGGGGCGGGCGACCCGGACGAGGAGGCGCGGCGTCCGTCCTCGGCGACCCGCGCCTCCTCGGTTCGGGGGGTGGCGGTCAGGGTGCTGCTCACGAGGTGGACGCGGCTTTCGCGTACGAGTCGTCGAAGAGCGAGTCGAGGGCGGCGTCGACGTCGTCCTGCGAGGGGACGTCGCCCGACTCGACCAGGATCGGGCCGACGGTGTCGAGGACGGCGCGCTGGTCGGCTCCGGGGGCGGGGTCGATGTCGAGGTGGGTGCGGTCGATCACCGTGGTGGCGACGGCGGGGTCGATCGCGGCGGCCTTGGCCAGGATGGCGGCGGTCTCGTCCGGGTTCTCGAGTGCCCAGGCGCGGGCCTTCTCGTACGAGTCGACGACGACCTGCGCGACGTCGGGCGACGCCTCGAGGAACGACTCGGTCGCGTTGAGGAACCCGTAGCTGAGGAAGTCCACGTTGCGGTAGAGCAGCTTCGTGCCCGACTCGGCCTCGCTCGCGGCCATGATCGGGTCGAGCCCGGACCAGGCGTCGACGCTGCCGTTCTCGAGGGCGGCACGTCCGTCGGCGTGCTGCAGGTTCTGGATCGTCACGTCGGAGGCACTCAGCCCGGCCTGGTCGAGCGCCTGCAGCAGGAAGAAGTACGGGTCGGTGCCGGTGGTCGCCGCGATCGTCTTGCCGCGGAGGTCCGCCACGTCGGTGACGGTCGAGTCGCCCGGGACTACGAGTGCCGACCACTCGGGCTGCGAGTACACGTCGATCGTCTTGATGGGGGAGCCGTTCGAGCGGGCGAGCAACGCGGCCGAGCCGGCGGTCGAGCCGACGTCGACCGCTCCGGCGCGCAGCAGCTCGTTGGCCTTGTTCGAGCCGGCCGACTGGGTCCAGTTGACGGTGACGTCGTCGCCGAGGGCGTCCTCGAGGTAGCCCTGGTCCTTCACGACGAGGCTGAGCGGGTTGTAGGTCGCGAAGTCGATGTCGAGGGTGTCGGTCGACCACTCGCCGTCGCTCGCGCCGGTGCCTGCGGCGTCGGCCGAGCCGGTGCCGGCGTCCTCACCCGCGACGCAGCCGGTGAGGAGGAGGGCGCTCGCCGCGGCGAGGGCGAGACCGCCGGCCCAGGAGGCGCGGGTGCGGGTGGTGGGGGAGGTGCGGAAGGTCATCGGTTCGTCTCCGTGCTGTCGGGGGCGGTGCGGTGGTCTGCGGGGGTCGGTGCGGGTGCGGTCTCGGTCCGGGGGCGTCCGGCGGTGGCCGTCGCGCTCAGCGTGCTGGCGGTCGAGTGGCCGGCGTGGACGCGGTGGACGCCGAGGTCGGCGAGCAGCTGGAGGCGCAGTTCGGCCAGGGCGGGGTCGTCGCGGTCGCGGGGGCGGTCGCCGGGCACGGTGACGATGCGCTGGATGCTGGGGGCGACTCCTGCGGTGTCGGCGTGCGCCGCGCCTCCTGCAGTAGGGGCGGCTGCGCCCGTGTCGGACGCGCCCGTGGCGTCGGCGGGCCGGGGCTGCTGCTGCGAGAGATCGGCGAGGACGACGATGCGGTCGGCGAGGTAGAGTGCTTCGTCGACGTCGTGGGTGACGAGCAGGACGGTGGTGGGTTCGGCGCGGTGGATGTCGAGCAGCAGGTCGTGCATGCGGAGGCGGGTGAGGGCGTCGAGGGCTCCGAACGGTTCGTCGAGCAGCAGCACCTTGGGGGCGCGGGCGAGGGCTCGGGCGAGGGAGGTGCGTTGGGCCATGCCTCCGGACACCTGGCGGGGGCGGAGGCCGGCCGAGCTGCGGAGTCCGACGAGGTCGAGTAGTTCGGTGATGCGGGCCCGGCCGGCGGCCTTGTCCGGTTTGCTGCCCGTGGTGCCCTTGCCGGCCTCGGCGCGCTCGCTGCGCCTGCGAGCCTTCGGCAGGCCGAGTTCGACGTTCTGGCGGAGGGTGCGCCAGGGCAGGAGGCGCGGCTCCTGGAACGCGATGGCGCAGCGTTGGTCGGTGGGCCGGGTGGGGGAGTCGTCGATGTCGACGGTGCCGGAGTCGGGCTGGTCGAGGCCGCCCACCTGGCGGAGCAGGGTCGACTTGCCGCAGCCGGAGGGCCCGACGATGGCGATGATCTCGCCGGCCTTGACGTCGAGGTCGAGGTCGTTGAGCACGGGGCGCTCGCCGAATCGTCTCCCGACGCCGCGCAGACGGATCGGCAGGGCCGAGGAGGCGCGGGTCGTCGAGGTGGGCATGTCACGACGGTAGGTGGGCGGGGTGCCTGCCGTCCCGTGGGGTGTAACGGGGCGAAACACTCCGTTCGGTCCGCCCTGCCCTGGTTCGGTCTCAGGCACACCCATTCATCGGCTATAGTTGTGGGGTTGCCTCGGTCGGGGCAACACCAAGACCTGGGTTGCAATTCGAACCCGGATCTCGGGCTGTGGCGCAGCTTGGTAGCGCACTTGACTGGGGGTCAAGGGGTCGCAGGTTCAAATCCTGTCAGCCCGACCACGGGTGCGAGTTAGCAATCGGCCTGAGAACTGTTCACAACGAAGAAGCCCACCGAGAATATCGGTGGGCTTCTTCGTTCTGCTCGGGCTCGTTCCGGGGAGGCTCAATCGGTTGATTGCTAGCTCCAAGATTGTCCTTATCTCCGGCGCTGCAGGTACCGGCAACACTCGAAAGGTCGAGCACGTCGCGTCGTTCTCATTAGAAGCTCGCCAGTGTGTCCTCGTCAAGACCAATACCGCCGTCAAGAGCCTTCGGAGCTGAATCGCGACCAGCGATGCTTACTTCAGCACCGTCGTCAGCCACCTCAGTTCGAATGCCTCAGGCTCATCGCACTATGACCTACTCGCCATTGACGAGTGCAACACCGTCAGCAACTCGGAGCCGCTCAAGGTGCTCGATAAGACGACGCTCGACCTTCTCGTACTCGTCGGTGACGTTTACCAGATTGAATTCATCGAGTTCGGCGACTGGTTCCTAACCATCCGTTCCTACTTCACACCGGACCAAGTCTTCGAGCTCACCAAGCCGTATCGGACCAGGGGCCATATGCTCATGGTGCTCTTGAACCGGGTCCGCGCCCTCGACGACAGGATTGACGAGTCCATGTCCGGTCGCGAGTACGCCCGCCCGCTAGACGCATGCCTCTTCACCGGCACTGACCGGGACGACGTTGTGCTCTGCCTGAATTGCGACGGCCTCTACGGCATCATCAATATCGACGGCTTCTCGCAGACCAGCAACCCGGCAACCGCTGTGGTGCGGGGCAATTCAACCTTGAATGTCGGCGACCCCGTGCCGTCTAATTTTTAGCGAGATGGACCGCCTTCGCCCAGTAATTTCCACAACTTGAAATTCACGATCACCAAGCGCGACCACAAACCAATTCAAATCTCCCTCGATGTCTGGTTAAACCTCGGTGGCAGCGAGCGCATTGACCGCATTTATTTTTGGGGGGTGTTTAGCGGCACATAGGGTTGTTGTGCGCCCATAGGGTGTGGGGTGTGAGCGTATTCGACCGAGGCCCGCTAGAGTCCGAGACCATTGCATCGCTCGTGCGACCGGCGCTAAAGGCCGCGGGGTGGCGGGAAGACCAGATCTTGCCGGAATACGCCATTAAGGCGTCACGGCAGGTTGCGCTGGGCACCTCCGTCCGTGCATTACATCGGGAGTTCGCCGACTTCGTGCTCGAGGCGACCCCCGGCACGCCGGTTGCGGTCGTCGAAGCGAAGCGCGAGTATCGAACCGCAGATGATGCAATGCAGCAGGCCATTAAGTACGCCGTGAAGGTCGATGCTCTGCTTGCCTACGGCACAAACGGCACCGACATCATCCAACACAACCTCCGGACAGGGCAGGAGCGACGCGTCGACGGATATCTGCCGCCTGCGGCAACGTGGGCCGAGTACATCGCGGCCAACGAGCTTGATGACGCGGGTGCCGAACTCATTGCGATGCCCTTCAACCGTGGCCGAACGACTATCACCGGTGACATCGTCAGGCCGCGGCCATACCAGGTTCAGGCAATAAATCGCGTGCTCTCCGCGATCGCTCGCGGCGATGATCGGGCGCTGCTGCTCATGGCGACCGGTACCGGCAAGACATTCACGGCTATGCAGATCGTCGCGAAGCTGCGTGCGTACGCGGCGGTGGCAAAGGCTAACGCCAACTTCCGAGTGCTCTACCTTGCCGATCGGGACGCACTGCTGACGCAGCCGATGCGCAAGGACTTCCGGCCGGCGTTCGGCCCCGACCCTGTTCACCGGGTGCTTGGCGGTACCGACCTGTCCCGCGAGCTGTATTTCGCCTCTTACCAGTCTTTGACCGGGCAGAGCGACGGTGCGGTGCTGCTCGGGTTCCCGCAGGATTTCTTCGATCTGGTCATAGTCGACGAGTGCCATCGCGGGAGCGCCGAGGAGAACTCGCGGTGGCGGGCCGTGCTTGACCGTTTCGCCGGCGCAGTGCAACTCGGCCTGACAGCGACACCGCGCGACGACCGGGTGCAGAGCTACGAATACTTCGGCAATCCCTTGTTTGAGTACTCGCTGCGCGACGGCATCGAGGACGGCTACCTGGCGCCCTACCGAGTGCGGCGGGTCGCCTTAACGCCGGACGCCGAGGGTTGGCAGCCTACGCCGGGCGAACGCGACCGCTTCGCCCGTGAGATCCCCGATGACATGTATGAGACGCGCGACTTCGAACGTCTCGTCTCCCTGCTGCCGCGGACAAGGCTGGCCGCGCGTCACCTGTCACGCCTGCTGCGGGCACACCCGTATCCACGGGCGATCGTGTTCTGCGTCGACACGGAGCACGCGTCTGAGATGCGTAGGGCCCTCATCGCAGCGAACGCCGATCGCATGACAGTCGACCCTGAGTGGGTGGTACGCATCGTAGGGAGTGAGGGCGAGAAGGCGCGGCTGCTTGACGACTTGTGCGACCCAACCCGCAGTAGTCCCGCGATCGCGACGACATCGCGGCTGCTGGCAACTGGAGTCGACGTCGAAGACCTCACTCATGTCGTACTGTTCCGCCCAGTCGGTTCGATGATCGAGTTCAAGCAGATCATCGGTCGAGGGACGCGGCTCTACCCCGAGAAGGGCAAGACCGAATTCGAGATTATCGACTACGTCGGCGCCTCGGTGAAGTTCAATGATTCGAAGTTCGACGGCTTCCCGGTGCACATCACGGTCGAGTACATCGATGACGAAGGGGAGGTCATCGATTCGACGGACGAGCCCGTTGGAGCTGAACAGATCGACGGTTGGAACGAGCTTCCGACCGGCGATCCGTACGTGCATGTACCCAGCCCTGGTTTCGACGTTGAGCCGGGGCCCGGTGTCGTCTCTCGGATGCGTGAAAAGTACTACGTCGACAATGCCGATTTCGACGTTGAATCCGAGACAGTCCTGGTCCCGGATGTGTCGTCCGGCGAGCTGCGGCTGACGGACTACGGCGCGTACGTGCGCGATCGAGTCCGCGCACTCGGCGATGCCGAGACCGTGCGAAGCGAATGGGCACACGCGGAATCGCGCGAGCGGCTGCGGGCTGGGCTAGTCGACAGCGGGGTCGATCTTGACGAAATCGTCGTGACGACCGGTGTGCCGGGCATCGACCCGCTCGATGCGCTGCACCATCTCGCGTGGAACCTGCCGACCCGAACGCGTTCGGAACGTGCGCGCAGAGTGCGGGAGGCGCATGACACTGAGTTGCGCGGGCTTGAAGCGACGGCGAGGGCTTTGCTCGAGGGGCTGTTGCAGCGCTATGAGGAGCACGGGATTGCCGACCTTGAGACGACGCAGGTGTTCAAGCTTGAGCCACTCAGCGCCTTCAGCGTCGGCGAGCTCGCGCAGGCAGTCGGGGGCGCGGCAGGACTCCGCGACCAGCTCCGCCTGGTTCAGGAGTGGTTGTACGCAGCATAAACTTGAGTTTGGTGGAGTGTCGGCGCACGGAACTCAAGTTACTATTGAGTTGATCAGCCGCTAGACTAGGTTCATGATGCAGCGCAGAACGGATCAGCGCCGTCTCCTCGAGGCTTTGGCCTACCGGCAGGCGGGGTACTTTTCGGCTGCACAGGCAAAGGATGCCGGGTACAGCTATCAGGCGCAGAAACATCACGTCGACGTCGGCAACTGGGTGCGCGTCGATCGTGCCCTGTTCCGGCTGCAGTCGTGGCCATCTGGCTCCGAAGACCAGTACGTGCGCTGGTCTCTCTGGGGTGCAGGACGCGGAGTCGTCTCGCACGAGTCGGCACTGCAAGTACACAGGCTTTCCGACGTCGATCCGGCGAGGATTCACCTCACCGTGCCGCCGGGTTTCCGCGCAGAAGACCCGCTCGTAGTGCAGCATCGCGAGCCGCTGTCCGAAGCGGACATCGAGGAGCGCGAAGGCTGGCGGGTCACCACACCGATGCGCACCCTGGCCGACATCGCGAGCGGCGACGCCTCGCAGGAGATCGTCGACAGCGCAGTCGCGGACGCGATCGAGCACGGAATGCTGACACGCCGAACGCTCCGGCGATGCACCGCTGACCTGTCTGACAGGGCCGCGCTCCGCCTCGAACGTGCCCTTGCCGCGGTCGAGGCGGCAATGCGCTCGGTTGACGATGTCGGGCTCGGCGCGTGACGCGGGGCGATGCCGAGAGCCTCACCCAGCGCATCCGGAATGCCGCCGCCGAAGAGGGCATCGCCATTCCGCGTTTGCGGAGCCGCATCGCTTTCCAGCGCATGCTAGCCCGACTCGCCGCTGATGGCGGCTGGGTGCTCAAGGGCGGGTTTAGCCTCGAAACTCGGCTCGGGCTACGCGCGCGGGCGACCAAGGATCTGGACCTGCTGCTGCGCAGCCCGGGTCTCTCGAATCCGATCGACCTGCAGGATGCCCTTGACGAGGCGCTCGAGGCTGACCTCGGCGACGGGTTTACCTTTCGCGTGCGCCTGCCCAGGCAGATGCGCATGGAAGAAGCCGAACCGTCGACGTGGCGCGTTGTTGTCGAGGTGCGCTACGCGGACGCTGAGTTCGGCGTCGTAACGGTCGACGTCGTGACGGCGGCGGACGATCGCGCGGGCGTCGATGGCGCGGCGCCACTGCAAATTGAGCCCGTCGTGGTCGGTGAACCTTTCTGGGTCCCGGCGCTCGATCCGCACCGGCACGCGGCAGAGAAGTTCCATGCGTACGCCCGCCTTTACGCGTACGAGCGACCGTCGTCGCGGGTGAAGGACCTGATCGACCTTGCCCTTTTCGATGAAAGCGCCATGCTCGACGGCGAACGCCTCTACGCCGCCTTGGTCGAGGTCTTCGCCGAGCGCAACACAGAGTTGCCGTCTCGGCTCCCGGATCCGCCCAGCGAGTGGGCTGTACCGTTCGCGTCGCTTGCCGCCGAAACTGGCTTGAAAGTTGTAGCGCTCGACGCAGCACGCGACCTTGCCCACAACCTCTACGAACGCGTTCGCGCGCACCGCACCCCCACACCGGAAGGCACCATCCCATGAGCCCGATCGCCCATCCGGAGATCGCCCTGACCCAGTCGCGGTTGCAGGCCGTCATCAAAGAGGCGCGAAACATCATGCGCAAAGACGCGGGGCTTAACGGCGAGCTCGATCGCTTGCCGCAGCTCGCGTGGTTACTGTTTCTGAAGGCGTTTGACGACCTCGAAGACGAGCGGAAGATCCTCGACCCCGGGTACCGGCCCGCGCTGCCCACCGAGTACCGGTGGCTCACCTGGGCCGGCGAATCGAACCTCACCGGCGATCCGCTGTTGAATTTCGTCAATGAAAAGCTGCTCCCTCACATCCGAGGGCTCCAGGGCACAGGAGACGCGGGAGATCCGCGCGACACGCTCGCGCGGGTGTTCACGGATGTTTCTAATCGGATGCGCTCAGGTCACCTGTTGCGCGCCCTGATCGATCAGCTTGACTCCATACAGTTCTCGAAGTCCGATGAGATGCATGCGATGGCCGTGTTCTATGAGTCGATGCTGCGCGAGATGCGCGACGCTGCCGGCGACTCGGGTGAGTTCTACACGCCGCGCCCGCTCATCAAGTTCGTCGTTGACCAGGTGGACCCAAAGCCGGGCGAGGCGATCATGGATCCTGCCGTCGGCACGGCGGGCTTCCTCCTTGAGGCGTACCGGCACGCGACGAAAAATGCCTCGGCGGGGCAGGTTCAGCAGACGGCGGCGCAGTTGCGGGGCGTAGAGAAAAAGCCGATGCCGTTCCTGCTCGCAGAGATGAACCTGCTGCTGCACGGCGTCGATCGTCCGAACCTTCAGCTCGGCAATTCCCTCGCATTCGGGCTGAACGAAGTCGCGCGCGACGGCGTCGACGTCGTAGTCACAAATCCTCCGTTCGGCGGCGAAGAGGAAGCCCTAATTGCCACCAACTTTCCGACGCAGTACCGCACCCAGGAGACCGTCTGGTTGTTCCTGCAGTCGATCATGGCGCGCATCAGCACGAGTCGGTCGGGTCGTGCCGGCGTCGTCGTGCCGAATTCGACGCTGTTCGACACGGGAGTTGGAGCCCGCATCAAGCGCGACCTCATGGAGCGATTTAACCTCCACACCGTCGTACGGCTGCCGAACGGCGTTTTCTCGCCGTACACGCTGATCCCGTCAAATGTGCTGTTTTTCGAGCGGGGCAAACAGGACACGGTTTGGTTCTACGAGATCGCGGCGCCCGATGGCCGCAAGAACTATACGAAGACGAAACCCATGCGAGTCGAGGAGTTTGCCGATTGCCAGGAGTGGTGGGGCGGGAACGATCGCGCCGGTCGTATCGAGACCGAGCATGCGTGGAAGGTGCCGCTGGAAGAGATCGTCGAGAGCGAGTACAACCTCGACCGGCACAGCCCGAACCGGGCAGCAAGCCTCGACCAGCGTTCTCCGAGAGAACTGGTCGCGGAGTTGCTCGATGCTGAGCGCGAACTGCTCGAAGTTTACGAGCAGTTGCTGCGGCAGATCGAGGGGTTCACGGCGTGAACGTTGAACGGAGGCAGATCGGTGAAATTTGTTCTCGCCGGCAGGTGCCCGTCGAGATTGACCCGGCCGCTCTGTACGTCAAGGCGGGAGTTCGGAGTTTCGGCAAGGGGGTGTTCAGTTATGAGGCTTCCCCGGGTGCCGAGATCGGCAAGCTAAAGTTCTTCGAACTTGAACCCGATCGGCTCGTGGTGAGCAATATAAAGGCCTGGGAGGGAGCTGTTGCTGTGACCCACCAGCCCGAGGCAGGCCGGGTCGTGTCGAATCGGTTTCTTACGTATTCGTCCGACTCGGTATCGCTGCAGTATTTGCGCCACTGGCTCCTTTCAGCAGTCGGCAACCATGCTTTGCAGGCCGCGTCACCCGGGTCAGCCGACCGAAATCGAACGCTCGCGGCAAGTCGCTTCGAGGCGATCTGGGTCCCGCTCCCACCTCGCCCGGAACAAGACCGTATCGCCGACCACCTTGACATCCTTTCCGCCCGGATCACGAAGGCCAAGTGGACTTCACCTTCAGATCCAGTGTTGGCGCGGTTGCCGCACCTTATCGGCGACCTACTCCGAAGTCTCGATCTTCCACTGGTGGCGGTGGGTGATCTCGCTGCAAACAAGCAGGAGATCATCCACCCGGGCGACGACTTGTTGGGCGCCGAAGCGTTCATCGGCCTCGAACACGTGGAGTCGCATACGGGTAGGGCTTCGCAGGGTCGCCCGATCGACAGTGAAAAAGGAAGGAAACTCCTGTTCCGATCAGGCCAAGTGACTTATGGATATCTCCGTCCGTATCTAAACAAGGCTTGGGTCGCCGAGTCAGTAGGGCTCTGCTCAGTTGAACAGTTTGTCTTGCAGCCGACGCACAACGTCGACCCACGGCTACTTTCCCTAGTGCTTCGCTCGGACTTCACGTGGAATGCAGCCAAGACAGCAACGAACGGCCTCCAGCTTCCTCGTCTTAGCCTCAAGAAGCTGCTCGCCTTCTCGGTACCTGACATCAGAGGAATTGCTGAGCCCGAGAGCGTCGTCGCTCTAGCGGAGCGCATGACCGATCTAGCGTCGCGTATCGATGCTAGGCGCTCGGATCGGCTCGCGCTCGCAGATGCGATTCTCCCTGCCGCCCGCAATGAGATCTTTAACTCGATGCTCTGATCTCGCGGTGGTGCGCCACTACCCACCCGCAACGAGGGCCTGACTTAGGGTGCTAAGTGGAGTTACATGGTCGTGGCGGCGCTGGCCGCGATCATCGGCAACGTGTTGTACTTGGGCGCAATCGTTTGGCTCGGGTCGTGGATGCGGTCGGGGGTCGTGGAGCGGTGCCGCGAGGGCGGGGCACCGGCTGGCGGTTCAGGCACGGGCCCGGGCACGAGTTCGGCCTCTGTCCACGGGGGAGACGGGTGCCGTCGTACGGGCCTGCGGACTCGACATCGTCGCTGAACGCTGCTGATGATACGGAGATTCCGGCTGCGACCCGGGTTGTGACCGGCGACGAGGTGCGCGAGTCAAAGCCCGAGGAGGAGGGGCAGCAGCGCCTCAATCGCTAGCTGGTGAAGTTCGGCGTGCCGGACCAAGCCTGCTGGCACCCTAGGTGCTGCCGACAATGTTCACCGCAGCGACGCTCGTCAACACCGGGGTGTCGAAGAGCGGGGTGATGCTAGGGCAAGTCAGGGCGACCGTGCTGTAGACGGTGACGGCGGTGACGGCGGTGGCCAAGGGGAGTGAGGCGTCACATCGGCCTGACGAGGCATTAAGTCCAGCCCCTTGGGAGCGAGGCGCCTAAAGGTCGGCGCTTTCATCGACGACATAAACCTTCCGAAGGGGAATTCTTGCCCGCCACGTCGGCGAGAGCTCCTCGTAGTTAGAGATGACGAGTTCGACGAGTTCTTCTCCCCCGACAAGTCGAAGTCCCCGCCGCTGTCTCTCTATTGACAGCGCCTCGCGCGAGTATGTGCCCAAGGTTACGAATAGTCCTAGCTCGTCGCTAGCGAGGGTTCCGATGAGCTGACCGACCTCAGGTGCCCCAACGGTTGACGTCCGTTGCTTGCATTGGACTTTGATCAGAGGAGGCTCGACGCCAAGGGGGTCTCTATGAGCAATCACATCTATTCCGCCGTCGGCGGAGTACTGAGTGACGCGAGCCTGATAACCGAGTGTGCGAAGGACAGCCGCCGTGAATTCCTCGAACTCTCGGGGGGAAATGGAGCGAGTCAGCTGCTCGAGCACGAAGTCCTTCGTTTGCCGGTGTACGCGCTCTGCCCGCGGTTCATCGATGACATCGTCTTCAGGTGAAGAGACCGCGTCGACCGTCCTCGCTATGACCACAGGGTCTGCAGTTGACGATGTCAGGGCTGCAAGAAACTCGGAGTGGTGGCGCTTGACGCCAAAGACGGTCAGTACGGAACCGATTTCGTAGAGCGCGCTTTGCGAGAAAACAGTCCGAGACAGACCCACTTTTTTCCACTCAATTCGGCGCCGATGACGGTGTGTGTCTGCTTGCGACTCGAAGTAGTAATCGCTTGTGATGGTCCCGATATTGAGCGTGGAATCCGGCTTAAACGGCGCGACAACGATGTCGCCCGCCTGCATGCCGTCACGAAAGCGGAGAAGGGTACCTGCCCATACGGGGACCGCTCCCGGTTTGATGTCCGGATAAGCCGAGGACACGGACGCCTTAATGTCGTCGCGGCTGTTGCCTATGTTGCGCAGATCACCGATCTCGTCCCAGCCGATGCTGATGAATCCTTGATCGAGGAGTTCGTAGGTCATCGTGTCGTTATGAATCGCCCACATCTTCGTCACGGAGCTGACCTTAGCGGCACCAAAGCGTCTGCCAGCGCCCGAATCCTTGCCGACACGGTCGTGCTTGCTGGTGAAAACCGCCACGACGCATCCCATAAGGTCCATGTATGGGCACAAAGCGAGGGCTACTCGAGCAACACATAGCTGTCTTCGGCGAAAGCGGTAGCGGGAAGACCGTCTTGCTGTCGTCCTTTTACGGCGGCGCGCAAGAGCCCTCATTTCGGGAAGAAAGCCTTTTCGGCATCGTGGCCGACGACTCTGGGCAGGGCACGCGCTTGCATCAAAATTACCTTGGCATGAGAGACGCCGCACGAAGGCCTTCTACTACCCGATTTTCTTCGACGAGCTATGCGTTCTCTCTTCGTAGGCGCGATAAGCCTTCAGCAGTTGCCAAGAAAAGAAAGCCGTCAGGTGACCTGAGGCTCGTTTGGCATGACTATCCAGGTGATTGGTTCAGTGAGGAGCCCAGCAGCGCAGAAGAAGCCGAGCGTCGAGTCGAGACTTTTCGCTCACTCCTCACCTCGGACGTTGCCCTGATGCTCGTAGACGGTCAACGTCTCGCGGAGAACGTGGGCGAAGAAGAGCGGTACCTCAAGGCACTTTTTACAAACGTTCGTAATGGCATTAGTAAATTGGAAGATGATCTGCTCTCCGGCCGCAAGCCCTTCGCGCGATTCCCGCGAATATGGATCGTGGCCTTGTCGAAAGCTGATCTGCTGCCGGACCTCAATGTTGTGCAGTTCCGAGATCTTGTCATCGGCAAGGCTGGTGGCGAGCTAAGTGATCTCCGACTGGTTCTTCAGGGGCTAATTCAGATGCCTGAAGCTCTTTCTATTGGGGAAGATTTTGTTCTCCTGTCCTCTGCCAAATTCCAGCCGCAACGTATTCGGTTGGATGAACGTGTCGGACTTGACTTGGTGCTGCCCATAGCCGCGGTGCTGCCCTTCATGAGACACGAGCGCTGGGCCAGGGGCCTAGAAAAAGGCGGGGAGGTCGCGACCATTCTGTCGCGCCGAGCGAATGACTTCGCGGCCTTCATTGGCGGCCGATCGAACTTGCCAGGTCCCTTCGGCGCAGTCGTCAACATGTTGGCCCAACCTGCTGCTGAGATCGCCGCAAAACTCGCTGCTGAGACTGTTGACGAGTTGCATCGTTCAGCCGTTGCGAGACGTGATTTCATGACTGCAGTCCTGACGGGTCTCAAGATGGATCTCGATCGGGGTGAGCGAGAGCGAATTCTGATGCAGAGCCTCCGATGAGATTTATCTGGGCTTCGAGAGGCGAACAGTGGGGGTTTCGGTTTCTCATTGACGGTGGGATGTCAGACCCGCTGGCGGTGTACGAAGCAGCCTTTAGCGCAGTTGGTGACGACCACGAAGTCTTGAAAAGGTCCAAGGACTTCGTGGCATTGCGTTTTGATGACCCACTAAATAGACGTGACCATGCTGGCCGAGTCATTCCTCACGACTTCGTGCTTTTCATCAACCCGAAACTTGTCAGTTCAGTTGGGGAAGCACGTCAGATGGTTTGGCCTGAGGTATCCGAGCGTTTCGCCAGTATTTGGACGAGCCGAGAACCGCCACGCCCATAAGTCGTCGGGGGCCTGTCAATCGTGCATCACTGATGATGCGGACAGGGAATACGGCAAATGACACCTTCATGTTGCTCAGCCGCGTCCGCGCCTCCTCGTTTTCCCCCACCGAAGCTGAATACTGTCCTATGCCCGAGGCTCGTATGTCGTCGCGACGGCGCCGGAGGCGAGGTCGTGGCGGGCGGTCGGGGTGAGGTCGAGGGGGTGGGGGAGGCCGGCAAGCAGGTGCGGGCCATGGCCGGCGACCCAGGGGTAGACGGTGAACTCGTACTCGTCGACCAGGCCCCAACCGACGACGTCGGTGGCGAAGGTGGAACCTCCGAGACGGAGCGGGCCGCCGGGCCGGCTCTTCAGCTCGCGCACCGCCTCACGCACGTCACCGCCGAGCAGCTCGGCGTTCCAATCGACGCTCTCGAGCGTCGTCGACGCCACGTACTTCGGGATGTCGTGGATGGTCCGGGCGAAGGGCTGCATCCAGTCGGGGAACCCGTCGGAGGCGGGCGGACGCCAGGACTGCTCCATCAGCTCGTAGGTGACCCTCCCCAGCAGCAGACCGTCGGCCTGCGCGAGAGCCTCCGTGGCGAGCTGGTGGACCTCGGCATCCGGTCGACCCTCACGGTGGTCGATGCAGCCGTCGAGGGTGACGTTGATGGAGTACGTGAGCGTCCTCATGCCGGGGAGGCTAGCCCCACGACGCAGACGCCACCAGAGGCGCGGGTCCTACCGCCCGTCAGCCCAGTGCGTCGGCCGCGCGAAGCCCTCGGGCAGGCGCGTCGCCCCATCGCCCCGGGCGCTGTTGACCTGCATCTGCGTCAGGTAGATCGCCCCCGACAAGTCCGCCCCGGCGAGGTCGGCGTCCCGCAGGTCGACACCGAGCAGGTCACAGCGGTCCAGGTTGGCCCCGCGCAGGTCCGCCGCGATCGCGATGCTGCCGCGGAGCGTCCGACCCCGCAGATCCGCCCCGGCCAGGGCCGCACCCATCAGGTCGCTCCCCGGCTCGAGCGTCGGCCCCTTGGCTCTCGACCGCCAAGGAGGCGCGGGTACGGCCGCCCGGGCGACCTCACTCGCCTGCACCAACAGCGGGCGCACCGCGTCGTACTCGGCGTCGACGTCGAGGGCAGCCAGCTCGTCCGGCGTGCCGTCGGTGAGGCTCCGGACGTGCTCGAAGGCGGCGAGCCACGGGGCCGGGTCGGGGGTGGCTGCTCGGGCGCTGACGTGTTCGGCCGCGGCGGCGTGTTCGCGCTCGCGCTCGACCAGCGTGATCGCCTCATCCAGGTACCAGAGCAGCTCGTGCAGCCTCCGCACGAGCGGGAACGTCGAGAACATCTCCTGACGCGCCGCGGGGTCGTCACGCCACGATCGCCCGGCGAACGTCTGCCGGCTGACCTTCTGCCCCGCCCCGAAACAGTCGAACACCGTGCAGCCCTTGAACCCACGCTCACGCAACTGCGGGTGGATGCGGCAGCCGTCGTGCTCGTCGAGGTTCGTGCACGGGTCGCCGGCCGGCTTGTCGAACGGGAAGTCGGCGCTCTTCGTGAACGCCAGGGCCACGCAGCACAGGCCGAAGCAGTTGGCGCAGTCGGCTCCGAGGTCGGCGCGGCGGCCCAGCTCGATCCGTGTGCGGGTGCTCATCGGATCAACGCTAACGGGCGCAGCGGGCTGGGGCGATCGAACGGGGGGCGGATCACTTGTCCCACACCGTCACCGCAGGGAGACCACGAGCCGCTCGCTCATCGGTGACGAGGTCGGTGATGAGTGCGGTCTTCGCGGCTGTGTAGGCGCGTCCGTCGTCGAGGCCGGCCAGCGCCTCCTTCAGGGTCGCGTAGCGCCGTCGCGCGACCGGGTCGCGCAGCAGGCGGTCGCGGAACAGTCGCTGGTTGCACGCGTCCCACTGGTCGGGGCGGAAGACGTGGAGGATGTGCGTGCGTCGCGCTCCGTCCAGCCGGACGTAGACCGCGTGGGTTTTCGGGCCCGCGGCGTGTCGTTCGTAGCCGAGGTCGGTCAGGGCGGCACCTAGGGAGAAGGGGTCGGTGCCGGGAGACGTGCGGGCGGCGACGTCGATGATCGGCTTCGCGAGGAGGCCGGGGACGGCCGTGCTGCCGATGTGCTCGACGGCGTCGACCCGGGTGCCGAGGGCGATCGCGAGACGCTCGGCCTCACGGCGGTAGTCGTCGGCCCAGGTGGGGGAGTGCGGCTGCAGATCGACCATCGGGGCGATCGTACGGGGTGTCACTCTCGGCGGCGCGGGGTCGAGTGGTCCCGGATCGTCGTTCGCCCGGAGGGTAGGGACGATCCGGGACCACTCGATGACCGGTGGGGCGGACGACCCGCGCCTCCTAGGGGGTCGTCGGGCGGAGGTCGGCGAGGGGGCGCGACCAGGCGACCTCGCGGGCGAGCTGGCCGGAGGCGCGGAAGAGCCGCACCTGGTGCGTGTCGGGGAGGGCCGCGGCGAGGGCGTCGCGGTCGGCGGGGGTGAAGCCGAGTTTCTGCCAGAACGGTCCGGAGCGGCGGGAGAAGAGCCAGGCGTGGCGGGCTCCGTGCGCGGCGGCGTCGGCCAGGGCGTGGCGGGCGAGACGGGAGCCCGCGCCGCGCGTGCGGGCGGCGGGGGCGACGGCGACGCTGCGGATGAGGGCGTGCTCGCCGTCGGCGCTCAGCTCGTAGCCGGTGCTGCCGACGACCGTGCCGATGGCGTCACGGTCGGCCCAGAGCCGGAGGCGCGGCGCGGGGGAGTCGAGACCGGCGAGCGTGAGGTCGGCGGCGGCGAGGAAGGCGCGGAGGTCGGCTCGGGCGTCGGCGTCGGCGTCGGCATCGGTCGGGGCGATGCGGACGAGGGGCATGGGGCCATTCTTCCTGGGGCTCGGTGGGCTCGCCGGGCTCGAGTGGGCAGAAAGTGTCCTTCGGGGGCGGCGGAAGGACACTTTCTGCCCACTCGAAGACGCCGGGGTGGGCCACGGCCGCTCAGAACGGGCCGCGCGGGGGAGTCGCGCCCGGAGGCGGCGACCTAGCCTGGCGGGATGCTCGTCGTCGTTCCGCTCATCGTATTCGCCGGGTGCGCTGTCGTCTTCGGAACGACGCTCGCCGCCGCCCGGGGATGGCTCGGGGTCAACCACCTCGCCGGCATCCGGTTCCGGCACGTGATGGCGTCGCCCGTGGCGTGGCAGGCCGGGCACCGTGCAGCACTCGTGCCGGTGACGGTGGGATGCGCGCTCGCCGTGGGGTCGGTCGTGGTGCCGCTCGTCACGGGCCCGTCGGAGGACGCAATGGCCATCTGGGCGATCGTGAGCATGGTCGCGCTGCTGTTCGGCACGCTCGTAGGGGCGTGGCGGGCGGATCAGGCGGCGACGGACCTACTGGGGAGCTGAGCCAGAAGGATCAAAACAATGACGTCGCCCTTCCCGCGGTGGGGAAGGGCGACGTCATCGACGATCAGTTGGTCCAGGTGGTCTTTTCGTAGTCGAAACCGCCCGTGACGTCCATGACGATCTGGGCCGGGTCGGCGACATTGAAGCCAACGACGTAGCTGACGGACGAGCCCGGCAGGATCGTCGTCGAGGGCGAGCCGGTGAGGCCGCCCTCAGTGTCGAAGATCTGCTCGGCTTCCTGGCTGCCCGATGAGGCGCTGATGTACGTGAGCGACGGGTCGTAGCCCTCGGTGCTCGTGTTGGTGATGGAGATCGTGAACTTCACGTTGCTGGGCTGCGATCCCGTGAGGGCGTACTGGCTCGGCGTGAAGGCTTCCGGGGCGCTGATGCCGAGGGTGAGGCCGTCGAAGGTTGCAGTCTCGCCGAAGGTGAATGTCGTCTTGGCGGCTTCCGTCGCGGGTGCGGCGCTCTGTGATGCGGCCGCGGCGACCTGGGTCATGTTGGGCGCGGCTTCGCCGCTCGTTCCCGTCGCCGGGCTGCCTGAACAGCCGGCGAGGGTCAGGCCGATGAGGGAGGCGGCGGCGAGGGCGGTGGTGATCTTCGTGGCGCGGGACATCGTGTGTCTCTTTCTGCGGGTTCTCGACGGTGGAGAGGCCCTGCATTCGGGTGCAGAGCAATCCTCAGGACCCTATGGGTGGGAGTCGACCCCGGGAAACGGTTTTCGACAACAGATGTCTATTTCACCTCATGAGTGATGTTCATTCACCGCCAGGTGGCCTGGGGGATGGCTGGCCTTGGATGCGTGGTGACCCGGAGGTGAAATCCACCGTTCTACCCCCGGACGGGGGCTGCCTCCGAGCTCGGGCCACCGCCGACACTGTGCGAGGTCGATTCCGGCCTGACTTCGAGGGGGAACGAAGATGACGCTGTGGTGGAACAGGCTCACGAATACGGGTCGCGTATTGATCGCGTGTGGGTTCATGGCCTTCCTTCTAGTTGTGGGAGGTGCAGCGAACGCGGCCGCCGTGGCTGCACTCTCCGGGGCAGGCCAGGCCGCTGGCCCGGACGGCGCGGCGCGGCCCTTTGTTGCCGTCGACGCGACCACGAGCCCGACCCCCACTCCGACGCCCACCCCGGTCGTCAACATCACCCGCGTCGACGAGAGCGAAAGTGTTCCTTTCGAGTCGGTCTCGGTCGACGACCCGAACCGCGACGTCGGCACCAGCGCCGTGACGACCACCGGACGGGCAGGCACGAAGGTCCACACCTACGAGGTGACGACCACTGACGGAATCGAGACCGCGCGCTCTCTCGTCAGCGAGACCGTCACGGTCGCCCCGGTGCCGCAGGTCACGAGCGTCGGAACCCGCGTGCCCTACGTCGCCCCGGCACCCGTCGCCGCACCGGCACCGGCACCGGCACCGGCTCCGGCTGCGGGTGGGTGCGACTCGAACTACTCCGGGGCGTGCGTCCCCGTCGCCTCGGACGTCGACTGCGCCGGAGGCAGCGGCAACGGCCCCGCGTACGTCCAGGGGCCGGTCACCGTCGTCGGCTCGGACGTCTACGACCTCGACCGCGACGGCGATGGGATCGCCTGCGACCGGTAGGCGCTCGCCAGAAACGCCTCCTGACAAGGGTCGAGTGGTCAGAAAGTGTCCTTCCCACGCGGCGGAAGGACCTTTTCTGACCACTCGATCGGGCCCGCCGGCCCGGACGCGGGCTGACCTCCCCAACGGGGGCTCGTCTGCGCGTCACGTGTCGCCCTACCGTGTGGGCAAGGGGGAAACATGAGCGAGACCGTGGCGCGCGGAAGCGTGGCGATGACGTTGAAGGCCCGGCGGCCGGCCTACTCGGTGATGCAGGAGTGCCTGCGCGTCCAGGCCGAGGCGCCCGCACTGACCCGGCGGCAGCGCCTCTTCGGGCACACGCCCCTGAGCGCCGACGCCCGCAGCTGGTACCAGGGCGCCCTCGGCGAGATCGAGGTCGCGCGCGTGCTCGCCGAGCTCGGGCCCGAGTGGACCGTGCTGCACTCCGTCCCGGTCGGCTCAGGCGAGTCCGACATCGACCACGTGGTCATCGGGCCGACGGGCGTCTTCACCGTCAACACGAAGCACCACGCCGGCAAGAAGGTCTGGGTCGGCGGCGGCTTGGTGACGGTCGGCGGACACCGGACCGACCACTCTCGCAACTCCCTTCACGAGGCGGCCCGCGCCTCCCGGTTGATGTCGAGGGCGGCCGACTTCGAGGTCGTCGTCACGCCCGTCATCGTGCTCGTGGGCGAGGCCTCGCTGTCAGTCGGCAAGAAGCAGCCGACGGTGCCGGTGGTCGTGGCCGCCCGCCTGCGCAAGTGGCTGATGAACGGGCCGCGGGTGCACTCGCCCGAGGCGCTGGCCTACCTGGCCATGGTCGCCGAAGAACGCGGTACCTGGCACACGGAGGCGCTGGTCCTGACGGACACGCTCCGTCACGAACACCGCTTCGAACGCCTGCGCCGCGACATCGACGACGCGGCTCGGCGACGTCGGCGGTGGCGGGTGGGCACGGCGCTCGGCATTCTCGGGACGAGCGGGGGAGTCGCCATCGCGGTGGTGGCGACGGTCACGAGCACGGTCGTCTCGACCTTCGGGTAGGTGCCCTGCGCCGTGGGCCCTGAGCCGCGGGCCCTGAGGCCTTGGCCCAGAGACGGCAAGGCCGCCCGTGGTGATCCGGTACGTACTGGATCACCGCACGAACGACGACACCACGCGGGCCACCGCCGCGGTCACGGCGGCAAGAGCTGCAGCGATCAGTGCGAACGCCGACCAGACGGCGAGGTCGGCGTGCTGCAGGTGCAGGCCGACGAGGAACGCGGCGAGCGCGACCACGGCGACGGCTGCCCAGACCGCCAGAGCGCGGGCACTCCACCGGCGCGCCCGGGTCGTCGTTCCGCCCGATGCCGACCAGGCCACTGCGAGAGCGGCCACGGTGAACAATGCGGGGATGAGGGCGACGAGGTTGATCACGGGAATCCGATCAGGAGGGTCGAGGCGGTCAGTCGACGAACATCCACCGCACGAGAACGATGAGCCCGAGCACGAGCGCCGTCGGCAGGGCGATGACTGAGAGCCCCCACAGCAGGCCGCCGACGGTCAGCATGATCGTGAACCAGTCGATCGCCGGGGCGGTGGAATAGCGGGCGGCACCGCTCATGCCGGGCGCCACCTCGTTGATCACCATCAACCCGACGGCGGCGGCGACGCCCACGATGCCGAAGACGAGGGCGAGACGGCCAAGGCGGCGACGACGCCTGGCGGGAGACGACGCATCCATCTGCTGAGGCTAGGTGCTCGGCCGTGTCACCACCAGACCGGACGTTCAGGAGGCGCGACCACCGCGGCCGGGACGCGCGCTGACCAGCCGGTGCGCGAGCATCACCACCAGCAGCGCGACCGCGAACCCGATCGAGAGGACCGCGATGAGCAGCAACGGGCCGCCGATCGTCTGCACCCCGTCAAAGCCGTCGAAGCCGTCCGCCGAGGAGACCACGACGTACCTGACCGGGGCGGACGGACGGGTGAACGTCCACCATCTGAAGGCCGTGTCCGACAGGAAGGCGAACACCCCGAGAAGCCCGAAGGCGAGAGCGGGCCGCCCCAGCGCGAGGCGGGGCGTGGTCGGGGTGGCCATGAGCCGAGACTAGGGCGCGGCCCGGCTCCGGACGGAGTCCCGCTTCGAGGGGCACGCCGGTCCTCCGGGGCCGATCGAGCCGGGCGAGTGGGCAGAAGATGCTGCCGGGCGGTCCTCGACGAGCAGGTTCTGCCCACTCGAGCCGTCGCGGGGGTGACGGGCGCGGGCGGGCCGACCCGCGCCTCCTGCTCGGACGTCGCCCCGGCGAGTCGATCGAGTGGTCCGACAACGTTCTTCGTGGGGCGGGGAGGGACGTTTGGAGACCACTCGACCGAGACGAGCGGGCGAAGCCGAGGAGGCGCGGGTCGCGTCGGCGAGGCGCGCTCGTGTAACGAGTGGGTGAAGACTGCAGCCCGTGCACGCTGCCGCATGGGCATGCCCGCATCCGCGACGGGGCGCGGAGAACGGGGGCTGCGGGGGAGCGCCGAGCCGCGCCTCCGGGGCTCCGGCGAGCTGGCCGCCGCCACGAACCTCCCTTATCGTTCACCCGAACGATAAACGGAAGGCCATCCCCGCATGACACCGATCGTCCCCGAACACCGACACGCGCTCCGCCCGGCGCGAGACACCGGCAGCGGCCCCGACAGCCGCGCCGGCAGCGGCAGCGGCACCGACAGCCGCGCAGACCGCAGCACGGGCCCGACCCGCCGCACCGTCCTCGCCGGCGCCGCAGGGCTCGCCGGCCTCGGCCTGCTCACCCTCGCCGGCTGCACCCCCGCCCGCAGCACCCCGACCATCCCCGAGGCCGCCGCCACCGGCACCCCCGCCCGCGGCGGACGCCTGCGCATCGCGCGCCCGGCCGCCTCCGCCGCCGAGACCCTCGACTCCGCCAGCTCGCTCTCGGCCTACGAGTACCTCGGTGCCCTGTACAACCGGCTCGTCAAGCTCGACGACGCCGGCGTCACCGTGCCCGACCTCGCCGACGACTGGTCCGCCAACGCCGACGGCACGAGCTGGACCTTCCGCCTGCGCGCGGGCGTCCGCTTCCACGACGGCCGCCGCTTCACCGCCGCCGACGCGATCTACTCGATCGAGCACATCCTCGACCCCGACACCGCCTCACCCCAGGGCGAGGTGCTCGCCGCCATGATCGGCCCCGGCGGCATGACCGCCGTCGACCCGCTCACCCTGCGCTTCGACCTGCTGACGCCGAACGCCGAGTTCCCCTCGCTGCTCACCGCGTACCAGTGCTACATCGTGCCCGAGGGCAGTGCCGACCCGAGCCAGGGCGGCGGCATCGGACGCACGGGCATCGGCACCGGACCGTTCCGCCTGTCGAGCTTCGAGCCCGCGGGCACCGGCAGCGTCGAGGCCTTCGAGGACCACTTCGCCGGCCGACCGGTGCTCGACGGCATCGACTTCTTCTCGATCCAGGACACCACCGCCCGCGTCAACGCCCTGCTCGCCGGCCAGATCGACCTGATCAGCCAGACCAACCTCGACTTCGCCACCGCCCAGGTCGTCAGCGCCTCGGCCGGCGCCACCGTCGCCCGCGCCCCCGACGCCCAGTGGTACACGATCCCGATGCTCGCCACGAGCGCCGAGTTCAGCGACCCGCTCGTCCGCCAGGCGATGAAGCTCGCCTACGACCCGCAGGCGATCGTCGCCACCGCCCTGCAGGGCACCGGCTCGCCCGGCTGGGACAACCCCGTGCCTCCCTCGCAGGCCGTCTGGCTCGACGACCAACGCGCCTACGACCCCGACCAGGCCCGCGCCCTGCTCAAGCAGGCCGGCCGCGAGGGGCTGAAGACCGAGATCTACACCTCCAGCTACGAGTCGGTCTTCACCCCGATGGCGGTCGCCTACCGTGACGCCGTCCGCGACGCGAGCATCGACCTGACCGTGCGCAACGCCTCGTCCGACTCGTACTACACGCAGATCTGGATGCAGAAGCCGCTCACGGTCAGCTACTGGTTCACCGGACGCCCGATCGACCAGCTGCTCAACCAGATCTTCCGCACCGGATCGTCGTACAACGAGAGCGCCTGGTCGAACCCGACCTTCGACGGCCTGCTCGACGACGCCCGCGCCGAGATGGACGACACCCGCCGCATGACGCTCTACCAGGACGCCCAGCGCATCGTCGTCGAGGACTCCGCCGACATGACCCCGATGTTCGGCGACCGCCTCGTCGGCCTGTCGCGCGACGTCCTCAACTACCGCGAGTTCGGCTTCGAGTTCGACTACCTGCAGATCGGACTCCGCGCATGAGCCCCACACCGACCGGCGGCGGCACGAACGGCCGCGGCACGAACGACCCCCGCGCGAACGACGGCGGCGTCACCCGGCCCACCCCGCCGAGCGCGACCTCCGCCGAGGCCCGCGGACGGGCGGCCACGCGCGCTCTCGAGAAGGAACTCGGCGACGACGGCGCGACCCGCACCTCCTCGTCCGGCGGCCGAGGCGCCGGCGGCCGGGGCGCCGGCGGCCCGCACACCACGTCCCCGCTCGCCGCGACCCTGATCGTCGTCGCCCGCCGCGTCGGCACCGCCCTGCTCACCGTGCTGCTCGCCTCGTTCTTCGTCTTCTTCGCGGTGCAGGCCCTGCCCGGCGACGTCGCGCAGCAGCTGCTCGGCCAGGACGCCACCCCCGACGCCGTCGCCACCCTGCGCGAGACGCTCGGCCTCGACCAGAACGTCTGGGTGCGCTACGGCCAGTGGCTGGCCGGTGCCGCGCACGGCGACTTCGGCACCTCGCTCGTCAGCGGCCTGCCGGTCGGCCCCGACCTGCTGATCGCCTTCCGCAACAGCATGCTGATCGCGCTGCCCGCCATGATCGTCGGCGTCACCCTGTCGCTGACCCTCGGCGTCATCGCCGGCGTCCGTCGCGGCCGCCCGAGCGACCACGCGATCTCGCTGATCAGCCTGGTCGTCATGAGCGTGCCCGAGTTCATGGTCGCCACCGTGCTCGTGCTGCTGTTCGCCATCGCGCTGCCGATCTTCCCGGCGGTCGTGCTGCGCGGCCAGGACGCGACGGTCGCCGAACTGCTGCCGAGCATCTGGCTGCCCGTCATCGTGCTGACCCTCGCCATGGCCGCCTACATCGTGCGGACGGCGCGCTCGTCGACGATCGACGTGATGGCGAGCGAGTTCGTCACGACGGCCGAGCTCAAGGGCCTGTCGACGCGCCAGGTCGTCTGGCGTCACGCCGTGCCGAGCGCCCTGCTGCCGACGCTCAACGTCGTCGCGCTGAACGTCGCCTGGCTGCTCGGCGGCGTCGTGGTCGTCGAGAACGTCTTCAACTACCCGGGCATGGGCAAGCTCATGCTCGAGTCCGTCTTCAACCGCGACCTGCCGACGATCCAGGCGATCGCGGTCGTCAGCGCCCTCGTCTACGTGGTGTGCAACCTCGCCGCCGACCTCATCGCGCTCGCCCTCGACCCGAGGCTGCGCACCCGACGGAAGGCCCGCTCATGAGCCCCGCACGCGACCGGACCCCGCCCGCCGACAGCGGCCACGACGGCACCGGACACCGCACCGCCGAGGAGGCGCGGGTCGCCACGACCGCGGACCCCGCCACCCCGGGCGCGCAGGTCGGCGGCCCGGCATCGGCCGGCCCCGAGGCCGCGGGCGGCTGGCCGAGGCGACTGCGCGCGAGCGCGACGTCCCTCACCAGCAGTCTCAGCGCCTCCTCGGCCCTGAGCATCGGGCTCGGCCTCATCGCCCTGCACGTCCTGCTGGCGCTGCTCGCCCCGGTGCTGACCGGCCACGACCCGGTCGCCACCGACTCGGGGGCCGCCCTGACCGGCACGAGCTGGGCGCACTGGCTCGGCACCGACCAGTACGGCCGCGACATCCTGTCGCGCACGCTGAACGGCGGCCGGTACGCACTCGTCGTCACCTTCCTCGCGACGACGATCGCGGTCGGGATCGGCACCGTGCTCGGCTGCGTCACCGCCTACGCCGACAACTGGTTCGACGAGGTCGTCATGCGCATCGTCGACGCGCTGCTCAGCGTGCCGTCGATCCTGGCGCTGCTCGTCGTCGTCACGGTGTTCGACTCGGGCCTCTGGGTGATCGTGCTGGCCGTCACCGTGATCTACGCGCCGGCCGTGACCCGCGTCGTCCGCGGGGCCGCCCGCACCGTCATCACGCAGGACTACGTGACCGCCGCCCGCGCCCGCGGCGAGAAGCCGCTGAGCATCGTGTTCCGCGAGATCGTGCCCAACGTCACCGACGTGGTGCTCGTCGAGTACGCGATGCGCGCCTCCTGGATCGTGCTGCTGATCTCGACCCTGTCGTTCCTCGGGTTCGGGGCCAACCCGCCGACGCCCGACTGGGGGCTCATGGTGCAGGAGAACCGCACCGCCCTCACCGTCGTCCCGTGGGGCACGCTCGCCCCCGTCGTCGCCCTCGCCACGCTCGTCATCGGGCTCAACCTCAGCGCGGACGGGCTCAGCAAGTCGCTGGGCGTCGACCGCGCACAGAAGGGGGCGGTCTCGTGAACGAGCCCCTCACCACCACCGGCACCACCACCGGCACCGCCACCACCGCAGGAGGCGCGGGTCGCCCCGTCGACGTCGCCCCCGACCCCGTCGTCCGCGTCGACGACCTCTCCATCTCGTACGCCGCCGGTCGCCGCGAGGTGCCGGTCGTGCGGGGCGTGAGCTTCGAGGTCGGCGCCGGACGAGCCCTCGGCCTGGTCGGCGAGAGCGGCAGCGGCAAGTCGACGGTCGCCCGCACCCTGCTCGCCCACCTGCGTCGCGGGTCGCGGGTCGTCTCGGGCAGCGTCCGCGTCGCCGGGGACGACGTGTTCGCCCTCGACGAGCGGGCGCGCCGGGCCCTGCGGGGTGGCACGGCGGCCCTCGTCGCCCAGAACGCCGGGCAGGCGCTCACCCCGTCGATCCGCGTCGGACGGCAGCTGCGCGAGGCGCTCGAGAGCCACGGACTGCCCGGCGGCGACGACCGCGTGCTCCAACTCGTGCGCCACGTGCGCCTGCCCGACCCCGAGACGATCGTGCGGCGCTACCCGCACCAGCTGTCGGGTGGGCAACAGCAGCGCGTCGCGATCGCCATGGCCATCGCGGCCCGGCCGAAGCTGCTCGTGCTCGACGAGCCGACCACCGCTCTCGACGTCGTGACGCAGTCGGCCGTCCTCGAGTTGATCCGTGACCTGGCCGTCGAACTCGGCATGGCCATCGTGCTGGTCAGCCACGACCTCGGCGTCGTCTCGACCATGGCCGACGAGATCGCCGTCATGCACGAGGGCCGGATCGTCGAGCACGCGCCGACCGCGTCGCTCTTCACGGACCCGCAGCACGAGTACACCCGCGAGCTGCTCGCGAGCATCCCGCGCGTCCACGCCGACGCCACCGCACCGCGTTCCGTGCACGACACCGCGACCAGTCGGGGTGTGCAGCACGAAACGCGGCGCGAAGCGGACGACGCACCCGCAGGAGGCGCGGCGCAGGACCCGAGGACCGCACCCGCCACGGGGCCGGTCGTCACGGCGAGCGACCTCGTCGTCCGGTACGGGCGCGGCCTGCCCGCCGCGGTCGACGGCGTCTCGTTCACCATCGGCCGCCGCGAGACCCTCGCCGTCGTGGGGGAGTCCGGCAGTGGCAAGTCCACGCTCGCCACGGCCCTCGCCGGGCTGATCCCCGCCGAGTCGGGTCGGTTCGCCTTCCACGGAGCCCACGGGGTCGAGAGCGACCTGACGCGGCCCGTCGCCGGGCGCACGGGGACGCTGCGCCGGTCGATCCAGCTGATCTTCCAGAACGCCGACACGTCGCTCAACCCCCGCCGCACCGTCGGCGCCGCGATCGCCCGGCCGCTAAAGCTCTTCACGGGCGAGTCGAGCCCCGAGCGCGTCGCCGAGCTGCTCGTCGAGGTCGGCCTGCCGCCCGAGTTCGCCTCACGCCTGCCGGCGCAGCTCTCGGGCGGCCAGCGTCAGCGCGTCGGCATCGCCCGGGCGCTCGCCGCCGGACCCGAGCTGATCATCGCCGACGAGATCACGACGGCGCTCGACGTCCGCGTGCAGGCCGGCGTGCTCGACCTGCTCGCGGGGCTCCGCGACGAGAAGGGGCTCAGCTGCCTCTTCATCAGCCACGACCTCGCGGTCGTCCGCGGCGTCGCCGACCGGGTCGCCGTCATGACCGGTGGCCGCATCGTCGAGGTCGGCCCGACCGAGCGTGTCTTCCAGGGGCCGAACCACCCGTACACGCGCACCCTGCTCGACGCCACCCTCGACCCGGGCACGACCGAGCTGCCCGACGTGGGCGACGCCCGGCCCCGCTGGCGGGACGCCGACGGCTGGGACGACCACGGCGACGGACACCACGTGAAGCGCTGGGAGGCGATGTGAGCACGAGCGGCACGACCGGCACGGCACCCGGGCGAGACGAGCGGGGGGACGGGGAGCGCGACCCGCGCCTCCTCGGCGACCCGCGCCTCCTGCAGGAGCCGACGCGGACCGGGGCGGGCCGCACCCTGGGTGCCCCGCGGCCCGACCTCGCCGAGACCCGGCGGCCGGCGTCCGACCGGCCGCGGGGCAGCGGCCCGCTCGAGGTGCAGGTACGGGACGAGTGGGTGCCGATGCCCGACGGGACGCGGTTGCACGCCCGCATCTGGGCCCCGGTGGTCGACGAGCCCGTGCCGGTGCTGCTCGAGTACCTGCCCTACCGGCTCGACGACTGGACGGCTCCGCGCGACAGCGAGCGTCACCCCTGGTACGCCGCGCACGGCTACGCGTCGGTGCGGGTCGACATCCGCGGCACGGGGTCGAGCGACGGCCTGTTCGACGACGAGTACTCGGTGCAGGAGCTCGACGACGGCATCGCGCTGATCGAGTGGCTCGCCGCGCAACCCTGGTCGACCGGCGCGGTCGGTGCGTTCGGCATCTCGTGGGGCGGGTTCAACGCGCTGCAACTGGCCGGGCGGGCTCCGGCCGCGCTCAAGGCGATCGTCACCGTCTGCTCGACCGACGACCGGTACGACAACGACGTGCACTACATGGGCGGCGCCGTGCTCGGCATCGACATGGCGTCGTGGGGCGGCACGATGTTCGCCTTCAACTCGCGCCCGCCGCGACCCGAGGTCGTCGGGGCCGACTGGGTCGCCCGCTGGCGCGAACGCCTCGAGCACAACCGACCGATGACGACGACCTGGCTCTCGCACCAGGAACGCGACGACTACTGGCGCCACGGCAGCGTCTGCGAGGACTACTCGTCGATCACGGCGGCCGTCCTCGCCGTGGGGGGCTGGGCCGACCCGTACCGCGACGCCGTGCTGCGGCTGGTCGAGAACGTCGACGCGCCGGTCAAGGGCATCATCGGGCCGTGGTCGCACCAGTACCCCGACCGTGGCCTGGCCCCCGGCCCGGGCATCGGGTTCTTGCAGGAGACCCTTCGCTGGTGGGACCGCTGGCTGCTCGACTGCCCCAACGGCGTCGACGTCGAGCCCGCGCTGCGCGCCTGGATCAACGACTCCGAGCCGCCGGCGACGTACTACGCCGAGCGGACCGGGCGGTGGGTCGCCGCCTCGACCTGGCCGTCGCCCTCGACCGAGGCGCGCATCGTGCCGCTGGACTCGCTGCGCGGCGGGTCGGACGGCCCCGTCGTCGTGCGCTCGCCGCAGAGCACCGGGCTCGACGCGGGGCGGTTCTTCCCGTTCGGCAACGCGACCGACCTGCCGCCCGACCAGCGCGCAGAGGACGGCCGCTCGGTCTGCTTCGACCTGCCGGTCGACGCCACGCTCGACGTGCTGGGCAGCGTCGTGGCCGACCTCGCCCTGACGAGCGACGTGCCCGACGGCACCGTCATCGTGCGCCTGTGCGACGTCGCCCCCGACGGCTCGTCGACGCTCGTCACCCGCGGCGTGCTCAACCTCAACAAGCGGAACGGACGAGACCGCGCGGACGACCCGATGGAGGCGCGGGTCGAGCAGGTCGTGCGGGTCGCCCTGGTCTCGACCGGGCACTCCTTCCCGGCCGGCCACCGCCTCCGGATCGCCGTGTCGAGCGCCTACTGGCCGTGGGTCTGGCCGCACCCGGCCGAGGCGACCCTCACGCTCGACCCCACGCGCAGCAGCGTGACGCTGCCGGTGTGGACGCGCGGGCCCGGCGACGGGTCGGCGGAGCACCCGGTCGACGACGGCATCGCGTTCGAGGCGCCCGAGCGGGCCCAGCCCCTGGCGATCCGTGCCCTGCCACCCACCTCGGACCTGCCGCAGCGCAGCGTCTCGCACGACGTCGGCACGGGTGAGTGGGTGCTCGACGTCGACCCCGGCTACGGCGGTGGCCGTGAGTACCCCGACGGCCTGGTCTTCACCGAGGACAGCCGCGAGACCTACCGCATCGTCGACGGCGACCCGCTGTCGGCGTCGGCCGAGTCGCGCTGGGCGATCGGGCTCGAGAAGCCGACCTGGAAGGCGTGGCTCGAGACGACGTCCCGCGTGACGGCGTCGGCGGAGGCGTTCCGCGTCGAGAACACCGTGCGGGCCTGGGCCCGGGACGGCGGGCCCGAGGCCGAGACGGTGCTCGTCGCCGACCGGACCTTCGACGAGCTCGTGCCGCGGACGTCGGCGTGAGCGGCCCGAGCGGCACGGGCGCGGGCGGCGTCAGCAGCGTGAGCGGCATGGGCGGCGCGGGCGTGCGGCAGAAGCCGGTCGTCCGGCGGGCGTCCATCGTCGAGGCGGCCCGCGAGGTGATCGTCCGCGAGGGCATGGGCGCGACTCGTCTGCGCGACATCGCCGCCGCGGCCGGGGTCTCGGTCGGCACCGTGACCTACCACTTCGACGGTGTCGCCGAGATCCTCAACGAGGTCGTGGTCCTCGAGACCGCACGGTTCTACTCGTCGATCATCCAAGCCGTCGACGCCGAGTCCGACCCGGTCGTCGGGGTGCGGATGCTCGTCGAGCCCCTGTTCGCCGACACCGACGCGACCGACGAGCACTGGCGGCTCTGGTCGGACTACTGGACGGCCGTGGCACGCAAGCCCGCGGTCGCCGCCGAGTACGTCGAGCGCATCCGCGTGTGGGAGGCCTGCTTGACCCGCACCCTGCGCCGCGGGGTCGAGCAGGGGCGCTTCGCGACGGCCGACCCGTCGGCGCTCGCCCTCAAGCTCGCGGCCTACAGCGACGGCCTCGCGACCCAGCTCGCCCAGAAGGCCCCCGGCCTGACGTCCGCCCTCGCGCTCGACTGGATGTGGACGCTGCTGGAGCACGAGACCGGGGCGTCCTTCCGGGGCTGACCCGCGCCTCCTCGTCCGGGAACGGGCGGGTCCGGCGGAGCCGGGCGTCCGGAGACGCCCGCTTCCACCGAACCCGCCCGCTCCGGCGCACGCCTGCGCCTGGGCCCGCCGCCCGCATCCGCCTCACTCGTAGCGGAGCGACTCCACCGGGTCGGCCTTGGCGGCGCGGGCGGCGGGCAGGGTCCCGGCCAGGAACGCGATCACCATCACCACGACGATGATCAGGACGATCGAGACGGGGTCGAACGCGATCAGCGTCAGCCCGGGCAGGTTCGACAGCAACGACCCGGCCAGGGCCGCGCTGACCAGGCTGCCGGCGATCATCGCGACGCCGACGCCGATCGCACTGCCGAGGAACCCGATGAACGCCGCCTCGAGGCTGAACAGGCCGAACACCTTGCCGCTGCCCATGCCCATGGCCTTCATCAGGCCGATCTCGCGGGTGCGCTCCTGCACGCTCATCAGCAGCGTGTTGACGATGCCGAAGCTCGCCGCGAGCAGGGCGATGATCGCGAAAGCGTTGAGCACCAGCACGATGCCGTCGATCACCGTCGTGAAGGTGCCCAGCTGGTCGGCGACGGTCGTGCCGGTGTAGCCGGCGGAGGCCAGACGGTCCTTGAGGTCGGTGACCTGCTGGTCGGACGCATCCGAGGCGAACCGCACCGTGGCCTGCGCGTAGCGGTCGACCTGGTCGGCGGGCAGCCCGACGTTCTGCGCGTCGAACAGGGCCGTGCCGAGCGCCGCGTTCGGGGTGACCGCCGCCCCGGCGGGCGAGGCGATGCTCTCCTCCGCGACGCCGACGACGGTCGCGGTGACGGTGTGCTGCGTGCGCGTGGCGTCGGTCACGGCGAGCGTCACGGACCGACCGACGGCCGCCTCGTCGTCGCGGTACCCCAGGGGACCGACGTACGACGTCGGGACGACCACCTGCAGGTCGGTCGCGTCGTCGTCGGGCTGGTCACCCGCGGTCAGGGTGAGTTGCTGCCCGGGTACGAGGGCGCTCGCCGACACGACGTACTTCGTGCCGCTCTCGCCCTCGACGTAGTCGGTCGAGAGCGACTGGGTCGGCTGCACGTCCAGCACGCCGTCGATGCCCTCGAGGGTCGTCACGTCGTCCGGGGTCAGGGCCACGACGGTCGACCCGGGGGCACCGAACCCGCCGGCGGCGACGGTGTCGGGGTCGTACTCGGTCGGACCCGAGTCACCCACGCTGAGACCCTGCGCGTCGTCGGAGGCCTTCGTGACCGTCATGGTGTCGGACGAGCCGACGGCCGAGACCGTGTCGTCGATGTAGGCGTTGATGCCGGTGCCCAGTCCACTCGTCAGCGTCAGCGTGAACGCGCCGACGAAGATCGCCAGGATGGTCAGGATCGTCCGCGTCTTCGACCGGAACGTGTTCGAGACGGCGGTCAGCAGCAGGTCGGTGGTCTTCACGCGGCCACCTCGGCCTCGTCGTCGACGATCAGCCCGTCGCGGATCACGATGCGCCGGTCGCAGCGCGCCGCGAGCTCCTCGTCGTGGGTCACCACGATCAGCGTGATGCCGTTCTCGCGGTTCAACGAGAACAGGATGTCCTCGACGACCGCCCCGGTCGCCGTGTCGAGGTTGCCCGTGGGCTCGTCGGCGAAGATGATGCGCGGATCGTTCACCAACGCCCGCGCGATCACCGTGCGCTGCTTCTGACCCCCCGACAGGTCCAGGGCCTTGTTCTTCGCCTTGTCGGCGAGCTCGAGCTGCTCGAGGGCCGCCAGTCCTCGGCGACGGCGCTCGCCGCGGGGCACGCCCGCGATCTTCATCGGCAGCACGACGTTCTCGAGCACCGACGAGCTCGACGTCAGGAAGAACTGCTGGAACACGAAGCCGAACGTCTTGTTGCGCGTGCGGTTCAGGCGCCCGCCCTTGAGCGTGCTCGTGTCGACGCCCTCGAGCTCGACGGTGCCGGTCGTCGGGGCGTCGAGCAGCGCGAGCACGTGCATCAGGGTCGACTTGCCCGAGCCGCTCTTGCCGACGATCGCCACGCTCTCGCCCTCGGCGATGTCGAAGCTCACCCCCTTCAGGGCCTCGAACCGGTTCGGGCCGCGCCCGTACGAACGGTGGACGTCTCGGACCGAGATGATCGGCGCCATGGTGCTCCTGTCGCTGACGGCCCGGTGTCTCCGGGGCCGAGACCCACACTCGCGGGCCGCGCCGTTCGGGGCGTCCCCCCACCGCGGACACCTGCCCGAGCGCCCGTACCGCGACCGCGGTACGCGACGTCGGGCCACAGGGGGACTCGTCCGTGGGCGTTCCAGGGCACGATGGGGTCATGACGACGACGGACGGCAGGAGGCGCGAGCCGCCCTACCCGCGACCTCGCGTCCCGTGGTGGCTGGGCGACACGCTCGCCGCGGCGCTCGTCGTCGGTGCGGCCTTCGCCCCATTCCCCGTCCCGGGGTTCCGGCCGACCGGCGTGCTGGCCGTCGCGGTCGTCCTCGCCCCCGTCGTGCTGCTGCCGGTCCGTCGTCGACGCCCCGTCCCGGTTCTCGCCGCGATCGTCGGCCTGTTCGGCATCGCCGCCCTGCTCGGCACGCTCGCACCGGGCGTCGTCCTCGCCACCGGCATCGCCGTCTTCGCCGTGGCCGCGCGGACCCCGCGCCGCCGCACCATCGTCGTGACGGTCGCCACGGTCCTGGCCGTCGCGCTGCTCGGCCTGCTGGGCGTGGGGGGACGCGTCGTCGACCTGCCCGTGGTCCAGTTCACGCTCCTGGTCGCCTTCGCCGCCGCGGCGGGCGACGCCAGCCGCTCCCGACGGGAGTACATCGAGGCCGTCACCGAGCGCGCCGAACGAGCCGAACGCACCCGCGAGGCCGAGGCCTCGCGCCGGGTTGCCGAGGAGCGGCTGCGCATCGCCCGCGACCTCCACGACGCCGTCGCCCACCAGATCTCGGTGATCAGCCTCAACGCGGGCGTGGCGTCGTCGGCGATCGAGACGCGACCCGAGAAGGCGGTGACGGCCCTCGCGACCATCCGCCGCGCCTCCCGGACGGTCCTCGGCGAGATCGGCGACCTGCTCGAGGTGCTGCGCGCCGAGGACTCCGAGCGGGTCGCGTCGCCGCAACCGGGCCTCGCGCGACTCGACGAACTCGTGGCCGGGTTCGCCGACGCCGGGCTCGTCGTGGGCACCCGGGTCGAGGGGCCGCTCGCCTCGGTGACGGGCGCGGCCGACCTCGTGGCGTACCGGGTCGTGCAGGAGGGGCTGACGAACGCCGGCAAGCACGGTGCCGAACACCGCGCGCACGTGCTCATCGCGGTCGACGAGCACGAGGTGTCGATCGTCGTGACGAACCCGGTGCCGGTGGTGCGGGTCGAGCCCGACTCGGACGACGTGCGGGGTGGGCACGGGTTGCTCGGGCTGCGCGAACGCGTCGCCTCGGTGCGCGGGGTGGTCGAGACCGGGCCGACGCCGGGAGGCTACCGGTTGGCGGCCGTGCTGCCGGTGACGCGTGCGGCCGACGGGGCCGGCTCGGCCGGCTCGTCCGGTGGGCTCGGGGGAGTCTCGTGACGACCGTGCTCGTCGTCGACGACCAACCGCTGATCCGTCAGGCCGTCACCGACATCCTCGACGGGGAGGACGGGGTCGACGTCGTGGGCGACGCCGTCAACGGTCGTGAGGCGGTGATGCGGGCCTCGTCCCTCAAACCGGACGTGGTCGTCATGGACATCCGCATGCCCGAACTCGACGGCATCGGCGCGACGGCCGAGATCTGCGCCGACCCGCTGCTCGCCGGGACGAAGGTGCTGATCCTCACCACGTTCGAGGAGGACGAGTACCTCGTCGCGGCCCTGCGCGCCGGCGCGAGCGGGTTCATCGGCAAGGGCGCGGAGCCCGACGAGATCGTCCGGGCGGTTCGGGCCGTCCACGCGGGGGAGTCGCTGCTGTCGCCCGTCGCGACGCGCAGCCTGATCGAGAAGTACGTGCTGCCGGGTGGTGGCGGGGCGGGATCGGTCTCGGGAACGCCGTCGTCAGGGGAGCCGTCGTCGGGAAGCACGCCCTCGCCGGCCGTGCCGCCCGAGCTCGCGCACCTGACCGACCGCGAGCGCGAGGTGCTGCTGCTCGTCGCCCGGGGGCGCGCCAACGCCGAGATCGCCACCGACCTGGTCATCTCGCCGCACACCGCCAAGACCCACGTCAACCGCATCATGACCAAGCTCGACGCCCACGACCGGGCGCAGCTCGTGATCCTGGCCTACGAGACGGGGTTGCTCGCGCCGGGATACTGACGATCGGGGAACGAGGTGCTGGAGCCCGGTGCGTCCTGCGGGGCCCGACCCGCACCTCCTGGAAGCGGGCGGGTTCGGCGGACTCGGGCGCACACGGACGCCCGGCGACCACGAATTCGCCGGTGTCCCCGCCTGGTCATACTGCACGCGAGTGGGCAGAAGGTGTCCTTCCGCCGGGAGCGGAGGACATCTTCTGCCCACTCGATCGGAGGGAGGACGGGGAGGCGCGGGTCAGCCGAGCGCGGCGGGGTCGAGGCCGTGCTGCTCGACCTCGATCGCCTGGCGGATCGTCAGCGGGTAGATGCGCGACAGCTCGGGGTTCGACGGGTCGCTCGAGATGTAGGCCACGCTCTCGACGTGCTGCTCGAAGGCGTTGACCTTGTCGCGCGGCGCGCCCACCACGAGCTGGAAGCCCAATGAGGTCAGCGCCGCCAGGGCCCGGCCGGTGTACTCGGCGTCGGCCTTGACGAAACCCTCGTCGAGCACGATCGGCGCGTAGGTCGGCACCCGGTCGGTGCCGTCGCCCAGCCGGAACCGCAGCGCGGCCCCGAGCACGAACGCGATGAGCTCCTGCCCCTCGCCGCCCGACTTGCCGGCGACGCCCTCGTGGACGATCTGCGTGCCGTCGGCCCGGGTCTCGATCGCCCGGAACTGGTAGTGCTCCCGCGCGTCCAGCACCCGGCGGCGCCAGGCGTCACCGACCTTCGACTTCTCCTCGAGGTGGGCGAGGTCGCGGCGGAGCCTCAGGAACCGGCGCTCGACCTCGGACGCGTCCCGCGCCTCCGGGGCTCGTCCGTCCGATGCCCGTGCCTCGGACGCGCCCCCGGCCCCGCCGGTGTGCTCCCGCAGGGTGCGCTTGAACTCGAGCAGGTCGCCGTTCGACACCGGCCGCGGCTCGATGTCGAGCGTCGACCCCTGGCGGAACTCGATCGACCGCAACGCCTGCGAGATCGGGCGGACGCCGCGACGGATGACGTGGCCGTCCTCCTCGATCTGGACGAGCAGCGCCCGGAGGCTGTCGCCCACGTCGCTGCCGGCCTTCTCGAGCCAGCGCTGCTTCGCGTGCGGCAGGTCGTCCTCGACGAGCTGCCGGTGGATCGCGCGGACCGACGGCAGGCTCTCGATCGTGGCGTCGATGCCCGCGGTGCGGTCGAGCTCGAGGTAGCGCTCGAAGACGACGACGAGCGTCGACTCGGCGTTCGCCCGGTCGCGGTCGTGCGCGTCGACCTGGGCCCGCAGCTGCGACGCGGCGTCCCGGTGGAGCCGGGCGACGTCGGTCGCCTCGCGCGGTGCCGCGAACGGCAGCGGGGCGAGCAGGGCCCGCTCGTCGTCGGTCAGGGGCTCGGCGTCGGCGGCGTCCGCGAACTCGTCCTCGATGTCGACGAGCGTCGCGTGCTTCTCGTCGAGCTGCGCCAGCACCTGGTCGATCTCGGCCAGGCGGCGCGTCGCGACGGAGCGGTCGTCGTCGTGCTGCGTCGCCTCGGCCTGCAACGTCGCGAGCTCGGGACGCTCGACCGCGATGCGGTCGAGCTGGGCGCGCAGGTCGTCGAGTCGCGTCTGGGCGGGCGCGGTGTCGAGCTCGTCCCAGGTGAACTCCTTCGACCGGGCGACGGCGTCGGCGACCCGGCGGCGGTCGGCCGCCTCGGCTTCGATCGCGTCGTACTCGCCGCGGACCCGGGCCAGCACGGCCTCGAGGTCGACGATCTCGTCGCCGAGCTCGGCGATGCGCGCGGCGTTGTCGAGGCCGATCCACGAGCGGGTCGTCCGGTCGTCCTTGATCACACGGTCGCGCGACCCGGTGCGGAGGCCCCGTCGCGTGACGGCGCCGCGGGTGCCGGTCGGACGCGGGTCGTCGAGGTCGTCGGGACCCTCGACGCAGAGCACACTCCGGTCGCCGACGAGCTCGTCGTGCAGCCAGCCGCGGAACGGACTGGCCGGGTCGAGCCGCACCATCGCGGGCACGGTGTGGTCGACGGGGGTGAGCTTCGGCTCGGCCCCGGCGGTCGCCGGCACGAGCGTGACGCGTCCGCGCACGTCGTTCTCGTTCACCCAGCGGCGCACGGCGTCGAAGTGCGAGCGGTCGACGAGGAGGTGCGTGGCGAGATCGCCGAGCACCCGCTCGATCGCGACGGCCCACCCGGTGTGCTCGGGCGCGACCTCGAACAGCTCGCCGGCGTAGGGCAGGCTCGACACCGGCACGCCCGCTCCCTCGGCGATGCGGCGACGTCGCTCGATCGCGTCGTCGGGCACGTTGCTGCGGCGCTGCTCGAACGACCGCTTCTGCTTCTCGAGGGCGGCGAGGGCGCGCTTCGTCTCACCGATGCGGGCGGCGAGGTCGCTGCGGGTGTCGGCGGTCGCGGCCCGGGCCGCGGCGTCGTCGGCCGCGAGGCGGTCGGCGCGCTGTCCGAGGGCGGCGAGCTGCTCGTCGTTCCGGGGGAGGGACTCGCCGGTGGACTCCAGGGCGGCGGCGAGCCGGCCACGGGTGCGCTCGACGGCCGCGAGCTCGGCCTCGGCGGCGGCCACGTGCTCGCGGAGCGACTGCGTGGGGTCGCCCCCGAGCTCGCTGATCCGCGCCAGGGCCTGTTCACGGGACCGGAACGCGAGCTGCTCGTCCGCCTGGGCGCGCCTCCGGCGTTCGCCCTGCTCGCGTTTCTCGGTCGTGACGCGGTCGACCTCGCCGCTGACCCAGCTGCCGACGCGTTCGGCCAACCAGACGCGCAGGCGGCTGGGCCCGTCGGCGTCCGCGAGCAGGCGGCGCTTGGCCGTTCCGTCGCGGCCGGCCAGCTCGTAGCGGTCGGCGAGCGTCGGCACGGACTCGAGCACGTCGAGCTTCTTGCGGGTCGTCTCGAACACGTCGTAGAGGGCCGAGGCCTCACGGTAGGTGGCGAGGGTGGTCTCCCACCGGCTCAGCGCCTGCGGCTGCACGAGCACGAACTGCTTGAACAGGTCGTCGATCGAGAACACGCCCTTCGACGCCTGCGCCCGACGCAGCAGGGTCAGGGCCTTGAGCTGTGACTCGTCGCTGCCGCCGATGCCGAGCTGACCGCAGAGGCGCACGCGCAGCTCGGGCTGTGACGAGGTCGCGAGGTCGGTGGTGGGGTCGAGCAGGCGGGCGAGCGAGCCGCGGGTCAGCGGGTTCTGGCTCGTGCCCTCGCGGGTCACTTCGGACAGGCGGCTGAGGTCGAAGCGGCCCTGCGCGAGCAGGTAGACGCTCGCCTGGGTGACGTCGTCCTGGCTCGCGGTGTCCTCGCCGATCCAGGCGACGCGGACGGCCGTGACGGTCTGGCCGAGCTCGGTCGACCAGGTGATCGCCGCACCGCTCGGGAACGCCTGGCCGAGCGGTCGCAGGAACCGCGTCGTCGTGCGGTCGGAGGCGGCGTCGCGGACCTCGTCGGTCTTGCCGCGCGCGTAGCTGTAGACCGTGCGCTCGGACCGCTGGCGGCTGTCGTCGCGGGCGGCCCGGTTGAACTCTTGCGGGTTGGGCATGATGACCGCGGCCATCGCGTCGAGCACGGTCGACTTGCCGCGGCCGGTGGGCCCCAGGATGGCGATGCCGCCGCGCCCCACGGGCATGCGGTGCAGGCCGGCGTAGCTGCCCCAGTTCAGCAGCTGCACCTGCTCGATACGGTACTGGCCCGAGTGGAACATGCCGAGGTCGGGCGGGGTGTCGGCGATGCTCATGCCTGGGGTGCTTCCGGGTCGGTGTCGGTGTCGGTGTCGAGCGGGGGCTCGAGGTCGAGGTCGAGCGGGACGGCGGTCGGGTCGGGCTCGGGGTCGGGCTCGGGGGCGTCGTCCGCCGGGGCGGCAGGGTCGTCGACGAGGTGGGGTTCGACCTCCGGGTCGGCGACGGTGACGACGTCGACGTCGACGTCGTCAGCCGGGTCGGCCTCGGTGCTCGGGTCGCCGGTCGTGTCGACCGCGTCGTCGTCCTCGCCGGTCTCGTCCCCCTCGACCCCGGCGGCCTCGAGGTACACCCGCTCGAGGTGCGCGAGTCGGTCGGCGGTCATCAGCGGCACGATCGCGGGCGAGACGACGAACAGCTCGGGGTCGTCGGGCTCGGCCGTCAGCAGGTCGCGGGCGACGAGCGCGGCGATCGCGGCGTCGACCCGGCGACGGGCGCGCACCTCGTCGGAGCCCGAGTCGTCGTGGTACCGACCGAGGAACTCGGCCACGGCGTCCTTCGAGATCACGACCGCCTCGTCGAGGCCGTCGGTGAAGGCGTGCTCGCGGCGCGCGAAGACCATCAGCAGCGAGGCGTCGCGCGACAGCGGTTTCTCGCGGCGCAGCAGCACGGGGACGTCGTCCTCGCCGCCCTGCCGCTTGAACGCGACCTCGTGGTCGTGGTCGACGACCAGCACCAGGAACAGCTCCTCGAGCCGCGCCCGGATCTCGGGTTCGTGGGCGAGCAGGCCGGCCCAGGCCTCCTGCTGCCGGGCGCGGGACACGAACCGATGGGTCAGCAGCGTGACCAGTGCCTTGCGTCCGGCCAGCGGCAGCGCGTCCGGGACGCCGGTCGCCCCGTCGTCGGCGTCGCCGTCGTCGAAGGCGTCGCGGGAGGCGCGCGCCGATTCGTCGCCGGAGGGGGCGATCGCCTCGGCGAAGGAGGCGCAGGTCGCCTCGTCGGCGCCGGTCTCGTCCGAGGGGGCTGCGGGGCTCATGCGAGGTCCTTCGTGGAGGTCGTGCTGGTCGTGAGGGCGGGCTCGGCGGGGGCGGCGGGTGCGGCGTCGGGCGGGCCCGCGGGGTCGCGCCGGAAGACGAGGCGGGGCAGCGTGACCTGCCGACCCGCGCCTCCTGGGCCCGCGTCCGACGACGCACCGGGGCCGGTGGGATCGCCGACGAGCTCGACGGTCTCGGTGTCGTCGCCGACGACGCCGCGCTCGAGCGCCAGGTCGAGCATGCTGAGGACGAGCGCGAGGCGGCGGAACTCGGGCTCGGTGGCGCGGTAGACGTCGACGCTCGTGACCTCGTCGTGGTCGGCGAGCAGCCGGTCGATCGTCGCCGAGACGGCCGCCGTGCTCGTGCCCGAGGTGAGGCGGAGGGCGGCCCGGTCGGCCTCGGGCAGGGTCGCGTCGCCGATCGTCACCTGCACGTCGACCGTCGGCCGTGCGCGGTCCGTGTGCAGCTGCACCTGGCTGACGTCGCGGACGTCGAGCGCCCCGAGGTCGAGCCCGTCGCCGTGCTCGACCGGCAGCATGGCGTGGCCCGGCCGGCGCTCGGCCCAGACGCCACCCGCGTGCAGCGCCCGGTCGGCGAGGGTGAGCAGGCGTTGCTGCTGGTCGGAGCCCGACCGGCTGAGGAAGCGCCGCAGCGAGGACGTCCAGCGACCGTAGGTCTCTTGCACGCTCTGCTCTTCGGCGAGCAGCGACGAGATGAGCGACTCGAGCTGCGTGCGCTGCCGCTCGGTGAGCTGTGCGGCGGCGTCGGGTTGCGCGAGGACCTTCTCGATGTCGGCCCGCATCACGTCGATGCCGCGCGACGACAACATCTGGGCGAAGCCGCGGTAGGCGCGTCCCTCGGGGGTCTGCTCGAGCAGGTCGTTGTCGCGCAGGTACTGGTCGACGAGCGCGCCCTTGCCGACGTGTTCGGACGACGCCCGGCGCGCGACCTCGCGGTGCCGCTGCTCGACCATGGCGCCGAGCTGCCGGAAGTCCTCGGGCAGCGACGCGGTCAGACGGACCACCTCGCGCACCTGTCGGCGCAGCACGTCGGGAGCGGTGGGTTCGGTGCCGTGCCGCTCGATCTCGGCCTTGCGGCGCTCGAGCTCGGCGATCTGCTCGTCGAGGCGCGCGAGTTGCGACTCGCGGCTGGGATCGGCGAGGCCCGCGAGCTGTCCGACGGCGTGGGCGATGCTGCCGAGGCGGGCCTCGCTGACGGCGTTGTCACGCTCGACGAGGTCGCGCACGAGACGCAGCGCCTTGAGCGCGTGCGGCGACAGGCGGTACTCGGCACGGGCGTCCGGTCCGGAGGCGCGGGTGCGGACGAGCCAGCGGCTCTCGACCCAGCTGCGGCAGTACTCGGCCGGGGTGGTCTTCTGCTCGGTGGGGGCCGGCGTGGCGACGGGCGTCGGGGACGCGGGCCGCGCCTCCTCGGGGTCCCGCTCGGACGCCGCCTGCTCGGCGGCGTTCTGCTCGAGGGCGTCGGCGACCTGCCGGTGGAACCAGTCGGCCGACACCGGACCCTCGGCGTGCTCGAGGTGGCGGGAGAAGAGCGGCAGCATCCACCGGGCGTTGTAGCCGCGGAGCAGGGCCCAGGTGGGGTCGTCTTCGTACGCCGCGCGCACGTCGTCGCGGCTCAGGGCGTCGTCGTGCCCCGACGGGTGGTTCACCAAGCAAGACCTCCGGCAATCGTCGGACGACGATACCAACTGGTGACGCTCCGCTCGGCGACAGTGTCGCTCGTCGTCCGCAGCGGCCAGGATGGGGGGATGGGGATGGGAATGGGGATGGGCATCAGGTCGAGGCGGGGCGTCGTGGCGACCGTCGTCGTGGCCGTCCTCGCGCTCGCCGCCGGATGTGCCAGCTCGAGTGACTTGCTCCAACGGTTCGAGTCACTCATGGACGGTGTCGGCGGCGTGGTCGAGATCGAGACGGCCGGGACCGACTCTCCCCTCGGCGTCGCGGAGGCCCAGGCCACGGTCGTGGTCGAGGACGACCTCTCCGACGACGACCTCGAAGCCGTCGCCGAGCGCATCAGGCCGTTCGTGGCCCGCAACGTCGGTGACTCCTCCGGCTGGCGGTTCGTCGACGTCCGGCGAGGCGCCGTCTCGTTCGAGGTGCTCGCCGACGAGGGCGACACAGCGGCCCAGCTCGACCTCGCCCGTCGCGTCGCGGACGACCCGGTCTTCGCCGAGGTGTCCCTCACCACGCACGCGTTCGGCGAGGGCCGGGCGATCGGAACCGACTCGCCTCGGCAGGGGTTCGGGATCACGGTGGTCCCCTCGGACTCGTCGGACGTCGTCTCGGCCTGGCAGCGGGCACGGTCCCTGCGGGATGCCGCGGCTCAGCTGGCCGACGTCGACGTGACGGCCTGGAGCCCCGACTCCCGCCGGTTCGTCACCGAGAACGTCAGCGGGTTCCCCTCGGTCCTCGACGATCCCGCGACGTCCGACGTCGTCCTCGACGCCGCCGACCAGGCTCGGCTGCTCGACGCCGTGGGGGCTGCGGATCTCGGGGCCGGGCGGGTCGACGTGTTGCCGGAGGGCATCCGGGTCGACCTCGACACACCGACCGTCACGGGGTACCACTCGCCGGACGAGGTGGCGGAGGCGTCCCCGCGAGCTGCCCGGATCGCCGGCGTCCTCGTCGCGATGTCGGAGGTGCCCGGCACGTCGATCGGCTTCGTCGACTCACCGGACGAACGGCGGGAGCTCGACGGCGACCTGTCCGCGGCCGAGTCGTTGGTGGACGTCGTGGCGCCCGGCACGGTCACCTACTCGGCGATCAGTGCCCGGTCGGTCGAGGTACGGACGTCGGGGCTCGAGGGCGCCGTGCCCGCGATGCAGGCCATCGGTGGTTCCGGGGCCGTGTCCGGGATGGACGAGATCCGCGTCTCGTCCGATGCAGCCGACGGTCGGGGACTCTGGTTCTCGGGACGGCCCGAGGCGCTCGCGGTGCTCGCCACCGTCACGGGCGCCATCGTGACCGCACCCCGGATCGAGGGCGTGGCCGTGACCGCCACGGAGGGTCGAGTCAGCATCGAGCTCGGTGACACCGCCACCGACGCCGCCCTTGCGGACGTCGTCGGCGCGGTTCGGACGGCACCGGCCGGGACCGTCGTGACGTTCCGGCGAGACGTGCGCGGGGCGGCCGACCTCGCCACCGAGACGGTCGGGCAGGGGGCGACGGGTGACTGCTCGACGCTCGACACCGACGATCGACGTCTGTGCGAGATCGTCGCCTCCGCCTGGGGCGGGTAGTCGCCGGACGACGAGGCTCCTCACCTCGTCACGCCCTGTCGAGGTGGCCGTCGAGCCCTGATCCTGAGATCGCCCTCACCACGTCCGTCGCGAGACACGGCGTCACCCTCCGTCACGAAACGTCACGTCGTTCGTGTGATGGAAGCACCGGGCCGAGGATGACGGGACGCGGGGTCGTCGCTCGCCGACGCTCCGCACCGATCCGTCGTCGAGCGCAGGGGAGTCGTCGTGACCAGCAGGAGCACCCGTCCGACCGCGGCCTCCCGCCGGGCGCCGCGCGACCTCGGACGAACGTTGCTGCAGACCGCGGGCGCGGCGTCGTGAGCGGCGTCGGCGACACGGCAGTCGACTCCGCGGACTCGAGCGCGGTCGGCCAGACCCCGACCGTCGACGTGCGCGGCACCGTGATCGTCCTGCTCGGGGAGGGCGAGCGAGCGGACGACTTCGCGAGGCTCACCGACCGTCTCGTCTTCGACGGGTACCGGGTCGAGCTGTTCGACGACGTCTCCACCGACGTCCGCGCCGTGCGGGCGGGCGTCGAGCGGCTCGTGCGTGACCGGGCACTGCCGAGACCCCTCGTGCTGCTCGGCTCCGACGTCGGGGCGACCCTCGCGGCATCCGTCGCGGCCGACTCGGTTGCGGCCGTGGACGCGGTCGTCCTGACCGGCGTGCTGACGCCGGCCTCGCGACGAGGCGTCGGGCTCGACGGACGGGACGACCGGAACCGGAGGGCTCTGCCGGCGGGGTTGTCTCTGCCGGCAGCACGGTCGGTGGTGCAGCCCACCCTGGTCTTCCATGGCGACGGGGACCGGGTCACCGAGGTCGCGGACGCCGTCGCCTGGGCGGCCCAGCTCCCGCGGGGTTCGGTCCGCCTCGTCGGCCAGGGTGGGCACGACGTGCTGCGGGGCTCCGGTCACCGCACGGTGACGGCCTCGATCGTGCTCTTCCTCGAACGTCAGCGCAGTGACGATCCCGTGCTCGTCGACGCGTTCGCGGCGCGCACGCCCCGGCCCGCCTGACGCGACGTGTCCGCGTGTGTCGGTCGGGCCGACGTGACTCGACCTGTCCGCGTGTGTCGGTCGGGCTGGCACCCCGGGCCCGAACGGTGCACGATCGAACGATGACCTCGCCGATCGACCACGCCGACCCGACACCCGTCGTGCACGTGCTGCACGACAACGCCGAGTGGCTGCCGCCGCTCGTCGCCGCGCTCGACGCCGCGGGGGTGCCCCACCGCGAGCACCTGCTCGACGGGACGTCCTTCGACCTCGCGGCCGCGCCTCCAGAAGGGGTGTTCTGGTCGCGGCTGAGCGGATCGGCCCACACGCGCGGCCGGGGGACCGCCAAGGAGGTCGCCCGGGCGACCCTGCGCTGGGCCGAACGGCACGGGCGCCGGACCATCAACGGCAGCGGTGTCGTCGAACTCGAGGTGAGCAAGGTGGCGCAGTACCTGGCGCTGGCGTCCGCCGGGTTCGACGTCCCCGCGACGACCGCCGTGTTCGGCACCGCCGACCTCAAGGCGCGGGCCCGCGAGCAGACGCTGCCGTTCATCACGAAGCACAACCAGGGCGGCAAGGGCCTCGGGGTGCGCCGCTTCGACGACCTCGATTCGTTCGACGCGTACGTCGACGGGCCCGACTTCGAGGTGCCGGTCGACGGGATCACCCTGCTGCAGGAGTTCCTGCAGGCCGAGCAACCCTTCAACACGCGCGTCGAGTTCGTCGGCGGGCGGTTCGTCTACGCGGTGTGCGTCGACACCTCGGCCGGCAGCTTCGAGTTGTGCCCCGCCGACGCGTGCGTCGTGCCCAACGGCGCCGACCCGGCCACCTTCGCCCCGTTCGCGGTGCGCCCCTCGGTCACCGCCGAGCACCCGCTCGTGAGGCGGCTCGAAGCCTTCGTCGCCGAACAGGGCATCGAGGTCGCGGGCATCGAGTTCATCGAGACCGTCGACGGTCGCTTCGTGCCCTACGACGTCAACACGAACACCAACTACAACCCCGACGTCGAGCGGTCGTCGTCGGTGTCGGCCGCCGCGACGCTCGCCGCGTGGCTGGGCGAGGTGCTGGCGGCGGAGTACGCCGCGACACCGGCCTAGCGCCGGTCGCCTGGACACCGTCGAGTGGACGCCGCGCCACGTCGTGCCGCGGTTCGTCGTCCACTCGACGGCGTCCCGGGACGGGGTGTCTCGGGCGGCGGTTGTCAGGGGCCGGCGATCAGGACGACCAGCGCCCAGGCAGCGGGCAGCAGCGTCACGGCCATGACCACGTTGGCCACCAGGAGCCCGGTCACACGGGCCTCGCGCCTGGCGGGCGGTCGTCGCCACGTCGCGTCGACACCGGGTCCCTTCGATCGTACGGTCGAGCGTTGCAGGCGGACGCCGGGACGGGCTAGCGACGCGGAGGCGCGGGTGGCGCCGGCGAGGTCGCGAACGCCACGGCCGCGAGGCCGGTCAGCACGACCGCACCGATCGTCACGGGTGCGAGCGGCCCGGCGAACGCTGCGGCAAGGCCGACGGGCGTGCCGAGGCCGACGACGATCTGGCCCACCACCAGCAGCACGAGGCCGAACGCGGAGCCCAGAAGGCTCACCCGGGCCAGGTCGTGCAGTCGCCGGGAGTCGTCGGCGAGGCGGCGCGTGCCCGATGTTCCCGGCAGGCCGGCGGAGAGTCGGCGTCGCATCCGCACGAAGAGCACCAACGCGACCAACGACAGCAGCAGTGGGACGGCACTGCCGATCGTGAGGGCGGTCTGCACGACGCCGAACAGCGCATCGGTGCCACCGGGGGAGGGCGGGGTGCTCATCGGACTCCGTTCGAACGAGGTGGTGGGTTCACGGGCGAGTTCGTGGTGGACGGGCGCCTCCGGCGGCCCGGGGACCACGAATCCGCCCGTCCACGACCATCACGGGCCGAGTCGCCGACGAACCGCCCGGACACGACGACGCCGACCAGGCGGAAGGCGAGGTCGGCGTCGTGGGCCGTGCGGCCGGGTGTCTAGTAACGGGGCTTGCGGGCGGGCCGCTCGCCACCCTGTGACCGGTCGGGGCGGTCGTCGCGGCGGGGCGCGCCTCCTCGGCGGTCGGGCTTGATCTCGATGAGCTTGCCGCTGATTCGGGTGTCGCTCAGACGGTCGAGCATGTCGGTCGAGACGTCCGAGGCGAGCTCGACGACCGAGAAGTCGGGGCGGATCTGGATGGCTCCGAAGTCGTCGCGGCTCAGGCCACCCTCGTTCGCCAGGGCGCCCACGATCTGACGCGGCTCGACTCGGTGGCGACGACCGACCTCGATGCGGTACGCCGTCATCGGCTTCGACGTGCGCGGTCCGCGCTCGCGGCGCTCGCCCCGGTCGTCGTCACGGCCGCCGCGCGGGGCGCGGTCGTCGCGCTCGCGCAGCGGACGCTCGTCGCGCTGCGGTCGCTCGTCCTTCGGGTCGAGCAGCAGGGGAGTCTCGCCCTGGGCGACCACGGCGAGGGCGGCGGCGACGTCGGCTTCGGGCACGTCGTGGTGCTCGACGTAGTGGCTGATGATGTCGCGGAACGCCGAGATGCGGCTGTCCTGCGACAGGGCCTCGGTGATCGCGTCGTCGAACCGGGTGAGCCGGGTGCTGTTGACGTCCTCGACGGTCGGCAGCTGCATCTGCGTGAGCGGCTGGCGGGTGGCCTTCTCGATCGCACCCAGCAGACGACGCTCGCGCGGGGTGACGAAGCTGATCGCGGCACCGCTGCGGCCGGCACGGCCGGTGCGGCCGATGCGGTGCACGTACGACTCGGTGTCGATCGGGATGTCGTAGTTGACGACGTGGCTGATGCGGTCGACGTCGAGACCACGCGCCGCGACGTCGGTCGCCACGAGGATGTCGAGCTTGCCGCTCTTCAACTGGTTGACCGTGCGCTCGCGCTGGGCCTGGGCGACGTCACCGCTGATGGCCGCGGCCGAGTAACCGCGGGCGCGCAGCTTCTCGGCGAGGGTCTCGGTCTCGCTCTTGGTGCGGACGAAGATGATCATGCCCTCGAAGTTCTCGACCTCGAGGATGCGCGTCAGGGCGTCGACCTTCTGCGGGTACGACACCATCAGGTAGCGCTGGGTCGTGTTGACCGAGGTGGTGGTCTTCGCCTTGACCGTGATCTCTTCGGCGTCGTTCAGGTACTGCTTCGAGATGCGACGGATCTGCGGCGGCATCGTGGCCGAGAACAGCGCCACCTGCTTGTCGTCGGGGGTGTCGGCGAGGATCGTCTCGACGTCCTCGGCGAAGCCCATCTTCAGCATCTCGTCGGCCTCGTCGAGCACGAGGTACTTGAGCTCGCTGAGGTCGAGGGTGCCCTTGGCGAGGTGGTCCATGATGCGACCGGGCGTGCCGACGACGACGTGCACGCCGCGGCGCAGGGCGCTCAACTGCACGCCGTAGGCCTGGCCACCGTAGACGGGCAGGACGTGGACGCCACGCATGCCGGAGGCGAACTGCTCGAACGCCTCGCAGACCTGCAGTGCGAGCTCGCGCGTCGGCGACAGCACGAGCGCCTGCGGCTTCTTGGCCGAGACGTCGAGGCGCGACAGGATGGGCAGGGCGAAGGCCGCGGTCTTGCCGGTGCCGGTCTGCGCGAGGCCGACGACGTCGCGGCCGTCGAGCAGGGTGGGGATCGTGGCGGCCTGGATGGCCGAAGGGGTCTCGTAGCCGATCTCACGGATGGCCTTCAGGACCTGGTCGCTCAAGCCCAGATCGGCGAACGTCGGCGTCGTGTCGGCTTGCTCTGTGGCGTCGCTCGGGGCTTGCTCGGTGGTGTCACTCATGGTGCAACGGTAGCTTGTCCGGGGCCTCTGCCGTTGCTCCCGCCCGCGAGGCGGGTCGAGTCATGTCGGTGCGGGGTGCAGCAGCGCCACGGCGAGCGTGGCCCCGACGATCGTCGTGGCCAGGACCGAGGTCGTGACGGCGACCCGGCGCAGGGTCCGCGACCGGCCCGGGCGTGGCCCGACGGTGGCCGACAGCAGGGCCGTCACGGCGAAGGCGGCCGAGGTCAGGCCGACCACGGGCGCCGAGGCCCGTCGCCCTCGTGCGAGGTCGAGCGGGAACTCGGCGGCTCCCTCGTGCAGTTCGGCCCAGCCCCACGCGACGTACCCGGCGGTGGCCACGGCCGACAGGGCGAGCGCGAGGGCCGGCCGGTGCGGGATCGGCTCGCGATGGACGTGGACCGCCGGGGGACCCCGCCGGGGGTGGCGCCTCGGCCGCAGGATCGGGTCGTCGGGGTCGAGCGTGTCGTCGAGCGGGAGCCGACCCTGCCGGCGGAGCACGATCACCTCGTCGACGGGCCGAGGACGCCTCGAGTACGGCATCTGCTTCTTCGCAGGGGGCGACACGGTCGTCAGCATACCGGTCGTCTGCACAACGGGCGGGCCTCGATGTCGGCGGCCCGAAGTAGTCTTCTCGACGACCGATCCCACCTCGCGACACCCCGAAGGACGACGTGCAACCGACGTACCGCACCGCCAGCGGTCGGCTCTTCCAGGCCGATTGCCTCGAGGTCCTCGCCGAGCTCGACGACGAGTCGGTCGACCTCGTGTTCGCCGATCCGCCGTTCAACCTGGGCAAGGTCTACGGGGCGGGCATCGACGACTCGCTCGACGAGGACGCCTACCTGGCCTGGTGCAGCCGGTGGATCGCCGAGTGCGTCCGGGTGCTGAGGCCGGGCGGCTCCTTCTACCTCTTCAACCTCCCCCGCTGGAACATCGAGCTGGGCCACGTGCTCAACGGCGAGGGCATGACCTTCCGTCACTGGGTCGCCGTCGACATCAAGTACGGTCTGCCGATCCCCAACAAGCTCTACCCGTCGCACTACTCGCTGCTCTACTACAGCAAGGGCAAGCCGTCGCGCTTCGTCCGACCCCGCCTGCCGATCCAGGTCTGCCGTCACTGCGGCCGAGACATCAAGGACTACGGCGGCCACCGCAGCAAGCTGCACCCCGACGGCATCAACCTGACCGACGTCTGGCTCGACATCCCCCCGGTCCGACACCGGGCGACGAAGACCCGAGGGGCGAACGAGCTCAGCGAGAAGCTGCTCGAGCGAGTCCTGACCATCAGCTCCGAGCCCGGCGATCTCGTGCTCGACCCCTTCGGCGGGTCGGGCACGACCTACGCCGTGGCCGAGAAGATGCACCGGCACTGGGTCGGTGCCGAGATCGGCGACGTCCGGCCGATCATCCGTCGTCTCGAGGGCGAGGACGCCCAGGTCGAGCTGCCGGGGCGCGGAGACACGGGGCGCGGAGACACCGGCCGCGGCGACACCGGGCGCGGCGACACCGGCCGTGGGGTGACTGCCGGGGCCGAGCGCTAGCCGCCCGAGGTCCCGGCGTCTGCCGGGGGCTCGGCGGACCGGACCGGAGTCGAGAGAGCGACCCCGGGGAGGTGCGGTGCCGTCGGGTCCGCGAAGCGCGGGCGCTCCGGGAAGGGTTTCGGCTCCGAAGCCGTCTCAGGCGCGGACGGGACCAGGGGGATCGGCGCGGTCACGGGCGTGGGCGCGGCGACCGGCGGCTCCGTGACGGGTGGTGCCGTGACGGGCGCCTCCGCGGCGACCGTCGGCACGATGACGCTGATCGGCGTCGTGTCCGTGTGCACCGACTGCACGCGCACGCGCTTGGCCCGGCGTAGCCACCGACGGGCGCCCGGCGTCGCGAGCAGGCTGCCGAGCACGAGTCCGGCGCCGATCGCCAGCGTCGTGAGCATCGAGAACACGAAGTCGACCTCGGCACCGTCGTTGCCGGCCATGAAGTTCAGCAGCGACGACGCCACGGCGAGCGACGGCAGCAACGACCCGCAGAAGGCCGGCACCGCGATGACCGTCGCGGCCGTCCGCAGACGTGCCGCGGCCACGGTCGAGAGCGCACCCAACAGGGTCGCCGCGACGAACGTCGCCCCCATCAGCGGCAGCCCGAGGTGGCGCAGGGTGAAGAGCGAGACGTTGCCGACCAGGGCGACCCCGATCGTGATCGGGATCATGCGGGCGGTCGACCCCTGGGCGATCGAGTTGGCCGACGCCGCGGCGAAGCTCGAGATGAGCGAGAGCCAGAGGGGCAGCGCCTGCAGCGTGATGTTCGTCGGGTCGACCTCGATGTCCGCGAACCGTGCGGTCACGGCGAGTCCGGCCGGGATGCCGCACACGACCCCGGCGACGATCAGCCCGATCACCAGGGCGCGGCCGACCGCCATCGACCGGAAGCCCGAGATCGCGTCTTGGGCCCAGGTGACGATCGTTGGGTGCGGCAGGACGAGGACGACCACGGCCGCGACCAACGCCGCCGCGCCTCCCGGGGTCAGCAGCCCCGCCCAGATGCCGAGCGTTCCGAGGGCGGCGGTGGACGCGGCCTGCAGGCCGATGACGAAGAACTGGGGGATGCCGCGGGCGCTGAGCCCTCGACCGGACGTCATGATGCCGATCATCACCACGAAGGCGCCGACGGCGGCCTGCCACGTGCCGCCGGCCTGCAGCGTCACGGAGACGCCCAGCAGACCCATCGCCAGGTCGGTCAGCCACGACGGCCACCGGGGCGGGGACTTCAACACCTCGACGAGGCCGGCCACCGCCTCGGTCATGTCGCGGTCGTCGTGCAGCAGGTCGTCGACGATCTGGTAGACCCTCGACAGCCGGTGCAGGTTCGAGCCCTCGGCGTAGATGACCCGGGTCTTGACCAACGGGTTGACGCCGGCCGGGGCGTACTGGATGGTGATCGCCGTGCCCGTGATGTCGAGTTCGAGCGGGGCCAGGTTCCATTTGGTGCTCACGGCCACGATCGCGACCTCGGTGCTGCGGACGTCGGCACCCGACGACAGCATGACGTCGCCCAGGTCGAGGCAGAAGTCGACGATCTGTCGGGGCGAGTAGAGGTCGCCGCCGATGCCGTGCTCGGGCGTCGTGCCCTCGTAGATGGTGCCGCGCAGTCGTGCCCGGACGTCGCGCAGTTCGTGCTGGTTGACCAGTCGTGACTGGGCGGGCCCCTTCGGTCTGGCCTTCGGGGCCTTGGGCACCCGAGGAGGCCGAGGCCTCACCGGAGTGGGCCGCTCAGGGCGCCTGGCGTCCGACACGCTGACCTCTTCCTCGCTCGTGACCGGTCGGGCCGGGGCACCGCCGAGGCGGTCCCGCGGACCCGTCCGTCGAGTCTAGGAGGCGCGGCGCCGGGCGTCCGGGCCCGTCGCGTCGAGCAGGTCGTCGGCCCTAGGACGCGTGGTCGGCGTCGTCGTCGTCGCCACGTTCGACCCGCGGCTCGCCCGCGTCGCCCCGCTCGCGTCCGGCGTCGGCCATGTCGTGGTGACCGAGGTCGGTTCGCGTGGGCGCATCGTCCCCGTCGCGCTCGGCGGCGTAGGCCCGGGCGTCGCGTTCGGCCTGCGCGACGAGCTCGGGGTCGTCGTCCATCTCGTCCTGTCCGCCGGCGAAGGGCGACTGCGTCTGGGCCACGATGGCCTGCGAGGTCGAGCCGAGGATCACCCCCGGGTCGACTCCCTTCTCGTGGGCGAGGGCGGCGGTGAGGCCGGCTGCGAGGCTGCCTCCGGCGGTGCCGAGGGTCGCCATGACGTCCTCCTGTCGAGGCGTCAGCGGTTCGTCGGTCAGCTCGGCGACGACCTCGCGGAGGTTCTCGTCGCTGGCCTCGACGGCCTCGGGGTCGCCCTGCGTGATGGCCGCGGCCTGGGACACGATGGCGAGCGCGAGAGCGGCCGCCTCGTCCTCGGGCGTTCGACCGGTGGGCTCGTTCGTGTCCTGATCCATGGGCCGACCGTACGCCCGCGCCTCGGGGGTCCTGTCAGACGGGAGGCGCGGGGTACGTCGCGTGGACACGCCGACCGGGAATGCCGGGAGGCGCGAACGGCTTGGACCACGGATGAGCACCACCGAAACCCCCCAGACCGACAGCACGCAGCCCGCCGCCGGAACCGTTCCCGGCACCGCCCTCGTGGTGGGCGCCAGCGGCATCACGGGCACCGCCCTCGTCGAGCAGTTGACGCGCGACGGGTGGGACGTCCTCGCCCTCTCGCGCCGCGCCTCCTCGTCCGCCGGGGTGACGGGCATCGCCGCCGACCTGACGAGCGCCGAGAGCCTGCGCACCGCGCTGGCCGACGCGAAGCCGACGCACGTGTTCTTCGCCGCGTGGCAGAAGCGCGACACCGAGGCCGAGAACATCGCGGTGAACGGCGCGATGGTCCGCGACCTGCTGGCCGCTCTCGACCACGCCCCGGTGCGGCACGTGTCGCTCGTCACGGGGCTGAAGCACTACCTCGGCCCGTTCGAGGCCTACGGCACGGGGAACATGCCCGACACGCCCTTCCACGAGGACGAGGAGCGCCTGCCCTACCCGAACTTCTACTACGCACAAGAGGACGAACTCTTCGCCGCCGCCGAGCGCCAGGGGTTCACCTGGTCGGTGCACCGCTCGCACACCGTCATCGGGTTCGCCGTGGGCAACGCGATGAACATGGGGCTGACCATCGCCGTGCAGGCCGCGCTGAGCAAGCGCCTCGGTCGTCCCTTCGTCTTCCCCGGCAGTGAGACCCAGTGGAACTCGCTCGTCGACGTCACCGAGGCGGGCGTCCTCGCCGAGCAGATGATCTGGGCCGCGACCGACCCGGCGGGTGCCGACGAGCCGTTCAACATCGTCAACGGCGACGTCTTCCGGTGGCGTTGGCTGTGGCCCCGTCTCGCCGGCCACCTCGGCATCGACCCGGCCCTCGTCGAGGGCTTCGAGGGCGAGCCCCGACCGCTCGAGCAGCAGATGGTCGGCCTCGAGCAGGAGTGGCGGGACCTCGTCGCCGAGCACGACCTCGCCGAGCCCGAGCTGTCGCGGGTCGCCTCGTGGTGGCACACCGACGGCGACCTCGGCCGTGACATCGAGGTCGTCACCGACATGGGCAAGGCCCGCGACGCCGGCTTCACCCGGTACCGCCGCACCGAGCAGGCGTTCGTCGACCTGTTCGAGCGCTACCGCGCCGCCCGCCTCATCCCGTAGGCCGAGGCGCCGAGGAGGCGCGGTGCCGGTGACGAGACCGGCGTCGCGCCTCCTGCGTCCTCGACCCGCGCCTCCCGCACTCCCCTCGAGGTCGCGGACCGTCTACGCCCCGGGGTCGGTGCGCTCAGCGTCCGCGATCGCGTCGCTCGGCACCGGCCGGCCCCGACGTGACAGGAACGTCACGAGCCAGAGCACCACCCCGATCGCGAGCAGGCCGCCGGCGATCGTGTACTGCTCGGCGCCGCGACCGGAGGACACCGGCAGCACGAGCCAGAGGCAGGCCACGACGCCGATGATCGGCAGCACCCTTCCCGCCCGGAAGTGGTCGTGCGTCACCGTGTCACGCCGCAACACGAGCACGACGACGTTGACCAGGGCGAACACCGTCAGCAACAACAGGGACGTCGTGCCGCCGAGCACGGCCACGATCGGGGACTCGGGCGACAGCGAGACGTAGCCGATCAGCACCAGGCTGAGCGCCGTCGTGAAGACGATCGCCGCCCACGGGGTCTGCCGCTTCCGGTGCACCTTGCCGAGGAAGCCCGGCAGCACGCCCTGCTTGCTCATGCCGTAGAGCAGTCGGCTGGCCATCATCATGTTGATCAGGGCGCTGTTCGCGACGGCGAACATCGAGATGAACGGCAGCAGCTTCCCGATCGGGAAGTCCGGTGCGGCGGTGTTCACCACCGTGACCAACGGAGTCTCGTTGTCGGCCAGCTCGCCGATCGGGACGATCGCCACGGCGCAGATCGAGACGAGCACGTAGATCACCGCGGTGATGCCGAGCCCGGTCAGCATCACCTTCGGGAAGATGCGGCTCGGGTCCTTCGTCTCCTCCGCCATGTTGACCGAGTCCTCGAAGCCGACCATGGCGAAGAACGCCAGCGACGTCGCCGTGCTGACGCTCAGGAGCAGCGACTTGTCACCGGGCGTCTCGAACAGCACGACCTGGCCCCAGTCGGCGTTGCCGCCGGCGATGAACCAGAACCCGATCAGGATCACCATGACGAGGCCCGAGAGCTCGATCAGGGTGAGCACGACGTTCGCCTTGACGCTCTCGCTGACCCCGCGGAAGTTCACGGCCATCACGAGCAGCATGAACGCCATCGCGATCAGCATCACGGCCGAGTTCGACAGCTCGACGCCGATGCCCGCCGCCAGGTTGGCCGCGAATGCCCGGGACGCCGTCGACGCGCTCGTGATGCCCGAACACATCACCACGAAGCAGACGATGAACGTCACGAAGTGGATGCCGAACGCCTTGTGCACGTAGAGGGCCGCGCCCGCGGTCTGCGGGTACTTCGTCACGAGCTCGAGGTACGAGAACGCCGTCACCAGCGCCACGGCGAACGCGATCAGGAACGGCAGCCAGGCCGCACCGCCGACCTCGGCCGCGACCTGCCCGGTCAGGGCGTAGACCCCCGTGCCCAGGATGTCGCCGACGATGAAGAGCAGCAGCAGCTTCGGGCCGATGGCCCGCTTCAGCTCGGTAGGACTCTCACCCGTGTCGGTCGTGGGGGGCTGGGCCTGGTTCGCGGACCGTGGGTTCGGGGGCTGCTGGTTCGTCGTCGACATGCTGACCTCCGGGGCGCATCGGTGTGTCTCGGGCGTTCCGGTCATCCTGCTCCGGTCGTCGTGGCGACGGAAGAGGAGGCCGCACATCGTCACGGCCCCGAAACGTGGGAGGGCGTCCACACGACGGCGAGGAGGCGCGGCCGGCACCCGGGGACGCAGGCCGTTCCCGAGCCACGCGTCGTACCCTGAGCCCATGTCGGTCCGCCTGTCCCCACCCGAGTCGGCGACGCCCGGCCCCGTCCCCTCGCCCGGGCCCGGCGACCCGATGACCCCCCGCGCCGCCGGACTGTGGGCCGCACTCGCCGGAGTCGTGTCGATGGCCGCGTTCCTCGCCGCCGCCGAGGTCGTCGCCCTCGTCACCGGACCCACCGGCAGCCCGCTCTTCGCCGTCGGCTCCGCCGTCATCGACCTCGCCCCCGCCGGCGTCAAGGACACGATGGTGTCGCTGTTCGACACCGGCGACAAGGTCGCCCTCTTCGTGCTGATGGGCGTGCTGCTCGTCGTCATCACCGGCGCGGCCGGCTACGGCGAGTACCGCCGCCAGCCGATCGGCAAGATCGCCTTCGTGGCGGGCGGGGCGCTCGCCGTGATCGCGGTCCTGACCCGCGCGGACGCCGGCCAGGTGGACGCCATCCCGAGCCTCGTCGGCACCTTCGCGGCGGTGCTGCTCGTCGACAAGCTCGCCTCGCGCCTCCGTCGGTGGGTCCGTTCGACGTCGCCCGGGTGGGCCGAGCAGACGCAGCCCGTCCCGCCGCTGCGCGGGCCCGGACTCGAGCGCCGGTCGTTCCTGACCTACACGGTGGCCGCCGGCGTGGCCGCGGTCGTCGTCGGCACGGGGGCGCGCGTGGTGAACGCGGGCCGCGCGAACGCGGCGGCGCTGCGGCGTGCCCTGACGCTGCCCCGCGCGAGCGTGACCGAGGCCGCGGTGCCGGCCGGCGCCTCCTTGGACGTCGTCGGCATCACCCCGTACGTGACGCCCAACGCCGACTTCTACCGCATCGACACGGCCCTGCAGGTGCCCTCGATCGACCCGGCCGACTGGAGCCTGCGCATCCACGGTCTGGTCGACCGCGAGGTGTCGATCACGTTCGACGAGCTGCTAGCCCTGCCGCTCGAGGAGCACATGGCGACCCTCAGCTGCGTCTCGAACGACGTCGGCGGCGACCTCATCGGCAACGCGCTCTGGCTCGGCTACCCGATCCGCTCGCTGCTCGAGCGCGCGGGCCCGAACGGCGGCGCCGACATGGTGCTCTCGCGCAGCATCGACGGCTTCTCGGCGGGCACCCCGCTCGACGTGCTGCAGGACGAGGGCACGGACGCGCTGCTCGCGGTCGGCATGAACGGGCAGCCGCTGCCGATCGAGCACGGCTTCCCGGTGCGGATGGTCGTGCCAGGCCTGTTCGGCTACGTGTCGGCGACCAAGTGGGTCGTCGAGATGGAGGTCACCCGTTTCGCGGACGCCGAGGGCTACTGGACGCCCCGCGGTTGGGACGCCCTGGGGCCGGTCAAGCTCGAATCGCGCATCGACGTGCCCCGCGACGGGGGATCGGTGGACGCGGGGACGGTGTCGATCGCGGGCGTGGCCTGGCAGCCGCACACCGGGGTCGAGGCGGTCCAGGTGCGCGTCGACGGCGGCTCGTGGCTCGACGCGACGCTGGCCGACTCGGTGTCGGCCGACACCTGGCGCCAGTGGGTCTACCGCTGGGACGCCGGGTCGGCCGGATCGGGGTCGCACACCATCGACGTGCGGGCGCAGGGCGCGGACGGCACCTGGCAGCCCGAGGCGTACGTCCAGCCGGCTCCGAACGGGGCCGAGGGGTGGCACCGCGTGACCGTCGACGTCGCCTGACCCGGCGGACGAGGAGGCGCGGGTGCCAGGGTGGGAGGTCGCGGCCCGTCCGCCGCGCGGCCCGCTCCCGGGGTCGCCGCCCGATCGAAGGAACCACCATGCCCACCACCGTCCACCTCGAGATCCACGTCGACCCCGCCCGGCTCGACCTCGCCCACGAGATCGCTCGCGAGACCCTCGTCGCCACGCGCGCCTGGCCCGGCTGCGAAGGGCTCGAGGTGCTGATCGACGACGCCGACCCGTCGGTCATGATCGTCGTCGAGACCTGGGCTTCGTCGGCCGACCACGACGCCTACGTCGCGTGGCGGGCCACTCCCGAGGGGGCCAACCGCCTGCCCGAGGTGCTGCTCGCCCCGCCGACCACCCGCACGTTCGCCGAGACGGTGTCGCTGGCCTGAGGCCCGTCCGCCCGCGACGACGGGCGGGTTCGACGGGCGCGGTCGTCCGGGGACGACCGAGGTCGACGAACTCGCCCGTCCCCGTCGGGCGACACGACACCGACCCGCGTCAGGCGTCGAGCAGGCCGCGGATGTCGTCGGCGGTGAGCGCCGCGCTGAACACGGCGTCGTCGTCCATCACGGCGTCGAACAGTTGCGACTTCTGCGCCTGGAGGGCCAGCACCTTCTCTTCGATGGTGTCGTTGGCGATCATCCGGTAGACCATCACGTTGTCGGTCTGGCCGATGCGGTGCGTGCGGTCGACCGCCTGGGCCTCGGTGGCCGGGTTCCACCACGGGTCGAGGATGAACACGTAGTCCGCCTCGGTGAGGTTGAGCCCGAACCCGCCCGCCTTGAGGCTGATGAGGAATGCGGGTGCGTCGCCGGTCTTGAACCGGTCGATCACCTCGGCCCGACGTCGGGTCGACCCGTCGAGGTACTCGAACGCGACTCCACGCTGTTCGAGCCGGGCGGCGACCTTGTGCAAGAACGTCGTGAACTGGCTGAAGATCAAGGCGCGGTGCCCCTCGGCGACCACGTCCTCGAGTTCGTCGAGCAGCTGGTCGAGCTTCGCCGAGGGGATGTCGGCGTAGGCCTCGTCGACGAGCGAGGCGTCGAGCGACAGCAGGCGCAGCAGGGTGAGCGACCGGAAGACGATGAACCGGTTGCGGTCGAGGTCGTCCATCAGGCCGAGCAGCTTCTGCCGCTCACGCTGCAGGAAGGCGTCGTAGAGGTCGCGGTGCGCGGGGTCGAGGTCGACGCGCAACACCTGCTCTTGCTTGGCCGGCAGGTCGGAGGCGACCTGCTCTTTCGTGCGGCGCATCATCAACGGTCGGATGCGCTTGCGGAGCTTCTGCAGGAGCTCGGGTGCCTCACCCGTCGCGATCGGCTTGACGTAGTCGTCGGCGAACCGGACTCCGCTGCCGAGCAGGCCGGGCGCCACCACGTGCAGCAGCGACCACAGGTCGGTGAGGCTGTTCTCGAGCGGCGTGCCGGTGATCGCGAGCTTGAACGGCACGTCGAGGTCGACCGCGCACCGGTGGGCCTGCGACGCACGGTTCTTGACGAACTGCGCCTCGTCCAGGATCAACCCGGCCCAGCCCTCGGCCTGGTACGCGGCGAAGTCGAGGCGGAAGAGCGCGTACGAGGTCACGACGACGTCGGCACCCTGCGCGAGGTCGTGCACCGACCCGCGCCCGCCCTTCGCCTGGGTGGCGGTCACGGCCCGGACGGCCAGCCCCGGGGTGAAACGAGCGGCCTCGGCCACCCAGTTCGACACGACCGACGTCGGGGCGACGACGAGGAAGGGCGCGGGCGGGGTGCTCGGAGCGTCCGGCGTCGCGGCGGCCGCGGCGACCCTGGCTCGTTCGGTCTCACGAACGTGCGCGACGAGCGCGAGCGTCTGCAGCGTCTTGCCGAGCCCCATGTCGTCGGCCAGGACGCCGCCGAGCCCCTGGTCGTGGAGGAAGGCGAGCCAGGCGAACCCCTCGTGCTGGTACGGGCGCAGGGTCGCGTCGACCGCGCTCGGCACGGGGATCGCCGTGGCGGCCTCGAGCCCACCGGCGTCGGCGAGGGCCAGCAGCCCGCCGACCGCCTGCTGCCACTCGGCGGCGGGGACGGTCTCGTCCGCGAGTTCGTCGAGCTCGGACCAGAGGCTCGCCTGGTAGCGATTGATGCGCGGAGCCACCTGCCATTCGTCGAGCGCCGACGCCTCGTCGATCAGTCTCTTGAGCTCGTCGAAGGCCGGGTGGTCGAGGGACAGGTACGAGTGGTCGACCAGCAGCAGCTTCTTCCGCCCCTTCGCGAGGGCGGTGATGAGCGGCGTGAAGGGGACGGTCCGTCCCTCGACGGTCACCAGCACGCCGAGGTCGAACCAGTCGCGCTTGTCGGTCGGCATCGTGGTGATGGTCAGGCGTGGCTCGTCGGTCAGCTCGCGATAGTCGGGCCGGGTGCCGACGAGGTCGACCTGCAGGTCGGTTCGCGCCTCGAGGGCGGGCAGCGTGCCGGTCGCGAACTCGGCTGCGGTCACCCCCTTGAGCACCTGATCGCGCGGGACGACGTCGAGCTCGCCCAGGTCGGGGACGGGGGAGTGCGCCGTCAGCGGCCGGAGCGTGCCGTCGATGGTCCACCCCCACGTCAGGCGGATCGCCTGCCCCTTCTCGAAGGCGACCGTGAGGGTCAGCTCGGGCGGCACGATCGTCGGGAACTCGATCGAGGCGTCCGAGCTGACGACGTCGACACGTCGGCGAAGGGTGGGGTAGTAGTCGCGCAGGAACTCGGCTGAGTCGGCGGCCGGCACGACCACCTCGGGCGTGACGGTCAACAGTCGGCGCTGCTCGTCGTCGAGCGGAGCCGCGGTCGGCGCGAGGGTGAAGGTCAGCGCGGGTTCGTGGGCGACGCACCACACCCCGTGGTCGGCGATGACGCCGGTCGACTCCGCGCGACGGGCCACTCCGTCGACGGTGACCCCGGCGGTCAGCAGCATCGAGCCGTCGTCGCCGAGCACGGCGTCGACGGTCACCCGGGCCTCGTCGCCGACGACGACGTCGGTCGAACGCTTGCCCGTCACGAGAGCGATGCCGAGGCGCCCGGCCTCGGCCAACAAGGGCCAGAGCAGGGGGCTGCCGAAGTCGTCGACGAACAGCCAGTCGGCGTCGCCCGGCGTGTAGGTCGAGACGGCCGACCGGTGCAGCGCCGCGAACTGGCCGAACCAGGCGTGCTGCTCGGGCTCGATGGCGAGCCGGTTCAGTTGGTACGGCAACGACGACCACGTGAGGTTGCCCCGCACCCAGTTGCCCGTGCCGCTCAGGGTGACGGGCCGCACGCCGAGTCGCTGCACCGTCGGTCCGCCTCGTCGCCGGGCGGAGGGCGCGACCGCGCGTCCTCGGGTCGAGTGAGCCCGGTCGCGCAGTTCGAACAGCAGACCCATGCGCGTCGTCCGGACCGAGGAGGCGCGGGTCGGCTGCCCGATCGCCCCCACCGTCGACCGCCAGTCGCTCCCGCCCGTGCCGGGCCGTGCAGCACCCAGCGCGGTCGCGCCCCCGGTCGTCAGGTCGTCGACGGTGGGTGTCGCAGCGCTGCGATCGGCCACGGCTCGGGAGTTGCTCTGCAACAGCGTCGCCGCGACGTGCTTGCAGTCGCTGCCGATCGGGCAGGTGCAGCGGCTGCGGACCGGTCGGCTGTACTCGCCGCGGGTCGCCCGCAGATCGACGGCGACCTCGTACGGCGTCGCCTCGGCACCTCGGACGGTGCCCTCGAGGCGCTCGTCCGCGGGGTGCCAGGCGGTGTCGAGCACGGCTCCGTCGCGGACGTATTCTTTCGCCCGGTTGAAGGCGCGGGGCCCGACGAGCCGGATGACGTCGACGGCGTCGACCAGCGGCACGGCCGCGGAGTGGACGGGGCCGTCGGCGTCGCCGTCGCCAGCCGGGAAGCCGCCGTGCACGTCGAACTCGTCGCCCAGGTCCATGCCGCCCATGATGTCAGCCGCCGCCGACACCTCGGGCTCCTTCCCCAGGTGGTGGCGCCGTCCACAGGGCCGGGTGACCCGTCCCGTCGTCCCGTCCCCAGGGCTCGGCTGCTCCACACCCCGGTCGGGTGGCTAGGTGTCCGGGCGGAGCGGTGCCACACTTGAGCCGTGCGGTACTTCCCGCACCACCTCGTCGGCGCAGCAGCTGGCTCGCATCACCCCCGCTCGTCCCGTTGCCCCGCACCATCGCCCTGCCCCGAAACGTTCCCGCCTCACCGGCACCGGGCCGTCGCCGCCCCGGTGCCGCTCACCCTGCCCCCACGCTCGAAGGGATCGGCACCCCGTGTCCTCCGCCATGCCCCGCGACGCCTCGCGCCTCTCGCACCTCCGCGCCCTGCTCTTCGACCTGGACGGCGTCCTGACGCCGACCGCCGAGGTCCACATGCGCGCGTGGGCCCGCCTCTTCGGCGACTACTTCGCCGCGCACGACCTCGCGCCCTACACCGAGGCCGACTACTTCGAGCACGTCGACGGTCGGCCCCGTTACGACGGTGTCCGGGCGATGCTCGCCGCCCGCGACGTCGTCCTGCCCGAGGGGTCACCCGACGACGACCCCGAGGCCGAGACCGTCTGCGGACTCGGCAACCGCAAGAACGCGGCCTTCGCCGCCGAGCTCGCCGAGAACGGCGTCACGCCGTACCCGGGGTCGGTGGCCTTCCTCGACCGGGCCGTCGCCGAGGGAGTCCGCGTCGCCGTGGTCTCCAGCTCGCGTAACGCCGTGCCCGTGCTCGAGGCCGCCGGTCTCCGTGACCGGTTCGACGTGATCGTCGACGGCGTCGTAGCCGCGGACGAGAGCATCGCCGGCAAACCGGCCCCCGACACGTACCTCGAGGGCGCCCGCCGCCTCGGCCTCACCGCCGACGACTGCGTGGTCGTCGAAGACGCGCAGTCCGGTGTCGAAGCCGGTCGTCGTGGTGCCTTCGGCCTCGTGCTCGGGGTCGACCGCGGCACGGGCGCGCAGACCCTGCTCGACTTCGGCGCCGACCTCGTCGTGGACGACCTCGGCACGCTGGTCGGTGCGCTCGACCGAACCCGCGCCTCCTCGGCTCCGAATCCCGACCAGGCGACACCGGACACCCCCTCGACCAGCAGCAGCACCACCGGCACCACGGAGGCACAGTCGTGAACCACATCACGTCCGACCCGCTCGACCGTTCGCGGTTCCCCGTCGACGAATGGGCCTTCGTCGAGGACGAGTACGTCCAGGGCGACGAGGGCCTCACCGAGACCGTCTTCGCGGTCGGCAACGGCTACCTCGGCCTCCGCGGCAACCCCGACGAGGGTCGCGGCGGACACGCGTTCGGCACCTTCGTCAACGGGTTCCACGAGACCTGGCCCATCCGGCACGCCGAGGAGGCCTTCGGGTTCGCCCGGGTCGGGCAGACGATCGTCAACGTGCCCGACGCGAAGGTCATCCGCCTCTACGTCGACGACGAGCCGTTCGTGCTCTTCGAGGCCGACATCCTCCGCCACACGCGACGCCTCGACTTCCGCGACGGCGTCCTCACCCGCGAGATCGACTGGCGCACCCCCTCGGGCAAGCGGGTCCTGGTCACCAGTCGTCGCCTGGTCAGCTTCGAGGACCGCCACCTCGTCGTCATCGAGTACGAGGTCACGATGCTCGACTCGTCGGCGTCGCTGCTGATCTCGAGCCAGATCCTCAACCGTCAGGACATGGGCGACCAGTACCACGCCGGCATGCGCGCGGCGGCCGAGGCGTTCGACCCGCGCAAGGCCGAGTCGTTCGACGACCGGGTCCTGCAGCCCGTGCTCAACCGCAACGGCGGCGCGCGGGCCGTGCTCGGCTACCGCACGACGAACTCGGGCATGACGATCGCGGTCGGTGCCGAGCACCGCATCGAGACCGACGCCGAGTGGGACCAGTCGTCGCAGATCGACGACGACATCGCCAAGCACGTCTACCGCGTCAAGGCGCAGGCCGGCCAGAAGGTCCGCCTGACCAAGACGATCACCTACCACACGAGTCGGGGCGTGCCGCCTCGCGAACTGGCCGACCGGTGTGACCGCACCCTCGACCGGGCGGCCGAGACGCCCACGGCCGAGATCTTCGAGCACCAGCGCGCCTGGCTCGACGACTTCTGGCAGCGCAGCGACGTCCAGGTCGCCGGCCAACCCGAGATCCAGCAGGCCATCCGCTGGAACCTCTACCAGCTCGCCCAGGCCACGGCCCGCACCGACGGCCAGGGCGTCGCGGCCAAGGGCGTGACGGGGTCGGGCTACGGTGGGCACTACTTCTGGGACACCGAGATCTACGTCCTGCCGTTCCTCACCTACACGTCGCCGAACGTGGCCCGCAACGCCCTGCGCTTCCGTCTCGGCATGCTGGACGCCGCTCGCGACCGGGCCGTCGAGTTGAACCAGCGAGGTGCCCTCTTCCCGTGGCGCACCATCAACGGGCTCGAGTCGAGCGCCTACTACGCGGCCGGAACGGCTCAGTACCACATCGACGCCGACATCAGCCATGCCCTGAGCCAATACGTCCAGGCGACGGGCGACGAGGACTTCCTGCAGCGGGGTGCCGTCGACATCCTCGTCGAGACCGCGCGCCTGTGGGCCGACCTCGGCTTCTGGCGCTCGAACGGCGACCAGCGGTTCCACATCGACGGCGTCACCGGGCCGGACGAGTACACGACGGTCGTCGACGACAACCTCTACACGAACGTCATGGCGCGGGCGAACCTGCGGGCGGCCGTCCGGGCGGTCACCCGTCTGAAGGACGACGCTCCCGTCGCGTTCGACCGGATGGTCGACCGCCTCGGCCTCGAAGAGCACGAGATCACGGGCTGGCAGCTCGCCGCCGAGGCGATGCACATCCCGTACGACGACCACCGGGGCATCCACCCGCAGGACGCCCAGTTCCTCGACAAAGAGCTGTGGGACCTCGAGGCCACCCCGGCGAACAAGCGTCCGCTGCTGTTGCACTACCACCCGCTGGTCATCTACCGCTTCCAGGTGCTCAAGCAAGCCGACGTCGTGCTCGCGCTGTACCTGCAGGGCGACGAGTTCACGCCCGAGCAGAAGCTGCGCAACTTCGAGTACTACGACGCGCTGACGACGGGCGACTCGACCCTGTCCGGCGTCGTGCAGTCGATCATCGCGGCCGAGGTCGGCCACCACCAGCTGTCGCAGCAGTACTTCCTGTCGTCCCTGTACGTCGACCTGGCCGACCTGCACAAGAACACCTCGGACGGCGTGCACGTCGCGTCGACCGGTGGCATCTGGAGCGCACTCGTCAACGGCTACGGCGGCATGCGCGACTGGCTCGGCTCGATCACCTTCGACCCGCGCCTGCCGGCCGACTGGGAAGAACTCTCGTTCCGCGTCGCGATCAAGGGCAGCCGGGTGCGCGTCGACCTCGCCCAGCACGAGATCGTCTTCACCGTCGAGACGGGCGACGCCGTGACGTTGTCCGTCCGCGGCGACGAGTTCCGGGTCACCCCCGAGGCTCCGGTGCGGGTGGCCCTCGAGGGCCAAGGGCCGCGCATCACGACCCGCGTTCCCACGACGAGTGACCTGCGGGGGCTCATGCGAGCCGACGGCTCGGTCATCACGGCGTCGATCCCGACGATCAGCGTCGACCGCTATGACGAGGACGAAGCCGCGTCCTGACCGACGCGACGTCCGTCGCGCAGACGACCCGCGCCTCCTCAGCCCCCGAGGGCTGAGGAGG
>NZ_LMLG01000010.1:87920-123578 GCF_001421865.1 Frigoribacterium sp. Leaf44
TGGGGACCGGTGCGTGGACGGCGGGCGAGGTCGTCGCGTCCACGTCGTCCGACTGCGGGACGCGGCGACGGAACAGCAGGGCCGCGATGACCGCGCCGACGGCGAAGAACCCGGCTCCCCACCAGTACGCCGTGGCGTAGCCGGTGACGGCGGCCTCGGCCGCGACGGCTCCGGTCGCCGGCAGGTGTTCGGCGACGTAGTTCGCCGCGGCGGTCGCCGCCAGCGTGTTGAGCAGTGCCGTGCCGATCGACCCGCCGACCTGCTGGCTCGTGTTGACCATGGCCGAGGCGACGCCCGCGTGGCCGCGGTCGACGCCGAGCGTGGCGGTCTGGATCGACGCGGGCATGATCGAACCCATGCCGAAGCCGAGCACCATCAAGGCCGGCAGCACGTTGGCGGCGTACAGGCTCTCGAGGTCGAGCCGGGTGAGCAGCAGCATGCCGATCACGCCGAGGGTCATGCCGAACGGCACCATGATCTTGGGGCCGAAGCGCGGCACGAAGATGTTCGTCGACAACTGGGCCGCGAGCACGAGCATCGCGATCATCGGCAGGAAGGCCAGGCCGGTCTTCGTCGGCGTGTAGCCGAGCGACGTCTGCAGGTAGTACGTCACGAACAGGAAGATGCCGAACATGCCGGCGCCCGCGATCGTCACCGAGGCGTAGGCGGCCCCGCGGTTGCGGTCGAGCACGATGGACAGGGGCAGCAGCGGGTGCTCGGCACGGCGCTGCCACGCCACGAACGAGGTCAGCAGCACGACGGCCGCCGCCAGGAAGCCCCAGGTCAAGGGCGAGTCCCAGCCCTGGGTCTCGGCGTTCGAGAAGCCGTAGACGAGCGAGAAGAGCGCGCCGGAGACGAGCAGCGTGCCGGGCACGTCGAGCTTCGGGCGCGGGCCGGTGCGGGTGGCGTGCGACACGAAGATCGCGGCGCCGACGATCGCCACGGCGGCGATGACGACGTTGATGTAGAGGTTCCAGCGCCACGAGGCGTACTGGGTGAGGAACCCGCCGAGCAGCAGGCCGATGGCCCCGCCGGCGCCGGCGATCGCGCCGAAGACGCCGAAGGCGCGGGCGCGCTCCTTCGGGATCGTGAAGGTCGTGGTCAGCACGGCCAGGGCGGTCGGAGCGAGCAGCGCGCCGAACGCACCCTGCAGGGCGCGCGCGAAGACGAGCAGCCCGAAGGTGCCGGCCGCGCCGCCCAGGGCCGAGGCCAGGGCGAAGCCGATCAGGCCGATGACGAACGTGCGCTTGCGGCCGATCAGGTCGCTGACGCGGCCGCCGACGAGCAGCAGGCTGCCGAAGGCGAGCGAGTAGGCGGTGATGATCCACTGCCGGTCGCCGTCCGAGAAGCCGAGGTCGGTCTGGGCGGCGGGCAGGGCGATGTTCACGACCGTGGAGTCGAGCACGACCATCAGTTGGGCGAGGGCGACGGTGGTGAGGGTCCACCAGCGCCGGGACGGCGGCGGGGTGGGGGAGGACGAGGAGGCGCGGGTCGCGCCGTCAGGGGAGGTGGAGGCCTGAGACATGAGCGCGAGCATATACGAGTCCCGCTAGTTTCGGATACAGGCAGTTTCGTAAACATCCGATGTAGAGTCACCCCATGACCGACAGGGAAGGCGCGGCGACGACGCCCGCCGAGACCGGCCCCGCGACCCCCTCGCGACCGGGTCGCAAGCGCGACCACAGTCGCGACCCCGAGATCCTCCGCTGCACCATCGACGTGCTCGCCGAGACCGGCTTCGAGGGCATGACCATCGAGATGGTCGCCGCCCGTGCCAAGGCCGGCAAGGCCACGCTCTACCGCCGCTGGGCGTCCAAGGGTGAGCTCGTCGTCGACGCGGTGGCCTGCCTGAAGCAGGGAGCCGTCGACCTCGACGGACTGCCCGACACGGGCACGCTGCGCGGTGACCTCGTGGCGATGATCAAGCCGCACAGCATCGACGACGCCGAGAAGAAGATGCGGGTCATGGCGGGTGTCGTCACGATGCTCTCGACCACGCCCGAGCTCGCCGAGGCCGTGGACGCCGCGATCGTCCAGCCCCGCGCCGAGGCCAACCGGCTGCTGCTGCGCCGGGCCCTCGAGCGAGGCGAGATCGCGGCCGACACCGACATCGAGGCGCTCGCCCTCGTCACCCCGTCGATGGTGTCGTACCGCGTGCTCGTCCTGCGGAAGCCCGTCGACCGCGACTACCTCGTCGGGCTCATCGACGGTGTGCTGCTGCCCGCTGCGGGGGTGCGCCAGACCACCCGGGTCTGATTCCGCGGCCGACCGGGGCCGCGCCTCCTCGTTTTTCGTTCATGTGAAATCCTCATGAAGAGGCGGGCAGAACCGGGACGCGCCCGTACTGTGCAGGCATGAGCGCAGAGCTGACGCTGGGGGCCGAAGAAGAGCTGCACCTGATCGACCTCGAGACGGGGCGTCTGTCGGCTCGCGCACCGCACCTCCTGACCCGGTTGCCCGCCGACCGTTACGGGGCGGAGCTGCAGCGCACCACGATCGAGACCAACGTGCCCGTCGTGACCACGCTCGACGACCTGCGGCGCGAGATCCTCACCCTCCGCCGCGACCTGGTCGAGGTGACCACCGCCGAGGGGCTCGCCATCGGCGCCGTCGGCACGGCCCCGCGCAGCGAGTTCGCCGACTTCGAACTGACGACGACCGGACGCTACGGACGCATGCACGAGCAGTACCGCCTGCTCGTCGACGAGCAGCTGATCTGCGGACTGCAGATCCACGTGGGGGTGTCCGACCGCGACCTCGCCGTGCAGATCGCCGGGCGGATCGCCCCCGTGCTGCCGGCTCTGCTCGCCCTGAGCGCCAGCTCGCCCTACTGGAACGGGCAGGACACCGGCTACGCGAGCATCCGCTCGCTCATCTGGCAGCGGTGGCCGAGCGCCGGGGCGACCGGGCCGCTGGCCGACGCCGCCGAGTACGACCGGCTGCTCGCCGACCTGATCGGTTCGGGCGTGATCGCCGACAGCGGGATGGCCTACTTCGACGTCCGACCGTCGAGCCACGCGCCCACCCTCGAGCTGCGCACCTGCGACGCCTGCCCCCTGGTCGACGACGCCGTGCTGATCGCCGGCCTCTACCGTGCCGCGGTGCGTCGGGCCGAGACGGACGTCGAGGCCGGCCGCCCCGCCGAGCACCGGGCGGCCCCGCTGCACCGCGCCGCGATGTGGCAGGCGGCGCGCAGCGGGCTCGGCGGCGAGCTGCTCGGCCTCGAACCGCACCCCTCGCGGCTGCCCGCGGCCGAGGCCGTCCGGCAGCTCGTGACCCGGTTGCGTCCCCAGCTCGAGGAGTTCGGCGACTGGCAGACCGTGAGCGACCTCGCCGAGGCCACGCTCGCCCGCGGCAACTCCGCCGACCGGCAACGCGCCGCCTTCGCCGAGCGGGGACGGCTCGACGACGTGGTCGACCTGGTCGTTCGTGAGACGCACGGCCCCGCCGCCGGGCTCGACGCCCCCACACCGACCCTCGTGGGGTACCGGTTCCGCGCCGGCGACGAGGCGATCGGCCCGGGACTGCACCCGCGCCCGGCCTACCGCGACGTCGCCGGGTTCTTCCAGGAGCTCGGCGCGACCGAGGCGCACGCCCGATCCGTCGCGCGAGACGCCTGGTGCGAGCGGGCCGGTCTCGGGTTCGGCGTGGGCGGCGACCACCGAGCGTTCCTCTGCGACCTCGTGCCCCGCATCGTCACACGGCACGAGTGGAGCCGGCTCGAGGCGGGTCTGACACAGCGGGCCCGGGCGATCGAGGCGTTCCTGCGCGACGCCTACGGCGAGCGTCGGGTCGTGGCGGACGGCGTGCTGACGCACGAGCAGGTCGTCGGGGCGGCGGGCTGGCGGGACGAGGCCACCCGGCTGCCCGCGGACGCCGTCAGGGCGGCGGTGCAGGGCTTCGACCTGGTGCGCGACGAGCTGGGTGGCTGGCGGGTGCTCGAGGACAACGTCCGGGCGCCGAGCGGGGCCGCGTTCTCGCTCGCGGTGCGGCGGCTGCTCGACGAGGTGGTGCCGGACGCTCCGCGGCCGGCGGGGCTGCTCGACCCGACGAGCGTGTTCGCGGTGCTGCGGGCGACGCTCCTGGCGCACGCCGCGCCTCCTCGGGGCGGAGGCGACCCGGTCGGCGCGGTCCTCAGCGAGGGCCCGACGAGCCCCGCCTGGTACGAGCACCGCACCCTCGCCGAGGGCGCGGGACTGCTGCTGCTGCGGGCCGACGACGTCGAGGTGCAGGAGGCGCGGGTCGTCGACCGCAGGACCGGCACCGTCGTCGACGCCCTCTACCTGCGGCTCGACCGCGAGTTGGTCGACGTCCACGCGCCGCACGACCCGTTGCTCGGCGAGCACCTGATGGACGTGGCGGCGGCGGGTGGCGTCGTGCTGGCCAACGCCCCCGGCAACGGGCTCGCCGACGACAAAGCGATGTACTGCGCCGTGCCCGACCTCATCTGGTACTACCTGGGCGAGCGTCCGCTGCTCGAGTCGGTCCCGACCTACCGGACGGGTGATCCGGACGAGCGGCTCGCGGTGCTCGACCGGGTGGGCGAGCTCGTCACGAAGCCGGTCGACGGCGAGGGCGGCCGGGGCGTCCTGATCGGGCCCTCGGCGAGTGCGGCGGTCGTGGCCGAGCGGCGGGCCGAGATCGCCCGCGATCCGTCCGGCTGGGTCGCGCAGGAGGTGGTGAGGCTGTCGTCGCACCCGACCCTGACGGCGACCGGCCTGCAGCCCCGGCACGTCGACCTGCGCTGCTTCGTCTACCTCACCGGCACCGGGGCGGGCGAGAGCGTGCTGGCGGACCTGGGGCTCACCCGCGTGGCACCCGAGGGCAGCATGATCGTCAACTCGTCGCAGGGCGGGGGCGCGAAGGACACCTGGATCGTCGGCGGCTGACACGCCGGGAAGACGACGGGAGGCGCGGTGCCGGTCCGTGCCCGGTCACCGGTCAGAAGGGTCCGGCGGCCTTCGCGATGGCCTCGAACAGGGCGGTCGCGTCGTCGTCGCGGCGCTTGACCGACGTGCCGATCGTGCCGCCGGGGGAGTGGACCTCGGCCGAGACCCGGCTGCCTTTTTCGGACGCGGTGAAGTCGAGGCGGACGGCGTCCGCGCCACCCGCCGAGGCCGACCGGCGCAGGAGCGTGGCCCCCGTCTCGTCGGCGTCGCCCAACGAGAACGTCGGGCTCGCCTGCAGTGCCCGGCGCACGAGGCCGGGCAGCATCGCCACCGGCAGCTTGAGGTCGAGCGTCGCCCGGGTCACCTCGGGGTCGCCTCGGACGATCTGGGGTCCACGCGTGTCGGCCATGGGGGGAGCGTAGCGCCGACGCGCACCGGACGGGTCCCGGCCGGCCGCCCTACGCTGGGGCGATGCCGAGCTCCGACCCGTCCGACCCCCGCCGTCCGTCGAGCCGTCGCGGCCCGTCGGGCACCGCAGCACTCACCTGGGGAGTCGTGCTGCTCGCGATCGCCGTCGTCGGGTCGCCGATCGGGGCGTCGGTGCTGCTCGTCGGGCTCGTGGCGCCCGGCCGGCAGTCGTCCGTCGACGTCGTGGTCGCCCTCACCGTCGTCGCCGTCCTGGTCGCCGGCGGCGTCGTGCTCGTGCGGATCGGGCTGGGGCAGCGCCGTCGAGCCCGGCTCGAGAAGGTCGTCGACCGGGCAGTCCCGCCGGCGGCACCGATGCCGGTGACGCGGCCCGCGCCTCCTCGGGTGGCTCCCGGCAGCACGGCACCACTCGTCGTCCCGCCTCCCGTGGTCGACGCGACGCCGGAGCGGACCACGGCCGTCGTGGTCGACGACCCGGTCGCCCTGTGGCGATCGGCGTTCCGGCTCGAGGCCTGGTGGTTCGTGGACCGCGGCACGGCCGGGGCCTCGAGGCCCTTCGCCGTTGTGGACGAGGGCACACCCACCCTGCTCGCCTTCACCTCGCCCGACCGCGCCCGGGACGCGGCCCTCGCCCGGGGCCTCGACGCGTCGTCCGCCGACCGGCTGGTCTGGCGCGCGCCCGCGGACTTCGTGGCCGACGTCGGCACGTACACCCGAGCCGGGCTGAAGCGGCTCGCACTCGACCCCGACCAGCACGGCGCATCGGGCACCCTCGCGGCGTTGCCCGAGATCGCACGGCTCGTCCGGCGCTGAGCTCAGGGCGTCGGCCCGTCGAGACCGTCGGGCATCCCGGGCGAGTTCGGCGAGAACGGTCCGTGACGACCGCCCGGTTCCCGCGAACCCGCCCGGTGTCGCCGAACCCTCTCGTCCTCGGGCGACCCGCACGGCATCCGGTCAGTTCCAGCGGTAGCCGTGTTCGGGTCGGCCGGGGCTGCCGTACCGGGGTTCGCGGGTCGCCGCCCCCGTGTCGGCGAGGTGTTCGAGGTACCGGCGCGCGGTCACCCGCGACACCCCGGCGACGTCGGCCACCTCGCCCGCCGACGGTGACCCGCCTCGACGCAGCACCGATACGACCTGCTCGAGCGTGGCCGGGGCGAGGCCCTTGGCCAACGCCGGTGCCGGTGCCTGCCGCAGGGTGGCGAACCCCGAGTCGACGTCCGACTGGGTCACCTGACCCTGCCCGGCCGCGAGCGACTCACGGAACGACCGGTAGGCCCCGAGCCGGTCGGCGAAGGTCGCGAAGGTGAACGGCTTGATGAGGTACTGGACGATGCCGAGCGACACCGCCGTCCGCACGACGGCGGCGTCGCGCACGGCCGTGATCGCGATGACGTCCACCGTCGACCCCGCCGCGCGCAGGGCCCGGCAGAGCTGCAGGCCGTGCGTGTCGGGCAGGTTCATGTCGAGCAGGACGAGGTCGAGACCGCGCCCGTGAGGACCGCCGAGCGTGCGGACCGCGTCGAGGGTCTCGCGTCCGTCCCGTGCCCGACCGACCACCTCGAAGCCGTCCAGCCGATCGAGGTACGCGACGTGCGCCTCCGCGGTCAGGGGCTCGTCCTCGACGACGAGCACGCGAACCCGGTCGACGGACGAGGAGGCGCCGGTCACGACCGCACCCCACCACGACGTCGGGCGGCGGTGTCGACGTCGTCCGGCCGCCGGTCGGGCAGCAGCACCGAGAAGGTGGTCCCGTCGGTTCCCGTGGCGACGTCGAGTCGACCTCCGACCCGACCCACGGCCTGACGGACCAGCGCGAGGCCGATGCCGCGTCCGCCCGGCGCCGCGGGCTTCGTGCTGAACCCCCGGCGGAAGGCGAGCTCGACGTCGTCCAGCCCCGGACCGTCGTCCTCGACGTCGAACTGGACGCCGCCCTCGACCCGGGCGACGGTCACCTCGACCCGCGGCGGCCGGGCCGAGCGGCCGGTGGGATCGAGAGCGGCGGCGTCGAGCGTCGGCGCGACCGCGTCGAAGGCGTTGTCGACGAGGTTGCCCAGGATCGTGACGAGGTCCCCGGGCTCGACGTCGATCGTCCCGAGGTCGGGCTCGACGTCGACGCGCAGCTCGATCGACCGTTCGCGGGCCTGCGCCGCCTTGCCGAGCAGGAGGGCGGCGAGCGTCGGCTCGTCGATCGAGGCCACGACCCGGTCGACGAGGCGCTGACCGAGCTCGAGCTCGTCGGCCACGAAGCGGAGGGCCTCGTCGCCGCGCCCGAGCTCGATCAGCGACACGATCGTGTGCAACCGGTTCGAGAACTCGTGGGTCTGCGAGCGCAGCGCGTCCGAGAGGGTGCGCATGGTCTCGACCTCGCCCGTCAGGTGGGTGAGCTCGGTGTGGTCGCGCAGCGTCGTCACCGTCCCGAGCGTGCGGCGGGAGTGCGGGCGGGCCGCGCCGGTCACCGGCACCGCGCCTCCTGACGGCACCGCGCCTCCTCGGGGGACGACGCGTCCTCGTCCGGTCGCCGGGGACGGGCGCGGTGGGCCGTCGGTGGGCTCGGTGAGCTCCTGGTTGACGACCAGCACTCGGTCGTCGGTCACGTGCACCTCGTCGGAGGCGCGGCGTCCGGAGGCGAGCAGCTCGCCCAGCGAGGAGGGCAGCTGCAGTTCGGCGAGCGGGACGGGAGCGGCGATGCCCCCGGTGGGCAGGTCGAGCAGTTCGGCCGCCTGGTCGTTGTAGAGCGTCAGGCGGCCGCGATCGTCGACGAGCACGAGCCCCTCACGCACCGAGTGCAGCACCCCCTCGTAGTAGGAGAACATCCGCGCGAGCTCCTCGGGGCCGCGGCCCCAGGTCACCCGCCGCAGGTACCGGCTGAGCAGCCACGAGACGACGCCGCCGAGCAGCACGGTCGCCCCCGCGGCGGCGAACACGAGGGGCAAGCGCTCACCGACGGACTGCGTGATGGTGTCGACCGTGACCCCGGCCGAGACGAGGGCGACGACCTCGCCGTCGCTCTCGATCGGCACGACCGCGCGCACCGACGGGCCGAGGGTGCCGGCGTAGGTCTCGGTGAACGACTGCCCGCGGAGGGCCGGGGCGATGGTGCCGACGAACGGGCGGCCGATCTCGTCGGGGTCGGGGTGCGTCAGACGGGTGCGGTCGGGTCGCATGATCGTGACGAAGTCGGTCGACGTGTCGCTCATCAGGGCCACGGCGTAGGGCTGCAGACGGGCGCTCGGGTCGGACGTCCCGAGCGCGTCGACGACGTAGGGGTTGTCGGCGATCGAGGTGGCGAGCGCCAGGCAGGCCCGCGCGGCCGAGCGGTCGGCGTCGTCGCGGGCCGACCGGATCGTCCAGGCCGTCGCCAGCAGGGTCACGGCGACGACGAAGACCACGAGAAGGGCGAAGAGCCGCGTGGCGATGCTCCACCGGGTGGGGTCGACGGTCATCTCGGGCGGGCTCCTCGCTGCGCTGCGGCCGGGGTCCATCATGACGCACCATCGGCGCGACCAGTATGACCACAACGTCGACGCCCACCCGGCGACCGGCGAGAGTCACGGCGACGAACCCCGCACGACCGTCGACGACGACGCCGCCGGTCACGAGCTCGAGGAAGACCCCCATGGCAAAGACGCACAAGGGCCCGCAGACCCCCACCCCCGGCGGAACGACGACGACGGGCGGCGTCCGCGCCCGGCGCCGGATCGACCGCTCGCACTGGCTCTACATCGCGGTGATCGTGGCCGTCGCGGCCGGCATCGTCGTCGGCCTCACGGCACCCGAGGTCGCCGTGCAGCTGAAACCGATCGGCACCGCCTTCGTGTCGCTCATCTCGATGATGATCGCGCCGGTGATCTTCTGCACGATCGTGCTCGGCGTCGGCTCCATCGCCAAGGCCGCGACCGTCGGCAAGGTGGGCGGGCTCGCGCTCGGCTACTTCATCGCGATGTCGACCTTCGCCCTGGCCATCGGCCTCGTGGTCGGCAACCTGATCCACCCGGGCGAGGGCCTGATGATCGGCTCGACCGGATACGAGGCCCCCGCCGCCGAGGAGGCCGGTGGCACGGCAGGGTTCCTGCTCGGCATCATCCCCGAGACGCTCGTGTCGTCGCTGACCAGCGGCTCCATCTTGCAGACGCTGTTCGTGGCGCTGCTCGTCGGCTTCGCCCTGCAGCGCATGGGCGACCGCGGCGCGACGATCCTCGAGGGGGTCCGCAACCTGCAGGTGCTGGTGTTCCGCATCCTCGCGATGATCATGTGGGTCGCCCCGATCGGTGCCTTCGGTGCCATCGCGGCGGTGGTCGGCGAGACGGGCGTCGCCGCCATCGTCGCGCTCGGCACCCTGATGGTCGCCTTCTACATCACCTGCATCCTGTTCGTCGCCGTCGTGCTCGGCACGATCCTCAAGCTCGTCACGGGCGTCAACATCTTCCGGGTGATGAAGTACCTCGGCCGCGAGTACCTGCTCATCGTCTCGACCTCGTCGAGCGAGGTCGCGCTGCCCCGGCTCATCGCCAAGATGGAGCACCTCGGCGTCTCGAAGCCGGTCGTCGGCATCACCGTGCCCACCGGCTACTCGTTCAACCTCGACGGCACGGCGATCTACCTGACCATGGCGTCGCTGTTCATCGCCAACGCCATGGGCACGCCGCTCAACGTCGGCGAGCAGGTCTCGCTGTTGCTGTTCATGATGATCGCCTCGAAGGGCGCCGCCGGCGTCACCGGAGCCGGCATCGCCACCCTGGCCGGAGGCCTGCAGGCACACCGCCCCGACCTGGTCGATGGCGTCGGCGTCATCGTCGGCATCGACCGGTTCATGTCCGAGGCGCGCGCGCTGACCAACTTCACGGGCAACGCCGTCGCCACGATCCTCGTGGGCACCTGGACGAAGCAGATCGACAAGGACCGCGTCGAGACCGTGCTGTCGGGCCGCGCGCCCTTCGACGAGGCGACCATGAACGCGGACGGTCACGGCGCCTCCTCGGGCTCGGGCTCGGACACGAGCGCCGGCTCGGCCGACCCGGCCGCCGCGCGTCTGCTCGACGGCCGCACGGGTGGGCTGGGCTCGCTCGAGGGCACCTCGCCCGACCGCATCTCGACCGGCTCGCTGCACGCCATGGTCGGCACCGACGGTCGCCGCGCCGACGAGCACCTCGCCGACGCCGCCGCGGACGACGAGCCCCGTCGGGGTTAGCACCTCCGTCGGACCCCACGAAGTCGCCGAGACCCCCGTACGCGTGTGGGGGTCTCGGCGACTTCCGAGGGTCTCGCCGCCCGCCCACCGACCCGCGGCGGGTGCAGCGTGCAACATCCGCGTCGGAGGCGTACCGTCGCACCCGATGTGCGGTCACGCCCCACGGTCAGAGCCGACCGACCGGGCCCCGCAGGACGGAGCCACCATGCTCGCCGGACGCCTCGACGTCAGCACCCGCCACTTCTCGGTCACCGAGGTGCCCACCCCCGACGCCGGCCCGGGGCAGGTGCGCATCGCCGTCGCCGCCGCCGGCGTCTGCCTCAGCGACGTGCACCTGATCCAGGGGTCGCTCACGCCGCTCAACCTGCCCGGTGACACCGTCACCCTCGGCCACGAGGTCGCGGGCACGGTCGACCAGGTGGGCGACGGCGTCACGCACGTCGCCGTCGGCGACCGCGTGCTGTTGCAGGCCGGTGAGGAGCGCGACGGACAGGTCTTCACCCGCGGCGTCGACTACGACGGCGGCTGGGCCGAGTTCGCCGTGGCCCGCGCCGACACGGTCGTGCCGATCCCCGACTCCCTGCCGTTCGAGCAGGCCTGCTTCATCCCGGACGCGGTGTCGACACCGTGGGCGGCGCTCACCACGACGGCCGACACCCGGCCCGGCACCGCGGTCGGCGTCTGGGGCATCGGCGGACTCGGTGCCCACGCCGTGCAGTTGCTCGCCCTGCTCGGGGCCGCACCGATCATCGCGGTCGACCCCTTGCCGGGGGCCCGGGACCGGGCCCTCGACTTCGGTGCCGACCTCGCGCTCGATCCCGCCGACCCGGACTTCGCCACGGCGCTCGGCCGCGCGACCGGTGGCCGAGGGCTCGCCCGGGCCTTCGACTTCGCGGGCGTGCCCGCCGTGCGCGAGCAGGCGATCGCCTGCCTCGGCTACCGGGGACGGTTGACGCTCGTCGGCCTGTCGGACCAGCCGATCACGATCACGGACGGCACGAAGTTCAGCTTCCTGCAGCAGCAGGTCCTCGGCCACTACGGTTCCGAGCCCGCCGACGTCACCACGCTCGTCGCGCTGGCGGCCCGGGGGAGGCTCGACTTCGCGAAGTCGGTCAGCGCGACCGTGCCGCTGGCCGAAGCCGAGCGGGCGGTTCAGATGCTCGAGCGTAAGGAGGGCGACCCGATCCGGATCGTGCTGGTCCCGTGAGCGACGCGACCCGCGCCTCCTCGGCTCCGCGCGAGGGCGACGACCGCCCCGCGGGGGTCCACGACCGCCCCGCCGGCGCCGACGACCGCCCCGCCGGGGGAGACGTCGAGCACGTCGACCTGCTCGTCGTCGGCGCCGGCCTGTCCGGAGTCGGCGTGGCGGTCCAACTCCGCCGCGACTTCCCCGGTCGCAGCCTGGCCGTCGTCGAGGCACGGGCGGCGATCGGCGGCACCTGGGACCTCTTCCGGTACCCGGGCGTCCGCTCGGACAGCGACATGTTCACCCTCGGCTACGGGTTCCGGCCCTGGCGGGACGCCCGTGCGATCGCCCCGGGCGCGGCGATCCGGGACTACGTCCGCGACACGGCCGACGAGACGGGCGTCACGGGGCTGATCCGGTTCGGGCACCGGGTCGTCGCCGCCGACTGGTCGTCGGCCGACGCCCGGTGGACCGTGACGATCGAGGTCGCGAGCTCGCCCGGGCCGGGCGGGTCGCCCGCCGCCACCGACGCGTCGAGCGAAGGAGGCGCGGGTGCCGACCCGGCGACGCGTCGCGTCACGATCACGTGCGCGTTCTTGTTCGTCTGCTCGGGCTACTACCGCTACGACGAAGGCTGGTCACCCGCGTTCCCGGGGCAGGACTCGTTCGCCGGACGCGTCGTGCACCCCCAGCACTGGCCCGAGGACCTCGACGTGAGCGGGAAGCGCGTCGTCGTGATCGGATCCGGGGCGACGGCGGTGACCCTGGTGCCCGCCCTCGCCGAGAGCGCCGAGCAGGTCACCATGCTGCAGCGCTCGCCGACCTACGTGCTGTCGCTTCCCTCGCGTCGGAAGGAGCCCCGCGCATGGCGTCGGCTGCTGCCGCGGGCCGTCGACGACCGGCTGATCCGGTGGCGCAGCATCGGCATGGCGCTGCTCAGCTTCCAGACGAGCCGGCGTTCGCCCCAGAAGATGAAGGCGTTCCTCCGGGCGCAGGTGGCCCGGCGCCTGCCGGACGACTTCGACGTCGACCGGCACTTCCAGCCGAGCTACGACCCGTGGGACCAGCGTCTCTGCATCACCCCCGACGGCGCCCTGTTCCGGGCGCTGCGCTCGCGGTCGGCGTCGATCGTGACCGACGACATCGACTCGTTCACGCCGGGTGGCGTCCGGGTCGCGGGTCGCGACGGCCAGCGGGCGCACGAGCTGCCCGCGGACGTCGTCGTCACGGCGACCGGGCTCAACCTGTTGCTGTTCGGCGGCATGCGGATGTCGGTCGACGGAGTGGAGATCGACCCGGCGACCCGGCTGACCTACAAGGGGTTCATGCTCTCGGGGGTGCCGAACCTGGCCTTCGCGATCGGGTACACCAACGCCTCGTGGACGCTGAAGATCGACCTCGTCGTGCACTACGTCGCCCGGCTGCTCCGTCACGCCGATCGTCACGGCTTCCGATCGGCCGTGCCGCTCGCGCCGGAGCGGCCGGGGCCGACGAGCCCGCTGATCGACCTGACGAGCGGCTACGTGTCGCGCGGGGTGCACCTGATGCCCCGGCAGGGAGCGCGGTCACCGTGGCGGATGCACCAGAACTACCCGCGCGACGTCTGGCTGATGCGGCACAGCACGCTGACCCGGGACGGCATGCGGTTCGAGCGCTGAGCGAGCCCCGCCGGTCTCGGGTCGGACGACGCGGTGGCCCGCCGTGGACGACTCAGCCGACCACCGCGAGGGCGAAGGGCAGCACGGCGGGGGCCCCGGCGCGGCGCAGTTCGCGTCCGGCCACCGTGATCGTCCAGCGGCTGTCGACCAGGTCGTCGACGAGCAGCACCGGCCCGGACACCTCGGAGAGGGCCGTGGCCAGCTCGGGGCCGACCTCGAAGGACTGCCAGACGTCGGCCAGGCGGTAGACGCTGTTGCCGCCCTGGCCGCGGCCGGCCGAGGGGCGGGCGCTGCCGAGCGTGCCGAGCAGCGGCAGTCGCCCGACGGTGCTGATCGCCTCGGCGAGCGACCCGACGAGCTGCGGCCGTGACGTGGACGGCATCGCGACGACGCCCACGGGCCGTTCGGCCCACGGCCACTCCTTCAGGACGCGCACGACCCCGTCGAGCAGGTGCTTCGACAGGGGGGCGTCGGGGGCGTTCGCCGCGAAGACCTCGCGCAGCGTGTTGCCCCATCCGAGGTCGGTCAGTCGGGCGAGCGCCCGACCCGGCTCGACCCGTTCGCTCTCGGGGATCTTGCCCTTGACGGACACTCCGGCCCGGTCGGCCCCCGTGGGCCACTGGGCCCGGGGGTCGATCTCGACGCCGACCCGGTCGAGGGTGCTCGCTGCCGAGGTCGCCGCCTCGCCGGCGATGTCGGTCGGGTACCAGGTGCCCGCGCAGACGTCGCACCGCCCGCAGGGCTCGGCGGCCGGGTCGTCGAGGTCGACCTGCAGCATCTGCATGCGACAGGTCTCGCCGCGCTCGAACGCGAGCATGGACTCCTGCTCGGCGACCCGGGCCGCGGCGATGCGGTCGTAGCGTTCGGCGTCGTAGACCCAGGGCTCGCCCGTGCTGACCCAGCCGCCCTGCACCCGGCGGACGGCACCGTCGACGTCGAGCACCTTGAGCATGAGCTCGAGCGGGGTGCGCTTGACGTCGACCCGCGCCTCGAGGGCGGGCGTCGACAGCGGCGTCTCGCCCAGCTCGGCCAGCACGGCCGCCGCCCGCGCCTCGGACGGCATCGAGGCCGTGGCGAAGTACTGCCAGATCTCGGCGTCCTCGGTGCCGGGCAGCAGCAGCACGTCGGCGTTGTCGGTGGCGCGACCCGCGCGGCCGATCTGCTGGTAGTACGCGACGGGCGACGACGGCGCACCGAGGTGGATCACGAAGCCGAGGTCGGGTTTGTCGAAGCCCATGCCGAGGGCGCTCGTGGCGACCAGGGCCTTGAGGTCGTTGCCCTTGAGGCGCTGTTCGAGCTGTTCGCGTTCTTCGGGGTCGGTGCGGCCCGAGTACGACCGCACGTCGTGACCGGCCTCACGGAGCAGCCGGGCGGTGTCGTCGGCCGCCGAGATGGTGAGCGTGTAGATGATGCCGCTGCCGGGCAGGTCGGCGAGGTGGCTGAGCAGCCAGCCGAGTCGGTCGCGCGAGGTCGGCAGCTGCAACACCCCGAGACGCAGGGAGGCGCGCGCCAGCGACCCCCGGATCGTCAGCACCTCGTCGCCCGGCCCCACGGCGAGTTGCTCGGCGACGTCGGCCACGACGCGGGCGTTGGCCGTGGCGGTGGTGGCGAGGACGGGGACGCCCGCGGGCAGGGTGCGGATGAGGTCGGCGAGGCGACGGTAGTCGGGTCGGAAGTCGTGGCCCCAGTCGGAGATGCAGTGCGCCTCGTCGACGACGAGCATGCCGAGCCGGGCGATGAGGACGGGCAGCTGCTCGTCGCGGAAGCGCGGGTTGTTGAGTCGTTCGGGGGAGACGAGCAGCACGTCGATCTCGTCGTCGACGAGTTGCTGCTGGACGTCGGACCACTCGTGGGCGTTCGCCGAGTTGACCGCGACGGCCCGCACCCCGGCCCGGGCCGCGGCGGCCACCTGGTCGCGCATCAGGGCGAGCAGGGGGGAGACGAGCAGCGTCGGGCCGGTGCCGCGTCGACGCAGCAGCAGGGTGGCGATGAAGTACACCGCGGACTTGCCCCAGCCGGTGCGCTGGACGACGAGGGCCCGGCGACGATCGGCGACGAGGGCCCGGATGGCCTCGAGCTGACCGTCGTGGAAGACGGCGTCGTCGCGCCCGGTGAGCGCCCGCAGCAGGTCGAGTGCCTCGGCGTCGATGTCGGTCGCGGTGCTCGTCGGTGTCATGGCCCCATGCTCGCAGAGGCCACCGTCACCCGCCGGACGGACGAAGGGCGCGACCGCCCGTCACCGGGTGGTCGCGCCCCGGGGACGAGACGAGGAAGGTGGGTCAGCCCGCCGAGGAGTCCGAGCCCGGCTCGGCCGGGGGAGTGGCACGCTTGCCCAGTTCGACAGCGACGAACGAGGCGACGACGCCGGCGACGAGCGCGAAGACCGTTCCGCCGGCGCCCCACGACTTCTTGCCGAACAGCTGGTCGACCGACGGGCCGCCGGGGCCGGAGGCCAGGGCTGCGGCCGCGGCGATCAGGACGGCGTTGTACTCGTAGCCACCCTCGGTCACCCACGGGCCCTTGGCGAGGTGGACCTTGCGGACGGCCGTGACCATCGTGCCGACGATGCCAGCGGCGGCGAGCGGGGTCGCCGCGCCCAGGGCGAGGGCGGCGCCGCCGGCGGTCTCGGTGACGGCGACGAGACGGGCGTTGCGGGCGGCGGGGTGCATGCCCGTGCCGGCCATCATCTGCTCGGTGCCGGCCAGGCCCGGGCCGTCGAAGGCGCCGGTCAGCTTCTGGAGTCCGTGGCCGACGAAGAAGCCGCCGACGGTCAGGCGGAGGAGGGTGGATGCGAGGCTCATGCACCGTTCCTACCCGGTGTGGGCCGTCGCCGTCCGCGGAGGAGCGCGTCCGGTCCGCCGCCCGTGTCAGGATCGGGGGATGCGCGCCGTCCAGTACGACCAGTTCGGGTCGATTCCGATCATCGTCGACCTCACGGTACCCGTGCCGCCCGCCCACGGCGTCGTGGTCCGCGTCGCGGCCACCGGGGTGTGCCGGAGCGACTGGCACGCCTGGAAGGGCCACGACGACTCGGTGCGCCTTCCCCACGTGCCGGGCCACGAGTTCGCGGGCGTGGTGACGGCGGTGGGCGTCGACGTCACCCGGGTCGTCGTCGGCACCCGCGTGACCGCCCCGTTCGTCTTCGCCTGTGGCACGTGCGACGAGTGCCGTGCCGGTGCCACCCAGGTGTGCTCCCGTCAGCAGCAGCCCGGTTTCACCCTTCCCGGCTCGTACGCCGAGTCGCTGGTCGTCCCGCACGCCGACGTGAACGTCATCGCCCTGCCGGACGAGGTCGGCTTCGTCGAAGCGGCGGCGCTCGGCTGCCGCTTCGGCACGGCGTACCACGCCCTGCACGCCCGGGCCCGCGTGCGGGCGGGTGAGTGGGTCGCCGTCTTCGGCTGTGGCGGAGTGGGGCTCTCGGCGGTCGCCGTGGCGGTGGCCGCCGGTGCTCGCGTCGTCGCGTCGGACATCTCACCCGCCGCCCTCGAACGGGCCGCCGACCTGGGTGCCGAGGTCGTCCCGATGGACGACCTCGCCGTCGAGCGGGTCCGAGCCCTCACCGGAGGAGGTGCCGACGTCGCCCTCGACGCGTTCGGCAGCCGGGTGACGTCCGCGGCGTCCGTCGCGTCCCTCCGTCCGCGGGGTCGACACGTCCAGGTGGGCCTGCTGCTCGACGACGAGGCCGCCCCGGTGATCGCGATGGGCCGGGTGATCGCCGACGAGCTCGAGTTGCTGGGCAGTCACGGCATCTCGGTCGGCGAGTACGCCGCGATGCTCGACGACGTCGTCGCGGGCCGACTGCGTCCGCAGGAGTCCATCGGCCGGACGATCGCCTTCGACGACCTGCCCGACGCCTTGGCCGCCATGGACCGACCGGCGGTCACGGCCGGCATGACGGTGGCCGTGTTCTGACGGTCACCGGTGGCCCTCCCGGCCGACTGTCCGGGGAGAATGGCCCCATGACAGCTCTCCAGGGAATCGACGTCGCGGCCGAACTCCGACAGGTGACCGACCATTGGACGCCTCGGGTCGTCGGGCAGGTCAACGACCAGTACGTGAAGGTCGCGAAGCTGCTCGGCGAGCTCGTCTGGCACGCCCACGACGCCGAGGACGAGATGTTCCTCGTCGTCTCGGGCACCCTCCGCATCCAGCTCCCCGACGACCACGAGGTGGTGCTCACCCCCGGCCAGTTCTACGTCGTGCCGCGGGGCGTGCAGCACAACCCCGTCGCCGACGAGGAGGTCGAGATCGTCCTCGTCGAGACCACGACGACGGCCCACACCGGTGACGTCGTCGTCGACCGCACCGTGCCCGTCGACCGCCAGGTCGGCGACTTCCGCTGACTACGACGCCGAGGAGGCGCGGGGCGCGTTTCCGAGGACGGCGCGAGCCACCGTGTCGACGGCGTCGAGGACGAGGGGGTCCCGGGCTGCGGCGTCGTCCCGCTCGGACTCGTGCAGGACGACCGTCGTGCCGCGCCGCGCGCCGACGTAGTCCACGATCCCGTGCTCGATCTGCGTCCGCATCGCCGTCTCGTAGCCGTGCCGCTCGTACGTGCCGGCCGAGTCGCCGGCAACGGCGAGCAGATGGACGGTCAATCGTCCGAGCAGGCGACGCGTACCGCCCTCGAGGTCGATCTCGAACGCCCACCCGTTGACGAAGACCCGGTCGATCCAGCCCTTCATCAGGGCGGGCATCGACCACCAGTAGACCGGGAACACCAGGACGAGGTGCTCGGCTCGATCGATCCGACCCTGTTCGCGCACGACGTCGGCGGGAGTGTCGCCGCGACCACGGTAGGCCTCACGGTCCGCGGTGCCGAAACGCGGGTCGAACCCCTCCGCCGCCAGATCGGCCACCTCGACCGAGTCCGGGGGCAGGGCCTGCTGCAGTCGCCGGGCGAGACCGGCGGTCAGTGACTCGTGATCAGGGTGGGCGGTGACGATGAGCGTGTTCACGGCGCCCAGTCAAGCCGGTTCCACTGGGCACCCGTCGGCAGGGCTCGGACGGGCGGGGCGGGCTAGCCGCCGCGGGTCCACTCCGCGACGAGCGAGACGGTGTGGGCGTACGCGGCGAGCCGGGGCCGGTTCAAGAAGGCGTGGTGGGTGCCCGGCAGGACGTGGTGCCGCACGTCGACCCCCGCGTCGGCGAGCTCGGCGGCGAAGAGGTCGCCCGAGGCGCGCATGTTGTCGCGCTCGGCATTCACCACGAGGGTGCGGGGGAAGCCCGAGAGGACGTGGCCGCCGGGGAAGGCGAGACGGTCGGCCAGGGAGCCCCGCGAGCCGGCGTAGTTACGGTTCATCGCGTCGAGGGCCCACCTCGCGTGGCTGAGTCCCCGGTGCCCTCCCGACCGGTGGCGTGCCTCCGCCATCCGGGGGTGCGCGGCGTGGAAGAAGCCGTAGGCGAAGACGGCGCCGACCGGAGGGCGACCGTCGTCGATCGTGCGGAGGGTGGCCGCCGCGGCCAGACACGCCCCCGCACTCGCGCCTCCCACCATCACGCCCTCGGTCGACCGGTCGCCCACCTCGCGGTAGGCCGAGAGCACGTCGTCCAGTGGCAGCGGGTACCGGCCTCGGGACGGCATCAGCCGTCGAGCGGCGGGACCGAGACCCGGGGGAGGCGCGAGACGGTAGTCCACCGTCGCGACCCTCACCCCGCGTGCGGCGAGCGACCGCGCGACGTCGTGCGCCTCCGGCTGGTCGAGTCCACCGCGGAAGAATCCGCCGCCGTGCAGCCAGAGCAGCGTCGGGCCTGCCGGGGCCGACGTCCCCGGCCAGGGCTCGTACCATCGGACGGTGACGTCGGGGCGGACGGGCACGGTACCGCTCACGTCCGATCCACCGCGTCGTCGGGCAGGACCAGCAGGTCGAGGTGGTCCTGCAACTGCTGCACCACGTCGATGCGGTCCGGGTCGAGGAGCCACTGCAGCTGGATGCCGTCCCACAGGGCCACGAGCCCGGACGCCGCCCGGTCGGGGTCGACCCCGGGGCGCAACCGACCCCGCGCCTCCAGCGCTCGCAGGGCGTCGCCGTACTCGGCACGCAGGCGCTCGAAGCGCTCCCGCACGTAGTCGCTGCCGGGGTTGCCGGTCGTGACCGCCTCGCCCGCCAGCACCGCGTAGAGCGCGATGAGCCCGGGGACCGTCTCGTTGTGTCGCGCCTGCCCGAGGACGGTCCCGATCAGGTCACCCCGGTCGGGAGGCTCGGCCGAGCGGTCCGAGACCGTGTCGCGACGTTCGAGCACCGCGAGCAGCAGCGCGCTCTTCGACGGAAAGTAGTGCAGCAGGCTCGTCTGACTCATGCCGACGACGTCCGCCACGTCTCGGAGCGACCCGCCGACGTAGCCCTTGGTGGAGAACACCTCGAAGGCCGCCTCGACGATCGCGAGCCGGCGTTCGGCCGACTTCGCGTACGGGCCGCGACGCGCGGGACGAGAACCGTCGGCGGCACCGGTGGGCACGCCGCCTGGGTCGCTCGTCGTCGAGCCGATCGTCGTCATGATCGGCCACTCTACGACCTCCCGAACACCTCGCCCGTGAAATTCGAGCGACCATTCGAATTTGTGTTAGCGTCGCTGACGCCACGGCCCCACGACGAAGTGAGATGAACATGAGCCCGATGTCCCGACGGCAGTTGCTCGGCCTGGGGGTGACCGCCGGCGCCACCGCCATGCTCGCCGGCTGCGCCACACCCGGGACGGCCTCGGTCAACACCCTGCCGACCATCCCCGCGGCCGACGGCCCGGTCAAGCTCCAGTACTGGGCCTGGCTCAAGGGCCTCGACCAGGTCACCGCGCTCTACAACAAGAGCCAGTCGCGAGTGCAGGTCGAGACCGTCTTCATCCCCGGCGGCAACGCGGGCGGCTACCAGAAGCTGTACTCGGCGCTCGCCGCGGGTGCCGGCCCCGACATCGCCCAGGTCGAGCTGCGCTCGCTGCCCGAGTTCCTGCTCGCCAACGGCGTCGTCGACCTCAAGCGCTACGGCGCCGACCAGTACGCCGACCTCTACGACCCCACGCTCTGGAACCAGGTCAGCTACACCGACGGCATCTACGCGATCCCGCAGGACAGCGGCCCGATGGGCATGTTCTACCAGCCCGCCGTCTTCGACACGGTCGGCGCCGCCGTCCCCACCACGTGGGACGAGTGGGCCGCGGTCGGCACCGAGCTGAAGGGGGCCGGCGTGCTGATGGACTCCTTCCCGCTCGCCGACGCCTCGCTCTTCGCCGCCTACGCCACCCAGGCCGGTGCGTCGTGGTTGCGCGCCGAGGACGACGGCTGGGTCATCGACATGACCGACGAGGCGACGCTCACCGTCGCCCGCTTCTTCGACAAGGCGATCGACGACGGCATCGTCACGACCGCCTACGGCGCCTACACGCCGGCCTGGTTCTCGGCCGCCAGCGCGGGCACCATCGCGTCGGTCGCGACCGGCTCGTGGGGCGACGCCCTGATCGAGGGCGTCAGCGGCGCCGAGGGCAAGTGGAAGTGCGCCCCGCTGCCCACCTGGCAGACCGGCTACGCCTCGAGCTTCCTCGGCGGCTCGACCGCCGCCATCCTCGCGAACAGCAAGCACCCCCGGGAGGCACTCGACTTCGCCGTCTGGATGACCACGACCCCCGAGGGCATCAACGCCCTCATCGAGTTCTGCGGCATCGGTTGGTCGCCGGCGCGCGACGTCGTCGGCTCGCTGCGCGAGCAGCCCAGCCCGTTCTTCAGCGGTCAGAACTACAACCAGGAGGTCTTCGTGCCCGCCACGAAGGAGTCCTCGCAGAACCAGGACTGGAGCTGGTGGCCCATCACCCAGCAGTCCTTCAACATCTTGAGCGACGGCTTCCGGGGCAAGGCGTCGGGCGGCACGCTCGTCGACGCCGTGGCGCAGGCCGAGAAGGACATCATGGCCGTCTTCCAGAACAAGGGCCTCACCATCCGGAAGGCGAACGCATGAGCGCCGCGACCGACACGCGGCCCGAGGCCGTGACCGACTCGACCCGCGCCTCCTCGGGGCCCCGTCGCAGCAGCTCGAAGGGTGCCGTCAAGCGGGCGCCGTGGGTGCTGCTCGCGCCGTTCCTGGCGCTCTTCGCGCTGACCTTCGTGATCCCGATCGTCATCGCCGTGTTCTCGAGCTTCACCAAGGTCACCCGCAGCGGCCTGTTCGGCGAGGGCGGCGTGACCAGCGGGTTCGCCGGCTTCGACAACTACGCGCAGGTGCTCGGCGACCCCAACTTCATCGCCTCGATCGGCCGCATGTTCCTGTTCGGCATCGTGCAGGTGCCGGTCATGTTGATCCTCTGCACGGTGCTCGCGCTGCTGCTCGAGTCGGCGTCGGCGAAGTGGCCGGGCGTGTTCCGTGCCGCGTACTTCCTGCCGTACGGCGTGCCCGGCGTCATCGCGACCATCCTCTGGTCGTTCCTGTACGTGCCCGGCCTCAGCCCGATCATCGACATCGGCGAGGTCTTCGGCGTCACCCCCGACTTCCTCGGGGCGAACACCGTGCTGTGGTCGATCGCGAACATCGTGACCTGGAGCTACACCGGCTACAACATGCTGATCATCATCGCCCAGCTGAAGTCGATCCCGGTCGAGCTGTACGAGGCCGCCAAGGTCGACGGTGCGTCGTCGTTGCGCGTCGCGTTCAGCATCCAGCTGCCGCTGATCCGTCCGGCCCTGCTGCTCACGGCCGTGTTCTCGATCATCGGCACCCTGCAGCTGTTCGCCGAGGCCCAGGTGCTGCAACGCGTCTCGCCGGCGATCGACAGCCAGTACACGCCCAACCTCAGCGCGTACACCACGGCCTTCGCCTACAACGACTACAACGTCGCGGCCGCCCAGTCCGTGCTGATCGCCCTCGTCGCGTTCGCGCTGTCGATCACGTTCCTCAGCATCACGAACAGGAAGCAGAAATGAGCCTCTCGACGAAGGGCGCCGAACACGCCACCGAGACCGAGTCCATCGTGACGGCGCAGGGTCGCGGCCGCGGCGCCGAGAAGCCCGCCCGCCGCCGCGCCCGGAGCGCCGGCCCCGACCGCACGGCCGGACGCTCGAAGGCGTCCACCATCATCGTCACGGCCGTCCTGGTCGTGGTGGCGCTGTACTTCCTGGTGCCGGTCTACTGGGTCGTCGTCGCGGCGACCAAGACCACGCCCGACCTGTTCGGCACGTTCGGCTTCTGGTTCGCGCCGACGTTCTCGCTCTGGGACAACCTCGGCCAGGTGCTGACCTACGGCGACGGCATCTTCGTGCGCTGGGTGCTCAACTCGGTGCTCTACGCCGGCGTCGGCGCCCTGATCGCGACGTACTTCGCCGCGGCCGGCGGCTACGCCCTCGCCAAGTACGAGTTCCGCGGCCGCAACGTCGTCTTCGGCACGATCCTCGGCGGCGTGCTCGTGCCCGGTACCGCCACGGCCCTGCCCCTCTTCCTGCTGTTCAGCCAGATGGGCATCGCCAACTCCTACTGGAGCGTGCTGCTGCCGTCGCTCGTGTCGCCGTTCGGCCTGTTCCTCTGCCGCATCTACGCTCAGGCCACGGTCGACACGTCGCTGATGGAGGCCGCCCGCCTCGACGGCGCCAGCGAGCTGCGCATCTTCCACACCCTCGGACTGCGCATCCTCACCCCGGCGCTCGTCACGGTGTTCCTGTTCCAGCTCGTGGGCATCTGGAACAACTACTTCCTGCCCCTGGTCATGCTGAGCGACGTCGACAAGTTCCCCGTCACGCTCGGCCTCAACAACTGGCTCAGCCAGACCGACCGCCTGCCCGAGTTCTACCAGCTGACGACCGGCGGCGTGCTGCTGTCGATCATCCCGCTGGTCATCGCCATGGTCGTCCTCCAGCGCTTCTGGCGCGGCGGCCTCACCGAAGGAAGCGTCAAGTGACCCACAGCACCACACCGTCCACCGTGTCCGCCGACTACCTCACCGACACCGGCCCCGGGCAGGGCGCCCGCACGCCGGCGCGGTCGTGGCTGCACACCGACGCCCCGACACTGTCCCTCGACGGCACCTGGTCGTTCCGCCTGCTGCCCGGCGCCCCCGGCACGCTGGGCGGCCGCGGCGTGCTGCCCGAGGGCGAGCCCGTCGACGGCGTCGGCGCGGTCGACCTCGACGAGTCCTCCTGGGGCGAGATCGAGGTGCCGTCGCACTGGGTGCTCGGTGGCGACGGGTCGCGCGGCGCCCCGATCTACACCAACGTGCAGTTCCCGTTCCCGACCGAGCCGCCCTTCGTGCCCGACGCGAACCCGACCGGCGACCACCGCCGGACGTTCGAGCTGCCGTCGTCCTTCGACGGCGCCGAGCGCGTGCTGCTGCGGTTCGACGGCGTCGAGTCGCGCTACGTGGTGTGGCTGAACGGCGTCGAGATCGGCATGGGCGTCGGCAGCCGCCTCGCCCAGGAGTTCGACGTCACCGACGCCCTGCACCCGGGCGAGAACGTCATCGCGGTGCGCGTGCACCAGTGGTCGGCGTCGAGCTACGTCGAAGATCAGGACCAGTGGTGGCTGCCCGGCATCTTCCGCAGCGTCACGCTGCAGGCCCGTCCGGTCGGCGGCCTCGACGACGTCTGGCTGCAGACGCCGTTCCACGGCACGGCCGGTCAGGGCGAAGGAGGCGCGGCGATCGTCCCCGAGATCACCGCCGGCGAGGCCGCCTACCCGGTCACCCTCTCGGTGCCCGAGCTCGCCGTCGAGGTGACCTGGGCCACCCCGGCCGACGTCGCGCCCGTCGCGCTCGACGCGGTCGAGCCGTGGTCCGCCGAGACCCCGCGCCTCTACGACGCGACCGTCTCGAGCGCGGGCGGCGCCGAGACCGTCTCGCTGCGCCTCGGCTTCCGCACGGTCCGCATCGTGGGCGACCAGTTCGAGGTCAACGGCCGCCGCGTCGTGTTCCACGGCGTCAACCGTCACGAGACCCACCCCGACCGTGGCCGCGTCTTCGACGAGGAGTGGTCGCGCCGCGACCTCGCCCAGATGAAGCGGTTCAACGTGAACGCGATCCGCACGTCGCACTACCCGCCGCACCCGCGCCTCCTCGACCTCGCCGACGAGCTGGGCTTCTGGGTCGTCCTCGAGTGCGACCTCGAGACCCACGCCTTCGAACGCCAGGAGTGGATCGGCAACCCCAGCGACGACCCGGACTGGCACGACGCCTACGTCGACCGCATGGTGCGCACCGTCGAGCGCGACAAGAACCACCCGAGCATCGTCCTCTGGTCGCTCGGCAACGAGGCGGGCACGGGCCACAACCTCGCGGCCATGGCGGCGTGGACCCACGCCCGGGACGGCGGCCGTCCCGTGCACTACGAGGGCGACTACACGGGCGCCTACACCGACGTCTACTCGCGCATGTACTCGTGGATCGACGAGACGCGCGCCATCGGCTCGGGCGACGAGTCCGTCCCGCTGCTGGGCTGCACGCCGGCCGAGGCCGCGCGTCAGCGCTCGAAGCCGTTCCTGCTCTGCGAGTACGTCCACGCGATGGGCAACGGCCCCGGCGCGATCGACGAGTACGAAGACCTGGTCGACGCCTACCCGCGCCTGCACGGCGGCTTCGTCTGGGAGTGGCGCGACCACGGTCTGCGCACGCACACGGCCGACGGCGTCGAGTACTTCGGCTACGGCGGCGACTTCGGCGAGGTCGTCCACGACGGCAACTTCGTCATGGACGGCATGGTGCTGAGCGACGACACCCCGTCGCCCGGCCTGTACGAGTGGGCCCAGGTCGTGGCCCCGATCCGCCTGCGCTTCGAGACGCCCACCGTCGACGGACGGCCGGTGCTCGTCGTGTCGAACCTCCGGCACTCGGCCGACGCCTCCGACGTGGTCTTCCGCTGGGTCGTCTCGCACGACGGCGAGGAGGCGCGCTCGGGCACCCTCGACGTGGTCGGCCTCGAGGGCGGCGCCCTGGCCGCCCACGAGACGGTGTTCGTCTCACTGCCCGAGGTGCCCGTGTCGGGCACCGGCGAGACCTGGCTCACGGTCACGGCCGAGCTCGCCGACGCCACCGTGTGGGCGGATGCGGGTCACGTGCTCTCGACCCAGCAGCTCGACCTCACGCCGGCACCGGTGCAGGTCGCGACACCCCGCCCCGCGGTCGTGGGCGACGGGCGCGACCGCGCGGTCCGCGCCTCCTCGGGGCGCGTCGAGCTCGGCCCGGCCGTGTTCGACGACGGGCGACTGGTCTCGCTGGCCGGACGCCCGGTCGACGGCGCCCGCCTCGAGCTGTGGCGCGCACCGACCGACAACGACCGCGGCGAGTGGCTGACACCGAAGGACCGCGACCGCGACGTGATGCGCAACCGCCACCGCGTCGACCTGTACGAGGTCGGCGTGCTGCCGAGCTCGCAGGACACCTGGCTGCTCGCCGGGCTCGACCGGCTGACCGCGCGCGTCGAGTCGGTGAGCGTCACGCCGGACTCGGTCCGGGTGCGCACCCGCTACGCCGCGGCCGACACACGCAACGCCGTGACGACCGACGAGCAGTGGCAGCTCGTCGGTGACGACCTCTGGCTGTCGGTCGACATCGTTCCCACGGGGTGGTGGGACATGGTCTGGCCCCGCGTCGGCGTGCGCTTCGACCTGCCGGGCGACGTCGACCACGCCTCGTGGTTCGGCACCGGTCCGCGCGAGTCCTACCCCGACAGCCGCCATTCGGCGTTCGTCGGACGCTATGAGTCGGGCATCGACGACCTGTCGGCCGGGTACGCCCGCCCACAAGAGACGGGGCACCGCAGCGACCTCCGCACGCTCGACCTCAGCCCCGCCGGTCAGCCGTGGCTGCGCGTCGAGGCCGTGCCGAGCGCCACGGGTGAACGTCCCGGCTTCACGCTGAGCCGCCACACGGCCCAGCAGATTGGCGTGGCCGAGCACCCGCACGAGCTGCCCGCGAGTGACCGGACCCACCTGTACCTCGACGCCGCCCAGCACGGCGTCGGGTCGCGGGCGTGCGGGCCGGACGTCGCGTCGCGGCACGTGCTGCGCCCGGGTGCCCACCAGCTGCGCCTGAAGTTCCGCGCCCTGTAGGCGGCTGCCCCCGCCGACAACGGGCGGGTCCGTGTCGGGCGGGCGTCTCAGGACGCCCGTGCCGGACGGACCCGCCCGTTCTGCGTGCGGCCGCGTCGTGCGTGCGGCCGCGTCGGCGTGCCGCCGCGTCGTGCGTGCCGTCCGGGCGCCGCCCTCAGTCGGCCCTGCGGGTGGCGCGCACGACCACGTCGGCCACGTGCCGGACCTCCCCGTCGGGGCCCGTCATGTCACGCGGCCGCACCTCGGCGACCTCGACCCGCCACGCGTCGGGGGAGAGCCTGCCGACCACCTCGCCGACGGTGAAGAGCATGCCCGGATCGCCGTGCCTCCCGGTCCCACCCGGCAGGGCGTCGGCGTCGTGCCCGACGACCAACAGCGTGCCGCCCGGCGCCACGGCGTCGGCCAGCGCCGTGAACAGCCGCTCGCGGTCGACGAGCGGCAGGTGCATGAAGTGCGCCGTGACCAGATCGAAGGAGGCGCGGGTCGGGCTCCACCCGGTCAGATCCGCCTGCTGCCAGGTGAGGCGGGCCGGGTCGACGTCCTCCCGCTCGCGAGCGAGGGCGGCCGCCTTGTCGAGGGCGTTCTGCGAGATGTCGACGCCCGTCACCCGCCAGCCCCGCGAGGCGAGCCAGAGGGCGTCGCCGCCCTCGCCGCTGCCGACGTCGAGTGCGCGACCGGGGGCCAGCTGTGCGACCTCGGCGACGAGGGCGGCGTTGGGGCGTCCGCTCCAGGCGCGGCCTGGCTGCCCGTAGCGGTCCTCCCAGTAGTCGCGGTCGAAGACGGGGTGGGCGTGCCCGTTCCCGTGTCGCTCCTGCTCCCGGTGGTCCTGGGGCTGCTGCCCTCGCTCTGCCTCGCTCATGCGTCGATCCTCTCTCCGGTGCGCAGGGTGGCGATGGCCGCCGCGACCTCTGCCGTGACCAGGTCCATGTTGATCGCGGCGCCGGCCATCGTGCCCGCCGCGGCCACCGCGACGACCTGGGCCATCGGTTCGGTGACGTTGCCTGCTAGCCACACCCCGGGCACGGCCGACCGACCGGTGAGCGGCTCGATCGTGGCGAGGTGGGTGCCGACGCCGGCGGGGTGCTCGGTCGCCTCGAGTCCGAGGTCGGCGAGGAAGTCCGCCCGCGAGCGCACCCGGGCCATGACGGCCAGGGCGCCGACGTCGACCGTGCGACCGTCGTCGAGCGTCACGCCGGTGAGGACGTCGTCCTCGACCCGCAGGCGCGCGACCGGGCCGTCGACCACCGTGACCCCGCGGGCCCGCAACTGCTCGGCCTGCTCGTGGTCGGGCGTGAACGAGTCGTTCGTGAACAGCACGATGTCGCGGCTCCATTGCCCGAAGAGCAGGGCCTGGTGCATCGCGAACGGGCTCGTGGCCAGCACGCCGATCACGCGGTCCTGCACCTCCCAGCCGTGGCAGTACGGGCAGTGCACGGCGTCGCGGCCCCAGCGCTCGGCGAGGCCGTCGACGGCGGGCAGCTCGTCGACGAGCCCGGAGGTGACGAGGAGGCGCCGGGCACGCACCTCGGACGCGTCACCACCCGGGGTGGTGACGGTCACGACGAAGGGTGCGGCGGGGTCGTCGTCGCGGCGGACGCGGGTCACGGTGCCCGTCGTGATCGCGCCTCCGTACGCTTCGACCTCGGCGCGACCGAGGCGGGTGAGCTCGCGCGGGGCGACCCCGTCGCGGGTGAGGAACGCGTGGACGCCCTCGGCGGGGGCGTTGCGGGGCCGGTCGTCGTCGACGACGAGCACATCGCGGCGGGCGCGGGCCAGCGAGAGCGCCCCGCTGAGCCCGGCGGGGCCGCCGCCGATCACGACGACGTCGTGGACGGTGTCGACCGGGTGGGTGTTCTGGTTCATGGTGTGACCTCCTGACCCGATCCTGCGACGTCGAGCGTCAGTCTGGCAATCTGCGTTGCCGTAATGGCAAGATGACGGACATGAGCCATCCGACGAACACCCCCGGCGCCGACACCGCGAGCACCGACGACGTCCTCGCCGCGGTCGGCCCGCGCCTGCGTGCCCTGCGTGCGCGGCGGGGCGTGACCCTCGCCGAGCTGGGGGAGCGCACCGGCATCTCGGTCAGCACCCTGTCCCGGCTCGAGTCGGGGCTCCGGCGGCCGACCCTCGAACAGCTGCTGCCGCTCGCCCGCGAGCACGGGGTGCCGCTCGACGACCTGGTCGGGGCGCCCCAGACCGGCGACCCGCGCGTGCACCTCAAGCCGCGGCAGCAGCACGGCATGACGGTCGTGCCGCTGTCGCGCGGCGGCGGTGCGATCCAGGCCTTCAAGATGGTCATTCCTGCGGACTCGCCTCGGAGCGAACCCGTGCTCCGCACCCACGAGGGCTACGACTGGCTGTACGTGCTGCGGGGGCGCGTCCGGCTCGTGCTGGGCGACCTCGACCTCGTCCTGCCGGCAGGCGAGGCGGCCGAGTTCGACACGCGCACGCCGCACTGGTTCGGTCGCGCCGACGACCGGGCCGTCGAGGTGCTCAGCCTGTTCGGCCGCCAGGGCGAGCGGCTGCACCTGCGCACCGCGCCCGCCTCGCCCGGGACCGACTGACGTCACCGGTGCCGGTGCCGGTGCCGTTCCCGGGCGGGTTCGCCGGAGCAGGGCGTCCCCGACGGCCCGGGGCCGCCGAACACGCCCGCCGGTCGAGTGACGGCGCCTGGTTCGCCCGGCTCGTGTGGTGTGCCGAACCCGACTCCCGAGCCGCCGCGGGGCGTACCGAACCCGACTGCCCAGCCGCCGCGGGGCGTGCCGAACCCGACAACGGGCGGCGCCGACGACGCTTCCGACCGGAGATGAGCGGCGTGTCGGCCGTCGGGTGTCGCAAAGTGCACAGCGGGGGGCGCGCCCGCCTCGCCCGGGTGAGGCGTCCCGGGGTGTCGGTGGCGCCTCCTAGGCTCGGGGCGGGCGTCCAGGCCGCGTCCCGACAGAAGGAGTCCGCGTGTACCTCGACGACGACCGGGTGGTCACCAGCCCGTCCGACCTGACGACCTGGGCCGCGTGCGAGTGGTCGTTCCTCCGGCGGCTCGACGCGAAGCTCGGCCGGGTCGACGCCGTCGCCGACGCGTCCGACGACATGCTCGACCGCACGGCCCGGCTCGGCGACGCCCACGAGCTGCGGTACCTCGAGGCGCTGCGGGCGACCCGTGACGTCGTCGAGTTCGAGCGGCCGGCGCCCTCGGGCTACGCGGCGGCCGCCGAGGAGGCACGGCTCGCCATGGCCTCCGGGGCCGACGTGCTGTTCCAGGCGACGTTCTTCGACGGATCGTTCATCGGCTTCAGCGACTTCGTGGTGCGCACCGACGACGGCACCTACGAGGTCTACGACACCAAGCTCGCCCGCCACGCGAAGATCCCCGCCCTGCTGCAGGTGGCCGCCTACACCGACCAGATCCGCGCGCTCGGGCTGCCCTCGGCCGACACCGTGCGCCTGGTGCTCGGCGACGGCAGCGAGAGCGTCCACGAGGTCGCCGACGTGTTGCCGGTCTACCGCGTCCAACGCGACCGGCTGCGGGCCGCCCTCGCCGAGCGGCTGGCCGCCGACGGGCCGCTCGCCTGGGGCGACCCGGGCGTCACGGCCTGCGGGCGCTGCGCGGCCTGCCAGGCCCAGGTCGACGAGCACCGCGACCTCGTGCTCGTCGCCGGCCTGCGCGGCGAGCAACGTCAGCGCCTGCACCTGGCCGGCGTCGCCACGATCGACGAGCTCGCCGGGTCGGACGGGCCCGTGGCCGGCATCGGGGCGACGGCCCTTGCTCGGCTGCGGGGGCAGGCCCGAGTGCAGCTCGCCACCGAGCGCGACCACACCGGCGCGCCCGCGGTCGAGGTCGTCGACGCCGACGCCCTGCGGACGATCCCGCGGCCCGACGCCGGCGACGTCTTCTTCGACTTCGAGGGCGACCCGCTCTACACCGAGGGCGACGGGCGGGCCTGGGGCCTCGACTACCTCTTCGGGCTGGTCGAGGCCGACGGCACCTTCCGGGCCTTCTGGGCGCACGACTTCGCGGGCGAGCGGCAGGCGCTGATCGACTTCCTCGACTACCTCGCCGAGCGCCGCCGACGCTTCCCCGACCTGCACGTGTACCACTACGCCTCGTACGAGCGCAGCCACCTGCTCTCGCTGGCGGCGCGCCACGGCGTCGGCGAGGACGCGGTCGACGACCTGCTGCGCGACGGCCTGCTCGTCGACCTCTACCCGGTCGTGCGGCAGGCGTTGCTGGTCGGGTCGCACAGCTACTCGCTCAAGAAGCTCGAGCCGCTCTACATGGGCGACGACCTGCGGCAGAGCGACGTCAAGACGGCCACCGCCAGCATCACGATGTACGTCGACGCCATCGCCGAACGCACCACGGGCGACGCGGCGCGGGGTGACCTGATGCTCGACGAGGTCCGCGACTACAACGAGTACGACTGCCGGTCGACCCTGCGGCTGCGCGACTGGTTGCTCGAGCTGGCCGACCGGCACGGCACCCGGGGCGACGACCCCGAGGGCCCGACCGCGCCCGACCCGCTCGAACTCGCCCGCGTGCCCCGCGAGCCGAACCCGGTCGCCGTGGGCCTCGCGGCGCACGTGGCCGACGTCGACCCGCTCGACCGCACCCCCGACCAGACCGCGATCGCCCTGGCGGCGTCGGCCATCGACTACCACCGCCGCGAGGCCAAGACGTTCTGGCAAGAGCACTTCGACCGCCTCCGCAACCCCGTCGACGACTGGGCCGACACCCGCGACGTGTTCGTCGTCGAGACGGCCTCGGTCGAGCGCGAATGGCAGAAGCTGCCCCGGGCCCGCAAGCTCAGCCGCGAGGTGCGGCTGCGCGGTCGCCTCGCGCCCGGTAGCCGCCTCACCGAAGGAGGCGCGCCCTACGCGGTCTACGACGCCCCCGTCCCGCCCGGGGTCGCCTCGCTCGGCCCCGCACTGCGTGGTGCCGTCGGGTCGACGGTGGTCGAGGCCGGCCCGAACGGCGACCGGCACGAGGTCGTGCTTCTCGAGCGCGTCACCGGCGACGACGACCGGCACGACGCGTTCCCGGTCGCGCTGACGCCCGCCGCGCCTCCCCGGGCCACCCCGCAGCCCGAGGCGATCGCCGAATGGGGTGGGCACGTGCTCGACGCCCTGCCCGAGATGCTGCCCGATCCGGCGTTCGACCTGCTGCGGCGGCAGCCACCGCGTCGGCGGTCGGGCGGCGGGCCCGCACCCGTGGTCGGCAACGACACCGTCTCGGCCGTCGTCGAGACCATGCTCGACCTCGACCGGTCGTACCTGGCGGTGCAGGGCCCGCCCGGCACGGGCAAGACCTACGTCGGTTCGCGGGTCGTCGCCCGGCTGGTGCGTGAGCACGGCTGGCGCGTCGGCGTCGTGGGGCAGTCGCACGCGGTGGTCGAGAACGTGTTGCGTGCGGCGATCACGGCCGGGGTCGATCCCGAGCGGGTGGGCAAGGTGCCGAAGTCGGGCACGACCGCCGAAGAGGCCGACGAGCAGCCCTGGCGCACCCTGAAGTCCGGCGGCGAGGCCGCGTTCCTCGCCGAGGCCGACGGTGGGGCGGGCAGTACCGGGGTCGACGGCGGCGGGCAGGCCGTGGGGGCCGTGTTCGGGGCCACCGCCTGGGGGTTCGCCAACGCCGACAAGGTGGCCCGCGCCTCCCTCGACCTGCTGGTCGTCGACGAGGCCGGGCAGTTCTCGCTCGCCTCGACCGTGGCGGCCTCGGTCGCCGCGACGCGATTGCTGCTGCTCGGCGACCCGCAGCAGCTACCTCAGGTCAGCCAGGGCAGCCACCCCGAGCCGGTCGACGAGTCGGCCCTGGGCTGGCTGGCCGACGGCCACGACGTGCTGCCGGCCGAGTACGGCTACTTCCTCGCCACGACCTGGCGCATGCATCCGGCCTTGTGCGCCCCGGTCAGCGAGCTGTCCTACGGCGGGGCCCTGACCGCCCATGCGTCCGACCGCCGACTCGACGGCGTGAGGCCCGGGCTCCACGTCGAACCGGTGACGCACGTCGGCAACACGACCTCGTCGGTCGAGGAGGCCCGGGCGGTCGTCGAGATCGTGCGGTCGGTCGTCGGGCTCGACTGGTCGGACGCCGACGGCACCCGGCCCCTGACCGCGGCCGACGTCATCGTCGTCGCGCCGTACAACGCCCACGGGGCCGTGCTGCGCGAGCACCTCGACGCGGCCGGCTTCGACGAGACGCCCGTCGGCACGGTCGACCTGTTCCAGGGTCAAGAGGCCGTCGTGGCCGTCGTCTCGCTGGCGGCGTCGAGTGCCGCCGACATCCCGCGCGGGCTGGACTTCCTGCTGATGCCGAACCGGTTGAACGTGGCCCTGTCGCGGGCGAAGTGGGCGGCGTTCCTGGTGCACTCCCCGCTGCTCGCGACGGGGTTGCCCACCTCGATCGCGGGGCTCGGGCTGCTGAGCGGATTCTTGCGGCTGACCGGGCAGGGCCAGCCAGCCGTCGAGGGCTGAGCCGGTCCGTGCGGTCGGGCCGGCGGACGGGCTAGCGGACGGGGCGCCGCGTCAGCACCTCGGCGCCGTCCTCGGTGATGGCGATCGTGTGCTCGCTGTGGGCCGTCCGGCAGCCCGTCGCGCTGCGCAGCGTCCAGCCGTCGGCGTCCGTGACGAGCTCGTCGGTGTCGGTCATCACCCACGGTTCGAGCGCGAGCAACAACCCGGGCCGCAGCCGGTAGCCCCGCCCCGGGCGCCCGGTGTTCGACACGTGCGGGTCCTGGTGCATGGTCGAGCCGATGCCGTGGCCGCCGAACTCGACGTTGATCGGGTAGCCCGCGTCCGACAGCACCGAGCCGATCGCGTGCGACAGGTCGCCGATGCGGGCCCCGGGCCCGGCCGCCGCGATGCCGGCCTCGAGCGCCCGCTCGGTCGTCTCGATCAGACGGACGCTCTCGGCCGGACGCGAGTCGCCCACGACGAAGCTCACGGCCGAGTCGGCCGCCACCCCGTCGAGCACGACGGCGAGGTCGAGCGTCAGCAGGTCGCCGTCGACGAGTCGTCGGTCGTGCGGCAGCCCGTGCAGCACCGCGTCGTTCACGGCCGTGCAGACGTAGTGGCCGAACGGGCCTCGGCCGAAGGACGGTGCGTAGTCGACGTAGCACGAGACCGCCCCGGCCTCGTCGATCATCGTCTTGGTCCACGAGTCGACGTCGAGCAGGTTCGTGCCGACGGTCACCCGGTCGCGCAGCGTCTGCAGGATGGTGCCGACGAGTGCGCCCGTCGCCCGGGCCCGCTCGATCTCGGAGGGGTTCAAGATCTCGATCATGGGTGTCCTACCGTTCGCGTGCCGAAGATCATCCCGGTAAAGGTATCCCACTCGGGCCTCCGGCGCACTACGCTCGGGGCATGGTCCGTCTGCCGCTCACGCCCGCCGAGATCGAACGCGGTCGCCGCCTCGGGGTGCTGCTGAGGCGGGCCAGGGGCTCCCGGCCGATGCTTCAGGTCGCCCTCGACGCCGGGCTGTCGCCCGAGACCCTGCGCAAGATCGAGACCGGTCGAGTCGCGACGCCGGCCTTCTCGACCATCGCCGCGATCGCCGCCGTCGTCGGCGTCTCGCTCGACGACGTCTGGGCCGAGATCACGCGCGACGGGGCCGGGGGAGCAGCGGACGCACCGTCCGTCGTCGACGCGGCCCGCGCCTCCTGACCCCGTCGAGGTGTCGCTCACGTGTCGGGGCGACAGGCACGTCGTGACGCCTCGGTCACCCGAGGAGGCGCGGTGTCAGCCCTGCGGACGCGCCAACGACCCGAGGTCGAGCCGGGTCGACACCTCGTGCCAGACGGCCTCGGCGAGTTCGTCGGTCGACCGGTCGGCGTCGACCGTGACGACGACCTCGTCGGCCCGCTCGATGGCCTCGGCGTAGCGTTCGCGGGCTGCCCGGAGCCGCTCGTCGACCTCGAACCGGTCGGTCGTCGTGCGTCCGCTCGCGAGGCGCTCGAGGGCGACCTCGGGCGAGACGTCGAGGTAGATCGTCAGGTCGGGCAGCATCAGGTCGGTGCTGATGGAGTTCGACGAGGCGATCCACTCGCTGCCCACGTCGGACGCCTGGTAGGCCTGTGACGACAGGTGGTACCGGTCGCAGAGGACGGTCGTGCCCCGCTCGACGATGCCGAGCATGCCGTCGTGGGCGTTGGTGATGTGGTCGAGGCGGTCGGCGACGAAGAGCGACGCGATGACGCGGTCGTCGAGGTCGACCCGGCGGTTGAAGCCGTTGCGGATCAACGTGCCGACGGGGCCGTTGGTCGGCTCGGCCGTCTGGTGCACGGGCACCCCGGCGTCCTGGAGGCGGGCGGCGAGCAGGCGTGCCTGCGTCGACTTGCCCGACCCGTCGATGCCCTCGAACACGATGAACGCCCCACGGGCTGCCTGTTCCGTCACCCGACGAGCCTACCGAGCGCCGGACCGGCCGAGGCGACGGCCGCGTCGCACGACGAGGTCGTGCTGCGGTTCGGTGCGTCCGCCCGACGGGCGACACCCCAGGAGGCGCGGTGAGGTCCCCGATCCCGCCCTCGACGTCTCCGGTCAGCACACGGTGGTGAACGATGCAGGGTGCGCGGTCACCGGTGATCGGTGCGGGGCTGAGTGGTGACGACGTGAGTTGTGGCGCTGCCCTCCGCGCCTGCAGGGTGACCGGGATGACCGCCGGTCTCGGTTCGTGCTCGCCCCGGTGACGTCTACCGACTCACCGCGCAGGTCAGTTCTGCAGCTCGGCCTCCCAGTTGGTCTTCTGGATCTCGACGTCGAGCTCGCGGAGGTCCTTGGCGACGGCGTCGGCACGGTCCCGCAGCTCGGCGACCGGAAGGGCCGAGAACATCCGCAGCTCGCTGCGCAGCTGGCGGTAGCCGCCGGAGGCGCCGCGGGCCGCGTCGGAGGCGTTCGCGAGCAGGGCGTGGGTGGCGCGCAGGGTCTCGCGGCGGGCCAGGGCGGCGGTCATCGTGCTGCCGTCGGCGAGGGTCGTGCGCGCGTTGGTGAGGTTGATGCGCACGACGAGCGACTCGAGGGCGGTGAGGGTGTCGACCGCCTGGCGCAGCAGCTCGGCGGCGTCCTCGATGGGCTCCTCGCCCTCCTGGTAGCGGGCGTTCGCGGTGACGCGATCACGCAGCTGGTCGACCCGGTGCTGGGCGTCGGACCGTTGCAGAAGGGCTTCGGCGAGCTTCATGGTGAGCGATCCTACGCAGGTCGGATGCGCCGCGGGTCGTCCGTGTCGCCGGCGCCCGGTCGCCGGTCGTTCATCGGACACCTGCTTGGGCCCGTTTTATCCGACTGGGATCAAGTGGCGCCTGGC
>NZ_LMLG01000011.1:0-1152 GCF_001421865.1 Frigoribacterium sp. Leaf44
CGGTCGTTCATCGGACACCTGCTTGGGCCCGTTTTATCCGACTGGGATCAAGTGGCGCCTGGCCTGCGTATTCGCGTATGCCTGTCCCGCAAAAATGCCCGGTGACGGGGGTATGAACGCTACAGTCGTCGGATGCTCATCGGATACGCCCGCGTCTCGACCTCGGGACAGGATCTCGCAGCACAGCGTGACGGTCTCGCAGCGCTCGGTGTTGACGATCAACACGTGCATGTTGACCACGGCTTATCGGGCACGACTCGAGCGCGGCCGGGCCTCCGTGAAGCGCTAGCTGCGTGCCGTGCCGGCGACGTCCTGGTCGTCACCAAGCTCGACCGCCTCGCCCGCTCACTCCGGGACGCGACCGACATCGCCGACGAACTGACGAAGAAGGGCGTCGCCCTGAACCTCGGGGGAGCGGTCTACGACCCCGCCGACCCAGTGGGCCGGCTGCTGTTCAACGTCCTCGGGATGGTGGCCGAGTTCGAGGCTGACCTGATCCGTGCCCGTACTCGTGAGGGCATGGCGATCGCGAAGGCCGCCGGCAAGCTCCGCGGCCGGAAGCCCAAGCTGACTGCCTCGCAGGAGAAGCACCTCGTGCAGCTCCACCGCACCGGCGCCCACACCACCAGCGAGATCGCCGAGCTGTTCGGCGTCGCCCGCTCGACCGTCTATCGCGCCATCCAACGGGGGGACCAGGCGTGATCACCGTCGGGTTGCACCTCGCGTTGAAGGCATCGGTTCGCTGATGATCGTCGCTGATCCGCGTTCGAGCTGGAAGGCGTTCTGGGCTCGAGGCGGTCTCTTGCCGTCGGTGCTGGCGGGAGGCGTCTACTTCGCGTTCCTCGCTGCATCCGTCGCGATCGCCCGGTCGTTGACGTCGACATGGTCCATGACGGCCGCGAACGCAATGCTCGTCGGTTCAGTCCTGCCCCTGGCTGCCGGTGCTGCCGTTCTGGTCATCTTCGCGAGGTCGGCCGACCTTGCTGGAGCCCTGTTCCGACGGCAGCCTCTCCGCGGGCGGAGATGGATGTGGGGCGTGGTCGTGGTCGTAGCGGGGTTCAACGTTCTGCACCTCTTGAGCGTCGACTACGCGGCGATCGGGACGGACGTCCTGGCTATGTGGGTGCTCACCTGTGTTCTCGTCGGCTTCAC